>NZ_CP050154.1:2400000-3600000 GCF_011617705.1 Brevibacterium limosum | reverse complement strand
CGATCAGGGGAGGCGGGGCATCGGCATCGACGGCAAATTTACGCACCGCCGCCCGGAAGTTCTCCGCGTCCGAGTTGCGCTGGAAGCCGATGACGTCGGCTCCGAGCAGACCTTCGACGACTTCTCTGCGCCAGGGCAGCTGCCCGAACAGCTCGACGGGGGGAAAGGGAATGTGGTTGAAGAAGCCGATCCGCACGTCGGGGCGGAGCAGCCTGATCATGTGCGGAACCAGTTGCAGATGATAGTCGTGGACCCAGATGGTGGCTCCAAAGGCGGCCGATCGGACGGCCGCCTGCGCAAACCGGGAATTGATCGCCTCGTATGCGCGCCACCACGTGCGATGGTACTGAGGAGTGACGATGAGGTCGTGGTAGAGCGGCCACAGCACGCCATTGGAGAAGCCCTCGTAGTAGGCTCGATGTTCAGCCTCAGTCAAAGGGACAGGAACGAGTGACATCTGGTCGAATTCGAATGGTGGGATCGTTTCGTCGAAGCCTCCAGTCCAGCCGAGCCACGCCCCACGTTCGGCTCTGACCATCGGCGCCAGTGCGGAGACGAGGCCTCCCGGCGCGGCCTGCCAGGTGTCTTCGCACCGGTCGACGGGTAAGCGGTTCGCCAGGACGATGAACGAATGTTCAGGGTTGGTCTCTGCCATGTTCTTCTCGCTCTTCTGACTCATCTGCCGCTGAGACTCGTTGAGTTCTTCTCCTGCCGGGGCAGCGGAAGGGCGAGAACCTGGTCCTCGCCCTTCCTCCGGGCAACGTCAGTGCTTCGGACCGTTCCTCAGAGATTCGGCGGCTTCACGAGCCGTGTCCCTGATCTCTTCTGCGGCTTGTCTGCCCTCGGCCTGGATCTTGTCGGTCTTGCCTTCGGCCTCCAGTCCTTTGTCACCGCTGGCCTTGCCTGCGGCAGATTTCGCGGAGCCCTTGAGCTTGTCGACTTCGGGGGAGCTATCGTTCATCTTTCTTCCTTTCGCGTGCATGACCGGTCTCGCGCAAGCAGGCGGGATCCGATGCGATGGGAGATTCTGTGTGAGAAGTGTCCGGCTACCTGTGCCTCAGCTGTTGATCAGCAGCAGGATCTTGCCGTGGTCGAGCTTCTCTTCGAGGTCGTCGGACTCGTTCGACGTGAAGCCGAACTCCTCGAAGATCGCACGCAGCTCGTCGCCCTTCTTGTCGTACCGGGTGCCCACGAGATTGCTGAGATCGTCGGGTTCGTTGGCGTTGACGCTGCCTGCGACGCGGTCGGTGCGGTCATCGTCATGGGAGATGACGAAGAGGTCATCCTTGGCGATGCCCGCTGCCGCCTGGCGCTTCACTTCATCCATCAGTGCGGTATCGTCCTGGAATTCTTTGACTGCGGGTTTCATGTCGACTCCTTTCATGTTTACGACGTAATCACGCTAACAGACACTTTGGGTCTGTGCGAAGAGCCTACGGCGAATTTTGCAGGGGGTTCTCGTCGCCGCGGACCCGATGTAGCCTGGACGGCATAGCGTAAAAGTGTTTACGCGCTAATCGCGCCTCAGGGGTGAAAGGAGGTCTTGGGCTGTGTGACATCTGAGGTGAGCGAGCAGGTTCAACATTTGTCAACTCGGGCAGGGAGGATCCCATGGCCCAGAATCGTCTGACCAGAAACGACATCGTGCGAGCGGCGATCACCTTCGTCGACGCACACGGACTCGATGCGCTGACCATGCGACGACTCGGGCAGTCCCTGGGGGTCGAAGCCATGGCCTTGTATCGGCATGTCTCCGGACGCGAAGATCTTCTCGAAGCGATGGTCGAAGCTCTCATCGACAGTCTGTTCGACAACCGGCTGATGAGGCAGACACCGTCGTCGTGGGAGGACTATCTCCAGAGGGTGGCCAATACGACGAAGGAACTGGCGCGCGATCATCCCGGGATCTTTCCTCTGATCGCCACGCAACCGTCCCAAGCCCCGTGGCTGCGCCCTCCACTGCGCAGCCTGCGCTGGGTCGAAGAGTTCCTCTCCACTCTGCAGGGATTCGAGTTCTCTGATGCGGCCGCGGTCGGCGCTTACAAATCGTTCACCAGCTTCCTCATCGGGGATCTGCTGCTGCAAGTTCATTCCACGAATTTCGACCTCACCGGCGGAGATGATCACGAGAAGGCGGGTGACGACTCCGACTTATCGGAGTATCCCACCGTGAACGCGCTGAGTGACCTGCTCAGCGAAGATCATCGCCAACGCCAGTTCGACGATGCTCTCGACGAACTCATCGAACGCATCCGCCTCTCACCAACCAATTAGCTGCAACCTCAAACAGCTCACCCAGCTGAGAAGGATCAATATGCTCGACACCTCTTCAGAGGCCCTCCAGGTCCTTCTCGTGGCCGACCCGGGCCTGCCCAGCCGCCGGGCGGCTGCTATCCATCAACGTCTCGAAAGGCTTCTGCAAGACGCGTATGGGGTCACGACGACCTTGCACACGGCGACTGACACCATCCGATTGACACCGGAAAGCGAACTCGACCTCAGCGCTGTCGAAGACCTTCGGGCCGACTACCCGGACGTGAACATCGTCCTGATACTCACCGAGATCCCCCGCCATACTCAGGGCGACCCGTTGATCGCCGAGGTGCATTCCGACAGCAATCTGGCGATCGTGTCCTGTCCCACTCTGGGCGCATGGTCGACCAAGCGCCGCATCATCAAAGTGCTGATGAGCTCGGTCAACAAATTGGTGCCGTGGGATCCCGAAGATACGACCCGTCGGTTTCTGCTCCGCTGGTCCGACTGGTCCGACAACGAAGACGCCCAGCACCAGTCGCTGCATGCCCACACCATCACAGGAGGCCCACGTCTGGTGCTGGGAATGACGATGGCCAACGACCCGTGGCGCACTGTCCCGAAGCTTTCAGGCGCCCTCGCCGCGGCATCGGCCACAGGAGCTTTCGGCATCTTCTACAGTTCCATCTGGCAGATGTCGACCTATCTGTCCACCACGCGGCTGCTGTCAATCGGCGCGGCCGCCATCCTGGTCATGGTCACCTGGCTGATCATCAACCACAAACTCTGGGACGAACCGCGCAGAGACAGCCTGGCAACAGTGGTGATGTACTACAACCTCTCGACCGTCCTGACCCTGCTGATCACCGTGCTCGCGCTCTACGCGGGACTGGTCGGCCTCATTCTGCTGGGCGGTCTCATAGTCATCGACCCCGAATTCATGACGGCCCAGATTCAGCAGAAGGCGACGGTCGCCAACTATCTTGACATCGCCTGGCTCAGCGCAGCGATGGGCGTCGTCGCCGGCGGTATCGGCGCAAGCTTCGACTCCGACTTAGATGTGAAACGACTGACTCACGGACAGCGCATGCGCCAACGGGTCTACACCGACAACCACCCGGACACCGATGATGTCAGCCAGAACTCCTGATGGCTGATAAGGACCTGCCCAGCGATTTCAGAAAGATATGACATGAACACACAGCATCGGTTAGACGTCACTGGGATGATTTCAGCGCCTCTGGGCTCCTGGCGCGACGAACCCGCCTGCCAGGATGATCTGCGAAAGCTGGTCACCAGCAATGCGCAGACCGCTGACAAGGTTCGCGCCCTGAGTCGATTTCTCGGACTCACCGGGACGACGTCTCACATGCGGCAGTGGGAGCCGCTGCTCGAGGTGGCGGCCATCGATGTCGCTGTCGCTCGGATGCTCGAACCCCATGTGGATGCGCTGGGCATCCTTGCCGAAGCCGGACACGACGCACCCGATGGCTCGACCTGGGGCGTCTACGCCGCCGAGTCTCCAGCCCACGTCCTCACCGTGGGCGCAGAAGGCGAACAGACCGTGATCGATGGAGAAAAAGCCTGGTGTTCCTTGGCCGCCGAACTCTCGCACGCCATCGTCATCGCCGGCAGCGACGGGGGATCGTACGCCTGTGCCGTGGACCTCAGGGACCCCCGAGCGCAGGTCCAGCCGACTGCCTGGCCGAGCATGGGTCTGCAGGAGATCCCGAGCGGAAGTGTCGCATTCACGAAAACGCCCGTCACCGTCCTCGGTCCGCCGAACTGGTACCTGGATCGAACTGCATTCGCTTGGGGAGGCATCCGAGTGGCAGCATGTTGGTTCGGCGCCGCCGTGGGACTGGCAAGAAATGCCGTGCGACGGCACAGCAAGCGCTCCAACCCATCCACAGTCGGTGAGATGCTGATCGGTCAGCTCGAGGCTGAGATCTTCTCGATTCGCAGCGTCTTCGCGCAGGCAGCGGCCGCAGCCGACGGGAGTGACGAGTACTCCCGTGCACGTGCCTGGACCGTGGCCCTGACAGTGCGCAATATCGTCTACTCAGGAGTTCGCCGGATCCAGCACCTGAGTCGCGAAATCGCGGGACCGGCGGCGCTGACAGGCGATGTCGGCTTCGCCAAAGCCGACGCTGACCTCACCGTCTACATCAGTCAGCACCACGGTCCACGCGATGAAGCCGCTCTCGGCACGGAACTTCGCACGAAGGTCGACCACAATGGGTTTTGACCATCGTGACACCGGCACGCCCGAAGCCTGTTGGAGGGAAGCCGGTGTGCAGGATCTTCCCGCGCTCGGGGTCGAGGCCATGCCTGCCGGGGCCACGTTCATCATCCTTGCCGCACATCCGGACGATGAGGCCCTTGGAGCCGCCGGCCTGCTGGCCCGCCTGCGCCGGTCCGCTCATCGAGTCGTCGTCCTGCTCTTCACCGCAGGGGAACGATCCCATCCGGCGTCTCCCACCCACTCGACGAAGGAACTCAGAGAGATGCGTCTGCGCGAGTTCGATGCGGCACTGGATCTGTTTGATCACGAGCGTCTGTCCCGCCGTTTCGTGGGGTTGCCTGATGGGCAGCTGGACGCATTCAGCCAGAGGATCGTCGACGAGATCGCGGTCGAAGTGGACCAGCACCAGGGGCACGTCGTGCTCGTCTCACCCTACAGCCGGGACGGACATGGCGATCATGAGGCGATCGGAGCAGCAGCCCTGCAGCTGGGGCGTGACCGCCACACGACGGTGCTCGAGTACCCGATCTGGTACTGGCATTGGGCAGACCCCGCCGACGAGGCGTGGCGCAGCTGGTCGTTTCTGCCCGATCCAGCGAACTTCGACAGGCAGGCAGTGTTCGATTGCTATCCCTCGCAGGTCTCAGCGCTATCCGATCAGCCCGGAGACGAAGCAATCGTCGGCCCCGCTCATCTCGACCATTTCCGTCGTGGCGGAGACACCTTCGCGGTCTCGGACTTCCGCGCCGCCGCGACTCCGGTTTCCTGCGGCGGCGGCAGCTCACAGACGCTCCACGACGCCAGTGCGGCCTCTGCGGTCTTCGACGAAGTCCACGTTCAACGGTGTGACCCCTGGCAGGTGTGGAGTTCCGAATATGAGATCGCCAAACGCCGGAATCTCCTCACCCATCTGCCTGCGGTTCCGTACGCTCATATCCTTGAGATCGGCTGCTCGGTAGGCGCTTTGACTCATGATCTCGCCGGTGTCGGGGCGCAGGTGACGGCAGTCGATGCGAGTTCGCAGGCTCTGCGAATCGCCAGACGCCGAGGAGCTGCGCCTTCATCGGCAATCAACTTCGTCCATGCCACCATTCCCTTCGAGTGGCCCCAGGGCACTTTCGACTGCGTCGTGCTGTCGGAGACCGGCTTCTACCTCAGTCGTTCCCAGCTCTTCGACACCTTGGAGAAGATCGATGGCTCGACAACGGTTCGTTTCGTCCTCGTGCTCTGCCATTGGAGGGGAGAGATCGACGATTGGCCACTGGATGCCGATGAAGTGCATCGCATCTGCTTAGGCGCCTGGCCTCGTCATCGGATCGAACACCGGTATGAAGGGGATTATCGTCTGGACATCATCACGATCGACAAGGATTTCCGCCCATCCGCGGCCGAGGGGCACGCATGATCACGCGTTTGGGTGTGATCATCCCGGCTCATAATGAGGAGGAAGACATCCTCGGGTGCCTCGAGTCGGTGCAGCGATCGCGCTCATGCGCTGTCGACAGAGGCATCGACTGTCGGTTTCGAGTACTTGTCGTGGCAGATGCCTGCACCGATGCCACGGAGGGCATCGTCGAGGATTTTGCCGCCCGACATCGCGACGTCTTCGTCCTCGCGACCTCTTTTCAGTCCGTGGGTCGAGCCCGCGACTTCGGATGGAGGCACTTCATGCGAATCGAGGAATTTACAACAGGGGAAGACTCCGACTCGGCGTGGGTCGCATTCACAGACGCCGACAGCAGAGTGCCCGAACATTGGATCACCACACATCTCGAACTCGCCGCGAGCGGCGTCGATTGCCTGGTGGGCACTGTGGCCCCACGCCCTGAGACAGCAACGGCCGACCTGGTCGCAACTTGGCATGCCAACCACGAACTGCTCGAGAATCACCCGTACATATTCGGAGCGAACATGGGGCTGCGCGCCAGCGCGCTCGAAGCCATGGGAGGCGTGCCTCCGCTGGAATGTGGTGAGGACGAAGCAATCGTCGATGCGGTGCTGCGGGAGGGCGGCCGCATTCGCAGAACCGACGAGTGCAGAGTGCTCACGTCTGCTCGTCTGGCCGGTCGCACGCGCGGGGGCTTCAGCAGCTACTTGCGTCAACTGACGTGAAGCGACGGTGCTTTCCGGTCCCGAAGATCGGGGCGCTTACGGGGCGGTGGCGCTCTGGTCCTGACTCGTTCTCCACCTGCACGTGAGGCGCCCCTCCGGAGAGAGACGCCTCACGTGACGGTGCGAGCAGATCAGGCGAAGATGCTCACCCCTCCTGGCCCCACGAGGCAGCCGACGACGATGAGGACGACGCCCCAAAGAATCTGCTTACGCAAGATCGCGAAGACGCCCGAGACGACGAGCAGCGCTGCGAGGATCCATAGGACAATAGCCATAATTTCTCTTCCTTATCGGTTTCGCTGTGAGCGTGGCACCACCGGATCGATAGCCGGTGCGGAATCTGATCAACGCCGAGGCTGAGCGCAGCCGACGTCGGAGCGTTGCCGTTCTCTTGGTCTGCCGGCGGATGTAATTCCACGTGCCGTTTCACCCACCAAGTCTGCCGACCATAAACAACACTCGCCGAGAAGATTACAGCGTAAACACCGTGAGCGATACCTTCTCCTCTCACAGGCGGGTCGTGTACGAGATCATAGCGGTGTGAGAGAGGCGATCAGTCTCGATACTCTGACGAGCACTGTGGACGCCAAGCCGGTGTCGTGGGCTCACAGAGCCGGTGCCAAGCGGTTGTTTCACTCAGTCCTGGCCAGGAACTGACCGTGCAGCGTCTGCTTGCGATGCAGGCGAGCACTTCGATGGAGAGATTCTCACTGCTGAGCCCGACTTGCGCATAGCCTTCTGATCGGCTGCCCCGCCAGTCGCGGCGAAGCGACCGACCTGTCGGGTTCTGCCTGGGCCTGGAGGAGCGGTCCCATCGTGTGGAGAAGATGACGGTCGGACCCGAGGATCTCCAACGGTTGAAAATGCTCATTGACGTCACTGGCTCGGTTGTGGCCCTCGATCCCCGGGCACCTCCGATCCGGCACGAGGAGCCGACATCGTCGCGATTGCGCTCGGTATCCTCGGCGATTGGCTTGCGGGTCACTCCACAGGGAAGGGTAACCCCACGTGTGCCACCTCGGTGGTGGCGTGTACGGGATTGCTCAGCGCTGTCCTCAAAGCCACACGGGCCGCCGGTGCTGGAATGTGCACCTGCGGCCCGCTTTGGATTCCTCCATTGTCAGTGGCGGATTGGGAGGCTCATCAGGCCAGAGTTGAAGCGTACGGGATTGCGTAGAGCAACAACATGGCGAGGCCGCACAAGAAGAGGACTACTACAGTTCCGATCACCCACGCCCGAGTCCGTCGATATCTCTTCGGGTCTCGGTCCTCTGCCGGTACTTCCATCAGTTTTTCCCTGAACTGATTGCCCAGCTTCGATGGCTGGGTGCCGATGTTGCCCAGGAATGTGCCGCCGATGGAGGCCACAAATCCCAGGATTGTGGGATTGAGCAGATCTGGCAGCTCCAAGCCGGCGAACTCGGACAGAGACTCGAAGATTGCGACCACGACAAATCCTGCGATCATGCCCACGGCTGCCGCGCGAGCAGACAGCTTCGTCGACCGCACACTCCAGAAGGCGATGGGCCCCCACGAAGCGGCGAACAGAGTCGCCGCGAAGTAGCCGATCGTCAACACCGCCGGAGGTGCTGCCCACGTGACCACGAGAACCACCAACCCGGCCACGACCATCGTCCACCGCGCAATCTGCAGCCCGCGTCGATCATCGTCTGCCGAGTCGCCACCTGTTTCATCGGCTGGCTCGCCCAGGGCAGTCGCGATCCCAGTGTTCGCCCCTGATGAAGCTGCCGGGACCGTGCTCCGCTGCGAGCCCCCAGTCGACGCGGCGAATTCCGGCGTCCGAACCCGTCGACCAGTGAGATACGGCATGACATCGTTGGCCGCCGAGAAGCCGATGAGTGACAAGAACGATGCCGCAGACGAGAGCCCAGCGGCCACAATGCCCGTAACGGCAATGACACCCAACAGCGACGGCAGGACGTTCTGCCCAGCCCAGATGAAGGCAATCTCGCTCGGGTCGATTCCGTCGTCGAACAGATTGATGGAGAATCCGCCGAAGGTGAGGAAGAGATAGGTGACAGCAAGCGCTGCGGTAGCGAACAGTGCCGAGCGAATGGCGACGTGTTCGTTCTTGGCCATGAGGAAGCGGCTCGACTGCCACGGACTCACGGCGACAACAGTGCACCAGACGATGCCGAACGTCACCGCATAGATGACAGCTTGTGTCGGGGTGCCGATATAGTTGTCCGGTCCAGTCAGCCCGTGCCATGAGATGCCGTCTGGCTTGCTCGTCAGCGCGGCCATCTTCTGCATTGCCGTGACCGGCCCTCCGGAAGCACCGATGATCCAGCCCATCCCCAGAATCGCCGCAACGGAAAAGACGACGAACATGATGGTGTCATTGACCAGCACGCCCTGGGACCCGGACAGGAAGGTGAAGATCGTGTACGAGGCCCAGACGATCAACAGGATCGCCCAACTCGGAATGTCGACGAGCTGCCCGACGACCAGGACCAGACCCTGAGTCACGGCGACGAGGTAGAGGCCGATGCCGACGACGACCATCACGCCGGCCAACGCCTGGAGGCCGGGGGAGTTGAAGCGCTTCCCGAAGTACTCAGGCACTGTCAGCGCCGAGGAGCGCCGCAGGTATCGGCCGAAGAGCATGACGCCGAGGACATAGCCGGAGATATTGAATGCCGTCAGCAGCAGCATGACGACGGGGTATCCGTCGTAAGAGAACCCCAGTTCTCCCATAAACGAAACGGTGGATAGGAACGAAGCGACCAAGGTTCCTGCAACCAAGAAGGTAGGAGCAGCTCGGCCGGCCACATAATAGTCGGACTTGTCTTTCACTCTGCGGCCGACAACCGCGCCTATCACTAGGTATAAGAGGAAACTTCCGAAGATGGCAACAGCGAACACCTCAGAATCCTCCCTCATCGCTCGAACGGGCCTGCAGATTGTTCGTATCTGTTGGTCGATCGGTTCCGTAGTCTCTGCGAATGAGACCGAAACCGATGAGCACACAGCAGATCGGCACAACGGCGTACACGATCGCAACTGCTATAGATCCCCACATCAGATGTTCCTTCCTTGGATCAATCGGTCGAAAGTTGGGGCGATTGGCGCCTGAAGTGCGGACGAGGTATCCGCAGGTTCCAACGTTGGAAAGCTGGACGCGCCCAGAAGAACCTGGGCCGTTTGGTTGAGCACTGACTCGATTCGTTCAACGTTCGTGCCGGTGGCACCCGTTGCGTGCGCGATTTCAAAGCCGTCGAGCTGGGCCAGGAGAGCGTCAACTGCGACTTCCGCATCCACCTGTGGTGCAAAGCTTCCGTCGGCTGTTCCAGCTTCGACGATGCGCCGAATGACCTGTTTCCAGGCAAGAAACACTTCGTCGAGCAGGAAGCGAAGCTCGTCATTCCTCGTCGCTGCGGCCACGAACTCGATCCACAGACGAGTTCGAGTTGAGAAGTCTGCGAGATGAAGGAAATCGTGGATCGTTTGGGCCAGGCTGGTCCAGGGATCGGCTGTGTCGCTGAACGACTGTCGGATCAGAGCGATGACGTTCTTCGAATGCTGCTGGTACGCGCTGATGATGAGATCCTCGCGGGAATCGAAATAGTGCTGAATCGTCCCGACCGAGATGCCTGCCTCCCGTGCGACATCTTTGAGGCGGATCCCACTTGTGCCTCGCTCACTGATCAGGCTGAGCGTCGCTGTGATCACGGCGCCTTTGCGGTCGTCGATTTCGTCCTGTGACAGGGACGGGCGGCCCGGCTTGGTGCTCATCAGGCGCCGACCGATGCTCGGCGACCGGTGTTGAGAATAAACTCGTTCGCGGCCGTAAGTCCCTCGTAGACGGCCTCTTCAACGGTACGAGGTGCCTTGCAGTCGCCGATCCGAACATAGGGAATCCCGTTCAAGTCGGCTTCGGGCACCACAGCACGGGAGGCATGATTGACGATGGTCGTGGCAACACCCTCGACTTCAATGACCTCATCGCACAGTGTTGACTGCAGATAGACGGTGTCTTCGTCTACCCCCGCCAACCGTGCATCATTGATAAAATTGACTTTCGCTCGAATGAGCTCGGGCATGAGCGCCGTTCTGGTGTACTGCTGAATCCCGGCGCCGGCGAAGTTGGCTGCCGTGGCCAGCGTGACCTGCCTCTTGCGTGCAAGCATGATTGCCAGGCCCAACCCTGCCCAGTCACCTCTCCAATCCGCGATGAGAACACCTCCCTGTGGAAGGTCTGGCATGTCGGTCAGGTACTGTCGGGAAGTCAGAATCAGGGGAGAGTCGACGACCTCATAGTCCGGGTCGCGATCTGCCGCACCGGTGGCAAAAATCACCTGATCGGGCCGCAGCTCGTCGAGATGCGAGGAGGAGAACTCTGTGCCGGTTCGGATCTCAACACCGGCCCGTTTCGCTTCGGCGGTCAGGTTCGTTGCTGCCCCGCCGAATTCGGAGCGGTGCGGCAACTTCTCGGCGAGGAGAACCTGGCCGCCGAGAGCCTTTTCTCTCTCCAGCAGTGTGACGTGCGCGCCGGCCTCAGCGGCAACTGCCGCGGCCTTCAGTCCGGCAGGTCCACCGCCGACGACCAACAGTCGTGATGCTTCTCGTACTGTCGGTCGGGGGAGGAACGTCAGCTCTCTGCCGGATTCGGGATACTGAATGCAGCTGATGCCGACCCCCTGCTGGAAGTGACCGATGCAGGCTTGGTTGCAGCCGATGCATGCCCGAATTTCCTCCACTGCATCTCGTTCAGCCTTGCCGGCAATCTCCGGATCGCAGATCATTGCCCGGGTCATGATGCACAGGTCTGTCTGACCGTCGACGATGGCCTTCTCCGCCTCGTGCGGCTGATTGATTCGGCCAGCCACCATCACAGGTCGGTCCGTGAACTTCTTGATCTGCTCCGACAGCTGGCCGAGGTACGCCGGCTCGTACTGCATCGACGGAACGATGTGCTGGGCTCCCTGCAGGGTGGAGGAATCTCCACCCGTGACGGAGATGTAGTCGACCATTCCTTGGTCTTCGATTGCGTTGATGACCTCGAGCACTTCAGAATCGACCAGACCATTGCTGGTGAGTTCGTCCCCTGAGATGCGGACACCGACGACCTTGTGCTCGCCGGCGCCGCGACGTGCGCTGGCAATTGCGTCAAGGAGGAACCGCAGTCGGTTCTCCGGTGATCCTCCGTACTTGTCGGTTCGGTCATTGACGGCAGGATTGATGAACTGGATCGGCAAGTAGCCGTGGCTGGCGACGACCTCGACCCCGTCGACACCGGCTTGGCAGATGAGAGCGGCAGATTGACCGTAGCCATCCACGATCTCTTCGACGACCTGCGTCGACAGTTCCTGGGGAACCACATGGAATCGTTCCTGCGGGCGGTCGCTGGGCGCTACCGCCTGAGGCGCCATCCCCTGCTCTCCGTCCATGACTTCGCGCCCGGGGTGGAACAGCTGTGCGACGATTCCACAGTCGTGCTTGTGAACCGCATCCGCTACGGCTCTGTACCCGTCGGCGGCGTCGGGATCCGTTGCCATGAGGACATGACTCGTGTATCGGGCGGTCTCGTGAACTCCCGAGACCTGCAGAACGATCAATCCGGCGCCGCCTGCCGCCCTGCGTTCGTGGTAGGCGATGAGGTCCGCGCCGATCAGACCGTCGTCGGCCAGCATGGTGTCGTGGCCGGATGAAACGATCCGGTTTCGCAGACGAAGCGGGCCCAGATCGATCGGGCTGAAGAGGTTTGGGAACAGTGATGACACGTGTCAATCTCCTCGTCGTTGAGCAGTTTTAATATTACGGAAATATTATTATTGGGCGAGCGCTTTGGCAAGGGTGATCGCGAAAGATCTGTCGATCGTGGACGGTGCGCTGAGTCAGCCTCTCAGCGGTCGACGTTGCCGGCGAGGACACCGACCAAGGTCAGTGCCATGGCGATGGCCAAAGCGACGGCAGAGGCGATGAAGGCGGCGGCGATGCGCTCGCTCAAGGCCGCTGCCACAATGGCCGGGCCGACGATCTGACCGATGCTGTACCAAGACGTCAGCTTCGCCGAGGCGTTCGCGACTCCCATCTGCGTGCCGACGCCGATCGTCATCATGACCACCCCGACGAAAGTGAAGCCGAAGAGCGCCGCGGCGATGATCAGCACGATCGGGGTGGAGCCGAAGACAGCGAGCAGAGCGCCGAAGACCTGGAGGCAGTAACAGAGAGTCAGCGCCTTCACCGTGCCGATGCGCGCGGCGACTGCTGACCACGTCAGGGGAGAAGCCGCCGTCGCGATCCCGGCGATGAGCCACGTCGAGGCGGCTGCGGTGGCGCCGAAGACGGGGCCGGCGAGCACGACGAGGTAGGTGCCGATGATGATGTAGCCGCCGCCTTGGAAGAAGTAGCCGGTGGAGAGGATGGCCATGGCTCGGCGGCGGTTGGTCTCGAACGGGGTGACCGCCTCGGCGGGGAAGTGGTCGGGGCCGATCTCGGTCGGATCGTCTGACTCGGTCGGGGCGGCCGCCTCAGCGGTGGTGTGTGGTGGGATTCGGGCCGGGATCGGCCACGTCCAGGCGATGCTCGAGAAGATCGCGGACACGGCCGCGCAGATGAGCCACAGCTGCCGCCAGTCGGCGAAGCTGCCGGCGGCCAGCACGATGGCACCGGAGACGAGGATGCCGAAGCCGACTCCGCCGTAGGAGATGCCGCCGTCGCGGGGTCTGCGGGAGTTCGCGGGAATGCGTTGGGTCACGCACACGAAAATCAGCCCCGAGGCGATTCCGGCGAACGTGCGGATGCCGCCCTGCCAGATGAGGTTCGGAGTCAGGGCGACCGCGGCCAGGCCCACGGTGGAGACGATGAGGCTGAGGCGGTAGACGAATCGGTTGGGTTCGACCCAGCCTTGGGCGATGACGAGGGTGCCGATGAAGTAGCCGACGTAGTTCAGGGTCGCGATCCATGCGCCGGGGGCGGAGCTCCAATGGAGGGCTGCGACCATGAGCGGCAGCGCCGGGGTGTAGAAGAACCGGCCCATGCCCATCGCCACCGACAGGCCCAAGGCTCCACGGACGGGGGTGAGAGAGGAACTGCTGGGGCGCTCGGGCACAGTGGATCCTCTCTTCTGGCGGCGTGATATCCATCCCTACGATGCCATGTGTCCGGGGCGGCCGCCGCGGCGGGGATGGAAATGAAACGACGCGAATAGGCGACCGGCCCGATGCTCGAATAGAGTCGGCACGGAACCTATTCCGACCAGGGGGCTCGCGATGCCGACGAACGATTTCGATTCCAACAACCTGTCTCAGCTCCTCGAGCAGCTGCGGGCGAGCTTTATGTCGGGCAGTTTCAGCGAAGACGATCTCAGTGACCCGGGCCGCAATCCGCAGCCGACGGTCGGTCCGGTACCGCAGACAGCACGGGGCTTTCGGGTGCGCGTCGACCTCACAGATGCGAAGCCGCCGATCTGGCGCAGGCTCGACCTTCCCGGGGACCTGACCGTGGGCGGGCTGCACCATGTGCTTCAGATCGCGTTTGCGTGGACCAACAGCCACCTGCACAGGTTCCGCACCTCCAGCGACTACGGCGGACCGTCATTCCTCAGCGCCTTCGACGTCACCGAAGGCGATGAAGGCGTGACTGAGGACGATGTTCGCCTGGACCAGATCCTCGCCGAGGCGGGGGACCGGCTCTGGTACGAATACGACTTCGGTGACAGCTGGCTCCATGTGCTCAAGGTCGAGAAGATCCTCGACGACCCGCCGACGCACCCTGTCTGCATCACCGGTCGGCTTGCCGGACCGCCCGAGGACTGCGGCGGCATGTGGGGATACTACGAAATGGCCGAGTGGGTGCGCAGCGGCTACAGCGACGACCTGCGACCGGAGATCTTCGAAGACGCCGCCGAGGGGAAGGCCTGGCTGCCGGCTCGGTGGGATCCTGACGAGTTCGACCGCGACGCGCTCAACATCGTGCTCGGCAGCGTCGAGTTCGGCCGGGGGTCTCCGGGTCAGATTTCGGCGGGTGACGGTTCGGCTCCGGGGGTCGCCGGGGGAGGCGGGCCGGCAACAGGTGTTCCTGCAGAGTTGACTGCTCTCATCGAGCAGGAACATCTTCGCGGCGGAACCGGTCTGCAGACTGCGCTCGCCCACCCGGCCGCGCGCAGCCTCGACGAGGTCACGGCCGAAGAAGCCGCCTCGGCGACCGAGGCGTATCGGATCCTGCTCGAGGTGATCGGCGACGGTACGGAACTCACCGGCGCGGGGTATCTCAAGCCTGCCGTGGTCGAGGAGATCGCACGGCGGACCGGGATCGCCGATTGGTGGATCGGCAAGGCCAACCGTGAGGACCAGACGGCACCGGTCGCGATTCTGCGAGACACCGCGAAGGCTGTGGGCCTGATCTCGGTGCGCAAGAAGCGGCTTGCACCGACTCGCACAGCGAAGTCTCTGGCCGACCGACCGGCCGAACTGCTCGAACACATGGCGGGGAAACTTCCGCTCGGCCGATCACGTTGGGACCACGACGCCGGGTGGACGGCGGTGGCCGTGGTCGGCAGCTCTGAGTCATCGGAGCAGTGGCGGGACCGCATCACCGAGGCGCTCTTCGGCCTCGGCTGGCGCAGCGGCCACGACGGTCTTGGTCCGTTGCCGGTCACGAGTCCGACATACGACGTGCTCACGATGCTGGCCGGGGAAGCACGATCACGGGCGCTTCCCCACGCGCTGGTTGCCGCGGCTGTGGCGCGAGCAGCGCTCGGAGCCTCCTGAGAAAAGGACAGACTGCCACTGCGGAAGTTGGCGAATCCGGGACAACAGGGCAGAGTTATTGCCGTGGACATCAGGCGGAGTATTCAGGGCGGCGCGCTGGCGCTCGCCCTCGTTTTGTCCGGATGCTCGTGGTTCGACTCGGACGGCTCATCGCCGTCCGCGGACCCGAGCCCCACTCCGACCGAATTCGAGCAGTCGAATGTCGATGTTGCCTCCGGATCGACGGCCGATGTCACAGTCACCGCTGACAAGACCGGCACGGGGTTCACGGCCGACAACATCGGGGTCTCCTTCGAAGCCACCGACCTTGCCGACCCTCGGCTCGACCCGGCGAAGTCCAACCTCGACGAGCAGTTGAAAGCGCTCGGATCTCCGGCGCTGCGGTTCGCCGGCAATGCCCTCGACCGGAGGACGTTCTGGACATCGAAGGGAGAGAAGCCGAAGCACGGCGAAAAGGTCACCATCACTCCCGGTGACCTCGAGAGGCTGAAGAAACTCGTCGATGCCACCGGTTCCACTGTCACCATCGGCATCCCCCTGGGCACCTTTGATCCGGAACGCGGAGCAGACATGGCCGCGCATGCGATCGACATCCTCGGCGATTCCCTCGTCGGTCTGGGCATCGGCAACGAACCGAACGGCTATACCGTCGACGACGTTCCCGGTGGTGCGGTTCGCGGTGAAGGCTGGAACAAGGACAAATACATCAAGCAGCTCGAAGCGTATGCCAAGGCCATCCATGCGAAACGGCCCGAGGCGCCGATCATCGGCCCCGACGTCTACGACGGGGCATGGATGACGGCCTTCGCGGACTCCGATGTGAAGAACAAGACCGCGATCGCACAGCACTGGTACCAGCTCTACGAATGCGACTCGACTCAGGTTCCTGGCCGAGGTCCGCAGGCGGCGAACCTCATCGATCCGCTTGCGAAGGAGGCGGCGAAGAAGAACCTCGGCATCGGCAAGGACAAAGCCGACGCCGCGGGATTGCCGCTGTGGTTAGAGGAGACTGGGCCGACGAGCTGCCCGGGCACGAACGATACCTCACTGACGAACGCCTCGGCGCTGTGGGCGGCCGACTACACGATGTACGCGGCCACTCTGGGCGTCGAACGCATGGCCATGCATTCGATGCTCGGCGCCTGCAACGGAGGAGCGCCGATGTCGCTTGTCTGCGATCCGGCCGACCATGGTGGCCGGTCGAACTCATTTCAGGTGAGGCCGAACATGCTCGGGCTGCGGCTGCTTGTGCCCAGTGTCGGCGGACAGTTCACTAAGACCACGGTTGAGGGCGGTGGGAACATGAGCGCCTACACCGTGGTCAAGAACGACGGCCGCACCCTGGTGACGACGGTGATCAACGCGAACGACGCAGCTTCGGTGGGTGGGAATCCGGTGACGCTGTCGATGCCTTCGGGGTTTGCTGTCGACTCGGCCTCGCAGGTTTATGGGGAGTCGAATGATGTGAAGAGTGCGACTCAGGTGGTGCCTGCGAACCCGCTGCCTGACTCGGTGCCCTTTAGTGGGGACGGGGCTGGTGGGTCGTCGTCGGGTGGGGCGAGTTCGACGGCTGGTGCGAGCTCCTCGACCTCGCCGAGTGACAGGACCGGGGACGGTAAGCTGAGGATTGACCTCGCGGGGAGCTCGGTGACGGTGTTTGTGATGTCCAAGGGATGAGAGCCGGGGTGGGACTGGCCGGGCCGCCTTGGTGAGGGGAGATGAGAAGCCATCGTCGTCGGCAGTCGCAACTACATCATCTATCTGCTCGCCATAGTATGGTCAGCACACTCGGGCTTCCGCCTTAAAAGCTCAGTCAGAAGCATAAATGCGGTGGCAACCAGATCTAGTCACTAGTATCAGAATGTGCGAGAATCGCACATATGAAGAAGGTGACGTCTGAGCTGCTTGGTCGGCGCATTCGTGATGAGCGAAAGCTCCGTGGCCAGACCCAAGAAGAAGTCGCTCGAAAGGTCAGCGTCGATCGGACCGTTCTCAACAAGATCGAGAACGGAACACGGCGGGTGTCGGCCCTGGAATTGGCGGACATTGCGAGCGCCATCGAAGTCCGGATGGCCTCATTCTTTGAAGAACCCTTGCCCGCTGTCGTTTCGCATCGCTCCTCCCAGGGCTTGGATCCCGAAGACAGCCAGATCGACACTCTGCTCTCCGACTGCGCATCCGAAGTCGAATTCGTACATGAGCTGGCTCCATTCATCCCCCGGAAGTCGGCGCAGGATTGGACTGTTCCAGAATGTTTCGACGATGCCGACGCTATGGCTGAGCGTGCGCGAGATCAGCTGGGACTGAACGCGATCGAACCTGCGAAGGGCCTGCCGAACCTGTTCGAACGGATAGGGCTCTTGGTCTTCACTCGGGAACTCGGCGCAGACACCGCGGATGCGGGGACGGTCCTCCTGCAAGAAGGTGGAGTGACGCTCGTCAACTCGTCGTCCAAGGTTGGTCGACGTCGGCTCGCTGCGGCTCATGAACTGGCGCATTTCCTCGTCGCAGACGAATACACCATTGACTGGCGTGTCGGAGACGGTGCACGTAATGAGTCACTGTTCGACCGTTTCGCGCGTGGACTGCTGCTGCCGGCTGAGGGGCTGGAATCTCGGTGGACAGAGCTGCAAGGGTCGGCTGACCTGCGTACCGCTGCTGTCATCGTCGCGAGCGAATATCAGGTCGATATGGCTACGCTGTCGCGGCGGCTCCTCGACCTGGAGATCGGTGATGTACCGACTGCCGGCGACGTTCGAGTAGTCCGCACGACACGAGCGGATCTCATTGAGTATGATCTGCACCCTGGCGATGAGATGCACGGAACCTCCCAGCCACGGAGCTTTCAGAAGGCGGTTCTTCGACTGATCCAACAGGATTCCATCAGCCGGGAGCGCGGCCTGGAACTCCTGCAGGGGCTGCTGACCATGAATGACCTGCCACAACCAGAGATGCGAAGCGCGGACGCCATCTGGGACTACGTCTCGTGACCCCCGTGTCGGAGACATTCGTCTTCGACACGGGGCCGTTGCGTCATTTCGCTCTCGCGGGGTGGCTAGGTGTGCTCAAGTACCTGACTCAAGACAACTACGTCGTCATTCCGGAAAGCGTCGAAGCTGAACTGTTGGAGCAGCGGCACAGTCACGCCAGTCTGGAACAAGTACTCAACGCCGACTGGATCGCTGTCGACCACGGCGACGATATCCAATACCTCGCCGAGTTTGCGCGATATGAAAAGCGCCTCGTTGCGGGTGGCCGCAACCGTGGCGAGTGCGGGGTCCTGGCTTTGGGCAGATGTTATGGGTACACCATGATCGTTGACGACAGGGTTCCGCGGAAAATCGCAGACGATGAGAAGCTGCGTGCTCGGGGGACCTTGGCATTGCTGTGCGAAGCGATCCGCGAAGGGCAACTCACAGTGTCGATGGTGGAAAGCCTTGCTGATGACTTGCTTACCGGTACCTATCACTTACCATTCAAACCGGGTGGATTCCGCATCTGGGCAGCCGGGCAGGGGCTGATCGACTGACCGGACGCGGGCTCAGGTGCGCGGGGCGGTTTTCTTCCGCTCACATTCCTCATCGTCGGCCGATCAGAGGGCGCCGTCACATCGGCATGGCTGTGGGAAATGCAGTCAGTTCCGGCGCGGGATCTCCGAGGATGCTGCGGGCGACGGCATCGCCCAGTAGCGGCCCGAGCGTCAGCCCGCCCGCGCCGTAGCCCGTCATGGTCCATAGGCCTGATCTGCCCGGCACCTCTCCGGCGATCGGCAGGTTGTCCTCGCCCATGGGACGGATGCCGACTCGGGTCTCGATGACTGTGGCATCGGCGAGCCCTGGCGCCAGGCTCAGCGCGTCCTGGAGGACCTGCATCTGTCCTGCGGCGGTGACGCG
Source organism: Brevibacterium limosum (assembly GCF_011617705.1). Lineage (NCBI taxonomy): Bacteria > Bacillati > Actinomycetota > Actinomycetes > Micrococcales > Brevibacteriaceae > Brevibacterium > Brevibacterium limosum. The sequence goes on along the minus strand of NZ_CP050154.1, from coordinate 3,580,762 downwards.
GGGATCGTAACCGCTCCCATCCTCGCGGGTTGCGCCGACTGCGATCCTGCCATTATCGAACGGGGTCATGTAGTTGGGTGTGAAGGGGTGGACCGTCGGCCATTGTGAAGTGTTCACTCCACGAAGGTTCAGATGGGTGATCTGTCCGCGTTGCGGGCTCACTGCGCAGCTCACGTTGAGGGGAAGCAGCAGCTCTGGCGTTCTTGCCCCTGCTGCCACGACGACAGAGTCAACGTCGAACGGTCCGCGCATCGTCTGCACTCGCCATCCGGTGTCGTCGACAGGATCGATCGCGATCACTGCGTCCTCGCGGTGCTCGGACCCGAGAATGACTGCGGCGCTCAACGTCGCATTTCTGAGAACGTGGCCGTCGACCCGTCCGCCGCCGGAGACGTACAAACCCTTCAGTTCGGGGGACAGGGCCGGAAACAGTTCGTTGACCTGTGTGCTGTCTACGCGCTCCAGCGTTCCTGCGACGGAACCGGACTCAGCAACGCGCTGGGCTATCCGGTCTTCGACGGCGTCGAGTTCTGCATCGTCTCGCGAGACCATCAGGGCGCCGGATCGCCTGTATCCCAGTTCGGGGATCCCCAGGTCATGGAGCCCGGCGAGGAACTCCGGATAGTAGTTGCCTCCAGCTGAGTACGCTTCATAGAAGGCGCCGCTGGAGGAAGATACCCAGGGAGCGATGATCCCGGCGCTGGCAGCTGTCGCCTGACCCGATGCGGCATCGTCGATCAGGGTGACGGCTGCACCCCGGCGCGCGAGTCCGTAGGCGGTGGTGACACCAGCGATTCCTCCGCCGATGACGGCGATCTTCATCGTATTCATAGTTGGCGATATTCCTTTCGGCGCGGGTTCTGGGGTCGTTGACTCAGGTTGAGATCTGTTTGGAACTGGGGAGTCGGCGACTGCTTGATTCCGATCATGCGGCGGCGTGACCATTCTTTAACAAGTATCATCAACCCTCCGGCGGGCTGACCGCGAGATCCACACCGAGGAGGTAATCGGCTTTCGTCTCTGACGCGCACAGTTGAGGGAAACGGGGCGTTGATTCCCCGAGGGCGAGCCTGAAGACAATCTTCGTCGGGTCAGTTTATGCATCCGAGACCGTCAGCCGCTCTGACAGCTGTTAGCCCCACGGACCTGCAACATTAACCCCAAGCTCCTCGAGCAGCTCATCGAGTGTGACCCGTCCAGCACCCTCGTAGAGAGCCCCGATCGATTTCCTTCCTGGGTTGAGCTCGAAGGATTTCCGACCGCCGGCTGTCCGCTCTTCGAAGAGCACCAGCACTTCCTCCTGCGGCTGCCCGCTGAGCTCCGCCTGTCGAGAGTGCCAGAGGATCCCGCTGAGATCCTGCGTCGAAGCGTGGACCGCCTTGGCGATGGTTCGCGTACACGGATAATGCTGGCTGAGGTTTGACGATACGGCCGTGCGCTCCAATCCAAGTACACCGAGCTGTTCGTCGCGAAGATCAGCAACCCGAAAAGATTCCGAAGACAAAAGCTCGACATGGAGGTAGCCGTGGAAGTCTTCATCTTGCACCTCAGGTTCGTTTTCATAGTCAATGTCCCGAAGAGCCGTCTCCAGCAGCGCCGCCTCCGGGCTGGCCGCTAAGTAGATCGACGCAATCCGAGCTCCGTCCAGCGCAGAGTCGAAGGGAGAGAATCGGGCATTCCCGTATCCGGGATTGAACTCCATGTGACCATACATAGAGTGGTAGACCCGACTCCACGGCTGCCCTGTCGCAACAGTGGCAACGGGCAGCCGCCCGTTCGTCGCCAGACCAGACAGCGCACCGATCGCCACCGGGCACTCATCGGGCTCAGGGCACTCGAGCGCCTCCGGCGGAAACTCTTCGCTCATGTACCGGCACGCGCTTCGATGTCGGCAACCCGCACAGCAACGGCCTTCTGAACCACCTGCGGCTTCTCCTTGACCAGTTCGGCCGGAACGCGGCCACTCAGCAGGCCGGTGGTATGTGTGATCCACGCCCACACAGCCCATGGGTGCTCTCCAGCGTCGAGGAGGGGCTTGACGAGAATCTCGCTGACTTCCTTGTCCAGGTTGCCTACTTCCGTCAGCTGAACGCGCGGGACCAACACAAGCCCTTGGGCTTCGACGGTGAACAGGCGGTTCTGCTTGCGCAGCCGAGCTACCCAGGCGCGTGCCGCGGACTGTTCCCGCCCGCGCAGAGCGGCGAGGCTTGCGTAGGTTTCTGCGCCTTCATCTTCAAGCAGACGCATGCGGATCTTTGCGCTGCGGACGGCCTGCTTCTGTGTGGCCTCCGAAACGATGTGGGCATCTTCAACGTACGCACGGTCGACGCGCTCGCGCAGCGCGGACCGCTCTGCAACCTGGAGCTTCTGATGGCGACGGTAGTTCTTGATGGCCTTCTCGATGTCGAGTCGACTCAGGCCTTCGAAGTCGACACCATCGGCGGGGCTCTTCGGCTGGTGTGCTTGTGCAGTCATGGTGGCCTCCTAGCCACTAGTGTAGCACTGGTAGCATAACGACTCGAGAGAAGAGTATTGCTACATTTCGCAGGGCAAGAAAGTGAAAGCTCGGGGCTCATTGAACCGCGCTTAAGGCGAACTCGGCGACGGAATAATCAGTTCTGAGGATTCATCACTCCGGCGAAGAGCTCGGTCAGCTGTGCGTGAGCTTCGACTGGCAACACGTTCGCGACATACTGGTCGGGGCGGACGACGACGATTGCGCCGCGGTCGCGGTCGATGCCGCGGCGGGTGAAGATGTCGGTATCGGCTCTCAAGTCTGCACAGAACATCTTCTCGTAGTCGACCAGGCCCAGGCGTCCCTTTCTTGGCAGCAGGAAGTCAGGCATTCGCTCGAGCGCGAGATCACGGTGCCCCTGCTGGAAGACGGCGCGCACATCGAAGACGGCATCCGGGTCGCCTCCGGCCGGGGTATGGCGGAGCACCGGGGAGTTCGGCTCCTCGGCGAGGAAGCGGCAGAGTTCGGCAATAGGTGAATCCGGGGACTGCGGATCGGCGGAATCGGCGAACAGGTAGAGACGCCAGCGACCATCGGCGCTCGCCTCATGACCGAGTTCGAGCGGTTTCGCGTCAGCCAGGCGGATGACCGGTGCCGAATGGAAGCGCTCGCCGACCGGGAATCCGGTGGCCAGATGCTCGTGCTCGTCCGTGCCGGTGATCATGTTCGGCGGGTAGTCCGTGGCGAAGCCTGCGGTGAATCGTCCTCCCGCGGTGAAGATCTCCTGCCGTTCCTGTGAACTCATGCCCCCGGCCTCAGGTGCGTTCGGATCGGCCGGTTTGGCCGCCATGGCCTCCGACCACGTGAGGTCGAAGTCGATGAGCTCCTGGGCGATCGCGCGGCGTTCCTCGGCATAGGTGTCGAGCAAGCCCTCCGGGCCGAGTCCGCGCAGCACCGAGGCGAGTTTCCAGCCGAGGTTGAACGCGTCCTGCATCGACACATTCATGCCCTGTCCAGCCTTCGCACTATGGGTGTGGCAGGCGTCGCCGGTGATGAAAACGCGGGGATGCCGGGTGCCGCGGTCGGCCTCGACGACGTCATCGAAGCGTTCGGCGATGCGCTGGCCGACCTCGTAGACCGACCACCAGGCGATGTCTTTGATCTCAAGCGTGTAGGGGTGGAAGATGCGCTGTGCGGCGGCGATGATCTCATCCGAGGTGAACCGACCGCGGGCTGCCGGGTCGGCCGGGTCGAGGTCGCCGAGGTCGACGTAGAGGCGGACCATGTAACCGCCCTCGCGAGGGATGAGCAGAACGCTGCCGCCGGTCGCCGACTGGATGGCCGACTTGAGGCGGATGTCCGGGAAGTCCGTGACGGCGAAGACGTCCATGACACCCCAGGCATGGTTCCGCGCATCGCCGGTCATCTCGATGCCCAGGCTGCGACGCACAGCCGAGCGGGCACCATCGCAGCCGACGACATACTTCGCCCGGACTGTCGTCGGGGCGGCTGTCTCGGTCGATTGGGGCGAGGCCGCCTCGTCGCCGGTGCGAGTCGGGAGAATGGACACCGTGACCGGGTGGCCCGAGGTCTCATCGATGTCAACGGATTGGACCTCGAGACCGTAGTCGGGTCTCAGGCGGGTCGGGGACTTCGCCATGTGCTCGAGCAGGAAGTCCTGCATGCGAGCCTGATTGACGATGACGTGCGGGTATTCGGACAGGCCCTCTTCCACATCATCGATGCGTCCGGTGCGCACGATGTGGGAGGCATCAGCCGGATCGGGTCCCCAGAACGTCGTCTCATTGACCCAATAGGCCTCGCGGATCAGCCGGTCGGCGAGGCCGAAGGCGTCGAACATCTCGACGGTGCGGCAGGCGACGCCGTCGGCATGGCCGAGTTCGAGGGGGCCGCCTCGGCGGTCGATGACCTTGGTGGTGATGTCGGGGAATTCGGACAGCTGTGCGGCGAGCACGGTCCCGGCCGGGCCGGTGCCGACGATGAGGACGTCGACGGTCTCAGCGGAATTTTCGGGGCGGTGGCCTGGAGCGGGGGACGTCACTTCGGCGGATTCGCGGTCGGCCGTCGGTGCGGCGGGGCGGATCTCGGGATCTCCGGGACGGAATCCGTCGAGGTAGAACTGCATGGTGCTCCAATCGTCTGGGAATCGTCGTTGATCGGCGACGTGCTCTCGATCACTGTCGCGTCATCCCGAGGCCGACGCAAACATTTTCTGCACAGTGGAAAACGGCTAGAGTCGCACCATGGAACGCCGCGTGGTTGCCGAGAAGCCGACTCATCTGCTCGCCTCGGTCGACAAGGCCCTGCGGCTGCTGCAGATCCTGCGGGACACCGGTGCGTTGCGGATCACCGACGCCGCTCGTGAGCTCGGCATCAGCGTGTCCACGGCTCACCGGCTGCTGAGCATGCTCGTCTACCGCGGGTTCGCCGTCAGGGACGAGTCGCGGGTCTACCATCCCGGCCCGGGAATCGTCGCGAATGCGCAGGCGCAGTCGGCGCATCGCGGTGTGCTGTTGAGGATGCGGCCCAAGCTCGCCGAGCTCTCCGAGGCCACCGGGCAGACCTGCAACCTCATGGTGCGGGTGGGCACGACCACGCGGTTCCTCGACAGCCACGAGGGCGCTGACCGGCTGGGCATCGGGTCACGGGCAGGTGAGATCCTTCCGGCGTCCCTGACCTCCGGAGGACAGGTGCTGCTGGCCGAGCTCGAGTCGGCCGTCCTCGAGAGCCTCTACCGGTCGAACTCCGCACGCACCTCGGGCGACTTCCTCGATGACGCGGCTTTCGCCCGATTCCGTAGGAGGCTGGAATCCATCCGCCGGGTCGGGTGGGCGCTCAACCGCGAACGCACCGAGCGGGGCGTCGCGGCCCTCGGCATGGCTGTGCGCGACGCCGAGGGCACCGCGGTGGCGGCCGTGAGCATCTCCGTGCCCAGCCGTCAGGCGGCGCTGCTCGACTCACCCGAAATCCATGCGGCGCTCGCCTCGGCCGTGCTCGGCGACCAATGACAGGGCTGAGGCTGAGGGATGTTGGAGTCGGGGCGAAGACGAGGGGCGTCGTGACGCGAGGCAGGTGGCGCCAAGAAATTTCACTTGACATGTGTCTACTGAAGCTAAAGACTGTTTCCTACATCACACCAAGGAGGCAGAGCAATGAAGCTGGCAGACAAGGTTGCCGTCGTCACAGGAGCGGCATCAGGTATGGGACGAGCCGCCGTCGAGGAGCTGGTCCGAAACGGCGCAACGGTCTACGCGATCGATCTGCGTGAAGAACCGCTTCTCCAGGCTTTCGAATCCGAGGCATCGGTCCGGACCATCGCGCTGGACATCTCCGACTCATCATCGGTGTCCCGCGCTCTTCGCCGCGTCGAGGATGAACAGTCGCGGCTCGATGTGCTGATCAACGCGGCGGGCGTCTCCACCCCGAACAGTGAGAAACAGCGCTGGGTCGACGAGATCAACCACGAGATGATCAATGCGGCCAAGGAAGGTCGGGAGTACCACCCGGATTTCCTCTCAGGCATCACCGACGATGATTTTCGTCGAGTCATCGACATCAACCTCAACGGCACCTTCTTTATGATCAGGGAAGCAGCTTCGCTGATGAAAGAGACAGGAGGATCGATCGTCAACTTCGCTTCCGTTGCGGGGCTGATGGGTCTGCCGATGCCCGCCTATTACCCGGCCTCGAAGGCCGCGATCGTGGGGATGACCAAGGCCATCGCGGCCGAGCTCGCCCCCTTCGATATCCGTGTCAACGCCCTCGCCCCGGCGGGGATCAACACTGCGATGTTCGCCGCCTCCGGCGACGAGCACATGGACGCTCTGCTGGCACTGCAACCGCTCAAACGCGTTGCCGAGCCGGAAGAGATCGCCAAGACCGTCCTGTTCCTCGCTTCCGAGGAATCCGGACATTACACCGGTCAGACGCTGTCGCCCTCCGGCGGCGCGGTGATGATGTGAGCCTGCCCAGCGAAAGGAACAGACAGATGGATATGCACAGAGACGTCGTCATCAATGACATTGCCGGCATGGAAGCTCGCTTCATCAACCGTCTGGACGAGGCGATTGCAGAAGACCTGCAGGCGGAGTCCTACTACGGAGCCAGCGTGGTCGTCGCCAGGGGCGGCGAGATCGCGCTGAAGGGAACCTACGGCCAATCGGATCGTCACCGAGGTCGTGCCACCGGCCCCGATGACGTCTACCGAATTCTGTCGATGTCCAAGGGACTCACCAACGCCCTCGTCTACCGCGCACTGAGCGAGGGGCGGATCATGCTGTCGACCCGTGTCGTCGACCTCATCCCGGAATTCTTCGGCACCGAGCCGTTCCGGGCAGCGCGCAAAGAGCGCATCAATCTGGCGCACCTGCTCACCCACCGTGCGGGAATGCCTGCGACGCCCAACCCAGGGCTGGGGCCGGAGTCCTTTGCGGTGCTTGCAGACGTCATCGACGCCCTCGGCTCCGTGGATGTGGTCAATGAGCCCGGAGAGAACCTCAACTACTCGGCTGCGATCAACCACGCGCTCATCGGCGAGATGCTGCGCAGGGCCTACGGCGCAGTCTCGTTCCGAGACCTCATGCACGAAAAGATCTTCGCACCAGCCGGAATGAACACGACGCGCTTCGGCCTGCCCGAGGACTGGGTGGACCGGGCGGTCCCTCTCGAGGTGATCGTCGCCAATGACTCCTGGTTGAAGCCCGAGGACATCGAAGTGCTCAATGAGGTCATCGCCCGCTCTGACGCAGAGATGCCGTGGGTCGGAGCGGTCTCCACGATCGATGACGTCTTCACGTTCACCGAGCTGCTGCGGAATCGGGGCCGCTCCGCCTCGGGCGAACTCCTCTTCAGTCCGGCGGTACTCGACTTCGCCACCACGAAACAGACCGGCGACCAGATCAACGACCTCTACGGCATGGTCGCAGCGGCACGGCACTGGGATGCTCCCGAGGGCAACATGGGACTCGGAATGGCTCTGGCGGGCACCGGAACCTATGCGCGATTCTTCGGCCCGTTCGTGTCGCCGCGGACATTCGGCTCCTACGGCGCGGGTTCGTCCCTTCTGTGGGTCGACCCTGTCTCAGACGTCAGCTTCTGCTTCCTGTCGAGCGGCGTCATGGATGAGGCCGATAACGTGGCCAGATTCCAACGTCTGTCATCAATCGTCGCCTCCGCGGTCATCGACTGACCGAGCCAAACGGACTTCAGAGAGGAAGATCCCGCCATTATGACCACCACGTCTCACGACTCCCGTCCGGTCGGCCGCTGCCCCATCGCGCACGGCTTCGACGTCATGGGCGACGACTACTACACAGATCCCGCGGTCCACCTAGCCGAATTTAGGGAGCAGACCCCGGTCTTCTGGTACGAGCCCCTGCACGCTTGGATCGTCACCACGCGTGAGGACTGTCTCGAAGTCCTATCGGACTGGCAGACGTTCTCCTCCGCGTCGAACTCCGCAGCGGATGTCCCCGAACGGCACCGGAGCGTCTATCCGCCCGAATTGGTGGCCAAGATGATCGTCGGCATGGATCCGCCCGATCACACGCTGGCGCGGTCGGTGGCACAGAAGGGCTTTGTCAAGGACCGGATGGATCGACTCCAACCCGAGATCGAGGCCCGTGCCAACCGCATCATCGACCGCTTCGAGGAACAGGGTTCGGCGAACCTCCTCGAGGAGTACTCCCTCGAACTGACCACCCAGACGATCATGGCGCTGCTCGGATTGGACTACGAATACGAGGGCATGCTGCGCCAACTTCGTGACGATCTGTTCGCCATCCTCTCCTCGGCTCACGCGCCGATGGAGGAACCCGAGAAGTCCGTCGTCTGGGACCGCTTCGTCGACTCCAATCTCGTTCTCCGCGAGATCATCGACCAGCGACGCGATTCGGAGGCCGACGACCTCATCTCGGTGATGGCCTCGACACGGAACTCTGACGGAGCATTCGCGTTGTCGTCGGAACAGATCGGCTTGCACATCTCGGAATTCTCGGCGGCGGGGACCGACACCACCGCACAGGCGATGACAAATGCCGTGCTCTTCGTGACGCAGCATTCCGAAGCTCTTGAAGACGCCCTGGTGGAGCCGCAGCTTTGGTCGAACGTCTTCGAGGAGACCGTCCGTCGTCGCCCGTCCTCGACCTTCACCTCCCGCAAGACCACCCGCCCGGTGACACTTTCGGGTGTCGAGATCCCGACCGGTGACATGATCTTCGTCGGCTTGGCATCGGCCAATACCGATCCGACCTACGTGCGCGATCCCTTCGAGTTCGACATCCACAGACCGGTCCCGACCGACCATCTCGCGTTCACCGCGGGGCGTCACACCTGCTTGGGCAACCCGCTTGCCCGGGTGCAGGGTGCTACGGGTCTGCGGGTGCTCTTCGAACGGCTGCCCTCATTGCGACCGGATGACATTCACGAGCTCGACTTCGCACGGCTGCCGCTGCTGCCGGTCCGTCGCTCGCTGCACGTGCACTGGGACGTCGAGGATGTGCGCCGCAATCGCACGCAGACTATCCGGCAGCTCAATCTACGGGTCGCCGAGCGAACCGAGCTGACCGCTTCGGCGGCGGCCATCACTTTGGAACATCCGGACGGCGGTGTCCTTCCGCGGTGGAAGGCGGGCGCGCATATCGATGTGACCTTGACCGATGCTGGCGGAGAACCGCTGGTGCGACAGTACTCGCTGTCATCGGACCCGGCCGATGCCTCACGGTATCGCATCGGGATCTTGCGCGAGGATGACGGACGCGGCGGTTCGAAGCTTGCCCATGAGCAGCTGCAGGCAGGGTCCGAGGTGACTGTGTCCTGGCCGCGCAACAACTTCCGGCTGTCCGGGGCGCAGAAGTATCTCTTCATCGCCGGCGGAATCGGGATCACCCCGATGCTGGCGATGATTCGAGAGGCGAATGCTGCCGGCGCGGAGTGGGAGCTGCACTATGCGGGCCGCGCCCGCGCGACCATGGCGTTCCTCGACGAGCTCGCGGAGTTCGGGGATCGTGTCACCCTCTATCCGGGCGACGAAGGTCGGCGTCTGTCCCTGTCCGGACTTCTCGAGCATGCCCAGGACAACTGCCTGGTGTACGTCTGCGGGCCCGAATCGCTGATGGATGCCGCAGAACAGGCAATGGGTGAATGGCCCGATGATGCGCTTCGACTCGAACGATTCGCTCCCAAGACAGTCGAGCGCACCGAGCCGGATACTCCCTTCGAAGTGCGGTTCGAGGCGAGTGGAGTGTCGGTCGAGGTGAGATCAGATCAGACGATCCTCGAGGCGGCCGCGGAGGCGGGTCTCCCCGTGATCTCATCGTGTGAGGAAGGCACCTGCGGCACGTGTGAGACCCGTGTGGTGTCCGGGGATGTCGATCACCGGGATTCGGTTCTCAGCACCTCCGAGCAGGCGGCGAACGAGACGATGATGATCTGCGTCTCCCGCGCTCAGGGGACCTGTCCGCTGTTGGTGCTCGATAAGTGATGTCTCAGTCGAGGAAGGCTGACCACTGCTCGGCGAGGCTGCGCAGGATGAGCTTCTCCGGAATCGCTTGTCCGCGCACGTAGAGGAAGTAGAAGTTGTGCTCCAGCCCGATCATGAGAGTGATGAGGTGCGCCTCCCACTGATCGAGGTCGGTGTCGTTGCGGGAATCGGTGCGCGCCTCGGCTCGCGAGCGGGTGACCCGTCGGTGGAGTTCGAGCCATTCGTCGAACACCTCGGAATCGACGGTCATGGCCCGCGAGATGGCGTCGAACTCGGCGCGATGTGTCTTCCACAGCTGTGCGGCCGTCTCCAGCCAAGTCATGACACCGTCGACCGTGGTTTCCACACGGTCGAGTCCGCGGTACAGGCCGAGGACCTCGGACTCCAACTGGCGCATACGGTGCAGCACGATCTGCGACTTACTGGTGAAGTGCAGATACAGATTAGCCCTGCTCGTCTCAGCGTGCCGGGCGATCTGCACCATCGACGTCGTTTCGTAGCCGGCGGTTTCGAACAGCTCGAGCGCTGAGTCGACGATGCGCTGCTGCGTCTGCAGCTTGTCGATGTCCCGCTGGGTGGCCACTCGGCTCCTCTTCATCGGCTGTGGTCCGGCAGCACAAGCCTAGCGAATTCGGCGTGGATCTGGTGATGCTCCGGTGGTCGCGGGCGGCTTCGGCGGACATCGAGGACATCGATGCTGAGGAGATGGAGAAGAGCGGGGTGTCGCGGCCCTGGGCATAGTGTCGCGCGATGCGGAACAGACCGCGGCTGCAGCCGACCGCCGCGGCGGCGGACGGCAGCCTCAGCGAGGGCCGCACAGTACCGAGGGATCGATCTCCTCAGCCCTGCCGGTTCTGTGCGGTCACCGGCAGCACGAGTCGGGACTGATGCTTCGCGTCGCGGTAGATCTTGTGCGACACCGGGCGTCCGATCGGCAGGTGGAACGCGTCCGGGGGCAGCAGCGAGTTGTGGTCGTCGACGAGCGGTTCGACGTTCGACAGTTCCGCCACCAGGCGATGCCCGGTGCGGAAGGTCGCCGCGAAGGGATAGAGCCTGAGGATGTATTCGTTGATCACGCCCGGCTCGACCGGCACCGCACGCGTATGCGGATGGTGCGGGTCGCCGGGGCTCGTCTTCTCCTCGTCGAGTTCGCGGTGCGTGGCCTTGAGGTACCCGGTCGTGATGAGCTGACGGGCGCCTCCGGGGGCGACGTCCCACATGCGGAGGATGAAGTTCGTGTCCTCCTGGTCGATCTCGGCGAAGATGTGCGCCGCACCGGTGCCCATCATCTGTGTGTCGGTGTCGAAGAGGGGAGTCGACCACGTGAGGATCTGCACCTCGTCTGTCACTGTCAACGGTGCCTGGTAGAAGCCGTCGGGTGCGGCATAGTCGGCGGTCATCGGCTCCGGCTCGATCGACAGCTTCCCCCGAGGCCGCAGGTAGAAGGACTGATGCTCCGGAGCCTGCGGCGGCCACTGCGACCCGGAGACGATCTCACGGGAGCCTTCGACGAAGATGTTGACGCTCGGTTCGTCCATGATGCCGTTGTCGATGCCTTTGAGCCAGTACTCGTACCAGCGGAACATCGTGTCGTGCTCCTCGACGAACGGCCGCGACTGCATCGGCGGGTAGGCGCCGATGTCGAGTCGCTTGGGCCCGCCGAGGTTGTCGAACGTCTCGATCGTGCTGTCGATCGTCCATCCACGGCCCTGATCGATCTGCAGCCATGTGGGGATGTCGATGTTCTTCGCGAGATTGACCGGATTGCGCTCTTCGTACCACTGCCCGTCGAGTTCGTTGGTGATGATGTCGAACCAGGCTTCGTGGTGCTTCGGGTAGTGGAGGGTGTGGACGAGGTTGGGCCACGCCTGGACGTCGGGATCCGCGAGGCGTTTGTCGACGATGGCCTTGAGCTCGTCCGGCGAGTACTCCTCGAGCATGCGGGACTTGGTGCGGTCGGTGAAGGCCCACCCGGAGTCTCCACCGCGGCCCTCGCGTGCGGCGCGCGGCATGAACCACATGATGCCACCGTGATAGGTCGTCTCATAGAAGTCGTAGTGGCCGCCGGAGACGAAGATCGCCTTGAGGTGCGGGGGGCGTTCTGCGGCGGCGATGACCTGCATGGAACCGAAGTAGGAGATGCCGATCATGCCGACATTGCCGTCGCACCACGGCTGGTCGGCGACCCATTCGATGAAGTCGTAGGCATCCTCGCCCAGAGACACGCCTCCGGCGTTGTAGTTGCCGATGTGCTCGCCTTCCGAGGTACCGGAGCCGCGGAGGTCGCCGATGACGTGGACGTAGTCCTCGGCGACGACGCGGGAGATGTCGCCGGCCTCGATGCAGCCGTCCCACAATGGGCTCGGCCGCTTCTGCGGAGGCATCGTCAGCGCCATCGCCTGCAGTTCCTTGCCGTAAGGGCTGAGCGCCACCAGCGCCGGGCGAGGCTTCTGGTCGTTGCCTTCGTAAGCGTCGGCGGCCAGACGAGTCCCATCGCGCATGGGCACGCTGAGGTCCTTGCGGATGCGGATGTCCTGAATTCCGTCGTTCCAGGTGCGGGTGTCAGTCATGAGAGGAAGCCCTTTCATCGGTCGGGGTGGTGGTCGGGTGCACCGTTCGGTGCGGTGCCAGATCGGGGTCCGATCGCCTCGGCGGTGTGGTGGCGCGGGCGAGCGGGACGCAGGCGAACGCCGCGGCAGCGATGAGGCCGGGGACGGCGAAGAAGAGGAACGTCGACTGGACGGGCAGCTCGAGTGCCTGGAGGAATCCGCCGAAGGTGGGGCCGAGGATGGCGCCGGCGCGGCCGATCCCGGAGGCAAGCCCCAGGGCCGTCGACCGCACCGAAGACGGGTAGAACTGGGAGACGAAGGCGTAGGAGATGTTCTGCGAGCCCATCGTGCAGGCACCGGCGATCGCGACGAAGAGGAGCAGCAAGACGATGTCGGCGCGCACACCGAGGAGGACGAGGGAGACGGCGGCGATGACGAACATCGGCACGAGGACCCGCTTCGTTCCGATTCGGTCGGCCAGGCGTCCGAGCGAGAGTGTGCCGACGATCGCACCGACGTTGAGCACGATCATGAACGTCAGACTCGAGTCGAGGGCGTAGCCGGCGGTCATCATGAGATTGGGCAGCCAGGTCGTGACTCCGTTGACCATGAGCAGGCACATGAAGAACGCGATCCAGATCATCACCGTGGCCAGGCCGCGGCCGTGCCCGAAGATCAAGGCGAGGGAGGCTCGCGGATGCGCTCGGCGGGAGTCGCGGGCGGTCGGCTCGGTATCAGGGGCCGCGGTCGCCTCGGTGCTTCCCATGTACAGGTCCGCGTTCCCGAGGCCACCCGCGGTGGGGGCGAGTCGGTGCAGGGTCGTCCGCAGCGTCTCCGTGCGACCGAGGCGGATGAGAGTGGTGGGGGAGTCGAAGAACCAGCGTGCCGACAGCGGCAGGGTCAGAACCGGGATGAGTGCCACCCAGTACACGCTCTGCCAGCCGAAGGCGGGGATGAGTCTCATGGCGGCGAAGGCCGCGACGATGCCGCCGACGGAGAACAGGCAGGTGACGATCGCGACCATGGTGTTCGCTGTCCGCTTCGGGGCATAGTCGGTGATCATCGCGATGATGTTCGGCAGGATCCCACCGATGCCCACACCGGCGATCGCCCGCAGGGCGCCGAAGACCTCCGGGGCGGATGCGAAGGCGCAGCCGAATGTCGCGAGGCTGAAGATCAGCACGCTGGCGATGAGCATCCGCCGACGCCCGAAGCGGTCGGCGAGGAAGCCGAAGCAGATCGCCCCGATCATCATGCCGAAGAGGCCGACGCTCCCGATCACCCCCGCCTCGACCGGGCCGATCGCCCATTCGCGTATGAGGATCGGCAGCACAGAGCCGTAGATGACGAGGTCGTACATATCGAAGAGGACAATGAAACACGACCAGAACAGCAGCCAGCCGTGGAAGCGGTTGGGGCGGGCATTCTGGATAAACGCAGCAGCATCGATGGTTCTCACAGAGACGGTCTTTCACGGAAGGAGTGGCGCCGATGGCGTATAGACAATATTATTATGACAAAGATTGGATCGAGAATCCACCACGTCAGTTCGACGACGAAAGCAGGAGCCTCCATGGCAGTCACCGTGTCCCCTCTCTTCTCTCCCTGGGGCCGATTCGGCCTGTACTCGTTCTTCATCGATGCCGAGGAGCCGGCCATCGTCGATGCGGGAGTGACGTCGACAGTCGACGGCACCGTCGCTGAACTGGAGAAGTCGGGTCGGCGCATCGAGGACGTCCGCTGGATCCTGCTCACCCACGGACACATCGACCACCTCGGCGGAGCTTATGCTCTGTGGGAGCTGACCGGGCGGAAGGCGAAGGTCGTCATCCACGAGGCGGACCTCGACTATCTGCGCAGACGTCGAGCCCATGTGGAGAACTACCTCGAGCTGCGCGATCACTACCTCGACAATCCCGAGGCAGAATCGCAGCAGACCGGAATGGCCGAAGCGGCGATCTCCGGAGAGATGAGTGCCGATGTCGTGCTGCGCGGCGGGGAGAGCCTGTCGCTCGGAGGTGGGGTGAGCGTGAGCGCGCACAGCATCCCCGGCCACACCGCGGGATCGGTCGCTTATGTCATCGATGGGCAGAACGATGTCTTCGTCGGCGACGCCGTGCAGATCCACGGGGCGGCCAACGGCTTCCCCGGGTACGAGGATCCGAACGCCTACCGGAGCAGCCTCGAGTGTCTGCGCGACGTGGTCCGGCCGAACCGGCTCTTCCTTGGTCACCCGTACAGAAACTCGGCCGGTGAGCCCTATGACATCGGCCTCGATGCCGCCGGTGCGGCCCAGGCGTTCGAGGAGTCACTGGCGATCGAGGCGCGCATTCGCGAGGCGGTCGGGGAGGGGTTCGCCGAGACCTCGTCGCCGTACTCGCCGTTCGAAGCCGTGGCCACTGAGATCGGCTACAGCGGCGACCCGAGCCTGGAGCCCTCTCCGTTCTTCACCACGATGGACGGATACCGGAGGCTGTTCGATGGTGAGTCGGAGGGCGGTCGCTGACTGTCGGTCCATCACCGCGACCGAAGTCCATCTCGTGCGGAGTTCTTAGCGTGATCCTTGTTTCACACCGGTTCATTAGTATGCGCCGGCTGGGACGGATGGAGACCGATGGGGACCCGCCCGATATCCGTAACAGCATGCATGAGGACACGCCTCAGAATGAGCCCGCCATCGACCCGGAGCCTGGGACAGTGAAGGTTCGGGCGTACTGCCTAAGAGAAAAAGATCCGGGCCTTCATCTTTGCTCACTTAGAGGGCCAGCGGTGCAATACGATCGGTCCTATTTGAGCGTCGTGATCACGCTGACCGAGTTGGCTAGTGCACCCTGAACGGTGAAGCTGTATCGGGTGCTTCGGCAAGCTTCTGCAGCTCCTCTGAAGATGATGACGATGCGGTGAGAGAGGTTTCGGCCTGGATCTCAAGTCTGCAAGATCGATATCGAAATCTAGGGATACTTCAATGCGGGGGCGCTCCAGCGGGAGTGGAAGCCGCACATGTTCTTACAATCCGCCCAGTGACGGCCCGGCACAACCTAAGCGCAATGGCCATCCGCAGTTGCCACCGAGAATAGTGTTGCTCTGACCAGCATTTTTGCATTTTTTGCAGTTCCTGAGGGGGAAGTCCGCGTTTCTCGCCAGTGACTCCGCCAACACTGGTGCATATCGTCGAGGACAGTTCGATCAAAGGCGATGCAAAGGAGAACTCTCTGATGGACAAAGTACAGGCTTCGGCTGCTGAAGCAATTCGGGATATCCCATCTGGAGCTTCCGTAGCGGTCGGTGGATTCGGCCTCGTCGGAGTGCCGATCACCCTCATTCGGGCCCTGCGCGATCTGGGCGTCGATGACCTGGAGGTCGTCTCGAACAACTGCGGCATCGATGACTGGGGGCTCGGTGAGATTCTGAGCACCGGCCAAATTTCGCGCATGATCGCCTCCTACGTGGGAGAGAATCACGAATTCGCACGTCGGTACCTCGGTGGAGAGCTGGAATTGGAGTTCGCACCGCAAGGAACGCTTGCTGAGAGAATGCGCTGCGGCGGTGCCGGAATCCCGGGCTTCTACACTGCCTCCGGAGTCGGCACTGTCGTGGCCGATGGGGGCCTGCCGTGGAAGTACGACGGGGAAGGCAATGTGATCGTGGAATCACCGGCGAAAGAGACTCGGACATTCGACCGTTTCGGCCCCGGGCTCAGCTACGTCCTGGAGGAAGCCATCGTCACCGACTTCTCTTTGGTCCGCGCCGCGAGAGGCGACCGCCACGGGAATCTTGTCTTCGAGAAGGCAGAGCGCGCTTTCAGCCCTGTCGCGGCCACCTGCGGACGCGTCACGATCGCCGAGGTGGAGGAGCTGGTCGAACCCGGAGAGATCGATCCTGACGATGTCGACATTCCCGGCATCTACGTTCACCGTGTCATTGCCCAGACGGCCGAGGTCGCGAAGGAGCTTCCCATCGAGAAGCTCAAGACCCGGCCCCGCACAGCTGCCTGAACGTCTGCCGAATAAGAGAGATTGCGAGGAAATACCATGACTTGGACGCGCGACGACATGGCCGCACGTGCGGCACTTGAGCTCCCAGCGGGGGGCTACGTCAACCTGGGTATCGGTTTGCCCACCCTCATCCCGAACTTCCTGCCGGAGGGCGTCGAGATCACGATGCATTCGGAGAACGGAATCGTCGGAGTAGGCCCCTACCCCTTCGAAGGCGAGGAGGACCCGAAGCTCATCAACGCAGGCAAAGAAACCGTCACTGTAATGCCCGGTGCAGCCTACTTCGACTCGTCTATGAGCTTTGGAATGGTCCGCGGCGGGAAGCTCGACGTCACAGTGCTCGGAGGAATGCAGGTCTCAGCACAGGGCGATCTGGCGAACTGGACCGTGCCGGGAAAGATGATCAAGGGGCCTGGTGGCGCGATGGATCTTGTGCATGGCGCCAAACGCGTCATCGTGCTCATGGAGCATCTGACGAAGAACGGCGACCACCGCATCCTCGAAAAGTGCACACTTCCGCTGACCGGCAAAGGGGTCGTCTCGATGGTCATCACGAGTCACGGCGTGTTCGATGTCACTGACGACGGGCTCGTTCTTCGCGAGGTCGCGGGGGGACTGAGCATCGACGAGGTTATCGACGCGACGGGAGCTCCGGTGATCCTCGACCCGAAGCTGGCGCAAGTGACGGTGGGATCTTCGACGAGCGTTCGGGAAGAGGAACTCGTATGAGGGGCGCGGCAGTCGTCGGCGCGTTTGAACTTCCGCCACAGCGCACCACCCCCGGCGTGACCAGTCTTGAAATGATCGCCAGAGCGGCAAGGGGTGCGACCTTCGACGCCGGTCTTACTCCACAGGACATAGACGGCCTGATAATCGGCCCACAGGTCGGCGAGACGCCGCAGCACGCGCCGGCAGCATTAGCCGAATACCTGGGGTTGCAGCCGAGGTTCGCCGATATCGTCGATCTCGGGGGAGCGTGCGGGCCCGGCATGGTCTGGCGTGCGGCGGCTGCGATCGCGGCCGGAATGGCGGACACAGTTCTATGCGTGCTGGGCAACGCTCGTGACCCGGAACGTCTTCCCCGTTCGCCGAACCGAAACCCGATCCGCGAATTCGACGTCCCCTACGGTGCCAGCGGAGCCAATCAGGCCTACGCCATGGTCGCTCAGGCTCATATGGCCGAATTCGGAACGACACCCGAACAGCTTGCTCAGGTGCCAGTCAAACAGCGTCAGAATGCGATGCTCAACCCGAATGCTGTCTTCCACGGAAAGGAAATCACCGTCGACGACGTGCTGTCGTCCCCGATGGTCATGTCGCCTTTGCATCTGCTCGAGGTGGTCATGCCCTGCGGTGGGGGAGCCGCCGTCGTCGTGACCTCCTCCGATCGTGCTCACGACACCCCTCATGATCCGGTGTATCTGCTCGGCGCAGGGGAGATGGTCACTCACCGGGCATTGAGCCAGGCCCCGCGATTGACGACCTCGCCACTGGCACCGGCGATCGAACAGGCTTATCGAATGGCTGCAGTGCGAACCGATGAGCTCGACCTCCTATCAATCTATGACTGCTACTCCATCGTGGTAGCCGAGACCGTCGAAGACGCAGGCGTGTGCGCCAAAGGAGAGGGTGGGCCCTGGATCGAGCAGGCGGACTTCTCCATCACGTCCGATCTGCCGATCAACCCCCACGGCGGACAGCTTTCGACCGGCCAGTCCGACCTCGCCGGAGGAATGGGACACGTGGTCGAAGCCGTGTTGCAGCTGAGGGGCGATGCGATCGGAAGGCAGATTGACGACCCCGAACTCGCATTGGTCACCGGCAACGGCGCCACACTCAGCGAAGAAGTCGCCTTGATATTGGGCAACTCTCCTAGCTGAGCTCGAAAGGAACTGAAATGACCGACACTCAATCATCCAGCACAATAACGAAATCCGAATCGATCCAACGGCCGAGGTTGGTCACGACTCCGCTAACCGAACCGTTCTGGGATCGCGCTAACGAGGGCGAGCTGCTCATACAACATTGCTCGAATTGTGGTCATCGCCAGCACTATCCGCGCAACATCTGCACCTCATGCTGGGCGGATGAGCCCATGTGGATGAGTGCTTCTGGCAACGGCGTCGTCTGGACATTCACCCTCGTTGAAAAGCCTGGTCATCCTGCTTGGGCTGATGAGGTTCCGTACGTGATCGCCCTCGTCGAGCTGGAAGAGGGGCCGCGGATGATGACTCGGATCGTCGACTGTCCGCCCGAAACTGTGGCAGTGGGAATGCCGGTCAGCCTCGCTCCTATGTGGGACAACCAGCTCAATCAGATGCTGCTGAGTTTCGCACCTGCTGTTTCGGAATAGACAGCGACCAACCCGGGTGCACAACGCACTCGGCTGACAAGGAGGTCAGTAAATGACAACAGCGAACACGCAATCGACTCCCACCCGTACGCCGGCGATGGTTCGGCGCGCCAAATGGGGAAGCTTCATCGGAACCGCTATCGAATGGTACGACTTCTACCTCTACGGCACGGCAGCCGCACTCGTCTTCAACCAAGTGTTCTTCACAGATTTTGACGGACCCACCGGAACGCTCCTGTCCCTCATGACCTTCTCTGCAGGCTTCGTCGCACGACCGCTCGGCGGAATAGTCATGGGGCACTTCGGTGATCGAATCGGACGCAAATCGATGCTCGTGCTCTCGCTGATGACCATGGGTATCGCCACAACCCTCATCGGGTTCCTCCCGACCTACGCCACGATCGGCATCTGGGCCCCGTTCCTCTTGGTGCTGCTGCGCGTCATTCAAGGATTCGGAGTCGGAGGCGAATGGGGAGGCGCTGTTCTCGTCGCAGTCGAGCACGCGCCGAAGACGAAGAAGGGTTTGGCCGGATCTTGGCCGCAGGTCGGAGTGCCCGTCGGTCTCTTCATGGCCAACGCGGTGTTCATGATCATGAACTTCATCATCGGGCCGGAAGAATTTGTCGCGTGGGGTTGGCGGGTCGGATTCCTCGGCTCGGCACTGCTCATCGCTGTCGGCCTGATCATCCGCCTGAAGATGGAGGAGACTCCGGACTTCGCCGAGGTGAAGGAGACTGCGCAGGTCGCCAAGTTCCCCATCGCCGAGATGTTCCGCACCCAGTGGCGCAGACTCCTGCTCGCCGCCGGGGTGAAGATCTCGCAGAACGCGATCTTTTACATCATCACCGTATTCGTCCTCACCTATGTTGGAGAGTCGCTGGGCATGAGCGACGACGTCGCACTGGCCGGCGTGATGATCGCATGCGTGATCAGCGTCTTCTCCCTCATGTTCTTCGGCTGGGTATCCGACCAGTTCGGACGGCGACGGACCTACCTCTTCGGCGCTATCGCCTCCGCGGTCTTCGCCTACCCGATGTTCGCGCTGATGGACACACGCAACGTCGTTCTCATCGCAGTGGCGATTATCCTCGCATTCATCTTCCACGACGCGATGTACGGACCGCAGGCATCGTTCATGACTGAGATGTTCGAGACGAAGGTCCGGTACACGGGAACATCGCTGGGGTACCAGTTCGCTTCGACAATCGCGGGCGCGGTCTCACCCGTCCTCGCCGTCTATCTGCTGCAAGTAGGCAATGATCGACCCTGGTTGGTGGCGCTCTACATGATCGGCGTCAGTATTGTTTCGATCGTTGCAACGATCCTGTCGCCCGAGACCCACAGAGGCAATCGCAGAAAGGCAGCCAAGACTGATCGCACTGCGGATGCGGACGCGAATCAACTGCCTCGGCCCATGCGGGAGGAGCACTCGGGGAACACTTCCCAGCCAGCAGTTGCGACAGTCTCTGAACCTCAGTGATGGCAACGAGCAGGCGCGGGCAGATGTTGCTATTGGCCGCTGTCGAGGTCCTCGGATTGACAGTGTGGTTCTCAGCTACAGCGGTCTCCCCCGCGTTGCAGGCGGAATGGTCCATCAGTCCCTCATCGGCTGTATGGCTGACGGCATCGGTACAAGTTGGATTCGTCTGTGGCGGGATCGCGTCTGCCCTCCTCACCATCGGCGACAGATACAGACCACACTCCGTGATGTGCCTGTCCGCCTTCGGCGCTTCCCTGACCACGGCATGTCTGGCCCTCGTGGCGAATGGCCTATGGCCGGCGATCGGGTTCAGATTCTTCACTGGTGTTTTTCTCGCGGGGCTCTACCCGATCGGTATGAAGGTGATGGCCAGCTGGGCATCACCCCGCCAACGGGGGATGGCCTTCGGGCTGTTGATCGGTGCTCTGACGGTCGGTTCGGGCATGCCGCATCTTATCTCCGGGCTGGCTGAGGACCTGCCCTGGCGGTACATCATGCTCATCGCAGCCGGTGTCACCGCCCTGGCAGGAGTTCTGGCCGGCCTCTGGGTTCGCCAGGGGCCTCTCGGAGGCGCCGACACGACTCGACCGAAGATGCGCTACGCCTGGGCGGGCTTCAACTCACGTCCACCGCTGTTGGCCAACCTCGGATACTTCGGCCACATGTGGGAGCTCTACGCGTTCTGGACATGGCTTCCGACGTTCCTCCTGTTGAGCAGGCAGGCGACGGGAACAGAGGCAGATCCCGTCTCTCTCGGCACCTCGGTCTTCATCGCCATCGGGGTCGCCGGACTCATCGGCTGTCTGCTTGGCGGCTGGATCGCCGACCGGTGGGGAAGGAGCACGGCCGCGGTCTCGGCTCTGGTCGTCAGTGGCCTCTGTTGCCTCGTTTCGCCGGTGATGTTCACGGTGACAGGACCACTGATGCTCGTGTTCCTCATCATCTGGGGATGTTCGGTCATCGCTGACTCCGGAGTCTTCTCGACCTCACTGAGCGAGAGCATCGACCCACGTTACGTCGGAACCGCCTTGACCATGCAGACAACAGTCGGTTTTCTCATCACCGTCATCACGATTCAACTAGTGCCGCTGGCGGCAGAACTTACCAGCTGGCAATTCGCGTTTCTGATCCTGGTCCCAGGTCCCATCGTCGGAGCAGTGGCGATGGGCCTTCGGCACCGAAGGAATCCGACAACCTCGGACGCTGAGCCTCGATCGGATCAAGCCGACGCCCCGCCAACCACATCGACCGACCCCGTATATTCCCGATCCAAACCCATCAATGAGAAGGAGCAGTAACCATGACCGAATCAGTTGCCACCAAGAAGCTTGTCGTCGGACAGACGGCAGAGCTGACGCGCGAAGTCACGGCAAACGACATTGAGAAGTTCACCGACATCAGCGGAGACAGAAACCCGATTCACTACGACGAACAAGCGGCGAAGCAATCAAAGTTCGGCGAAATTGTCGTGCAGGGCGGAGTGACCAGTGCGATCCTCAACGCCGTCGTCGCCGAAGAGCTGCCAGGGCCCGGCACCGTGTTCCTCAACGTGAACTGGGATTTCAAAGCACCGGTCCGTCCTGGAGACACCATCACCGGTCGAGTCGAAGTCGTCGAAGCGCGCGAGGACAAACCCGTCACCAAGATCAAGACCGAGGTTGTTCGCGACGACGGCACGGTCGTCCTCGACGGTACTGCCGTGTGCTACACCATGTCTCTGACGTGATCGGACGTTCTCATTCACGCCAACTACATTGCAACGATTCCATAGGAGCAGCACATAATGCCCATCAACGCACAAGCCCCGGTACTCGTCAGCGCAGCGAGGACGCCCGTCGGGAAGTTCAATGGCGCGCTCAGATCAGTCGATCCTCTCGATCTCGGCGGCGCGGCGGTTGCCGCGGCCATGGACAACGCAGGAGAGGTTGTTCCTGACCACGTCATCATGGCCAATGTGCTCCAAGCGGGAAATGGTCAGAACCCCGCACGGTCAGCTGGCCTTCGGGGAGGTTTGCCGACAACCGTGCCAGCCATCACTTTGAACAACGTCTGCTTGGCCAGCATGTACGCCGCAGGCATGGCAGCCACCATGATCCGATGTGGGGAACTCAACTCGGCAGTCGTCGGTGGGTTCGACTCAATGAGCAGGGCACCTCACGCCATTCAGATGAGGCAGGCCCCGAAGGTCGGCAACGAATCGGCAGTCGACCTCCTCACCAAGGACGGATTATGGTGCGCCGTCTCCGACTCGGGGATGGGCCCCATTGCCGACCAGGCCAATGCTGATATCGGAATCTCGCGTGAAGACCAAGACGCGTTCGCCGTCGAGAGCCACCGACGTGCCCACCAAGCAGCTGAAAGCGGCCGCCTCGGCGACGAGATCGTCACCTTTCCCGAGCTGGAAGCAGACGAGGGAATTCGCTCCGACTCATCGCTCGATCGCCTGGCCAAGCTGCGTCCAGCGTTCACCGGTAAAGGGACAGTCACTGCAGGAAACGCTTCTCAGATGTCCGATGCAGGCTCTGCCGGTCTCCTCACCAGCAGGGCTGTGGCCGAAGCCGAAGGACTGCGACCCCTCGTCGAGATCGTCGGCTCCAGCACGGTGGCGGGCCCTGACCCCTCGCTCCACCTCAAACCCGCGGCAGCGGCCCGCAAACTGCTCGACTCAGTCGGGATGAAGCCCAATGACATCGGCCTCTGGGAGGTCAATGAAGCGTTTGCGGGAGTTGCACTCGCAACGGCACGCGATCTGTCTCTGGATCTCGAGAGCATCAATGTCAATGGCGGAGCCATCGCGATCGGACATCCTCTAGGGGCTTCAGGTTTCCGAATCACGATGAGTTTGGCTCTTGAGATGCGCAGAAGGGGCGTCGAATACGGGATCGCCTCGATGTGCGGGGGAGGCGGCCAAGGACAAGCGATCCTGCTCCGCCTGTAATGACGATCAGAGTCGCTGCTCCTCCGTGAGAGGATAGCGCAATGACTTCGAAGGAGAACCGAGTGGGCGACGACGATTCCGAGATGCTCCTTGAGTCGGTCGTCGAACACCTGGCACAACATGCTGACGAAATCTCCAACAGGCTGGTTACCGCGTATACCGACGAGATCGTCGACTACCGGTCGCAGCCGGAGGGGTTTCTGATGAATGATGTCTTCGAGAATTCTCGGACGAGTCTTTTCACGCTCCGCGACTGGTTGAGAGGCGATGCGGACGAAGCCCGCAGTTTCGAAGACTTCCGCAACAGTGCTGTGCGACGATTCCGACAGGGAATATCAGTTCAGGCTCTGCTTCACTCCTACAGGCTTTGGGGTCAGATCGTTTGGGAGGAGATCGCCGGGCTGCCCGAATGCAAGACTTCCCCGGCCACGGGCTTCGCTGTGGCAGGGGAAGTCATGCGTTACGTCAACCGTGTGTCGTTGGCCGTGGCGAATTCGTACCTGGAAGAGGCCGAAGGAGTTATCCAGGACCGTCACCTTGCCGAACGAAACGCCCTTGAAGAACTCATATCGGGAGCTGAGATCTCCGAACGGGTGAATAGCTACCTTTCACGTCTCGGCATCGATCTCAATCAGCGCCATTGCGTCCTACTGTTGCATCGACGAAACCCTTCAGCGGCTGAATCCAGCCAGGCCAGAGATGACCTATCCTCGGTGAGAAGGTTATTGCCTGCCAGCCCAATGAGTAAACCCCTCGTCGGATTGCGAGAAGAAGAGATAGTAGTGATCTTGCCGACCGCTGGGATGGCAGAAAGCGCGGTACGGGCGGTGGCGGACGAGATCTCGACGGGAGTCACCCGATATGCAATGGGCGTGAGCCGCACCCACATAGGCGAGGGTCGCACCTTCGAAGCATACCGAGAGGCCTCTGACGCAGTGAGGATCGCCCGGGTCCAAGGAGATCTGAGGCCCTACTTCTATACGGACGTTCTCTTGCAGGCAGTCGTGGAGCGGTCTGGACTGAGTGCGACGATCCTCGGTGAAACCGTCGGGCCGCTCTCGGACTATGACAAGGCCCATGGCTCAAACCTGGTTCATACCCTGCGGATCTATATTCTGAAGCGCTTCAATCTGACACAGACTGCTGCGGAACTCAATATTCGACCCAATACTGTCCGCTATCGGCTCGAACGCATCAGGGAACTCTCCGGAAGAGACCCGAACCGCCCTGACGACCTGGTCCTGCTCGCCCTCGGTACCAGAATCGGTCACGATTTCTCGGGCCCGATTGTCAGGAGACAGTCTTGAGCACGGATTCGCGGCGAGACGATGTGTCTCGGTTGGCCATTTCTGACGCCCAGTCGCTGCTCTGCCGCCAAAGATGAAGCGGCCCGCTCATCCCCGCACGAACTCCCCGATCTCCGCGAACGCCGGATAGAACTCGGGCAGCTGCCCGAAGTTTGCGAGGAAGCCGTGGTTCGCCGTCTCATACCGGTGGACGGTGACGTCGACTCGGGCTTGCTGCAGCCGCTGACCGTAGCGCTCGCCCTCATCGCGCAGCGGGTCGAACTGCGCGGTAATGATGAGCGTCTTCGGCAAACCGGCGAGTTTCTCCCGTTTGATGGGGGAGACCCGAGGGTCGACCGGATCGGCTCCGGACTCCAGATAGAAGGAGTTGTGCGGTTTCAGCCCCGCTGTCTCGAGCCCAAAGCCGCGTGCGTTCTCCCGCAGCGAGGGGTAGCGGTCGAGATCGAAGTCGAGGTCGACCGAAGGGTAGAGCAGCACCTGGTGGGTGATGGCGTCGATCCCCTCATCCAGAGCCCGGGCAGCGACGACGGTCGCGAAGGTTCCCCCGGAGCTGTCGCCGGCCACCGCCAGACGGTGAGAATCCCAATCGAGATCCGCGCCGTGGCCGATCGCCCATTTCAATGCGGCGAAGCAGTCCTCGAGTCCCGCAGGGAAGGCCGCCTCGGGTGCCCTGCGGTATCCGACGGCCACGACGGTGAACCCGGTCTCCACGGCCAGCGACCGGGCGACGTAGTCATGGGTCTCGAGGCTGCCGGAGAAGAACGCGCCGCCGTGGAAGTAGAGCACCACCCCGGTGAGCTCGCCCGGGTGCTGCCGGTAGATGCGCAGCGCCAGCTCACCGGCGCTCGTGTCGATGCTCGTGTCCTCGACACGGGTCACCGGCAGACGATCGGCCAGCGGCGGCACGCGGGATTCCTCATCGGCGCGCCACTGCTGCGGGTCGACGGTCGCGGTTCCGTCCTCGGGGGTCGGCGGGATGCCGGCCACAACCTCGGCGATCACCGGGTGCAGAGCCATGTCATATCCTTTCCATTGTTGTGACAGTGCAGAGGGGACTCCGCGGCAGAGGGGTACTCCACGCGGAGAGGGTACGGCGGCGATCTCGCCGCCCCGTCGCTCAGGCGATGTTGCCCTTCTCCGGAAACGCGGTACTGAGATCCTCGATGGTCGGCCAGTTCTGTCGGGAGATGGCCTGCAGTGCCTGGGTGTCGGGTTTTCGACGCTCGGTGTAGGCGGCCAGCGCTTCGGGCACCGTGTCGAATTCGACGAGGCAGTCGGCCAGCTCCGAGGAATCCTGGATCGTCTGATTCGCCCCCTGCCCCTGATGGTGGAGCATCGCATGTGCCGCATCGCCGATGAGGACGACGGATTCCGAATGCCAGGTCTCGACCTGATCGATGTCATAGACTCCCCGCGAATTCACCGACCCGAGGTCGAGTTCGGCGGTGATCGCCTGGAGACGGTCGTCGAATCCTTCGACCGCCTCGGCGAGCATCTCGCGGGTCAGGGTCGGGGCCCACGAGTCGTCATCGCTGTTGCAGGTGATGTCGAAGGACAGCTGCCCATTCGGTCCACGGTGGCGCAGCGGCAGGAAGTAGATGAGGGCGCCGTTGGCACCGACGTACATGCGCAGATTGTCATCGGTGAGCATACCGTGAGTGTCCGCACCGTCGACGATGACCCGGTGCGCATGTGCCCCGGCGAACACCGGCTGGTAGTCGCCGAAGAGCTGCGAGCGGACCTTCGAGCGGATGCCGTCGGCGCCGATGACGAGGTCGACCGTCGTCGACTCACCGTTGGCGAAGGTCACCGTCACCGAATCGCCGTGGTCGTCGATCTCGGTCATCTTATGGCCGAGGTGGAAGCGTTCGGTCGGCACATCGCGGATGAAGGTGTCGATGAAGTCGCCGCGGTGGATCATCCGGGTGCGGGCATCGAAGTCGAACTCGTCCATCTTCGGCCAGGTTTCGCGCACGACCGGCTTGCCGTACCCGTCGAGGATCTCGAAGAACTCCGAGGCCGAGCTCACGTTGTTCATCTCCTCGAGGATGCCCCACTTGCGGAAGACTTCGAGGGTTTTCGGGCGCATGCCGATGCCGGCGCCGACCTCCCTGATCTCCTTGGCCTGTTCGTACAGATGCACATCCGCGCCGAGGCGGTTGAGGAAGACCGTTGCGGCCGCGCCTCCGAATCCGCCGCCGATGACGGCGATATTCAGATTCTTGATGTCCGTGTCGTTCATCGTGATGTCCTAGTCAATTCGCGATGGTGAGGAATGCGGCCGGGTTGTCGACCAGCAGGCGGTGGAGTGCGTCGTCGTCGACTCCTGCCTTCTTCAGGTCGGGCAGCAGCTGCTCGAAGATGTAGTTGACGGTGTGACCCTTGACGCCGGGCCAACCGAGCGGGGAGCAGTTCGCATCCGCGGACACGAGCAGGCAGTCGAACCAGCCTTCCTCGGACAGGCGGAGGAAATGGTCGAGACGCTCCTGGCGCGGCCGGGCCCAGAACGGCGGGTCCGGCAGCTCGGTCTCATAGCCGAAGGTGTCGAAGCCCAGTCGTGCCCCGGCACCGAGGATGCGGGTATCGGGCGTCAGAGGTGCGTTCACTCCGTCGTCGGCATGACCGAAGAGCACCTTGTCCAAGGGCATGCCCTCCTCGGCGAAGATCGCCAGCGCCGGCTCCGGATCGATGGCCAGGTGGGTGAGTATCCCCACCCCAGTGGCCGCACCCGCCCGAGCGCCGGCACGGTAGATCGTCTTATCGAGTTCGGTCATCCGACCCCCGCGGGAGACGCCGACCTTGATGACTCCGGCCTTCGCGCCGGTATTGCCGATCTCCTCGGTGATCTCGTGGACGAACACCTCAGCGAGGTACTCGACCGAGGCCCGGGAGAAGTGCGGCAGGGCGGTGTCCCCTCCGACGAAGCCGGTGGCGGCGACGATGTGCACGCCGGTCTTCTCCGACAGCGACTGGTAGTAGTCGACGTCGCGGCCGTTGCAGATGCCGGTGGCGTCGACGAACGTGCCGCCGCCGTAGTCGTGGAAGGCGCGCAGCTTCGGAATCGTCTCGCCGTAGCGTTCCTCCGGAGACTTCCACCAGGTGGTGTCGAGCTCCGAACCGGGCATGCCGTAGCCGATGTGTTCGTGGATGGCGACCGCGCCGAGCTCTGCGGGGGCGACCGGACCCAGTACTGTGTTGATCTTTGACATGTCTCTCACCTGTCAGTCGTGGATGTGCGGGCGGTCAGTGCCGGGCCAGCAGCGTGTGCGGATTGGAGGTGACAAGGCCGCGGGCGGCGTCCTCGGCCACACCCCGCTCGAACAGCCTGGGCAGGAAATCTGTGAGCACGTAGCCGAAGCCGATGGGGTTGGCCTCGGTTCCTCGGGCCGCTCCCGTCGCCGAGGAGGACAGCAGGATCTGCTTCCCCCGACCGTTCGCGATGTGTTCGGAGATCAGATCGGCGCGGGCATCGTCGCTCAGCCAGCCATCGGTCTCGGTGCCGACGTGGTCGAAGAGGATGATGGCTCCCTGGTCGAGGACTGAGGCGACGGCGGCCGGGTCGACGTCGGTGCAGTCGAGTCCGGCGATCACTGCACGCTCGGCGGGCAGTCCTTCGTCGAGGAGGTGGCCGAGATCGGCGACGGGGTCGGCGCCGAAGCGAGCGATGACGGGCACGCCGGTGCTCAGTGCGGTGCGGGCGGATCCGCGGAAGAGGCTCTCCTCCGTCGGGGTCATGCCTGAGCGGGCTGCGGCGGTGACGACGAGTCCGGCTGGGCCGCGGCGTTCGACTCGCGGCACCACCATGCCCTCCGTGATCTCCTTGGCGAACAGGTCGGCGAACTTCTCGGCCGGCCATGGGGTGGGTGGGTTCGTCTGCGGGGTGAGGAAGTAGCCGCCCAGCAGCTCTTCGGGACCCATTCCCGTCGAGGCGACGATGTGGACCCCGGTGTCCCGGGACAGGGCCTCGCTGAGCTTCACATCGCGACCGTGGAACATGCCGGTCGTATCGACGACGGTCGATCCGCCTGCCTGGCGGAAGGCGGTGAGCGCGGCGGCCGCCTCGGCGAAGATCTCACTGCGGTCCATGCTGATGTCCGGTGCGTATTCTGCTCCGGGCAGGGCGGAGATCAGGGCTTCGCTGATGGCGGTGACGCCGAGCTCTGCTGCGGGAATCGGCCCCAGGACCGTGGTGACCGTGGCGGCGCTGTCCTGAGCGTCGTTACTCATTGGCTTCTGCACTTTCTCGGCGGAATGCCGTGCTGACATTACACGCCGGTGTGTCGTTGTGGGAGGTGCCTGAGGCGGACCTCGAGGTTCATGTCAGTCGAAGAGTCGAGGCACCAGGAAGATGGCAGAGCGGCCATCCGCAGCGTCCTAGGCGAGGAGGTGTGACCTGCCTCGCAGATTTAGCTTTACATATTGTCATACTAAAGTCAAAGTTGGGAATGCAGGTGCTTCAGTGGCTGATCGACAGGGTCGGTTAAGGTGTTCAGCGTCCCGTGACGAAGTGGAATTTGAACTCGTCGGGACGGTGCATGGCCGAACGCCAGCCGAGTGGGCGACCGTCCCGGGCGTAGAAGACCGAGTCGATCGAGAGGACCGGTGTGCCGACCTCGATGCCGAGTGCGGCGGCGAGTTCGTCTTCGGCCGCCGTCGCCCACGCCTCGTTCGCGGCACGCGCAACGCTCAGGCCGTAGCGATCCTCGAGCAGTGAGAAGACGGAGCCCGCGGAGATGAGCTCTTCCACGGTCGTCTCGAAGTCGTCGGGGGCGACGACGTAGACCTCGTTGGCGGCCAGCGGTTCGCCTTCGACGGAGATGATCCGGCGGAAGTGGAGCAGTTCGACAGTGTCGGCCGTCTCGAGCAGGGATCGGACGTTCTCGGGCGGGCGAACGCGGCCGAGGCTGTTGACCACCGAAGTCGGGTGCATCCCGCGTTCGAGGAGGTAGTCCTGGAAGCCGCCGGGGCGGATGTCGGCGGGCCGATGGACGTGAGCGCCGGGCACCGGGAACGTGCCTTTGCCCTGGCGGCGGTAGACGAAACCCTCATCGGCGAGCTCTTTGAGCGCTTGGCGGATCGGTGCTCGGCTGACATCGAAGCGCTCCAGCAGCAGCGCCTCGGTGATGGGCGTCTGGCTGTCGACTTCCCCGTTGGAGATCTCGTGGCGGAGGATGTCCTTGATCTGACGATAGAACGGCACCCCAGACGATGAGTCGAGTTCCCGAACGGGCATGAGCGATCATGCCTCCCCTCCGTGACAATGCGGCGCTAGACAGTTCTCCATCCTGCCATATCGCTGCCTCTTCGTTCGGAGGCGCGAGCCGCAGGATACTGGGTTCGGGGGCTTCAGGCCGCTGGATCGTTACCCTGGGCGACCTCGCGCAGTCGAGGGATCGGGATCCGGTAGTTGACGGCCGCCGCCGATCCCGTGCCGTCTGTGCTCCACCGCAGCAGCAGGGCTTCCGGGTCGCGGGTCTGCCCGTGCGCGATGACCTCGGGTTCGCCGTCGAGAGGGAAGGTGCCTGAGACTCGGATATTCAGGCCGAACTGCTCGGTCCAGAAATAAGGGGAGTAGGGCCGGGGAGTTGAGGTCCTGCCGGTCAGCAGTGCCGTGGCGGCGGTCTTGGCCCCCTCGATCGCAGCCGTCCACAGCGGACTGCGGCGATGCCCGTCTTCGACGGGGTGCCAGGCGATGTCGCCTGCCGCGACGATGTTCTCGATGCCCTGCCGGCCGGGTGGGGGAGTATCTGCCGGGCAGACGCGACCGCAGTCGTCGACGAGCAGTC
The DNA here is from genome assembly GCF_011617705.1 of Brevibacterium limosum. Lineage (NCBI taxonomy): Bacteria > Bacillati > Actinomycetota > Actinomycetes > Micrococcales > Brevibacteriaceae > Brevibacterium > Brevibacterium limosum. Next base: position 3,550,398 of record NZ_CP050154.1, on the reverse strand, counting down.
GGTCGTCGGTGAGCAGGCCGGACTCGGCTAGCCAGCCATCGGAGGGGCGGTCGCCGATGGCGCTGATGACGATGTCGGCAGAGATCGGCGGCACCTGAGCGAGGCGCACGGTCAGGGTCGCGTTCGGATCGTCAGGGGCGACCACCTCGGTGACGGTGTCATTGATGAAGGTGACACCGCGTTCTTCTGCGGCTCGACGGCAGAGTTCGGCGAGATATGGGCCGAGGTGGCGAGCCATCGGCTGCCCGCGCTGGACAAGGGTGACCGGACAGCCGAGCTCGCGCGCACCTGAGGCGACTTCCATGCCCAGCGGGCCCCCGCCGAGGACGACGGCTCGCGGCCGGCGTGCAAGGCGTAATCGGACGGCGGCTGCGTCGTCGGCTCCGCGGACGACGAATTCGCGGGGGTCGTCGGTGAACCGCCGAGCCGTGGAGCCGGTGGCGATGACGAGTCCGTCGTAGCTGAGGCGTGTGCGGTCGTCGAGAGTGACCTGGCGGCGCTGCCGGTCGAGTCCGACCGCGCGGCGGCCGAGGAGGACGTCTACGCCATGAGCGGACGGCGGCAGGAACTGGGGCGCAAGCTCGGCTTCGGCGGACATCATCGCCTTGGACAGCGCCGGACGCGAATACGGTTCGCTCTGCTCTGCGCCGATGATGGTGATGCGACCGGCGAAGCCTTCCGCGCGCAAGGTGTCGGCGGCCGTCATGCCGGCGATTCCATAGCCGACGATGACGACGGAGTCATAGTGGGGCATCGGGCCTCCTCAGGGGGCTGGGTCTGTCTCTGTCAGTTGAGACGCAGGGCGGCGACGGGGCAGACGCGCACCGCTGCGCGGGCGCGCTCGGCTCGGTCGCTGTTCTCGTCGACATCGGGCACGTCGATGACTAGGTCCCCTTCGTCGTCGAGATGCATGAGTTCGGGCGCTGCTTCTTCGCACAGCCCGTGACCTTCGCACCGCGGGGTGTCGAGTTCGATGTGCATAAGACCTCCTCGGTCGAAACGGATGCCGAGGCGTCATCAGCCTCGGCGCTGAATTCTCAGTGTCGAAGAGCCCTGGTATAAATGCCAATTAAGTGCGGTCATGATACGCATTAGTCAGGCGAATATCATGAGGTCATGAGCATCGAAAATGGTCCAGAGAGAAACGCATTATTGTCCCTCGACCTCAATCTCCTCGTCTCGCTCGATGCGCTCATTGAGCAAGAATCCGTAACGAACGCCGCGAATCGGGTCGGCGTTACGCAGCCGGCTATGAGCCATTCGCTGCGACGAATCAGGCGTCTGCTCGACGATGAGATTCTGGTGCGACGGCGCGGCGGGTCCGAACTCACTCCCCGGGCTCTGGCCATGCGAGAGCCGCTGCGCGAGATCCTGCTGCGCACCGAGGCTCTCATCAGGGGAGGAGAGTTCGACCCGACCACCGACGAGCGCACCATCACCATTGCTCTGACCTCTAGCTCGATCGCCGTGATGGGCGCTCGGCTGCTGCGCGCCGTGCGTGAACAGGCCCCATCTATGCGGGTGCGTATGCGTGTCTCGTGGGAGAGCACCGAGGAGATGTACACCGCGGAGGGCGTCGATGTCGCTCTCCTGCCGAGGGCCACTGAAGCGCAGTATCCACGGGAACCGCTCTACGACGACGGTTGGGTGGTCATCGCCGCCCACGGTGTGGTGACGAGCGAGAACGTCCTGGAGGTCATCGGTGCCCGACCGCACGTCGTCTTCGACAATGGTCGCGTGTCATTTGCCTACGATGTGCTTCGAGCGCATGGCATCCACGTCGATGTGAGGGCTACGGTCGGTGACTCGCTTGTGCTTGCCATGCTGGTCGCGGACGGGCCGTTCGTGGCGATCCACCGTGAGCAGGCGATCCGGTCCATCGCCCGTGACCACGAGCTTTCGTGGGCGCCGTTGCCGTTCGACACGGGTCACCCCGGCGTCGACATGGTGTGGAGCCCATGGCTGGCAGACAACGGCTTCAAGGAATGGTTCCGCGAGCTTCTGCTCAGCTGCGCGCCGGGGAGAGAGGGCTGACCGAGGCGTCGGGCGATGCGCGGGATCCCCTTGTGAACACATTTGCGGTGATCTCTTGCGTGATATGAATCATGCTGTCATTATATTGACATAATAAATGCGCACACGGTCGAGCTGCTCCAACGGAGGACCAGCCGACGAGGGCAGCGCATTTCACTTCGATGAATGGATCGGCAATGACGTCATCACTTCACCATTCCCCACCCGCTCCTTCGCTCAGTCCTGCAAAGATCAGGATCACGCTGACAGTCACCTGGCTGACAGTGCTGGTCGCACAGTTGGCCAATGCGCTGCCGGGTGCACTCAGCGGCACTTTCCAATCGACCTTCCACACGAATGGTTCGGAGATCATCTGGATCGCGTCGGCGTTCATGGTTCCCGTCGTCGTCTTCGAGCTCTCCTTCGGCCTCCTCGGTGATCGATTCGGCCACAGGCGCCTCATCTCGATCGGTGCGCTCACACTGGCGCTGGGATCGCTGCTGTGTACGTTGGCGCCGACCGTCCAGCTCATGTGGGTCGGTTCGGCGATCAACGGCCTAGGTGCCGGAGCGATGTACCCGGCCTCTCTCGCTCTGCTGGCGGTCGTGACTCCGACGCTGAAGAAGAGAGCGGCCGCGATCGCAGCCTGGTCCGGGTGCCTGTCGGTCGGTGCAGTGATTGCGCCGGTGGTGGCAGGGGGCCTCGCCTCCGCCGGAATGTGGCAGCTCTCCTATGGAATGGTCGTCGTCCTCGGAGTCGCGATTGCGACCTTCAGCCGTCTGGCCGCAGCCGAATCCCCCCGGCTGCAGGTTCGGTCGGTGGACTGGGGTGGGCAGATCTCTCTTGCTCTGGGCCTTACGCTCATTCTCTTCGCTCTCATCCAGGGGCCGGAGAGCGGCTGGGCCACGCCATCGGTCTGGATCGCTCTGCTCGTCGGGATCATTTCTCTGGGAGTCTTCATCGTCATCCAGCGCCGCGTCAGCGACCCGCTGCTGCGGCTCGAACTCTTCCGCAACCCTGCGTTCTCCGTCGCCTCGATCGTTGCCGTCGTCGGCATGTTCGCCTTCCTCGGCGCCTGCTACTGCTTCTCGATGCTGCTGGGAGCAGTCCAGCACCAGGATCCGATCAACATAGGCATCGTCTTCGTCATGCTCCAAGGTCCGGCCTTCGTGCTCATTCCGGTGGTTTCGGCCCTGATGACCCGGGTTCCCGACAGGTACCTGCTCTCAGCGGGACTATTCATCCTCGCGCTGGGTGCGTACCTGGGCTCGCTCATCGGCACCGATGCCACCACCGTCGGTCCCTATCTGCTTCCGGCATTCGTCATCGGCGTCGGTTTCGCTTTCACTCTCAGCCCCGTCACGGCCATCGCGATCAACACCGTTCCGCGCAAGCTGGCGGGAATGGCATCGGCCACGACGAATCTGCTGCGTGATCTCGGCTTCGCGCTGGCCCCCGCGCTTGTCAGCGGAATCGCTGTCTCCCTCGCTGCGTCTCATATCGGCACCTCCCTGGCTGCGACAGGAATGGAACCAGAATTGAAAGAGCAGGCCGAAGGGATCTTCCACGCCGGTGGGCCCTACGCCCTCAACTCTGTTCCACCCGGCACCCCAGGAGGAGAGGCGGCGCCCATTGCGCTCGAGGGACTGTCGAACGGGTTCTCCACGTCGTTCCTCGTGTGTGCCATCGCCGCAGCGGCGGCTGCATTTCTCGTCCTGGTGTTCCTGCGACATACACCCGAGCCGATGCCTGAGACCGAACTTGACTCAGACGCAGAAATGATTCCTGACGCAGAACGGGTCGAAGCCTCTGGCGCCGATGCGCAGCCCACGGATGGGCGCCTGATCACTGCCGTGACCACCGAACCGATCCGCGAGCCGAAACCCGGCCCGCGTGAATCCATTGACAAGGAGTGACAAGCCCATGACCGTTGATACCCATCCCGCCGAGGCGGCAGTCGAAGATCTCGACCTGTTTTCCGATGAGATCCTCGCCGATACCCAGCCCACCCATGACCGCTTGCGCGAACTGGCGCCGGTCGTCCACCTTGCCGGAACAGGAGTGTGGGCGGTCACTCGCTACGAAGGGGTGAGGGATGCGCTCGCCGACCCCGCACACTTCTCTTCGACGCGTGTTGCTTTCAATCCGAAGATGAACGAGATCCTCCGAGGAACCTCGTTGGCGACCGATCCGCCAGACCATCAGAAACTGCGGACGGCGCTGACGGAGAATCTGTCGCCACGTGCAGTGCGGGGGATGAAAGCCGGCATCGATGAGAAGGCGGAGACGCTGGTCTCCGGGTTCGTCGGGGCCGGACCGTTCAACGGCGCGACCGACCTGGCACGAGCATTTCCGGTCTCGATTGTCATGGACCTCATCGGTGTCCAAGGCAGCGTCCGGGACAAGCTGCTCGGATGGGGAGAGGCTGCGTTCAACATGCAGGGTCCGCTCAATCAGCGCGCTCTCGACAGCTTCCCCATCGCCGGCGAACTCTTTGACTGGACGCACAACCACATTCGAGCCGAGGACCTCGCCGAGGGCAGCATCGGTCGGGCCGTCTTCGCCGCAGCCGATCGCGGTGACATCCCGCACGAGAGCTGCGGGCTCATCATTCACCAGTACATCGCTGCGGGCATGGATACGACCATCACATCGCTGGGCAACGCGCTCGTCCAACTCGGCCGGAACCCCGAGGCATTCGAGCGGATCCGCGAAGATCCCAGCCTGATCCCGTCCGCGTTCGCCGAGGTGCAGCGGATCTCGCCGCCGATTCCGATGCTCGCTCGCGGAGTCGTCGGTGACGTCGAAATCGGGGGAGTGACGATCCCGGACGGTGCTCAGGCTGCTCTGCTCATCGGGGCAGGAAACCACGACCCACGTCACTATGATGAGCCGGACGTGTTCGATCCAGCACGCAATCCTGTCGATCATCTGGCATTCGGGCACGGGATGCACGCCTGCGCGGGCCAGGGCTTGGCGAAGCTCGAAGTCCACGGCATCCTCGGTGCTCTGGCCAGAAACGTGCGCCGCATCGAAATCGGTCAGATCAGCCGGAAACTGAACAACATCACTCGGCCCTTCGACCTCATCGAACTCAGCCTGCACGGATAGGTCGCAGCGAGCCCAGCTTGCACTGCTCGGCTGCCCGAGTTCAGGGGCTCTACGGATAGGACGCCTCGCTTCGACGAGGGGAGACGAACCACCACGAGTGCCGACGTCCTCACGATGAAGACATCGGCACTCGTGGTGGGCGTGGTGCGAGAGCGAATACGCGCTGTATGCACTCGGACAGTCATCAGTCCCAGTAGTCCACGATCGACACCCCAAGCAGGTCCAACAGTGTATCGAGATGCACTCGACCTTCGCCTTCCTAGAGGGAGCCGATGTAGTCCAGTCCAGAAGTGAGGCGGAAGGCTCCCTTTGCTATCACGGTATTCGGTCCGGCAGGTGCGGCTCGAGGAGAAGTCCGCGAACGGAAGACTCTCCCAGCAAAGGTCGAAGTCGACCTCGGGCCTTACAGGGAGATCGCCACGACCGGGTCCGTGGTGGGCTGGTCGGACCCGCCCTCCGGCTCGACGGTGATGCCGAAGACGCTGTCGGCCGAGAACTCGTGGCCGGCGATCGTCACCGGCTCACCGGTCATCAGTCCGGCGCTTTCGGGGCCGTCATCGCCGATCACCCACATCTGCATCGACTTCCCGGCCGGAGGCTTCCCGATATCGTCGGGACTGAGCCGGATGAGCTGTTCGGACTCCGAGGATCGAACCGTGACCGTTCCTCCCTCCGGAAGCTCGGCCGTGCTCGTGTGCAGATCATCGGCTTGCATCAGCCGTGTGGAATAGTCGAGCTGCTGCTGCGCGGTGGTGAGATCCTCCTCGAGCTGGTTCTTACGCTGCGATTGCTGCCAGACAGTCACCCCGGAGCCGGCCGCGACGATGAGCGCGGCCGCGGCTGCCGCATAGGGCAGCCATGAGCGACGCCCGATATCGGCCCGGCGGTCCGGTCTGCGGCCACCAGTCCATTCACGACCAGCGCTGTGCCCGCTCTGGTCTCCGGGCGTGCTGTGCTCCCGTGACTCGCTGCGTGCGCGGGATTCGCGGTGGTCGGCCAGCGAGGTCGGAGACGCGGGTGCGACCGGGGTCGCTGTGATCGGCTTGGCCTGCGTATGATTCGTCGGGTTCTGCGGCCCGTCCGCCGAACTCTGCTGCGCATGTGTCGAGGGGATGGCTAGGATCGCATCGCGAGTCGCCGCGCTGACCTCGACCGGTTCATCGGACTCGGCCGCGTCGGCCATGACGTCGGCATAGGCGGCGACCTCGGCACGGAAGTCTGCATCGGACTCGGCCAGCACCTGAGCCTCGGCGAGTTCGTCGTCGGTCAGCCCGCCCAAGGCCAGGCCGGCGGCCAGATAGTCACGATCGGTGCTCATCGACTCGCCTCCAACTCGTCTCGCAGCTTCTTCATTCCGTCTCTGATCCGTGACTTGATGGTACCCAGCGGCACCTTGAGGTCCTCAGAGATCTGGGTGTGGGTCAGACCCTGATAGAAGGCCATGACGATCGGTCTGCTCTGCTCCTGGGGAAGGATCTTCAAGGCGGAGACCGTCCGGTCCGACTCCGCTCGGTCGATCACGGTCTGTTCGACCCCTTCCGCGGCCTCGGCGGAGGTGCGCAGCCCATCGGCGAGGTCACGGTCCTGCTGGGACTGAACGCTGCGCACACAGTCGATGGCTCGTCTGCGGCACAGGGTGACCAGCCACGCCCTGCCCGTTCCTCGGGCGGGGTCGAAGCCCGCACAGCGCGTCCAGACTTCGGTGAAGCAGTCCTGGAGGACCTCCTCGGCCAGCGTTCTGTTCTTGACGATCCGCACGATGACGGCCATGAGGATGCTCGACTGGTTCGTGAACAGCTGCTCGAAGGCGACCGCGTCGCCCTCTGCGATTCTCACCAGCAGCTGACCGCTGGGGTCGACCGGTCCGGCATCGGCCGTTCTGTCGTCGGTCGAGGTGGGGACCGGCTTTCTGGATGGGGCCGGGTACCCCGGGGGTCCGTCTTGAATCGCCGTGGGATCGTCTGAGCTCATTGACCAATGTTCTCATCCCCTCGGGAGTCGTTTCGCAGAATATCCATCGGATGGGCGAGAAAGGGGGTGGCCAAGGGCCGATCGCGACATATCGGCCCCTGGCCGGTGCTGCGAGGAGTATGGGATGTCAGTCCTTGGGCATCATCACGGCGTCGACCATGTAGACCGTGGCGTTGGCAGTCTTGACTCCGCCGCAGACCAGTCCCGCATCGTCGAACTTCATGTCCTCGCCCTCACCGGAGATCTTGACCTTCGAACCTTCGACGGTCTCGTGCTCACCGGCGATCTCATCGGGAGAGAGCTGACCGGGGATGACGTGGTAGGTCAGCACCTTCGTCAGCTGGTCCGAGTCCTTGGCCAGGGCGTCGAGGTCGTCCTTGGGCACATCGGCGAAGGCGTCGTCGACCGGGGCGATGACCGTGAACTCGTCGCCGTTGAGGGTGTCGACGAGGTCGACATCGGGATTGAGCTCGCCCGAGACAGCCTTGGTCAGGGTCGTCAGCATCGGATTGTTCGACGCGGCAGTGGCCACTGGGTCCTGGCCCATGCCCTCGACGGATCCGGCTCCGTCCGGGTTCGCCTCGGCGTAGGCCGAGCAGCCCTTGCCGACGAGGTCGGCATCGGCCATGGACGCGTCGCCGGACTCGTCGGGCATCTCGGACTCGCTCGAGTCAGCCGGCTGGGATTCGGAGCTGCCGGACTCCGAGCCGGAGTCGTCGCTGCCGGATCCGGAATCCATTCCGCAGCCGCTGAGGGCCAACAGGCCGATGGCGCCGGCCGAGAGGATGGTGGCGGTGCGTGTGCGAAGCAGAGTCTTCATTGTTCTTCTCCTTAGAAACAGTGATGCGGATGATCCCACAGCAGTGACGTGGTCTCCATTGCTCGCTGTGTACTGAGTATTCGCAGCGGGCGAGCATCCGGATGGGCGGATGGAGAAGAAACGTGAGAAATCCTTCGCAGAACGGGCCGCAGTCAGCCGACTCCCAAGCGGGCGAAGGCATCGCGGAAGATGGTCAGCGAGTCCAGACCCGGCAGCTTCTGGACGCTCTTGTCGAGCTTGTCCAGTTCGTCCGTGTGATCCTGGAAGAGATGACTCATCACATGTTCGACTTCGGCATCGTCCATCATCCCTGAGCCCACCGGCTTCCACAGTTTTCCCAGGGCCAGGCGCACGATCTTCTGAGCTCGGGGGTTGTCCTCGAGTCTCTGTCGTGCCTGAGTCGTGTAGAAGGCCACATGTCGAGTCTCCTGTTTGGCGATGCGCTCAAGCAGCGGAGAGAGCACCGGGTGGTCCTGCATCGCCGCCATCCTGCGATATCCGGCTGTGGCGGAGAGTTCATTGGCCGCACCCCAGGCCATATGCACGGCAATGAAGTCCGTGCCCACCATGTTCGACAGCACCGACTGCTTCGCAGGCCCGAGAGCGAGTTTCCACCCCAAGCTCATCCGCTTGGCTTTGACCTCGTCGTAATCGACGTGGATCCCGTGTTTCTCGAGCACGGCGGCCAATGCCTCTCCGTGCCAGAACTCCTCACGGTTCCACATCGTCATGAATGCTGCCGTGGCGTCCTCGCTGTGTGAAGGAGTGACGAGCAGCTCCCTGACGAAACAGGTGGTGTGATATTCGACGTCGCACATGTACCGCACCGACCGGAGAGTGTCTCTGTCCAAGGGCATGTCGTCGAACACATCGAGATCCAGATCGGTCCAGTTCACCGCCTCGGACGTCTCGGCGTACTTGTCGAAGTCAAATGCCATGGTTTCTCCCTGCTTGAGCATGGGCTCTGCGCGTCGAGCGCAGTGCCGCCGTCACTTGGTTCATCGAAGGCTGCGGGTTCCCCGGCAGGAACCGTCCGATCTCGGCATCCGAGTCGATCAGACGTCGTCTGTCGGAGGCAGAGGCGAAGATGCTTGTCAGAGCGCTGGCCTCATCCGGTTCGGGCACCCCGACGATCCGCAGGGGAGCCCACGGCCGCATGAGATGAGCTCGAGCGGTGAGGGCTTCGATCCGTGATCGTCGGATCCGAGCCACCGCCTCCGAACGGAAGAAGCGGACGATCGTCTCGCGCCGGTCGATGATCTCGGTCAGGACGCGAGCGGCTTCACCGCTGAGTCGTGTCCGCACTGCCCGTTCAGCTGCCTGGAGGCCCGCCTCCTGGATCGCGAGCCTGGCCATGTGCCCGGCGGTGAGAGGTTCCTTGACCAGTCCGCCGACGACAGGTGCGAGGATCGGCAGGCCCCGTTCGACCCACATTCCGCGCAGTCTCCGTGACCTGCCCCCGCGAAGGTCCTCAGGGCTGAGGGTGGTTTCGAGCATGTCGCGCAGTGCCCGCGCCAACCAGTACCGCTCGTAGCCCCATCCCGTCACGAAGGCTGTGATTCGCGCTTCGTTGGACGTCCAGGAGGCGAACATCGCTCGGGTCTCGGCCAGCGCCGAGTTCTCCAGTCGCCATAGGAAGCCGAGATCGCGTGCCACGTCCCCGGGCACCTCGATGCGCTCTGCGTCGAATTCGATGCGCCCTCGAGCGTGAGCAAGATAGTCGTCGACATCGAATGCTGTGCGCAGCACGATGGGAAGCTCTGCATCGGAGAACAGTCGTCCTCCGACATGCCCGGGCGGATGTTCGACGCGGCGGTCGTGCAGTGTTCTGTCGCTTGTCACCATTCCATCACTTTCCATCGCTTCTTCAGTGCCAGGCCGTAGAGACCGAGATCCGGAGTGACGGCAACGGGGCTGCCGACGAGTTCGAGCCACGCGGCATCGCCCAGAGAGTCGCCGTAGCCGGTCGAACGTCCCAGATCGGCACCCACGGTGTCGGCATATTTGCGCAGCCAGTTCGCCCGAGCCTCATCGACCAGCGGAGGGCTCGCGAGGAACCCCGAGAGAACACCGTCAGCGGTGACGTCCATTCGGGTTGCGACCACCTCGTCGAAGAGATCGGCCAGAGGTTCGACGAGGACGTCGAGAGCGCCCGTGAGCAGGACCGTACGGTGACCGGCCGCGCGGTGCTCGTCGATGAGCTGCCGAGCCTGGGGGCGGATGGAGTCGCGGATCGTCTGCCCGAGGCGGCCGGTGACGGCCGCTCGGAGCTCATCGAGGCGAAAGCCCTGATATCGGCGATTGACCATGCGGATGAGGTCCGAACGGTCGCGGTACTCGGCGCGCAGCAGTCCGGGGACGACTCCGGCCATCGTTCCCATCATCGCCGGCCACTTGTAGATCGGCTGCGTGGCGCGCACGACCGCCGCGAACTGCTGCACGATGTTCGCCGAGATCACCGTCCCGTCGAGGTCGAAGACGGCCAGAGCCTCGGAAGTGGGCGGCAGGGGACGCGGAGTGGGCGTGGCCTCGCTCTGTCGGCGTCTGCGCGAATAGCTGCGGGTGAGTTCTGTGATCGCCGGGATGTGGACGTCCTGGAAGTATTCCGTCCAGTCGATCTCGGTCACGTCGAACCTGCGGTTGGTCGGGCAGTCCTCCGGCAGCCGCTCGAGCAGCCGTCTCGTGTTCGCATCATCGAAGATCATCTCTGTCTTCGTGTACTGCTGGTACAGGTCGGCGAACTGACGCAGTGACTTCAGTTTGGCGTCGGTTCTGTGCAGCCGTGAGGTCAGAGCGCGAGTGCGCGTCGAGGCGGGCAGCCGCTCGACGACTTCGCGGCCGACGCCCGTGACCAGTTCCTTCAGCCGGATGCGCTGTTCGATGAGTTCGGAGCTGGGGAAGCTCCATTCGGGCACCACCGTGGGAACCCCCTCTGTGTCAGGCAGGGGATGGGCGAGGAAGTACTCGCGGACGGTTCCGACCATCTGGTGGAACGGCAGGGGATTGCTCGTGCCCGAGACGACCTGGTAGTAGTCCGAATGACCTTGCTCCGGCTGTCCGGAGCTGCTGTCGTGCTCTGCCGGCTGCCGCTCGAGTGGACCCTGTTCGGCAAGGGCGAGGATGACATTGACGACATAGTCGACGGGAATGATGTCGAGCACCGAATCGGCGTGCCCGGGGAACTCCGAGAGGCTTCCTTTGGCGTAGGCCATGATGAGGGGGTCAGCGACCTTGAAGCCGTCGATCCACCCGGGGCTCGGTCGACGGAACGCGGATTCGATGATGGACGGGCGAACGAATGAGACCTGATGCCCCTCGGCTGCCCACTCTTCGCCGATCCGCTCGGCAAGCGCCTTGGTGAAGGTGTAGATGTCTGTCCACCCGAGGGACTGGGCACGGGTGCGTCCGAACTCGACGAGTCGATCCCGCACATAGCTCTCCCTGGCGGCTTCCGCCCCGGCGGCCACCGATTTCGGGCCCATCCGAGAGCTTCGAGCGCGGGCTGCGCGAATGAATCGACTCAGATTCTCGGGCTGTCTGGATTCGGACTCGACGCTGGTCCTGGCCTGCCGGGCCGCCCGGAACTCATCGCCATGATCGACGGTGTGGGGCAGCCGGGACTCCTGCACGAGGCCCTTCGCGATGCCTCCGACATAGGCTGTCGAGACATGGATGACGTGGGGGCTCTGATCCGATTCCCGCAGAGCGGCATAGAGCCGTTCGACGCCCCCGACATTGGTGTCGAACGCCTCATCGATAGCAGCGTCGAAGGACACGCTCGATGCGGAGTGGATGACGACGTCGAAGCGATCGGTCAAGGGCGGCAGATCAGCGAGATCTCCCTCGAGGGCCGTGACCTGTGAATCGAAGGCCCCACGCACAGTCTCTTCGCCGACCCGATCGATCCAGGACGCGAAGACCGGCTTGCCGAGCAGCCGCTGCAGACGATCATGTCCCGACTGGGTTCCGCGGGGACGAACGAGTGCGGTGACGGCGACGTGCGGGTCGCTTTCGAGCAGCGCTTGGAGCAGCGCCTGACCAAGGAACCCTGTGGCACCGGTCAAGAGGTATCGGCTGGGGTGCATGCGGAGACCTATCGGGTAGAGAATGCGATTCGGTGGAACCGCGGACGTGGTTTACACACTTGATTCGGTGCGGACCGGTGTTTGGATGCCTGTATCGTAGCAATATGAATGTGGCCCTCATCACCGGAGGCACTGCGGGCATCGGTGCGGCTTTCGCTCGCGCTTTCGCCAGACGTGGTGTCAGTCTTGTCCTCGTCGCTCGAGACCCCGGCACCCTGGAGTCGTCTGCCGAGCAGCTTCGCGGCGATTTCGGTGTGGACGTCGCGACGATCGTCGCCGACCTCGCCGACCGGGATGCCCAGGCCCGCGTGGCGGCCCGGATCGAAGAGCCCGGTGCGGACCCCGAGATCGACATCGTGGTCAACAATGCGGGCTTCTCGGTCCGCTCGAGCCTGCTCAGCACCGATGTCACCGAACATGATCGCGGCTTCGAAGTGATGCAGCGCGCCGTGCTGATCATCGGCGGTGCCGCCGCCAGAGCGATGAAGCATCGAGGGCGGGGGTGGATCATCAATGTCTGCTCTGTCAGCGCGGGACTGACGCAGAACAACTACACCGCCATCAAAGCGTGGACGCAGAACTACTCCGAGGCGTTGTCGGTGCAGACCGCAGGTACCGGGGTGAGTGTGACCGCTCTGGTGCCCGGGTGGGTGCGCACAGAGTTCCATTCCCGAGCCGGCATCGCCGGAACGTCGATTCCCGACCTGCTGTGGATGGATGCGGACAAGCTGGTGGAGGGATGTCTTCGAGACGTCGTACGGGGGAAGAAGATCTCGGTGCCGCAGCTGCGGTGGAAGGTGATCTCGTCGACGCTGCGACTGCTGCCGCGCCCGGCAATCCACCGTCTGTCCGCGGTGCTGACGTCTCGACGGCAGCAGGAGGAGTAGGGGCGGCAACGCCCGACCGGTCGAAGAAATTCGGGGGAATGCCCATCCGAATGCACTAGCGGCTCCGAATCAGTGGAGATGACTGATCACACTCTCTCCCCGCCGGCGCCGCCGAAGTACCGGTCGCGCACGCGCTCCGCGCTGCGATTCCTCCTCCAACGTGTCCTCTTCCGGGGCCTCGTCCGTTCGGCGATCACTCCGACGGTGAGTATCGCCCCAGGAGTGTGCGAGCTCGACCGAGGCTTTCTCGTGATTGCCAATCACACCTCGCACCTCGATGCGCCGATGATCGCGCAGAGCCTGCCGCGCAGACAGTCGCGGTTCCTTGCGACCGGAGTCGCCTACGATTACTTCTTCACCGTGTGGCACAAGCGGCTCTTCGTCCGCTGGCTGTTCAACGCGTTTCCGATCTATCGCGAAGGATCACGTGGCAGCGCGAATCTGCCCCGCGCCTTGCTGCGCTCGGGTGTGCCGGTTCTGCTGTTCCCCGAGGGAAGTCGGCAGAGATCAGGCACGATCGCTGATTTCAAGGCCGGATCGATCAAGCTGGCAGTCGATGCCTCGGTTCCCATCGTGCCGGCAGCGGTCGTCGGCGGTTTCGAAGCGATGCCCAAAGGCGCTGCCTGGCCGGCGGCGGGCAGGCCACCTGTGCATGTGGCTTTCGGTGAACCGGTCACCGCCCGAGACGAGGAATCGCTGTCTGAACTCACCGCGCGGGTGCGGCAACTCGTGGCGGAGCTCTTCGCCGCGGGAGCCGATGACATCGGTGTCGGCAGTGAACACGTCGAATCGCCGGAAAGGACGAAGAAATGAGCGAACCCATGAGAATGCAGGACGTCAAACGGCACCGCTGGTGGGGCTGGGGAGCCGAAGGAGTCGACTTCCGGTGGGAGACCAAACCCGACTTCGCTGCCATCGCCAAGGACAAAGTCGGCCTCGACCTCTGGAATGCTCCGCGGCCGACCACGCCGGTGCTCAGCGATCTGACCATACCTGAGTCTCGAATGTCATCGACGCTGCTCAACGAGCTCGGCGCCGTGGTCGAGTCGGACAATGTCAGCGTCGACGACGAACTGCGCGTGACCCATTCGTTCGGCCGCTCCCTGCCGGACCTCTACCGGGTGCGCCACGAGCCGATCACCCGCCTCGTCGACGCCGTCGTCTACCCCGGCAGCGAGGATGAGATCGCCGCTGTCCTCGCTCTCGTCCTCGAGCGCGATCTCGTGCTCATACCCTACGGCGGCGGCTCATGCATCTCCGGCTCAGTGACCCCGAGTCCGGATGAGGAGCGTCCCATCGTCTCGCTGAATCTCGGGAGGATGCGTCGAGTCATCGACATCGACGAGTATTCGGGCCTCGCCCGAGTCGAAGCCGGAGCATATGGACCCGACCTCGAGGAGCAGCTCAATCTTCGCGGATGGACGATGGGTCATTTCCCCGACTCGTTCAGCTATTCGACCCTCGGCGGATGGGCGGCGACCCGGTCATCGGGAATGCAGTCGGACAAGTACGGTGACATCGAAGACATCGTGCGTGGTCTTCGCCTCGTCCACCCCCGTGGCGTCATGGTGAGCAAGCCCATTCCGGGCCGCGATTCGGGCCCGTCGGTGCATGAGATGGTCCTCGGCAGCGAAGGCCGACTCGGTGTGATCTCGGAATGCACGGTGCAGGTGCATCGGCTGCCTAAAGTGCGGCAGGTCATCGCCTACCTCTTCCCCGATTGGGCGAGTGGAGTCGAGGCCATGCACGACATCGCCCGCTCCGAGGTCACGCCCGCGTTCACCCGTCTCTCAGACGGGCCCGAGACTCGGTTCAGTCTCGCGATGGTCTCTGAGCCGAGGGGTGTGAAGGCAACGATCGCGGCTCGCGGTCAGGATGCCCTGTTCGCCTACCTGCGGTCCAAAGGGTGGGACACGACAGAAGGCATGTGCCTGTCATACGTCTGCTTCGAAGGGTCGAAAGAGCGCGTGGCACGTGAGAAGGCCGAGGTGAAGGAACTCATCGGTCGCCGAGGCGGAATCAGCCTCGGCTCCGGACCCGGCGACGTCTACGATCAGAAGAAGTTCGACACCCCGTATCTGCGCGACTTCCTGCTCAACTACAAGGTCTTCGGCGATGTCTGCGAAACGGGAGTGACGTGGGGAGACCTCAAGAACGTCCATGCTCGGGTGCACGAGCGATTCCGCCAGACCCGCAGTGAGCAGGGCGGACCGGGATTCATGTTCTGCCATCTGTCCCACAGCTATCACGGCGGCGCCTGCCTGTACTTCACCTTCGCGATTCCCTACACGGATGAGGACACGGCGCTGGCGGAGTATCAGGACGTCAAGGACAGCATTCAGCAGGAGTTCATCGACTCCGGTGGAGGCCTGTCGCACCACCACGGAGTCGGCACCGAACACCAGCCGTGGCTCGTCGACGACATCAGCGAGCCGGGCGCATTCATGGTCGACGCCGTATTTCGCGCCACCGACCCCGGACAGAACCTCAACCCGGGGAAAGTCCTCGGCGATCGGGCTCCGTCCTGAGGAGGCTTGTCTCGCTGGGCTGCATGCACCCTCACCGTCCGGCGAGCATCTCCTGCAGACCGACAGCCTCGACGGGCAGTCGATCGGCGCTGCACAACGCCGCGACATACGGTCGAGGGCATGTGAGCCGGGAGATGTTGAGTGCGTCGAGTTCGGAATTTCCGGGGGCCGTGATCGTGGCTGTCCATGGTCCGTGCGGGCCGATTCCCGACGGCAGGTCCATGACTTCAAAACCACTGGGCGGCACGGACAGCCCATGCCCGGTGGTCTTGACCGCGGCTTCCTTGCACACCCAGACGTCGATGCGCCGACGCACGGCATCGTCGCCCTCGGTCAGAGTCTCCGTCGGGCCGAGGACGTAGTCGTCGAAGCCGGAGAAGACATCGGTCGGGACCTGTTCGATGTCGACTCCGATCGGTGAGGTCCCAGGCGCCGAGGCGATCGCCACGGCCCCGTTCGACCGAGACAGGCTGAGTTCCGCCCCGGGGACTGTCGGCTTGCCATGGGGGCCGCCGCACGTGCGACAGCGGCGTGTCAGCTCCAATTCGCCGGCCTCTTCGAGATCGACGCCGAGGCGGCGAGCAGCCATGAGCCGAAAGATCAGATGCGCCCCTCGGAACGCGGCCCGATCTGCGGGTCTGCGAAACCGGTCCGCTCGAGCGGCTTCGTCCGGTGACAGCAGCGAATCGAGCCATGGGTGTTCGGCGAGCACCCGTTCGATCGCTGCTATGTCGCTGATGAGGTATTCGATCGCGGCTCTCGTCATCTCCGACTGATCCGACGGTACTGGGAGACGGCGATGGGAGAGAAGATGGCGATGACCGCAACGCAGCTGAGGATCGCATAGATGACGGCGTTGTCGGCCGCCCAGCCCGTGCTGGTGACGAACCCGGCCGGCGGTGCGTTGCCGAACAGCTCTCGGACACTCGTGGCGACCGCGGTGATGGGATTCCACGCGGCGATCGCCTGCAGCGGGCCCGGAAGGGTGTCGATCGAGACGAAGGCTCCGGAGATGAAGGTGACGGGGAAGAGCCAGATGAGGCCGAGGCTCTGTGCCACCTCGACGCTCCTGGCCGTCAGTGCGATGACCGCACCGATCCACGACATGGCGAAGCTGAAGAGCAGCAGGAGCGTGATGCCCAGCAGCGCAGAGCCGAATCCCTCGGTGATGCGCCACCCGATGAGCAGACCGCAGATCATCGTCACCGCCACGGAGATGAGGCTGGTGACCAGGTCCGAGGATGTTCTGCCCAGAATCACGGCGACCCGTGACATCGGCAGCGAACGGAAACGGTCGATGAGTCCGAGCTGGAGGTCCTTGGCGAGGTAGACGGCGGTGAAGGAGGAATTGAAGGTCAGCGTCTGAGCCAGGATCCCGCCGATGAGGAACTCCCGGTACGGCCCGCCGCCGAGGCTGCCGCCGAAGACGAACGCGAGGAGGAAGACGAAGATCACCGGCTGGACGACTCCCGTGACCAGGGCGCCCGGAGTGCGACGGACGGTGAGCAGATTGCGCCAGGCGATGACGGAGCTGTCGCGAGCGGCGGAGACGAGTGCGGTCATACTCCCACCTCGGCGGTGTCTGCCGGGGTCCGTGAGGGCCTCGCCGAGGCGGGTTGTCCGGTGAGGTCGAGGAACACGTCGTCGAGCGTGGGACGGCACAGGGCCGCCTCGGTGACGGAATGCCCCTCCGCGTCCAAGGCGGCGAGGACCTGCAGCAGATTCCTCTGTCCCAGTGGTGCGGACGCGGTGATGCGCAGTCCCGACGAGTCCGTCTGCGGGCGGGCGGAGCCGCCGATGATGCGGTCGAGGATCCGCAGGGTTCCTTCGAGGGAGCCGCGGTGGGCCAGTGTCAGTGTGACGCGTTCGGCGCCGAGCTTGCCCTTGAGCTCCGTGGAGGTTCCCTCGGCGATGACTTGTCCGGAATCGATGACGGCGATGCGATCGGCCAGCTGGTCGGCCTCTTCCAGGTACTGGGTCGTCAGCAGCACGGTGGTGCCGCCTCTGACCAGGGTGGTGATGACCTCCCAGGTGTCGAGCCGTGCGCGCGGATCGAGCCCGGTGGTCGGTTCGTCGAGAATGACCACCGGCGGACGCACGACCAGGGCCGAGGCCAGGTCGAGTCGTCGCCGCATGCCTCCCGAATAGGCGCCTGCGCGTTTGCCTGCGACGTCGCTGAGATCGAATTCGGCCAGCAGCTCGCGGGCACGGGCCGCAGCTTCCCGGCGGCTCATCCCGTAGAGGCGGGCGACCATGACGAGGTTCTCGTACCCGGTGAGCTTCTCATCGACGGCCGCGTACTGGCCGGAGAGGCCGATGCTGCGACGGACGGCAGTGGGATCGGCGGTCACCGAGTGTCCCGCGACGACGGCGGTGCCGGAGTCGGGGCGGATCAGTGTGGACAGGACCTTGACGGTCGTCGTCTTCCCGGCCCCATTGGGGCCGAGGAGACCGAAGATCTGTCCCTCCTCGATGTCCAGGCTGATGCCGTCGAGAGCACGGAAGGCTCCATAGCTCTTCCTCAGGTTCTCCAGGCGAATCACTATGAGGCGATCTCGGCGAGCCGGCGCGGAGTGATGTCCGTCCAGTTCTCCTCGACGAATTCGAGGCAGTCTTCGCGGCTGGCCGGTCCGAACACGAGGACCCAACCCGCTGGCACATCGGCGAACGACGGCCACAGCGAATGCTGCTGCAGGTCATTGACCAGCACGCGGAAGGTCCCTGTTGCGTCGTCGAAGGGGTTGTTCATGTTTCTTCAGCTCCTAGTGGTGTTGCTTGGCGGGGTTGTGTTCCAGGAGTGGATGGAACTCATCTGTGATTCGGCGGCCTCGTCCATGTGGATGGACAGGACGGGAAGAATCTCTTCGACAGCCTCGGCACTCAGCATGTCCGAGTGCCGCGCGTCGACCTCGGTGACGTGGATGTCGCCGGTGACGAATCGGCGCCATGAGTCGGGGCCGGGGGTGCCGTTCGGAACGTCCCGGGTCGCGGTGAAGAGCACCAGCTCACCGTCGAACGTCTCCACCGGGGCCTCGCGGATCAGTCTGGCCAGGGTGAAGAACCCGCGGGTCATCGCCGCAATGGTCTCCGGTGCCACATTGCCGAGGGGATCACCGTGTGCACGCAGGATCTCCAGGGCCCGTTCGTCATCGAGACCCTCCGTCGTCTCCGTGATCGCCGGATGATTGGCGCCGAGGTAGTTCGCCCACAGCTCGGACCCTTCGCCGACGTCGGCGTTACGCTCCTGCCCGGTGGGGAAGGCGTCGAGAATTCCGAGGAACGCGACGGACTCGCCCCGCTCCTGGAGGCGGGTGGCCAGACGGTGGGCGAGGATGCCGCCGAGAGACCACCCGATCAGGTGGTAGGGGCCCGACGGCTGAGCCGTCTGCAGGTGGTCGATGTAGTCGTCGGCGAGTTCGGTCAGCGTCTGGGCAGTCATCTCCTCCGGGTCCCCGGGTGAGAGGCCGGGCATCTGCAGGCCGATCAGCGGGCGATCCGGATCGAGACCGTGGAGCATCGCGGCGAAGCCCCAACTGATGCCCGTGGCCGGGTGAACGGCGAACAGCGGCGGCTTCGCACCCGCGCGGCGGAGCGGAAGCAGGCGGTGGAGGCTGTCGGCGATGGAGTCCGCACCGCCTCGGCCGACCTCGCGAACGAGCTGTTCGACGGTCGGTGAGCGGAACAGGGCCTGGACCGACAGATCGGCACCGAGGGCCTCGTTGACGGCCGCGATGAGCGGCCGGGCGAGGAACGAATGCCCGCCGAGTTCGAAGAACGACTCGTCGATGCCGACATGCGGCAGGGACAGCACGCGTGCGTAGATCGCGGTGACGGTCTCCTCCTGCGGCGTGCGCGGTGTCAGTCGCGATCCGACGGCCGCTGTCGACGGGTCGGGCAGGGCCGCCTCGTCGATCTTGCCGTGAGCGGTGAGGGGGATCTCGTCGATGACGACGAGGTGCGAGGGCGCCATGTAGGAGGGAACGAGCGAGCGCACATGGTCGCGGGCCTCATCGGCGAGCAGGTCCCGAGACGACGTCCCGGTTGCGTCTTCGGCGAGCTCTGTGGCGGTCTCGGTGCTCTCGCCGGCCCCGGCGACGATATAGCCGACGAGCTGCATGGTGGCAGGGTCCGTGCCGAACGGACGGACGACGGCGTCCTTGACGCCCGGTGCCTGGCGCAGGGCCCGCTCGACTTCCCCGAGTTCGACTCGGTATCCGCGCAGCTGGATCTGATCATCGTTGCGACCGATGAACACGAGCTCTCCGCCCTCGTGCCGGACGAGATCACCGGTCCGGTACATGCGCTCGCCCGGGCGACCGTAAGGGTCGGCGATGAAGCGTTCGGCGCTCAGCCCCGGTCGGCCCCGGTACCCGTGGGCCAACTGCTCACCCGCCAGATACAGTTCCCCGATCGTGCCGGACGGCACATGATGGAGGCGTTCATCGAGGACGTATCCGCGCATGCGCTCCAGCGGCGCCCCGAGAATCGGCGTCGGAGAGGCGGCCACAGGTGCGGCGAATGCGTCGACCGTGGTCTCCGTGGGCCCGTAGAGGTTGTGGGCGATGATGCCGGGGTGGTCGCGCAGCCACTGCCAGAGATCGGGATCGATCGCTTCCCCGCCGAGGGCGAGGATGGTCGGAGAGCCTTCTTCAGCGGCCTCGGCGAGCATGCGCTCGAATTCCGGTTCGGTGGTCAGCAGGCGAAGGTAGCTCGGTGTCGTCTCCCAGAATCCGATGCCGAGTCGGCGCAGAGAGGCCGCCAGCTGCTGCGGATCGCGTTGGACGGCCTCCGAGGCGATGTGCAGCGGATGCCCGACCACCATCCACAGCAGGGGATCCCAGGCGGCGTCGAAGCCGATTCCGGTGGTGTGGGCGACCGGAATCCGGTCGGACTCCTCGCTCGGGGTCGGCAGGAGCCGTGCGCGGTGGGAGGCGAGGAGGTTCGCCAAGGCCGCGTGGCCGACCTCGACGCCCTTGGGCCGGCCCGTCGAGCCGGAGGTGAAGGTGACATAGGCCGCCGAATCCCGGTGAGGCATGGGCAGCGTCGCGGTCGTGGTCGCAGCGGTTGAACTTGAGGTCGTGGATTCCTGAGGAGCAGGTGAGGGGCGAGCCGAACCGTCGGCGGGCGAGATCTCGATGATGCTCGAGATGATCCCGGCATCGGCGAGGAGGGGCGCGAGCTCTGAGGTGCTGCCCGGCTGTGTGATGACGATGAGCGGTTCGGCGTCGGTGAGGATCGCAGCGGTGCGGCCGCTGGGGTAGTCGATGTCGATCGGGTTGAAGGCCGCACCGGACTTGAGCACGGCCAGCGTGGCGACGATGACGCCGGGGCCGCGACTCAGTCGAACGGAGACCGTTTCGCCGGCGCCTGCTCCCTGGTCGATGAGTTCGTGCGCCAACCGGGACGAGGCCGCGTCGAGTTCGCGGTAGGACAGCGACGTCTGGTCGGACCGGACCGCCACGGCATCGGGCATTCGGGCTGCCGTGACGGCGAAGACGTCGAGCACCGGTGGCGGCGTGTCCGCAGGCACGGAGCCGGTGAGGGACTCGATCGCCGTCCGCGTTTCGACCGGGTCGAGCAGGGCGATGTCGTGCAGCGGACGCTCGGGATCCTTCACGGCCTCATCGACGAATCGGGAGAATCGTCGGCAGATGTCGGCGATGGTCTCCTCGTCGAACATCGATGAGTTGAAATCGAGGACCACCGCAAGTCCCGCCTCGGCTTCGCTGCGGCGGAATGTGAATGAGAGGTCGAACTTCGCGTCACCGGTCTCGACCTCGGGTTCGATGCTCGTGGTGACACCGGGCAGCTCGAGTTTCGGTGCTGCCGACTCCTCGAGGGACAGCATGACCTGGAACAGGGGATGGCGGCCCAGTTCGCGAGGCGGATTGACCGATTCGACGAGACGCTCGAACGGCACGTCGTCGAGTTCCACAGCATCGATGACTGCGGCGCGGGTGCGAGCCAGGAGCGTGCGCAGGTCGGGGCCCGCCGAGGTGTCGGTGCGGATCGGAATGGTGTTGACGAAGAGTCCGACCATGTCCTCCAGCGCGGGGTCCGACCGTCCGGCGCTGGGGGAGCCGATGACGATGTCCTCACCGGCACCGAGCCTGCTGAGATAGCCGGCGAGCACGGAGTGCAGCGCCATGAACAGGCTCGCCCCGTTCTCGGCGGCCACCGCTGCCAGACGGGCAGAGGTACGGGCGTCGAGGCTGAAGTGATGGTGACGACCCGACTGCCTGGCGGTCGTGGGACGGGGACGATCGGCGGGCAGGCTGATGTCGGTGGGAATCCCCTCGAGCCGGTCGTGCCAGGCCCGGATCTTCCGCTCCAGGAGCGGGGCCTTCGCTTCAGGTGCCTGCTCGTCCTCGAGGACATGGCGCTGCCAGAGCGCGAACTCGGCGTACTGGACCTCGAGAGTGCGCTGCATCGGATGGGCCGAGCCGCGCAGTGCGGCATAGGCGGTCGAGAGGTCCTGCGTCAGCGGTCTCAGCGAGGCGCCGTCGGTGGCGATATGGTGCATCACCAGGTGGAGAACCCACTCGTCGCCTTCAGTGAAGAGGCTCGCACGAATGGGAAGGTCGCGGCTGAGGTCGAATCCGACGGCGGCCTCGTCCCGCATTCGCTCCGCGGTCTCTGCGCCAGAGGTCGTGGTGCGGTGTTCCATGAGACCCTCACCGGCGTCCGGGGGCAGGATCTGCTGGACGGGGCTGCCATCGACACCGGGGTAGACGGTGCGGAGGATCTCGTGTCGGGCGATCACGTTCGTCAGCGCCTGCCCGAGGGAGGCCGCGTCGAGATCTCCGGAGAACCGGACAGCCAGGGAGATGGTGTAGTCCGAGGCATCGGTGTCGAGCTGATTGAGGAAGTGCAGCCGCGACTGCCCATAGGACAGAGGGATCAGCTGCGGGCGGGTGTGCCCGTGCGACCGGCTCCACGCGGTGAGGCTCAGGTGCGGCGCACCGTCGGCCGATTCCGCCGTGGTCGTGGGGCCTTCGGCGGGTGCCGGCTCGGTGGGGCCGCGAGAATCGAGTCGATGCAGCAGCGCAGCCGGGGTGGGGGAGTCGAAGACTGCGCGCAGCGGCAGCTCGGTGTCGAAGGCTGCCCGGATGCGGCCGATGAGGGAGACCGCCAGCAGCGAGTGCCCGCCGAGGTCGAAGAAGTCGTCGTCGAGGCCGATCTCCTCCGTGCCGAGCACGGATGAGAAGACTCGGCACATGGTGTGTTCGTCCGCGGTGCGCGGGACCCGGGAGTCCTCGGCCCCCGAAGCAGTGGGGGCAGGCAGCCGGGAGCGGTCGAGTTTGCCATGCGACGTCAGCGGGATCGAGTCGAGACCGACGAGGATGTGGGGGACCATCGGTGCCGGCAGCTGGGCGGCGAGGTGGTCGCGGAGTGCGGCCTCGTCGGCGTCCCCGGTGTAGTAGCCGATGAGCCGTGCTGATTCAGGATCCGTGAGATTCTCGACGATGGCCGCCGCCTGGGTGACGCCGTTGCCCGAGGCCAGGGCGTTCTCGACGTCTCCGAGCTCGACCCTGTATCCGCGCAGTTTGATCTGGTCGTCATCGCGGGAGACGAAGTCGAGGCTGCCGTCGGGGTTTCGGCGCACGAGGTCGCCGGTCCGGTACATCCGAACGCCCGGTTCGAGAGGATCGGCGACGAATCGCGTTGCCGTCTCCTTCGGTCTGTTGACGTAGCCGGAGGCGATTCCGGCGCCTGCGAGATAGAGATCGCCGACGACTCCATGGGGGACCTCACGCAGATGCTGATCCAGGACCATGGTTCGAACATTCCTGATCGGATGCCCGATGGTGGGTCGGTCTCCCGCAACCGCGGCGGTGACGGAATCGATGGTGAATTCGGTGGGACCGTAGAAGTTGTGGGCACGCACCTTGGGATTCTCAGCAAGCTCCTGCCAGAGATCCTCGGGCACGGCCTCTCCGCCGAGAGCAAGCGACAGCGGGACGCGGTTCCCGCTGGTGTCGTCCTCGAGCAGTCCTGAGATGATGAGCTGCCTGACGAACGACGGAGTGGTCTCGAGGGCCCGGATCTCATGCTCGCGGCAGAATCGGACGAGTGCTTCGGCATCGCGGCGGACCTCGTCGCCGACGATGTGCAGGCTCGCTCCGGCCACGAGCCAGAGCACCGGATCCCAGGCGGCGTCGAAGCCCAGCCCCGCCGTGTGCGCCGCCTGGACCGGTCCGACGCCGAGTCCCGCCTCGGCGAAGATGGTCTCCCGATGATGGGCCAGCAGATTCAGCAGCGCACTGTGGGGAACGGCCACGCCCTTCGGTGTGCCGGTCGAACCCGAGGTGTACATCTCATAGGCGCGGTCGCTCGGAGCCGGACGGTCGGCCCCGCGGCGAGCGAGTCCGGCGGTGTCATCGTCACGGCGACCCACCTCGACGGTGCGGAGTTCGGTGGTGCCGACCGCTGTGCCCGGGCGGACCGGGAGCTCAGCCTCGTCGGTGATGACGGCCGCGGGGGTGCTCGCGTCGAGGATCAGCCGGATCCGCTCTCCGGGGTAGCTGAGGTCGATGGGCACAGCGACCGCCCCGATCGAGAGCACGGCCAAGGGGGCCGCGACGGCGTCGGCGGACCGGGGAAGGGCAATGGCGACGCTGTCTCCCGCTGTGATTCCTCGGGTGGCCAGGACATGAGCGATCTGGTCGATGCGGGCCCCGAGGCCGGCGAATGTCAGCTCACCGTCGTCGGCGATGAGCGCCCGACGCTCGGGATGGCTCCTGATCGTCGAATCGAAAACGTCGAGGATCGTCGACTCTGGTGCGACCGCGTCGCGGCCCTGACCCTGAGCGCGGATCTCTGCCAGTTCGTCCGCGCGCAGCACCTCGAGTTCGCGCAGCGGTGTGTGCGGGTCGGCGGCGAACTGGTCGATCACACGGACGAATCGTGCGGCGATGGATTCGGCGGTGGATTCATCGAAGAGCGCGGAGTCGAACTCGAGGGAGCCGGTGATGCCGGCCGCCTCACTGACCGTGTGCATGTCACCGACCGTGTGAGCCGCGCCGTCGTTCTCGCGTTCGGTCAGGTCGAGGAGGAGGTCGAACTTCGCCTCCGACACCTGTGGCCCGGGTGCGGGTTCGACGTCGAGGCCGCCCATGTCCAGAGCCGCGGGGGCAGTGTTCTGCAGGGTCAGCATGACCTGGAACAGAGGATGGAGCTGGTCCGAGCGTGGGGGCGCGAGTTCGTCGACGACTCGTTCGAACGGCGCATCCTGACGGGCATAGGCGGAGAGGTTGGACGCGCGGACCCGATCGACGACGTCGACCAGGCTGGGGTTGCCGGAGGTGTCGGTGCGCAGGACGAGGGTATTGACGAAGAAGCCGATGAGATCGTCGAGTTTCGTCTCCGTCCTGCCGGCGACGGGAGTGCCGATGGGAATGTCGTTGCCGGCACCGAGTCTGCTCAGCAGCACAGCGAAGGCGGCCTGCAGGACCATGAACAGACTGGCGTTGCGCTCGCCGGAGAGCCGGCGCAGACCGGCGTGGGTATCGGCGTCGATGTCGATCGGGATCCTGCGCGAGACACGGTCGGTGTTCTGTGCGCTCCTGGGCCGATCGACGGGAAGTCTGAGTTCGACCGGAGCCTCGCTCAGCGCGTCCTTCCAATAGGCCAGCTGGTCGGCGATCTCGCTGTCGGGGTCGTCCTCGGAGCCGAGAGTCCTTCGCTGCCACAGTGCGTAGTCGGCGTACTGGATCGGCAGCTCGGGGAGGGTGGGGGTGGTGCCGCGAGCCCGAGCGCGATAGGCATCGGAGAGGTCACCGGCCAGGGGCCGCAGCGACCAGCCGTCGGCGGCGATGTGGTGGAGCGTGAGGAGCAGGAGATGATCCTCGGTGCCCAGCCTGATCAGCAGGGCCCGGATCGGCAGCTGTGTGGAGACGTCGAAGCCGTGTGTGGCCTCCGCATCGACGGTGTGATCGACGAGGTCCTCGCTGATCTCCACTATGGGCAGGGCGATCTGCGCATCGTCGGCGGCGCGGATCACCTGTTCGGGCTGACCCTCGGTCCACGGGAACACGGTGCGCAGGCTCTCGTGCCGAGAGACGACATCGTTGATTGCGGAACGCAGAGCATTGGTGTCCAGGTCTCCGCGGATGCGCAGGGTGAGCGGAATGTTGTAGGCCGCGGACGCCGGGTCGAACTGGTTGAGGAACCACAGACGGCTCTGCGCGTAGGACAGGGGAATGGTCGCGGGACGGTCTGCGGCGACGAGTTCGTCTGCCGGCTCCTGCGCCGTGTCGTCGAGGTCGAGTCCGGCACTGAGTTCGCGGACGGTGGGGTGGTGGAAGATTTCGCTCAGGGCGGGTGGGGCAGCGAATCGCTTTCGCAGTGAGGCCACCAGCTGGGTGGCGAGCAGGGAGTGCCCACCGAGTTCGAAGAAGTCATCGTCGATGCCCACGGTCTCCACTCCCAGCACCTGGGCGAAGGCCTCGGCCACGGCCTGCTCCTGGGCTGTCCTCGGTGCGGCGGATCCCGATCGCGTCGATTCCGGTTCCGGCAGCGCAGCCCGGTCGAGCTTGCCGTTGACCGTGAGGGGAATCCGTTCGATCTGCGTGATGAACGAGGGGACCATGTAGTCGGGTACGCGCGTCTTCATGTGCCGGCGGACCTCGGCGGTGTCGATCTGCTCATCGGCGGTGATGTATCCGAGAAGCTGACTGTAGCCGGCCTGGTTCTGTCCCAGGATGACCGCGGCTGACCGGATCCGGCCCTCCGACTGGAGGGCGAGCTCGACCTCGGAGAGTTCGACGCGATAGCCGCGCAGTTTGATCTGCTCATCGGCTCGGCCCAGGAACTCGATTCCCCCGGTCAGAGGCCTGCGGACGATGTCGCCGGTGCGATACATCCTGGAGCCGTCGTCAGCGAAGGGGTCGGCGATGAACCGTTCTGACGTGGTGGCCGGCAGGCCCACATAGCCGCGCGCCAGATTCAGCCCCGCAATGTAGAGCTCCCCACGCGCCTGGGCGGGAACAGGGGTCAACCGGGAGTCGAGGACGTAGTGCCTGGTGTTCGCCACGGAACCGCCGAGGTCGGGTGAGGCGCCGGCGACGATGGGTGCGGTGAGACTGTCGACGGTCGTCTCCGCCGGTCCGTACAAGTTGAAGGAATCCACCTCGGGCAGAGCTGCGAGCTGGTCCCAGAGCCCACGTTCGACCGCTTCTCCGCCCAGGGCCACGACGCTGGGATGCTCGGTGCCGCTGAACGTGCCGTGGGCGAGAAGGGCCTTGACGAATGAGGGCGTCGTCTCGAGCGAGTCGATGCCGTGGGTGGAGAAGTAGTCGGTGAGAGTTTCGGGATCGCGGCGGGTGACCGAGTCGATGAGGTGGAGTTCGTGCCCGGCGAAGAGCCACAGCAGCGGATCCCAGGAGGCGTCGAAGGAGATCCCGGCCGTGTGTGCCACGCGCAGTCCTCGTCCGAGTCGACGGGCGGCCGGATCGAAGATGGTCTCCTTGTGACTGTGGAAGAGATTGAGCAGCGACCGGTGCTCGACCCCGATGCCCTTGGGTCGACCGGTCGACCCGGAGGTGAAGATGACGTAGGCGAGGTCGTCGGGGGCAGGTGTCGACCCGGTCTGCTGGGCCTGCGTTGATCCGGCCTGGGTCGACTCGGGCGCGGGTGCTGCCGACTGCGGTTGCGCATCGATGTCGATGACGGGACGGTCGGTGGTCATACTCGTCTCTCCGGCGGGACCCGACACTGCAGAGGAATTGATGACGAGCACCGGCGCTGCGTCGGCGATCATCGCTTCGATGCGGTCGGCCGGGTAGTCAGGGTCGAGGGGCACGTAGGCGGCACCTGTCTTGAGGATTCCGAGCACGGCGATGGGCAGCGTGGTGGACCGGCCCAAGCGTGCCGCGATGCGAGTCCCGGGTCCTGCACCACAGTCCCGAAGAAGGTCGGCGAGCTGAGTCGAGCGGCGGTCGAGTTCGCAGAAGCTGATGTGCCCGTCCTCGGCGACGACCGCGGTGGCGAATGGGGACTTGCGGGCGTGACGGGAGAATTCCTCCACCACGGTGTGCCGGGGAAGATGCTGCTCGGGTCCTCTGCCGCCCGCGATGAGTTCGTCGGACTCGTCGGCATCGATGAGTGAGAGGTCCGCCAGGTGCTGATCTTCGTTCGGATCGAACTGGCACAGGACGGAGAGGAACTGACGCAGGTGCTCGGCGAGGCTGTGCTGATCGTAGAGTTCGGCGTTCGCCTCGAACCGGACGATGGCGGGCCTGCTGCCTCCATCGGAGCTGGGATCCGCTCCGATGCCGTGGATGATGATCGAGAGGTCGTCGACCGGGCCGGTCGAGAGGAGGTGCAGCGAGGCGGTCGACATTCCGAAGTCGATGTCGTCGACGTGCGGGAAGATGTTGACCGAAGGCCCGATGTAGTCGCTGTCGGTGCTCAGCTCCTGATATTGGAAGCGCTGGTGGATGAGCGTCTCGCGCAGCGTCGCGCCGGCGCCGGCGACGAGATCTGCCGTCGTCATCTCCGGTGCTGCCTGCAGCTGCACCGGCAGGATCTTCGACATCATGGACGGCACCGATTTGGACAGGGCGCTGCGACGGGCAGTGACCGGAAGCCCCACCGAGATGGACTCTCGTCCGCTCATGCGGTGCAGGTAGGTCGCTGCGGCGCTGAGGATGAGCGTCGGTGCCGACCGGGAACCGGCCAGGCGTGATGAGAGCTCCTGGGGGATGTCGGCGTTGCCGGTGACAAGCCGTCGTGCCGGTGATGCCGGGCGGTCGGCCAGGCCGGTGGCCGTGTCCGACTCGGAGCGCACCTGCTTCCAGAACTCGGCGTCGGTGGTGAAGCGCTGCGAGGAACGGTACTGAGCCTCCTCGGCCACCAGATCGTCGAGGCTGCCGAAGGGCGAGTCAGATGCGGTTCCCTGATCGGCGAGCTCCCGGTAGACCTGGGATTCGCGGCGGAGGACGAGGACGGCGGAATAGCCGTCGACGAGGAGGTGGTGGGCCCGCTGATAGAAGATCCAGTGGTCGGGTCCGAGGTGGAACAGCTGGGACCGGAGCAGGTCACCCTCATCGACGTCGTGGACGGTTTCGAGATCCTCCTGCATCAGCGCATGAGCCGAGGCTTCGGGATCCTCACTCGACTCCGTCCGCAGGTCACGGACGAGGAGATGGCTGCGTGCCGGTCCGAGCTGTTGGAAGGGTCCCTTTTCGTCTTCACCGAAGACGGCGTTGAGCGAGTCGGCTTCGGCTACGGTCGTGGCGACCGCCTTGCGCATTCTGTCGACATCGAGCGGTCCGCGAATATCGACATAGAGCCCGATCTGGAACGTCGGGTTGTCGGGTTCGATCTTCTGGGCGTACCAGATTCCGCGCTGTGCTGAGGTGAGGTCGATTCGAGCGTTCTCGTCAGTCATCGTGTCTTTCGCATCGGGTGGGGGTTTCCTTGAGCGAGGTTTCCGTCGGCAAGGAGGCGCGCGGGTGCTCAGCGCAACCCGGCGCCGGGATCACGGGAGTAAGCAGGGGATCGGTCGTCACTGGAACTGTCCGATGTTGATATCGCCGAGGAGGTCGCCCAGATCGATGATCGGGCCGTTGATGAGTGCCCCCGAGGTCTCGGTCGAATCGGTCGGAGAGGTCTCGGCAGCGGAGGCGCCCCCGGGCGCGGTCATGAGACCGACGGCAATGACGATGGTCGCGAGTGCGGCACCGGAGACGGTGCGGGCGTTGATGAGTTTGAGATTCTTCATGGTCCCTGTCCTCTTCTGACTTCGTGGTCGTCCGTATTGGGACGGACATGTGTCATTCGGAGGGCTCGCGCAGGTGGATTGGCCGGACAGGGGCATTTCTTGCTCCGAGGTTTCGAACCCTCGTCACAGCAGTACGACAGGGGAGGGCCGCCTCGGCGAGGGGAGACGAAACACCACGGGTGCCGGCGTCCTCACGATGAGGACATCGGCACCCGTGGTGGTTGTGGTGCGAAAGCGACCGAGGTCAGCTCATGGCGCCGGCCTTCGACTGACCAACGGCTGCGACGGTGGTCTGCGGCTCGGGCAGGGCCTCGTCGGCCTCGGGGGCGTTCGTCGGCGCACCGTGGGCGTCCGGCTCAAGTGAGAGCTCGTCGAACGGGTTCTGGCCGGCCAGGGTGGCGCGGGCCTGGTCGAGGTCGATTTCGTTCGTCCACTTGCCGATGAGCAGGGTGGCCACGGCGTTGCCGGTGAAGTTCGTCAGGGCACGGCATTCGGACATGAACTTGTCGATGCCGACGATGACGCCCATGCCGTCGAGCAGCTCGGGGCGGTGCGACTGCAGGCCGGCGGCCAGGGTGGCCAGGCCGGCACCGGTGACGCCGGCGGCGCCCTTCGAAGCGATGATCATGAACACGAGGAGCGAGATCTGCTCGGGGATCGACATCGGCATACCCATGGCCGAGGACACGAACAGCGAGGCCATGGTCAGGTAGATGGCGGTGCCGTCGAGGTTGAACGAGTAGCCGGTGGGCACGGTGATGCCGACGACCGGCTTCGAGACTCCGGCGTGCTCCATCTTCGCGATCAGGCGCGGCAGGGCCGACTCGGACGACGAGGTGGAGAAGATGAGCAGGAACTCGCGGGCCAGGTACTTCAGCAGCAGGAAGATGTTCAGGCCGGTGACGATCTTGAGCAGACCGCCGAGGACGATGACGATGAACAGCGCGCAGGTCAGGTAGAAGGCGCCCATGAGGGTCGCCATCGCACCGATCGCAGCCCAGCCGGTCTTGCCGACGACCGCGGCGATCGCACCGAAGGCGCCGACGGGGGCGGCCCACATGATCATCATCATGAGCTTGAAGACCACGGCCTGGATGTGCTTGATGCCGGTCAGCACCGGTTCGCCGGCCTTGCCCATCGACTGCAGAGCGAAGCCGACGAGGAGCGCGAGCACGAGGGTCGGCAGGACGGGGATGTCGCCGGGGATGAGGCTCATGAGGAAGGCGACCATTCCGCCTTCCTCACCGCCGGAGGCCTCTTCGTACGGCTGGAGGTGGAGGCCTTCGCCCGGGTGGATGAAGTTGCCGACGACGAGGCCGATGACCAGGGCGAAGGTCGCCATGACGAGGAAGTAGACGAGCGCCAGTCCGCCGACCTTGCCGACGGTGGCCGCCTTCGCCACGGAGCCGACGCCGAGGACGATGGTGCAGAAGATGACCGGGGCGATGATCATCTTGATGAGCGCGACGAAGGCCTTGCCCAACGGTTCGAGCGCGATGCCGGCGTCAGGGGCGATGAGCCCGATGGCGGCACCGGCGAACACGGCCACAATGACCATGATGTAGAGCCAGTGAGTGCGGTCCTTCTTCCGCTGCGGGGCGCCCGGTTCCGGTGCCTTGGCGGTGGCGGCGATCTCCTTGTCGAATGACCCGCCTTGCTGTTGTGGCGACGTTGCCATGATTCCTCCAAATGGTTTCCGCGACCTCACCCATCGGTGGGTGCGAACGCGCGCGACGACTGGCCGCGGTGGTGATGTACCCGACAACTGTGCCATTCGGTGTGACGGGTGTCTCGGTTGCGTTCATAGTGTTCACAGGAGGAACCAGGCACCCGCCGAGGCGGGGATTCGGCCGGGCAGGGTCGGCCGGGGAGGATCAGGCCCGTGGGTCCTCTGCCTGCCGGGGACCGACATCGACAGGCGGTTCCTGCCGTTCGAGGGCCTTGAGGCCGATGGGGCAGGTGATGGTGAGTTTGAGGCGTCGGCCCTTCGCGTCTTCGACGGCCCGCCGCATGAGCTCCCAGCGGTGGCGGTCGGCCTGTGTGGGTTCGATCGCCTCACAGTAGATGAACATGACCTCATTGGCGTCGGGCTCGAGTTTGTAGTGCAGCGCGGCGACGAGCTTGCCGGGCAGGTAGAGGTCGTACTTCGAGGATTCCTGGTTGTTGAGCATCGTGTACACAGTGGTCTCCTGGGGGTGGGGCGGTCAGAGTGGTCGGCGTCACCAGTCGCTGGGCGACAGAGCCGCCGCAGATGCTGGGTCTCGCAGGTCGTGGAGGAAAGCTTGCGCCCAGTGGCGGACGTCGAAGGCGGCGACGGTGTCGGCCATCGCATCCATACGCGTCCGGGCCTCGTCTTCGCTGAGCGTGGTCGCGTGATGGATGGCAGCCTTCAGGCCGGCCCGGTCGTGGGGATTGACGATGATGGCTTGGTCGAGTTCTTCGGCGGCTCCGGCGAATTCGGAGAGGACGAGTGCACCGCCCCTGCCTCGGCGGGCGGTGGCGAATTCCTTGGCCACGAGGTTCATCCCGTCCCGCAGGGAGGTGACGAGCAGGATGTCGGCGGCCAGGTACAGGGCGACGGCTTCCTCTGTCGAATACGAGTGGTGGGAGTAGTGGATGACATCGCGGCCGAGAGTGGAGAACCTCCCGTTGATGCGCCCGACCGTATGTTCGACCTCGTCGCGCAGGTCTTGGTAGGCGCGCACGCCTTCACGCGAGGGGACTGCGATCTGTGCGAGACAGGTTTCCCGCGCGTCGAGCAGTCCGTCGTCGATCAGCTCCTCGAAGGACCACAGCCGGTGCAGGATTCCCTTCGAATAGTCGAGGCGATCGACACCGATCATGAGGGTGGCGGGATCGCCCAGATCACGGCGGAAGCAGCGGGCCATCTCCTGTACGGCCGGGGATTCGGCCGCGGATCGGATCTCCTCGACGTCGATCGAGATCGGGTACGAGCCGACGCGGCCGCGAAGTTCCTCGGGATCCATGCCCAGCAGCTTCTGCATGGCCTGGCGGACTTTCGCGGCATCGGCCTCTCGCTGGAGACCGATGACATCGGCCCCGAGCAGGCCGCGGAGGATCTCGTCACGCCAGGGCAGCTGGGCCATCTGCTCGACGGGAGGGAAGGGGATGTGGCAGAAGTATCCGATCCGGACGTCCGGTCGTTGGGCGCGGATCATCGCCGGTACGAGCTGGAGGTGGTAGTCGTGTACCCAGATCGTCGCCCCGGTCTCGGCTGCCTCGACCGCGGCCTGGGCGAATCGGGCGTTGACTGCACGATAGGCCCGCCACCATGAGCGGTGGTACTGCGGCGCGACGATGAGGTCGTGGTGCAGCGGCCACAGAGTGGCGTTGCAGAATCCCTCATAGTACTGCTGATGTTCGTCGTGGCTGAGGGGGACGGGGACGAGGCTCATCCCGTCGAAGTCGAAGGGCTCCAGACTGTCGTCGTGCGTGCCCGCCCAGCCGATCCAGGCTCCGGCGTGCTCACGCACCACGGGAGCCACGGCTGAGACGAGCCCGCCGGGTGAGGTCTCCCACGCCCCATCGTTGCGGTCGACGGGGAGGCGATTGGCCACCACGACGAAAGCATGGCGGTCAGTTCCCATCTTCCCTCTTCTTCTCGTGCCGACGGGCCGGGTCTTGCCGGCACGTCGAAGTCTGTGGCAGGGGATCTGAAAGCATGGCCAAAGGGCGGAGGCGGAAACGGACAGTGCTTCCGCCCTCCGGCCGCGTCCCTCAGTTCTCCGGTGAGTCCTTGAGCGAGTCTCTGACGCCCTTCAGCGAGTCTTTGGCATCGTCGCCGACCTGCTTGATCTTGCCCTTGGCCGCGTCGGTCTTGCCCTCGGCTTCGAGGCTCTTGTCGTCGGTGGCCTTGCCGGCGGCGGCCTTCGCCTTGCCCTTGAGTTCTTCTGCCTTGTCAGAGGCCTTGTCGGCCTTGTCGTGAGAATTCATGATTCGTCCTTTCGTGTGGATCGGTCTGGACGTTCTGCTCTGTCGAGCGCCATTCATGTTTACGGTGTAATCAACCTAGCAGACCGGGTTTTCGCTGCGCAATAGATCCGGCGAGTCGGACGCATCGGAGTCCTGCGTTGCACGCTTCGATGGAGCCGGAGGGTTGACTTGCCCTTGTGTGGGGCGGTCGATGGAGAGTGATAACTTAGTCATCCATGAGGTGTTTACAGTGTAATCGCACTATGAGGGGATCTCTCGACGCGTCGGATCAAGCGAGTAGACTGGCGGTGAAAGCCGCCCGGTCTGCGACATCTCCGACGAGGAAAGGGGAGTGCGCGTGGTTCAGCAGCGACTCGATCGTGCCCAGGTCGTCGAGTCGGCGATCGCCTTCGTCGATGCCTGCGGTCTCAGCGAACTCACGATGCGCCGCCTCGGAACTGCCTTGGACGTAGAGGCGATGGCACTGTATCGGCACGTCTCCGGGCGAGCGGACCTTCTCGAGGCCATGGTCGACGAGCTCATCGACGGCCTCTTCGACGACGAACTCATGACCGAGGATTCCCATTCGTGGGAGGAGTATCTGCAGCGTGTCGCCAATGCCACGCGCAATCTGGCCATCGAGCATCCGCGGATCTTCCCGCTCATCGCCACCCAGCCACCTCAGGCCCCCTGGCTGCGTCCGCCGCTGCGCAGCGTGCGCTGGGTCGAGGACTTCCTGTCCTCGCTGGAGCGCTTCGGATTCGCCGACGCCGAGGCGGTGGCCGCATACAAGGCCTTCACGAGCTTCCTGGTCGGCGCGCTTCTGCTCCAGGCGGCCTCTCTGACCCCGGAGGTTCTCGGCGATGAGGAGGGCTCCTCCGCTGGCGAAGACCTCAGCGAGTATCCCACGGTGCAGCGATTGCAGGGCCTGCTCATGGAAGACCACGCTCAGCGCGAGTTCGACGACGCCCTCGACGATCTCATCGAGCGGATCCGCACCAGCACGCAGGGCTGAGAATCTCGGTCGCCGGGGTCGACAGGCCCTGTTGCTGTGGCGCACCTGCGCCCTCACGGATAGTCTTGGCTCAGTGACGATCCCATTACGAAGGAGCAGGATATGAAACTCAGCACCGCACTTCTGCGCGCAGTCCCCGGCGCATTCATTCTCAATTCGGGCATCGGCAAACTCGGTCTCGACGAGGAATCCGCCGCCGGACTCCAGCAGATGGCCGCCAACGGCGTCCCCATGGTCGAGAACCTCACCCCGGCCCAGTTCGGAAAGTTCCTGTCCTACGGTGAGATCGCCGTCGGCTCCGCCCTGCTCCTGCCTTTCGTGCCCACCCGGATCGCCGGCGCGGCACTGACGACGTTCTCCGCCGGACTGGTGGCGAACTACTTCTCCATCGACTCGATGACCGAGGACGACGGCGTCCGCCCGTCCCAGGACGGCATCCCGCTGGCCAAGGACACCTGGCTGGCCGCGATCGGTCTGGCCCTCCTCATCTCCGGCGGCAGCGAGAAGAGCAAGAAGAGCAAGAAGAGCGACAAGAAGAAGTGAGGTCCCTCCCGGCCCCACCACGGCGGGGCCGGGATCGGATCGGGCCTCGCTGGGGCGGAGAGCCCCGTCCTGGTTCAATGTGAATCGCATCCGGTTACTTCACACTGTTCAGAGTGTGAAGTAGAGTGTGAAATGTGTCCTCAAATTCGCTGCCTCAAAAAATTCGGCGAGCAGAGCTGAAGAATCCGCCGCTCGCTCGAGTTCTAGCGCAGGTTCGTTGGCCCGATTTGACCTCTTTCGATCTTCAGCGAGTGACATCGCGCATCAGTGAGAATCTTGGCGTTGCGTACCCGTTCATACGGGAAGAGAGCGAAGTCGAGGTCGTGGTCACTCAGTCGGGGGTCGCCGAACAGAAGAGTCGAGGGAGGATTGCTCGGTTCTTCTCGGGCGACGAAAAGTGGAGTATTTCAGTCGGTCGAAATTTCATGGCTTTGGAGTCGACCGACTACACCAACCATGACGATTTCGTTGATCGACTGCTCGACGGCCTCAGCGCGGTTCACGACGGTGTGACCATTCCTCGGTTCAGTAGGATCGGTTATCGCTATACGAATCGGATAGTCGGCAAAGCGGATTTGGACCTGTTGGAAGCCCACTTCGTACCGGCTGTGCTCGGCGGCCATACCGCGTCCCCGGCCAACGCCGACTTGGTCCACAGCATGACCGAATCGGTTTATCGTGTGGAATTGGCCTACTTGCTGGTGCGGTCTGCTCGCTTGGGTGCAGGACAGTCGATCGAACCTACTTTGCCTCCAGTCGACGAACCGAGCTGGATTCTCGACTTGGACGCGTACGAGGAAGGCCATCTGGTTGTCAATCGTGATGAGGTCCGAAAGAAGCTGATCCATCTGTCTGGAATTGCATCGAATCATTTCAGCGACGTGGTGACGTCTCAGTTCTATGAGAGGTATGACTCATGAGTGCTGTTGCTTATTCGAAACCCGACTTCTTCTTTGCTCCAGGTATGCGAATGTCGACGTTGTCAATCGCAGGTACGTCAATTCCGGTCAAGGGCGACTATGGCGACGTCTCATCCCGGCGTTGGCACAGCGATTCACCAAGTTCGTCGAAGATTCCCATTGATGAAGTTCGTGGCTTCGAATCATCGCCATCTGCCCCTACGGAGGCCGAGTCCACTGCAGACCTTGTCAAGCAGATCAAGCGTCGAGGAGCTTACACCTGGGACCAGGTTGCGAAGCTCTTCGGCGTCTCGAGGAGGACTGTTCACCTATGGGCATCGGGCGGAAAGATCTCTGCGGTAAACGAAGAAGCGCTCGGTCGAGTGATGAGGCAGATCGAAGCAATCGAGGAAGCTGGCGAGCACGGAGCACGGTTCCGGTTCCTTGCTTTGCTCGATCAGCAGAGATCGCAGCATGCTTCTTCTCCTGCAGACGTGAATAGACCTGCGTCGACCTATACCCCGGAACCCTAGCCGGTCATGGACTCGAGCTATTTTCAGACGCTTCGACAAGGAAGTGTTGTCGAATATTCGAGTGTAATGGGCCCCGAGCGTGAATTTGCTGTCGTATCCCAGACTTGTGACGTTGTCCTGCCCAAGCGTGAGTACCTCCAGCTCGCTCCTCTGGTTCCCCTTGAAGGCACTGAACGAGCACAAGCTCTGAAACGCGAGAATCCGCGATACCCGCAGTTGGGCGGTGGCGACAATTGCCGATTTGCTGATCTCGCTCGAATCGTCAGCGTTCTTAAGACCGAAGCAGACGGCATGCCTGTCATTTCTGAGTCTGAGTTCGCCACGGAGGCCGATGCGAGGGATTTCGGTCTCGCGATTGGTCGTTGGTTCGGTCGATTCGCAGTGCCTGACAACGTGCATCCCTGGCTTGCGCCGCTCCAGAGGCTCGTGAGAAGTAAATATGAGAAATCGGAGTCACCGATTGGCCGAGTCCTGAATCAGGTCTCGGAAATCCGTGTGGAGTCCAACGACTGGAACTCATCCAGTATGCAACTGACCATCCAGGTGATCGTTGAAGCTGGCAGATTGCCATCTCTGCCTGACGAGATGGACGAACCAGTGGACTTGAGGACACTGCCGTCGGAAGCCAATGCACTCGCACAGAGGATCCTTCGCCTGAAACTAGGAGAAGACCCGTTCCTCGTCAGCGCCCTTTGGAGTATGTTTGCCGAGGCTCTCGCCGCAAAATGCGATCCTGGAAAGGCGCGGAATTCCGAGGAGGTCGCTTCGGCCGTGTCCGAAGTTGTTGGTGAGGTCCATTCGGACGACGATTTCCCACTGTCGAAGATGAGGAAGTCGGAGCAGCTGGACATTGATTTCCTCTCGCCGCCCGTCCCATTTGATCGATGACAGCTGACGCCTCGAAACTGGTGCGTATCTTGGGGACTGTGCGGCCACCACGGCGGGGCCGGGATCGGATCGGGCCTCGCCGGGGCGGGCCCCTGGCCAGGCGTCTCTTCCTCGTCCAGCTCGTCCTCATCGTCCTCGTCTGCACCGCATTGTCAGTGACGAGCTACGTCACGACGCTGGGCAACATCCGCGAGGCCACCGGGGAGCGAGTGCTGACCATCGCCGAGACGCTCGCCCACGACCCTTTCGTCACCGAGGCTGTGACCGATGACGACCCGTCGGCGCAGCTGCAGCCCTACGCTCTGACCGTGATCGACACCGCCGAGGTCGACTTCGTGACGATCATGGACCGCGACGGCACCCGCTACACCCACCCCGACCCCGCTCAGCTGGGCAGGAAGTACCTCGGCAGCACCGCGCAGGCACGCGCCGGGCAGACCCAGACCGA
Source organism: Brevibacterium limosum (assembly GCF_011617705.1). NCBI lineage: Bacteria > Bacillati > Actinomycetota > Actinomycetes > Micrococcales > Brevibacteriaceae > Brevibacterium > Brevibacterium limosum. The sequence goes on along the minus strand of NZ_CP050154.1, from coordinate 3,512,998 downwards.
GGAATACGTGGGCACCCTCGGCCCGTCCGTGCGATCGATCGTGCCGATCACCGACTCCGACGGCGAGGTCACCGCGATGGTCGCCGTGGGCGTGACGCTCGAGACTCTGTCCGTGGCGCAGGCGGCCTCCCTGCCGCAGATCATCATCGTCGGACTCGCCGCGATCGCCCTTGGCGGGCTCGGCTCCTGGCTGCTCGCCCGCTATCTGCGCCGAGTCACCCTCGGCTACGGCCCCGAGGAGCTGCGCCGGCTGTTCGCGTTCTACGATTCCGCGCTGCATTCCCTGCGCGAGGGGCTCATCCTCGCCGATGACTCCGGGAGGCTCGTCCTCTACAACGATGAGGCGGCCGTCCTGCTGGGCCTGCCCGAGCCCGATGAGTCCGCCCCGATCGCCCTCGCCGAGGTGGCCCTGCCCGAATCCGTCCGTGACCTCTTGTCGACCGGTCGGGTCGCCGTGGACGAAATCCACTTCACCGAGGACCGAGTCCTCGTCGTCAGCCAGAAACACGCAAGCCAACCGCGCGGTCGCGGGTCCGCCGGTCGCGGGGTCGGGGGAACGGTCGCGACCCTGCGCGATCGCACCGATATTCAGGAGCTCACGGGGGAGCTGGCGACGATGACGACCCTGTCGGAGGCCCTGCGCGCCCAGACCCACGAACACGCCAATCGGCTGCACACCGTCTCGACCCTCATCGAACTCGGTCGCACCCAGGAGGCACTCGACTTCGCGGTCAAGGACGAACAGGAATCCCAACGTCTCACCGACTCCTTCGTCGGGGCCCTCGACGAACCCTTCATCACGGCACTCATGATCGGCAAGGCCGCTCAGGCCCATGAGCGCGGCATCGAACTCACAGTCACCGCCACCGGCGAACTTCCGCCGGCGCGCCTCGATGCCCGTGACCTCGTCACCGTCGCCGGCAACCTCCTCGACAATGCCTTCGACGCGGCCGCGGACTCGGAGGACAAACATGTGTGGGCGGACTTCGTGGCCGCCGACGGGGAGCTCATCATCACCATCGCCGACTCCGGTGCAGGGGTTGCGGTCGAAGACATCGACGCACTCTTCCACCTCGGTACGTCAGCGAAGCCCGAGGTCGGGGGAGCGGGGCGGCACGGATTCGGGCTCGTCTTGGTCCGGCAGGCGGTGAGCCGCCTCGGCGGGCATATCGATGTCGACTCCGATGGCGGCGCGATCTTCACGGTCACGCTTCCGCTGGGGGACACGGATGCGGCGGGCGACTACGATTCTGCGGAGGACCACAGCAGGGACGACGGCCTCGATACTGGCCTTGAGCGGGAAGGAGACCCACGTGAGCGATGATGCCGCGCTGCGGGTGCTCATCGTCGAGGACGATCCGATGACGGCGCAGGCGCACGCGGACTTCGTAGCCCGCGTTCCCGGATTCGAGGTGGCAGGAACGTGTCTGGGCGGGCACGAGGCGATCGACCGCTTCGACGAACTCGCGACGGCGGGCCACCCCGTCGATATCGTCCTGCTCGATATGAACCTCACGGATTCGCACGGTCTCGAGGTGGCCGGGCGCCTGAATTCGCGGGGCCAGGACGTCGACATCATTGCGATCACCGCGGTGCGGCACCTGCAGGTGATCCGCTCGGCGATCTCGTCGGGCATCACCCAGTACCTCATCAAACCGTTCACTTTCGCGGCGTTCCGGGAGAAGTTGGAGAACCAGCGGGAGTTCCGGCGCGGTCTCAGCGGCTCAGGGAGCCTGGCGACTCAGGCGTCGGTGGACAACGCCCTGTCGGCGCTGCGGTCGGTCTCGTCGACGCGGCTGCCGAAGGGCCTCATCACCGAGACCTTGGAAGCCGTGTCCGCCTTCGTCCGCGATTCCGCAGTCCCGGTCTCCGCCACCGAGGTGGGGCAGAGCCTCGACCTGTCCCGCGTGACCGTCCGCCGCTACCTCGAACACCTCGTCGCGACGAAACAGGCGATCAAGCAGCCCCGCCACGGAACCCCGGGCCGGCCCGAGTACGAGTACCGGTGGGCGTGAATGCGTGACGGCGGGCGAAGGAATCTCTTCCTTCGCCCGCCTTCGAACTGTCAGCTGACAGTCGTCAGTTGTCGAGGTTCTCGATCGCGTAGTCGGCCTCAGCCTGCGTGAACTGGCCGCCGTATTCGCTCGTGAGCTGGTCGTGGATGGCATTCGGCGACATCGCCATTTCATCCTGGTAGGTTCGCGCCGATTCCAACGCGTTCTCCTTCCAGTTCGCCTGAACATTGTCGATGGCGTACTGGGCCGCGTCGTCGGAGAACTGGCCCCCGTATTCGCTCGTGAGCTGGTCGAAGATGCCCTGCTTGCTCATGTGCATCATGTCCGAGTAGGTCTCGGCCTGGGTCAACGCTGAGCTGTACTCGGTCGGAACGCTCGAGTCGTCCTCTTCCTCCGCCGGTGCCGCGGGTTCCTCGGCGACCGGCTCTTCCTCGACAGGTTCCTCAGCGGCCGGCTCTTCGGCCGGTTCCTCAGCAGGCTCATCTTCGACCGCGGGCGCTGCCTCAACGGGTTCCTCGACCGCTTCATCTGCAGGCGCTTCGTCGGCAGGTGCTTCTTCCTCGGAGACGATCGGTGCGTTGTCGTCCGAGATGCTCGCGGCCGAGCCCGCAGCGATCCCGCCGAAGACGAGGCCGAGAACGAAGAAGATGCCGGTGATGATCCACGCGATCTTCTTGTGCTGGTCGTAGCCCTGGAGGCGCAGACCCTGTTTGTCCTTCTGTCCTCCGGCCAGGGTGACGATCAGGTCGACGAGGGCCCAGATTCCGAAACCGCCGAAGGTGATGAGCTTGAGGATGCCGGTGCCGATCTTGCCCAGGTAGAAACGGTCGACACCGAGTCCGCCGAGCAGCCATGACAGCAGCCACGCAGCGAGAAACGATTTCTGCCCGACGAGGGGCTGGTTCTGCCCGAATGAGGGCTGTGCGGGAGTCCACTGGTTCGAGTTGTCAACCGGCACTGGAGGCTGCTGTGTCATTATCACTTCCGGAGATTCAGAGAGGAGGTAGTTGCATCTTCAATGATAGGTTAAAATTTCAACCGAATACACCAGGTGTTGTCTCGATTGGGTAACAACTTCCCCTGCGCGGCTGGATCGATCGGTCTGAGCGCCAGAACGGAGCTCTGTCTGCGGGAGTGCTGCTCAGCTCTGGGAGGCGGTTCACCAGCGGTCTCGGGTTCATGCGGTACCCTGACTCATACCCAGCACCGAAATTTCCCCTCCCTGCGGCAATCACCCCCTGCCGACCGGCCACCCACCGCCGCCATAACAGAAGAGACCCGAATTCGTGACCGATTCCCAACTCAAACGCCCCGATGACCTCACAACCGCGCCGGTGACCCCGGCCTCCGAAATCGATTCCCGATTCGGGCCGCGCGCATCCTCCCTCGAATCCTTCGCCGAGGCGGTCGAGCACAGCGACATCCTGGCCGAGCCCGATCTCGAACAGCTCTTCACCTGCAGCGGCGGCCGGATCCGCATCGCCGAGATACTCCGGCGGGCACGCGTCAACGCCGGCAGCTCCGTGACCGACACAGATCCCGACCGCATCGACGCGATGCTCCCACCCGAACTGACTCCGGTCGTCAACGGCGCCACGCGGGAGGCAGCAGCGCTCTACCTGCTGGCCCTGTTCTCGGCGGCACCGCGAGTCACCTCAGAGATCGTCGATCTGTTCCACGTCGCATTCGCCGCCGCGAAGGTGACCGCCTCGGCGGCTTCGTCACCCGAAGACCTCACCTCTTTCCTCCTCGACCAAGGGCTGCTGACGATCCCGAACGGCACCGACGTCGTATTCACGGTCCCTCCCCTCATCCGTCGGCTGATGCGACGAGTCATCGCCACCGAATCGAGCACCGCTGAGAAAACCCCGCGAGAAGCGCTCGGAGCGGCCATCGCGAGCAAGTTCGGGCGGACGCGCCCGGACGACCGATCCGGGCTGGTCGAGATCGTCGACCTCGTCGTCGAGACACGGCACTGGAAAGTGCTCGAACGGGCCTGGGCCCGCCGATCCGTCAACGTCTTCCTCGATGCGCCCACCGCGATCAAGGCCTATCTCGGTGTCCCCGAGGATGTGCTCGCCAAGAACCCGATCCTCACCCTGGCCCGCAGCGCGGCCCGTCGCATCGACTCGACCCGGCTGAAGCTCGGCAGCGATGTCGGGCCGACGGTGCTGGCCGCCACCGACTTCGACAGCATCGTGCTGCCTGAGCTGCACGGGCTCCTCTTCGCCGAACCGGAACCCGCCCTGACCGCCGACGAGGTGGCCGTGCTGACCACGCTGGAAGCACGAACACAGAGGCTGAACAAGGACTACAAACGCGCCCTGACCCTGCTCGACGCGGGACGAGAACGGCTGCGCCGCCTCGGCGAGGCAGAACCCCGACCCACGCTCATGCTGCAGGCCGAACTCAACCTCGAACACGGACGGAATCTGAGCGCGGCCGGACATTTCCCCGAGGCGACGGCGATGCTGCAGCGGGTCGTCCAATTCGCCGAGATCTACGCGCCGAACTCGCCGCATCCCCTGCTCACCGGGCTCGTCGAAGCTGGCCTGGCCGGGATGGGACACGGGCGCGGATCGGACATGGACCGCAGTCTGACGCGCGCCAGGCAGAACGCCGCTCGGTTCGGGATGGACACGCTGCCTGACGAGCTCACGGCGCGGTGCGTCGAGCTGATGCGCAGCCTCGACCGTCTCGATCTCACTGCCGCCGACCGGCTGCTCGAGGGCCTCGACTCGGCGAAGCCCACGGGGAGTCTCGGGCCGATTCCCGACATTATCCGCAGCCTTCACCATGTCTACCAGGGGCGGGCGTCGATCGCCGCGAAGCTGCTCACCGAGAGCACACATGTGCGGTTCCTGCCGATGGTCAGTGTCTCGAGCGCACGATTCTCAGGCGTGCTCAACATCGCCAGCTTCGTGCTCGTGGCTGCCGGGGAGAAGAAGGCCCTGCAGGAGCTGGGCGACCACCTCAACCCGCACAGCGCCGGCTACCCGATCGTCAAGGCCCGGCAGGCACTGGCTTTCGGGCAGCACGATCTGCTGTGGTCTGAGACCGGGCGGATGCTGACCGGGGATCAGGGGCCTCGCCTCAAGAGCTCCGCTGCGGCTCTGCGTGCCGACATCCTCCACCATGAAGGGCGTGCGGACGAGGCGCTCGAAGCGTTCATCCATGTGCTCGACTACTGCTCGATCACGTCATCCGTGCTGGCCATCGCGCAGCTGTCGAAGCAGTCCCGGGACGCGCTCGTCCCCGCGTCCGCCGACCATCCCGGCTGGACCGCCCTGGCCAGGTCGTTCGATGATGACGAAGTGACGCCGGCCGAACTGCAGAAGCGGCTTCTCGACCTGCCCGAGTCCTCGCAGACCGTGCCGGACTTCCAGACCGACCTGACTCCGGCCGAACTGTCGCTGCTCTTCGCCATCGATTCGCCGAAGTCCGTGGCGCAGATCGCCCGCGAGTTCGGAGTCGTGCCCGGCACTCTGAAGAACCGGCTGTCCGCGCTCTATCGGAAGCTCGGCGTGCGCAACAGAACCGAGGCGGTCGCGCACGCCCACCGGCGCCGATAAGCGCGGCGATGACTGCGTGGGTTCGCCGCGGTCCGGCACCCACCCGCTGCGGAACCAGCTGTCAGGCTGCGAAGACGCCGGGAGTCGTTCCCAAGGTCGACCGGAAGTGCCGGGTGAGATGCGCCTGGTCGTGGAACCCTGACTCAACGGCCGCCTCGGCGGGGGAGTGACCGGACAGCAGCAGCCTGCGGGCGCGATCGACGCGGCGGCCGATGACGTACCGGTGGGGCGCGATTCCGAACGCGGACGTGAACACCCGCACCAGATGGCTGCGGTGGGCGCCGAGCTCGGTGGCCGCCTCGGCGATTGTGAAGGACTCGAACAGGCGATCATCGAGCATTTCGCGCAGACGGCGGGCCAGCGGCGCATCCGACGCGGGCTCAGCGGTCGGGGTGAGCCGGGAGAGCGCGAACTCGCGCAGGGCGAGCACCCCGCACTCGGCGGCGAGGGCATCGGCCGGATCGGTCAGGGCGGCGTGGATGTCGGTGACCGCGGTCAGGGCGGCCGTGCCGAGCAGGGTGGGCGAATCCGCCGCGGCGTCGACCGCGGACTCCGGCAGCCACTCGGGCTCGAGGTAGAGCACCCGTTTGCGGAAGCCCTGCTCCGCCGACGCCGAGCGACCGTCGTGGGGCACCTGCGGCGGCAGCAGCGTCACTGCGGTCGGGGTGGCGAGGTGATCGTGCCGATCGAGGTCATAGGTCACGGCACCGTCGTCGATGAGCAGGACCGTCCACGAATCGTGCGTGTGCGAGGGATAGGCATGATGGTCGAAGCGGGCGTGGAGCACCTCCTGAACCTGCGGAACCTGAGGGTGCCAGGCGCGGATGACGTCGACCATGCAACAAATGTACAAGACCGCGGTGTGTGCTGACGGTGAAGCTGGATCCATGCACGAGAACACGAATTCCACAGTCCCATCCGATGCCTCATCGTCCGCCGAGGCGGCAGTCGGCAATCCCGTCACCGAGGCGGCCGCACCGTCGTCGTCTGGCGATCTGGGTGCACAGTCGTCTGGCTATCCGAGAGCGCCCGTCCGGTTCGATACGAAGGTCGTCGTGGTCCTCCGCGATGACCTGCTGCCGTGGCAGGAGCTCAATGTCACCGCGTTCCTCATGTCCGGCATCGCTGCGAGCGAAGACGACCTGGTCGGAGAGAACTACCGCGACGCCGACGGCAATGACTACCTGCCGATGCTGCGCCAACCGGTGATGGTGATGAGCGCGGATGCGGAGAAACTCAAATCGATCCGGTCGAAGGCGCTGGGGCGCGGAATCCCGACCGCAGTCTACACGGAGGAGCTGTTCTCCACCGGCCACGATGCGGCGAATCGGGCGGCTGTGGCGGCGGTGCCGGCTGAGCAGCTCAACCTCGTCGGGGTGGCCATGCGCGGGGCGAAGAACGCGGTCGACCGGACGGTCAAAGGTGCGCGGATGCATGAGTGAGGGGGTTGAGGCTGACAACACCGCCAAGTCGAGCGTCCAACGTCGGCTCCGAGACCTCGTCTGCGAGACTCACCTGGTTGGGAGGCGCCGACCGTCGGCGGCGGAGCTGTCGCGGATGCGCGCACGGTATGGGACCTGGTCCAGTCTTGGTACTAGGACCCCACCAGCTCGTGCAATTCTCAAGCCGGGGAGAGGAACTCGGAGAGGCGATCAAGTGTGGCGGCCTCGAGCGAATAGTACGACCAGACGCCGCGCTTCTCCCGGTGGAGGACCCCGGCATCGACGAGGATCTTCAGATGGTGGGAGACGGTCGGCTGGCCGAGTCCGACGGGTTCGGTGAGATCGCAGACGCACGCTTCCTGCTGCGCGTGCGCGGCGACGAGGGAGACCAGGCGCAGCCTGGTCGGGTCGGCCACTGCCTTGAGGATGCGCGCGAAGTCCTGAGCGTCATCGTGGCTCAACGGCGAGACAGTCAGCGACGGGCAGCAGACGTCCACCTCGGTCGGAGAGAGTGCGGATTGTGTGGTCACTCTTCCATTATGCCTTTACATTGACATTTGTCGATGCCTTGTGTTCGTATCGTATCGATGAACTTCGATGCGCCGGTCTACGATTGCGGCGCCGACCAGGCTCGCACCTCGAGGGGGGACCATGCATTCCACGGCGCCTGCCGACACCGATTCCCCGGTGGCGGCGAAGATGTCGACGCTGGACCGATTCCTGCCGCTGTGGATCATCGGCGCCATGGCGCTGGGCCTGCTGCTGGGCAGACTCGTGCCCGGCCTTGCGGCGGCTCTGGACTCGGTCAAGGTTGCCGACGTGTCTCTGCCGATCGCCATCGGGCTCCTCGTGATGATGTATCCGGTGCTCGCCAAGGTCCGGTACAACGAGACCGGGCGCGTGCTGGCCGACAAGAAGCTCATGATCACGTCTCTGGTCATCAATTGGGTGGCAGCGCCGGCGTTCATGTTCGTGCTCGCCTGGCTGTTCCTTCCCGATCTGCCCGAATACCGCACCGGACTGATCATCGTCGGGCTGGCCAGGTGCATCGCCATGGTCCTCATCTGGAACGACCTGGCATGCGGGGACCGCGAGGCCGCCGTCGTGCTCGTGGCCATCAACTCGGTGTTCCAGGTTCTCGCGTTCGGTCTCCTCGGCTGGTTCTACCTGCAGTGGCTGCCGGACCTTTTGGGGCTGCCGACGACCAGCAGTGAATTCTCCTTCTGGGCGATCACGCTCAGCGTCCTCGTCTTCCTCGGCATTCCGCTTCTCGCCGGCTTCCTCACCCGCACAGCGGGGGAGAAGGCGAAGGGGCGTCAGTGGTACGAAGACCGGTTCCTCCCCGTTATCGGGCCGTGGGCGCTGTACGGACTGATCTTCACCATCGTCGTGCTCTTCGCCTTTCAGGGTGACGAGATCACCTCCCACCCGGGCAATGTCGCCCGTATCGCCTTGCCTCTGCTCGTCTACTTCGTCGTCGTATTCGCCCTCGGGATGGTCATCGGCAAGGCATTGAACCTGGGCTATGAGAAGACGACGACCCTGGCCTTCACCGCGGCCGGCAACAACTTCGAACTCGCCATCGCTGTGGCCATCGGGACGTACGGCGTCGCCTCCGGGCAGGCGCTCGCCGGAGTCGTCGGTCCCCTCATTGAGGTGCCCATCCTCGTTGCCCTCGTCTATGTCGCGCTGTGGGCGCGACCGCGGTTCTTTCCGTCCACTTCTGAGCGAGGAGCGAATCGAGCATGAGTCCCACACCATCGGATAGGCCGAGTGTCCTTTTCGTCTGTGTGCATAACGCCGGCAGATCCCAGATGGCCGCTGGATTCCTCCGCGAACTGGCCGCGGAGCACATCGAAGTGCGGTCCGCCGGCAGCGAACCGGTCGAGACCATCAACTCCGTCGCAGTCGAGGCCATGAGAGAGCTCGACATCGACATCACCCAAGACCATCCCACGCTGCTCGACGCGGACACGGTGCGCACCTCCGACGTCGTAATCACCATGGGGTGCGGCGATACCTGTCCGATCTTCCCCGGCAAACGATACGAAGACTGGGCTCTCGACGATCCGGCAGGTCAGGGCCTCGAGTCGGTGCGGCGAATCCGTGATGACATCCGGACTCGTGTCGAAGCCCTCATCGTCGACCTCGTCCCCGACGCTGGGCCGAAGTCCACACAATCGATTACCACTTCAAAGCCGGCCGCCGAGGAGGCCCTGAATGACTGATAGCGCACTCGAAGATCTGCCGGTTGCCGTGATCGGATCCGGTCCCGTCGGCCTCGCGGCTGCGGCCCAGCTGGTTGTGCGCGGCATCCGCCCGCTCATCCTCGAGGCAGGGCCCACCCCGACTGCGGCAGTGGCCGACTGGGGTCATATCGGGTTGTTCTCTCCATGGAAGTACGACATCGACGAGGCAGCCCGCCGCCTGTTGGCACCCACCGGCTGGCAGGAGCCCGACGGCGAGCACCTGCCCACAGGTGCCGAGCTCATTCGCGACTATCTCAAGCCTCTTGCCGAGACAGCTGAGCTCCGCGACGCCATCCTCACCGATTCCCGAGTTGTGGCAGTCAGCCGGGTCGGAAAGGACCGAACGGGAACAGCGCAGCGAGAATCGACTCCGTTCCTCATCCTCACTCAGAACTCCGCCGGAACAATGGCTGACTTCCAGGCCAGGGCCGTCATCGACGCCTCGGGAACCTGGGAGAGCCCGAATCCGCTTGGACAGGCCGGACTCGCAGCGCCCGGCGAAGTCGAGGCTCGTCGCAGCGGGTTCGTGACTTCGCCTCTGCCTGATGTGGTAGGCCGCGACCGTGAGCAGTTCGCCGGGCGACGAACGCTTGTCGTCGGCGGAGGGCACTCGGCGGCCAACACTCTCTTGGCACTGGCAGAACTGGGTGAGGAAACCCCGGACACGCGAATCGTCTGGGTGCTCAGACGCGCAGATCCCGCATCCGTCTACGGCGGGGAGGGCCAGGACGGTCTGCCTGCTCGCGGGGCCCTGGGCGCGCGACTTCGTCATCTTGTCGAAAGCGGAGCCATCGACGTGCATGCCTCGACGACGATCACAGGATTCGCCACTGACGGTGATGGCACCGTAGCTGCTGAGATCGACGGAGAGCCAGTGACGCTCCACGCCGACCGGGTCGTCCCGGCCACCGGCTTCCGTCCCGACCTGGGATTCCTACGCGAGATCCGGACCGATCTCGATCCGGTTGTCGAGGCTCCGCAGAAGTTGGGGCCGCTCATCGATCCCGAATATCACAGCTGCGGAACGGTCCCGCCGCATGGTGCTCGGGTGCTGAGGCATCCGGAGCCGAATTTCTACATCGTGGGAATGAAGTCCTATGGACGGGCACCAACGTTCCTCATGTACACCGGATATGAGCAGGTCCGTTCCGTCGTCGCAGCGATCGCCGGGGACCAGGAAGCCGCCGACCGAGTTGAGCTCGTCCTGCCCGAGACCGGCGTGTGCTCAGCCGATGGCGGAACGTCGTGCGATGCACCGACCGATGCACCAGAAAAGACGGCCGAATGCTGCGGGACTGCGGAACCGGTTGCGCTTGGGATCCCCACCGGGGACGAGCACGGACGCTCCGGAGAGAGCGCGGCCGACTGACTCATCGGTTCGGATCACTCCGTCTCAGCGATACGTTGCGTTCTTCGGGTCCTGATGGCCGTGGTCGTTGAAGGAGATGAGGCTGGTGCCGCCGCGGCCGGTGATGATCTTCGTGATGCCGGTGTTGATGGTCACTCGGTTGAACGCCATCCACTGGTCGAAGCCTCCGCCGAGCAGCCGGGCAGCCGTCCAGGCGATGGCGCCAGCACTGGAGACGACGATCGTCGACTGACCCGATCCCATCGCGTTGATCGCCTCGTCCAGGGCGCGATCGACTCGTGAGGTGAACTGACTGTAGGTCTCCGAGTAACCCTCGTCATAATCACCGGAAGCCCAGCGGGCGCAACCGCGTTCGAGTTCGGTCTGAAAGATCTTCGAGTCGTGCTTTGCCCGTGGGTCGGTCTCGGTCAAGGCGCCCGTGAGCTCCCAGGCGTTGTACTCGTTCCAGCCGGCATCGACCACCGTGTCGTGTTCGCAGCAGGTGCTGAGCTCGTGATCGCGTTCGCGGTCGGGGCTGTGCTCGTTAGTGGGCTCGCGGTCGGCCCCGTGCTTTCGGCCATGCTTGTCTTCGAGTCCTTGCCTGAGTCCTGCGAGGATGCCGGCGGCCGTCTCCCGCTGTCGCAGCATCTCACCGTGGATGATCCGATCGGGTTCGACGCGCTGGGAGGCGAGGAATCGGCCGGTGACGCGGCTCTGCTCCTTGCCGAGATCGGACAGTCGGTCGTAGTCATCGGTGCCGAAGGAGGCCTGTCCGTGCCGGATCAGATAGAGCACGCTCATGAATCACCACATCCTCGTCGTGAAGCCCGAAGCACTGTTCGAGCGATCGTTTACTGATGCGAGTCTACGGGACAGCGGTGGGGAACAGCTGCTGGGCCAGTCGAAGCACCTCGGCGAGGGCAGGGCTGACGTCGTTTCTGCGCCAGGCCATGAGCAGCGGGAACGGCCCCTTCGGATCCTCGAGAGGGACGAAGGCGATGTTGGGGAAGGACGCGTTCTGCGGCACCGACGACACGGTGACCGAGCATCCGATCTCCGCGCCGACGAGCGAGAGAATCGTCCACGTGTCCGGGGCGACCTGGATGACGGTGGGATTGAATCCTGCGGCTTGGGACAGCGCGTAGAGCCGCTCGATCGTCGTCGAACCCGGGTTCGGCGGCAGCGTGATGAAATGCTCTCCCTCGAGTTCGCTCATCGACACCGACTCTCGGTCTGCCAGAGCGTGCTCCCTGTGCATGGCGACGACAAGCGACTCCTGGGCGACGATCCGCGTCTCGATGGACTGTGGGACGAAGGGCCAGAGCCCGAAGGCGAGGTCCATCGAACCGTCGGCGACGCTGTCGATGGCGGGCAGCGCGAAGGAAGCGCTCTGCAGACTGAGATGGATTCCCGGATGAGTGCCGCGGACCAGCTTCAGCAGCCGCCCGATGAGTTTGTGGGTCGCGATGCTGGTGAAGCCCAGACGCAGGTGTCCGACTTCGCCCCTCCCCGCTGCCTGCACTGCGGAGTCGGCGAGGCGATGGCTCATGAGGATGTCGCGCGCAGGTTCGATGAGCGCCTGTCCTGCCGGGGTCAGGCGCACCGATCGGGTGCTGCGTTCGAACAGCTGAGCCGACATATCGGACTCCAGGCCACGTATGAGGCGGCTGAGGGGCGGCTGGGTCATGTGAAGTCGTTCGGCGGCCCGGCCGAAGTGCAGTTCCTCAGCGAGGACGAGAAACGCGCGGATGTGCTTGGTGTCCATATCGGTGTCCCATTCGTGAAATGCGGCCGTCCCTTCAATGAGGACCGGGAGATATTCGTGCAGAGTGTGCATCAATCACCTCCATTATAAGTATTGGACGGGTATCAATGACTTTGAAAGGATGACTGAGGTCACAGTCATTCGAAGTTCGAGGAGGAACGCGATGGACAAGACGATGAGTCTTCCCCGAGCGATCAGCACGTATCTGAACGATGGAGACACAGTCGCGCTGGAGGGATTCGGTCATATCGTGCCGGTCGCCGCCGCGCACGAGATCATCCGACAGGGCTTCACAGATCTGGTCCTCGCCCGCATGTCCTGTGATGTCATCGTCGACCAGCTGCTCGGAGCGAACTGCCTGAAGGGCCTCATCTCCTCGTTCATCGCCAACAGTTCGGCCGGTTCCCTCCACGAGCTGCGGCGGCGCATTGAGAAGTCGGACCCGGAACCGCTGTGGTTCGACGAATACAGTCACGGTGGAATGGTCGCTCGCTACCAGGCCGGTGCCGCGAAGCTCCCGTTCCAGCCCATCGCCTCCTACCGGGGCAGCGACCTGGCGGCGAAGAACCCGCGGATCAGATCCGTGCCCGACCCCTACGGCGGACCGGACATCCACGTCGTGCCCGCACTCAATCCCGACCTCACCATCATCCACGCCCAGCGCGCGGACATGCACGGAAATGTGCAGGCCTGGGGGATGCTCGGGATCCAAACCGAGGCCGCGTTCGCCGGTCGCCGTCTCATCGTCACCGTCGAAGAGATCGTCGACGAGGCTGTCATCCGCTCCGACCCGAACCGCACGATCGTTCCCGCGCACGTCGTCGATGCCGTGGTCGCCGTCCCCCGGGGCTCGCATCCTCACTCGGTCCAGGGCTATTACGACCGCGACGACGAGTTCTCGAGACAGTGGTCGGTGCTCGCCCGCGACGCGGCGGCGGTTCAGAACTGGCTCGAGACCAACATCCGCGGCACGAGCGACCACGATGAGTTCCTTGCCACCTTCGGATCGGACCACTTCGAGCGGATGGCCATCCACGACGCCTATTCGACACCTGTGAACTACGGAGGCCGAGCATGACACTGAGTGCTCACGACACCACTGAGACTCAGCCCCGCGACGCGGTCAGCGACGCCACCAGCAGCGAGGTCACCCATGACGAGACCACCAGCAGCGAGGTCACCAGCAGTGAGACCACCGGCGACGAGGTCACCAGCAGCGAACTGCTCACGGTCCATTCGGCGCGGGCGCTGGCCGGACGCAACGTGGTCTTCGCCGGACACGGCCTGCCCACACTGGCCGTCTCCCTGGCCCAGCACACCGTGGCGCCGGACGTCGAGATCGTCTACGAATCGGGAGTCACCGGAGCCAGACCGCCGGTCATGCCGCGCAGCATCTCGGACTCGATCCTCGTGCCGGGAGCCGCCTCGGTGATGCCGATGACGCACCTGTTCAACTATGTTCTGCAAGGCCAGCGCATCGATGTCGGATTCCTCGGCGCCGCGCAGGTCGACAAGTACGGGAACCTCAACTCCACCCTCATCGGTGAGGACTGGGAGCACCCCGACAGCCGACTTCCGGGTTCAGGAGGAGCCATCGAGGCCATGGCGGGCGCAGCCGAGATCTTCCTCGTCATGCGCCGACACACCCCGCGCACCTTCGTCGAATCCTTGGACTTCGTCACCTCCCCAGGGCCGAAGAAGGCCGCAGAGGCGGAGGTCGGGTCAATGCCGACGGGCGCAGGCGTGACCCATGTGATCACCGACCTGGGAATCATGACGCGCTTCGCCCAGGATGAAGAGCTCACGCTCACGGCCGTTCACCCGGGTGTCGACCCCGCCGAGGCGGTGCGCCAGACCGGGTGGAGCCTGCAGGTCTCGCCCGACCTTGAGACGACGCAGCCGCCGACTCCGGGTGAGCTGGCACTGCTGCGAGAGACACTCGATCCCACCCGCATCTACCTGCGCTGAACCGGAGCCCTCACCCGCCCGCCCATGTCCGCGGACAGCTGTGGGCAGCAGCCGACAGCTGAGGCTCCTTACCGAGCACACGAGAATTCGAACCGAAGAAAGTTGAAACCATGTCAATGAAGACAAGCACCCAGGCCGCATCCCCTCCTGACCCGAATGTGACTCGTCCCGAGCTGCGCCGCGCCGCATGGTCATCGTGGCTCGGCAGTTCGCTCGAGTACATGGACTTCACCCTCTACACGCTTGCCTCAGCCTTGGTCTTCGGGCCGCTCTTCTTCCCCAATGAGACTCCTGCGGTCGCGCTGATCTCCAGTCTCGGGGTCTATGGATCCGGGTTCGTCGTCCGCCCGATCGGCGGGTACGTCTTCGGCCGAGTCGGTGACAAGCACGGACGTCGGATCGTCCTCATCGTCACCCTGTCGATGATGGGCATCGCGACCATGGGCATCGGGCTTCTGCCGACTTATGCGCAGATCGGCATCTGGGCACCTGCGCTGCTTGTCGTCCTCCGACTCGTGCAGGGGTTCGGAGCCGGAGCCGAATTGGCCGGAGCCTCGGTGCTCTTGGTCGAATCGTCGCCTGTGCGTCGCCGTGGTCTCTTCGGGGCGATCGTAGCCATGGGGACCAACAGTGGAATCTTCCTGGCCACAGTTCTGTGGACACTGCTCACCCTGCTGCCGGACGACGCCTTCCTCAGCTGGGGCTGGAGGGTGCCCTTCCTGCTCAGCATCGTCACCACATTCGTGGCACTGGCGATTCGCACGAAGGTCAAGGAATCCCCGGTGTTCGAGGAAGCCAAGGAACGCCGCGCGGAGGCCGCTGCGCACAAGGTGGAGCAGCCGAGCATCCTCGTCGAGGCGCGCCGGTCGACGAAGTCGTTCCTGCTCGCCCTGGGCATCCGCATGGGCGAGAACTCTGCGGTTTACCTGGTCAAAGGATTCATGGTCGGATGGGTCGTGACTACGACCGGCCTTGATTCCGCGGTGGTCACGACCGGCATCATGATCGGAACTGTCATCGGCTTCGCGACCGTTCCGTACTTCGGCAAGCTCAGCGACAAGGTGGGCAGGCGGCCGGTGTTCCTGGGCTTCACTCTCTTCCAGATCCTCTTCGCGATTCCGGCCATGCTGCTCATCGAGACCGGCAATCCGATCGTCATCGCCGCTGTCTTCGCGGTCTTCGTGGGCGGCCCCCTGCCGAACCTGTACGGAGTTGAGTCGAGCTGGCTGGTCGAACTGTTCGGATCGAAGCACCGGTATACGTTCATGACCACGATCAAGGAAGTCGGTTCGGTCGTCTCCGGCGGCCTGGC
The DNA here is from genome assembly GCF_011617705.1 of Brevibacterium limosum. Classification (NCBI taxonomy): domain Bacteria; kingdom Bacillati; phylum Actinomycetota; class Actinomycetes; order Micrococcales; family Brevibacteriaceae; genus Brevibacterium; species Brevibacterium limosum. The sequence continues at coordinate 3,497,327 of NZ_CP050154.1, read as the reverse complement.
ACCGGTGATCGCGGCTTCGCTCGTCGCCGTGATCACCGACTCGTGGTGGCCCGTCGCGATCGTTCTCATCCTCTTCGCCGGCTGTGGCCTGCTCGGCGCACTCTTCGCACCCGAAACCCGTGGTCGCGACCTTACGACTGAAGTCGACGCAGCGGACGAACGGCGCCCGCTGCAGTAGGGGAGGAGGGCCCGGGCCCCTGCGATAGTCGACGGACGCCCCATTGCGATTGGCGACGGACGGGCCGGTGCGGTGGACGACGACCAACCCACTGCGGTAGACGTCGGCCCGACCGACGAAACGCGATCCGTGGTTGCGGCGCTGAGGGGTCTGCCGCCAGCGCTGTCGGCGTCGGCCTCCGATTTGGGAGCGATGCCGCAGGCTCTGGCGGGTCTTCAGAACGGTGGGGGATCGACCTCGAGGTCGTGGTCCCAGTTCACTGTCTTGGAGACGAAGCGGTGGTCCCAAGGATCGGCGGTTCCCGCATCCTTGCGCATTGCGGTGTCCTCAGACTGCGTATTGCCCTCGGAGCCGGTGATGCTCGAGCCAGCGTTGGTACGGGCGCTGGGCTTGTCGGGCTCGTTCGGGTCGAAGTCGATATCGTCGATGTCGAGCTTGGCAAGACGCGCCCATTTGACTACTTGGGCATACCTCGCGTTCCCCGTCAGCTGCTTCACCGCGGCAGTGTCGGAGCCGGCAGGGAGACAGGGCTGGAAGACAGAGTTCTCCCAGTCGAGGCACCGCTCGAGCCTCAGCCGCTGTCGTGCGGCACGCTGGTCATTGAATGCCTCCGACAAGCGACGCTGCTTGGCATCGCGCTCCTCGCGTAGGCGCTTCTTCTCGTCACGCTCGCGAATTGTCGACTCGCCGGGCATGAGCTCAAGCACCGTCGGAACAGTGGGGACCATCGATACGGGCAGAGTCCACCGCTCGAGACCCAAGTGTGCCAAGGCGGCGAAGTCGAGGACCTGGGCAACATTGATCGGCTGCTCGGGAGCCGACACAGTGGTCGAGATCCCGTGCCTGAATTCGTAGTCGATTACGCCGGATTTGGGCATAGTGACCCTATACCGACCGGCAGTCTTCAGCGCATGGTGCAGTCGGCACAGTGGGTGAATGTTCCCGAATCGGGTGAGTCCGCCCTTGAGCGGCGCGAGGTGGAAGAACGGATTGACATGGTCCATCTCCGACTTCTCAGCCCTGCGCGAGCAGCCGGGGACAGTGCACACCGTCCACTGCTCGATCAGGGTCTTGCGGAGGTCCCTCGGGACTGTATAAGTCGTGGCCTTCGCATCGATGGGAGTGCCGGTGGCGGGATCGGTGAGGATCCGCTGGATGGACTTCGACCGGCCGGCGATCGTGCGAGCTGCCTCGGCGGGGACCGGCGAGCCGTCAGCGAAAGTGCCGGGCAGGTCCGAGTCGCCGGTGAGGGTGAGGAACGGAACCGTCACGACCGTGGCGGCCTGGTTCGCCAGCCACGACTGGCTGGTGGGCATGCGCAGTTTGATCGAGTACTCGACGGGGCCATGGTCGGCCTGATCGCCATCCTTGGGGGCCGGGGCGAAAGCGGACCCGATGGATTGATCGCCCGACACGTCGCCGGCGATCGCGCTGTCGGCGTCGGGCGACTGCGCGGCGACTCGCTTGGCATAGTCAGCGAGGCCGTCTTCGGCGTCCAGGCCCGGAATGAGCTCTCCGTCGGCACCGAGCATCGGTGCCTCTTTGGCGGTCTGGATGCCGGTGACCGAATCGACTGCGACGACCTTGACGCTCAGCTCGGGAACCGGACGGACGAACAGGTCGTATTCGAGCTGGGAAATGGAGCGGTCGTCGTTGAGCTCGACTCCTGCGGGCAGATTGAACGCAGACTTGTTCTTCCCATTAATCGCCAGGGCCATTGCCTGGATCCGGTTGTAGCAGGAGAAGATCTCGGCGGACGGACCGCTGACGGTGAGGCACGCGGAGCCGTCCTTATAGCCCTCGACGTCGATGCGGCGGCGCTTCGTGGCGATCTCTGTCGCATCGGTCGGAGGCACGAGCAGGGCGATCATCTTCGTCAGAGCCCTGCGCAGGGAGTCACAGGTGACATCGGCCTTCTTGGTGGCCAGGAAGGCATCGATCCGCGGCAGGAACTCGAATGCAACGTTCTGGCACTGCTGAGCAGCGACATCGACATGAGCGCGCGTGAACTCGCCGGCACGGACACGGTCGGTGAACCGGGGGAGTCCGTAGAGGATCGTCATCGCGCTCGACAGCTGGCGGTAGGTGCGTCCCGAATTGGTTCCCAGCACCGTCGAGATCTCGACGAGGTCATCGGAGTCCACGTTGTCATAGACCCACTTCGAGAAGCAGATGCCCGAGTCGAGCTCGGGGAACTCCGGCAACAGGTTCCGCGCGGCATCCTCGGCCTTCTTCTGCTCACGAGCAAAGTCTTCGTCATAGAACACGGCCGGGTCCGTCGCGGCCTCGGCGCTAGACGGGGCGTCCACGGCCGACTCACTGGGCTCGGCACCAGACTTCTCGCCGACGGCCTGCGAATCGGCTGCTGCTGCGTGTCTGGATTCCTTGTCGCGGCGCTCGAAAGTTCCGGCGATCGTCTCGCAGCGGAACGGCTCGGAGCCCTCGGGGATGGGGAAATCGAGGCCGATGAAGACCTGTTCGAGCACCACTGCAGACAACGATTCGAAGGCGGAGAGATAGGCGCGATCCGCGGCGGCGGACTCCTCAGCGAAGCGAGACATGCTCGATTCGAAGCGGATGGTCAGCCGCGGAGACGACGGTGTCGTCTCGGGTGCCTCGGCGTGCGCCGGGGTGGAACGGTCGGTCGTGCCCTTCATTGCGTTTTCACCTGCCTCGGACTTCGTTGTCGGGGAAGTGGAGCTGATTTGAAAAGCCTGTAACACTATGATAATTAATCAGAGTGCCATATACAATAGAAAACAGAAAAATAGTTCGAATAATTCTCGATAGCTGATCGTGTCTGATTTCGTTGTGCAACAATCGTCGCATTCGGCACTGACACGAGAATCCGGGCTGGCCCGAGCTGACACGAGAGCCCGAGCTGGCACGAGAACCCGAACTGACACGCGAACCCGAGCTGGCACAAGAAACCGAGGTGACACGCGAGCCCGAGCTGGCACAAGAATCCGAGGTGACGCCAGGGCATAAGGTGAGATGAGAACCCAGTCAGACACGAGAACGCCAAGGGAGCTGCGCCCGCCTTCCGCGGTTCCAAAGGTCCGGAGAACATGCCACCGAAACGGCGGGCAACCTCGGTGAGGGGTGGATTTTCGGGTGAATCGAGTCACGTCATCGGTTATGCTGATCGGGTTGCCGGATGCGACCCATGAGGTCGACACTCGCCCTTATGCGAGCCGTATCCGCACAGCGCGCACCTGCGACGCCCTTCACCTAGGGTCTGCACCACAGGGCGCGCAGACGTCACCGCATCATCCTTCACTGGTGACCAGTTCTTCGTCAGGACCGCCTCGGCGAACCCATACGAGCTCCTACAAGTGCAATCGAGCTCATACAAGTGCAACCGGGCTCTTGCGAACCCACCAGGGCCATGCGAGTGCAACCGGGCTCATGGAAACCCATGCGAATGCCGCCGAAGCCGCGCCTCCGACGGCCGACGTCCAGACGATCACTGTCGACGACAGCGAATACGCCCTGTCGCCGCATCAACCACGAGGATCAAACATGACGACCACCGCCGAAAACTCGACCGCTTCGGGCCAGAACGCGCCGACTCCCATCACCGATCAGGAGATCTTCGCCGCCCACGAAGGCGGCAAACTCTCCGCCGAGCTGACCAGCCCGCTCGCCACTCAGCGCGACCTGTCGATCGCCTACACGCCGGGCGTGGCCAAGGTGTGCACCGCGATCAAGGACGAACCGCAGCTGGCACGCACCCATACCTGGACGGGCCGCCTCGTCGCGGTCATCTCCGACGGTTCGGCCGTGCTCGGCCTCGGCGATATCGGGGCCGCCGCCTCGCTGCCGGTGATGGAGGGCAAGTGCGCCTTGTTCAAGAGCTTCTCGGGACTCAATGCGATCCCGATCGTCCTCGACACGAATGACACCGACGAGATCGTCGAGACCATCGTCCGGATGGCCCCGACCTTCGGCGCGATCAACCTCGAGGACATCTCCGCTCCGCGTTGCTTCGAGATCGAGGACCGCGTCAAGGAAGCCCTCGACATCCCCGTCATGCACGATGACCAGCACGGCACCGCCGTCGTCGTTCTCGCGGCGCTGACGAATGCGCTGCGCGTGGTGAAGAAGTCGTTCGAGTCCGTCCGCGTCGTCGTCTCGGGTGCCGGGGCCGCCGGCGTGGCCGTGGTGAAGATCCTCGCCGACGCCGGTGTCAACGACATCGTCGTCCTCGATTCGAAGGGCGTCGTCGACTCCGGCCGGTCCGACCTGTCCGAGACGAAGCAGGCGCTCGCCGCCGACACGAACCCGCGCGGCATCTCCGGCGGGATCGGCGAAGCCCTCGACGGAGCCGACGCCTTCATCGGCGTCTCCGGCGGCACCATCGACGAGGCGCACCTGGAGAACATGGCCGACGACGCGATCATCTTCGCCCTGTCGAACCCCAACCCCGAGGTGGTCCCCGACGTCGCCGCGAAGTACGCCACGGTGGTGGCGACTGGGCGCAGCGACTTCCCGAATCAGATCAACAACGTCCTCGCGTTCCCCGGAATCTTCCGCGGCGCGCTCGACGCCGATGCCGACGAGATCACCGATGATATGAAGCTCGTCGCCGCGCGTGCGATCGCCGACCTCGTCGGTGATGACCTGGCGCCGGGCTATATCGTGCCCGGTGCGCTCGATTCCCGTGTGGCGCCGGCCGTCGCCGAGGCGGTCGAGAAGTCCGCGCTGGAGGCGATGGCTGACCGCTGACGTCGGGTTCGACCGGTCCGCACACAGCTGAGGGGCGGGTGAAGAGAGATCTTCACCCGCCCCTCGGCCGTATTATGCGGCCCGCGCTCAGTCGTCGGTGACGTTGATGGTGACGTCGATGTTGCCGCGGGTGGCGTTGGAATACGGGCATACCTTGTGGGCCTTGTCGGCCAATGCCTGAGCCTCGGGTTTGTCGAGGTGCGGGAGGGTGACCTCGAGTTCGACGGCGAGCTGGAAGCCGCCCTCGTTGTTCTTGCCGAGGCTCACGCGGGAGCCGACCGAGGAATCGTCGATATTCGCCTTCGTCTGACTCGCCACGAGACGCAGCGCCGAGTGGTAGCAGGCCGCATAGCCGACTGCGAAGAGCTGCTCGGGATTCGTGCCGTTGCCGCTGCCGCCCATCTCCGTGGGGGTGGCGAGGTCGACATCGACCTGGCCGTCGCTCGTGCGACCGTGGCCGTCGCGGCCTTCGCCGGTGGCCAGTGCTTCTGCGGTGTAGAGGGCCATCATGATTCGTCCTTTCGTCGGTGGTGCAGTGCTCAGCGGTCGATCACTGCCGTGGATCCTGCGGAGGATGCTGTGAGTTCGTCCACTGCTGGGCGATCGACTGTGCTCGCGACTTCAGTGACTGTGCGTTCGGCTCATCGGATCCGCCGGAGTTCGGGGGAGTCGTGGGCTGCGGCGGGACATCGCCGCGATCCGAGCGGTGGCTCGAGCTGTACCGGCTCTCCGGTGCTGTGAAGGTCGCACCGTCCTCGGCGGCGTTGGCGGCGAACAGGGCATTGCGGATCTCCTGACCCATCTCTCCCAGTCCGCCCGGATTCGAGGGCATGAACAGCACGTTCGACCGCCCTTCCTGGGCGACGTTCTGCATCGTGTCGAAGTACTGGGTCATCATCAGCAGCTGCTCGGCCGTCTTGTCGATGCCCACCTCCTGCAGCTTCGCGTACTGTTCGGCGATGCCGGTCGCGATCGCCTTGCGCTGCGCGGCGACGCCCTCACCGTGCAGGCGCATCGCCTCGGACTCGGCCTGAGCCTGGGTGACGCGCTTGATCTTGTCCGCCTCGGCCAGAGACTGGGCGGCGACGCGGTCACGCTGTGCGGCGTTGATCGAGTTCATCGAATCCCGCACCTTCGTATCCGGGGTGATGTCCGTGACCAGGGTGCTCACGATCTTGAAGCCGTAGCGCTTCATCGACTCCGACAGCCGGCGCTCGACGTTCTCGGCGATGTCGTCCTTCGACTCGAACGCAGTGTCGAGCGTCAGTCCCGACAGTGCGGAGCGGACGGTGTCGAAGACATAGGAGCGGATCTGCTCCTCCGAGTTCGCCAGACGGTAGTAGGCATCGGCGACATTGTCCTCTTCGACGACGTACTGCACCGCGACCGGCACAGTGACGAAGACGTTGTCCTTCGTCTTCGACTCGATGTTGACCTCGAGCTGCTGGACGCGCAGCGAGATCGGCCTGCTCGTCGTCTCGATGAACGGCACCTTCGTGTTCAGTCCCGGCTTCGCGACCTTCTTGTACTTGCCGAAGCGTTCGACGATGACGTTCTCCTGGGTCTTCACCGTGAAGAACACGCTGGTGCGCAGCTTCCCGAACAACAGGACGGCGACGACGAGGATGATGATGACAACGGCGATGGTGACCGCAAGTCCACTCATGACTGCTCCAATGGGTCGTGGTTGTCGGCCGTGCGACGACCGCTGACGCCTATCACTCTAGTAGTCATTTCGGCCCGCGTATATGACAAGGCCACCCGCGTATAAGACAAGGCCGACGGTGCGCGTCTCGAACAGGGAACCGACGACCGACACATCTGATGTCAGACGTATACTGGAGACTCGGCACGGAATCGACGGTGGAAGGTGCTCATGACGGAGGCGACAGCGGTCGGTCGGAAGGTGACGACCTCCGATCGGATCAAGGATCTCATCCTCTCAGACGGACTGCACCCCGGCGATCTCCTGCCCACCGAAGGGGAACTGTGCACCCGCCTCGGCGTCTCCCGATCGAACGTCCGCGAGGCCATCCGCAAGCTCTCCACCCTCGACATCGTCGACGTCCGCCACGGTCACGGCACCTATGTCGGCGAGATGACGCTCGACGCGCTCGTCGAGGCGCTCGTCTTCCGCGGAGTGCTCAGCCCCGGCGACGACCTCGATGCGCTGCGCGACGTCATCGAGGTCCGCAAGGCCCTCGACCACGGAATGTCCGAGCAGATTGTCGACGCTCTGCAGGGGACCTCGAACCCGGATCTGCATTCCCTCGTCGATGAGATGACCGCGCTGGCCGCAGACGGCAGGACCTTCCCACAGCAGGACCGCGCCTTCCACACCGGTCTGCTCGCCCAGCTCGGCAACTCACTCGTCGGCCAGCTCGTCGCGGCGTTCTGGGACGTGCACACCGCGGTGCTGCCGAAGCTCAATGTCGCCGTGGCCTCCGACCTCGAGCAGACCGCGAAAGCCCACGGACTCATGCTCGAGGCCGCGGAATCCGGCGGTGCCGAGGCGTTCCGTGACGCGATCACCGCCCATTACGAGCCGATCATGCGTGCCCTCGAGAAGAAATGATTGACTGAGGCCCATACGCCTCAACGACTTGCCGGACCAGTGCCGAAGGAGACCTGATGGAAGTTGTCATCGCCGATGAATTTACGCTGGCGGAGCTCGCCGCCGATGCGATCGAGCGGCTGCTGCGCACGCAGACCGCGCCGGTCCTCGGGCTCGCGACCGGTTCGAGTCCGCTGCGCATCTACGATGAGCTGACGACCCGCCACAAGAACGAAGGGCTCACTTTCGCCCATGCGCAGGCGTTCATGCTCGACGAATACGTCGGCATCGCCGCCGACCACCCGGAACGCTACCGCAACGTCATCGACGCCGAGATCGCCACGCGCGTCGATTTCACCGAGGGGGCCGTCCACGGACCCGATGGAACCGCGGATGATCTGGCGGCCGCCTCGGCGGACTATGAACGACAGATCGCCGAGGCGGGCGGAATCGATCTGCAGATCCTCGGAATCGGCACCGACGGCCACCTGGCGTTCAACGAGCCCGGATCGTCGCTGGCGTCACGGACGCGGGTGAAGTCGCTGACGCATCAGACGCGGGTCGACAATGCGCGGTTCTTCGACGGGGATGTCGAGCAGGTTCCGAAGCTGTGCCTGACCCAGGGGCTGGGCACGATCATGGAGGCGCGTCACCTCGTGCTCGTCGCGACCGGCGGCAACAAGGCCGAGGCCGTGCACCAGATGGTCGAGGGGCCGATCTCGGCGATGTGGCCGGCGACGGTGCTGCAGATGCACCAGCACGTGACCGTGCTGGTCGACGATGCGGCGGCCTCCAGGCTGCAGCTCGCCGACTACTACCGCCACGCTTATGAGAACAAGCCGGCCTGGCAGGATCTCTGAGCGGATCGAGGCCTGAGCGGGCTCAGCTCTCACTCTGAGCGGGGCTCAGGTCCCGACCTGAGCCGGCTCAGCCCTCGACAGCCTCGGCGAACCACGAAGAGATGGTCGTCGGGTGGGTGATCGCGGTGCCCACGACTACGGCCTCGGCCCCGGATTCCCGGGCGGCCGCTGCCTGGGCGGGGGAGTGGATGCGGCCTTCGGCGACGAGCATCGCGGGCAGATCGGCGGTCCGGATGGCACTGATGAGTTCGAGATCCGGGCCGTCGGTTGTCGGTCGTTCGCCGGTGTATCCGGCCAGGGTCGTGCCGATGATGTCGGCGCCGGCATCGACCGCTGCCCGAGCATCGTCGAGGCTGCCGCAATCGGCCATGACCAGCGCGTTCGTCTGGTTGTGGAGGCGAGTGACCGTCTCGGCCAGGCTCAGCCCGTCGGGCCGTTCCCGCCGCGTCCCGTCGAGCGCGACGACCTGAGCACCGGCTAGGGCCACGGCATAGGCGTGCTGGAACGTCGGGGTGATGACGACCCCGTCCTTGCCGTCCTTCCACAGTCCGATGACCGGGACCTCGACGGCCGAACGGGAAGCCTGAATATCGCCGAGGCCCTGCACCCGCACCGCCGCCGCGCCGCCTGCCACCGCCGAGGCGGCGATCTGGGCCATCGTGTTCGGATCCCGCATCGGCTCGCCCGGATAGGCCTGCACCGAGACGATGAGCCGCCCGCGCAGCGCCTCGAGGATTTCGGTCTTCGACAGCATCAGTTCGTCTCCTTGTTCGTGCGGGCGCGTGAGGCGGAATCGCCGTCTTCCGAGACCGGGGAGTCGTCCCACAGGCCGGCGGCGCCGATGAGGGCGGCGTCCTGCCCCAATTCTGCCTTCACCAGTTCGATTCCGGAGGCGGCGGGGATGAGTTCCGCGGCGAAGGCCTCACGCAGAGGCGCCCACCAGATTTCGTCCATCTCGGCGAGCCCACCGCCGATGACGATGACCTCCGGCGCGAGCACGTTCGCGATCCCGCCGAGCGCCGATCCGAGGGCACGTGCCCCGATATCGAAGGCACGAATGGCCAGAGGATCCCCCGCCGAGGCGGCCGCCCCCAATTCTCGGGTGCTCGCCGGCGCTGTGGCCGGGTTTGATGACGTCACTGCCGCCGAGGTGGGGGAGTCGGACGGTGTCGCCGCTGCCGGTACGTGGGACTCCCCTGGCGCCGCAAGTTCCACCGGCCCGGTGTCGATCTCGGCGGATTCATAGGCCAATCGTCGATAGGCCGCGAGGATGCCCGGGCCCGAGGCGATGGCCTCGACGTGGCTGGTGCCGCCGCATGGGCAGTCCAGTCCGGCGGCGGCTGCAGACGGCACATGCCCGATGTGTCCGGCCGCCGAATTCCGGCCCGTGAGCAGGCGCCCGTCCGTGATGAACCCGCCGCCGATGCCGGTCCCGGCAGCGACGAGCAGGGAACTTCGCGTCCCGCGCGACGCCCCGGCGAAGGATTCGCCGAGGGCATGCGCATGCACATCGTTCACGGCCCGCACCGGCAGTCCCGTGCGGGCAGAGAGCTCGGCGGTCAGCTCGGTGCCGGCCCAACCGACCAGCGAATCCGTCGCCGAGACCACGACACCGGTCGCGGGGTCGATGACCCCGGCCGCACCGATGCCGATCCGCCACGCGAGGTCGCCGGAACAGCCCGTCGAGCCGACACCGGAATCATCCGCCCCGCGGACACCGGAACGCGCATCGGTCGCGTCCCCACCACCGGCACCGGACTCGGCGTCACCCGAACCGGGCACGTCCGCGATGACGGCGGCGGCCACCTCGGCGATGGTGTCGAGAACCGCCTGGGCACCTGCGGTCGCGGGCGTCGGCACTCTGCGCACGTGGGCTAGACGTCCGTCGATGACGGAACCGGCACGGATCTTCGTGCCTCCGACATCGACGGCGACGGTGGCGGGCAGGGTCACAGCAGTCCTGCGGCGGCGACGATCTCGCGGACGCGCTCGGTCTCGGCGGCGTCGAGGGCCTCCATCGGCTCGGCCATCCGGTTCGAGCCGATGACGCCCATGAGCTGCAGAGCGGTCTTGAACCCGCCGAGGCCGGCGGCACCGGCGGACACCCGACCCGGGGCGGCAGCCCCGGTGATGTCGAACAGTCTGGCCACGCGATCCTGCTCGGCAGTTGCAGTCGCCCAGTCGCCGGCGCTCGCCGCATCATAGATGCGCACGTATCCGGCAGGATCGACGTTGCCGAGGCCGGGAACGATGCCCGCCGCACCGCCGAGCATCGCACCGTCGGTGACCACCTCGTGGCCGGTGAACACGGCGAAGTCGTCCACGTGCTTCGTCGCCAGCAGCAGACGGCGGAAGCCGACGTCGTCACCGGAGGAATCCTTGACTCCGGCGAGCACACCCTCCTCGGCGAGGCGGACGAGGACGTCGAGCGGCATCTTCATATGCGTGCGCACGGGCACGTCATAGGCGAAGAGGGGGACGCTGATCTGGGCGGCGACCGCGCGCAGGTGGCGCTCCACCTCGGCGGCGTCGGACAGGGCATAGAACGGCGTGGTGACCACGGCCGCGTCACCGCCGATGGCCAGCAGCCGGTCGGCCTCTTCGAGAACCCGGGTCGTCGTCTGCTCGCTGATGCCCACGAGGACGGGCACGCGCCCGGCGGCGGCCTCGATTGCGGTGGAGAGCACGAGGTCACGCTCGGCGTTCGTCAGATACGGGACTTCACCGGAGGACCCGAGTACGAAGATTCCGTGCACACCGCCGGCGACGAGGTGGTCGACGAGGGCGGCCAGCCCGGCACGGTCGATCTCACCGCCGGAGGTGCGCGGGGTCAGCAGCGGGGGGATGATTCCGTGGAAGTCAGTCATTGTCGTGTCCTTACTTGTCGTTCGTGTTGTTGCTCGCCGAGGCGGCCCCGGAGTCGGTCGGATCCGATCCGACCGTCGGGGCTGAGTCGGCGGAGACCGCGGGGGCGGAGGCCACGGATGCGGCGACCGTCCGGGCAGGATCGGTGGGGACCCGGCGAGTGTAGGCCGAGCGCTTGCCGTAGATCGTCAGCGGCAGCACATCGTGGTCGCGGCGGCCGCGCTGCATCGCTCCGGTGATCAGAGAGATGAGGTAGCCGAAGACCATGGCGCCGACGAACGCAACGGTGGAGACGGCGAAGGGAGTGAGCCCGGCCTTCTCCTGGACGACCCAGGCCAGTGCGGCACCGAGCAGCAGCCCTGCGAGCACTCCCGAGGTGTTCGCCCGCTTCGTGAAGATGCCGAGCGCGAATACTCCGGCCAGCGGGACGCCGAAGAGTCCGGTGATGGCCAGGAACAGATCCCAGGTCTGCGCCTGATCGGTGGCCGAGAGGTAGAGCGCGACCCCGACGGACAGAGCGCCGACGATGACGATGACGGCGCGGGAGAAGCCGACGCCGGTGCGGGACGCTCCGTCCTTGGGCGGGAAGAAGCGGTCGCGGATGTCGACAGTCACGCAGGCCGAGATCGAGTTGAGGCTCGAGGAGATCGTCGACTGCGCGGCGGCGAAGATCGCGGCGATGAGCAGACCCGAGACGCCGGCCGGCAGGGCCGTGACCGCGAAGTAGGGCACCAGCGCGGAGGTGTTGAACCCTTCCGGCAGAGCCTCCGAGTGCTGGTAGAAGCTGAAGAGGACGGTGCCGATTCCGTAGAACAGCGGGATCGTCAGCAGAGCGAGGAAGCCGTTGACGATGAGCGACCGGGCCGTCGACTTCGGCGAATCCGTGGTCTGGTAGCGCTGGACGACGTCCTGGCTGGCCGTGTACTGGTGCAGGTTGTTGAACACCGACCCGAGGAAGACGATCGGGATGGCCGCTGCCGCCCCGCCGAACTTCCAGTTGTCGGCGGAGATGAACTTGTCATCGGCCGCGGCGTCCGAGACCACGGTGGCCAGCCCGCCGTCGAGGGCCATGATGCCGAAGACTAGGATGACCGCGGCGCCGACGAGGAGGATGATGCCCTGGACGACATCGGACCAGATGACGCCCTCGATGCCGCCGAGGAAGGTGTAGACGACCGAGAGCACGCCGACGGCCCCGGCGACGAGGGCCGGGTTGATGTCGGTGACCGAGCTGATGGCCAGCGTCGGCAGGTAGATGACGATGGCGACGCGGCCGATGTGGAAGAGGACGAAGAGGACCGAGCCGAGCACGCGGATGCTTGGGCCGAAGCGCTCCTCGAGGTACTCATAGGCCGTGGTGACGTCGAGTTTGCGGAAGAACGGGATGTAGAAGATCACGAGCAGCGGGACGATCGCGAAGATCGCGATGTTGCCGGCCGCATAGGACCAGTCGGCGAGGAAGGCCTGCTCGGGCGTGGACATGTAGGTGATGGCCGACAACGTCGTCGCGTAGATCGAGAAACCCGCCGCCCATGCCGGGATCCGTCCGCTGGCCTTGAAGAACTCCTCTGTTCCTCCGCTGGCCCGCCGGGTGAACCAGACCCCGATGCCGAGGGTGGCCAAGAGGTAGATGATGATCACGGCCCAGTTGAGGCCGCCGAGTCCCGGAGCGTCCATGCTCCCTCCTCACGTGGAAAACGTAGGGGACCGGCGCGGGCGTGAGTGCGAGCGGAAGCCCCATCTGACATTTAGGACCGACACGTAAGACGTATGATGTCCTATGTTGTGAATGTACGGGAATGTGCGCCACGGCACAACCCGGAGAGCGGCAGGCGCGGCTTATTGAACACTCTTTCAGTTTCCAATACATTCGTTGAGAGACGATGGAGTGCAGCAGTCGTGCTGCGAGCGAATCCGAGGAGACACGGTGCCCGACCAGCAACCACTTGCCGGAGTCACGGTGATCACGCTCGCCGTGAACCTGCCGGGCCCTTTGGCGGCCGCCCGGCTGAGCGCCCTTGGAGCCGAGGTCATCAAGGTCGAGCCGCTCACGGGCGATCCTCTCGATGCCGCTGTGCCCGAGTACTACCAGGAGCTGACCGTCGGCCAGGACATCCGCAGGCTCGACCTCAAGGATCCCGCCGGTAAGGCAGAGCTCGACGCCCTCGCCGCCGAGGCTCAGGTGCTGCTCACTGCGATGCGACCGCGAGCGGCGTCCGCACTCGGCCTGCCCGAGCTCGTCGACCAGCACGCACTCGTCCACGTGGAGATCGTCGGCTTCGCCGGTTACCGCGCCGACGTGCCCGGCCACGACCTCACCTACCAGGCCGCACACGCCACACTCGTGCCCGGCACGATGCCGACCGTGCCCGTCGCCGACATCCTCGGCGGAGAGCATGCCGCACTCGCAGCGCTCGCCGGGCTGCGGGAGAAGGAGCAGCTGCGTATCGACGGCGGTGTCGTCAAACGCGTCGTCCTCGACCTGGCGGCCGCATGGGCGGCAGGGCCGGCACGGCACGGTCTGAGCTCACCCGGTGGCCACCTCGGCGGGGGATCACCGTTCTACCGGACCTACCCGACGTCCGATGGGCACATCGCCGTCGCCTGCATCGAGCCCCATTTCGCGAAGGCGCTGGCCATGCACATCGGCACCGAGGAGGCCGTGCTCGAGCGCACCTTCGCGGCCGAGCCGACCGCGCACTGGGTGGAATTCGCCGCCGAGCACGATCTGCCGATCGAGGCCATCGCCGAACAGTAGACGGCAGAGCCCCACCTGTACGCCCCCTCAAGACCGGGTGCGCGCGGGTGTGGGAAGATTGAAGGCGTGTCGAAAGTACTTGAGATCCTGGCCCCGGAGGGCCTTCCGCCGCTGGCCGAGAAGCCCGGTGTCTCCTTCATCATGCCGGTCCTCAACGAGGCCGAGCACATCGAACAGGCGATCACCACGATCCTCGCGCAGGACTATGACGGGGACAAGGAGATCGTCCTCGCTCTCGGCCCCTCGACCGACGATACGAACGCCATCATCGAGTCGATGGCAGCCCTCGACCCTCGGATCCAAACGGTCGACAATCCGCAGGCCGCGACCCCGATCGGCCTCAACCTCGCGTTCGCGAAGACCCGGCATCCGGTGATCATCCGCGTCGACGCGCACTCCGGGCTGGGACCCGACTACACTCAGCAGGCCATCGACACCCTGCGCGAGACCCAAGCAGCGAACTGCGGCGGCCTCATGCTCGCTCGCGGCAAGACTCCCTTCCAGAAGGCCGTGGCCCGCGCCTATATGTCGCCGGTCGGCCTCGGCGGTCCCGCCTACCACTCCGGTGACGAGGCACAGGAAGCCGAATCGGCCTACCTCGGTGTCTACCGTCGGGAAGTGTTCGTCCACCTCGGCGGGTTCGACGAAGGCATCAAACGCGGACAGGACTGGGAACTCAACCTGCGCATCCGCACCGCCGGCGGTCGCATCTGGTTCAACCCGGACATGGAGGTCACCTACTGGCCGCGCGGCACCTGGTCGAAGATCGCCCAGCAGTTCTGGGCCACCGGAATCTGGCGGGCCGAACTCATCCGCCGCTACGGATCGAAGAACTCCATCCGCTACTTCGCTCCGCCGCTGCTCGTGCTCGGCATGGGCGGGGCCGTGATCGAGACCCTGCTCCAGCTGTCAGGGACGACGAAGACATGGCCGAAGTTCCTCCGCCGCTTCACCTCCCTCGTCCACGTGCCCAGCTTCGGCTACATCGCGGGAATCCTGGCCACCGCCTCGGCGGCGAAGGACTGCGGACGACGGGAGAGATTCTGGTTCGGCATCGTCCTGCCGACCATGCACCTGTGCTGGGGCGCCGGGTTCCTCCGGGGACTCGTCACCGGGGCCGGATCGACGAAAGACAGCAGCCGATGAGCAAGAAGAGACCGGACCGGATCGACAAGGATCGCTACGGCCGCGGCACCAATGACCCGCTGCCCACGCCCGATCCCGAGTCGAACGAACGCATTCCCGTGCCCGATCGTCCCGCGCCGAAGAAATTCAACGCACCCCTGTGGGCCGGCGCCATCGTCGTCCTCCTCGTCGCGGGCGTGCTCGCGATGAACATCTTCGGGTCGAAGGATCAGCTGACCGTCGACTCGCTCAATCCGCCGGCCGTGGGCGCCCTCGACGGCGGATCCTCGGTGTACGCGGCGAACTCGAAGCTCGCCTTCACCGAGAACGTGAAGTTCGGCTACCTTCCCGCGCCCACCCTCTCGGCGCTGGGCGACGGCACGATCGTCGCCGCGAACCCGGAGACCGCAGCCAAGGACATGGGCTTGAAGAAGGACCTCGACGAGCTCGATGCCGAGGAGTTCCTCGACCAGACCATCGCCCCCGCCCGCAAGGGCACGAGCCCCGGCGAGCCCATCACCTGGGACCAGATCGTCGACGAGTTCGGCGGGGACACCGTGTTCATGCCCGGCATCGACTCCGCCGAAGTGGCCGCCCCGGCCCTGAAGACCATCACCGAGGCGGGGCTCGAAGAGTCGACGATCGTGCGAACCGACGACGCCGAGGTGGCCCGTGCCGCCGCTGACGCCGGCGTCGGCGCCATGTTCACCGGGGACGTGACAGCGTCCGGGAACGAATCGCTGTCCGGGGCCGGGTACACGGCAGTGGCCGTCGAGGCCGATGCCGCCGAGAAATGGACCGGAGCCGACCTCGATGTGTGGGTCACCGACGTCAAGGACGAGAAGCAGCTCGATCAGCTCGCCGACGCCGGAGTCACCGGTGCGCTGAGTGAGAACCCGTACAAGGTCCTGCCGTCCGAAGTGAAGACCGACTGACCGTGTTGCCGGGGCGGACAGCCGCCTCGGCGAGATCTGACGACCACGACAACGAAGGAGACGCAATGACCCAGCCCATCGGCAACCCATCGCATATCGGCAATCTGGATGCGAGCCAGCTCGGCCCGCAGCCGACCTACCTGCCCGATGACCACCCGGACGTCGACGCCCGCAAGCGCATCGACGCAGGTGAAGAGCCCATCGACGTCGCTGCCGCACTGCCGGCTTCCTCGTTGGCGTGGGCGGAACTGGCCGATGAGGCACACAGGGAAGGCCGCCTCGTCGACGCCTATGCCTACGCCCGCGTCGGCTACCACCGCGGACTCGACGCCCTGCGCGCCGCCGGTTGGCGCGGCGCCGGACCGATCCCGTACTCGCACGAAGTCAACCGTGGATTCCTCCGTGCGCTCTACGCCCTCGGCCGCGCTGCGGCAGCGATCGGCGAAGGCGAAGAGGCCGCGCGCATCGAGGAGTTCCTGCACTCCTCCGACCCGACCGCGGTCGACGTGATCGCCGCGGGGGAGTAGGCCCGTCCGACTCCCTCGGACACATCGGTCTCCGTGGTGCGTGAGCAAACGCACCACGGAGACCGATTGTGCTTGTCGGCGGGGCGGCGTAGAACTATATGAATGGGTAATACTTCCGAGACGACCATGACCGCCGAGCAGCGCAAGATCCTTGCGGTGATGCTCGTCCCGATGTTCATGTCGCTGCTCAGCGTCTCGATCGTCAACGTCATCCTCCCCGATATGCAGCGCTCGATCGGCGCCTCGAACTCGGCGATCCAATGGGTGCTCTCGGGCTATACGCTCGCCTTCGGCGTGCTCCTCGTCGCCGCCGGCCGAGCCGGCGACCTCTTCGGCCGCGGTCGGCTCTTCGTCATCGGCGTCAGCGTCTTCGCCCTCGGATCCCTCATCTCGGGACTGTCCCCGGATCCGCTCGTGCTCAACATCGCCCGTGTCGTCATGGGCCTCGGCTCCGGCCTGCTCAGCCCCCAGGGCGTGGGGATGCTCCAGCAGTACTTCCACGGCAAGGTGCGCGGTCGCGCGTTCGGGATGTTCGGCACGATCGTCGGCGTCTCCGTGGGCATCGGGCCCGTCCTCGGCGGTGGGCTCATCGCTGTGCTCGGCGAGGAATGGGGATGGCGTTCGGCGTTCCTCATCAACGTGCCGATCGCCCTGGCCGCAATCATCCTCGGCCGGTTCTGGCTGCCGAAGAGCGCCTGGGTCGGCACCGGCACCGAGTCCGATTCGCACGGCCGGCGTCGCGCCGACTTCGACCCGGTCGGGCTCGTTCTGCTCGGCGTGGGCACGCTGCTGGTCATGCTGCCCTTCCTCGAACGCAGCGCAGGGGCCTGGATCTACGCCCTCGTCCCGGTCGGCGTCGCCGTCGTCTGGCTGTGGGTGCGGTGGGAGAACCGGTACTCCCGCCGAGGCGGATCACCGATGGTCGACATGCAGCTGTTCAAGACACGCAGCTTCGCCTACGGGGCATCGCTGACGTCCATGTATTTCGTCGGCATGCCCGGCATCTGGGTCATCGTGGCGCTCTACCTGCAGAACGGTCTCGGGTTCCCCGCCCTCCACGCTGGTCTCGTCGGTCTGCCCTCGGCGTTGCTCTCGGCCATCGCCGCACAGGCGGCCGGACGTGTCGTGCTCACCTTCGGACGGAAGATGGTCGTCCTCGGCGTCGGAATCGGTCTGACCGGGGTCGTCGCCTCGGCGCTGCTGGTGCTGGCGCACGAGTCCTGGGGAGTCAGCATCTGGTGGCTGCTCCTCACGCTCGGGATCACCGGCCTCGGGCAGGGCATGGCGATCAGCCCGAATCAGACTCTCACTCTGGCCGAGGTGCCCGTCGACTACGCGGGAAGCTCCGGCGGCGTGATGCAGACCGGGCAGCGAGTGGGCACGGCCATCGGCATCGCGATCGTCACCGCCGTGTTCTTCGTCGTCCAGCCGATGGCCGGATACGGCGCGGCCATCGTCGCGGGCTTCGGGTTCATCGCGCTCGTCATCGTCTTCGCCGGAGTCATCGGGCTGGTCGATCTCGCCCGCGGTCGCGCCAAGGACCGGCAGGATGGCCAGCCGGTCGGGAGCTGAGGCTCACATCCCGTCGGGGCCAGTTATCGGACGCGTATCTCACGCCTCGCCGCGCTCGATGTCCTGAGCGGCGAAGACGGCGTCGAGGAGGCCGGGGAAGCGGGCGTCGAGGTCATCCTTGCGCAGCGTGTTCATGATCTTCGTGCCCTCATATTCCTGGCGGATCACTCCCGCTTCGCGCAGTGTGCGGAAGTGGTAGGTCGCCGTGGACTTCGACACCGGCAGCTCGAAGGTCGCGCACGCGTGATGGCCGAAAGCGTCGTTGAGCTTGCAGGCGACGGTGCGGCGAACCGGGTCGGCGAGTGCGGCCAGCACGGTGTCCAGTCTCATCTCGTCCCGGCTGGGGTGGTCGAGTGTGCGCATCAGGAGCCTCCCGTCTCGCCATCGTGTCGGTCTGCGGCGGCGTCGGCTGTCGAGGCAGCCACCGGTCGCGGATGGTGTCGTCTCCCTCTATTGTACGAAATATTTGGTAGTACGAAATTTATCGTAGTAAAGTGCGAACTCGAAGTACGAAGAATCTCATACTTCCGAACGACCAATCTCGACGAGATCACGAGGTGCCATGTCTCATCTGCTGTTCGAACCGCTCACTCTGCGCGGCCTGACCTTCCGCAACCGCATCTGGGTTCCGCCCATGTGCCAGTACTCCGTCGAGACTCTCGACGGGGTCCCGGCGCCTTGGCACACCGTCCATTACGGTGGCATGGCCCGCGGCGGCGCTGGCGCCGTCATCGTCGAGGCCACCGGGGTCACTCCGGAGGCGCGGATCTCGGCCAAGGACCTGGGACTGTGGAACGACGAGCAGCGCGATGCCTTCGTCCCCATCGTCGATTTCCTCCATTCCCAGGGCGCTGCAGCGGGCATCCAGCTCGCCCATGCGGGGCGCAAGGCCTCGACCTATCCGGAGTGGGGGACCGACCACGACGGCAGCCTGCCCGTCGACGAGGGCGGCTGGCAGACCTTGGCCCCGTCCGCGCTGGCCTTCGACGGCCTTGCCGAACCGCGCGCCCTGACCGAGGCAGAGATCGCCGAGGTGGTCGCGGCCTTCCGATCCTCGGCCCGCCGGGCGATCGAGGCCGGGTTCGACTTCGTCGAGATCCACGCCGCACACGGATACCTCCTCCACGAGTTCCTGTCCCCGCTGAGCAACACCCGCACCGATTCCTACGGTGGAACCGTGGAGAACCGGGCCCGTCTGCTGGTCGAGATCGTCGATGCCACCCGCGCCGAGGTGGGCGAACAGGTTCCCGTGTTCGTGCGCCTGTCCGCGACGGACTGGACCGAGGAGGGCCTCACGCTCGAGGACACGGTCGAGGTCGCCGGTCGGCTCAAGGAGCATGGCGTCGACCTCATCGACGTCTCCTCAGGCGGCAATGTGATGGCGACGATTCCTGTCGGTCCCGGCTACCAGACGAACCTGGCCGCGGGCGTGCGTAAGGGATCGGGCTTGCCGACTGCGGCCGTCGGTCTCATCAGCGAACCGTTCCAGGGTGAGCACATCCTGGCCACCGGCCAGGCCGATGCGATCCTCGTGGGCCGCGAGTACCTGCGCGATCCGAACTTCGCGCTGCGCGCCGCCGACGCCCTGCGCTTCGACATCGACTACCGGCCGGCTCAGTACCACCGCGCGTACAAGTGAGCTGAACGCCGTCCGCGGGGAGAGCGCGTTCGCGGACGGCGCTGTCACCGGAAGAAGCGACGGATCGTCCTGTTCCACGGATTGGCAGGCAGCTCGGGATTGAGCAGCGAAGCACCGACGCAGTACTTGCTCACTTTGTGCTCGCGGATGCCGGCCTGCTTGAGCAGGTGGTCCCAGATGCTCACGCCGTCGGCACTCTTCGTCTCGACGAGGACATCGCGTGGCCCCTCATGGGTCTCGCCGCCATTGCGGGTCTCGATATCGAGGTCGCAGGTCAGCCGCTGTTGGTCGTGAGTGAGCGTGATGCGATCGTAGACAGTCTCTAGTACGGGGGCCAGATCCGCGGCGCTGACCCGCGGCCTGGCCGAAACGCCGCCCTGCGGGTCGAGGATGGCATCGACGAAGTTCTGCCCGGCACCGGTCAGCTCCGTGGGATGGTCGACGGGGTGGATGATGCGCTGCTTGACCGTCTGCCCGCGATACCCCTTGGATTTGACCTCGAGGTGACTGGTGCCGGTATCGACATAGGTTCGGGTGCGGATCTTGAAGCGTCGACGTCGACCCTGCACATGATCGCGGAAGAACCGGAAATCCGGGGTGTCGAAGTACACGGTCCGGTATTCGAAGCGATGCCTGCCGGCGATCTCGAGGACCTGGAAGTCATCTTCGGTGGCAACGAGGAGATCGAGGAACAGCTCCCGGGGAACGAAGTACTTCCGATCCACGCGGGTCATCATCCGGGCCTGAGCGTTGAGCTCCGCGAGAGTGATCGGCTCCATGTTCGCCAGCTGAGCATCGATGGCGGCCAGATCTCTCGCCGCGGTCCCCTCGGATGAGGTGGCGAGCGAGTTCTCCGGATTCGTATCGGCAAGGGTGTGCATATCAGCGCACCTCGGCATTGGAATCCGACATCCAGGCCACGGTTCCGCTCTGCTGGGAGGCCGCTGCCGTCTCGGCGCGGGAATTCGCAGCGGAAGTGCGGGCCGGCTTGGTCGTGTACCGGATGTCGACCAGTGTGGTGTCCCGGACCATGTCGATGTCGAGGACCTCGACCCGCACGGTTTCGGCATCGAAGACGTCCTTGAGGTGATCGATGAGCTCATCGCGGTCGGTGATGGCGCGGTCGACGGTGAAGGTGTGGCGGTGCGTCGAGGAAGCGATCAGTGGGCTGTCGAGGATCGCAATGGCGGTGATGACCAGCAGTGACAGCAGCGGGGTGAGCCAGATCGGGTTCGGATGCAGTCCGGCCAGCAGACCGAGTGCCAGCGCTGTGAAGTAGTAGGCGATCTCCTGTTGCGTGATCTGGTCCGAGCGCAGGCGGATGATCGAGAGGATTCCGAACAGGCCCATGCCCAACCCGACGCCGACCTCGACCGAGCCCAGCGCCGAGGTGACCGCGACGACACCGATGTTGAGTGCGACATAGGACAGCAGCAGATCCCGCCGACGATGCCTGCGGAAGTACAGAACGTAGGCGAGCACGAAGATCGCAATGAGATCGGTGGCCAGGGCAATGGCGAATGACATGTTTCCTCCTAGTTGATGTTCATTCACCAGATTGCTCATCGCAGTTAAGACAATGATGAGGGGAAGGTTAGAGTCTTCACATCTTCGGCACACTGAGCCGATACCCGGCCCCGCGCACAGTCTCAATGGTGCCCCGGCCGAGCTTTTCCCGCAGGTAGCGCACATAGACGTCGACGACATTCGAGCCGGGGTCGAAGTCGAGTCCCCAGACTCGGCTGAGCAGCTGAGCGCGGCTGAGCACCTGGTCGGGGTGCCTGAGGAAGGCCTCGAGCAGCGTGAACTCTCGAGAGCTCAGCTCGATCGCTTTGTCCCCGACGAGGGCGCGTCGCGTGCGGATATCGACGGCGAGGTCTCCAGCGCGCAGCACGGTCGCCTCCTGCGCGTCGACTGGTCGCAAGCGCAACCGCACCCGAGCGAGGAGCTCGTCGAAGGCGAAGGGTTTGCGCATGTAGTCATCGGCGCCGCTGGAGAGCCCGGCGACAGTGTCCTCGATGGATTCACGAGCAGTGAGGATGATGACGGGCAGGTCGTGACGTTCGGCCCGAATCATCCGCAGCACGCTGAAGCCGTCGAGGCCGGGCAGTCCCAAATCGAGGATGACGAGGTCGAAGCCGCCGCCGCGGACGAACTCGACGGCCATGTGTCCGTCCTCGGTCACCTCGGCGGCGAAGCCCTCGGCAGCCAGACCCTTGGCGATGAACGACGAGATGCGGTCTTCGTCCTCGACGATGAGAATGCGTGTCAACGGCCGTCTCCTTCTTTACCGTGCCAGGGCAGGGTGAGTGTGAACAGTGCGCCTTTTCCTGCGTCGGACTTCACGCTCACCGTACCTCCGTGGGCGCGGGCGATGCGGTCGACGATCGTCAGTCCCAGGCCGGTGCCCTTCCGACCGCTGCGGGCCGTGCGTCCTTTGGCGAAGCGTTCGAAGATCCGTTCCTGGTCCTCGACGGCGATGCCGGCACCGGTATCGCGGACCCACAGTCGCACGGTGTCGCCGTCGAGATGGCCGCCGAAGGCGATGGTGTCTTCGGGTCCGGTGTGGTCGACGGCGTTCGAGGCCAGCTGCAGCAGCGCTTGGGTCAAACGCTCTTCATCGACGAGGCCGAAGCCCTCGGGAGCCGCGTCGATGATCCAATTCCGCGGGGCTAGGGCGCTGGCCTTCGAAAAGCTGCTGATGACGAGGTCCATGAGGTCGGTGTTCGCAAGGTCGAGGAAGTCCGGCCGTTCGCTGCGGGCGAGCATGACGAGGTCATCGACGAGTCGGGACATCCGCTGCAGCTCGTCATCGACCAGGTCCAGGGTGCTCTGCCGGTCCTCAGGCTCGTCTCCCATGACCTGCAGCTGCCCGCGCACGACTGTGATCGGGGTGCGCAGCTCGTGTCCGGCATCGTCGAGCAGCTGCCGTTGTCCGTCGAAGGCCGCTTCGAGCCGGTCGAGCATCCGATTGAAGGTGACGCCGAGCTGTGCCACGTCATCGTTGCCGGTGACCTCGATGCGGCGGCTCAGTTCGTCTTCGCCGATGCCCGCGGCGGTCTCGCGCAGGCGTCGGATGGGTTCGAGAACGCGCCCGGCGACGATCCAGCCGAGGAATCCTGCGGCGACGAGAGCGACCACGGCCACCGAGGACATCGTCCAGATCGTCGTCCATGCTTCGTCGAGGTCGGAAGCGAGGAATTCGATGATGACCAGCTGAGCTCGCTGCGGCTGCCCCTCGATCTCGACGGGCACGATCGCATAGGCGACGGGCCCGACGGATGTCTTCATCTCCCCTGAGCGCGGCGTCGTCGTCTCGGACGCCACAGCGATGAAATCGGGATCCTGATCGAGTCGCAGCGGTGGGGTGTCGGCGCTGCGCTGATCCTCCTGACCGTCGACGATGGAGAAGAAGGTCTCTGTGTGCTCGGGCAGATTGTTCTGCAGGTGACTCGTCATCAGGTCCCTCACCGAGGTGTAGGGGCGATCATCGGCGGGGTCGGGTCTGGCCGCAAAGTCGCGGAATTTCGTGACCTCGTGTTCGAGTTCGGCGCCGGCGTGGGAGCGCACCCCCGCCAGCTCCGCCCGGGCTGTGGAGGTGACGATGATGAAGACCGCGACGGTGAGAACAAGCATGATCCAGGCGAGGATCCGGGTTCGCGCACTGGTGCCCCGGCGACGATCAGTCATCGTCGTCATCGCTACCGTCCCTGTCGGCATTGCGGTCACCGGCCGAGCGCGGCGGTTCGGGAGTGATGCGGTCGGCACCGGTGGGAGGACCGGATGAGGGCGGATTCGGTGTGTTCGAGGGGCTTGGCGTCACGGAGGGCTCTGCTGTCGGTTCGTCGGCGGGCGCGTCCGGCGCGGGCGCCGGAGCCGAGTTGCCGGAGGGGACGATGACCGGCGGACCCAGCTGTGTGTCACCACCGTCGATGGACCGGTCCAGCCCGAACAAGGCGAGTGCGGCGAGCACAGCTGTTCCGATGATCAGCAGCCAACCGAAACGCCCCATACCTCCAGTATGGGCGACCCAGTGCTCGGTTCGAGGGGAGCGGCAATGAGAATGCTCTCATCCGGTAGGGGCACGGAGCCGGTGGGAGCCGCTCAGGGCGGCGGTCTTCAGGCCAGTCCGCCCAGCCACAGCCCGAGTGCCGCGGCCGCGGTGGAGACGAGGAGGGTGCCGAGCCCATTGACCAGCCCAGCGGTCCAGCGGCGTTCCTGGATCAGTCGGATGGTCTCGAAGCTCGCCGTTGAGAACGTCGTATACCCGCCGAGGAACCCGGTGCCGAGCACCAGGTGCCAGGACTCGGGGAGGACATGGGCCGCCGCCGCTCCGGTGAGCACTCCCAGCGCCAGCGATCCGGAGACGTTGATGATGATCGTCCCCCACGGCAGGGCGACGCTCATGCAGGACTTGATGAGCCCATCGAGCAGCATCCGCGCCGTAGCCCCCAACCCGCCGGCGACGGCGAGTGCGATGAAGACCAGTGCAGTCACTTCGCCTCACCGCCTCTCGTCGGATCCGAGTCTGCTCGGACCGATCCGGAGTTCGTCTGCACAGATGACGGAGTCGAGTCCGCCGGGCTCGACTCCGCGTCGGCTGTGGAGCGCCGTCGCCGTGGCGATGCCCGCGAATGTGGCGAGTCCGCCGATGAGCACCGTGCCCACTCCGTAGGCGAGACCGACACCGGGACTGCTCGCACCGCCGTGGCCCGCGCCGAGAAGGCCGGCCGTATCCGCGGCCAGAGCACTGTACGTGGTGAATCCGCCCATAAAACCGGTTCCGACGAGGATCCGTGCTCTCCGGCGCCACCCCTCGTCGGGACCGCTGAGCGCCAGGGAATCCAACAGCAGCCCGAGCAAGAACGCGCCGAGGATGTTCACCGTGAGAATCGCCCACGGCACACCGCCGACGGCCGGCATACCCAAGCTGACCGCTTCGCGTGCGGCCGTGCCGGCCGTGCCGCCGACGAACGCGAGCCCCAGATAGGACAGACGGAGGTGGACCGGCCGGGTCACTGCTCGCCCTCGCCGGTTTGCAGCTCAGCAGTGGGGGAGGCGCCTGGGGGCGGCGACGTCGCAGGAGCTTCGGGGTCGTCCATGCCGTCTTTGTCGGTGGCCAGCGGGACGACGACGAGCGGGCGATGCTGGTGCCTCGAGAGCTGGATCGCGACCGAGCCGTTGAAGAACTCGTGCAGCGAGCCGCGGATTCCCGCGCGCCGGACTCCGAGGACGATCATCCGGGCGTCGAGCGCATCGGCGAGCCGATCGAGTTCCTGCGCCGGAGACCCCGCCAGCGCCCGGGTCGACCAAGCGACGTCCGTTCCTGCCAGGGCGGCAGCGATGCGGTCCTGGAGATCGGGGTCGAATTCGGTGGCCGCCTCGGCCGTGGTGTCCGGATCGATGGGCATCGAGCGCACAGTTCCGTCGGGGCGGGTCTCGACGTTATAGCGGGAGTCGTCGACGTGGGCGCAGACGAGCTCGGCGTCGAAGTGGGCGGCATAGTCCGCGGCGGCGGCGATCACCTCGGCGGGCTGATCGGGGACGATGCCGAGGATGACGCGGGCGCGCGGCGGCCCGTCATGTCTCAGATCGCGATCTCTCGGATCGGGGCTGGTGCTCATGGTCTCTCCTACCTTTCGGGCATGCTGACGCCGGTCGAGGTAGGGACTGTTGTCGAAGACGGACCGTCACGGTCCGCGTCGAGGTTGGGTACGGCGAGCCCCACCGCCGTGCCGCGCACGCGCGACACCATCATTGTGCCACAGGCGACGGACCCAGCCGCCGTCAGTGTGGATCACCCGGGGACGGCCGCGAACGATCGCCGAGGTGGTACGGATACGGCGGGCCACCTCGGCGACGGGGTTGAAGACGTCAGCGCTCTGAGCGGTACCGATCGAGCGCGCGGCGGAGGCGCTCGAGTCCGTCGTCGATGCGGTCGGGGGCTGCCGAGGCGAAGCACAGACGCAGTGCGTTCGAGAAGTTCCCGGCCGGCGAGAAGGAGGGACCGGGGATATAGGCGACACCCTCCTCGAGCGCCGTGGTCATCAGATCTTCGGTCTTGATCGTCTCGTCCTCGAAGGTCACCCATAGAAAGAAGCCGCCGTCGGGGTCGGTGGCTCGGATCTCTCCGGGGAAGAGCCTCTCGAGGCCTTCTGACATGGTGATCTTGCGCTCGCGGTAGGCCTCGCGCAGGGTCTTGACGTGAGCGTCGGCACCGCCTTCCTCCAACCAGCGGGCGATGAGGTGCTGGTTGGGAACGGGGGCGCAGGAGTCCATCGTCTGTTTGGCGTTGACGGCGAGCTCGCGGACCTCGGGGTCGACGTCGATCCAGCCCACGCGCAGGCCCGGGGCGACGAACTTCGAAAACGTGCGCACACCGAAGATGAGGGGATCGTTCGGGCTGAGGTCGCTCAGCGCGGGCACGGACTCGCCGGAGAAGCGCAGCATTCCGTACGGGTTGTCCTCGATGATGACCGAGCGGTGCCGGTGGGCGAACTCGAGGAGGCGCTCGCGACGCGGCAGAGACATCGTCACCCCGGCCGGGTTCTGGAAGGTCGGGACGGTGTAGATGACCTTCGGGGCGCGCCCGGTGCGCTTCGTGTGCTCCTCGAGAGCCTCGATCTGCATGCCTTCGTCGTCGACGGGAACCTCGAGGATCTCCGCCTCATAGCTCATGGCCGTGGCCGAACCGTTCGTGTAGGTCGGCGACTCACAGGCGACGAGATCACCTGGAGTGACGAAGAGTTTGAACCCGAGGTCGAGGCCCTGCATGCCCCCGGAGGTGATGAGGAGGCGGTCGCGGTTTCCCTGCTGTTCGGGCGGGATCTGTTCGGTCGCTGTGAGGTAGTCGTGGAGGGCGTCGATGAGGACCGGCTCGCCCTTCGTCTCCCCGTAGGTGAAGTTCTCCGGGGAGAAGACTTGCGCGGCGATGCGGGCGAAGTCCGCGGCCGGGAGCATGTCCGGGGCCGGTGCCCCCATGCCGAACTTGACGATGTCGTGGTCGTATTGGGCCAGCACCGTGGTGGAGGCATCGATGACGGACCCGACGAGTTGGTCGTGGCGGCGAGC
Source organism: Brevibacterium limosum (assembly GCF_011617705.1). Classification (NCBI taxonomy): domain Bacteria; kingdom Bacillati; phylum Actinomycetota; class Actinomycetes; order Micrococcales; family Brevibacteriaceae; genus Brevibacterium; species Brevibacterium limosum. Next base: position 3,470,515 of record NZ_CP050154.1, on the reverse strand, counting down.
AAAGGGCAGCGCGGGAGTCTGCGGCTGGTTCTGCGAAGCACTCGTGGCCGGATGCATTGAAGTGGTGGACATGAGCGACCTCCTCTGAGCGGTGATGCCCTGAAGTCGACTGCTCCGGCGACGTTCAGAAGGCTCCTGCCCGAACGACGGGTTACGTGGGTCACTTCAGCATAGGTCCGGGTGACCTGCCGGACAAGGATGCTGATCGCCTGCGATTCCGGGCGAGTCGGCGCTCGGGTCTGTCCTCCCTCGCCGAGGCGGCTCTAAGCTGGAGCCATGACAGGTGCAGGCGCCGACGGCGGCAGTCCGACTATCAGACCTTTCGATGTGCGCGAGTACGACCTCGGCGTGCAGTTCACAGCGTTCATCGACGAACACCGACAGCATCTGCTCGGGAGCCTCGACGACCTGAGCGAGGACGAAGCGAGGAGGTCCCTGGTGCCGAGCAGAACCCGCCCGCTGTCTCTGCTCAAGCACGCGGTGTTCGTCGAAACCGTCTGGTTCGGTGAGGCGGTCACCGGCCGAAGCCGGGTCGACTAAGGGCTGCCGCAGGACTCGAAGGACTCCTTCCTCCTCGACGCCTCGGACACGATCGCCAGCGTCTCGGCCGACTTCCGGGCCGCCGTCGAACGCTCGCACGCCGCGATCGAAGGGATGGACCTCGACACCGTGCTCACCGGCCATCGGGCCGGACCGATGCCGCTCAAATGGGTGCTCCTGCACGTTCTCCGCGAACTCGCCCAGCACTGCGGACACGCGGACATCCTCCGCGAGCAGATCCTCGCCGAACGGGGGAGACGCAGCGGCTGGCCCGGGGCTGCGCCATAGGGGAGGGCCGCCTCGGTGAGTCGGTGCGGGCAGCCCTCCAGAGTGAGCGGGCTGCCGCGGGTGAGCGCCGTGGTCGGCATGGTCTGCTCGGATCAGCCCTGAGTATGATGTGAGCCCCGGCGACGCGGAACTAACATGGCCGGCATGAGCAATCGATCGATCCGGACCGAGGGCCACCGCCCGGAGCCGCAGCAGCACACTCCCGACCGCGTCGACCGCATCCGTCGCACCCTCACCGCTCATCCGTGGATCGTCGACTCGCTGCTCTGGGCTCTGCCGATCACCTATCTGACCGTCGTCTTCACCTCCTCCCAGGCCGAGCGGAGCGAGATCGCCCTGGTGCCCGTGGCTGTGCAGGTCGGCATCGTTCTGCTCCAGACGCTGCCGCTGGGACTGCGGCGCACTGCCCCGCTGCTGAGCTCGTCGCTCATCGCCGTCGGCTGCCTGCTGACCGTGCTCACGATGATGGGACCGACGTTCGGAATCGTCGCCGTGCCGATCACCGTGTATTCGACGACGGCGTGGGGGACACGGAACCACGGTCGCATCGTGCTCGCCCTGGGCCTCCTCGGCGCGCTCTTCCTGGGCGGGTGGCTCTACCTCGTGTCCCTGCAGGCGATGATCGGGGTGAACCCGCGGCCCTTGGCATTCGGCGAATACGTGCTGCTGGTCGTCGTCGTGGCGCTGTGTGCTTCGATCGTGCTCATCGCCTGGCTCTTGGGCGGAGTCGGATTCCGTCGCCGCCGCGAGATCGAGGGCATCCGGGAGCGCAACCGCCTGCTGGAGCGCGAACGCGAATCCGAGACCCGGCTGGCCGCCGATGCCGAACGCATGCGCATCGCCCGCGAGATGCACGATGTCATCGCCCATTCCCTGTCCGTCGTCATCGCCCAGGCCGACGGCGGACGCTATGCGGCGAAGACCGATCCGGCCGTCGCAGTCGGAGCCCTCGAGACCATCGCGCAGACCGGACGGGAAGCCCTGGCACAGACGCGGTCGCTGCTCGGCTTCCTCCGCGCCGAGGAGGACGACGAACGCTCCTCGTCGCCGCTGCCCGGCGTCGCCGACATCGGCTCCCTCATCGCCGATGTGCGATCGGCGGGGCTTCCGGTCTCGGTGACCGAACTGGATGACGTCGACCGCGGTCGCTTGGCCGAAGGAGCGTCGCTCGCCGTCTACCGCATCGTTCAGGAAGCGCTGACGAATGTGCTCAAACATGCCGGAAACGGTGCTCGGGCACATGTCGAGCTGCTGGCCGAGGACGCAGAGCTCGTCGCCCGAATCAGCGACAACGGAACCGGACAGACGAGCGCCCGCGGGAGCGGAGAAACGGACAGCCACGGAGCGGACGACCCGACAGGGACGGCTGCCCACGGCCGTGGCTACGGCATCGTCGGCATGCAGGAACGCGCCGCGCTCTATGGCGGCACGCTCACGGCTCGACCGATCCGTTCGACCGGAGTGAAGGACCGTCCCGAAGGGCGCACCGACGCGAAGCCCGGGTTCTCTTCCGGTGCGGTCATGGGAAGCGCTTTCGGAACGACGACGGGATTCCTCGTCGAGGCCCGACTGCCGCTGTCCGCTCCCGCGCCCACTCCCGAACCCGAACCCGAACCCGGGCCCGAACCCGGGCCCGAACCCGGGCCCGATTCCGGACTCACCCCGGGCACCGGCACTCATGATTCGTCCGATCATGGAGAGAATGGGTCTGCCGAAACCGGGCAGACCGCCGGAACAGGACAGACAGCCGGAACAGGGGAGACCGCCGAGGCGGGAGAGAATCAGATCGCCGCAACAGGAGAGGCTGCCGAGACCGAGCAGAGTCAGCCCGCCGAGGCCGGACAGGCCGCCGAGGCTGCCGAGACCGGAGAGAGTCAGTCCGTCGAAGTCGAGGAGAGCAGCCGATGAGCGTCGATGACGAGGCGACCGTGCACGGTCGGACTGATGCTCGGGGGAGTGGGCCGCTTCGCATCGTGCTCGTCGATGATCAGGCCCTCGTGAGGGCGGGCTTCGCCATGGTCATCGACTCCCAGCCGGACCTCACCGTCGTCGGACAGGCCGGCGACGGTGCGGCAGGTCTCGACATCGTCAGGCAGGACGAACCCGATGTCGTGCTCATGGACGTTCGGATGCCCCGTATCGACGGCATCGAAGCGACCCAGCGGATCCTCGCTCTCGCCGACGAGGGGACGATCCGTCCCCCGAAGATCATCGTCCTGACCACCTTCGACGATGACGACTACGCCCTGCGCGCGCTGCGGGCCGGTGCGTCAGGCTTCCTTCTCAAAGACACCCTGCCCGAGGTGCTCCTCGAGTCGATCCGCACCGTCGTCGACGGTGGTGCAGTCATCGCCCCCACCACCACCAAACGACTGCTCGAGACACGACTCCTGCCCCACCTCGGCGCGGGAGATCCACCACATTCGGATCTGAGATCGGCGGCCACGGGAACCGATGCGACATCGGCCGAGGGCGTTGCGCCCACCCCGCCCGGGGACGGTGAGCCTGCATCATCCGAGGTCGGCACCTCTGCGCTGAACGGTCGGGGGACGCTGAGCACCGCTGGCGCGGACGCGTCCGGGATGGCCGGTGCGAGCCGTCTCGATGCGGCCGATATGCGCCGGCTGGAGTCACTGACCCAGCGCGAGACCGAGGTCCTCGTCCTCATCGCCACCGGTCTGAGCAACACCGAGATCGGCGAACGGCTCTTTCTCGCGCAGCCGACCGTGAAGACCCACGTCGGTCGGATCCTCATGAAGCTCGCGGCTCGCGACCGTGTGCAGGCCGTCGTGTTCGCCTACGAAGCCGGCCTCGTCGGACCCGGCCACTGAGCCAGGGGCCATCCGCACGAGACCGAGGTCGCCCACACGAGACCGAGGTCCATACGAGACTGAGGTCCGCACGAGACCTGGGCCGTGTTCGGGGCCCGACGACGATCTCGGAAGCCCGAGATCATCCTCAGGTATGACGGGTGGGACACGGCCGCCTCGGCGCTCTGCGGCGAAGACCATCCTCAGGTCCGATGTGGGCGGGTGGGTTCGGCGACGAAGCTGGAGGCATGAACACATCAGCGACACACACCGATGCCCATCCCTCCCAGACTCCGCCCCCGACCCCCGCGCAGGGTTCGACCCGGGCCCAGGGGTCGAATCCCGCACCGAGGCTGGCCATCCAAGCCATCGGACTGCGCAAGACCTACGGAAGAGGGGACGCGCAGGTCCGACCGCTCGACGACCTCAGCCTCGACATCGAAGCCGAACGCTTCACCGCCATCATGGGACCCTCCGGCTCGGGCAAATCGACGCTGCTCAACATGCTCGCCGGACTCGACACCCCGGATTCGGGCGAGGTCTTCATCGGGCGCACGGCGATCTCACGGCTCAGCGACCGCAAGCTCACGGCGCTGCGCCGCGACCGCATCGGCTTCGTCTTCCAGTCCTTCAACCTCGTGCCCGCGATGAGTGCCGAGGAGAACATCCTGCTGCCCTCTCAGCTGTCGGGACAGAAGACCGATCGTCGCATCTTCGACCGCATGGTCGACCTGCTCGGTCTGCGCGAGCGTCTGGGCCACCGGCCGCACGAGCTCTCCGGCGGACAGCAGCAGAGGGTAGCCGTCGCCCGTGCCCTCGTCGCCCAGCCCGATGTGCTCGTCGCCGACGAGCCCACCGGCAATCTCGACTCGAGCTCCGGTGAAGAGGTGCTGAACATCCTGCGCGCCTCGGTCGATGAGCTCGGCCAGACCGTCGTCATGGTCACCCACGATCCCCGGGCCGCAGCCCGCGCCGACCGCGTCGTTCTGCTCGCCGACGGCCGCCTCGCCGGTGAGCTCTCCCACCCGGATCCGGAGTCCGTGGCCGCAGCGCTGATGAATGTCACGGCAGGCTCGGCAGCTTCGGCAGCCGCACCTGCTGGGCAGTCAGCCGGGCCCACAGCCGGGCCCGGGTCTGCAGCCGGGCCTGCGCCGGCAGACGGAGGTGCCCGATGATCCGCATCGCCTGGTCCAACCTCCGCAGCGCCTCCGGGCGCCTGAGTGCGGCGATGATCGCGATCGCCGTGTCCGTGGCCTTCATCGTCGCGGCACTCCTGTTCTCCCAGGCCTTCGGCGACACCCTGCGCAACCAGGTCCGCGCCGAATGGGCCGGTGCCGACGTCGCCGTCACCGCGGCCGCATCCGACGACCCGGCCGCCGCGGCCGATGAGGCCTCCCCGCTGACCGATTCCATGCGTCAGACGGTGGCCGACGTCGATGGGGTCGAGTCCGCCCAGCTCACCGAATCCGCCTTCGTCTCGGTCTCGGCGGGATCCACGTCGGTGACGGGGTCGGCGACGAACCTCCCACAGGGACAGGCGGAGACCGTCGACGGCTCCGCCCCGGACTCGGATGACGAGCTCATGCTCCGCGAAGCCGATGCGAAGACCCTCGGGGTCGGCGTCGGCGACACCATCACCCTCGGCGAGTTCGACGGGGCGCGGCGGTCCGCCGATGGGCCGAGCTTCACCGTCTCGGGCATCATGCCCGGCTCCTCGGCCGCAGGGATGAATCTCTATCTCACCGACGGCGGACTCAAAACTGCGCCGGGTGAGCTCGTGCCCGACTCCATCCGGGTCGTCGCCGACGACGGGAGTGATCGCACGGCCCTCGCCGAGGCGGTCGGCTCCGCGCTCGCCGATGCCGGTGCCGACGTTTCGGTCCGGACCGTCGACCAGGTCGTCGAGGACCAGATCGAGTCGCTGTCGAACACCTCCGACATGCTCTCGACCGTCGGCATCGCCTTCGGACTGCTGGCCGCGGGGGTCGCGGCACTCGTCATCTCGAACACGTTCAACGTCCTCGTCGCCTCCCGCACCCGCGTGCTCGCGCTCTTCCGCGCGATCGGAGCCTCACGCAGTCAGGTGCGCGGAGCCGCGGTGGTGGAGAGCCTGAGCCTCGGAATCGTCGGATCCGTGCTCGGCGTCGGGCTCGGACTCCTCATCGGATGGGGACTCTCGGCCGTGGTCCGTGCGCTGTGGATGCCGGAATTCGCTCAGATGTCGCCGTCCGTCTCGGCGTTCGTCGTCGGACCGGTCGTCGGCATCCTCGTCACCCTCGCCGCGGGGCTGATCCCCGCGATCCGGGCCTCTCGGGTCTCCCCGATCGAAGCGCTCCGCCCGGTCGATGTGCCTGCCGCCGCCCCGCGCATCCGGTGGGTGCGTCTGAGCCTGACGCTTGTGCTCGGCATCGCCGGAATCGGACTGTGCCTGCTCGGCACCACCAGCCAGTCCGTGCTGTTCGGCATCGTCGGCTGCTTCGCGCTCTTCGTCGCCCTCCTCGTCGGTGCGAAGGTCTTCGTCCCGCCCTTGGTGGCGCTCTTCGCCGTCGCGGTCGGTCTCATCACTCGGCGCTCGCCGGCGGTGAAGCTGGCCGGGCGGTCGGCGAGCACCGCGGGAGGACGCACCGCCTCGACGACGGGTGCTCTGCTCATCGGCATCACCCTCGTCACGGCCGTGGTCGTCGGTTCGTCGAGCCTGCAGCGGACCCTCGAACTCGCCACCGCCGAGGACACCCCGGTCGACCTCGTGGTCTCCACGGCAGGCCAGAGCGGTGCCGACGATGCGAAGATCGGCTCCGTGCTCGATGATTCTCCGATCGTCGAGGAGCGCGAGAACGTTCCGGCGCCCACCGCCTCGGTGAGCGTCGCTGGGACCGATGGGTCCGGTGATGTGGCGATCACCAGCGCCGAGGCGGCCGCGGACTCCCCGGTTCTGCGCAGCGACGGCTACGACGTCGATGAGGGCACGATTCTCATCGACCCGAGATCGGTGGGACTCGACGACGCGGATTCCGATGTCGACGGTCAGACCGCGACCGTCCGCCTCGGCGATCAGGATCTCGATCTGACGATCGAGACTTCCTTCGACGTCCCCGCGGGGACGGCCCTGGTCAGCGGTGGCGATGCGAAGACCCTCGAGGCGGCGGCCGGCGACGATGTGGCCGAACAGACCTGGGCGAAGATCGCCGATGACGCTTCGAGTTCGCAGATCGAGGCCCTGACCTCAGAACTCGATGCCGTGGGCGCCGCAGGTGATGCGGCTGCCGCACAGTATCGGGCGGAGTTCGCCTCGATGTTCCAGGTCGCGCTGAGCGTGGTGCTCGGGCTGCTGGCGGCTGCGGTGGTCATCGCCGTGATCGGAGTGAGCAACACGCTCACGCTCTCGGTCATCGAACGACGTCGAGAGGGCGCGCTGCTGCGGGCGCTGGGATTCACCCGAGCGGCGATGTCGCGGATGATCACGATCGAATCGCTGCTCATGACGCTCATCGCGCTGATCGTCGGAGCCGGGGTCGGCACGTTCTTCGGTTGGGTCGGAACGGCGTCGATGATGCCCGCCTCAGCGAATCCGGTGCTGTCCGTGCCGTGGACGCAGATCGGACTGATCGGCGTCGCCGCAGTGCTCGCCGCCGTCCTCGCCTCGGCGATACCGGCCCGGTCCATGTCGCGGATCGCCCCGGCCAAGGGCATGAGCATGGAGTGAGCGCCGGATGCACTGCGCGCCGCGGCCCCGGCTACTTCGGGACCGCGGCGCGCGGTGTGCATGTGTGTGGGAGCTGACTCAGTCTTCCCAATCGGTCCAGGTCATGGTTCCGTCGAGCGTGGCCGAGCCGAGCTCGGTCCCGTCGAAGGTCACGCTCTCATCGTCGACGTTGACGCCCTTGGGGCTGTTCGCCTTATAGGGGCGTCCCTCGCCGACCTTGGCCATGACGAAATCGGTGCCCTCGGCCTTGACCAACGGCAGCTCATTGTCCGTCTTGCCGATGATGTGTCGGAGACTGCCCGGCTTCCCGGAGCAGTAGACATCGGTGGGTTCGATCGTGACGGTCTTCTCGCCGGTGTCGAGAGTGAGCTTCGCGTCCGCCGAATCGTCTGGGGAAGCGTCTGGGGACTCGTCCGAGGCTGAGCCGGAACACCCGCCGAGAGCGAGGAGGCCGGCAAAGGCAGCTGCGGTGATCGATCTGGTGCGCATCGGTCCATTATCGCCGACAGAAGCTCCCACTGACCTTCGTGTCGGTGTGACCCAGTAGACTTAGGGAGTAATGACATCCCCTTTTCACTTCGAGGTGAAGTACTCTCATGCCAGCAATCGTTGTCGTCGGCGCTCAGTGGGGCGACGAAGGTAAAGGTAAGACCACCGACATCCTCGGCACCAGCGTCGACTACGTGGTCAAGCCCAATGGTGGGAACAACGCCGGCCACACGGTTGTCGTCGGAGGAGAGAAGTACGAACTCAAGCTTCTGCCGGCGGGCATCCTCTCACCGAACGTCACCCCGGTCATCGGCAACGGCGTCGTCGTCAACCTCGAGGCGCTCTTCGAGGAGATCGACGCACTCGAATCCCGCGGCGCGGACACCTCGAAGCTGCGGATCTCGGCGAACGCCCACCTCGTAGCCCCGTACCACCAGACCTTGGACAAGGTGACCGAGAGGTTCCTCGGCAAACGTGCCATCGGCACCACCGGCCGCGGCATCGGCCCGGCCTACATGGACAAGATCGGGCGTCTGGGCATCCGCGTCCAGGACGTCTTCGACGAGTCCATCCTGCGGCAGAAGATCGAGGGATCGCTGCGGCAGAAGAACGAACTGCTCGTCAAGGTCTACAACCGTCGGGCGGTGTCGGTCGAAGAGATCGTCGAATACTTCGAACCCTTCATCGAACGTCTGCGTCCCTATGTCGCCGAGACCGAGCTCATGCTCAACGAGGCGCTCGACCGCGGTGAGGTCGTCGTCATGGAGGGCGGTCAGGCGACCATGCTCGACGTCGACCACGGCACCTACCCGTTCGTCACCTCGTCGAACCCGACGGCCGGCGGATCCTGCGTCGGCACGGGCATCGGACCGACCCGGATCAACCGCGTCGTCGGCATCGTCAAGGCCTACACGACCCGTGTGGGTGCCGGTCCGTTCCCGACCGAACTCTTCGATGAGATGGGCGAATACCTGCAGAAGGCCGGCGGAGAATTCGGTGTCAACACCGGTCGTCCGCGCCGCTGCGGCTGGTACGACGCGGTCATCGCCCGCTACGCCGCCCGCACCAACGGCTTCACCGACTACGTGCTCACGAAGCTCGACGTGCTCACCGGCATCGACCGGATCCCCGTCTGCGTGGCCTACGACGTCGACGGAGTGCGCCAGGACGAGATGCCGGTGTCCCAGACCGAGTTCCACCACGCGAAGCCGATCTTCGAGTACTTCGACGGCTGGACCGAGGACATCACCACGGCCCGAACCTTCGACCACCTGCCGGAGAACGCGCAGAAGTACGTGCTCGCCCTCGAGAAGCTCTCCGGCTGCCGGATGTCCGTCATCGGCGTCGGTCCCGATCGCGAACAGTCCATCGTGCGTCACGACCTGTTGGACTGAGCGGGTCCGGGGAAACTCCGGACATCATCACGTGCCGAAGGGCGGAATCGACAGTGAGTCGGTTCCGCCCTTCGGCATCTGCCCGTTAGGTGGGAACACCTGACGAGGCACTCAGACTGCTTGTCTCATTCTCGCAGGATTCATTGAGGCTTGAAGTCGTTCAAGGGTAACGTGCCGGTCATGCTCCACTTCGGATTCCCAATGGCGAGAATATCCTCCCTGAAACGAACTCTTCTGCGTGTCGCCGCTGTGTCTGCGGGACTTGCGCTCGTCGCGTCCACGGCTGCGTGTATGCCTGACGTCCACAGAAATGATGGCTTCCCTCCGCCCCGGGTCACCGCGATCGCTGCGGGATCCCCGGGCGGTGGCCTCGATCTGACGACACGCATCACGAACGACGGCTTCGAAGCCGCGGGCATCGACACCTTCATGTCGATCGAGAACATGGGAGGCGGTGGAGGCAATCCGGCTCGTGCCGCCGTCCTCCAGCGGGAGAACGATGGAACGTCGGTCGTATTCGAGTCCAACCGGATCTTCCTCTCGAACATCACGGGAGCGACAGATATGTCTCTGGACGACTTCACGCCACTGGCTCAGCTGACGACCGACTATGAAGTGTGGATCGTGAAATCCGGGTCGAAATACGACTCCGCAGAGAAGGTGCTCGATGACATCAAGGAGGACGCAGGATCGGTCAACTTCGGAATCGGGACCGTTCCCAGCGACGATCAGCTCAACGTCCTTCGCCCCGCCAGCGAGTACGGAGTCGACGACCTGTCCGAGCTCAATCTCGTCGCGTTCTCCGATGGCGGCGATCTCAACAACGAGCTGCTCGGTGGGCGAATCGATGTGGCGTCGACGGGGATGTCGGAGGCGATGGAACTCGTCGACAGCGGAGACGTCGAAATCATCGCAGTCTCTGCTCCGGAACCGGTCGATTCGGCACCAGGGGCTCCGACGTGGCACGACCTCGGATTGGACATCACGATCAACCACTGGAGAGGAGTCTTTGGCCCGAAGGACATGCCTCAGGACGCAGTCGACTGGTGGCGAGAGTCATTGAAGAGAGCCGTGGAGACTGACGAATTCGCCAAGCAGTCCGAGGCCTTGGGGATCAACCCCGAATACGTCGCCGGGGAGGAATGGCTCGACACGGTGATTCGACCCGAGCAGGAGGAATCGACCGAAGTGCTGCAGAAAGTGGGGTTGGTGAAATGAGCGCGAATACGGATCCGACCGCATCTCGACCGGTCGGCGAACCGCACCATGAACCAGGAAGTCGGACCACCTCGGCGATGGTTTCGAGCATCATGCTCGGCTTCCTCGCGATCTTCTACCTCATCAATGCCTTTCTCCTGCCGGACGCAGCAGGAGAGGACGGAATCGGTCCGAAGACGTTTCCACTGGTCGTCGGCGTCGTCCTCTTCTGCACGACCGCTCTCGGGATCATCGCGATTCTGCGCGGAAGCGTCGACGTCAGGCCGGTCCGGGGACAGGAGATTCTGCGCGTCGCCTGGTGCATCGTCCTCTTCGGTCTGTATGCGGCCTCGATCTTCCTCATCGGCTTCGTCGAAGCCTCAGTCATCTTCTCGATGCTGGTCTCGATGACGGTGTTCGGAGTTCGTCTCAGTGCCGCACGAGCTGTTGGGCTCTTCGTCATCAACCTTGTGATCGCGATGGTTCTGTTCCTCGTGTTCGATGTCTGGCTCAACGTGCTGCTGCCTGTCGGCTGGTTGGAGTACTGGGTATTCGGAGGTCTGCAGCTGTGAGCACAATCAACGATCTCCTCTCCGCTCTGGGCGGTATCGCCGCATCACCGACTCTGCTGTTGGTCATCCTGGGCGGCGTCGTCCTCGGAACCATCGCCGGTCTGCTGCCCGGCATCGGTCCGTCGACCGCTATTGCGCTGCTCCTTCCTGTGGCGATCACAGTTCCGGCCGAGATCTCTCTCCCACTCATGGTGTCCCTGTATCTCGGTGCGGAATACGGCGGCAGGATCTCGGCGATCCTGCTGAACATCCCAGGCGATCCCGGCGCCATCATGACCACCCTCGACGGTCACCCGTTGGCGCTGAAAGGCAAGGCGGCCACCGCCCTGTCGATCTCCGCCATCGCATCATTCGTCGGCAGTGTGCTCGCGTTCCTGGGACTCGCCTTCATCGCGGGACCGATGTCGGAACTCGGATTGGCATTCGGCCCCGGCGCCTATTTCGCCGTCGTCGTGATGGCGCTCGTACTCAGCGCCACCCTCGTCGGTTCGGCACCGATGCTGGGACTGACAGCGGTTGCCATCGGAGTGGCCGTGTCGACCGTCGGCATCGAGCTCCAGTCCGGACTTCCGCGCTTCACCTTCGGCAGTTTCACCCTGTTGGAGGGGATCGATTCGATCGTCGCCATCATCGGCGTCTTCGGCGTCGGTGAGATTCTGGCCAGCACCACGATGGGCAAGGACTCCCAGGTGATGTCGAAGCTGTCGGGACGCTTCCTCCCGACGAAGTCCGACCTGAAGCAGGGAACGCTTCCGAGCTTGCGAGGATCGGTCATCGGGTTCGTCGCCGGTGTCCTTCCAGGAGCGGGAACGACGATCGCTGCCTTCTTCTCCTATGGACTGGAGAAGCGACTCGCACCGGCATCGGCAGGGATGGGCAAGGGTGCTGTTCGCGGACTGGTCGCACCGGAGTCTGCGAACAATGCTGCGGTGTCGGGCTCGATGGTGCCTCTGCTGACCTTGGGAATCCCGGGGTCGGGCACGACGGCGGTTCTGCTCGCCTACCTGATGATGTACGGCCTCAATCCCGGTCCCGGTTTCTTCGACGCGAATCCGGAGCTCGGGTGGACGATCATCGGGGCACTGCTCTTCAGCGCGATTCTCGGTGTCGCCATCAACATCGGCGCGTCCCCGCTGCTTGCGAAGATCCTGGCCATTCCGATGCCGTTCATGGCCCCGGTCATTCTCATCCTCGCGCTCATCTCCTGTTACAGCATCCACAATTCGGTGACCGATGTGTACATCGCACTGGCCTTCGGCGTACTCGGCTATGTGATGCGTCTGGTCGGAATGGCGCCGGCGCTGCTGGTGATCGGACTCGTCCTGGGAGAGATGCTCGAGCGCAACCTGCAACAGGCGCTGGGCCTGACCGGCGGCGATTTCTGGGCGGTCATCACCGACCCATTGGCCATGGTGTTCCTCATCATCGCTCTGCTGGCACTCGTGTCAGCTCTGCCTTGGAAGCGGATGCTCGGGAAGAAGAACGCTGACGCCCAAGTCGATGCCTGAGGTGCTCAGTCCAGAGGTTGGTGGGTGCTGACGGCCAGACGATTCCAGACGTTGATGGCTGAGATCGCCATGAGCAGTTCGACCATCTCCTGTTCGGAGAACATCGCCGAAGCGGCCGCCCAGGCCTCATCCGAGACGCCGTCGGCGATGTGCGTGACCTCTTCGGTCATGCGCAGCGCAGCCTGCTCACGCTCGCTGTAGACCGAAGTCGCTTCCTTCCATCCGGCGAGAACGTCGACCTTGACTTGGTCGACCTCGGCCTTGCGAGCCTCACCCGCATGCATGTTCAGACAGTACGCGCATCCGTTGAGCTGGGAGGCACGCAGTTTGATCAAGGAGAGCAGACCCTCACCGAGGCTGCCGGAGTGGATGTACTTCTCGAGAGCGTAGAGCGGCTCGTAGGCTGTCTTGTCGGCAGCGAGGATGCTGAGTCGTTGGGTCTCGGACATGAAAATCATCTTCTTCACGAGGTATTCCGGTGCTCACTGGAGTGAGCAGCACTTGGGTTGTCACCTGCTCCCGGAACTGTCGGCCGAGCAGGTGCGGTGTCATCCGCGCAGCTTGCGAATGGACTCGAGGGCGTCATCGTAGGCGGCGGCGATGTCGACGAGGTCGATCCGGTCCGGCAGGTCACCTGAGGGCTGATGGCTGAGGAGGAACTCCACGGTTGCGCGAGCAGTGGCCTCGTCATTGCCCAAGACGCCGTCGGAGGCCTCTTCGGCATCTGCGAACATCAGAACGATCTCATCGGTCCCTGTTGTCGTGTGGATGCTGGCCAGGAACTCTCCCGTGTCCTGCATCTCGACGTCGATCTTCTCGTCAGCCATTCCGACCTCCCAATGTTCGGTACACGCGGTTCGGTAAACGCTACGGCGCGGCCCATTCAGCTGCGTCGGTTGTCTCTGTTCAGCATAGACCCGACGATCAACCCCTTGGGATGCTGAGCAGAAGCTGGCATCGTTGCAGGCAACACAGCCAGGCAGGAGGACGCACCACATGACACAGAATCGTCTCCGGGAAGCCGCCTACCAAGGTGCCGCGCTCGACGTCGACAGAGACTTCTACTCACAGATCGGTGACGACATCCAGTCCCGGGAAGTCATCGACGAGTTCATCATTCCCATCCGCTCCGGACAGGCGTGGGACGTCCCCGCCGGCCATGTCTGCCGCATCTCCACCGTCGACGGCCCACAGGTCGGCGACCTCAACCTATGGAACCGCCACGACCCCAGGGAACGATTCTGGGCGGCACGGACCCGACAGCTGCAGGCCGCCCACGTCTCGACCTTCGACCGCCTGTGGTCGACGCTGCCGTTCCTGCGGCCCATGGCCACTATCGTCGGTGACACTCTGGCCGACTACGGCACCGACCCGGAAGGCGGCCGGCTGCATGACACACTGGGCACCCGATGCGACCCATATGTGTCGCAGATGCTCAGCGGCGTCGACTTCGACTACCACTGTCACTCCAATCTCGTCCGCGCGATCCTGCCCTATGGGCTCACCGAATTCGACGTCCACGATGTGCTCAACGTCTTCCAATGCACAGGACTGAACGACAATGACGAATACTTCATGAAGACCTGCCCCGCGCGACCTGGAGACTACTTCGAGTTCTTCGCCGAGCAGGACCTGCTCGCGGCACTGTCCACCTGCCCCGGCGGCGACCTCTCCGCCCCGATGTTCGGCGAGGGCTCGTCAGATCCGGTGGAGAACTGCCACCCCCTGCAGGTCACTGTCTATCGGACAGCCCAGAGCCGCCTCGGTGAGTGGGAGCAACCGGCATCCCCGAACTATCGAGGAGCCCACGGGCTCCGACCTCAACCGTGGACGTAAGCACGCGACCAGACCGGAAAGGACCTGCAATGGCATCGTCAACGCTTGTGACACGGTACGCCGACCGGCTCGGCCTCGACAGTTCGGAGGACGTGCTGCGACGTCGGGCGCACGGGACGACCGACGAGGTCATCGACCTCATGGATGAGCTGCTGGCCGCCCACATCCGGTCGATCTGCTTCGAGAATCTCGACGTCATCGCCGCACGCGCGGCAGGGGAAGCACGGAGCGTCCCCACCGACCTCGACTCCCTGACGAGGAAGCTCCTCGACGCCGGTCGCGGCGGCTACTGCCACGAACACGCGACACTTATCCGTGCCGTACTCTGTGAGCTCGGGCTGAGCGTGTACCCGATCCTCGCTCGCGTCCACCTCGGCGACGGGAGGACTGCCCCCGGCGGTCTGACGCATCAGGCGACGATCGCTGTTCTCGGCGGACGGCGGTTCCTCGTCGATCCTGGATTCGGCGGTGGGATGCCGGAGGCCGCGCTCGCACTCGAGGCGGAGTCGAGACCACGCATGACCGAGCACGGAGAGCACAAGCTGGTCCCGGCGGACACAGTGCTGGAGCCTGCGATGCGAGCGGAAGCCGAATGGGCACTGCAGTCCCGGACCAGCTCTGATCAGGAGTTTCGCACCGTCTATGCCTTCGCGGACGTCCCGCGTGAACAGGCCGACCTCGAGGTGTCGAACTGGTTCACCGCGACGAAACCCGGAACACGCTTCACCGGGGCGCCGGTGGTGGCGAAGACACTCGGCAAAGGCGGAAAGGTGTCGCTCGAGGGCAGCAATCTGCGCAGCCTACGGCCCGGTGGTGAGCCAGAACGCGTCGAGCGGACTCTGACCGATGCCGTCGACTTCGCCGCCGTTCTCCGTGAGGAGTTCGGGTTCGACCTCGACCGATCGTTCACGGACCCGATCTGGGGCGTCGCCTGAAGACACTGAAAGTGGCATGAATCGCGTGAGTGAGTAGTGCGGTACAAGTCTCCGGCTGTGCTGGACGAGCCCGTGACCAGTTGCGCGATCAGCCGTGCAGGGACTGTCGGTATCGGCCCGGGCTCATGCCGACCAGCGCGGTGAATACGGTGATGAACGAGCTGGGATTCGCCCATCCGCATTCGGCTGCGGTGTCGTAGACGCTCCACCCGTCGGTCAGGAGCAGCAGCGCCCGGTGGATGCGCAGCTCGGCACGCCACTGACGGAACGTCATCCCGGTCTCCTGCTGAAACAGCCGCGTCAGAGTCCGCTCGCTGGCTCCCACCCGATGGCCGAGCTCGGCCAGGGATACGGGGTTCGCCAGGTCCTCCTCGACGAGTTTCGTCACGGCCAGCAGTCGATCGTCCTGCGGCTCAGGAAGGTGCAGCGGCTGCTCGCCGGTGCCCGTCAATTCGTCGATGATGACGAGACGCAGCCGGTCCGTGCTCGGCTTCGTCCGGCGTCTCGGACTGGTCAGAGCCAGCATCGCCTCCGCGGCCAGCGGTGTCGTCGCCAGTACTGCGGGCCGGTCGACCAGGGCGGCGGCCATCTGTTCGGGCAGGAAGACGACGCGCATGTCCGTGGTCCCGTGCGCCCGGTGCTGATGTTCGAAATCCGCCGGCACCCAGACGACGCGATTCGACGGGGCGATCCACGACCCGGCACTGGTCACCAAGGACAGCACCCCCGTCGCGGGATACACCAGATGCCCGAGGTCGTGGGTGTGCGCCGGCGTTCGCTCATCGTGGCCGAGAAGGTGGATGAGTTCGGGGCTGAGGGATTCGTGGCTGAATTCGTCCATTCGGAGTCAGTCTAACGGTGGGCCGCCGCGGGAGGGCAGGTGAAACCGGCCGTGCCCGGTTGCACGCTGTCTTAGAGTTGACTCCATGCAATCCCCGATCCAGAGGTATGTCGAAGGGCTGCTCGACGAGGTCAGCGGCAGTGACGCGGGTGTCCCCTACCCGATCCATCCCGCGGGCGATGCTCCGGACCCCCAGGACTTCGCGATCTGTCTGGCCACGGTCGACGGCTATGTGTACTCCGCTGGTGCCTCGGACAAGCGGTTCTCGATCCAATCCATTTCGAAGCCATTCAGCTACGGGCTGGCGATGGCCGATCACGGCATCGACGCCGTTGATGGGAAGGTCGACGTCGAACCGTCGGGCGATCCCTTCAACGAGATCTCCCTGGCGCCGAGCACGGGGCGGCCCGCGAACGCGATGATCAATGCCGGAGCGCTGGCAGTGGTGTCGATGATCAAGGGCAGTGGCGGCAAATCCGCGCCTCGGCGGATCACGGAGTTCTACTCGAAGTTCGCCGGGCGTCGACTGACCGGGAGCAAAGCCGTTCTCGAGGTCGAAATGCGCAACAGCGACCGGAATCATTCCCTTGCCTATCTGCTGAGTTCGTTCGGGATCATCGAGGACAATCCGACGCGGGCGCTGGAGAACTATCTGCGACAGTGTTCGACTCAGGTCACCTGCCGTGATCTGTCGCTGATGGCCGCGACATTGGCCAATGGTGGAATCAACCCGCGCACCGAAGAGACAGTGCTCGAGATAGAGCAGGTCGAGCGGATCCTGTCGGTGATGATGACTTCAGGGATGTACGACGATGCCGGTTCCTGGGTCAGCAGTGTCGGCATGCCGGCCAAATCCGGGGTCGGCGGCGGCACACTCGCCGTCCTGCCGGGCCAGGCAGGGCTGGCCGTGTACTCACCACCGCTGGACGAGCACGGCAGCAGTGTGCGCGGTGCGGAAACCTGTCGCAGGCTGTCGGCCGACATGGAGATGCACTTCGTGCGCTCGGCTACCAGAGGCAATTCGACCGTGCGGCAGGGTCCAGGGATCATTCAGCTGCCTTCGCGGATCCGTCGCACAGAGGAACAGGCGGCAGTGCTCGAAGACCTCCACGAGAGGTGTCGGATCATCGAAGTCAGCGGAGACCTGGCCTTCGCCGGTACAGAGTCGCTCGTCCGCGCCGTCAGCGAAGCCGATGACGAAGTCTCACTCCTCGTCATCGACATGCAGCAAGTCAACGAGGTCGGTGCGCTGGCCACGCAGATGCTCGAAGAGGTCTCTCATCGGCTGCAGGAGGCCGACAGGCAGCTGGTGCTCATCGACAGAGGCGGACTGTTCGACGATACCGAGCTGTCATCTGATCCGGCGGTGCAGATCTTCACCAGCCGCGGGGGCGCAGTTGAGTACTGCGAGAATCAGCTGATTTCGGCTTCGGGAGCGGCCGTCGGCGAGCCTGGTCGAGTCCTGGTGGAGAACAGCCCGGTGCTGGCGCCGCTGTCGTTGCGGCAGCGTGACCAGCTGCTGTCCTATCTGGTGCCGCGGCAGTATGACGACGGCGATATCATCCGTCGCGTGGGACAGCGGTTCGGCGGGGTTCACTTCATCGTCTCCGGCCAGGTGAACACCATCGTCACGGACCCCGGCGGGGAGCGGGTGCGACTCAACACGCTCAGTGCCGGAATGACCTTCGGAGAACTGGCATTGGGCAGCGATGACCGGCAGGAGACGACAGAGAAGGCCGTGGGTTCTGTCGAGCTTATGATCCTCACACCCGAGTCGCTGGACGAGCTCGAAGCGGAGGATCCGCAGCTGGGGCTGCAGCTGTGGCGGGCACTCACTCGCGATGCCTACCTGCTTGTCGACCGCTATCTGCGCGAGACCGCAGTCCGCCTCAACTATTGACTCTTTCCGATGCCCATCGAAATGGGGTCGACGACAAGCCTGTGAGTTCACTTCGCTTCAGCTGGAAACTCGGTGAACTACAATAGAACGGATATTGCTCTTCACCGTGGAGGCAGTTCACGTCGCCGGAAGGAGTAGGAGCCTATGGGGTTTGGGGAGTTCCTCGGCAAACGCGCCGACGACATGATCGAACTCGGGCTGGCGCATGCAGCGGTCGTCGGTGCGGCAGTGCTCATCGCCACCGTCCTCGGCGTCGCACTCGGCGCGCTGACCTTTCAGCACGAACGAGCCCGGGAGATCGTGCTGGCCGTGACAGGTTCCTTCCTCACGATCCCCTCGTTCGCGCTCTTCATCCTGTTGCTGGGTCCTCTCGGCCTGGGATGGCCGCCCGTGCTGCTGGCGCTCGTCCTCTACGGGCTCCTGCCCGTGGTGCGCAACACCATCACAGGTCTCCGTGAGGTCGATCCGGCCATCATCGAATCCGCCAAGGGAATGGGCCTCAACCGCAGGCAGCGACTGATGCGTGTCGAACTGCCGCTGGCCTGGCCGGTCATCATCACCGGTGTGCGCGTGACAACCCTCGTGCTGCTGGGAATCGCCGCCATCGGAGCGATCGTCAACGGCCCCGGCTATGGCGAGCTGATCTTCACCGGCCTGGCACGAGTCGGCACCCCCGTCGCCGTCAACCTGGTGCTCGCCGGCACGGTCGGCGTGATGGTCTTGGCGGTTCTGTTCGATCTCGTCTTCTACGCAGTCCAGAGACTCACCACTTCGCGAGGTATCCGATGACACAGACAACGAATCCAGCTCAGCCCGGCTCCGCTGCCGAGCCCGATGTCATGATCCGTTTGGAAGGCCTGACGAAGCGCTTCCCCGGCCAGAAGGCCAATGCCGTCGACGAACTCACGATGGACATCCGCGAGGGTGAGATCGTCGTCCTCGTCGGCCCCTCCGGCTGCGGGAAGACCACGACGATGAAGATGATCAACCGGATCATCGAACCGACGTCCGGTCGCATCATCCTCAACGGGCAGGACGTGACCACTGCCGACGCCGACGAACTGCGGCGGCGCATCGGCTACGTCATCCAGCAGGTGGGGCTGTTCCCGCACGAGACGATCGGCCAGAACATCGCCACAGTCCCCAAGCTGGTCGGCTGGAGCGCCGAACAGGTGCGCAGCCGAGTCGACGAGCTGCTGCGGATGGTCAACATGGACCCGGACGAGTACCGCGATCGGTTCCCCAAGCAGCTTTCCGGCGGACAGCAGCAGCGCATCGGCGTCGCCCGCGCTCTCGGAGCCGACCCGTCCGTGATGCTCATGGATGAGCCCTTCGGAGCGATCGATCCGATCACACGTGACCGTCTGCAGAACGAGTTCCTGCGCCTGCAGTCCGAAGTCCGCAAGACGATCGTATTCGTCACCCACGACATCGACGAGGCGATCAAGATGGGTGATCGGATCGCGATTCTGCAGGAGGGGTCTCGCATCGCGCAGTACGATAGGCCCGAGCAGATCCTCACCGCACCGGCGAATGACTTCGTCAAGGACTTCATCGGTTCCGGTGCCTCGCTGAAGAGGCTCAACCTCTCGCGCGTCAGCGAGATCGAACTGGGCAGCTGGCCGACGGTGACCAGTGAGGACTCACACGAACGGGCCCACGAGCTCCTGGCGGAGTCGATCCACAGCGCCGTGCTGGTGCTCGACAGCGAAAGACGGCCGGCACGCTGGGTCACCGCTGATGATCTTCGCCGAGGCGGAGGAGGACGGCTCGACCAGATCGGTTCGGTGCCGCAGGCCGTGATCGAACCGAGGGCCACCCTGTCCGATGCGCTCAACGAACTGGTCGCCGCCCGCTACGCCGTCACGATCGTCGTCGACGAGCACGGACGCTATCAGGGTGTGGTCGACATCGACCAAGTCAATGAGTCGATCCGCACGATGCGCAGCTCCGCCGTCGCCGAGGCGCGCGCGGAGTTCACGTCCGCACCATCGGCGTCGACGGCATCCGCTCAGGCAGACTCCCCGGGCACCGGCACCTCGGAGACGTCATCATGAGCCAGACTTCTGCTGAGCACCGCTCCGATGCGGGAGTGGTCACCCAGACCCCCTCTGCTGCGCATCGACGCACATGGCTGGGCTACCTCACGGTTCCTGCGTTCCTCGGCCTCGTCTGCCTCGGGCTCTTCCTCTACGTGCAGAGCAGAGAGCTCGACACGATCGAGCAGCGATCCCTCAACATCGACTCGATCGCAACGACCCTGCAGGAGCACATCGTCCTCACCGCAGTGTCGACGCTCGTCACACTCGTCATCGCCGTACCGCTGGGAGTGCTGCTCACACGTCCTCTGACGCGACGGATCCGTCCGTTCATCATCGGCGTGCTGACCATTCTGCAGGCGGTTCCCACGATTGCGATCCTCGTGCTGCTCGCCGTGGCCTTCCTGTTCTTGGGATTCCAGGCCGCCATCGTCGGACTCGTCCTCTACGCCATCATTCCCGTCCTGCTCAACACCATGGTCGGTCTCGAACAGGTCGATGAGAACGTGTTGGAGGCCGGACGCGGTATGGGGCTGTCGCGGATGCAGGTGCTGCATCGGCTTGAGCTTCCGCTGGCCGTGCCGGTCATCCTCGCCGGTGTGCGCACAGCGCTGGTCATCAACGTCGGCACTGCCACTCTGGTGACCTATATCAACGCGGGCGGATTGGGCGACATCATCGTCGCCGGTCTGTCGACCAACCGCGTTCTCGTCCAGATCGTCGGTGCTGCTCTCACCGCAGTGCTCGCTCTGCTCATCGACTACATCGCCGGAATCGCGGAGGACTTCCTGCGGCCCAAGGGACTGTGAGCGACGCGAAGGCCTCGAATCGCGAAGCCGCCTCACGGATTCGACCAACTGAAGGAGAAGACATCATGTCCAGGAAATCGAAGCTGACACCGATGATCGGCACGGCAGCCGCAGCCATCCTGCTGCTCACAGCCTGTGGGGGAGGAGGGGGAGAGAGCCCCAACGAAGGGCTGCTCGACGGCGCCGACCTGACCGCAGGGTCGAAGGAATTCACTGAATCGGTGGTGCTTTCGCAGATCACCTTGAAGGCACTCGAAGATGCGGGCGCGAGCATCGAAGACCAGACCGGCATCTCCGGAAGCGCAACCGTGCGCGAGGCCCTCGAAAGCAAGGAAGTCGACTTCTACTGGGACTACACGGGAACCGGCTGGGTGAACATCCTCGGCAAGACCACCGAAGACGTGCCGGAGGACCTGTTCAAAGCGGTTTCCGAGGCCGATGCTGACAACGGCATCGCCTGGCTGGACCCTGCGCCATTCGAGAACACATACCGGATCGCGGTCAAGAACGACTTCGCCGAGTCCAACGGCCTCAAGACGATGTCTGATGCCGCGAAGTTCATCGCCGACCACGAGGACCAGGGGAAAGTCTGCGCCGCCAGCGAATTCGTCAATCGCGATGACGGACTGCCCGGGCTGGAAGAGGCCTATGGGTTCGAATTCTCCGATGTCGTGGAGCTCGACCTCAACCTCATCTACCCGCAGGTCGGGAAGAAGTGCCAGTTCGGGGAGGTCTTCTCCACCGACGCCAGGATCAAAGCCAATGACATGACGGTCCTCGAGGACGACAAGGATTTCTTCGTTCAGTACCAGGGCGCCATGACTCTGCGCCAGGACACACTCGATGAGTACCCGGAGATCGCCGAGATCATGAAGCCGATCTCGAAGAAGCTGACCAATGAGGTGATAATGGAGCTCAACGGCCGCGTCGACACCGACGGTGAGATGCCTGAGGACGTGGCTGAGGAGTGGCTCGAGGACCAGGGCCTCATCGGAGGCTGAAGCCTTCTGCCGCTGAAGGACGATCCCCGGCTCGGCTGTGCGCCGAGCCGGGGATTTCTCCTGTGGTGCCGCTCGGACTCGGCCCGTTCAGCCTCCGGCGGCCTCGGCAGGAGGCGGTCTAAGCGTCAGCGAACCTGCCGACTGTGACACCGGCGTCTACTCCCTTTAGCGAGCGGGTGAACATGCGATAGTAGGCGAGCTCCTCGAAGGTCCGCAGCGGAGGCTGGAGGACATCGGCTTCGGCCGCGAACTCCTGTGCGGTGATCGTGGCTTCGAAATGCTCTCGGAGCACATCGTTCATTCCTGTGCCTTCGCCGAACTGCTCTTTGCGTCGCCACAACACCTCGTCGGGCAGCCACCCGTCGAAGGCGCGTCTCAGCAGCCACTTGGCAGGCCGGGAGTCGGTGACCAGCTTCCATTCCGGCGCCAGAGACATGGTCAGTTCGACCATGTCGAGGTCGAGGAAGGGAAGACGGGGTTCGACGCCGAGCGCCCCGGCGACCCGGTCCACTCGCTGCAGTCCGCCGATGTGCATTCCCTTGAGGGTGTGGAGCAGTTCGGCGTGCAGCTCCTCGCCCACTTCGTGTCGTCCGTAGTGGGTGTATCCGGCAAAGAGCTCATCGGCGCCCTCGCCGACGAGGACGATCTTGACGTGTCGTGCGGCCAATCTGGAGACGAAGAAGTTCGGCACGGCCGAGTGCACGAGCGTCGGGTCGAAGGATTCCAGACCGGCGATCACCTCGGGCACCACTTCGATCGCATCTTCGGCGGTATAGACGAGTTCGCGGTGATCAGTGTCCCAGAAATCCGCGACAGACCGCGCGGCGCGCAGGTCGCCGCTGTCAGACAGGCCGACGGCGAAGGTTTTGAGTCTGCGGCCAGCAACCGCACTGCGGCGAGCGGCGATCGCGGTGAGGATGCTGGAATCGACGCCACCGGAGAGCAGCACACCGACCGGCTGCTGACTGTCAAGGGACCGTTCGACGGCTCGGACGAGCGTCTCGCGGATGGCATCGAAGACCCACTCCGGCGGATCCTCGTACGGGGCGCGACTCTGCAGGAGGACGGGGGAGGCGCCGGGGAACTCACGAATGGCCTCGAGACCCGTCTCCGGCGTCCACACATGGCCGGGAGGGAAAGGTTCCACTTGGGGTCGCAGGTGCTTGTCGAAGGCTTTCATCTCTGAGGCGAAGATGGCTGTCTCGCCGTCACGGACCCAGTACAGCGGGGAGAGGCCCAGCACATCGCGCCCGACCGCGAATCCGCGGTTCGCGTCGGCGATGGCCAGAGCGAACGGTCCCCACATCCGCTCGAACGCAGCGGCACCGTGGTCTTCGAAGAGCACGATGGCTGCTTCGAGGTCGGAATCGGTGTAGAAGCGGTCAGGGCCCGCCTCGGCGCGAATGCGGTGATGATTGTGAATCATCCCGTCGCCGACCAAGCAGATGCTGCGCTCGGCACCACCGGTCAATGGTTGATCCCCGGATTGCGGGTCGACGATCGACAGATAACGGCTGCCCAGCCATGCGTCGCCGCTCTGCCAGTGGTCCTGACCATGGGGGCCACGGTGGGTGAGCCTCTCCAGCATGCGCAGCCCGGCTTTCGGATCGAATGAGCCATGAGCCGCAACCAAACCCGACATATGTGTCCTCTCTTCGAACTCTCAGTCTAGCGATCCAGCGCCGCTGCGCGGCGTGGTGATCGAAAGCCTACGTGCGCGCGCACCAAACACTGGCGCCAGACCACCATAGAGGTGGATCATAAGATGTGTCTGCCGCGTCGACACCGGTCCTGCCTTGGTGCGTGAGAGCTCGAAGTCCAGCGTGGTGCGGAGGGTTCCACGGGAACCGTGGATTGTTGCTACGAGCACGAGTACTAGAGTCCTGATATTTATTCCACCCTCTACGCGGCAGGCACCGATGAGTGCAAAGTGTCCGCTCGAGGAGGAGTGCCATGGACGTCATCCATCAACGTGCAGCGGGGATTGATATTTCCAAACGGGACGCGAAGGTCGCGATCCGCGCTCCGGGCAAACGACGAGACACCTACACCACGCACAACACGACGTGGGCAGCAACGACGAGCCAGATCCTCGCGTTGCGAGGTATTTGGATGCCCGATACCGACGCATTCTTATTCGTCGAGGCAAGTTGAAAGTGATCGTCGCGACGGAGCACGCGATCCTCAACAGGGTCTGGCACATGCTCAGTGACGGTGAAACCTACACCGATCTCGGCGTGGACTACTTTTCCAGGATGAACCCCGACCGAGAGAAGAGAAATGCTCTCAATCGACTTCGAGCGTTGGGGTATGACGTGACGTTGACCCCGGTGGAGGTGGCCTGACCCAACCTGCTTTCGTACTAGGTTCAACCGCCGCGAGGCTCGGAACGATCCTGCAAGCAGAGATGGGGTACGCCTTGCCTCGCGACACCGGGCTGAGAAATCTGTGGCTGAATTTGTCCATTCGGAGGCTGTTTAACGGTTCTCCGCCGAGGTGGGGCCCGCTTGAATGGGGAGTACCGACGGACCGAACTGAACGACAAGGATGCAATGAAGAGACTCGACCAGAACTTCGACCAGGACCTCTCATCCACCGATGAGGTCCATACCCTCGGCGAACCTCCGAACCGAGTGACGGTGCAGGAGAATCGGAGTCGGATGAGTCTGCTCGTCCTCGGCGCAGGTCTCATTCTCATCGGTCTCAACCTGCGCATCGGCGTCGCCTCGGTAGGGCCAGTGCTCGGGGATATCCTCGACGATCTTCGTCTCAGCGCCACAGAGGGCAGCTTCCTGACGACGATCCCAGTCTTCTCCTTCGGGGCGTTCGCGTTCCTCACGCCCGCGCTCACACGACGGTTCGGCATGCATCGGGTGCTCGGTATCCTCATGATCGTCCTCGCCGCGGGCATCGCATTGCGGCTGCAGCCGAGCCTGCTCGCTCTCTACGGCGGAACGGTACTCGTCGGTGCGGCCATCGCGGTCGGCAACGTACTGCTGCCGGCCGCAATCAAAAGCGACTTCTCTCATCGTGCGGGTTTGATGATGGGCCTGTACTCGACGTCGCTGTTCCTCGGCGCCGCGCTCGCCTCAGGACTGACAGTGCCGATCATGTCCGGCTCTGACGGATCGTGGCGGTGGGCACTCGGAATCTGGGCGGCCCCGGCAGTCCTGGCTGTTCTGCTGTGGCTTCCGCAATTGCTGCGCCGCCCAGTGAATCTTCCGAAGCCACGGAGGGTCACTGGCACGGACGACGACGCTGCCGCAGCTGCTCCGAGCGAGATCGGGGAGCCGCCTTTCCGCTCGATCCTCACTGATCCCATCGCCTGGGCGGTCACCGGCTTCATGGGACTGCAGTCGCTGAGCTACTATGCCGCATTGACCTGGGTCCCCGCGATTCTGCAAGACGGCGGCATGGCTGCCGGGAAAGCCGGCTGGATGATGTCCTACTCCGCGCTCCCCGCGATCCTCACCTGCCTCTTCACGCCATCTCTGGCGCAGCGGATGCGACCGCGCTGGATCGGTGCAGCCGCGGCCTCGGTACTCACCGGCTCCGGAATTGCCGGGCTCCTCATCGCTCCCGTGGCAGGAGCGTCTGTATGGATGACGCTTATGGGACTCGGACAGGGCGCGGCGATCAGTCTGTCACTGTCCTACATCGTGTGGCGGTCTCCGGACGCGCATCACACCGGGCACGTCTCGACGATGGCGCAGGGCATGGGATACCTCTTTGCCGGCCTCGGGCCCTTCGGTCTCGGTTGGTTGCACACGGTGACCGGTTCGTGGACGCTGCCACTCGTCACCCTCCTCGTGCTGCTCGCAGCTCAGCTGCTCATCGGCGGAATCGCAGCCCAGGACAAGCATGTCCGCACCCGTGAAGCCGACAGCCGTGAGGTGCTGCTGCACGGTTGAAATTTCAATACTGTGGGGCGTCACCGCAAGGCGGCACCTCAGTATCAAGGGCGCGGGTTTACACTGTGGGCATGTCTGCGGCACCCGCCGGCCCGCTCACCCGCGCTCCGCACCCGAGCCTACGTCCATTCGTGGGCGATTATGCCGGCTACGACATCTCCGGCGTCCCCGCGGGGACGCATCTCGGGCTGCCATCGGGAACGCTGACGTTCATCGTCTCGATCGACGAACCACTGTGCCAGGTCGACGCGGTCACCGGCAGCCGCGAGCATTACGACGTACTGCTCGCCGGACTCCACCTGCGCTCGACTCTCATCGCTCACCCCGGCGCGATGTCCGGAATCCAGATCAACTTCAACCCATCGGCTCCGCGCGCGTTCTTCGGAGTCCCCGCCGCAGAGTTCGCCCACCACAGTGTCGACCTCGCCCAGCTCTCCCGACCGCTGGCCGCGGAACTGCATGAGCGGGTGAATCTCGAGACCGAATGGTCCGCCCGCTTCGCCGCCATCGACGAGGTGCTCATAAGCACGATCGATGACACGAATCGTCCCCGCACCGAGGTGGCCGCCGCCTGGCATCGGATCGTCGGCAGCCGCGGCGGTCTGCCCGTCTCCCTCGTCGCCGATGACATCGGGTGGAGCAGGCGCCATCTGGGCAGCCAGTTCCGGTCGGAGTACGGGATCGGCCCGAAGGATGCCGCACGCATCGTCCGCTTCGATCGAGCGCGGCGTCTCATCCCGGTCGGCCGAGGCAGCTTGGCGGAGATCGCGGTGGACTGCGGCAATGCCGATCAGGCGCACCTCAACCGGGACTTCCGGGAGTTCGTCGGCCTCAGCCCGAGTCGGTGGTTGGCCGCCGACGACGTGGCTCGAACGCAGACGGTGGGAACTGATTCGGCTGGGGCCGCCTCGGCGAGGGGATGAATTGTTCCCATTTGTTCAAGACCTGGTGGGGAGCGCTCCTCGATGATGGAGATTCCAGAACACCCAGAGAGAAGGAGTCCTCATGTCCGCCGAACCTGCACACGCTCAGTCATGCAACGTCTGGCCCACATTCCGCTACCGCGATGCCAAAGCGGCGATCGCCTTCCTGCAGGACGCGCTCGGCTTCGAAGTCATCGCCGAGTACATGAACGCCGAGGATCCCGACCGTGTCGACCACGCCGAACTGGCGTGGCCCGAGGGCGGGGGAGTGATGCTCGGGTCCGTTCGTGATGACGGCGGTGTCATGACCAAGACGGGAGTCGCCTCGGGGTCGGTGTATCTGGCGGCCGGGAACGTTCGCGAACTCCACGCGCGGGCGATCGCCGCCGGTGCCACCGAGGTCATGGGTCTGACCGAACAGGACTACGGTTCGCTCGACTTCAGCATCCAGGATCCCGAAGGCGTGCTGTGGTCGATCGGCAGCTACCGCGGCGCGTCCGCGTAGGACGGGGCCGGGTGCTGCCAGTGATCGATCGCCGAGAGGATCCTCGGACCGCAGAGCTCATTCGAGCCCGAGGTTTGGCGAGCACCGAGCGGACGTTGCGCACCCGCTGTCGATGGTGGCTCGATGCCGGCGGGGAACTGACAGTGCCGGTTTCGTGCGCCGGTTTGCGGGCCTTGGAACGATGAGCAGACGACGCAGCGAGTGTTTTAGCATCAGGGGCAGGTTGCTCTCGGGCTGTGCCGACCCTGGCAATCAGCGTCTGACTGAGCGGCCTACCGATACAGCCCAGTTGAGGGATGAAAAGGGGATCACACGTGACAGATGAGACGGCACGTGCCGGTGAGGATGCCGTCGCACCGGCACTCGAGTTCTTCGCGACCATCACAGCGCTCATCGAGGAGCCGATCGAAATAGGCCAGATGAAGACCGGTCGGAAACGAGTGATACCCATCTCCGGAGGATCGATCGTCGGGCCGGAGATCTCGGGGCATGTGCTGCCCGGCGGTGCGGACTTTCAGACCATCCGTTCGGAGACCGTCACCGAGGTGGTCGCGAAGTATGCGTTCGAACTCATCGACGGTGAGCACATCGAGATCGAGAACGTCGGCATCCGCACGGCCTCGGCCGAGGACGCCGCCGCGCTCGCCGACGGTGAGGCAGTCCCACCGGAGCGCGTGTATTTCCGATGTGTGCCTTCCCTGGTGGGCTCGGGAAAGTGGGATTGGGTCGACGAAGTGATCTTCATCGGTTCGGGTCGACGGTACCCGGACCGTGTCGAAGTCGACGTCTTCATCGTGCGCTGAAAGTGCCGCCAGGGTCCGAACCGGCAGTGGAATTCGTGGTTTCACCAGGTGATATAAGGGTTCAATTATCTGTGGCGCGAGCCTAACGTGGCCCTTGGAGCGGTAATCACCGCGCCGATCCATTCGAAAGGAGCTCGCAGCATGAAGGCGATCGTCTTCGAAGACTTCAAAACCTTTCCCACGCTCAAAGACGTCGAGAAGCCCACACCCGGACCAGGTGAAGTTCTGCTCAAGGTTGCCGGAGCAGGAGCCTGCCACTCGGACGTTGCCGTCTACAGCGAATTCGAAGAAGGCAGTCCCGGAGCAGTGCCACCGCCATTCGTCCTCGGACATGAGAATTCGGGCTGGGTCGAAGATCTCGGCCCCGGAATATCGGGATTCAAGAAGGGCGATGCCTACCTCGTCTACGGCCCGATCGGCTGCGGTCGCTGCCGAGCGTGCTCGCGTGGGCAGGACACTTACTGTGAGAACGCCGCGACCAACCCCTACCTCGGCGTCGGACTGGGCCGTGACGGCGGGATGGCCGAATACGTCACCGTCCCCGCACGGAATCTCGTCCCCCTCGGCGATGCCGACCCCGTCGCCGCAGCACCGCTCTCCGACGCCGGTCTGACCCCCTACCACGCAATCAAGAACTCGCTGCCCAACCTTGCGGGAGGCGGACGATACGCGCTGGTCATCGGTCTCGGCGGACTGGGCCAGATCGGCGTGCAGATCTTGAAGGCCCTCACCGGAGCGACGATCATCGCCACGGATATGAAACCCGAGGCGATGGCGAAGGCCGAAGAAGCCGGGGCCATCACCGTGGGCGGGGGAGATGATCAGGTTGAACGAATCCGTGAGATCACCGGCGGCAAGGGCGTCGATGCGGCGTTCGACTTCGTCGGCGCACCTTCGACCGTCAAAGTCGCCGCCCAGTCAATGGCTCGCATGGGCCGCTGCACAGTCGTCGGCATTGCCGGGGGAGCATATGAGTGGTCGTTCTTCACCACCCCCTACGAAGCGACGCTGACGAACACCTACTGGGGAACGATCGAGGACCTCTATGAGGTCGTGGACATGTACCGGGCCGGTCAGATCATGCCGGAAATCAAACGCTACAGCCTCGACGACGGTCTCGAGGCCTATCGGAAGCTGCAGGCCGGGGAGCTCTCCGGCCGAGCCGTCGTCGTCCCGCACCAGGCCTGAGCCTCACTGCCTCACTCCACCCGAGCGTCGACGCCTTCTGCCCACCGGTAGGGACGGGTGGCGAGCAGGGCTCCGACCGATCGGCGCAGGCGCGAGACCTCGGCGCGGACGGTGACCACATGGTCGCCGTCCCCGTAGAGACGCTGGCTGAGGTCGGCGGCACTGATCCCCGCCGCCCCCGCCGAAGTGACCGCCGCGAGGATCTGCGCCCGCCGTGGCGTGAGCGGAACCACGAGGGGTTCGGCACCGGAACAGATGTCGAGAACGGGTGGGTCCTGCCTCATCCGCAGGGCCACCGACGCCCGTCGGTCACCGGTGGGGCGCAGCAGCCACCCACCGGTGATCTTCTCCGGCAGGCACAGACCGGCACCGGGGATGAGGACCGAACGGTCGGCGGCGGGCACCTCGATGCGGTCCCGGCTGCGCACTCCCTGCTGGTACGCCACCCACCCGGCATCGTCGACGACGAGTGCCGGACCGGAGGAGCCGGCGAGCATCGCCGACATCCGGTCCCGCAGAGTGTTCAAGGCTTCCTGCTGCGCGATCATCAGCCGGGCCTCGGCCAGGCGCACCGCCGTCGTCACCAGAGACTGCACTGCGGGGTGAAGAGTCAGGGCCGGGCCGCTGATGTCGACGACGCCTAAGAGGGTTCCGTCATGCGGGTCGTGCACCGGCACGGCACTGCAGTACCAAGGATGCTGAGAGGCTTCGAAGTGCTCAGCGGAGAAGAGCTGCACGGGTGCCTCCTCGGTCAGGGCTGTGCCGATGGCGTTCGTGCCGACCGTGGTTTCGGACCAATGTGCTCCTTCGACGAATCCGAGCTCATCGGCCTGGCGCTTGGCGGAAGCCGCACCATCTCGCCACAGAATGACCCCATCGGCGTCGGTGACGACGAGGATGAACGGTGCCGCGTCCGGGGCACGCAGCAGCACCGATTGCATCTCCTCGACGACCAGTCGCAGCTTCGACGTCCTCCGACGCGTCTCCAGCTCGGCCTCATCGGCGACGAACCGAGCATTCGCACCGTCAGGGTCCAGCCCCAAACGCAGCATCCGATCCCACGAGCGCTTGACCAGCGCGCGCGGTTGCACCGGCGGCGAAGCCCCGGTGAGCACGGCATCGTGAATGCGTGTCAGATCCCTGGCGAGATGCGCCAGATCCGGCTGAAGCATGCCTTGAGTATAAGACGGGAACGAACCCCTGACCATGGGGTCGAAGCGTTCATGAGAATCCCGCCTCGGCGCGAGCCCATGCAATCCGATGCAACTCTTCCGAGCCGCGTGCGCCCGGCCTAGGTTGGGATCACTGAACTCAATGAGGAGGAGTGAAATGACAACGACGATCGACCGTCCCCAGCTGACTGCCGACGACATCGCAATGAGGTGGCTCCAGGACTTCGAATCGGCGCTGAGCCGCCGGGACATCCCGGCCGCTGCCGGACTGTTCGCCACGGACAGCTACTGGAGGGACCTCGTGTCCTTCACCTGGAACCTCAAGACGGTGGAGAACCCCGATGGGGTCACCGACCTGCTCACCCACAATCTCGACCGGGTCTCACCGGCCGAATTCGAACTCACCGATCCGGCGTCAACGGCGGACGGAGTGACCGAAGCATGGTTCACCTTCACCACCTCGGTGGGGCTGGGAAAGGGACTCGTCCGCCTCATCGACGAAGACGGCATCAAGGCCTGGACCGTGCTCACCTCGCTGCAGGAGATCACCGGTCATGAGGAACCGCGCGGCACCCGCCGGGTCAAAGGGGCCGAACACGGCGTCGATCCCGAGCGGAAGAGCTGGTCGGAGAAGCTCGCCGAGGAAGACGCCGCCTGGGGCAAGACCGCCGACCCCTACATCCTCGTCGTCGGTGGCGGACAGGGCGGGATCGCCCTCGGTGCTCGCCTCCGCCAACTCGGGGTGCCCTCCCTGGTCATCGATCGGTGGGAGAGGCCGGGCGATCAGTGGCGGTCGCGGTACAAGTCTCTGTGTCTGCACGATCCGGTCTGGTACGACCATCTGCCGTATCTGAAGTTCCCGGACAATTGGCCGGTGTTCGCGCCCAAGGACAAGATCGCGGACTGGTTGGAGTTCTACACGAAGGTGATGGAGATTCCGTACTGGTCATCGACCGCAGCCACCTCGGCGAAATATGACGAAGCGGCGGGTCGGTGGACGGTCGAGGTCGAACGGGACGGGGAGAAGGTCACTCTGCGCCCGACCCATCTGGTGATGGCCACGGGGATGTCGGGCAAGCCGAGCATTCCCACCTTCCCGGGGTCGGACGTCTTCAAGGGCGAGCAGCAGCACTCCTCGCAGCACCCGGGTCCTGACGCGTATGCGGACAAGAGAGTCGTCGTCATCGGCAGCAACAACTCCGCCTTCGACATCTGCGGTGCTCTGTACGAGAACGGCGCCGACGTCACGATGGTGCAGCGCTCGAGCACGCACATCGTCAAGAGCGATTCGCTCGTGGAGATCGCGATGGGGGACCTGTACTCCGAACGCGCGCTGGCCAATGGCGTGACGACGGAGAAAGCGGATCTCATCTTCGCGTCACTGCCGTATCGGATCATGCACGAGTTCCAGATCCCGCTCTACGACCAGATCAAGGAAGAGGACAAGGACTTCTATCAGCGCATGGAGGCGGCCGGATTCGATCTCGACTTCGGCGATGACGAGTCCGGTCTGTTCCTCAAGTATCTGCGTCGGGGCTCGGGCTACTACATCGACGTCGGATCCGCCGAGCTCGTCGCCGACGGCAAAGTGAAGCTGGCCAAGGGTCAGGTCGACCACCTCACCGAGGATGCCGTCGTCCTTGATGACGGCACCGAGCTGCCGGCCGACCTCGTCGTCTACGCCACCGGCTACGGTTCGATGAACGGGTGGGTCGCTGACCTCGTCGATCAGGAGACCGCGGACAAGGTCGGCAAATGCTGGGGACTGGGGTCGGAGACGACGAAGGACCCAGGCCCGTGGGAAGGCGAGCAGCGCAATATGTGGAAGCCGACCCAGCAGGAGAACCTGTGGTTCATGGGCGGCAACCTCCACCAGGCTCGCCACTACTCGCTGTACCTGGCCCTTCAGCTCAAGGCCCGCCACGAGGGAATCGACACTCCGGTGTATGGGCTGCAGGAGGTGCACCACCTGAGCTGATTCAAGAGTCGGCGCAGCGTGAGGCTGATCTTCCGCGTGAATTCACGCTGGCCGGTGAATTACTGCTCATAGGTGGGAGAAATGGTCACGTTCTGCGCAGAAGAACGTGACCACTTCTCCCACCTGGTGCGTCTGCCAGGCGTCCGTCAGGAGAGATGCGCGGAGTGGTGCTCTAGAGACCCAGGCGTTCCAAGACTCGTTTGACGTGGTCGAGGGCTTCGTCCTGCGAGAGACCGAAGTTCTGGTTGAAGTACATGCCGTCTCCGATGAGCTGAATCGTCATCGCCAGATCGGCATCGCCGAGGTGGTCGTTGAGTAAGTTGAACCAGGCTTCCCGAGTATTGCGCAGAGCGGCCTTGGCCTCCTCGTTCTCCAGCGCGAGGCAGCCGGCTGCGATGAGACTGCGGTCCAGGGGAGTGCCGACCTCGGCCGAGGTCTCGAGGTAGTAGTAGTGGAGGCGCTCGCCGGCGGCCTTCATCTCGTCGACGTCCTCGGCCACGAGTCGGCTCAGGCGCTCCAGGCTTCCCTCAATGAGTGCCGCCTTCGAGCCGAAGTGGTAGAGCAGGCCGCCCTTGGAGACACCCGCTTTCGCAGCCACTGCGTCCAGGGTCGCTCCCGCTGTGCCGTGCTCGTCGAGGAGCGTATCGAAAGCGTCGAGCAGCTTCTCCTTGGTTGCGGTCGGATTGCGTGCCATGCTCACGAGCCTAGTCGATCAGGGGGACGCAGGTCTGACCGGCGGTGCAGCCTGCGCAATTGCTGAGCATTTGGACCCAGACCGCTATCCGCCTTTATAACTGTACCGTCTAGACGGTACAGTAGAGGTTATGACGAGGACACTGACTCCACAGCTGCGGGCCGGACGGCGCGAATGGGCCGGACTGGCGGTGCTTATGGTCCCCGTGCTGCTGATCTCGATCGATAACACGGTCCTCGGCTTCGCGATCCCGGCCATCAGCACCGGTCTGCACCCGACGGGCACGCAGCTGCTGTGGATCGTCGACATCTACGCGCTCATGCTCGCCGGTCTGCTGGTGGCCATGGGCAGCCTCGGCGATCGGGTCGGGCGACGCAAGCTGCTCATCATCGGATCTGCCGGATTCGGTGCGGCCTCACTGCTCGCGGCCTTCTCCACCACCGCCGAGATGCTCATCCTCGCCCGTGCCCTGCTGGGCATCTTCGGCGCCACCCTCATGCCCTCGACGTTGTCGCTCATCCGCAACATCTTCGACCACGACAAAGACCGCCGCATCGCGATCGCCACCTGGGCGGCGATGTTCTCCGGCGGTGCGGCGCTGGGTCCGATCCTCGGCGGCTTTCTGCTCGAACACTTCCACTGGAGCTCGGTCTTCTTCATCAACCTGCCGCTCATCGCGCTCTTCATCCCCGCGGCCGCGATCCTGCTGCCCGAATCGCGCGACCCGAACCCCGGCCGTTTCGACCCGTTCTCCATCATCCTGTCGATGCTTGCCCTGGCACCGCTCGTCTTCGCTATCAAACACAGCCTGGCATCGGGCGCCGACATCCTCTTCTGGCTGAGTCTGTCAGTGGCCATCGTCGCCGGAACCAGCTTCGTCCTCCGTCAGCTCGCCACATCGAACCCGATGCTCGACGTCCGTCTGTTCGCGAACTCCGTGTTCACCTCGGCGGTGGTGTCGAACCTGCTGAGCATCATGGGACTGGCCGGATTCCTCTATTTCGGCACGCAGCTGCTCCAGCTCGTGCTCGGACTCTCTCCGATCGATGCCGCCCTCGTGCTCATTCCGGGGCTGATCACCTCGGTCGCGGCCGGCTATCTCGCGGTGCCGCTCATCTCTCGCTTCGAACCGCGCGTCGTCGTTCCCTGCGCGCTCGTGCTCAATGCGATCGGCATGGGCATCATCGCCTTCACGCCCGAGCACTCCGTGGTGGGAATGCTGCTGGCCTTCCTCATCCTCGGCATCGGACTCGGCGCCGCCGAAGTCATCACGAACGACCTCATTCTCGCTGCGGTCCCAGCTCACAAGGCCGGAGCCGCCTCGGCGATCTCGGAAACCGCCTACGAATTCGGATCCGTCATGGGTACGACCGTCCTCGGTGGGCTCTCGACCTTCATGTACGGATCCGCGCTGCAGTCCGAGATCGGGGACAAAGCGGACAGAGCCCAGTTCGATACGCTCGGCTCCGCCCTCGAATACGCGTCCGGGCTGACCGCATCGGCCGGGGAGCGGATCACCGAGGCGGCTGTGACAGCCTTCGACTTCGGCGTGCAGTGGGCAGCCGGTGCGGCCGTCGTCCTCGTCCTCATCGCCGCTGTGCTCACGAGCGTCGGACTCAAGGGGGCTGGCCGGCTCATGTCCGATGCGAATACCGAGGCGACCGAAAAGGATGCCCTACACTCACAGGCATGAGCCGAGAGATCCGATCCCCGTACGAGCGCGCGCTCGGGTCCCGCCTCGGCGAGCTGCACCCAGTGCTCCGCCGCTACTTCGCGGCGATCCCTGCCGGATCGGTAGGCA
Organism: Brevibacterium limosum; assembly: GCF_011617705.1. NCBI lineage: Bacteria > Bacillati > Actinomycetota > Actinomycetes > Micrococcales > Brevibacteriaceae > Brevibacterium > Brevibacterium limosum. Next base: position 3,435,678 of record NZ_CP050154.1, on the reverse strand, counting down.
TCGGCGAGGGAGTCTTCTACCGCTTCGGCACCGAACGGCGGTGGCTGTCGCCGATCCTCGCCGTGGCCCGTCGGCGCCGAGTGATCGTGCCCGGCGTGCACCGTGAGGTGCCGTTCCGTATCGAGAATCGGACGGACGACGGCAGACAGACCGCGACGCGGACGCTGTACTTCGACAAGGGCGCATGGTCGATGGTTGATGCGGTGTCGTTCGTCCCCGGCCGGCGTTCAGCGGAGATGGGCGGCGAAGGAGCCTGCGAATCTCGGGGTGTCGTCGATGTGCTCGGGAAGCCGCCCATCGTCGAAGCCGAATTCGACGTCGATGTGGTCGACTGGGGACTGCGACTGCAGAGCCGCCGGGTCGGACTCCGGCTCGGTCGGCTGAGAGTTGTTGTCCCGAAAGCGATGTGCCCGGTCATCGCCTTGAGCGAGCGCTTCGACGACAGTACTGACCGGCAGCGAGTCGACCTCGTCGTCGATGCGCCGATCATCGGACGCGTCTACGAGTACGCGGGGACGTTCACCTACCGCATCGAGTCCGGAGGCGACCCCGCACCGAGGTTCGGCTGAGCGGCCCATCAAGCGTCCCGGCGTGGTGTCCGGAGGCCGGCTAACGCGCCAAACGCCGTCGTTCAAGCCGAAGCGCGGATATCGAATCGTAGACGACTCGATATCCGCGCTTGGCCTTGAACGACGGTCGGGCACCGCACTTCGGCTTGAACGAACCCCGGAGATCAGCGCGTCGAAGCGAGGATCTCCTGGTTCGTCTGCTTCTGCCGCCTACGGGCCAGCACTCGGCCGATGCCGGTGTAGACCAGAGCGGCGATGAGCACGAGATAGATGACGATCGTGATCGGCGAGGACACGAGCGTCGATGCGTCACCGCCGGAGGCCAGCAGAGCATCGCGCAGGTTCGACTCGGCCAGGGGACCGAGCACCATGCCGATCATCAGCGGAGCCAGCGGCACACCGTAGCGTTTGAGCACGAAGCTGAGGACACCGATGCCCAAGAGGATGAGCAGCTCGAACGTCGAGGCGCTCGTCGCGTAGATGCCCAGACCGCAGAACACCGCGATGCCGCCGTAGAGGTACGGGTCCGGGATCTTCAGCAGCTTCGCCCACAGGGGAGCGAAGGGCAGGTTGATGATGAGCAGCACGATCATCGCGATGAAGAAGCTCGCCAGCAGACCCCAGACGAGCTCGGGGGAGCGGTCGAAGAGCAGCGGTCCGGGCTGGATGCCGTACTGACGGAAGGCGGCGAGCATGATCGCCGCGGTCGCCGAGATCGGAAGACCAAGAGCCAGCAGCGCACCCATGGCGATGCCCGTCGTCGCCGATCCGGCCGCCTCGGGGGCGGCAAGACCACGGATCGCACCCTTGCCGAACTGCGGATCCTTCCGGCGGGAATCGAGCTTGCGCTCCAGGCCATAGGCCATGAACGTCGGCACATCGGCACCGCCGACGGGGATGACGCCGAAGGGCAGGCCGATCGCGGTTCCGCGCAGCCATGCCGGCACAGCCTCGCCGACCTCCTTGCGGGAGAGGAAGGGCCGACCCGAGGAGTTGATCGTGTTGTCCTTGGTCTGACGGCGGATGCGGGAGGCGATGAAGAACACCTCACCGAGGGCGAGCACACCGACGGTCACCGTGACCAGGGAGACTCCGTCGAAGAGCTCGGGGACACCGAGCGTGAAACGCTCCGTACCGGAGACCGAGTCGATGCCGATGACTGTGAAGCCGATGCCCAGCACCAGTGCCGTGAGCCCCTTGAGCACCGAATCGGCGACCACCGAGGAGGTGGCGACGAAGGCGAAGAGCGCGAGGGCGAAGAACTCGGCCGGGCCGAAGCTCGTCGACAGGTCCGCCAGCGCCGGGGCGACGAATACGACGAGGAAGCAGGAGATGAAGCCGCCGATGAACGCGCCGATCGCAGCCGTGGCCAGAGCCTGCGGGGCCCGCCCGGCCTTGGCCATCTTGTGGCCTTCGAAGGTCGAGGCGATCGCAGAGGCCTGGCCCGGGGTGTTCATGAGGATGGCCATCGTCGAGTCGCCGAAGAGTCCACCGAAGTAGACGCCGGCGAACATGATGAACGCACCCGTGGGGTCCAGCGCGAAGGTCATCGGCAGCAGCAGAGCCACGGCCATCGACGAACCCAGGCCCGGCAGCACACCGACGGCGGTGCCGAGGAAGCAGCCGACGAGGACCCACAGCAGGTTCATCGGCGTCAGAGCGTGTGTGAACCCTTCGAAGAGGGACATGAGGGCGTCCATATCAGAAGCCACCTCCCAGAATTCCCGAAGGAAGGTTGAGTCCCAGCAGCACCGCGAAGGCGATGTAGACCAGGGATGAGAATGTCAGCGCCAGGGTGAGGTCGAACAGCGGTTTCTTCGAGCCCATCGACCGGGCCACGCACCAGAACAGAAGGGCTGCGGCGATGATCCACCCGGCGAACTCGAGGATGAGAGCGAAGGCCGCGAATCCGCCGGCGCCCCAGGCCAGGGACACGAAGTCGCTGTGCGTGCGGTGCCTCTGATCGGCGGCTCGGGCCGCTGCGAGAGCCTGGCGGTCGATTGCCGGCTCGTCCTCCTCATGAGGGGACAGGCGCGAGGCCGACACCGCCGAGGTGACCGGAGTCGAGAACGCCTTGTCCTCCTCGGCCGCGGCCGGCAGCTCCTCGTCGACATCGACGGGTTCGGGATTGCGGATATAGGCGATGACGAGCAGGATCGTCAGCGCGTAGCCGACGAGCATGGTGATCGTCGGGAAGAACTGCGGACCGGGTTTGTCCGCATCCGCGGGCACCTCCATGGTGAGGATGCCCACGAGCAGATAGGTCGAGAACGCCCCCATGATGAGGGGGACGATGAGACCCGACCGCCCCTGCCACCAGGTTCCGGCACCGAGGTGGCCCGTCCGTTCCGTCGTCTGTGCGTTCACAGTCCCAACTCCTTCAGCAGCTTCTCCACCCGTGACGAGTCCTCCTTGACGAACTCGGCGAATTCGTCGCCGGTCAGCCACACGTCGGTCCACTTGTTCCGATCGAGAGCGTCTTTCCACGCCGCACTGTCGCGGGTCTTGGTCAGCACCTCGAGCAGCTGAGCGGATTCGTCTCCGGTGATGTCCGGCGCACCGAGCCAGCCGCGCCAGTTCGTCAGCGTGACCTCATAGCCCTGTTCGGACATGGTGGGCACATCGTCGAAGCCCTTGATCCGCTTCGGTGCGGCGACCCCGATGGCTTTGACGCGTCCGGCCTCGATCTGGTCGGAGACCTCGTTGAAGCCGCAGGAGGCGAAGTCGGTGGTCCCCGAGAGCAGAGTCTGGATCGCCTCGCCGCCGCCGGACTTCGGGATATAGGTGATGTCGGAGGCGGAGATCCCGCCGAGCAATGCCAGCTGAGCGATGGTGAGATGGTCGACCGACCCGGCCGAACCGCCCGTCCACACGAAGCCCTTCGGATCCTTCTTCCACGCACCTACGACATCGTCGATCGTGTTGTGCGGGGAATCCGCGGCGGCGATGAGCACATCGTAGTCTTCGGCGACCCGGGCGAGCAGGGTCGTGTTGTCGAAGCCGACCGGCGACTTGTTCAGCGCGATTCCGCCGACCATGGCGGTGCCGGTGGCCAGGATCGTGTCCGCCTGACCGTGCATGGTCGAGAATTTGCCGAGGCCGATGGTGCCGCCGGCGCCCGGGATGTTGACGACCTGGGCGTTGTTGGCGAGCCGGTCGACGCGCATTGCCTGCTGCGTCTCGCGGGCGAATCCGTCCCATCCGCCGCCGGCGCCTGCCGGAGCGATGAGCGTGAGATTCGATGACAGGTCGCCCTTCGCCGAGGCGGCCCTGACCGAGTATGTCGTCGCCGTTCCGATCGCCGCCAAGGCGATCGCCCCGTAGGCGATGCGACCGAACGTTCGTCGGGAGGGATGGGAGGATTCCGTCACGGAACCCTCGGGAGGTGGCGCCTGTGGCACGGACTTCTCCTTTGAAGGCAGGTGTGATGTGAGACTCACCTTAGAGGTTGCTGAGTGTCGAGTGCGAGATTGTGCTCACTCTGCGCGTTCTGCTCATTGAGCGCGTTGAGTGCATTCTGCTCAGCGCGGAGTCGGCGGCGATACATCGGTCGGGTGCCGGGGTTTCCGGACCGGCAGCTAGGCTGACGTCATGAGCGAAACTTCCGGCGCAGACCCCGCAGCCTCGACGACCGCGACCCCGGCATCGGCACCGGTGGCGAAGAAGGTTCCGTTCGAGCGCACGCACCACGGTCATACCTTCGTCGACGACTACGAGTGGATGCGTGAGAAGGAGTCACCCGAGGTGATCGCCCACCTCGAGGCGGAGAACGCCTGGATGAACGCGCAGACCGCTCACCTCGAAGGGCTGCAGGAATCGATATTCACCGAGATCAGAACGCGCATCAAAGAGACCGATATGTCCGTGGCCAACCGGCGTGGGCGGTATTGGTATTTCTCCCGGACCAAGGCAGGACTCGACTACGGCATCAGCGTCCGGCTCCCCATCTCGGACCCAGACGACTGGACCCCGCCGGAGGTCGGCGAAGAGCCTCTGCCCGGCGAAGAGGTCGTCTTCGACTCGAACATCGCGGCCGCAGGCCAGGAATTCTTCTCCCTCGGCTCCTTCTCACTCTCGGATGACGGCAGCCGACTCCTCTACGGCGTCGACACCACAGGCGACGAGCGCTACACACTGCGCGTGCGCGACCTGGGCACCGGAGACGACCTCGCCGACACGATCGAGGGCACCTTCGCCGGAGCCTCCCTCGACCCGAGCGGCCGGTTCGTCTTCTACACCACCGTCGACGACGCCTGGCGACCGGAGAAGGTGTGGCGCCACGTCGTCGGCACCGACAGCAGCGACGACGTGTGCATCTTCCATGAACCCGATGAGCGCTTCTTCGTCGGATCGGGCTTCTCTCGTTCGGGCCGGATGATGTTCGTCGTCACCGGGTCGAAGACGACGACCGGCTATTGGAGCCTCAGCGCCGACGACCTCGAGGCCGAGCCGCAGGAGATCTGGCCCCGAGTCGACGGGGTCGAGTACAACGTCGAGCACGCGGTCATCGGCGGTGAGGACCGGTTCCTCATCACCCACAACCGCAACCGCGCCGATTTCGAACTCGTCGACGTCCCGGCCGCCGAACCGACCGCAGCCGGCCGCGACATCATCGCCGCCGGTGCGCATTCAGGCGTAAGTCATGAGCTGAGCATCGACGACCTGCGCATCGAAGACGTCGACGCCTTCGCCGACTTCATCGTGCTCAGCTACCGCCGCGGCGGCTTCGCGCGCGTCGGCATCGTCCGCCTGTGCGAGGCCTCCTCTCCGTTCGGTCCGCTGCAGGAGCTGCCCTTCGGCCGAGAGACCGGGTCACTTTACCTGGGCAGCAACCCCGAATTCGCACAGGCGAGCATCCGACTGCACTTCACCTCCATGTCCACACCCGCCGTGATCTATTCCCACAGGGTCGCAGACGGCACTGACACGGTTCTCAAACGTCAGCCCGTTCTCGGATCGGTCGACCTGGACGACTACACCGAAACCCTGCTGTGGGCGAAGGCCGACGACGGCACGGATATCCCGATCTCGATCGTCTGCCGCAAGGATCTCCACCAGTTCGGCGATGACGACACCCCCGCCTCGGAGATGGAGGGAACGGGCGACGGCGGTGACGCGATGAACGGCACGGCCGCCTCGGCGAAAGGGGAGCCGGCACCGCTGCTCCTCTACGGGTACGGCTCCTACGAAGCGAGCATGGATCCGTACTTCTCGGTCTCACGGCTGTCTCTGCTCGACCGCGGCGTCGTCTTCGCCATCGCCCATGTGCGTGGCGGCGGCGAAATGGGCCGACACTGGTACGACCAGGGCAAGACCACGGCGAAGAAGAACACGTTCACCGACTTCATCGACGTCGCCCGCCACCTCATCGACACCGGCTGGACGAGCCCGGACCGGCTCGTGGCCAGCGGCGGCTCGGCCGGCGGGCTGCTCATGGGCGCCATCGCGAACACGGCCCCCGAGCTCTTCGCCGGAATCAGCGCCGAAGTGCCCTTCGTCGACGCGCTGACCTCGATCCTCATGCCCGAGCTGCCGCTGACGGTCATCGAATGGGAGGAGTGGGGCGACCCGCTGCACGATCCGGAGGTCTACGAGTACATGCGCTCGTACTCTCCGTACGAAAACGTCACCGAGGCGGCCTACCCGCGGATCTTGGCCGTGACCTCGCTCAACGACACCCGAGTCCTCTACGTCGAACCCGCGAAATGGGTCGCCCGACTCCGCGAAGTCGGTGCCGACGCCCTGCTCAGGACCGAAATGGTCGCCGGCCACGGCGGGGCGTCCGGACGCTACGACGCATGGAAGGAGATCGCCTTCGAGTACGCGTGGATCCTCGATGTGCTGGGACGATCGGATGCCGAAATAGAGGCCTGAGGGGACGACTGTCGCCGCAGATAACGATACTGGGACGATTGTCTCCAAAACCCGGAATCGGCACCCGGCGTCAGTGCCGGGCCATAGAGTGGATATCATCACATTCGACGTGATGCGCGTCATGGTCGCAGAAAGGTCTGTGACCAGGCGGCGCATCATTCATCTGCATTGCCGTCATCTCCTTGCGCGCGGGGAGCGTCGGTGTCGAATGCAGAATTCGTGACGGATCCGCACCGGCGGACCGAAATTCCGAAAGGGAGAAGAATGCGTCTCAGGAAATTGGCCACAGCGATTGTGGCGGTCGGTTCGATTCTTGCGGTTTCGGCCTGCTCCGGCGGCGAGGGCGGTGACGGCGGCGGCCAGGAGGACTCGTTCGCCATCGGTGTCTCACAGCTCGTGCAGCACCCGGCGCTCGATGCCGCCACCGAAGGCTTCAAGAAGTCCTTCGAGGACGCCGGTGTCGAGGTGGAGTGGGATGTGCAGAACGCACAGGGCGAACAGGCCAATGCGACCTCGATCGCCCAGCAGTTCGCCAACGACGACCTCGACCTCGTGCTCGCCGTCGCCACCCCGGCCGCTCAGGCCGCAGCCCAGGCGATCACCGACAAGCCCGTGCTCTTCACCGCCGTCACCGACGCCCAAGAAGCCGGACTCGTCGACTCCGACGATGCGCCCGGCGGCAACGTCACCGGCACCTCCGACCTCAACCCGGTCGAGGAGCAGCTCAAGCTGGTCAAAGACGTCAAGCCGGATGCGAAGACCGTCGGCATCGTCTACAGCTCAGGTGAGGTCAACTCGCAGGTGCAGGTCGATCTCGCGAAGAAGGCCGCGAAGGACCTCGACGTGACGATCAAGGAAGCGACGATCGCGAATTCGGGCGAACTCGCACAGGCCGTGGACTCGCTCGGCAAGGTCGACGCCTACTACGTGCCCACCGACAACAACGTCGTCTCGGCGGTGTCGACCATGGTCCAGGCGGCGGAGAAGAACAAGGCTCTGCTCGTCGGATCCGAAGCCGGCCAGGTCGAATCCGGTGCGGCGATCACCCGCGGCATCGACTACACGAAGCTCGGCGAACAGACCGGCGAAATGGCTCTGAAGATCCTCCGCGACGGAAGCAAGCCCGCCGATATGCCCGTCGAGACCAGCTCGAACCTCGAGCTCGTAGTCAACCCGAAGGCCGCGAAGGCGCAGGGCGTCGAGATTCCGAAGAGTCTCGTCGACGAAGCCGACAACGTCATCGAGTGATCGGCACACGTCACACCCGGTGATCCGGTGCGCGGAGTCCTGAACTCCTCGACCGCACCGACGTCACCGGCCCCGAGGCAGTCGGCAGTCCTGTCGACAGCCTCGGGGCCACCTCGAACCACACACCAGAAATGAACGGAAACACATGTTCGGAGCATTGGAGCTCGGGCTCATCTACGGCGCGATGGCGCTCGGGGTCTATCTGACCTTCAAGGTCCTCAACTTCCCCGACCTCACCGTCGACGGAAGCTTCACCACGGGCGGCGCCACCGCAGCCTCCCTCATCATCGCCGGGGTCAACCCCTTCCTGGCCACCGCCGCCGCGATCGGCGCCGGACTCATCGCCGGCTACATCACCGGTCTGCTCCACACGAAGGGCGGCATCGACGGGCTGCTCGCAGGAATCCTCACCATGATCGGCCTGTGGTCGATCAACCTGCGGATCATGGGGAAGGCGAACCTGCCGCTCCTGCGAGAAGACACCGTGTTCACCCCGCTGCGCGAGAACATGCTGCTGGGCAGCTGGGTGTCGATCGCGATCCTGCTCGCGTTCGCCCTCATCCTCAAATTCGCCATCGACTGGTTCCTCACCACCGATCTCGGGCTGGCCATCCAGGCCACCGGCAACAACAGAGAGATGATCCGCAGCCTCGGCGTCAACACCGACAACTCGACGATGCTCACCCTGGCGCTGTCGAACGGATTCGTCGCCCTCTGCGGTGCACTCGTCGCCCAGTACCAGGGATTCTCCGATATCAGCATGGGCATCGGCCTCATCCTCGTCGGACTCGCCTCGGTCATCCTCGGCCAGGCCGTCTTCGGCAGCCGCAATATCTTCATGGCCAGCCTCGGGGCGCTCCTCGGGTCGGTCGTCTACCGACTCATCATCTTCCTCGCCCTGCGTGCGGGCCTCGACACGAACGATATGAAGCTGACCACCGCGCTGCTCGTCGTCATCGCACTGCTGCTGCCCAGGTGGGGCTTCCTCAAACGGATCCCCTCCCTGCGCGGCCGCGGAAACCGCGCAGCCGCCTCGGTGCCGCAGGGGACGACCGATATGAAGGACCCGGCGGAGGTCGCCGACGTCCCCGCCGGCGCGACCGGTGCACGAGCCGGGAAGGAGATCTGAGACCATGCTCAAGATCGACAACATCGCCAAGACCTTCTTCGCCGGCACCGTCAACGAACGCAAGGCGCTGCAGGGGCTCTCGCTCGAACTCGACGAATCCGACTTCGTCACCGTCATCGGCTCCAACGGTGCGGGAAAATCGACGCTGCTCAACACCATCTCCGGTCGTCTGCCCATCGATTCGGGTTCGATCACGATCGACGGCGCCGAGGTGTCCCGGATGCCCGAGTACAAGCGGGCGAGATATCTGGGCCGAGTCTTCCAGGATCCGATGGCCGGCACCGCTCCGGATCTGACGATCGAGCAGAACCTCTCGCTTGCGCTCAAACGCGGACAACCGCGCGGGCTGGGTCGGGGGACGACCTCGGAGCGACGCGAACACTTCAAGGACGAACTGGCCACACTCGAACTCGGCCTGGAGAACCGGCTGAAGACGAAGGTCGGGCTGCTCTCCGGCGGTCAGCGCCAGGCGCTGAGCCTGCTCATGGCTGGATTCACTCAGCCGCGGATCCTGCTGCTCGATGAGCACACAGCGGCACTCGACCCGCAGCGTGCGGCCCTGGTGTCGGCGCTGACGAAGAAGATCGTCGAGGCCGACGGGCTGACCACGCTCATGGTCACCCACAACATGGAGCAGGCGATTGCGCTGGGCAACCGGCTGATCATGATGCACGAGGGGCGGATCATCTATCAGGCTTCGGCCGAGGAGAAGAAGGACCTGACCGTCGAGACCCTGCTCGGCGAATTCTCGAAACTCAAGGGAGCGACACTGGGCGACCGGGCACTGCTCAACTGAACCGAGCCCGGCGCGCGGTTGAGGCGCGTGGACGAGAGGGCGGTTCGCACCGAGGTGGTGCGGATCGCCCTCTCTTCCGAATTGGCGTACTTTACCAACCGGTTGGTAAAGTAGGAGCATGGCAAATGATGGACGGATGCGGATCCTGCGGGCGGCGAAGGACCTGGCGGAGTCGCATGACTCGGTGCAGGGCGTGACGATCTCGCTCGAGTCGGTCGCACAGCAGGCGGGACTGACGAAGCCGGGTCTGCTGTATCACTTCCCGTCCAAGGAAGCGCTCATGCTCGGGCTCGTCGGCCATGCCGCCGAGGACTGGGCCAAGCGATTGCGCACGCACACAGGGCGCTCGAGTTCGGAACTGTCGAGCTTCGAGCGGCACCGCGCCTATGTCACCGTGGCCACCACCGCCGAGGTCTCCCGCGCCGACTACTGGATCTTCTCCGATGCCCTCTACCACCCGAAGCTCTCTCGGGCATGGAGTGAGCACCTCGGCCCGTGGTTCGACACCACAGGACTCGACGATCGTGCGGTATCGCTGCTGACCGCGGCTCGGTTCTGCGCCGATGGCGCATGGATGTCCGAAGCCACCGGAGTGTTTCCCTCCGATGATCTCGCGGCCGTCAGCAAGCATGCCCTTGCCCTCATCGATGCCGCTGAAAGAACGTCCGACGCCCCCGAAACGGAGGTGACCGCATGAATTCGAAACGTCTTCTGCTCCTCGTCGCAGCCATCCTCGCCGAGGTGGCCGCCACCCTGATGCTGCGCGCCTCGGTCACCGATCCCGTGTGGATCCCGGGGGTCATCGTCCTCTACGCCACAGCCTTCTTCATCCTCGGGCTGACTCAACGACTCGGCATGTCGCTCGGTGCCGTCTACGCCACGTGGTCGGCCAGCGGGGTCGCCCTCGTCGCCATGCTCGGTGTCGTGTTCTTCGGTGAGCTCTTGAGCGTCGGTGCCGTGATCGGCATCGCCCTCATCATCATCGGCGTCGTCCTCGTCGAATCCGGCACCCCCGAGGAATCCGAGACCGTCGATGCGGAGGTGCCCGAATGAGCTGGATGTGGTTGGCACTGTCGATCCTCAGCGAGGTCGCGGGCACTCTGTGTCTGCGCGCGAGCGCCGGACTGCAGCGCAAGATCTGGTTCATCCCCGTGGCCGTCAGCTACACCGCGGCCTTCGTCTTCCTCGGCCGCACCCTCGCCGAGGGAATGCCGCTCGGCGTCGCCTACGGGCTCTGGGCGGCCTGCGGGGTCGCGCTGGTGTGCCTGCTCTCCCGCGTGATCTGGAACGATCCGCTGACGCGCAAGGCGCTCATCGGCATCGGCTTCATCACCGTCGGCGTCATGTTCGTCGAACTCGGCTGAACCGGCCCGGCTGACCCGGCTGTGGCGAGTCGACTGACCTGGCCCGGCTGACCCGGCTGTGGCGAATCGGCGGGCCGCAGATCTGGCACCGGCCGTGCCTGCTCGTTGCTGAGAATTTATTGAGAAGCCGGGAGGAAGCTGTTATCGTCCAGAACTGTGCCTCCTATCGGTGATGTCCTTCCGCGTGACCGTGGAACTGCGACCCCGAATGCGGAGCGTCCGAGCTGCGGTTTCGCCAATGACTCATGGGAGCCCGTAGCCGTCGGCTGGTGGGGCGGAGAGCCCTGAGCCGCTGACGCAGACTGCCGGCCCGGCCGCCTTTCATTTCCTTTCAACGAACACCTGACCGCTGACCGACGAGTGTCAGCGGGCGACGTCGCGTATGCCGCGCCGACCGGTGGCTGGGCACTGCTATTCATCACTGACCCCCTCTACCGGAAAGAGTTGGCGTATGACCGACGACCTTCAGAAGAAGTCCGATACCGAATCAGATCCCAGTCCTGACTCGGCACAGCAGGAGGCCCGTGGGACGCGGTCCCACTCGGCCTCACGAGAGAGAATCAAGGCCGACGCGAAGCGCGTGAGTGCCGAAGCCGGGCGAGTGAGCCGCGAGACCGGCCGCAAGCTCGGCGATTTCGACTACCGCCGCCCGCGCGGCCCCGTGAAGGCCGACCTCGAAGAAACACACGGCCACTACCCGCACGACACCCACCCGATCCTCGTGCCCGGAATCGCCATCGACGAACAGCGGCGCAAGTACTCGCTGGACAAGATCATCTTCGCCATCGCCGGCGGCCTCACCGTCGCCTTCGTCATCTGGGGCATCTCCAGCCCCGCCAGCGTCGCCGCTGTCGCTCAGACAGCCTATGACTGGGCCACCCTCAACGTCGGGTGGCTGTTCAACCTCGTCGCGATCATCATCCTCGTCTCCCTCCTCATCCTCGCGTTCTCTCCCTACGGCAAGATCCCCTTGGGAAAGGACGGGGAGACCTCTGAGTTCTCCACCTTCTCCTGGGTCGCCATGCTCTTCGCGGCGGGCATCGGCATCGGCGTCCTCTTCTTCGGGCCCTCCGAACCCCTGACCTACTTCATCTCACCGCCGCCGCTGACGAATGACCCGGAGACCACCGAGGCGCTCCACGGGGCGATGGCCCAGACCTACTTCCATTGGGGCTTCCACGCCTGGGCGATGTATGCCCTCGTCGGCGGTGCCATCGCCTACGCCGCCTACCGTCGCGGTCGCTCCCTGCTGCTGTCCTCGATCTTCCAGACCCTGTTCGGCAAACGTCAGACCGAGGGCTTTGCCGGAAAGCTCGTCGACATCTTCGCGATCGTCGCCACTCTCTTCGGTACGGCCGCGGCCCTGGGGATCGCGGCCATGCAGATCGGCACCGGTGTCAGCATCGTCGCCGATGCGGGACCGATGACGAACAACATGCTCGTCATCATCATCCTCGTCCTCACCGTCGGCTTCATCATCTCAGCCGTCTCCGGCGTCTCCCGAGGAATCCGCTACCTGTCGTCGATCAACATCGTGCTGACCGTGGGCATCGTCGCACTCGTGCTGTTCCTCGGGCCCACGCTCTACCTGCTCAATCTGCTGCCCTCGGCGTTCATGGAATACCTCGGGTCGATGTTCGACATGATGGGCCGGTCCCTGTCCTGGGGTGCCGAGACGCAGGAATTCCAGTCCCTGTGGACCGTCTACTACTGGGCCTGGTGGATCTCCTGGTCGCCGTTCGTCGGCACCTTCATCGCCCGCATCTCCCGCGGTCGCTCGATCCGCCAGTTCATCCTCGGCACGATCTTCATCCCCTCGACGCTGCTCTTCGTCGCCTACGGGATCATGGGCGGAACTTCCATCTGGATGTACCGTTCCGGAGCCTCGGGCTTCACCGACAGCATGGAAGCCCCCGAGGTGTTCTTCACCCTCATCGACAACCTGCCCTATGTCGAATGGCTGCCGTTCGTCGCCATCATCGTCCTGGCGATCTTCTTCATCACCTCCGCGGATTCCGCCTCGGTGGTCATGGGCATGCTCGCCAGTCGTGGTGATCAGGAGCCGAAGAAGTGGGTCGTCGTGTTCTGGGGCCTGGTGATGTCGGGCATCGCCGTGGTGATGCTCCTCCTCGGCGACGCCAGCGCACTCGAGGGGCTCCAGCAGCTCGTCATCGTCACAGCGGTGCCGTTCGCGCTCGTCATGCTCTTCATCATCGTCGCCTGGTTCAAGGAGCTGCGCACCGACCCGCTCGCCCTGCGTCGTCAGTACGCGCTCAACGCGGTGGACAACGCCGTGGTCGCCGGTGCCGATGCGTACGGTGACGATTTCGCCCTTCAGGTCGTGCCCACCGAACCCGGTGACGGCGCGAACGGCGGAATCGATTCCGAGCACGAGGACTACACCGACTGGTACCAGCGCACGGACGAGAACGGCGAACCCGTCGGCTTCGACTACGAAACCGGCGAATGGGCCGACGGTTGGATGCCCGAGGACGAATCCTCCGACATCGAGGATTCCGCGACGTCCGAGGAATCCACGAACACCGAGGAATCCACCGACACCGAGGCGGCCGCCGCCTCGACGACCGACGGGGACTCCGGGGCCGCCTCGGCGGCCGAATCCGCCCCGGAATCAGACTCCGAATCCGACCGCAGAGAGGACCGCTCATGACCACCCCGAACATCGTCGTCATCCAAGCTGACCAGATGGCCGCCCAAGCCCTGGGCGCCTACGGTGATGCGGCCGCGCTGACCCCGAACATGGATGCTCTGGCCGCCGACGGAGCCGTCTTCGACCGCGCGTACTGCAATACTCCGCTGTGCTCGCCGTCGCGGGCGTCGATGATGACCGGTCGGATGCCCTCGGAGATCGACTGCTTGGACAACGGCGATGACTTCGCGGCCTCGGTGCCGACCTTCGCCCACCGTCTGCGCAAGCTCGGCTACCACACCGCGCTCATCGGGCGGATGCACTTCATCGGACCTGATCAGCACCACGGTTTCGAAGAGCGCCTGACCACGGACGTGTACCCGGCCGACCTCGATATGGTGCCCGACTGGGACCGTCCCCTGGAGCAGAAGCTGCAGTGGTACCACGAGGCCGAGCCGGTGTTCACCGCCGGTGCGGCGACCGCGAACGTCCAGCAGGACTTCGATGACGAGGTGATCTTCAGGACCCTGCGTCATCTCAACGATCGCAAGCGCGCGAACCAGGCCGCCGGAACCGATCAGCCGTTCCTCATGGTCACCTCGTTCATCCACCCCCACGACCCGTACGAGCCGCCGAAGGCCAACTGGGACCGGTTCGCCGAGGTGGCCATCCCGGACCCGGCCCACCCCGAGGTCCCCGATCCGGCCGTGGACCCGCACAGCCACCGACTGCGCACCATGTGCGGCCTCGACGAACGCGAACCGGGAAACGACGACGTGCGGCGGGCCCGCCGGGCCTACTATGCGGCGGTGAACTATATCGACGACCACGTCGGGGCGATCAGGCGCAGGCTCGAGGAACTCGACCTGGCAGAGAACACGGTCATCGTCGTCACCAGCGACCACGGGGACATGCTGGGGGAGAAGGGGCTGTGGTTCAAGATGTCCCCGTACGAGCAGTCCTCCCGGGTTCCGCTGATCATCAACGCACCCGCCGAGGTGATCGCCCCGGGCCGGTATGCGAACCCCGTCAGCCTCGTCGACCTCGCACCGACTCTGCTCGAGATCGCCCGCGGGGGTGCCGAGGGAACGGAGGAATCCGGCGCCGGGCCCGCCTCGGCGACGGACGAGGGGCTGAGCGGAATCTCGATGCTCGAATCCGCCCGGCGGGAAGCCGCCGGCGAGCTCGGACCCGAGGATCGCGATGTCGTCATCGAATACTTCGCCGAGGGCACCTACCGCCCGCAGGTCACACTGGTGCGCGGGGATCACAAGCTCACGGTGTGCCCGGGCGATCCGGTGCTGCTCTTCGACCTGGCGGCGGATCCCGATGAGCTGGTCAACCGTGCCGAGGATCCGGCCTATGCCCAGACGCTGAAGGAGATGCGCGGGGAGCTCGAATCCCGCTACGATCTAGAGCACCTCGAGGAGCATGTGCTCGGTTCGCAGCGCAGCCGTCAGCTCGTCGCCGATGCGCTCAAGGTCGGTCGGGCCCGTCACTGGGACTTCGACCCGGAACCGAAGCACGGCTACGTGCGCGGAGACTTCTGGTCGGCGTTCCGCTTCGGCAAGATCCCCGCCGCCGACTGACCGCGCTACAACCGCGTGTTCGAAGTGTGGGCGAGATCACTGTGCCCACACTTCGAACACGCGGAAGCAGGTTTCGGGGCCCCGCCGGACGGCCGGAGCAGGTCGGCTGTGAGGGTGAGCCGCCTCGGCGAGAACAATTCACCTGGTCTTAGGTGAGTTGCGGGTCACATTCTCAGAAACGGGTGGCATCATTCGAGGTAGGAGGGATGCTATGACCATCTTTGAGTCGACATCTGAAGTTCCGCTCGGCGCGGAGACCACCTACGACTGGCATGCTCAGCCAGGAGCGCTGACACGTCTCTCACCGCATTGGGCGCAGGAGATCGTCGAAGAGAGCTATCCTCCGATCGCTCCGGGCTCGGTGGCGCAGGTGAAGACGAGCGTGCCCGGCACCTACGGGCTCGTACGACGGCCATTCAGCTCCGTGCACTCGGAAGGCCCGTCGCGGTTCTCCTTCGTCGACGAGCTGAAGAAAGGACCGCTGAGCCAATGGAAGCACACGCACGAGTTCACGTCGGTCGCCGGCGGGACGAAGATCGACGACCACATCGAATTCTCCATGGCTCCCCAGGGCTTCGACGTCATCGATCGGGGCCTCACCCGCTACCTTGAGGCCACCTTCGACGCTCGTCGCAAGCGGATGCTCATGGACATCGACTTCCTCGAATCCACGAACGCGCCCCTGCTGACGCGGAAGAAGGGCAAACACATCCTCATCGCCGGCGGCAGCGGAATGATCGGACGCCAGGTGGCCGCCCTGTTCTCCACCGCCGGACATTTCGTCCGGCTCCTCGTGCGCGAGACCCCGAAGTTCCCGTACGAGGTGCATTGGAATCCGGATCTGGGAATCCTCAATCCACGGGACCTCGCGTGGGCGGATGCGGTGGTCCACCTCGGCGGGCGATCCATCGCCACTCGGTTCACCAAGCATGCGAAGGACGAGATCTGGTCCTCCCGCATCGACTCGACGAGGCTGCTCGTCGAAACGATGCGCGGTCTGCCCGAGGCGAAGCGCCCGTCGGTCTTCGTCTGCGCCTCTGCGGTCGGCTATTACGGGGCCAAGGCCGACGAACCTGTCGACGAGACCGGACCGGCCGGCGAGGGATTCCTCGCCGAGTTGTGCCAGAAGTGGGAAGAGGCGGCGGCCGGTGTCGAGGACGCAGGGATCCGGCGGGTGTCGATCCGTACCGGAGTCGTGCTCAGCTCCCTGGGCGGTCTGCTCAAACTGCAGGCGCCGCTGTTCCTCGCCGGCGCCGGGGGTCGGCTGGGCAGCGGAGAGCAGGCCCTGGCTTGGATCTCCCTCGACGACGTGGCGCGCGCGTATGTGCACGCCGTCCTCTACGACTATGTGCGGGGACCGGTGAACGCTGTCGCCCCTGATCTCGTTTCGCAGGCTGAATTCGCCGAGGCGCTCGCCGCCCACCTGCGTCGCCCCGCCTGGATCCCGACGCCCGGTTTCATCACCGAGCTTATGCTCGGACGCGACGGGGCGAAGGAGCTTGCGCTGGCGGATCAGAGAGTGGTGCCGGAGAAGCTCGAAGAGACCGGCTACCAGTTCGCCCACCCGACGTTGGCAGATTGCTTCGACGAGGAGCTCGGCGGAGGGGCGTAATACAGAGATCCCCTCCGCTCGGCGCGGATGCCGAGCGGAGGGGACCGGTGTTTCTGACGGTGTTGGTCAGAAGCGCTTCGAGGCGATCTCGGCACCTTCGGTCAGAGACTGCAGCTTCGCGACGGCGATGTCCGGGTGGACGCGTCCGCCCAGGCCGCAGTCGGTGGAGGCCACGACGTTCTCCGGGCCGACGAGACCAGCGAACCGACCGATGCGTTCGGCGACGAGCTCGGGGTGCTCGACGACATTGGTCGAGTGGGAGACGATTCCGGGAATGATGTACTTGCCCTCTGGCAGTTTCTTCTCTTCCCAGATCCGCCATTCGTGCTCATGCCTGACGTTCGCGGCTTCGAAGGTGATGCCGGCGGCGTTGATCGACAGCACCTGGTCGACGATCTCGATGAACGGCAGGTCGGTGACGTGCGGTCCGTGCCACGAACCCCAACAGGTGTGCACACGCACCTGAGCCGGGTCGATACCCCGCAGCGCATGGTTGAGTGCGTCGATGCGGACCTGGATGAACGCCCGGTAGTCATCGAAAGACGGTTCCGGATTGATCTGGTCGAAGTTCTCGGCCAGGGAGGGATCGTCGATCTGGACGGTCAGCCCCGCCTCGGTGATGGCGAGGTATTCCTCCCGCAGCACATCGGCCCATGCCCAGATGAACTCCTCATCGCTCGAGTAGTGCTCGTCGGCGATGCGCGATGCCGATCCGGGGGAGAGCGCATTGATGTAGCCGGCGCGCTCGTCGTAGCCCGCGGCGGCCAGACCGGCCTTGAGGTTCGCAATATCGCGGTTGACCTGGTCCTGACCGATGTAGCTGATCGGACCCGTCGCCTTCGGGAACTGGGGCTGGGTCCCGGTGTCGGTGCCGGCCTTCGGGTCCGTGTAGACGTTCGGGAAGAGGTTGCGGTCGCGGCGGTCGGGCATGCTCGTGAGCACGATATTGCCCGGCGTCGAGCGGTTCGCAGGGATCTCCCACAGGTCGATGTCGTGGAGTTCGAGCCCACCGGTGCGGGCGAACGAATAGTGCCACCAAGCGCCGTAGTCGAAGTCAGCGGCCATGGCGTGACCGTACTCGCCGTCGTTGGGCAGCGAAATGCCCAGATCCTTCTGACGCTTGACGAGGTCGGTGACGCTGGCGGTCAGCAACTCGTCGAATTCCTGCTCCTGCTCCTGCGACACGGACTCACCGGCCAGACGGGCGGTGTTCTGCGCCTGCTTGACCTTGTTGGCCTCGATGAGTTCGGGTGTGCGGGGTAAGGATCCCGCATGGGATGTGCGAATCGTCGCCATGACTGACTCCTCTTCCTTGATCGTCGTGTCGTTCGTCTGCGCTTCTGAGACCGTTGCCGGCGAAAGCCGCATCGTTCTTCTTCAGGCAATCACATTCGCAGTCGTGCATGTGCGGTCGGTGTCATCTACGGTCACGTGACCTCGAGTGTCCAGCGCGGATGGACCGTAGGGTGGGGCTATGAGCATTGGACAGCACGGCCAAGATGGACAACGCCGGTCGAATCCGCATCAGCCGCCATCACACGCAGCAGATTCGCACGGATCAGATCCGTACGCTTACCCTCCGGCGCCACCACATCCTCCGGTGCCATCGAGAATGCAGGCACCATCCAGCACGCAGACCGCACCGGGTACGTCAGTCATGTCGCATACGGCAGTGTCCCGGCATCCCGGATGGCTCGCGCGGTCGCTGTTCTGGGCAGCGCTCATCGTCGGAGCGCTCCCGGCGCTGGTGCTGGCCCCGATGAGCTTCACCGGAGGACAGGACACCATCGTTCTATTCAGCGTCGGAACGATCGTGGCCGGATGCCTGCGGCTTGTCCTCGGCACGATCGCCATCCTGCTGGTGAAGAACACGACGTGGGTGCGCAGGTCAGTCGGGGCTGCGATCTTCGTGGTCGGCTGCCTCGCCCTGCTGGTCCTCAGTCCGCTGATGTCGGCGATCGTGGGTATGAGCGGAGCCGGACCAACTGATTCGATGCTGACCATGACGGTCATCCAGGGCGTCGTGAGCGGGTTCTATCTGTCCGCAGTCTTCTGCGGATGGAACGTCGCCCGCAACCGCCGGTGGTGGATCCTCGTCATCGCCGTCGCCATCGCAGTGGTGCTGAACGTCGTCAACTCGCTGTTCGATCAGATGCTGGCTGCTCAATTGGCCGGGGGACTCATGGTCACAGTAGTCGTGCAAGCTGTGTGGCTGGCCGTCACTTTCGGGGTTCTCGGGCTCTGTCATCTGCTCGGTCGAGTGAGCGGGGGAACGGCACCACCGCCGAGCCGGCCGGGGCCCGTCCCTCAGCAGGGCTACGCGCCGCAGCCGTATCCGCCATCGGGTCACACAATCCAGCCCGATCCGAATCAGTGGCGGCCGGGGCCCGAACAGTGGTCGAACCCTCATCACTAGATTCGGACGAGCGAGACACGAGAAACCCACGTAATTGAGCGAGGAACCCGATGCTGTTTGTTCATACTCGCCGGTGAAGCGCTGTTCTGGATCTTCCTGCTTGCCGGAGTGTGCGCCAGGTACCTGCTGCGATGGCGCGCGGCCTCGACGGTTCTCCTCGTTGCCACTCCCATCATCGACATCGTCATCATCGTCCTGACGTACATCGATCTGCACCGGGGAGCAGCGTCGGACTTCAGCCACGGAATGGCCGCGTTCTACGTCGGCTTCTCCATCGTGTTCGGACCTGAGGCCATCGCCCGCGTCGACCGGCGTTTCGCGAAGAAGCACTCCACCGCCGTCGAGGACGCGCCGGTGCCGGACCGGACCAGTTCCGCGTACTGGCTGCGGTGTCTGACCGCCTCGGCGATCACCATTGCCCTGCTGGCAGTCGGAATGGCGATCGCGGGCTGGTCGGATTCGTTCTGGCTGATCTATTGGACGATCGTCGCCCTCTTCACTGCGCTCGTCTGGGGCATAGTCGGACCGCTGCGCGATCGATGGCGCCGCAGCAACGTGGGCGCGAACCCGGAGTAGGCTTCAGACTCATCCTGCTAGCTTCCGCATCGACCGGGTCGTCCTGGCACAGGGCGACAGCGAAAAGACCCCTCAGCCTCGAGAAGACCAATTGCAGCTGGTCATGTCGAGGCTGAGGGGCCGTCCCGGCATCAGTGGTCGGTGGTAATCGCTCAGACCGCGGTTTCGGTCACCGCCGCAACGCTTCCGCCGAACTGGTTCGGCAGGGTGCCCTCGTGGGTCTCACACAGTTCGTCGAGGCCGATCGAGAAGTGATCGACGATGTCGAGACTCGGCTCCGGATCGCCGGCATCGGTCATGCCGATGCGCACGAACGGGAACCGGCGGGCCGTGCACATGTCCTTGAACCGGACCTCTTCCGACCGCGGCACAGCCACGATCGCACGTGCCGTCGATTCGGAGAACAGTGCGGTGAACACGTCGACGCCGTCACGCTCGCACACCTCGTCGAGCCAGATGCGCGCACCCGTGTCGAACCGCAGGCAGGACTCGACGAGCGCCTGCGACAGGCCCCCCTCGGACAGGTCGTGCGCGGCATCGATCATGCCGTCGCGCGAGGCGTTGATGAGGATCTCGCTGAGTTCCTTCTCCGCCGCCGGCTTGTACTGCGGAGGAACCCCGCCGAGGTGGTCGGCCGTGACGTCTGCCCACGCCGAACCGTCGAGCTCAGCCTCGGTGGTGCCGAGCAGGTAGATGGTCTGGCCGGGCTCCTGCCACCCGCTCGGGGTGGCGCGGTTGACGTCGTCGAAGACGCCGAGCACACCGACGACCGGTGTCGGGTGGATGGCGACTCCGCCGGTCTGGTTGTACAGGGACACGTTGCCGCCGGTGACGGGAATGCCCATGTCCTTGCAGGCGTCAGCGAGGCCTTCGACTGCCTGCGCGAACTGCCACATGATCGCTGGATCCTCGGGCGATCCGAAGTTCAGGCAGTCTGTGACAGCGCGCGGGACGGCACCGGAGGTGGAGACGTTGCGGTAGGCCTCGGCCAGTGCCAGCTGAGCTCCGCGGGCCGGGTCGAGGAACGTGTAGCGACCGTTGGCGTCGGTGGCGATGGCCACGCCCAGTCCGGTCTCCTCGTCGACGCGGACGACTCCGGCATCGTCGGGGAACGCCTGCGCGGTATTGCCCTGAACGTACTTGTCGTACTGGGCGGTGATCCACGACTTCGAGGCCAGGTTCGGGGATGCGGCGAGCTGCAGCATCGTCGAGCGCAGCTCGTCATCGGACTCGGGCTTTGCCAGGCCCGAAGCCTCGACGGTGTCGGCAGCCACCTCGGCGGTCCAAGCAGGTGCGTTCATGGGGCGGTTGTAGACGGGGCCATCGTGGGCGACCGAGCGCGGGGGCACGTCGACGATGACATCGCCGCGCCATTCGATGATGAGTCGGCCGGTGTCGGTGACCTCGCCGAGCACGGAGGTCTCGACCTCCCACTTGCCGACGATCGCGAGGAACTCCTCGAGTCGGTCGGGGCGGACGACGGCCATCATGCGCTCCTGCGACTCCGACATGAGGATCTCCTCAGGGGTCAGCGTCTCATCGCGCAGCAGCACGTCGTCGAGGGCGATGTGCATTCCGCCGTCGCCGTTGGAGGCCAGCTCCGAGGTGGCGCAGGAGATTCCCGCGGCACCGAGGTCCTGGATGCCTTCGACGACTCCGGCGTGGAAGAGTTCGAGGCAGCATTCGATGAGCACCTTCTCGGCGAAGGGGTCGCCGACCTGCACCGCAGGACGCTTCGAGGGCTTCGAATCGTCGAAGGACTCGGATGCGAGGATCGAGGCGCCGCCGATGCCGTCGCCACCGGTGCGGGCCCCGAAGAGGACGACCTTGTTGCCCTTGCCCGAAGCATTGGCCAGGCGGATGTCCTCATGCCGCAGGACTCCGACAGCCAGGGCGTTGACCAGGGGGTTTCCCTGGTAACTGGGATCGAAGACGGTCTCGCCGCCGATGTTGGGAAGACCCAGGGAGTTGCCGTAGTTGCTGATGCCTGCCACGACGCCGTGGAGGACGCGGGCAGTGTCCGGGTGGTCGATGCGTCCGAAGCGCAGCTGATCCATAACGGCCACCGGGCGGGCGCCCATGGAAATGATGTCGCGCACGATTCCGCCGACACCCGTGGCCGCACCCTGGTGGGGTTCGACGAAGCTGGGGCTGTTGTGGCTCTCGACCTTGAACGTCACGGCCCAGCCGTCGCCGATGTCGACGACGCCGGCGTTCTCGCCGATGCCGACGAGCAGGTGCTTCTTCATGTCCTCGGTGACTTTGTCACCGAACTTCGAGAGGTGGGCTTTCGAGGACTTGTACGAGCAGTGCTCGGACCACATGACCGAGTACATGGCCAACTCCGCCGAGGTGGGGCGACGTCCGAGGATCTCCTTGATCTGCTCGTATTCGTCGGCCTTGAGGCCAAGATCGGCGTAAGGCTGATCGACATCGGGATTCGCCGCAGCGAACTCGACCGTCTCCTTGACCTGCTTCGCATTGTCCTGCGCGGAATCGACCTGCGTGGAATCCGCAGAACTGAGGTTTGACGACATGTCCTCTAAGGGGCCCTTTCATACGACACGGCACTCACGCCCAATCTTAGCCGTGTCCCCACTGCGCGGGCGAAGTGCGTCCACGGCTGGCCCGCGGACACCCGGGCGCGGGTCGGGGCGGCCCGGCCCGGCAGGGAACGGGGTGGGGCGGACTGACAGGGAACTGACACGGCCACGGTCGGCCACCTCGGCGAGGGGAGCACTGGGCGAGCCCAATTAGAATGGGGGTCATGGCAACTCCCAAGATCGTCCTGTTCTATGTCTTCACCCCGCTGTCCGACCCCGAAGCGGTCAAGCTGTGGCAGCACACCCTGGCTGAGAGCCTTGGGCTCAAAGGGCGGATCATCGTGTCCGAGGACGGCATCAACGCCACGGTCGGCGGGGACATCTTCGACGTGAAGCAGTATGTGCGGGCGACGAAATCCTATGCGCCATTCAAGGGCGCGGACATCAAATGGTCGAACGGTCAGGGCGATGACTTCCCGCGCCTGAGCGTGAAGGTGCGCAAGGAGCTGGTCACCTTCGGCACACCGGACGAGATCACCGTGACAGAAGACGGAGTCCGAGGCGGCGGCCAGCACCTCAAACCGGGAGCCCTGCACAGACTCCTCGACGAACGCGGCGAGGATGTCGTCTTCTTCGACGGCCGCAATGCGATGGAAGCGCAGATCGGGAAGTTCCGGGACGCGATCGTCCCCGACACGGACACCACGCGTGACTTCATCGCCGAGATCGAATCCGGCAAGTACGACGACCTCAAGGACAAACCCGTCGTCACCTACTGCACCGGCGGGATCCGCTGCGAGGTCCTGTCCGTGCTTATGAAGAACCGCGGGTTCGAAGAGGTCTACCAGCTCGACGGCGGAATCGTCCGCTACGGCGAGACCTTCGGAAACTCCGGTTACTGGGACGGCTCTCTCTACGTCTTCGACAAACGCATGCACGTCGAGTTCGGCGACAACGTCGAGTCGATCGGCCACTGTGTGTCCTGCGAGAAGAAGACACCGGAGTTCGTCAATTGTGCGAACCTCGACTGCCGCAAGCAGTACCTGAGGTGCACCGAATGCACGGGGAAGGGTCGGCAGCCCTACTGTGCAGACTGCGTCGAACAGGGAATCCCCGCCGAGGCGGCCGCCGGCTGATAGTCCACCCGAGGAGTCGGCCGGTTCACCAAGCCGGTGATGAGAAGCGGACGTCGAGCTCAGCGCAGCAGGTGCTTGGCGGCGGCCTCGACATCGGTCCATTTGAAGTCGAATCCGGCAGCCTCGAGCCGTGCGGGCAGCACCCACCGGCTCTTGAGCACGAGTTCCGACTCCTGACGCAGGACGATCATTCCGGTCTCGAGCAGCCACCGCGGGGCGGGGATCCCTACGGGCATACGGACCGCTTTGCGCAGCGCTGTCATGAGCGAGCGGTTGTCCGAGACCTGTGGGTTCGAGATGTTGATCGGGCCGCTGAGCTCCTCATGGTCGTCGATGAAACGGATGGCGCGGAGCACGTCCTCGATATGAACCCAGCTGAATCGCTGCCGCCCGTGAGTCGGGGGATGCCCCCGCCAGACCCTCGGCCCTGAAGCCTCCGGGCCGATCCCGCGATAGCGTCGGTGCGGGAACCAACGCCCTTCATGCTGGGCTCCGCCGGCTCCGAACCTGGCTGCGGTGGCCAACATGTTCAACGCCGCTCCGTCACCGAGCACGATCGCCATCCGGAGCGCGACTCGTCTGGTCGCCGGCAAAGATCCGGCGAAGAGCTCCTTCTCCCAGGCTTTCGCGATGTCGACCGAGAATCCCTCGCCGATGTCGCCATCGTCCTCAGTCTGGGGCTGGTCCATCGCGTGGCGGTAGATGGTGGCCGTGCTCGAGTTGATCCACAGACGGGGCGGCGCCGAGGCGGCTGCCACCGCCGTATGGAGAGTGCGAGTCGTCTGGACGCGGGAGTCCCAGATCTCCTGCCGATTCGCATCGTTGTACCGACACCCGACGCTGCGGCCGGCGAGGTTGATGAGCAGGTCGCAGCCATCGACGAGCCCAGCGATGCCGTCCGGGTCATCCCATGTGACGGTGGAACGGGCAGGGGAGCGGCCGATCGTCCGAGTCTCGTACCCCCAGGACCGCAATGCAGTGAGAACTTCTCCGCCGATGAATCCCGAAGCCCCGGCAATGACCGCGATCGGACTCCCGGATTGTGGGGCGTCTGCAGTCGCTCTGGCCCCGGCTGTTGCGTTGACTGGTGTGGTCTGTGAGCCGGACGGACAGACAGACGCAGATGACTGATCATCGGGCTTCGTGTTCATAGAAGGACGCTAACACCGGGCGCAGTCCCGGAAGCGAAAACGGCCCGGTGGGTCGTGTGGTGGGTGTCACGTGGAGAAAGTCGGTTTTGGATTTGCACGGTGCGGATGGGGTGGTCTAGAGTTATATCTCGTTGCCCCGCCGGAAACAACGTCGCTAAGACAGAGTTTCTACCGGGTCTGACCAGGACAAACACGGTTTGATCCGAGAGTTCAGAACACCGGGTGGGCAACCAGAAATGAAACTGATACCCCCAGTGAACACGCTGCTTTTGTGTGGTGTGGTGATGGGTGTGTGTTTGTGGTTTGAGAATCCAATAGCGTGTTTGTTTGAACAAGTTGTGATGCCAGAACATTGTATTTTTCTGGTGAGACAATCACCTGATCGAACATCTGGTTCACCCTGGTGGGTGGTTCTTCGCCGAACCTCCCGCATCACATGGGTGGATGGTGTGTTTGGTCGGGATATTTTTTGGTCAACCTTCTCACCCCGTGAGGGGTTGGCTGTCTTGCTGGGATTGATTCGTAACATAATTTTTTTATGGAGAGTTTGATCCTGGCTCAGGACGAACGCTGGCTGCGTGCTTAACACATGCAAGTCGAACGCTGAAGCCGGGTGCTTGCACCTGGTGGATGAGTGGCGAACGGGTGAGTAACACGTGAGTAACCTGCCCCTGATTTCGGGATAAGCCTGGGAAACTGGGTCTAATACCGGATACGACCGGAGAAGGCATCTTCTCCGGTGGAAAGTTTTTCGATCGGGGATGGGCTCGCGGCCTATCAGCTTGTTGGTGGGGTAAGGGCCCACCAAGGCGACGACGGGTAGCCGGCCTGAGAGGGCGACCGGCCACACTGGGACTGAGACACGGCCCAGACTCCTACGGGAGGCAGCAGTGGGGAATATTGCACAATGGGGGAAACCCTGATGCAGCGACGCAGCGTGCGGGATGACGGCCTTCGGGTTGTAAACCGCTTTCAGCAGGGAAGAAGCGAAAGTGACGGTACCTGCAGAAGAAGTACCGGCTAACTACGTGCCAGCAGCCGCGGTAATACGTAGGGTACGAGCGTTGTCCGGAATTATTGGGCGTAAAGAGCTCGTAGGTGGTTGGTCACGTCTGCTGTGGAAACGCAACGCTTAACGTTGCGCGTGCAGTGGGTACGGGCTGACTAGAGTGCAGTAGGGGAGTCTGGAATTCCTGGTGTAGCGGTGAAATGCGCAGATATCAGGAGGAACACCGGTGGCGAAGGCGGGACTCTGGGCTGTAACTGACACTGAGGAGCGAAAGCATGGGGAGCGAACAGGATTAGATACCCTGGTAGTCCATGCCGTAAACGTTGGGCACTAGGTGTGGGGGACATTCCACGTTCTCCGCGCCGTAGCTAACGCATTAAGTGCCCCGCCTGGGGAGTACGGTCGCAAGGCTAAAACTCAAAGGAATTGACGGGGGCCCGCACAAGCGGCGGAGCATGCGGATTAATTCGATGCAACGCGAAGAACCTTACCAAGGCTTGACATACATCAGACCGTTCTGGAAACAGTTCTTCTCTTTGGAGCTGGTGTACAGGTGGTGCATGGTTGTCGTCAGCTCGTGTCGTGAGATGTTGGGTTAAGTCCCGCAACGAGCGCAACCCTCGTTCTATGTTGCCAGCACGTGATGGTGGGAACTCATAGGAGACTGCCGGGGTCAACTCGGAGGAAGGTGGGGATGACGTCAAATCATCATGCCCTTTATGTCTTGGGCTTCACGCATGCTACAATGGCTGGTACAGAGAGAGGCGAACCCGTGAGGGTGAGCGAATCCCTTAAAGCCAGTCTCAGTTCGGATCGTAGTCTGCAATTCGACTACGTGAAGTCGGAGTCGCTAGTAATCGCAGATCAGCAACGCTGCGGTGAATACGTTCCCGGGCCTTGTACACACCGCCCGTCAAGTCACGAAAGTCGGTAACACCCGAAGCCGGTGTCCTAACCCCCGTTTGGGGGAGGGGGCCGTCTAAGGTGGGACTGGTGATTGGGACTAAGTCGTAACAAGGTAGCCGTACCGGAAGGTGCGGCTGGATCACCTCCTTTCTAAGGAGCACACATTAAGATCCTCATGGCATGACCCGCATGTGGTCATCATGAGAGCTCAAGGGTGGAACATCACTTCTTCCGCTCATACCTTCCAGCGTTGTCCGGTGACTGCCGTGTCGACGTTGATTGTTGTATGGGCTAGGACAAACACGTTATTGGGTCCTGGAATCACAAACCCCACACGTAGGTGTGGGTGTGGTTTCAACCAACAGGACCAACCCGGTCATTTCGCAGCCACGGTGTGGTTGTGGGTGGTGGGTGTTTGGTAGTGGTTTGAGAATCGTATAGTGGACGCGAGCATCAAATGACACAATTTTTTGTGTTGTTTATGTAATGTGATTTTTCTTGTCATCATCGAGTAAAGGTGAATGAAACAATTTTTCGCGCACACGAACCGGCCCCTTCGTGGGGGTGGGGTGAGTGTGTAAGAGCGCATGGTGGATGCCTTGGCATCAGGAGCCGATGAAGGACGTGGAAATCTGCGATAAGCCTCGGGGAGCCGATAAACAGGCGTTGATCCGAGGGTGTCCGAATGGGGAAACCCCGCCACTCGTGAGGGTGGTGACCCGTGTCTGAATATATAGGGCATGTGGGGGGAACGCGGGGAAGTGAAACATCTCAGTACCCGCAGGAAGAGAAAATAACAATGATTCCGGCAGTAGTGGCGAGCGAAACCGGATGAGCCTAAACCCTGTCAGTGTCAAGCGTGCTGGTTTTGCTGGCAGGGTGTTGTGGGGTGTGCATGGTCTGGTCCAGCATGGCCGGTCTGTGAGCGTGTTGGTGTAGTCGAACCTGGTGGGAAACAGGACCGGAGTGGGTGAGAGTCCCGTAGGCGAAACGCCGGCAGCTTGCAGTGTGTGCGTTGCCCGAGTAGCACGGAACTCGTGGAATTTCGTGTGAATCTGCCAGGACCACCTGGTAAGGCTAAATACTTCCTGATGACCGATAGCGGATAGTACCGTGAGGGAATGGTGAAAAGTACCCCGGGAGGGGAGTGAAAGAGTACCTGAAACCATGTGCTTACAATCCGTCAGAGCAGCATCTTGATGGCTGTGATGGCGTGCCTTTTGAAGAATGAGCCTGCGAGTTAGCGGTGCGTGGCGAGGTTAACCCGTGTGGGGTAGCCGTAGCGAAAGCGAGTCCGAACAGGGCGATTGAGTCGCGTGTCCTAGACCCGAAGCGGAGTGATCTAGCCATGGGCAGGGTGAAGCGTGTGTAAGAGCGCGTGGAGGCCCGCACCCACTTCAGTTGAAAATGGAGGGGATGACCTGTGGTTAGGGGTGAAAGGCCAATCAAACTCTGTGATAGCTGGTTCTCCCCGAAATGCATTTAGGTGCAGCGTTGCGTGGTTCTTGCTGGAGGTAGAGCTACTGGATGGCTGATGGGCCCTACCGGGTTACTGACGTCAACTAAACTCCGAATGCCAGTCAAGGTTCAGCGTGGCAGTGAGACAGTGGGGGATAAGCTTCATTGTCGAGAGGGAAACAGCCCAGACCATCAACTAAGGCCCCTAAGCGTGTGCTCAGTGGGAAAGGATGTTCAGTTGCGAAGACAACCAGGAGGTTGGCTTAGAAGCAGCCATCCTTGAAAGAGTGCGTAATAGCTCACTGGTCAAGTGATTGAGCGCCGATAATGTAGCGGGGCTAAGTACACCGCCGAAGTTGTGGCAGCACCACATACGCCGTAATGGTGTGGTGTTGGGTAGGGGAGCGTCGAGTTGCTGGTGAAGCTGCCGTGTGAACGAGTGGTGGAGGCGATTCGAGTGAGAATGCAGGCATGAGTAGCGAAAGACGGGTGAGAAACCCGTCCACCGGATGACCAAGGGTTCCAGGGCTAGGCTAATCCGCCCTGGGTAAGTCGGGACCTAAGGCGAGGCCGACAGGCGTAGTCGATGGACAACCAGTTGATATTCTGGTACCGACACACAACCGACAGTACCAAAACACACGAAACTAACCCCCAAACTCCTCCTATGAGTCTTCGGACTTGTTGTTGGGGATGCTGGGGGGACCTGAGTGTGGAGTCGGTAAGCGTGAGGTGTGACGCAGAAAGGTAGCCAGGCCGTGCGATGGTAGTCACGGTCTAAGGTTGTAGCACGTGGGGGTAGGTAAATCCGTCCCCACAGGTGTGTGAGAGCTGATGGGCGCCCCACATTGGTGGGGTGATCTGGTGATCCTCTGCTGCCGAGAAAAGCATCGACGTGAGGGTGTGTGTTGCCCGTACCCTATAACCGACACAGGTGGTCGAGTAGAGAATACTAAGGTGATCGAGAGAATCGTGGTTAAGGAACTCGGCAAAATGCCCCCGTAACTTCGGGAGAAGGGGGACCATCCCGGTGAACCCACTATGCGTGGGGATGTGCTGGTGGTGGTCGCAGAGGCCAGAGAGAAGCGACTGTTTATTAAAAACACAGGTCCGTGCGAAGATGTAAGTCGATGTATACGGACTGACGCCTGCCCGGTGCTGGAAGGTTAAGAGGACCTGTTAACCCCTTTTTGGGGTGAAGCGGAGAATTTAAGCCCCAGTAAACGGCGGTGGTAACTATAACCATCCTAAGGTAGCGAAATTCCTTGTCGGGTAAGTTCCGACCTGCACGAATGGCGTAACGACTTCTCTGCTGTCTCAACCACGAACTCGGCGAAATTGCATTACGAGTAAAGATGCTCGTTACGCGCAGCAGGACGGAAAGACCCCGAGACCTTCACTATAGTTTGGTATTGGGATTCGGTGTGGTTTGTGTAGGATAGGTGGAAGACTGGGAAGCCTCGACGCTAGTTGAGGTGGAGTCGATCGGTGAAATACCACTCTGACCATAGTGGATTCCTGAACTTCGGACCCTGATCGGGTTCAGGGACAGTGCCTGATGGGTAGTTTAACTGGGGCGGTTGCCTCCTAAAGAGTAACGGAGGCGCCCAAAGGTTCCCTCAGCCTGGTTGGCAATCAGGTGTCGAGTGTAAGTGCACAAGGGAGCTTGACTGTGAGACGGACGTGTCGAGCAGGAGCGAAAGCTGGGACTAGTGACCCGGCCATGGCTTGTGGAAGCGTGGTCGCTCAACGGATAAAAGGTACCTCGGGGATAACAGGCTGATCTTGCCCAAGAGTCCATATCGACGGCATGGTTTGGCACCTCGATGTCGGCTCGTCGCATCCTGGGGCTGGAGTCGGTCCCAAGGGTTGGGCTGTTCGCCCATTAAAGCGGTACGCGAGCTGGGTTTAGAACGTCGTGAGACAGTTCGGTCCCTATCCGCTGCGTGCGTAGGAAATTTGTGGAGGTCTGTCCTTAGTACGAGAGGACCGGGACGGACGAACCTCTGGTGTGCCAGTTGTTCCGCCAGGAGCATGGCTGGTTGGCTACGTTCGGGATGGATAACCGCTGAAAGCATCTAAGCGGGAAGCCTGCTCCGAGATGAGATTTCCGACCAACATTTGTTGGGGGAGGTGTCCTATAGATGATGGGGTTGATAGGCCGGGTATGGAAGCACTGTAAGGTGTGGAGTTGACTGGTACTAATACACCGATCACTCATCAACCATCCAATTTTTGGGGTTGGTGTGTGCGAAAACAGTTTTGTTTGTTTTTCTAGGATGATGTGAAGAGTTCACACCCATAGGGTGTGCATGTTGCATGAGTTTTTGGTGTTCGCGTTCGCTGTGCGGTTCTTGGACCACTACCACCCGAGCATGGGTTTGGGTGTGGTGGTTTGTTGGTTTTGCGGTGGTGATAGTGGTGGGGAAACGCCCGGTTAACCGTTCCGATCCCGGTAGCTAAGCCCATTCGCGCTGATGGTACTGCAACTTGGTGGTTGTGGGAGAGTAAGTGACCGCCGCAATATTTTTTGAGTGGGGAGGCCTCATCCAACTGTGTTGGGTGGGGCCTTTCTGCTATTCACCGGTGGTGGTGTGTTGGTGCTACCTGAGGGGTGTCCTGCTACCTGGTGTGGAAACTCGCGACCTTGCTGACAACCTCACTCAACACATTGCTGACAACCTCGCTCACCAGGTTGCGAACGACCTGACTCCATAGGTTGCTCACACCAAATGAGTGGGGTTGTCAGTGGCATTTCGTAACGATTCGATTAGCCGGAGCCTCGCTGGGGAAATGCTTGAGCATGTAGTCGCGCTGCTTCTTCAACCACAGGCTCGAAGCTCCACGCATTCTGGCACCGACGACTCTCCACAGCGGATATCGTCTCTGCGTTTCCGCGGTGCGGATCGGAAGAGGGAAGTACACCACTTCCTCGCCAGTGGTCGTGTCGAACAGGGCGTAGAAGTCGTCAGTGACGACTGATTGATAAGTTCCGGCCAATGTTCTCGGTACTCCGAGTCCGACAGCATGGAAATAGATCTGTGGATTGCCCTCAGCGATGACGACACGGTCTGTACTGAGTCAGCTGCGGTCGGGAGAGGTTCACCGGCCGATTTCTCGTCATCGACGTGTGGTTGGTTCATTGCGGCTAGGACGCGTCGCCGTTGAGCGTACCCACGTGCGATCGCTTCGACTTCAGCATGCGGGATCGGTGTGCCGTCTGAAGGAGTGTGGATTGCTGCTTGCCAGGCTTGGTGAGGATTCATGTCTCCTGGCAGTGACTGATGCCGTCGCCGATAGTTGTAGCGGTCGCGGAACATCGCGATCACTTTCCGTGCTTCAGCGAGGCTGCGGGGTCGGTGGGCCCTGAGGACATTGAGCAGTGTTTGGTGGCCGCGTTCGTTCTTTCCCTGGGTTTGTGGGTGTCCGGGCATGCCGGAGATTCCTCGGCACCCATAGTCGGCGAGGAAGAGCTGAGTGGCCACGACCCAACCCTGCCTGTTGCCGTTGAAGGCGTTGCCGTTATCGGTCAGCATCTCTTGGGGCACCCCGTAGTTGGCG
Source organism: Brevibacterium limosum (assembly GCF_011617705.1). NCBI lineage: Bacteria > Bacillati > Actinomycetota > Actinomycetes > Micrococcales > Brevibacteriaceae > Brevibacterium > Brevibacterium limosum. The sequence continues at coordinate 3,404,091 of NZ_CP050154.1, read as the reverse complement.
AAGGCATCAGAGATCGTCGTGATCGCATGATTGCCGTTTTCCACTCCGTGGAAGGCTTGTGTGCCGACGTCGAAGCGGGTGGAATCGTCGAGGAGCTGATACACCGTGATCTTGGTGGTGCTGCCGGTGAGTTCGAATTCGAAAGCGTCGAGTTGCCACAGTTCCATGGCGTTGGCACGGACGAATCGGATCAATGATGATCGGGGACGCTTCTTCGGGTTCGCCTTCACCCGTCCAGCGTCGGAGAGGATCCGTCCGATCGTGGCCACCGATGGGATGGGTTCGGTGAATCGGCCGTATCGAACGCCTTCGTACCAGATCGATTTCGGTCCGGCATCCCACCCGGTGGACTCGAGTTCGGCACGGATCTTCAAGACGAGATCGGTGGTTTCTTGGTCGTAGATTCGCACGGTGTTCTTCGGCGCCGATGAACGGGCATGGAGTGCCCGTAACCCCTCGGTTTTGTACCGTTTGCGGATCGCATAGAAACGACGTTCGAGTAACGCTGTGTTCGCAGAACTCGGTGATCGATGGTGAATCTGGTGCGTTGGGGTCGAAGTCGATGATCGCGCGGCGTTGGGCTATTGAAAGTGCTTCAGGCATGGCCCGAAGTGTGTCAACAACGTATTGAGACATACTGTCAGCAACGTATTGAGTCAGGTTGTCAGCAACCTATTGAGACAACACAGTCCTGCTACCTGGCGCGGGGTTGCTGGACCCCCGTCAGGTAGTAGATGGCCTCGTACGACTCCCACTGGGAGTCGGACGAGGCCATTCGTGTAATCTCCGGCTCCTGAGTTTCACAGCTTTAGTGCCCCGGAAGCCGGTCGGGTAATAGCTCAGCCGCGATTTCTTTGGCCTCCCCTGTGACCTCGGGAGCGAAAGTGAATCGCGGACATCACGGTCGGGAAGCACACCGTGACCGTGATGCTACCGAGCAGCGGCACCGATCTGCCCGGTCGGTACTCCCACTCGGGGGTGTCTGGTCGTCCCTCCGACGAGCCCGGCAGGGAACTAGCGAGATACTACGAGCAACAGCGGGAGCAGAAGTAGAGCCGTGCACTCAGAATGCTTGATATACCAGTCAGCTACGGCATAGTGGTCTCATGACCACGACTCCCATTGCCGATGACGACGATGATTCCCCGAACGATGCCATCGGACGCATTATCAGAAACATCACTCGTAACTCAGCCGTGAACCACTTCTCTGCGTTGAACAACGCTGCGTGGTTCAAGAGCACCATTCCGACACCGGCGGCCTTGGGCATGATGACTCAGCCCTCCGCCGTGGATACCGTCGCCAAGATTCTCCAGCAGGTGAACGCTTTCAGCTTGTTCGACCACCTGATGCCGAAGGTCGACACGCTGTCGTGGATCACCGATATGTATCCGAAGGTCGACACTCTGGCATGGCTGGACCGGACTCGGTCGATAATGAACACCTCTGCCTTCACGCAGCTCACGTCCATGCGGCTCGAGCAGCAGGAGTGGTGGAAGGGAGCCTACCGTGGCGTCGACTGGCAGAGCATCACCACTGCGGCTCAGAGGTCCAACCTGAGCGCGATATCGCAGACGATCGCGCAGACCGGAGCCGCTATGGCGACCTCGCTGAGCGACGACACCATCGAGTCGCTGTTCGCCAAGGTCCATGCCGTCACTGAGCCCGCGGAGCCAGAGCACGGCGATGCTCAGACGGTAGCGGACCCAGAGGAAAGCGCCGAGGTCGATGATCCCATCCTCGACGCTGTCCTCAGCCGGCTGGCCGACTTCAGCACGTGGTGGCAGGACCGTTACCCCGAGCTCTCTGCGCGAGTCATCACCCAGCTGAATATCGCGTCTCGCTCGGTTGTCTACGCATTCGTGATGTACAGCCTGCCCACCTATCTGGTGCATTTCCTCGGTACAGACGGCATCGCCATGTCGAGCGTCGTGCTGGGAATGGCTCACTTCGTTACCGAGCAGAGCAAGAGCAGAATGTCGCCAGCGAATGCGTCGGCGATCGACGCTGAGTGCCCCTACTGCAAGGCCCAGCCGGGGATGCAGTGCATCACCATCTCAGGGAACTACATCGGCAGGCCGACGAAGATGCACTCTCGCCGGCTAGACCGTACCTGACACATCGCCAGACACGGCAGCGGCCCGTCACTATCTCGGTGACGGGCCGCCGCTATCGTACGCCCAGCATGGGCACTTACTTGGAGGCGAAAAGGCGACATAACCCCATCGTAGACAGCTTATTAGTGCCCCACCAGCGCAATTGCCGACCTCGTGACCAGCATAAACACGAACAGAATCGCGAAATCAGCAACTAGTTGTGAAAGTCAGGTCGGACGAGGCCATTCGTGTAATCTCCGGCTCGTCGCCGGCAACTGAGAATGGTGTGCTCACAGACGTGCAGAGATCTTGTGTCGTCCATCCGGATGGCAGCTGGCCATCGCTCCGCCCGAAATCGGCATTGCCGGTTGATCTAATGACGCGTATTCTAGTCGTTAATGTACTGTATGGTGCCTATTGCACTCATAAGGAGCCCAAATGAGCGTCACTCGACAAGTGGATCGCCGCCTCACCGAGATCGGATCCTCGATTCGTCGGTGGCGACTAATTCAGTCGCTCAAGGCTGTCGAAGTCGCGGAGCGTGCCGGCATCTCACGATCGACGCTCCAGAAAGTCGAACGTGGTGACGCAGGGGTATCAATCGGCGCAGTGATGTCGGTTATGCAGGCGCTGGGGCAGCTCGACCACGTGTCCGCCTCGTTCGATCCTTTGAGCACCGATGTCGGCAGACTGCGTTCTGCTGAAACGCTTCCAGACAGGGTTCGTCGATGAGTGAGCAGATCCGGGTTGAATTGGACCATGGCGGAGCGGCGGTTTTCGTCGGTACTGCTTATTTCCACATCGCACGGGGGCAGATCTCGACGACGTTCAAATACTCCGATGAGTACGTGGGAGCTCGATGGGCTTACTCCATCGACCCAGAGCTCCCACTGTCGACAGTCCCGTTCAGCGTACCCGGTCTGCCGGGAGCATTTGCCGACTGTTCTCCTGACCGCTGGGGTCGTAATCTCGTTGCGAAGGAGCATCGGCGGCAGGTCGCCGACGGCGTCGTCCGTGACCGCCGTCTGACAGACATCGACTTTCTGCTCGGAGTCAGCGATCGCACTCGACAGGGAGCTCTGCGATTTCGTCGTGGGTCTGACGAAGACTTCCTCAGCCCGACGAGCCGTGTACCGAAGCTGCTGTCCTTGCCCGAACTGCAGCGGGCTGCCGATGGTGCCGCAGAAGGGTCGGGCACGGCTGTGAAGCGCCTTCTCGACGCGGGGACAGGGTCTCTGGGAGGGGCGCGGCCCAAAGCGTCTGTGGTGGACGATGAGGGACGACTGCTAATTGCGAAGTTCTCCCGACCTGGCGACGATCGAGACGTCATCGCGTGGGAGAGCCTGGCGCTCGAACTTGCCCGTGGGGCCGGAATCGAGACTTCTGAATCTCGATTGCTGAGCATCGACGAGAGATCCGTGCTTCTTCTGCAGAGGTTCGATCGCACGGCTGACCGTCGGATCGGATATATGAGTGCGATGACAGCGACCGGGCGTCGAGACGGAGAAGCCGGTGACTATCTCGATATCGTCGAAGCTATCGAAGACCACAGCCGGCGCTGGCGCAGCGACTGTGCGGAACTGTTTCGCCGAGCGGCATTCTCAGTTGCATTTCACAATACGGATGATCATTTGCGTAACCACGGCTTCGTACGGGCGGACGCGGGATGGCAGCTGAGCCCGGCTTTCGACATCAACCCGGAACCGGAACCCGCGGTCGAACGGCAGACCGCGGTCAATGGCGTCGTGTCAGCGGAGACCGAAGCCGAAGCGCTGCTCGAGTTCGCCTCTCTCTGCCATCTGACGAAGCCGACCGCTGTGTCTGTGCTCAACGAGGTCGTGAGTGCAGTCGAAGGGTGGAGGTCGCGGGCTGTAGAACGGGGGATCCGACGGGCAGAGATCATCGAGATGGGTGCCGTCATCGACGCACAGCTCGCACGCCTGCGCAAAGCTATCCGCCCGGGCAGCTGAATCGCGCGGCATTCGGGCTCGGTTGGTGCAAGGACTGATGTATCGTTGAGCACTGCAGGCTGTGTGGTGGGTGTCACGTGGAGAAAGTCGGTTTTGGATTTGCACGGTGCGGATGGGGTGGTCTAGAGTTATATCTCGTTGCCCCGCCGGAAACAACGTCGCTAAGACAGAGTTTCTACCGGGTCTGACCAGGACAAACACGGTTTGATCCGAGAGTTCAGAACACCGGGTGGGCAACCAGAAATGAAACTGATACCCCCAGTGAACACGCTTTCTTTTGTGTGGTGTGGTGATGGGTGTGTGTTTGTGGTTTGAGAATCCAATAGCGTGTTTGTTTGAACAAGTTGTGATGCCAGAACATTCAATATTTTTCTGGTGAGACAATCACCTGATCGAACATCTGGTTCACCCTGGTGGGTGGTTCTTCGCCGAACCTCCCGCATCACATGGGTGGATGGTGTGTTTGGTCGGGATATTTTTTGGTCAACCTTCTCACCCCGTGAGGGGTTGGCTGTCTTGCTGGGATTGATTCGTAACATAATTTTTTTATGGAGAGTTTGATCCTGGCTCAGGACGAACGCTGGCTGCGTGCTTAACACATGCAAGTCGAACGCTGAAGCCGGGTGCTTGCACCTGGTGGATGAGTGGCGAACGGGTGAGTAACACGTGAGTAACCTGCCCCTGATTTCGGGATAAGCCTGGGAAACTGGGTCTAATACCGGATACGACCGGAGAAGGCATCTTCTCCGGTGGAAAGTTTTTCGATCGGGGATGGGCTCGCGGCCTATCAGCTTGTTGGTGGGGTAAGGGCCCACCAAGGCGACGACGGGTAGCCGGCCTGAGAGGGCGACCGGCCACACTGGGACTGAGACACGGCCCAGACTCCTACGGGAGGCAGCAGTGGGGAATATTGCACAATGGGGGAAACCCTGATGCAGCGACGCAGCGTGCGGGATGACGGCCTTCGGGTTGTAAACCGCTTTCAGCAGGGAAGAAGCGAAAGTGACGGTACCTGCAGAAGAAGTACCGGCTAACTACGTGCCAGCAGCCGCGGTAATACGTAGGGTACGAGCGTTGTCCGGAATTATTGGGCGTAAAGAGCTCGTAGGTGGTTGGTCACGTCTGCTGTGGAAACGCAACGCTTAACGTTGCGCGTGCAGTGGGTACGGGCTGACTAGAGTGCAGTAGGGGAGTCTGGAATTCCTGGTGTAGCGGTGAAATGCGCAGATATCAGGAGGAACACCGGTGGCGAAGGCGGGACTCTGGGCTGTAACTGACACTGAGGAGCGAAAGCATGGGGAGCGAACAGGATTAGATACCCTGGTAGTCCATGCCGTAAACGTTGGGCACTAGGTGTGGGGGACATTCCACGTTCTCCGCGCCGTAGCTAACGCATTAAGTGCCCCGCCTGGGGAGTACGGTCGCAAGGCTAAAACTCAAAGGAATTGACGGGGGCCCGCACAAGCGGCGGAGCATGCGGATTAATTCGATGCAACGCGAAGAACCTTACCAAGGCTTGACATACATCAGACCGTTCTGGAAACAGTTCTTCTCTTTGGAGCTGGTGTACAGGTGGTGCATGGTTGTCGTCAGCTCGTGTCGTGAGATGTTGGGTTAAGTCCCGCAACGAGCGCAACCCTCGTTCTATGTTGCCAGCACGTGATGGTGGGAACTCATAGGAGACTGCCGGGGTCAACTCGGAGGAAGGTGGGGATGACGTCAAATCATCATGCCCTTTATGTCTTGGGCTTCACGCATGCTACAATGGCTGGTACAGAGAGAGGCGAACCCGTGAGGGTGAGCGAATCCCTTAAAGCCAGTCTCAGTTCGGATCGTAGTCTGCAATTCGACTACGTGAAGTCGGAGTCGCTAGTAATCGCAGATCAGCAACGCTGCGGTGAATACGTTCCCGGGCCTTGTACACACCGCCCGTCAAGTCACGAAAGTCGGTAACACCCGAAGCCGGTGTCCTAACCCCCTTTGTGGGGAGGGGGCCGTCTAAGGTGGGACTGGTGATTGGGACTAAGTCGTAACAAGGTAGCCGTACCGGAAGGTGCGGCTGGATCACCTCCTTTCTAAGGAGCACACATTAAGATCCTCATGGCATGACCCGCATGTGGTCATCATGAGAGCTCAAGGGTGGAACATCACTTCTTCCGCTCATACCTTCCAGCGTTGTCCGGTGACTGCCGTGTCGACGTTGATTGTTGTATGGGCTAGGACAAACACGTTATTGGGTCCTGGAATCACAAACCCCACACGTAGGTGTGGGTGTGGTTTCAACCAACAGGACCAACCCGGTCATTTCGCAGCCACGGTGTGGTTGTGGGTGGTGGGTGTTTGGTAGTGGTTTGAGAATCGTATAGTGGACGCGAGCATCAAATGACACAATTTTTTGTGTTGTTTATGTAATGTGATTTTTCTTGTCATCATCGAGTAAAGGTGAATGAAACAATTTTTCGCGCACACGAACCGGCCCCTTCGTGGGGGTGGGGTGAGTGTGTAAGAGCGCATGGTGGATGCCTTGGCATCAGGAGCCGATGAAGGACGTGGAAATCTGCGATAAGCCTCGGGGAGCCGATAAACAGGCGTTGATCCGAGGGTGTCCGAATGGGGAAACCCCGCCACTCGTGAGGGTGGTGACCCGTGTCTGAATATATAGGGCATGTGGGGGGAACGCGGGGAAGTGAAACATCTCAGTACCCGCAGGAAGAGAAAATAACAATGATTCCGGCAGTAGTGGCGAGCGAAACCGGATGAGCCTAAACCCTGTCAGTGTCAAGCGTGCTGGTTTTGCTGGCAGGGTGTTGTGGGGTGTGCATGGTCTGGTCAGCATGGCCGGTCTGTGAGCGTGTTGGTGTAGTCGAACCTGGTGGGAAACAGGACCGGAGTGGGTGAGAGTCCCGTAGGCGAAACGCCGGCAGCTTGCAGTGTGTGCGTTGCCCGAGTAGCACGGAACTCGTGGAATTTCGTGTGAATCTGCCAGGACCACCTGGTAAGGCTAAATACTTCCTGATGACCGATAGCGGATAGTACCGTGAGGGAATGGTGAAAAGTACCCCGGGAGGGGAGTGAAAGAGTACCTGAAACCATGTGCTTACAATCCGTCAGAGCAGCATCTTGATGGCTGTGATGGCGTGCCTTTTGAAGAATGAGCCTGCGAGTTAGCGGTGCGTGGCGAGGTTAACCCGTGTGGGGTAGCCGTAGCGAAAGCGAGTCCGAACAGGGCGATTGAGTCGCGTGTCCTAGACCCGAAGCGGAGTGATCTAGCCATGGGCAGGGTGAAGCGTGTGTAAGAGCGCGTGGAGGCCCGCACCCACTTCAGTTGAAAATGGAGGGGATGACCTGTGGTTAGGGGTGAAAGGCCAATCAAACTCTGTGATAGCTGGTTCTCCCCGAAATGCATTTAGGTGCAGCGTTGCGTGGTTCTTGCTGGAGGTAGAGCTACTGGATGGCTGATGGGCCCTACCGGGTTACTGACGTCAACTAAACTCCGAATGCCAGTCAAGGTTCAGCGTGGCAGTGAGACAGTGGGGGATAAGCTTCATTGTCGAGAGGGAAACAGCCCAGACCATCAACTAAGGCCCCTAAGCGTGTGCTCAGTGGGAAAGGATGTTCAGTTGCGAAGACAACCAGGAGGTTGGCTTAGAAGCAGCCATCCTTGAAAGAGTGCGTAATAGCTCACTGGTCAAGTGATTGAGCGCCGATAATGTAGCGGGGCTAAGTACACCGCCGAAGTTGTGGCAGCACCACATACGCCGTAATGGTGTGGTGTTGGGTAGGGGAGCGTCGAGTTGCTGGTGAAGCTGCCGTGTGAACGAGTGGTGGAGGCGATTCGAGTGAGAATGCAGGCATGAGTAGCGAAAGACGGGTGAGAAACCCGTCCACCGGATGACCAAGGGTTCCAGGGCTAGGCTAATCCGCCCTGGGTAAGTCGGGACCTAAGGCGAGGCCGACAGGCGTAGTCGATGGACAACCAGTTGATATTCTGGTACCGACACACAACCGACAGTACCAAAACACACGAAACTAACCCCCAAACTCCTCCTATGAGTCTTCGGACTTGTTGTTGGGGATGCTGGGGGGACCTGAGTGTGGAGTCGGTAAGCGTGAGGTGTGACGCAGAAAGGTAGCCAGGCCGTGCGATGGTAGTCACGGTCTAAGGTTGTAGCACGTGGGGGTAGGTAAATCCGTCCCCACAGGTGTGTGAGAGCTGATGGGCGCCCCACATTGGTGGGGTGATCTGGTGATCCTCTGCTGCCGAGAAAAGCATCGACGTGAGGGTGTGTGTTGCCCGTACCCTATAACCGACACAGGTGGTCGAGTAGAGAATACTAAGGTGATCGAGAGAATCGTGGTTAAGGAACTCGGCAAAATGCCCCCGTAACTTCGGGAGAAGGGGGACCATCCCGGTGAACCCACTATGCGTGGGGATGTGCTGGTGGTGGTCGCAGAGGCCAGAGAGAAGCGACTGTTTATTAAAAACACAGGTCCGTGCGAAGATGTAAGTCGATGTATACGGACTGACGCCTGCCCGGTGCTGGAAGGTTAAGAGGACCTGTTAACCCCTTTTTGGGGTGAAGCGGAGAATTTAAGCCCCAGTAAACGGCGGTGGTAACTATAACCATCCTAAGGTAGCGAAATTCCTTGTCGGGTAAGTTCCGACCTGCACGAATGGCGTAACGACTTCTCTGCTGTCTCAACCACGAACTCGGCGAAATTGCATTACGAGTAAAGATGCTCGTTACGCGCAGCAGGACGGAAAGACCCCGAGACCTTCACTATAGTTTGGTATTGGGATTCGGTGTGGTTTGTGTAGGATAGGTGGAAGACTGGGAAACCCTGACGCTAGTTGGGGTGGAGTCGATCGGTGAAATACCACTCTGACCATAGTGGATTCCTGAACTTCGGACCCTGATCGGGTTCAGGGACAGTGCCTGATGGGTAGTTTAACTGGGGCGGTTGCCTCCTAAAGAGTAACGGAGGCGCCCAAAGGTTCCCTCAGCCTGGTTGGCAATCAGGTGTCGAGTGTAAGTGCACAAGGGAGCTTGACTGTGAGACGGACGTGTCGAGCAGGAGCGAAAGCTGGGACTAGTGACCCGGCCATGGCTTGTGGAAGCGTGGTCGCTCAACGGATAAAAGGTACCTCGGGGATAACAGGCTGATCTTGCCCAAGAGTCCATATCGACGGCATGGTTTGGCACCTCGATGTCGGCTCGTCGCATCCTGGGGCTGGAGTCGGTCCCAAGGGTTGGGCTGTTCGCCCATTAAAGCGGTACGCGAGCTGGGTTTAGAACGTCGTGAGACAGTTCGGTCCCTATCCGCTGCGTGCGTAGGAAATTTGTGGAGGTCTGTCCTTAGTACGAGAGGACCGGGACGGACGAACCTCTGGTGTGCCAGTTGTTCCGCCAGGAGCATGGCTGGTTGGCTACGTTCGGGATGGATAACCGCTGAAAGCATCTAAGCGGGAAGCCTGCTCCGAGATGAGATTTCCGACCAACATTTGTTGGGGGAGGTGTCCTATAGATGATGGGGTTGATAGGCCGGGTATGGAAGCACTGTAAGGTGTGGAGTTGACTGGTACTAATACACCGATCACTCATCAACCATCCAATTTTTGGGGTTGGTGTGTGCGAAAACAGTTTTGTTTGTTTTTCTAGGATGATGTGAAGAGTTCACACCCATAGGGTGTGCATGTTGCATGAGTTTTTGGTGTTCGCGTTCGCTGTGCGGTTCTTGGACCACTACCACCCGAGCATGGGTTTGGGTGTGGTGGTTTGTTGGTTTTGCGGTGGTGATAGTGGTGGGGAAACGCCCGGTTAACCGTTCCGATCCCGGTAGCTAAGCCCATTCGCGCTGATGGTACTGCAACTTGGTGGTTGTGGGAGAGTAAGTGACCGCCGCAATATTTTTTGAGTGGGGAGGCCTCATCCAACTGTGTTGGGTGGGGCCTTTCTGCTATTCACCGGTGGTGGTGTGTTGGTGCTACCTGAGGGGTGTCCTGCTACCTGGCGCGGGGTTGCTGGACTGGGTTGCTGGACCCCCGTCAGGTAGCAATAGGGTGGGGAATCCGACTTCGGAGCAATCGGGGCACTCACCGCGACGGTCGATATGAGCGTCGTATTCCTCCTCAATCTGACCTTTGACGTGCCGTGAAGCAACTCTCCGGAGCGATGGCGCTTGTCGGCCTCGTACTGCTCATCCCCAATGTCCCTCGAGTGGTGAGATTCGCTCTCGGTCGCAGCACCGGACCCGCGGTCAGCGGGCACATCTGGCGCAATCGGATCTTCGTCCGGATCACTCGCTGGGTCTCGCCGATACTCGCCGTCATCATCCTGGTCGGCAGCGGTCTGGCCGCTGGTACCAGTTTCGATTGGGGGCGTCCTAGGAGTCCGGAGGAGCTCTCGGGTGTCTACGCCGTCACTGCGTCAGGCAAGCCGGCTCCGATCGAGGGCACTGATCATACGACTGAGGACATCACTCAGATCGCCTTCGGTCAGATCGGATACGGCAAGGACAACAGGATGAGCCGATGGAGACTTCCAGGACGGCCTCTACAGCGTCGACGACCAGACGATCACAGTGGAGCTGTACCCGGTGCGGAAAGGCGCTCAGACGCCCATCCGCGACTCCTCTGGCAAACTCGAGCTCCGGTACTCGAAGACCGGAGGAGAGGAGTTCTCGCTGCACACTGACGACGCGGAGTTGATACTGTACAACGACGAGGAGCGACGGTTCCTCTTCGACCGCGGCTTCCACTGGGCTCCCGAGGCACCTGTCAATCGCTGAAGACCGGTGAATCGCTTGGGGCCCCGCCGACCGGCGGGGCCCCAAGTCATCTGTCAGCGACCAAGCAACTCAGCTGAGCATCAGCGCCCGAACAGCTTCGAGAACAGTCCCTTCTTCTTCGGCTTGGTCTCCTCGGCAGACTCTTCTTCGACTGGTGTCTCCGCTTCGGCAGGTTCGACAGGCTTGTCTCCTCGCGGCTGCTCGGCTTCCGGCCGCTTCCGCTCCTGCGACGTGTCTGTGCCTTCTGACGCGGGTTCGGCAACCTCGTCGGCCTGAGCTCCGGCGGCCGCGGACGACTCCGCAGCGGGCTCCTCGACCGGCACCGACTCTGTACGGGGGGCCTCTTCTGCCTGAGTCGGCGTGGGGGCCACCGGCGCCGTCGTCGAAGGTGCGGCAGTCTCTTCCGCGGCGGGAGCGGGAGTCGGGCCCGGCGTACGGGAGGCGGCGGCCGCCTCGGCGGGGGTGCCAGCGGAATCCGCAGCGGCGGCGAACTGCTCAGCGGCCTCGCCCTCAAGGGGCGCATTCAGATCGCAGTTGGAGATTCGGCGCTGATCGTCGAAGGACAGGTCCGCGGATCCATCGGCGAACAGCATCCGCAGGCCCCCATCGGGGAGCTCTGCCGTCGGAATGCCGCGCTTGGCAACGTACGATGCGATGGCCGCGCGGTGATCGGTCACCGTCGTCTGTGTCAGCCCCTGCATGAGCGCACGCACCGAGACCTTGACCTGCGGGGCGGGCAGTGCGATCTCGGCGGCATCGACGAGTAGCCACACCGTGGTTCCGGCGCCGGCAGCGGCAGGGTAGTGGGCCCATTTGTCGGTGGCCTCCTTCGAGGCCAGAGTCAGACGCAGTGCGAGCTCCTCATCGAGGTTGAGTTCGGCGGTCGTGAGCTCGCTGACCTCCTCAGCGGCGCCGAACTTGCGCACCTCGTGGGAGAGGCCGACGACGGCGTCGGGGAAGTCGTTGACGTTCTCCCACCCCCACAGCCACGTCTTCTCCCGATCCGACTCCGAACCGACCAGATGCGGCCTGGCGCGCAGGACGACACCGTCGGCAGACGTGAACGTCAGGTGCGGGTCGGCGCTGAAGTCGACTTCCCATTCGGCGTCGGCGATGAGCGCACCGAAATGCGTCTGCACCTCAGTTGAGTAGAAAACGGCGCGATTGACCAGGTCCTGCAGAGTTGAGCTCATGCTGTCAAGCGTATGCGGGAGCGCTCGAGAAGCGAGGAGGCACGCGGTGCGATGGTCGTGTCAGTGCCTCATGGTGAGGTAGGGATCTCAACGGACCGGCCCGATCCGTCGCCTGAACGCCTACCTCCGAGAGGAGAATCCATGTAAGCTAGTCTGTTGCGCTTTGCAACTCTCACGACTCAATCATCAGTCACTCATCACTCAGGACGTTCAACGTGGCACTACTCCGCCTGTCCCTGAAATACGCCGGAAACTACTGGCCGTTCATCATCCTGGTCGTCATCCTGCAGCTGGCCTCGACCATTGCTGCGCTGTACCTGCCCAGCCTCAATGCTCGGATCATCGACGAAGGTGTTGCCAAGGGCGACACGGACTTCATCTGGTCGACGGGCATGACGATGCTGCTCGTCTGCCTCGTCCAGGTCATCACCGCGATCACCGCAATCTACTTCGGCGCACGGACGGGAATGGGCGTCGGCCGGGACCTCCGCCGCGCCATCTACCGGCAGGTCGACGACCTGTCGATGCTCGAAGTCGGAAAGTTCGGATCCGCTACCCTCATCACCCGCAACACCAATGACGTCCAGCAGGTTCAGATGCTGGTGCTCATGACCCTGAACTTCATGGTCTCGACACCGATCATGTGCATCGGCGGCATCATCATGGCGCTGCGTGAAGACGCGGGGCTGTCCTGGTTGGTGTGGGTGTCCGTGCCCGTCCTCTTCGTCGTCGTCGCCATCCTCGTCTACCTCCTCATGCCGCTGTTCCGCCGCATGCAGGATCAGGTCGATGACATCAACGGCGTCCTGCGCGAACAGATCACGGGCATCCGGGTCATCCGCGCCTTCGTCCGCGAACCCTTCGAAACCGACCGCTACGCCGACGCCAACCGTGCCCTGACCGAAACCTCGGTCAAGGTCGGCAACCTGTTCGTCCTCATGTTCCCCGCCATCATGATGATCCTCCACCTCGCCACCGCCGCCGTCCTGTGGTTCGGAGGTCACCGGGTCGACGCCGGACAGATGGAAGTGGGATCGCTGACCGCGTTCCTGCAGTACCTGCTGCAGATCCTCGTGGCCGTGATGATGGGCGTGTTCATGATGATGATGATTCCGCGGGCCGTCGTCTGCGCCGAACGCATCGCCGAGATCCTCGACACCCGCAGCACGATGGCGATTCCGTCGGGTGTCACGGAGATGCCCGGCCGTGGTGAGCTCGAATTCCGCAATGTCACCTTCGGATACCCCGGCGCCGAGGTGGCCGTCCTCGAAGGACTGAACTTCACCGCCCAGCCCGGTACGACCACCGCGATCATCGGATCGACCGGTGCCGGGAAGTCGACGATCGTCAACCTCATCCCCAGACTCATCGACCCGCAGGAAGGCGAGATCCTCATCGACGGCACCCCCGTCACCGACTTCAACCGGCACCAGCTGGCTCAGCTGATCGGTCTGGTACCGCAGAAGCCGTACCTGTTCTCCGGAACAATCGCCTCGAACCTGCGATTCGGCAATGACGACGCCAGCGACGAGGAGCTGTGGGAGGCCCTGCGCATCGCTCAGGCCGACGATTTCGTTGCCGAGAAGGAGGACCGCCTCGAGGAACGCGTGGCCCAGGGAGGCACGAACTATTCCGGCGGGCAGCGTCAGCGGCTGTGCATCGCCAGAGCCCTGACGGTGAAGCCGCAGATCTATGTCTTCGACGATTCGTTCTCCGCCCTCGACGTCGCCACCGACGCACGGCTGCGGGCAGCCCTCGACGAATCGACGGGGGAGGCCACGGTCATCGTCGTGGCCCAACGCGTGTCGACGATCCGCGACGCCGATCAGATCATCGTCCTCGAAGCCGGGAAGATCGTCGGCCGCGGCACGCATGAGGAACTCGCCGAGTCGAACTCGACCTACCGCGAGATCATCGAATCGCAGCTGACCACGGAAGAGGTGAACTGACATGGCCGACGACACCTCAACAGAGACCGTGGTGGCACCGGAAGACGAATACATCCCCAGCGGTGAAGAGCTCGAGATGAGCGGAGGCACACCTCCGCGCAAGGCCAAGCACTTCTGGCCCTCGGTCAAACGGCTGTTCGGACTCATGGCCAGCGAGAAGAAGGGCATGATCTACGTCGTCGCCCTCGTCGTCGGCTCCGTCGTCCTCACCGTCATCGCGCCCAAGGTGCTCGGCAAAGCGATGGACGTCGTCTACTCCGGCATCATCGGCGCTCAGCTGCCCGAGGGTGCTAACATCGATGACATCATCGCCGGCGCCCGCGCCGAAGGGCGAGACGACTTCGCCGATATGCTCGCCACCGCCGATGTGGTCCCCGGACAGGGGATCGACTTCACTGCACTCGGGCAGATCATCATCGTCGTCCTGCTCATGTACCTCGTTGCCTCGATGCTCATGTGGGCACAGGGCTATATCCTCAACGCCCTGGTCATGCGCGTGGTCTACCGACTGCGTGAGGACATCGAACGCAAGATCAACCGGCTGCCGCTGCGCTATTTCGACACCCGTCAGCGCGGCGACGTGATGTCGCGAGTGACCAACGACGTCGACAACATCCAGCAGGCCCTGCAGCAGGCGTTCTCGCAGCTCGTGCAGTCGGCGCTGACGATCATCGGCATCGGCGTGATGATGTTCATCGTGTCCTGGCAGCTCGCACTGCTGGCTCTCATCGCCCTGCCGCTGTCGGCGATCATCGCCGGTGTCATCGGCACCCGGTCGCAGAAGCTGTTCAAAGCACAGTGGAAGCACACCGGGGAGGTCAACGGGCACGTCGAAGAATCGTTCTCCGGCCTCGACATCGTCCGCGCCTTCGGCCGTGACGAGGTCATGCTCGAGGAGTTCGACCGGCGCAACGAATCGCTGTACAAGGCTTCGGCGGGAGCACAGTTCGTCTCCGGCATGATCATGCCCTCGATGCAGTTCGTGTCCTACCTCAGCTATGTCCTCATCGCCGTCGCCGGCGGACTCAAGGTTGCGACGGGACAGATGACGCTCGGCGATGCGACCGCGTTCATCCAGTACTCACGCGAGTTCTCACAGCCGATCTCCGAGATGGCCGGCGTCGCGAACATGCTTCAGTCCGGTGTCGCCTCGGCGGAGCGGACCTTCGAGCTGCTCGACGCCGAGGAGGAGGACCCTGACGAGGTGCAGCGGGAGCTGCCGCCGCGCACTCCCGGTAAGGTCGAGTTCTCCGAAGTGAGCTTCCGCTACGCTCCGGAGATGTCTCTCATCGAAAAGGTGTCCTTCACCGCGGAACCGGGCCATACGGTGGCGATCGTCGGCCCGACGGGTGCCGGCAAGACCACCTTGGTCAACCTCGTGATGCGCTTCTACGAGATCACGGGAGGGACTATCTTCCTCGACGGCATCGACACCCGCGACCTCAGCCGCGCCGACCTGCGTTCCCATGTGGGCATGGTGCTTCAGGACGCCTGGCTGTTCGAGGGCACGATCGCCGACAACATCCGCTATGGTCGGCTGGGCGCCACCGATGAGGAAGTCATCGCGGCCGCCAAGGCGACGACGGTCGACAGGTTCGTGCGGCAGCTGCCCGACGGCTATGACACCGTCATCGATTCCGACGGCGGCAGCGTCTCGGCCGGCGAGCGGCAGCTGATCACCATCGCCCGAGCCTTCCTCGCCGACCCGTCGCTGCTCATCCTCGATGAGGCGACCTCCTCGGTCGACACCCGCACCGAGGTGCTCGTGCAGCAGGCGATGGCGGCCCTGCGGACCGATCGGACGTCGTTCGTCATCGCTCACCGACTGTCGACGATCCGCGACGCCCACACCATCCTCGTGATGGAGGACGGAGCGATCGTCGAACACGGCAATCACGATGAGCTGCTCGCCGCCGAAGGCGCCTACTACAGGCTGTACATGTCGCAGTTCCGTGGGGAGGATGCCGAGGAGCAGTTCACCGCCGAAGTCCTCGCCGAGACCGAAACCGGTGGACCGGCCGACGAGGCGGCGACCTCCGACGGTGACGGTGCGGACGGGATGAATGACGACGGTGGAGGCGCCGAGGTGCGGGCAGCGGAAGCTCCCCCGCAACAGGCCTGAACCTTCACCAGAGTCGCAGGGTCCCCGAGCTCGAGCTCGGGGACCCTGCGACTCATCCACCGCGGAAATCAGGCAGCGGGCGAGAAACCGGCATAACGTTTTTCGTGCCCAGAATGCCGAAGTCGACCCAAACGTGACCCTGTCCTGAACAACGGGCCGTGCGGATCGGCTGGCTGATTCGAGGCTGCTGTGCTGGTCAGAGCGCAGCCTCCGGCTGAATGGACTGGGTTGCCGGAATCGGGATGGGCGAACGATGTTGCGAAGTGATAAATATTCGGCAAAACCGCTCTATCACTTCTGTCATGACCTAAATGAACTAAAGTCGTGCGCGTTCAATTGCCTGTGTATGGTCCTTGCCACAACTGAAAACGGCAACCGGCCAGAACTCTGGAAGGACCATCATGAAACGGTTGGCAATGGCGGCAACATTCGCTTTGGCTCTCTCCATCGGTGGAGTGAGCCCGGCGGTCGCGCAGGCAGACGACAGTTCACCCCCTGAATCGACAGACATCCGGGCCGCAGGAGACGCAGGCAACGCGGGCGCCGACACCCCGGGAACAGAGAACCCACCCACGGGCCCCGGCGAGGACGCCGCAGATCCCGGCGACGACGGAACACCAACCGAACCCGGTGACGGCGAGGACTCCGCTGATCCGGGAGGCGACGAGAACGCCGCCGATCCGGACGAAGGCTCAGCCGAGCCGACCGAGGAGTCGCGCCCGATCGACGCCTCGTTCTCCCTCGACCAGCCGACGATGCCGGTCGACGAGGCGGCGGAAGCCATCCCCTACACGATCACCGGCCTCGAGGCAGGAGACACCGTCACCGCCGATCCCGGCGAGAATGGCTCCGTCACCGTCGACAGCGACGGAACGTTCAACGGAGAGCTCCGCGGCAACACCGAGCTCAAGGTCGGCGATGTCGTCGACGTCACTGTGACTGTCGCCCGCGACGGTCAGGAGTCGAAGACGTTCACCGGCAGCGTGGAGATCACCGAAAACCACGACGACTCGGATGCAGCCGTCAGCGTCGATCCGCAGAGCCAGGGCATCGATTCGTACCTCGACAACGGCGTCGACATCACCGTGAGCAGCTGCGAGGCGGGCGAAGAGGTGACCGTCACCATCGTCCGCAAGGGCGACGACACGAACATCTGGGAAGAGACCAAGACCGCCGGCGACGACGGTTCGGTCTCCACGTCCTTCATGCCCGGCACCGGAGGCGATGGATGGATCGGTGGCTTCGTGGTCAGCGCGAAGTGCGGTGACGAGAGCGCCGAGTCGACATACTCGGTCACTGAGAACGACGACGGATCCGATGCGGATCTCAGCGTGACTCCACAGAGCCAGAAGTTGGCTGATTTCCTCGAGAACGGCGTCAACATCACTCTCGTCAACTGCCATGTCGACTCCGACGTGAAGTTCCAAGTGAGCTCCGCAAAAGACCCCGACACCGTGATCTGGGACGAGACCCAGGAAGCCGGTGAAGACGCAGCCGGATCCGCCCGGTTCGTCCCCGACGGCGACGGCGGCCAAGGGTGGGTCGGAGACTTCATCGTCCTGGCTTCCTGCGGCGACAAGAGCGCAGAGACCACGTTCACTGTCACCGATGACGGCAGCGTCGTCGACCCGAAGCTCTCGATCGACCCCGAACGAATCTCCGGAGTCGATTTCATCGACAGGGACAAGGGCGTGCAGATGACAATCACCGACTGCGCAGCGGACGCCGAGGTCCATTTCGAGGTGTACTCCGGGGACAAGAGCGAGAAGCTCTACGAGCAGACCGCAACGGCTGATGAGGACGGCGCAGCCGGAATCCAGGTCTATGGCCTCGGTGACGATCCGGCATACTACGTCGGCAGCTATCAGGTCTTTGCCGACTGCATGGATGTCAGCAGATCAGGCGAGTTCGTCGTCACCGGCGGCGGATCCGGCGGCGGGGGCGAAGGGGAGTCCGGTGAAGCCGGCGGCTCCGGAGGGGGCTCATCGATGCCGCGCACCGGTGCCGAACTCACCGGGCTGGGTGCAGGCGCTCTGCTCATCCTCGGCGGTGCAGCGGCCATCGGCTTGGCCCGCCGGAAGAACAAGGACTGACAGTGACCGGTGACCCGTCGGGTTGGTGACGCCACCCGGCCCGACGGCGAGAGGCGGTCCTGGCGGAAAGGGTCGGCCCCGGATCCTCGACTTCGAGTCGAAGAACCGGGGCCGATCTGTGTTGTGCTCGCGCATTGCCGAACCAGTTCGCGTGCACCTCCAGTGAGTCTCGTCGGAACCTTGATGGTGCAGGACCGCCGGACCTAGCTTGGTCGTCATGGCGGCAAGGAAGCTTCCATGACAGCAATGAAGAAGGAGCAGAATCATGGTCAATCCCGGACAGCCCACAATCAGACGCGGCGACACAGGCGCCACAGTCCTGCGGGCTCAGCGAGCCCTGCGGAGAACCCCCGATCTCAGCGTCGACGTCGACGGTGATTTCGGTCCCGACACCGAAGCGGGGGTGAAGCGATTCCAGGAGGGTGCCGGACCGACGGTCGACGGAATCGTCGGAGACGAAACCTGGGAGGCCCTGCCGAACGGCGGACCGATGCCCCTGCTGCAGACGGGGTCGAAAGGCGAGGTCGTCCGCGATCTGCAGGAGGCCCTCATCGCCGGAGCGGACAGTGGCGACTGGCCGTCGCCAGGCGAAGCCGACGGAGACTTCGGGACCGGCACCAGAGAATCCGTGGAGGGCTTTCAGAACTGGGGCGGGGTCGACTCCGACGGCATCGTCGGAGACAAGACCTGGGCAGTCCCGCTGCACGCGACGAACAGCACTCTCGAGACAGCTGTCGGACTCGACTGGGCCGAGGAGTAAAGTTCGGGCCCCGAGCTCGGTTCGGAACCGAAGCTCGGGGCCCGATGCATATTCAGCCCTTGGCGACGAGCGTGCGCACGGCCGAGGAGAAGACCCCCTGACCGTCGATTCCGCTGCCGGATTCGGGACCGAAACCGGCCTCGACGGCGTGTTCGGGGTGCGGCATGAGGCCGACGACGTTGCCTGCTTCGTTCGTGATCCCGGCGATGTCGCGCAGAGAACCGTTCGGATTGAAGCCCTGGTAGCGGAAGACCACACGTCCGGTGGACTCGAGCTCGTCGAGCACCTCGTCGGTGGCGACGAACCCGCCCTCACCGTTCTTCAGCGGAATGCGGATGGTCTGCCCCTGCTCATAGTCGCTCGTCCACGCGGTGTCCGCGTTCTCCACGACCAGGTCCTGGTCGCGGCAGATGAAGTGCTGGTGATCGTTGCGGATGAGCGCACCGGGCAGCAGCCGGGATTCGCAGAGGATCTGGAAGCCATTGCAGATGCCGAGCACCGGCATACCGGCATTCGCCGCGGCGACGACGGACTCCATGATCGGAGCGAAACCGGCGATCGCACCGCAGCGCAGGTAGTCGCCATAGGAGAAACCGCCGGGCAGGATGACGGCGTCGACGCCGGACAGGGTCGAATCCGCATGCCACAGGTTCACCGGGTTCGCTCCGGCCAGGCGCACGGCGCGGGCGGCGTCACGGTCATCAAGTGTTCCGGGGAACGTGACGACTCCGACGGAGACCGCGGACTCGGCAGCCGCCTCGGCGGTGGGATCAGCAGCGACAGCGGTCACGAGGCATCCTCGGCCACACGCACTGCCACAACGTTTTCGATCACGGGATTCGACAGAAGCTTCTCCGCGGCTTCGCGCGCCTGTGCGAGGACTTCCTCGGTGGCTTCGCCTTCGACCTCGAGTTCGAATCTCTTGCCCTGACGAACCCCACCGAACCCGGTGAAGCCCAGGCGGGTCAGTCCGCCGGAGATCGCCTTGCCCTGGGGGTCAAGGATCTCGGGTTTGGGCATCACCTCAACGACGACACGTGCCATGCGTGTACTGCTCCTTTGTGAAAGTGTTCGGGAGTTCCTCCCGCGCTCACCCAGAGTCTACCAAGCATGCCAGGGGGCCCGGCCCACGGTCCGGACGCCGAAACGGCGTCGGCAGGGGAGTTGGGCGCCGCGCAGGGGTGTGAGGAGAACGGCGCCGGCCGGAGCGTGCGACGGGCCCCGACGTGAGCTCAAGAATCGAAGCCCATGCCCACCGCATCGAGGACCTTGAGCAGAGGCCCCCGCCGGCCCTCGTTCTCATCGGCCTTGACCAGCGCATTCGTCGTCATCTTGATGCCCAGCCAGGCCGCCGGCTCGGGCGGGAACGGCAGCGGCAGCCTGCGCACCATCTCGAGCTCGGTCAGCTCTGTGTCCTCACCGGAGAGCAGATCGAGCATGACCGTGCCGGCGAACCGTGAGGCGCCGACTCCGAGACCGGTGAATCCGGCGGCCATCGCGACCTTCCTCCCATAGGCGGAGGTGAAGAACGAGAAGAACCGTGAGCACGTGTCGATCGGCCCGCCCCATTTGTGGGTGAACTTCAGTCCGACCAGCTGTGGGAAAGTGGCGAAGAAGTGCTCGGCGAGGGTCTCGAAGGTCTCGGGCCGCTGGTCGTATTTCCACGACACCTGGCGTCCGAAGTGATAGACGGCGTCCCAGCCGCCGAAGAGGATCCGGTTGTCCGCGGTCAGCCGGTAGTAGTGGAAGCGATTCGCGCAGTCGCCGATGCCCTGGCGACCCTCCCACCCGATCGCTGCCATCTGCTCGTCGCTGAGGGGCTCGGTCATCAGCGCGTAGTCGTAGACGGGGACCGTATGCAGGCTCACCCGCTTGAGCAGGGACGGGAAGACGTTCGTCGCCAGGGCCACGCGCTTCGCGGTGATCGTCGACGATGACCGCGACGAGGCGGCCGCCCCCGATCCGCGGCCCGCGACCGATCCGCCGCTCGCCGTGCCTGCCTCGCCGGTGGACTCGGTGGTGACCTCGACGGTGGTCTTCCGATCGGTGACGGAGGTGACCTTCGTGCCTTCGAAGACTTCGACTCCGAGTTCGCGGATGACGCGCAGCAGCTCCCAGCACAGCTTCGCCGGGTGGACCATCGCGACCTCGCGAGAATCCCACAGCGCAGCCTTGTACGTCGGCGACTTCACCATCGTCGCCAGCTGCTCCTGGTCAAAGAAGATGAAACCGGAATCCGGATCGTGAGCCTCCCGCAGCTCGGCGACCTGGTAGTCCTCGGTGGCGACGTCGAGCTCTCCCGTACGTTCGAACTCGACGTCCATTCCGTACTTCGCGACAGCGGCTTCGATGGCGTCGAGGTTCTCCCGGCCCAGCTGCGCGAGCCGATCGTTCTCCTCGGGCAGGTGTGTCGCCCCGTTGTCATAGCCGTGCGTGAGGCTGGCCGCGCAGAATCCGCCATTGCGCCCCGAGGCGGCCCATCCGATC
The DNA here is from genome assembly GCF_011617705.1 of Brevibacterium limosum. NCBI lineage: Bacteria > Bacillati > Actinomycetota > Actinomycetes > Micrococcales > Brevibacteriaceae > Brevibacterium > Brevibacterium limosum. The sequence continues at coordinate 3,382,632 of NZ_CP050154.1, read as the reverse complement.
GTGTTCGCCTCGACGAGCACGACACGACGGTTCGGGTTCCGCTCCTTGGCCTGCAGAGCGGTCCACAGACCGGTGAACCCACCGCCGACGACGAGGAGGTCGGCCTCGCGGTTCTCCTGCAACGGCGGCAGCGGCTCCGGGCGGAGGTCGGTGTCGAGCCAGTACGGAATGGTCGAGGCGTCGGCCAATGCGGCATTGACGTCCATGTCACTTCACTTTCTTCACGGTGTGGTCGGTGTGTACTCTGCCGGTCAGCAGGTGCGGGTCGGGCGGAACGGAACACCGCCTCGGCGAGGGGCCGGCGCAACGGTGGGCCGCCTCGGTGAGGGGATGCCTCAGGCGGCCATGGTCTTGATGATCTCTGTGGCGTTGCCGCCGGCTTTGCGCAGGACGAATCCGACGAAGCCGAGTGCGGCGAGGGTGAGCACGAACATCACCGTCGACATCGCCGCGACTTCGGGTCGCAGGGCCACGCGGACGGCGGAGAAGATGTAGACCGGCCACGGGGTGTAGCCCGGCTGTTGGACGAAGCTCGAGAGGATCGTGTTGTCGAGGCTGACGGTGAACGACATCAGAGCACCGGCGAGGATGCCGGGGGCCGCGATCGGCAGGGTGATGTCCTTGAATCGGTTCCACGGTGTCGCGCCGAGGTCGGCGGCGGCATCCTCGAGCTGGGTGTCCATGCCGGCGAGCCGGGCTCTGACGATGAATGTCACGATCGCCATGGAGAACATCGCGTGGGAGATGATGAGTCGGACGAGGCCGTTGTTGAGCGGGGTGATGCCCCAGTCGACGCCGACGGTGACGAACCACGGCAGGAACGAGATGCCGTCGACGATCTCGGGTGTGACCAGGGTCAGTCCGAGGATCGCGGTCAGTCCGAGTGCCCACCATGCTCCCTTGCGGGCCCGGGCCAGGGCGACTCCGCCGAGGGTGCCGAAGATCGTCGAGACGATGGCGGTGCCCACGGCGGCCTGCAGGCTCGTGACGATGGAGGAGACGATGATGTCGTTGTTGATGCCGCTGATGTAGGCGTGGATGCCGAAGCCGCGGAAGTTCGCGAGCACCTTGCCGTTGTTGAACGAGTAGGCGATGATCACCGCGATCGGCACGAACAGGTAGACGAAGACGATGATGCCCCAGGCGTGGAGGGCGATATCGGTCGGTGTCCGGCGTGCGAATGTGTTCTTCTTCGGCATCTCAGGCCCTCCCGTCGTGCAGCGGAACACTGTTGAGTTTGGCCGTGATCGCCTGCCCGAGCTTGAGCAGAGCGAACCCGAGACCGACGACGACCAGGGTGGAGATGATGAGGATCATCGCCATGGCCGCTCCGACCGCCCAGTTCTGTGCGGTGTTGAACTGGTTGGCGATGAGCTGACCGACCATCGATCCGCTCGCTCCGCCGAGGACGGTCGCGGTGACGTAGTCGCCGTTGAGCGGGATGAACACGAGCAGGCAGCCGGAGACGACTCCGGGCATCGCCATCGGCAGCGTGACCCGCATGAAGGTCTTCATCTTTCCCGCGCCGAGGTCGTAGCTGGCCTCGCGCAGCTTCTTGCCCGAGGCGTCGATGGCGACGAACAGCGGCAGGATCATCAGCGGCAGATAGTTGTAGACGACGCCGATCTGCACTGCCGTTCGGGTGTAGAGGATGTCGAGAGGGCCGTCGAGCAGCCCGAGGCTCTGCATCCAGTTCGACAGGAACCCGTCGGGGGAGAGCATGATCTGCCAGCCGAGGGTGCGCACGAGGAAGTTCGTCCAGAACGGCACCATCACCAGGGCCAGAGCCAGTGACCTGCGGGCGGGTGCGACCTTGATCGCCAGCCAGTACGCGAACGGCAGGGCGATGATCAGGCACAGCAGGGTGCCGAGCAGGGAGATGCGCACGGTCGCGAAGAAGGTCGAGACGAAGCTTGCGCTCATCGCTTCCGGGTATCGGTCGAAGGACAGCCGGTCGGTGGCGATGGCTGTGAACTGGTCGGGTTTGTATCCGAAGCTGTAGAAGACGATGAGGGCGAGGGGGATGATGAAGAAGAAGAGTGCATAGGCCCATGTCGGAAACGAGATGGCCGCCGGGCCGAAGAACTTCGTCGCCGACTTCTTCGGTCGTGGCTGCTGCGGTCGGGTCTGAGTGCTCATGCTCCGCTCCTGGCCTGGGCGTCGGTGAGGATCTTCGTCCGGATCTGATCGGCCGGGGTCTGCTTGCTCGGTTCGAGACGGTCGAGGACCTTCTGTGCAGGAAAGATGAGGTCCTGCTCATCGAGGTCGGCCTTCTTCGCCTGCTCGGCCAGCCCTTTCGTCCCGATCGGGTAGCCGATGTAGTCGAGCTGGTCGACCGCGGTGTCCGGCGAGATCATGTGATTGATGAAGGCGTGTGCGGAATCCGGGTGCGGGGCGCCGGTGGCGATCGCCCAGCAGTCCATCCACAGATTCGCCGAGGGGGTGGGGAACACGAACTTCCAGTTTTCCGGATCCCTGACCTCGGTCAGCCCCTGCCTGGCGTCTCCGTTGTAGGCGTGCAGGAGGGTGAAGCTGCCTTGGATCATGCTGGTAGCCGCATTGCCGACATAGGCCTTCACGTTCGGGGCCAGATCATCGACGATGATGTTGCGGGCCTTGTCGAGCTCCCCCTCGTCCTCGGTGTTGAGGCTGAAGCCGAGGGCTCCCAGGACGATCGCCGAGACCTCCCACGGATCCTCGAGCAGCGCGGTCGTCCCGGCCGCTTCCTTCTGCGCGGCGTCGAGGAAGTCCTGCCAGCTGGTCATCTCCCGCGTGATCTTCTTCGTGTTGTAGACGAACCCGGTGGTGCCCCACGCCTTGCAGATCGAGTACGTGTTGTCCGGGTCGAAGTACTGATGCGTGAAGTTCGGGTCCATGTGCTCGAAGTTCGGGATCAGGCTGAGGTCGAGCTCCTGGAGCAGGTCATGTTCGAGCATCTGCGGAATGTTCGACCCCGTCGGCACGACCACGTCGTAGCCGGACGTCCCGCGTGAGGTCGAGAGCTTCGCCACGAGCTCCTCGTTCGACCCGTAGGCGTCGACCTGGACGAGGATGTCGTTCTGGGATTTGAAGGCGTCGAGAAGTTCGGGGTTGTCGTAGTCGCCCCACGAGTAGAGGTTGAGCTTCGATTCGAGCTCTCCGTCGGTCGGCGGCGACGCCGCCATCTTCGTGGTCTTCCCACACGCGCTCAGCGCTCCGAGGCCGACCACGCCGAAACCGGCAAACAGCGCTCGCCGGCTCAACCTCGCCGAGGCGGCCCGTGGGGCCAGGAACGTCACATCGGGTCTCTGCCGGGCCATTTCAGTCACCGCCTTCGAGGAGGGACGTGATCGCGCTCGGCTCACGGTCGTACACGGCGACAGCGTCGGCATCCCAGCTCAGCTCCACCTCGGTGCCGGCGCTGATCGGCTCCCGCCCGGCGGCAGGCACGCGGGCGAGGATCTCGTCGTTGTCACCGACGACGATCATGTACTGGATGACGTCGCCGAGGAACGAATACGAGATCACGGAGCCGCGGGCCGTGTTCGTCTCCCCGGAACTCTCGCCTGCGGGGGCGACGTGCATCCGTTCGGGACGGATGGCTGCGCGCACCCGGTCACCGACCTCGAGATCCCGGGGTTCACCGGCAGCGGTGGCCGGTTTGAGTGTCAGCGTCGGGGCCGTGAGCACAGCGTTGGCCGTGCGCAGGGTCACGGTCGTCGAATCGGAGGACGCCACCTCGGCGGAGATGAAGTTCTGCTTGCCGATGAAGCCGGCGACGAAGCCGTTGTGGGGGTTCGCGTAGATGTCCTCACCGGATCCGATCTGCTGGATGACGCCGTCGTACATGACAACGATGCGGTCGCTCATCGCCAGCGCCTCATCCTGATCGTGGGTGACGAAGACGAAGGTCGTGTCGAGCTTCGTGTGGAGGCGTTTGAGCTCGAGCTGCATCTCCTCCCGCAGCTTCCTGTCGAGCGCAGACATCGGTTCGTCGAGGAGGAGGACCTGCGGCCGGTTGACCAGGGCCCGGGCCAGGGCGATGCGCTGCTGCTGACCGCCGGAGAGCTGCTCGGGTTTGCGTCCGGCGAAGTCCTCCATCTGCACAAGTGCGAGGGCCTCGCGGACGCGCTGCGCGATCTCCGGTTTCGGGACCTTCGCCTGCTTGAGTCCGTAGGCGATGTTGTCGGCGATGTTCATATGCGGGAACAGCAGGTAGGACTGGAACACCGTGTTGACCGGCCGGCGGTGCGGCGGCAGGGACACGATGTCCTTGCCGGCGAGCAGGATCGCACCGTCGGTGGGGGTCTCGAAGCCGGCGATCATCCGCAGCAGGGTGGTCTTTCCGCAGCCGGAGGGGCCGAGCAGGGAGAGGAATTCGCCCTTGCGGACGTTCAGATCGAGGCGTTCGATGGCGGTGTTGTCGCCGAAGACCTTCTTCACACCCTGGATCTCGAGGTGGTCGAGTCCGGTCTCCGCAGAGGGCGCCGAGGTAGCTGTACTGGTCATGATGGCCTTTCGTCTTCAGCTGGCTGAGCCGGTGGTGGTCGAGGCGGACGGAGTGGTCGGTGCCGGTGTGTGAGGCGGCAGGGCGTCGTGGACGATGCGCCCGTCACAGATCGTCAGTTCGTTCGCGATCTCCGCGATATCGGTCGGCGGCAGTTTGAAGGGGTTGGCGCTGGCCAAGGCGAGGTTGGCCGGCTGACCGGGGCGGATGCGGCCGTTGTCGGCCGAGCGCAGCAGGTGTGCCGAACCTGCGGTGTAGGCACGCAGCGCCGTCGTCAGGTCGATTGCCTCGTCCGGCAGCAGCGGCGACTCATCCGCGGCGGTCGGGTGCGAGCGGTTGAGCGCGACATGGATCGCGTCCCACGGGTTCGCCGTCGATACCGGCCAGTCCGAACCCATCGCCAAATGGGTGCCGGAGCGGTTGAGGGACCCGAAGGGATAGAGCCAGCCGCTGCGCTCGGCACCGAGGAACGGCAGGTTGAGGTCGATCATCTGCTCGTCATAGCAGGCCCATAGTGCCTGCAGGTTCGCGGTGACGCCGAGTTCGGCGAGGCGCGGGACATCGGCGGGATCGACGACCTGGACATGGGCGATATGGTGACGGCGTTCGCCGGTGTCAGCTGCGCCGGTCGTCCCGGTGCCGACCGTGCGCTGGCTGCGGACGGCCTCGAAAGCGTCGAGGGCGGCCTTGACCGCGGCATCGCCGATCGCATGGCAGTGGATGTCGAAACCGGCCGCGTCGAGGGCCGCGAACGAGGCCTCGAGGTGGGCGCGAGTGAAATAGCTCGTTCCGAAGCCGCCGCAGGTGCACGTGTATTCGGTCGTCATCGCCGCGGTCCGGGACTCGACGATCCCGTCGAGCATGAACTTCACCGAGGTGGCGCGGAAGCGTCCGTCGGAGCGTGCGAGATCGGTCAGTCGGGCCACCTCGGCGTCGATGTCCTCGACTCCGCGCGGCCACCACAGGCTGCCGACGACCTCGGACCGGAGTACGCCCGATTCCGCCGCCCCGACGTAGGTGTCGTACGGGTCGCGGTGGCCGCCGTAGTCGCCGACGATGGCGTCCATCCACGCGGTCACGCCGAGGGAGTTGAGGTAGCGCTGACCTTCGCGCAGACCGGCCAGGACCTCCTCATCGGAGGCGGCGGGAACGTGGGCTGAGACGAGGTCGATTGCCGATTCGTGCAGGCACCCGGTGGGGCGGCCCGCGGAATCGGCGACGATGACGCCGCCGGCAGGTGCCGTGGAGGTCTCATCGAGTCCGGCTGCGGTCATCGCCTGCGTGTTCACCCATGCCGAATGGTGGTCGGCGCTGAGCAGGATCGCCGGCCGATCGGGGCAGGCCTCGTCGAAGATGTCGGCGGTCGGGTCTCCTCCGGGGAAGTGGGCCATCGACCAGCCGCCACCGATGACCCAGTCGTTCGCGGGGTCAGTCGCGCCGTCATCACGGGTCGTGTCGGCGACATAGTCGCGGATCATCTGCAATGCCGCCTCGAGGCTGTCCGCTCCGCTGATATCGCAGGCCAGGGCCTCCTGACCGCCGAAGGTCGTGTGCACATGCGCATCGACGAAGCCGGGAGTGAGCAGCTTGCCGTCGGCGTTGATCGTGCGCGATGCGGGCACAGCTGCGGGTCCGGTGCCGATCTCGGTGATGATCCCGTCGCGGATGCTCACACGATTCTCGGCGCGCAGAGCCTCACCGTCGAAGATCGTGACGTCGAGGATATCGAGGTCCAATGCTGCCTCCCGACTGCAGTGTCGTGGCAGAGGCGGATTGCCGAGCCCGCTCTCTGGGTGTGTTGTGGATCACTGTGAAATCACCTTAGCGGAACTTCCCCCGTGATTCCACTGATTCCGTTGCAGAAATATGCGTCAAGTGAGGGAAACTGCAACACGGATTGCCAATAGCGCTGATTCAGCGTCTCACACTGCGATATTCGCACAGGAGTCGTTGGCGGCTCGGCTGTCGGCGAAGACGGGCGGCGGCGAGAGGTCGCAGGCTGACGCGGGCCGGCGGAGGGGACGACGAAGCCGCGGGGCGCCGACTCATTGTCGATGCCCCGCGGCTCACGTATTAGGGCGTGTCTCCTTTATTGACCAATCCAGCAATTGCACGGTGGAGTCGTGACGACACGGCAACGACACCGAGTCATTACCGACGAGCAGTGGGCGCGAATCGAACCTCTCCTGCCCTCGAATGCCGGCAAGAGGGCCCAACCATTTCAGAACAATCGCCGGATCTTCGAAGGGATCGTCTACCGCTATCGGGCCGGCATTGCCTGGCGCGACCTTCCATGCCAGAGTTTCGGGCCCTGGCAGACGGTATGGAAGCGCCACCGCCGCTACGCCGCCGACGGCACCTGGACAGAGTGCTATCTTAAGCCGCCGCGGTCGGTGGCATCGATTGGAGCGTCTCCGTCGACGGCGCCATCAATCGTGCCCACCAGCACGCGACGAACACGACGCGCCCTGGCCAGGACACAGGGGGCTACGTCGAATTGCAAGTATCTGCCCGTTCGGGAGCGTGAACCAGCTGGGCATGGTATTGGTCGCTCACGTGGTGGGCTGCCGACCAAATTCCACCAAGCCGTCGACGGTAAAGGCTGGCTGCTGGCAGTGGTAGTCACTAGTGAACAGCGCCCTGACGGGGTGATCCTGCCGCAGGTCCTGGCTGACATTCGAGTACCGCGGACCGGCGACGGTCGCCCTCGCGCCTGTCCATACGCTGTTCTGGCTGATCGTGCGTATGGGTCCAGAGGCAAACGCGAATACCTGCGTTCCCGTGGCGTTCGGGCGGTGACCCCGGGGAAATGGGGACCAGATCGCGACTTGGAAAAGACGCGGCAACAAAGGTGGACGGCCCCGGAATTCGACGCCGGTGCCTATCGGAACCGCAATTTGTTGGAGCGTTCGTTTTCGTACGTCAAGCAATGGCGAGGATTAGCGACGGTACGACTAACTTGCCATCACCTACCGGGCGGCAGTCGTGATCAGCGCGGTCCTGACAAGGCTCCGCCAATAATGGAGACATGCCCTAGCGGTGGGCTACTTCGTAGGGGCCCTTACCCTGAGGGGGTCACGTTTCTTGCTGTTGGTACACCGTGGATTGTGTCCCCCACGATTTACCACCTCTCGGCTCAACGGCGTTTGCCGAGACCCTGTGCCATCCGCGTGAAGATTATGCATCGTTCTTGTAACACTCCTGCCAGCTTCTTCTCGCAGCGGGCGGCGCGTCCATTGCGCTGTCGCGGATTCGATGATTGTTGATGTTTTGCAACATTATTACGCGTTATCCTCCCTCTTTTAAGCAACAGCACTTGCGCGATAGTGTGATGAGCGCCACACCCTCAACAGCAAAGGCGAACATGATGAACATTCTGAAAAATATGGCAACAGTAGGAATCGGCGCTGTAATGGCAGTCACCTTCACTATCGGCGCCGGTAGCGCCACCCATGCATCTATGCCAAGCGAGCCCGCCGGGCATAGCGTTACTGAGCATCGAACGAACCCCGACATAACCAACGTGCCAGAGAGCCAGGCTCAGAAAAATGACGCTTCGAGAGACGAAGTTTGCGTCCGGCCGGTCAAAGCAGGCGCTAAGCCATACTCCGGACGGCCCACCGAGGATGAATGCGCGAGAATGCACAACGCAGATATGCGATACTGTGAGTCACTTCCCGCGAAAAATAAGCATGATATCAACCTTCGACGGAAATACTGGGAGCAGGCGAACGTTGACTATGCGAATTGCCTCAGGCAGGCTGCGCCAATGTCGTAAAAAGCGAAAGAAGATAAGCGCGCGTGATAGCCAAATACAACTGCGATTCTAATATCGTGAATGTCAAAGTGTATGAGCCTCAGAAAATGGACGAGTATTTTTATATTTGCGCGTTTTCGCTAGCCAGCGACGATAAGAACGAGACTCTACCGGTATACAGGGCGGGTGGCAACGATCCAGACCATGCCCTAGGTGAAGCTCTCAAAACTATGAGGCTGATCCTAGAAGGGCAATACGATTCGGTCACCCTGATCGAGCCGAGTGCAGCTGGCTAAGAGGTCAGTCCCCGGCCCGTGAACCACCACAGACACGGGCCGGGGCATTCGCGTTCGTGCCAATCAAAGGCCGCGTCACAGGACAAGGGTGAGCACGTCAACCCAGACTATTTTGTTTGGTTGATGTGAACACAACATCTGTTGACGTGCTCGGTACGGATGGAGAGGTTCGAGCGCTCGAGGATCTGATCCCAAATCAGGCGGCTTACCACCTGCCTGCACCCGTAAAAGCTCCCGGCCAATCCACAAAGACGACCAGGCGCAATCGGGCGTGAACCCCTTGAAGTGGACACATCAATGTGTACTATCAGGCAACAAAATCCACCATAGACGCATAACCAACCTCGAAGTCAACAGGTGCTCGATAACCCAAAGCCGAGTGCCGACGCCCCGTGTTGTATCGAACTAACCACCGAAACACCTCCCGCCGACACTCGAGCTCCGAGGCCCACCGCTTCTCTCCCTGCAACGTCTCACGCTTCAACGCAGCGTTGACCGACTCCGCCAACGCATTATCAGCACTCGACCCCACCCTGCCCATCGACTGAACCACCCCGAACCGACGACACATCGCCTGAAACGACGAGGACGTATATTGCCGACCATGGTCGCTATGGAAAATCGCACCTTCCAGCGTTTCTCGATTGTTTAACGCATTCTGCAACGCGTCCTCGACAAGACTGGACCGCATATGATCGGCGATCGACCAGCCCACAATCCGCCGCGAATACAAATCGATGACGGTGGCCAAATACAAGAACTTCCCTTCATTACCATAGGGTAAGTAGGTGATGTCGCCGACGTAGGTCGTGCCCAACTCAGCGGCCGAGAAGTCCCGGCCCACCAGGTCGGCAAACACCTGAGCCTCCGGGTCCGCCATCGTCGTGGTCTTCGGCTTACGCAAGTGGATACCGACCATGCCGTTGTTCCGCATCAGGCGAGCAACCCGCTTACGGTTGACCGGCCCGTCCACTTCTGGGTCATCGGCCAGCTCGGCCGTGATCCGTCGATACCCGTACGTGTGGTCCCAGAACTCGAAATGGTGCTCAATCCGCTCGCACAGAGCATCATCAGCAGCCTGCCTGGCCGCCCGTGCCGACCGGGAGGCACACCACTTGTAAAAGCTCGAGCGCTGGAGACCCAGCACGGCACACATCCGCTTCACCTCATGGGTGTTCCGGTGGTCGTCAACGAACTGGAAGCGGATCACCAGGTCGTCTCTGCCGCGAAATATTTCGTGGCCTTCCGCAGGATAGCTCGCTCCTCGGCGAGCTTGTCGTTCTCAGCCCGCAGACGCTTGGCCCGATCGATCAGATCAGCGTTCTCGACCCGCAGACGCGCCAGCTCTTCCTCAGCCGACTCCGGATGGCCTGCCGCGGCTGTCGGGACTGTTCCGGCGGCCTTCCGGGCCTGATGCACCCAGGACTTGATCGCGCCACGCGAGACGCCGAGATCGGTCGCGACTTGGGAATAGGACATATCGGGATGAGTCTCGTACAGCGCGACGGCGTCGGCTTTGAACTCGTCCGAGTACTTCTTCTTCGGCATGGTTTCTACTCGCATTCTCCGGCCCATTATGGGCCAGTCTCAGCGTGTCCACCACTCAGGGTTCATCCCCATCACTGGCATCGGGGTTTCTGATCCGGATCTTTCATTTGACGCGTACACCAGCAACACCAGGCACCGCCCCCAGGATTTGAACCCAGGGCATGTCTCCTTTTTGTGAGCACGCGGTCAGGGGTCCCTTGCACGCCATACGACGTCGAGTGCAGAGTTCGCATCACTTCGTTCGATCCGCTCGACGATAAAGCCTTCGGGCTCATATAGCGCTCCGGCACGCTCATTGTCTTCGAAGTGCTCGACGCACAGGCGAGGCGCGTTGGACGGCAGGATTGAAGGATGCTCTCGATCAGGGCAGGCCCGGGGCCACGACCGCGATAGTCAGGATCAAGATACAGCTTGTATAGGACGTGGTCAGATCCGTTGCGCCCGAGCTGGGCAACGCCAAAGACCCTGCCTTCTGCCTCTGCGATGACGATCAGCCCTCGGAAGACGGCGGATTAAATATTTGACTCGCTCCACCTAGCTGGAAACTTGCGGCTCCGCCGCCCGGCCACCAATCAAGGATGTCTAATGCCCTCGGGTGTGAGCTTCTCCGAACTCACAGATCGGCACTACGTCCGCGGCCTCGGCATCCCGTATAGCCCATTCTGTGAACGGCGTGGCCCCGTCCTCGGTGTGTGATCCGTTCATTGAACCAGAATCCCCTTAACCGCGGCACGACATTGGGAGACACGCACTAGCGCTCTGCGGAGCGCTGGGTCTCAGCCGGGGAAGGTCTCTCCGGTGAGCTTCTCGAATGCCCCGATATAGCGGGCACGGGTCTTCTCGATGACCTCGGCGGGCAGTGCCGGGGGCGGCGTGTCAGAGGCCTTGTCCCACCCGGACTCCTCGGTCAGCCAGTCGCGGACGAACTGCTTGTCGAAGCTCGACTGAGCCTTGCCGGCCTCGTAGCCCTCGGCGTCCCAGAAGCGGGAGGAGTCCGGGGTGAGCACTTCGTCGCCGAGGACGATCGTGCCGTCGGGCAGGGTCCCGAACTCGAACTTCGTGTCGGCCAGGATGATCCCGCGTTCCCGGGCGATCTGCTCGGCACGCTGGTAGATCTCCACGGTCAGGTCGCGCAGCTTCTCTGCGGTCTCGGTCCCGACGGTCTCGGCGACGGCCTCGAAGCTGACGTTCTCGTCGTGCTCGCCGAGCTCGGCCTTCGTCGCCGGAGTGAAGATCGGAGGCTCGAGGCGGTCGGCTTCGACCAGTCCGGCCGGCAGCCGGATGCCGCACACGGACCCGGTGGCCCGGTAGTCCGACATTCCCGAACCGGTGAGGTAGCCGCGGGCCACGCACTCGACGGGGAACATGGAGAGGTTCTGCACGACCAGCCCGCGACCGGCCACGGCGGCGGGCACATCCGAGCTGATGACATGGTTGCCGATGACCTCGGCGAGCTGATCGAACCACCACAGGCTCAGTCCCGTGAGCACCTTGCCCTTGTCCGGGATCTCCGAGTCGAGCACCCAGTCATAGGCCGAGATCCGGTCGGTCGCGACCATCAGCAGACGGTCCGCCGAGGCGGTGTCGGCGGCGTCGGCGGGAATGTAGAGGTCGCGGACCTTCCCCGAGTACACGTGCCTCCAGCCCGGCAGCACAGGGGCGACCGGCGCGGGGGCGGCGTATCCGGAGGCGAGCTCGATGCCACCGCGCGCGGCGGCCTCGGCGATATCGGTGCGGTGCTGCTCACCGTCCCACTTGATGTCGTCGACCGCGGCATAGGCCTTCGCCCGCGCATCGACGAGGTCGTCACCAAGGGAGACGACGGAGAGCACACGGCCGCCGGAGGTGACGATGTCACCGGTCTCGGCGATGTCTTTCGTGATCACGGCATCCTCGGGGGCGAATCCGCCGCTGGGACCGGTCGCTAGTTTCGTGCCCGCGTGCAGGAGGCTGATGTCGGGCCAGGTTCCGGCGGTGTCGAGCCCGCGGATGATGTCTCCGGTGCTCGGAGTCCCCGGGTAGTTCTCGGCGGCCATGACCACGGTCACCGAGGAGCGCGGATCCCATTCGAGGGGTCCGACCTCGTTCAGGCGGCCTTCGGCAGCGGCGAGCAGCGTCTGACCCAGAGGGCTGGAGAGGCGGGCAAGCACCGACTGGGTCTCCGGATCGCCGAAGCGGACGTTGAACTCGATGACGCGCAGACCCTTCGACGTCAGCGCGAGGCCGCAGTAGAGGAGTCCGGTGAACGGGGTGCCGCGGCGGGCCATCTCATCGACGACGGGTTGGGCGACGGTGTCGATGATCTCGTCAACCGTGCCGGCAGGCAGCCATGGCAGCGGCGAATAGGCGCCCATTCCGCCCGTGTTCGGGCCGGTGTCACCGTCGCCGATGCGTTTGAAGTCCTGCGCCGGGGCCAGGGGGACGGTGGTCTTTCCGTCGCAGAGGACGAACAGGGAGACCTCGGGACCGTCGAGATAGTCCTCGATGACGACCCGGTCGGAGACCGCGAGGCAGGAGCTCGCATGCGCCAGCGCGTCTTCGAGGTCATCGGTGACGACGACGCCCTTCCCGGCGGCCAGGCCGTCGGCCTTGACCACGTGCGGGGCACCGAATTCGCGCAGCGCGGCAGAGGCTTCGTCGGTCGAATAGGCGACGACGGTGCGTGCAGTCGGCACATCCGCGGACTCCATGACCTCCTTCGCGAACGCCTTCGAGCCTTCGAGGTGCGCGGCTTCCGCGCTGGGACCGAAGACGGGGAACGAGGCTTCGCGCAGAGCATCCGCGACTCCGGCGACCAGCGGTGCCTCGGGGCCGATGACGACGAGATCGACGTCGAGGGTCTCGGCCAGCGCGGTCACGGCGGCGGCATCCGAGGCGTCGACGGCCTCGGTGTGGGCGATCTGCGCGATCCCGGGATTGCCGGGAGCGGCGATGACGGCGTCGACCTGCGGGTCGCGCGAGAGAGCGAGGACGAGGGCGTGTTCACGGGCGCCCGAACCGATGACAAGAACCTTCACGCCACCAGCCTAAAGGGTCGTAGGCTTGAGTGCGTGACCTTCTCGACTTTCACCCCCGCGCAGGCGGCCGAGCTCGCCGTCGTCCGCCGCTGCGATTTCATCGAATCCCGGCACATCGGATCCGCCGTCGTCCTCGACCCGCAGGGATCTGCGTTGATCAGCCTGGGTGCCCCGGACGTTCCCGTGTTCACCCGGTCGAGCCTCAAGCCGGTGCAGGCGATCGCTGCGATGAGCCTCGGCGCGCAGCTCGACGGACCGGCCGCGGCTCTGGCCACGGCCTCGCACAAGTCCGAGGCCGGGCATGTGGCGGTCGTGTCCGCGATGCTCGAGGCCGCCGGACTGAGCGTGTCCGACCTTCAGTGCCCGTCCGCTCATCCCGCCGACGGAGCCTTCCGCCGCGAACTGCAGGAGACGGCTAGGGCCCGGGGCGATGAGGACAGCGACCCGCGCTCGCCCCTGTACTTCAACTGTTCCGGCAAGCACGCGGCGTTCCTCGCCGCTGCCCGAGCCATCGGCGCCGACACCGCGACCTACCTGTCACCGGAGCATCCCGTGCAGCAGAGGGTCGCCGAGGTGGTCGCCGCCTTCGCCTCCGAGGAGCCCGCCGCGGTCGGCATCGACGGCTGCGGCGCTCCCGTGTTCGCACTCAGCCTCACCGGTCTGGCCCGCGCCATCGGGCGCGTCGTGCGGATGGGCGGCACGGATGGCGACGGCGCTGCCGCCGAGGCGGCCGAGGCGACCTCGGAGGCGTGGACGGCTTATGAGAGCGAAGCTCGCACTCTCACCGAGGCGGTCTTCGCCGACCCGTGGGCCATCGACGGCCACGGACGGCCGAACTCGACCGTCATCGATCAGCTCGGCGTCTTCGCCAAGGGCGGGGCCGAAGGCGTCATCGTCATGGCCACCAGATCCGGGTATTCGGTCGCCGTGAAATGCCTCGACGGGTCCTCCCGGGCCACCGGGCTGGTCGCTCTCACCCTGCTCCGGCGGGCGGGAGCGTTCGACGCCGCACAGGGGCCCGCCTCGGCGCCGGTCGACGACACAGTGGACGCAGTGATCGCAGCGATCACGGACCCGGTCACCGGGGGCACGGATTCCGAGGGGCGGACGAACGTTGTCGGACGCCTGGAGCTCGGGGAGGATATTGCCGATATCAGTGAGAGGAAGAGGGACTGATGGCGATTCGCAGAAGGATCGACCCCGATCAGGGTCGCAGCGCTGTGGAGATGTGGCTGGCCCAGGCGAGGCTCGACGCGGCCCCGGCCGACCGGTCGACCATCGCCACCGCCGTGCGCTTCACCCTCGAAGAGCTCGCTTCCCGCGCCGAAGGCAACAGCGTCGAGGTCCGGGTCCCGCCGTTCGGGGTCACCCAGTGCGTCGCCGGCCCCCGGCATACCCGCGGCACCCCGCCGAACGTCGTCGAGACCTCCGCCGACGTGTGGCTGGGACTGGTCACGGGACGCACCGACTTCGCCGAGGCGCTCGCCGCCGGAGACATCGACGCCTCGGGGACCCGAGCCGACCTCGGCGATCTCCTGCCACTGTTCACCGCTGCAGAACTCGAGGACTGAGAATGAGCGCACAGATCACGCAGACGACGTCGTTCATCGGCGGACGTCATGTTCCGTCCCTGCTCACCTACGCGAACATCGACCCGGCGACCGGCGGTCACCTCGGCGATATCGCCCGAGCCGGCGCCGACGAAGTCGATCGGGCCGTGCAAGTGGCGGCGAAGGCGCAGCAGGAATGGAAGCGCTCGAGTCCCGAACAGCGCTCCCGTCTGCTCATCGCCACCGCCGCCGTCATCACCGCCCACCGTGACGATCTCGCCCGCATCGAAACCGAGGACACGGGCAAACCGCTGACGCAGGCCTATGCCGACGTCGACGTGTGCGCCCGCTACTTCGAGTTCTACGGCCACACCATCGAGTCCTACTACGGCCACGCGATCCCGTTGGCCGACGATATGCACGTCTACACGCGCCGGGAGCCCTTCGGCGTCACCGGACATATCGTGGCTTGGAACTATCCGCTCCAGCTCATCGGCCGCGCCGCCGCCACCTCGCTGGCCACCGGCAACTGCGCCGTCGCCAAACCGGCGGATGAGACCCCACGGTCGACCGTGCGGCTGGCCGAGCTCATCCACTCCGTCGGGTTCCCGGCCGGAGCCTTCAACGTCGTCACTGGCCTCGGCGCCGAGGCGGGAGCGGCACTGAGCGCCCACCCCGGAGTGGCGCACCTGGGCTTCGTCGGGTCGACGCAGACCGGTTCGGCCATCGCCCACGCCGCCGCAGAGAGGGTCGTGCCCACGGTCCTCGAACTCGGCGGGAAGTCCGCGAACATCGTCTTCCCCGATGCCGATGTCGATGCGGCCGTCCCGTCGCTGGTCCGCTCCATCATCCAGAACGCCGGGCAGACCTGCTCGGCTGGATCCCGGCTCATCGTCCACCGTGACATCCATGCCGAGGTCGTCGAGAAGATGACGGCCGCCATGTCGCAGGTGACCATCGGCTACGGCCTCGACGACCCGATGCTCGGGCCTCTGATCTCCGGCAAGCAGCACGAGCGGGTGCGCGGGTTCCTCGGAGAGGTCGCTTCCGGGCAGATCGTCACCGGCGGCACACGGCCCGAAGGCCTGGCCGACGACCTCGCCGAAGGGGCGTTCATCACCCCCACCATCGTCGACTCCGTGGACCCGCGGTCCCGGATCGCCCAGGAAGAGGTCTTCGGCCCCGTCGTCGTCACCCTGCCGTTCGCTGACGATGACGAAGCCGTGGCTCTGGCCAACGGCACCGAATACGGCCTGGTCACGGCCCTGTGGACGCAGAACATCTCCCGCGCCCACCGACTGGCCGCCGAGGTCGACGCCGGCCAGATCTTCGTCAACACCTACGGTGCCGGCGGGGGAGTCGAACTGCCCTTCGGCGGATTCAAGAAGTCCGGCTACGGTCGCGAGAAGTCCATCGAGGCTCTCGACGAATACACGCAGACGAAGACCGTCGCCATCAAGCTGTGACGGTGCGGGTGCCGACCGAGCGAGGTCGGGTCGCGAGCCCGGGTGAGGCGACGGTGCGCCGATGACCTTCCCGGTGCTCGGCCTCGTCCTCATCGCTGCGATCGCCCACGCCCTGTGGAACCTCGCCGCGAAGTCCGTCACCGGCAAGGGCTATGCCTTCGTCCTCGCCTACCACGGGCTCTCGGCGCTCCTGCTCGCCCCGGTCGCCGTCGTCATCATCGCCACCGGCGCGCAGCCGCTGAACTGGGGACTCGTCGGCGCGGCGGCGCTGAGCGCGGTGTTCCACATCGCCTACTCGGTGACCCTGCAGTCCGGCTACGACCATGCTCCCCTGGGCGTCGTCTACCCGACGGCGCGGGGCACCGGACCGGTCGTGACGATCATCATCGCCGTGGCCTTCCTCGGTGAGCGTCCCACCCTCGCCGAGGCGGCCGGAGCCTTCACCGTCATCGCCGGAATCGCTGTCGTCACGATCCGTCCCCGCGGCGGCGGGGGCGGCCCCACCGGTGACGGACTGCGGCGCGGACTCGCTTGGGGCGGGCTGATCGGGGCGTTCATCGCCTCCTACACGCTCTGGGACGACTTCGCCGTCAACCATGTGAGTGACTCCCCGCTGCTCTACTTCGCCGTCTCCGAAGCCTGCGTCGGGCTGATCATGACCGCCGGGGCGTTCGCGCTGCCGGGAGGACGGGAGAAGCGCGCGGACTTCCGTGGCATCCTCCGCTCACACAAGCGGGCGCTCGTGACCGTGGCGCTCCTCTCGCCCCTGGCGTATGTGCTCGTGCTCTATGCGATGCAGCAGGCGCCGGTGGCGCTCGTGGCACCGGTGCGCGAAACCTCGATCATCGTCGGCACGCTGCTGGCCTGGTGGTTCTTCGGGGAGAGGAACGTGCTGCTCAAACTCGCCGGCGCCCTCGTCGTGGTCTTTGGTATAGGGCTCATCGCGCTGGGGTGAGGGCCGGCGCTCGCCTCCCCGAATCCGCAGACCTCGCGGCTCAGCGGCGGCGGCCGGGCTGACGGCGGTTGACCCGCACGACCCGCACCGGGCATACGGCGTGGGAGAGGACTCCCTGCGACGTCGATCCGAGGATGGTGGAGACGAACCCGCCGCGGCCACGGGAGCCGATGACCATGAGATCGGCGGTGTACGTGGCGCTGACAAGCACCTCGGTGGCGGGGGCATCGAAGACCGAGTACCGTACCTCGAGTTCGGGGAAGTCGGCCTTCAGCGAGTCGGCCGCGGCGGCGAAGGCCTTGGCCGCTTCGTCATACATCCTGATCAGATGCTCCTCGCTGGGCATCCACTCGGGCGAGAGGATATGTGTGGCGGTGACCCCGACGAGGCGCAGCGGAACTCCGTAGATCGCGGCCTGAGCGGCGGCGGCACGCAGCACCGGAGTGTCGGTCTCGAAGGGATCGACGGCGGCGACGACCTCCCCGGTGAAGTCGGGGCGCGAACGTCCGGCCGCCTCGGCGGAGGGATCATCGGTCGTGCGGACGGGATCATCGACGGGCAGGGGAGTCGTCGGCATGACCCGGGTCGGCCACGTGCTCGGGACGATGACGGTGGGGCACTGCGAATGTGCGGGCATGGCCAGGGCCACGGACCCGAGGAGGCGGCCGGCGAACCCGCCGCGACCGCGTGCCCCGACGACGGCGAGGGCGGCGTTCTTCGAATGCTCGACCATCACTCCGGAGGCGTCACCGGGCGCGATCGTCGTCGACACGGGAACGGCGGCTGCAGTGACGGTGGCGGCGGCCGCCTCGGCGATGTCTTCGACGGTCTTCTTCACGGCGACGTCGAAGTCGGCGGGGTAGACGATGTCGGCCTGGCTCATATTGACGCCGGGGACGGTGTAGGCGGAGACGATGCGGATCTCGGCGGAGGTCTTCTGTGCGTGCGTGATCGCCCACTGCAGGGCGCAGTCGGCGTTGTCGGAACCGTCGATGCCGACGATGATCGTATGGGACATATCGGAACCTCTGTCTTCTGTGGCCGTCAACCTGGTTGCGTCCAGTTTCCATCTGGTTGTGTCCAGTTTATGGGAACTGGCATGAGGCTGCCTGGGAGGAACCTCAGGCTGACTCGACTAGACTGTTCGGGACCTGTTGTTCCGGGGTGTCCCCGGCGATCCATCGGCCCCATCGGCCACGTGTCCAAGGAGATCATGAAGGACCAGATCGACGTCTCCGTCCGTCGCAGCCCCAAGTACTCGGTGTTCATGGGCATCGGCGCGGTGCTCGGCATCGTGGTCGCGGGAATCCTCGCGGTCTTCGTCGACCCGGCCGATATGCCGATGGGCTACACGGTGGCCAAGGGCCTGGGCCTGATGCTGCTCGTCCTCGGGATCGGCGGGCTGTTCCTCGGCGGACTCATCGCACTCATCCTCGACTGGAGGGGACGCAAGCGGTCGAAGGAGTACCGGGTCGATGCGCAGATCGATATGGTCGACGACCCGAAGGAGATCGCACGCCGCCGCATCGCAGAAGCCCGCGGGGAGGACCCGGATGCCGGCGATGCCGAGGGGGCAGCCGCCTCGGCGGACACGGATGCCGCGCCCGCGGTCGACGATGAGGACGCTTCGGGAGCCGGCCGGGATTCGGCCCCCGGTTCCACAGTCTGATCACCGGGTCAGAGCGTCTGCGCGGGTATGAGACAATTTCACTCGTGGCAAGAGGAGACGGGCAGCTGACGCACGAAATCGACCCCCAGGACCGCGGACCGCAGGACGAATGCGGTGTGTTCGGAGTCTGGGCCCCCGGCGAGGAAACCGCCAAACTCACCTACTTCGGGCTCTACGCCCTGCAGCATCGCGGACAGGAGTCCGCGGGAATCGCTGCCAGCAACGGCAAGCAGATCCTCATCTACCGCGATATGGGTCTGGTCTCCCAGGTGTTCCACGAACGCGACCTCGAGCTTCTGCAGGGCCATATCGCCGTCGGGCACACCCGGTATTCGACGACCGGTTCGCCCTCGTTCGAGAACGCCCAGCCCACGCTGGGACCGACCCCGTTCGGCACCGTGGCGCTGGCCCACAACGGCAACCTGACGAACTTCGACGCGCTCGAAGCCATGGCCGATTCCCGTCGTGACCACGCGACGAAGGTCGTCGAGGCGGCCACGAGGAAGACGGCCCGCACCCGGCCCTTCCGCGATTCGTCGAACGACACCTCCCTGGTCACCGAACTCTTCGCGACCGAAGAGGGAGAGAACCTCACCGAGGCGGCGCTGAACCTGCTGCCGCATGTCGAGGGAGCGTTCTCGCTGGTCTACATGGACGAGCACACCCTCTACGCCGCCCGTGACCGGCACGGGGTCCGTCCCCTGTCGCTGGGACGGATGGAGAACGGCTGGGTCGTGGCCTCGGAGACCGCGGCGCTCGACATCGTCGGCGCGAAGTTCGTGCGCGACATCGAACCCGGCGAGCTCATCGCCATCGACGAAGACGGTCTGCGCTCGCACCGCTTCGCCGAACCGGACCAGGCCCGGTGCGTCTTCGAATACGTCTATCTCGCACGTCCCGACAGCATGCTCGCCGGCAAGAACGTCCACGCTGCACGCACCCAGATGGGCAGGCAGCTGGCCGAGGAGTACCCGGTCGACGCCGATCTCGTCATCGCCACACCCGAATCCGGAACGCCGGCGGCCGTCGGCTACGCCGAGGCCTCGGGCATCCCGTTCGGTCAGGGGCTGATGAAGAACGCCTATGTCGGACGCACCTTCATCCAGCCCTCGCAGACCCTGCGGCAGCTGGGCATCCGCCTCAAACTCAACCCGATCCGGGAGAACATCGAAGGCCGCTGCCTCGTCGTCGTCGACGATTCGATCGTGCGCGGAAACACCCAGCGGGCCCTGGTGCGGATGCTGCGCGAGGCCGGGGCGGCGGAGGTCCATGTGCGCATCTCCTCCCCGCCGGTAAAGTGGCCGTGCTTCTACGGCATCGACTTCGCGACCCGAGCCGAGCTCATCGCCAACGGACTGACCACGAACGAGATCTGCGAGAACCTCGGCGCAGATTCTCTCGGCTACATCTCTCTGGACGGCATGATCGCCGCCACCCAGCAGGAGCGCAGCCAGCTGTGCACCGCCTGCTTCTCCGGCGACTACCCGATTCCCGTCAACAACACACCCGCCGACAAAGGATGCTGAGTTGAGTTCCGAAGCGAACCCGAAGTCCACCACCTATGCCGCCGCCGGCGTCGACGTCGAGGCAGGAGACCGCGCCGTCGAACTCATGAAGGCCGCCGTCTCGGCCACCCACAACTCCTCGGTCGTCGGTGGGACGGGCGGATTCGCCGGACTCTTCGACGTCTCCGTGCTCAAGGACTTCGAGCGTCCGCTGCTCGCCTCGTCGACCGACGGAGTGGGCACGAAGGTCGCCATCGCGCAGGCCATGGATAAGCACGACACCATCGGCTACGACCTCGTGGGCATGGTCGTCGACGACATCATCGTCTGCGGTGCCCGACCCCTGTTCATGACCGACTACATCGCCTGCGGCAAGGTCGTGGCCGAACGCATCGCCGATATCGTGCGCGGAATCGCCGATGCCTGTGCATCGGCCGGTGTCGCGCTGGTCGGCGGGGAGACCGCTGAGCATCCGGGCCTGCTCGGGGTCGACGAGTACGATGTCGCCGGTGCCGCCACCGGCGTCGTCGAGGCCTCGAAGCTGCTCGGACCCGAGAAGGTCCGTGCTGGGGACGTGCTCATCGGTCTCCCGTCCTCGGGCATCCACTCCAACGGCTACTCCCTGGTCCGCCACATCATCGCCGAGGCGGGATGGGGCCTGGATCGGCAGGTCGAGGAATTCGGCCGCACCCTCGGTGAGGAGCTTCTCGTTCCCACCCATGTCTACACCGGTGAGCTCGCCGCTCTCTTCGACGCACTGCCGGATGCCGTGCATTCGGTCTCGCACGTCACCGGCGGGGGACTCTCGGCCAATGTGGCCAGGGTGCTTCCGCAGGGTCTGGTCGCGAAGATGTCGCGTGCCTCCTGGGAGATCCCGGCGGTGTTCTCCGTGCTCGGCGACCTCGGCGGAGTGCCGCAGGACGACCGCGAACGCACCTGGAACCTCGGCGTGGGCATGGTCCTCGTCGTCGACGCGGAGTCGGTCGACGGTGTGCTCGCCGCGAGCCCAGGGGCCTGGGTGCTCGGCGACGTCGCTGCCGATGACGGTTCCCTGGCCTCCGACCCCTACTATGTGCAGGGCGCCAAGGGCGTCGACGGCGGCGCCGCCATCCTGCAGTGAGGGCCGCGCGGCGAAGCATCCCTCACCCGTACTCTCACACCCTCGTGCTCCTGCACGAGCGTGTGCTGCTTCTGGTGAGTGATGGCCGCGGGGCTGGCGGGAATGCTGCCAACGGTGGGGGATGCACGGGAGGGCAGGACCGCCTCGGCGAGGGAATGCCCGGAGCGGGAGAACACGTGCGCGCACGATCAGATGCGCACACGACAGAGGGCGGGGTCCGAAGTCCCCGCCCTCTGCGATGTCAGATCAGCCGTGCGCGGCTGCACTCATCTGAGCTCAGTCATCGTCCTCGTCGTCATCGTCGACATTGTACTTGTCGGCGTAATCAGAGTAGTCGGGTTCATCGTCGTACGGATCGGACGGACCAGACTGGCGCGCGTCGGCGCCCAGCTCCTGCTGGAGTCTATTTAGGTCGGTATCCGGGCTGTAGTACTTCAGCTTCCGAGCTACCTTGATCTGCTTTGCCTTTGCGCGGCCGCGACCCACTGGCGTGACCCCCTCCGTCGTCAATGGGGCCAATTGCCCCGGACTAGATCTCTGCTATGCGCTTAAATCCTACCTGTTCATACTGCGAAGTTCCATTTTGTGAGTGGACCTTGGATAGGCTGAGCCCATGGCCTACCGTCGCGATTATGTCGTCACCCTGCGGATCTTCGAACCTCTTGTGGTGCATTCCGAATTGCAAGACAGGCAGGTGGAGGACAACCGCTCACGCGTCGAGGAGCAGATTTCCCACGACGCCGACAAGCGCTTGATCTCCCTGCCCCCTTCGCCCGTGGCCGACTCCTTTCGGCGCACTCCGATCTTCCTTCCTGCGTCTCAGACCGCGGACGGGGTGGACCGTTTCTGCCCTGCTCAAGAGGACATCCGCGGGTGGGAGGCGCTCGAGTCGCTGACCGAGCACACTTCGAAGGCGACCTTGGACATCGTCGCTCCGAAGACCGCCCGCCGACGTGCCGCCAGCCGCCGTGCGGAATGGCTGCAGGACGCGAAGGACACGCGGATCTTCACCCGGGTCTCGGCTTGGGACGTGCCGCCGTCGTGGTGGCTGTTCTTCTCCCTGACCGAGGATCAGGTCATCACGGAGGAGACCGACGAGGGGCTGCGGGTGCTCATCCGCACGGATATTCTGGCCGCCTCGGCGCGCATGGAATGGGCTTCGGAGACGATCGCTGACAGTTCGAAGGTCGTCGACATGGTCGAGCAGACCTCGGTTCTGGCCGAGTGGATCGACACCTTCGATATGAACTCGGTCCTCGAGCTCGACCTCGGCGGGATGTCCGATGTGCTGTGGCCGAGTGAGGCCGCGGAGCTCGTCGACTCGTGGGTCACCGCTCTGAGCAACGATGATTCGGAATCGGCCGTCGCCGCCTTCCAGAAGTATGCGGCCGGCTGGGAGCAGCTCAACCTCTACGCCCGCAGCTCCTGACCCCTCTTACTACCCGACGGCGGCTCAGCAACCTCGCGCCAGGTTGCTCAGCCGCCGTCGGGTAGTTCTGGGCGGATAGGATTGTCAGCGAACGAGCCGCACCCGAGAGGACGAGTCCCGCAGCGTATGGAAGAGAAGAAGCGCCGTCTCCTGACGAGCCAGGACCCCGCCGCCGTGGACGACACAGGCGAGTCCGCCGCGGAAGACACCGGCGAGTCCGCCCCACCCGGCTCCCGCAGCGCCAAAGGCCCGACCCGCGTGAAACCGCTGTCGACGGTCTCCGTCGCCTGGCGCATCGTCGCTCCTGCCGTTGCATTCGTCATCCTCACCTGCGGTCAGTTCCTCAACACGAATGACTTCTTCCCGCTCGGCTCGCTCACCCAGTACGCCACCGCCAAAGACCTCAACGGCACCGTGAACTCCACCTGCATCGAAGCCCAGTTCCCCGGCGAGGACGAACCGCGTCGCCTCGGTTTCAACACCGCGACCGTCGGCATCGAACGCGGTGACGTCGAATCCCAGCTCGACCGGGTCATCGCCCACCCCGCGCTCATGCAGTCGATGGCCGATTCGTACGCTCGGCTGCACCCGAACGAACCGAAACCCGAAACGATGATCCTCTGCCGCACCACCACCCAACTGCAGAACGGCCTGGCCGTCGGCGAACCCGAACAGACGACGCTGGCAACCTGGGAGGTCCGATGACCGGCACCCCGACATTGACGACCACCCCCGCCGAGGCGGCCGACCGGAATCCGTTCCTCCGCTGGTTCATGCCCGCCGTACCACTGGCCCGGGTGGCCGTGTTCCGCGTCTTCATCTACGTCTTCATCATCATCGATGTGCTCACGATCTCCGGCGACGTCATCGCCCACGGCTGGACACCCGAGTTCTACCAGCCGCTGTGGCTGGCGAGGTTCCTTCACATCCCTGCGGTCAGCGTCCTCGGCGCGCAGATCCTGCTCACCCTCATCATCGTCTTCTCCCTGCTCGCCGCCGCCGGAATCCTCCAGCGCATCAGCGGCTGGGCGGTGGCGATCAGCTTCGGCGCGTGGATGTTCTATACGCAGGGATACGGGTACGTGGCGCATGATCATATGGCACTCGTCATCGCCGCTTTCGTCCTGCCGACGATCGGCACCGCCCGATTCCGGGACGTCAGCACCGCCTCGGCGCGGGCCGGCTGGGCGCTGCGGATCGTCCAGATCGCGGTCGTGCTCACCTACTTCTACTCGGTGCTGATGAAGTGGATCGCTTCGGGCAACATCACCCACTGGGCCAACGGTGCGGTCATCATCTGGGCGCTCATGCGCCGTGGCGCCGAATGGTCGAAGCCGTTCCTCGAAATGCCCGGCCTTCTCATCGCCGCACAGTGGGCGACGCTGGTCTTCGAGTTCCTCTCACCGGTCGCCCTGTTCCTCAAGGGCAAGTGGCTCTACGCGGTGGTCGCGTTCTTCTGCCTCTTCCACCTCATGACGTACCTGGCATTGGGCATCCACTTCCTGCCGACCGTCATCTGCTGGGCGGCGTTCCTGCCCCTGGAGAAACTCGTGCCGCGGCGCTTCGCGACTCGCTGAGCGTGCGGCGATTGCGCTGCGGGCCCGCGCCTCCGAGTGTCGTCGCGGTCGCGTAGTCTCGGTGCCATGACCACGTACTCGACCGCTCCGGACGGCGGGATCACCGCCGAGGATCTGCTGACGTCCCCGCGGGGACGCTCGCTCGTTTTCGGGCTGGCCCAGCGCGGACGGACCGACGAATTCGACGACGAAGCTGAGCCCCTCACCGAGGAAGCGCGTGCCTTGGATGAGTTCCGCAGCGCGGTGTTCGACGCCGGCTCACGCGTCGATAGGGCGGAGGGAGTCGCGGTCACGGTCTACTTTTGCTACGACGGCACGGAGATGGGATCCGAATCAGAACTCGAGACGGAACCAGAACCTGGTTCTGATCCGAAGGCCATGAGTCCAGCCGACGTCGCGGCGCGGCTACGACTCGTCACACCAATGATCCCGACCCACGATGACCTCGAGAACGGGATGGCCGAGGTCATCTCCGGCGCCATGTACTGGCAGTCTCCGCACGGCCACGACCAGATCGCTTCCGACACCGTGGTGCGCGAAGCCCTGCGTCCCTTCGCCGAGATCCTCATTGACACCGGACTGCTCGACAGCTGGTCATCGCCGCTCAACTCGAATGATCAATGGGCTCTGGCGTGGGACGATGAAGAGCACCGTGGTTCACTGCCGGCTGTCTTCGATCTTGAGCCGAGCCCCGCCTGCCCGTCAGAGGAGCATCCGGAGATCACTCTGACCGATCTCTATCCGACCAGCGACGGGGGCGGAATCCGGCAGCCCCGGGGACTCGACGAATGGCTCGCCGACGTCCTCACCGCGGAGACGGACTATCGCCACGATTTCGTGAAGAACCCCCATTGCGAGGTCAGCGGCGAGTGGTGGTCGACGCCTCCTCACGGTCTCTGGTCATCGACAGGGACTTGGCCGGACGGAACGCCGATCGGCGTGGAACTCGTCGAGGACGATTTCGGCCTCGAGCGCGCACGGGCCTGCCGCTTGCGGCTGCGCTCGGGTGCCCGCATCGCCGAGATCCGTGGACCTGCAGACTGGGCTGATCTGTGCCGACGCTATCCGCTCGACGTCACCGCCCAACGCCGCCAGGTGTGGTTCGAGACCACGGGCCGCAAAGGGCGCTGGGCGATCCCGGACTGGTCACAGGTGGCCGAGGAATTCGACGGCGTCCACGTCGGTCTGGTCGGCTACCTGCGTACGGCAGGTGCGGTCATCGACGTAGCCGAGGCCCACCTCGGCGAGGCATCGGAGACCATTCCCACGGTGGGGAACACCGACGATCGGACCGCGAGTCTGATGGCGGGTTGGCACCCGGATACGACGTTCTGGCTGAACGACGTCATCGACGCCGTCACCGAGGTGGTCGAATGGCATTACGACGATGATGCCGACCGGTGGGTGCGGGGCTGAGTCAGGCCCGCTCCACGGGCAGCCAGAGATCCGTCGTCGCGGTGCTGAAGTCCTCGGCGCGATCGAGAATCGACACGATCGAGGGCCCCGGACGCAGCCGCCACGGGTTCGATGGGAACCATTCGCCGGCCGTGGCCGCCCACGTGTCCTGAAGTGCTTTCGGGTACGGGCCGCTTGCTGTGAAGACGGCCCACATCCCAGCCGGGACATCGATGATATCGAGGTCCTCCGGCGCCGAGGCGGCCGACGAGATTGCGACCCCATGAAAGTAGGTGAGGTCGGTTCCTTCGCGGTAGTCCGGATCCACGCCGTCCGTGACCTGGAGCAGCCCTTCTGGCGTCGTGTCCGAGAGCTCTTTGAGCCGTTCGTGCTCGGTGTGCGGGAGCGAAGCGACGAACTGGCGGATGTGCGGGTTCTCTCCTTCGTGGATGAGCGGCACACGCACAGCATGGCCGATGAGTGCGAATGCGGGGCGGTCGATGATTCTGGTGTCCATGGTCGAACTCCCTTCGATCGTCAGGCGGAACCTGAGTGACTGTTGGCTGCGAAGGGGACCGCCGTTGCGCCGAGCCTCGGACGGAGCCGTACCGTGGACGGACCGAAAGGCACGCGTGAATGCCTCCGTCGATCCGTATCCGTACCGCACCGCCACACTCAGCAGATCCTCACCGTCGATGACGTCACCGGCGGCGACGGTCATTCTGCGCCTGCGGACATACTCCGAGAGCGGAATTCCCGCCAGCGATGAGAACATCCGCCGCAGGTGATACTCGGTCGTGCCGAGCCTGGCGGCCAGCGCGCCGACCTCGACGGACTCCGCGGAATCGGCAGTCAGGTTCGACTCGATGAGGTCGATGAGTGTATTGAGTTCAGCGATCACGATCTCTCCCTTCACTCATCCATACTTCCGGTGGCCCAGGGTGTCCCGCCCGACAATCTGTGCCCGATTCGATCACGTCTGAGATGGTGGAGCATTCCCGCGGGGACGCACTCGATCAGTCGCCCGGAGCCAGGCTGGGCGCCTCGTCGATCCCGAAGCGGGTCTTCAGCGCTCGGCGGGCGGCGAACCAGCCGTTCATCCCGTGCACGCCCGGGGCCGGTGGGGTCGCCGCCGAGCAGAGGAAGGCCCCCGGCACGCCGAGGCTGTAGTTGTCCCAGCTGGTGCGCGGCCGAGCCATCATGCGGTAGAAGGACACAACACCGGTCGCGATGTCGCCGCCGATGTAGTTCTGATTGTGGTCGGCCATCTCGGAGGCGGGGATCGCATTGTGAGCGACGATGCGGTCGCGGAAGCCGGGGGCGAAACGTTCGATCTGCCGGGTGATGTACTCGGTCGGGTCGAGCGGGCAGTCGAATGGGACGTGGCAATACGTCCACAGCGGCCGCAGTCCGCCCACCTCGCGTGAGGGGTCGAAGACGGTGGGGTCGGAGACGAGGCACACGGGGTCGGCCGGCATCCGACCGGACATCACCTGCGCCTCGGCGGCGGCCATCTGGGCCCGGGTCCCACCGACGTGAATGGTGCCGGCCCGGCCCACTTCGGGGTCGGACCAGGGGACCGGGCCGTCGAGGACGAAGTCGACCTTGGCGGCGGCGTTGCCGTGCTTGAACGAACGCAGGCTGTGGTCGACCTTGCCGGGAAGGAGTCCGGAGAAGATCTGGGCGGCGTTCAGCGCCGAGGTGTCGAGAAGATAGGCGCGGGCCGCTGGCAGATCGGAGACGTGGTCGATGCGCGCATTCGTGGTGACGGTTCCGCCGTGTGCTTCGAGATCGGCGACGAGGTAGTCGATGATCGCCTGCGAACCGCCGATGGGGGAGGGCCAGCCGCCGGCGTGCGCGACCGTGGAGAGCATCGTCGCCGTGGCCGCTGTGCCCATCGCCGGCAGCCCGCCGATCGCATGCGCGGCGACCCCGGTGAACAGGGCCTGGCTCGATTCGTGGGACAGCGGAATGTTCCAGGCAGGACTGGCCTGGCTCAGCAGCCGCAGGCCGAACTTCACGACGTTCGCGATTCCGGGAATATCGCGCAGTGTCTCCGGCACGGAACGCTTGTCACCGAGGGAGAGCCAGATCGCGTCATCGACACGATCGAGCAGCGGGGCGAAGAAACGTCGCCATTCCGGTCCCGCCTCGCCGAGGCGGTCGACCGTTTCGTCGAGATCGTGGAACGCCAACGCGGCGGGCTTGGCGTCGAGGGGTTGGGCGTAGGAGACCTCGGGGGTGGTCAGCTCCATGCCGCGGGCACGCAGGTCGAAGTCGACGAAGAAGGGACTGGCGATGGCCAGCGGGTGCACGGCCGAGCAGATGTCATGAGTGACGCCCGGCGCCAAACCGAGGTCGAGGGTGCGGGCGCCGCCACCGATCGTCGACTGAGCTTCGAACACCTCGACGGACAGCCCGGCGCGGGCCAGGGTGACCGCGGCGGCCATGCCGTTGGGGCCGGATCCGACGACGACTGCATCAACACCTGTGCTCATGAGGTCAGTCTAGACAATATGAGGTAAGGGCGGGGCCGGGGCCTCCGTGCATCAAAGGAATCGTGGGTTGCCCAGACTCCACCACCGTCCTACCGGGAACACCGGTTTCGGGTGTGTACTGGTAGAGCCACATTTGAGCTTTTGGAGGTCCCGACATGCTCAAGACTACCTTCATCGGATTAGACGTTCACGCGAAAACCGTGACCGCGGCAGCACTGAACGCTGACACCGGCGAAATCGACCAGGCAACGATGCCAGCCGATAACCCCACGGTGATCTCGTGGATCAAGGCCCACGGCGACGACACCGCGGTCACGTATGAAGCCGGCCCAACGGGATACGGACTCGCCCGCGACCTCACAGATCAGGGAATCACCTGCACGGTCGCGGCACCGTCGAAACTGCTGCGGGCCCCGGGAGACCGCGTCAAGACCGATCAGCGTGATGCCCTGGGGTTGGCGAGGATGCTGTCGTTGGGTGAGATCACCGCGGTCCGCGTCCCGCCGATCGGTCAGGAAGGACTCCGGGATGTCTCCCGGGCCAGGCAACGCGCTGTGCTCGATCTGACGCATGCCCGGCAGCGGATCAACGCGATGATCCTCCGTCACGCGTTGCGGTATCCCAAGGACACGAAGTGGACTCAGGTTCATCACGACTGGTTGGCTCGACAACGACTCGAGCCAGCCGCATCGCAGCAAGCGTTGTCTGCGGAGCTCGAGACCGAGACTTTGCTGATGGCCCATGTCAGACGTCTCGATGCGACGATTGCCGATCTGGTCGCCGAAGCCGAGGAAACACCGATCATCGATGCTCTGATGTGTTTTCGAGGAATCTCAATCACGACTGGGTTCGGGCTGGCGGTCGAGATCGGCGACTGGACGCGATTCACCGGGGCCACGATCGGGTCGTATCTGGGTCTGACCCCGTCGGAGCACTCGAGTGGGCAGTCGCGGTCGCAGGGAGCGATCACGAAGGCCGGGAACACGTATGCGAGGAAGCTGCTCATCGAGGCCGCGTGGTCACACGCCCGCCCGTACTCGCGACCCGGGGCGCGCCTGTTGCGACAGTTCGACAAAGTCGATGCTGCGACCCGAGTTCGTGCGATCGAGGGCAATCAACGATTGCACCGGGTATGGGCGAACTTCGATGCTCGGAAGAAGCGTCGGGTCAAGGCGAACACCGCAGTTGCCCGAGAGCTTGCAGGGTGGTGCTGGTCGGTGGCCGCACCCTTACAGATGAACGTGACTGGCCCCGAGGGGCAGGAGGCCCAGATGGGGTAAGTTCACGATGATCGTGCCCCGCGGCAGGGGCGACGGTTCGAGGCAGCATCAGGAGCTGATCCGAGTTTGACCTATGGGCAACCCCGCCAGAAGGTGCGGTGACGCTCGATTCTAGACAACGGGATGCTCCGGTTCGAATAATCGTCATGGGGTAACCAACCCCCGAATATCAGGCTGACAATGCTTGTCGACAACGACGCGTCTGAACCTCGCCCCTGACCGCGGTGGCACTCTTACCATCCTGGACGCCAGCGGAAACCGATCCGGGAAAACATTATTCTGCCCCTTGACAAGTAAATCCACATATCAGGTCAGCGGGCTGGGCAGCTGCGGTGTGCAGGCCCGGGCGGCTCAGTTTTCGTACACGTTGTCGAAGAAGGCGCATTCGAGGTCGACGGCCTGGTGCCAGGTGCGACCCAGGGTCTCGGCGTCTGAGCCCTGGTCGTCGTCTGTCGGGAACACGCGTTCGAGTTCGTCGACGAGGAACTGCACCCACCCGTGGAAGGTGTCGCCTCGGTGGAGGTCGATCCATCCTCGGTGCACCTGGCGCGGCGGTCTTGACTCTTGGGATTCGGCCCAGTCGAGGTAGAGCCATTCGGCGACGACGAGGACGATCAGCAGCTGCGGGTACGACGCCGAGGCGACGGACTCGTCCATGAGATCCCGGAACCCCGCCGTGGGCGCCGTGAGCTCAGGGTCGAGATACTCATCGGGACGCACTCCCAGCTGGGCGAAGGAATCGACGAAGTACGTGTCCTCATCGGCGGCGAGCATCCCCAGCTGCCGGGCGAACCGCAGCTTCGCATCGAGCTCATCGACATGGGCGACGCAGGCACCGAGCATGGACAGGAACGACTCGAAGAACTGATAGTCCTGCACCAGATAGTCACGCATGACCGCGTCGTCGACGGTGCCGGCGAAGAGTTCGCGGACGAATCGGTGGTCGATGGCCTCCGCCCATTGTCTGCTCGTCGACCTCATCAGTGCCGACACCGCTCCGTCGGCGGCCACGGTGATCGTCGTGTTGATGTCTGTGGTGGTCATTGCTCTTCCACTCCCTCCGCCGGTGCTCACCGGATCAGGTTCAAAGGGTCTGCGTGTGCACTCTCAGCGCCGGCTCCTTCGGCGCTCCCCTGCAGCCCCTCGACCCAATCACTCTGACAAGAACTGTTGTCAGATCGAACGAGTCAGGGCCGACCGGTCAAGGTCGGCCGGTCGAGGTCGCGGTTGTCGAGCACCCACGTCGCCTGCTCCCGCGGGGTCGCCTCGGCGAAGTAGAGGCGCTGGCCGCCGACATATCGGTGATTCGACTCATCCTCGGGGTCGGCATCGAAGCGTCCGGGAAACCGCTCATTGCCGCGAGGAACCGAGACCTCGAACGGCACATCGACCCACACGCTCGCATCCCAGAGACTGCGCAGCTCGGGACGGTGGAGGAAGATCCCTTCGACGAGGAGGACACAGTCGCTGGGCAGGATCCGAGGTTCCGGCTCGATCGGCCGGTCCGCGTCGACGTCCCACACCGCAGCAACGATCGCTTCACCCCTGCGAAAGGGTTCGACGACCGACTCGACGAATGCGCTGTAGTCGTAGGAATCCCGGTAAAAGGTCTCCGGCCCCTTGCCGCGGGCGCAGCGAACCGCCCGCGCGTGGTGGAACCCGTCGATGCCAGCTGTGGCGACCGGACGAACCGCCGCAGTGCCGGTACCTCCCGAACCCTCTTCCGCGAGACCGACGAGTTCCCGGGCGATCGTCGACTTCCCGGCCCCGTCGACCCCGTCGAGAGCCACAAGAGCACGCCGCCCGGGCCCGACAGCGCGCAGCCCAGTCAGCAGATCCGTGAGTACCCGGATGCGGGTGCTCACCGGGGTGCGGACCCGGCGAGCGACGCGGACGGTGGGGCCACCTCGGCGAGGGTGTCGGCGATGAAATCGGCGATCCGGTCGGCGGCCGGCCGCCGACCTGCCAGCTGTTCGGCCGTTTCGACGGTCGGGTTGTAGTTCGTGTTCGTGTTGATGTCGTAGACGACCTGGCGACCGTCGAGAGTTTCGATGAACTCGATGCCGGCGATCGCGACACCGAGATCGACCAGCAGCGTCTCGAGGTGAGCGATCAGCGGTGTCTCGGCGGTGATGTCGTCCCGGCGGGAGAACCGGCTGACCGGAGTGGCAGCGGAACCGATCGATGCGTCGGCCCGGGGGATCTCGCAGGCATCGGCCGGGCACAGTTCGAAGGAACCGCCGGAGACGTCGACGCGCACCGCATAGTGGAAACGGCCGCCGATGAACTCGGCGCGGGTGATGAATGGCAGCGCTGGCTGCACATACTCTTGGATGAGGGTGATGCCGTCGATCGGTGCATTCGCTCCGCAGGGTGCGAAATCTGCAGCCGCGTCGGAAAGCTCCGAATGGGAGTCGAAGCGGCGGACACCGAGTCCCTTCCCGCCCTGATTGTGCTTCGTGATGAACGGGGGAGCGAAGGTCCCCGCGGCCTCGACGAGCGCCTGCGGTCCGAATGCGGCCGCGGTGCGCGGCACGTCGAAGCCGCGGCCGGCCAGCTCGCGATGCTGACGGATCTTGCTCACCTCGAGCTCGTAGACGTCGCGACCGTTGAGGACCCGGCGCCCAGCGGCGGCGAGCCAGTCGAGAACCGCGCGTCCGTACTCCTTCACATGCCGATCGGTTCGAGTGTGCGCCGACGCCGACAGCCGTGACCAGAACAGCCCCTGTGGAGGTTCGGCGGCAAGATCGATCGTGGTCTCGGGCAACAGCCACTCGATATGAGGGACGCCGAGGCGATCGAGCGCCTCGGTGAATGGGGCGATCCATTCCGGATTGTCGTGGATGATGTACACCGCCGGAGTGTCGCCGACAGGCAGAGTGTGAGAACTCATCGCGCACCTTCGCTTGGGGTGCCGGCGCGATCGCTCGCCCGGCGGATCTGCTCAACAATCCTACGCCACGTCATCGTTTCGCGAACAGGGTCCCTGGCGCGATTGCCGTTGCCTCTCGAGCAGATCGTCCACTGCTCGGGCCCGCCGCCGCCGGGGCCCTCGACATGTCCGTGCCGCGGCGTAGACTCGGGGCATGGCTATAGCAAAGCAGCCCGTTGTCGTGCTCGATGCTCCCGACGCCGCCGAGCTCGCGGAGTTCTACGGAAAGCTTCTCGACTGGACGGTCGCGGTCGACGAGGACGGCACCTGGGCGGCAGTCACCTCCGATTCCTGGCCGCCGATCTGCATCCAGCAGGTCGAGGACTATCACGCGCCCAGCTGGCCCGGGCAGGCTCACCCCCAGCAGATGCACCTCGATGTCATCGTCGACGACCTCGATGTCGCGGAGAAGTCCGTGCTTGAGATCGGTGCGGGCAAAGCCCCCGAGCAGCCGGGCGAGACGTTCCGCGTCTTCCTCGACCCGGCCGGTCACCCGTTCTGCCTGTGCAGGTCCTGACACCCGAGGAGCCCACCGGCGCCTGAAGCAGAATTCGTGCCTCAGGTGGGTCCGGCTCTGCTGCTGAGCTCCTCGGCGAGATCCTCCGCCTCCTCCCGTGACGCCGCAGACGGGGTCGATCCCCACAGCGGGCGGCGGTTGCTCTCCGGCACGAAGTGGATGGCGACGAGTCCGATGACGCCGGCCGCCATGAGGTAGACCGCCGGCCACATGAGGAATCCGGTTGCGTTGATGAGTGAGGTCATCACCACCGAGGTCGTGCCGCCGAACAGCGAGATCGAAAGATTGAACGCGATCGCCAGGGCTCCGGCGCGCACCATCGTCGGGAACAGCGACGGCAGGGTCGAGGGCATCGTCGCACTGAAGCAGATGAGACTGAGTCCCATGATGAGCAGGCCGAGGAAGACGACGATGTCGCTGTGCCCGCGGACGAGCCAGAGAGACGGGAACGACAGGACGATGAGTGAGATGGCGCCGGATCGCACGACGGCCTTGCGACCGACCCTGTCCGAGACCTTGCCGATGACCGGAATGACGGCCAGGCAGCAGGCCATGACGATGATCTGCAGGATCTGCGAGGTCAGCTCGGAGACGCCGCCGCTGCCTTGGATGTCCTCAACCATCGGGAAATAGAGCGGGATGAACGACGTGAGCATGTAGTTCGTGACGTTCCAGGCCAACACGAGACCGCAGCAGGCCAGCAGATTCGGCCACAGCTTGAAGATCTCCTTGAACTCTCCCTTGACGTGGTTCTTCTGCTCCTCCTGTTCGGAGAGCCGCTCCATCTCCTTGTAGGCCGGGGTGTCCGCGAGTCTCGTCCGGAGGTAGACGCCGATGAAGCCGAGAGGAAGGGCGATGAAGAAGGGGATCCGCCAGCCCCACGACTCGAGGAATTCGGGAGTCGAGACGGTCTGGACGATCGTCGCGAACAAGGCCCCGAGGACATATCCGGTGAAGGTGCCGACCTCGAGCAGGCTGCCGAGGAACCCGCGCCGCCGATCCGGTGCGTATTCGGCGATGAAGGTCATCGCATTGCTGTACTCGCCGCCGGTGGAGAAGCCCTGGAGCAGTCGGCACGCCAGCAGCAGGAACGGCGCCCACAGACCCACGGTCGCATAGTCGGGGATGACCCCGATGAGGAAGGTGCCGGCGGCCATGAGGATCATCGTCATCGCGAGCACCTTGTTGCGGCCGATCCTGTCGGCCAGCGGACCGAAGAAGAGCCCGCCGAGAGGTCTGACGAGGAAGGCGACGGCGAAGAGCCCGGCGACAATCACGTGTCCGATGGGGCCAGAATCCTTCGGCAGGAAGATTCCTTCGATGACGACCGCCAGGTAGCCGTAGACTCCGAAGTCGTACCACTCGGTGATATTGCCGATGGCGGCGGCGCCGATCGCCCGCTTCGTGACATCGGGCTTGGTCACGGTGATCTCTTCCGGCCGCCACCGTCTGCGGACATTGTCCGGTCCGAACATGCCCCTCCCTCCGATCGACGGTGAGAGGCCTGCGGGCACGTGTGTTCGGCGTGCTGGCGAGACGAACGAAAAGCACCCGGAAACGATTCCGCCTGCCCCTCATCGACGCGTGCCCCTCATCGATATGAGTGCTGTCCATGCCCTGCGCCGAGGCGAGCCGACGCACTGCACCCCTCAAGGCTAGTCCTCTCCCGACGTTTGGCAAGATCCTCCGTATCCTCCGTGCGGGGATCCGCACCTGTGCGAGTGGGCCCGGCTCCTGTGGATCCTGCACGTGTGGGTCAGGGAGCGGGCTGCTCGGTCTAGAGTGGGACCCATGCGCGTGCTCACGAGCTTCGACGACCGGGCCCCTGTGCCATGGGCCAACGGCGCGGGAGAGACGACCGAACTCGTATCGATCACCGATTCCGAGGCGCTCACCCCGCATCTGAGACCCTGGAGACTGAGCATCGCCCGCCTCGAACGTCCCGGTCCGTTCTCCGCACTGCCGAGGATGGACCGCACCTTGCTGCCCACCTCCGAGGCGGTCCTCACCGTCGACGGGACCGCCCGCCGGGTGCCCGAACGCTGCCCGATGCGCTTCCACGGCGAGCAGGCTGTCGTGCTCACCGACGTGGCCGAACCGTGCTTCGCCGTCAACCTCATGGTCGTCGAGGATGCTCGCGGTCCCGAG
This sequence comes from Brevibacterium limosum, assembly GCF_011617705.1. NCBI lineage: Bacteria > Bacillati > Actinomycetota > Actinomycetes > Micrococcales > Brevibacteriaceae > Brevibacterium > Brevibacterium limosum. The sequence continues at coordinate 3,347,487 of NZ_CP050154.1, read as the reverse complement.
CCCGACGCGGACTCCCGTGGACGGCTGTCGATGATCGGTCCCCGACAGCCGAGCCCGCCGCGTCTCGCAGGGCAGCCCTGCTTCGTGCTCACCCTGGACGCGGCCCCGCACGCCCCGCGCTTCCAGCTGTTCGAACTCAGCGCTTCCGAGCTTCCTCACGACCACCTCGGCTTGGTCATCCTGCACTGAGCGCCCACGGCGACCACGGCTGGAAAAATGGTGAGAGTCGGGTGTCCCGCAGGTCACACGGTTCTGCATCGTTCCACGTCAGAGCGTGCAAGCGCGACTCGTTGGGTCAGCGATCTCTCAGGCTGGGCGACCGCGTTTCAGCATGCCCGAACACTGAGGCCGGATACTGGTTCGAAGCACGTGTTCTGGGAGGATCAGTGGCATCGAATACCGGCGAACCGGACCAGTCGGACAATCAGTACGCAGACGAAGCGGAGTCGACTCACACACCTCGGCACTCGCAGACCCTGCCGCTCATCACCGAGGAGATCGCGGCCGCTCGGCCTGGAGCCGCACCGACCCCGACCGAGCATGTGACGACCCCGGTGATTCCACCGAATCCGATCCGCCGCGATGACTCGACCATGCCCATCGACACTCCGACAGGGGCCACGATCGAACCGGCCTCTGATCCTGAGGCGAAGGACGCACCCAAGAACGAGAAACCATCCGAGGGACGCATCTCCGCCACCCAGCTCATCGCCGGCGCCGGTGCGGCAGCGACCTCCTCGGTCATCGGGGGCCAGCTGGGAGTCGCGGGAACCGTCGTCGGAGCCGGCGTCGCCAGCGTCGTCACCGCGCTGGCCGTCACCCTGTACGGGCGCAGCCTCGACAAAGGCAGGGAGAAGATCCAGAAAGTCGGATCCAAGCTGGCCCCGGCTGTGAAGGCGAAGATCGCGAAGGGCCCGGATGCTGTGAAACCCGCCGCCGTCGACCCTTCGCTCGCCGAGGATTCGGCCTTCGCACCGCCGGAACCCACCGGTGACTACGCGCACTTGACGGCTGCCTCGGCGAAGGAGGACGAACCCGGTGAACACGCTGAGCAATCCGGATCGGGAACTGACGCGCAACCGCGCACCTGGTGGCAGAAGCTGCGCCGCAAACGGGTCCTCTACCCGGTGACGATCGGCGTCGCCGCCTTCGGCATCGGACTCGGCGCTGTCGTCGTGGCCGAGAACTTCACCGACGCCGATATCTCGCCCGGCACCTCGCAGATCTCACGATCGGTGTCGGGACAGTCGACAACGGGTGAGGAGACGAACACCGGAACCTCAGACTCCGGATCCTCCGGCGAGGGGTCGAGCAGCGGCTCCGGGTCGGGGGCGGATGGGCAGCAGAGCTCACCCGACAGCGGAGCGGACGGTCAGACCGGACAGTCCACCTCGGCGGGAGAGACCGGCTCGCAGGGCACGGAATCCGGCCAGACCGACCAAGGAGCGGACACCACGACGGACACCGGAACCGATACCGGCTCGACGACCGCCGACGGCACCGATACAAGCAGCGGCACGACAGCCTCGGACAGTGCGGGAAGCACCGGGAGCGCAGGTGACACCAGCGGCGGAACGGACGGTTCACCGGGCACCGGCGGCAGCGGATCCTCCGCGGACAGCGGCGGATCCTCGGGCTCGGGAACCGGCGGGTCAGCCGGCGGCTCCGGCGGTGGATCGGCCGCCTCAGCGCAGGGGTGAGGAGATCTACACCGCTTACGGGAATGAAGACAGGCCGCCCTTGGTTGTGCTCAACAGAGAACCTCGCTAGGTTGAAACTGACTCCGACAGAGTTTTGCCGACGTCGGGAAATCGAGATCAGGTGAGGCGCGTGCACCCTCCGATCCACAGATCTGGTGGGAGACACGTCTCTCCGTCGGGCAACGGCGGAGGAATGCGCGAGGTCACCTGAAATCAAACGGTTGAAGGAGATGTGATGACGCAACATACAGATCATGAATACCCCGGACATGACAGCACCAAGCCCTCGACGACCGAGTCCGGTGCGCCCAGGGAATCCGACGCCCACTCGCTGAGCGTGGGGGCCGATGGTCCGCTCATGCTCCACGATGTGGCCCTGGTCGAGAAGCTGGCCCGGTTCGATCGTGAGCGTGTGCCCGAGCGCAGCCCCCACGCCAAGGGATCGGGTGCCTTCGGCGAACTCGAAGTCACCGAGGACGTCTCCGCCTACACGAAGGCCGACTTCCTGCAGCCGGGCAAGAAGACCCCGATGCTCGCCCGCTTCTCCACCGTCGCCGGTGAACTCGGTTCGCCCGATTCCTGGCGCGACGTGCGCGGATTCGCGCTGAAGTTCTACACCGAAGAGGGCAACTTCGACATGGTGGGCAACAACACCCCCGTCTTCTTCGTCCGCGATCCGATGAAGTTCCCCGACTTCATCCACTCGCAGAAGCGCACCCCCGATTCGGGTCTGCGCAGCAACAACATGCAGTGGGACTTCTGGTCTCTCTCGCCCGAATCCGCCCACCAGGTCTCCTACCTCATGGGACCGCGCGGTCTGCCCAAGACCTGGCGGAACATGAACGGCTACTCCTCGCACACCTACATGTGGATCAATGCCGAGGGCGAGAAGTTCTGGGTCCAGTATCACTTCCACACCGATCAGGGTGTCGAGAACATGTCGAACGAGGAGGCGGGCAAGCTCGCCGGCGAGGATGCGGACATCCACCGCCGCGATCTCTTCGACGCCATCGAGCGCGGCGACTACCCGTCCTGGACCTTCTACGTCCAGATCATGCCCTACGAAGAGGCGAAGACCTACCGGTTCAATCCCTTCGATCTGACGAAGACCTGGTCGAAGAAGGACTACCCGCTCATCAAGGTCGGCAAGTTCACGCTCAACGAGAACCCGTCGAACCACTTCGCACAGATCGAGCAGGCTGCCTTCAGCCCCTCGAACACCGTGCCGGGCACCGGGATCTCTCCGGACAAGATGCTGCTGGGCCGCGTGTTCTCCTACCCGGATGCCCAGCGCAACCGGATCGGCACGAACTTCAACCAGCTGCCGGTCAACGCCTCGGTGACGAAGACGAACTCGTACGACAAGGAAGGCCAGATGCAGTACCACCATTCGGGTAATGCACCGGTCTACGCCCCGAACTCGTACGGACGTTCCTACCAGGACACCCAGGGCACGATCGACAACAGCTGGGAGTCCGACGGCGAGCTCGTCCGCAGCGCCTACAGCCTGCACGCCGAGGACGACGACTTCGGCCAGGCACACACCCTGGTTCGCGAGGTCTACTCCGAGGAGGAGCGCCAGGGTCTCATCGAGACCGTCGCCGGCGGCCTCTCCGACGGGGTCGAGGAGCCGGTGCTGTCCAACGCGATCCAGTACTGGAAGAACATCGACGCCGAGGTCGGCGCGGCCATCGAGGCCAAGGTCAAGGGCTGAAGCCACCCGCTGGGGAAGTCCAGGCGCCCTGAGCGTTCGAAACTGATCCAGCGGTCGGCTTCGTAGGCGCCCACGGGCGCCTCGGGCGCTCGAAACGAGACGGCGGCCCGGATACCTTGTTCGGTATCCGGGCCGCCGTTTTCGTGCCCTCCCTCCCCGAACTACCTGACGGCGGCCCAGCAACCTCGCGCGAGGTTGCTGGGCCGCCGTCAGGTAGTAATTGAGGTCAGTTCTGTTGGGCGCGCTGGGCGATGCGGCCGCCGGCGAGGACCATCTCGACCTGACGAGGCGAAAGGCCATGGCGGAATTCGAACTTCCGCCCGGCCGCCTCGGCGGTGATCGAATCTCCCTGAGCGAGCTCATCACGCAGGCCCCGGAACTCAAGCACATCACCCTGGGACATTGCCTCGTAGTCGGCCTCGTTCGTGAACTCGAGGGCAAGGACGCCGAAATTCGCGAGGTTCTGCCAGTGGATGCGTGCCAGCGACTTCGCCACGACCACCCGCAGTCCGAGATACCGAGGAGCGATGACCGCGTGCTCACGCGAGGATCCCTGCCCGTAGTTCTCACCGCCGACGATCGCATGACCGCCATCGTGCTCGGCGGCCCGGGTGGCGTAGGTGTCGTCGACCTGGATGTAGACGAACTCGGCGATCTTCGGAATGTTCGATCGGTAGGGCAGGACTCGGGAGCCGGCGGGCATGATCTCATCCGTGGAGACGTTGTCGCCGACCTTGAGCAGGATCTCCAGATCGATGTCGTCGGGCAGGGGCTCGAAGTCGGGCAGAGTCGAGATGTTCGAACCCTTGACGAGCTCGACCTCCCGCGCCTTTTCGAGTTCGAGCGGCGGGACGAGCATCTTCGGGTTCGCGGAGAACTTCTCCGGCAGCCGCACCTCGGGATAGTCCATGTCGAGGTCGCGAGGATCGGTGATCTTCCCGGTCAGCGCGGCGGCGGCCGCAGTCTCCGGCGAACACAGCCACACGGAGTCCTCGTCGGTGCCGGAGCGTCCGGGGAAGTTCCGCGGCATGGTGCGCAGACTGTTGCGCCCGACTGCCGGTGCCTGGCCCATGCCGATGCAGCCCATGCAGCCGGATTGGTGGATCCGTGCTCCGGATCCCACCAGCGAGGTCAGCCATCCTCCGGAGATCAGGTCGGCCAAGACCTCGCGGGAGGTGGGGTTGATGTCGAGGGAGACCTGCCGATGGATCTGCCTATCGGCCAGCGTCTCGGCGACGACCGCGAAATCCCGCAGCCCCGGGTTCGCCGAGGAGCCGACGACGACCTGGAAGACGTCGTCACCGGCGACCTCGCGCACCGGAGTGACATTGCCCGGTGACGAGGGCGCGGCGATGAGCGGTTCGAGCTGCGAGAGGTCGATGCTGTCGGTGAGATCGTATTCGGCACCCTCGTCCGCCTCGAGGCGCGTGAAGTCCTCACCGCGGTCAACGGCTTCGAGGTAGGCGCGGACGGCATCGTCGGCGGGGAAGACAGTGGCGGTGGCACCGAGTTCGGCACCCATGTTCGCGATCACGTGACGGTCCATGGCCGTGAGGTTCCTCAGCCCGTCCCCGTGGTACTCGATGATCTTGCCGACGCCGCCCTTGACCCCATGGCGGCGCAGCATCTCGAGGATGACGTCCTTGGCGGAGACCCAGTCCGGCAGTGTGCCGGTGAGTTCGACCCCCATGATCTGCGGGGCGCTGATGTAGAGGGACTCACCGGCCATGGCCATGGCGATCTCGAGACCGCCGACGCCGATGGCGAGCATCCCCAGTGCCCCGGCGGCACAGGTGTGGGAGTCCGAACCGATGAGGGTTGCGCCCGGTTTGCCGAACCGCGACTGGTGGACCGGGTGGGAGACGCCGTTGCCTGCGGGTGAGAACCACAGTCCGAACCGTTGGGCCGCCGAGCGGAGGAACTCATGGTCCTCCGGGTTCTTCTCATCGGTCTGCAGCAGGTTGTGATCGACGTACTGCACCGACAGGTCCGTGCGGATCCGGTCGAGGCCGAGCGCCTCGAGTTCGAGCATGACCAGGGTGCCCGTCGCATCCTGTGTGAGTGTCTGGTCGATCCGGATCCCGAGTTCGTTGCCGGGGGCGAGCTCCCCGGATTCCAGATGTGAGTTGATGAGCTTCTGAGCGACATTCTCTGCCATCGTCAACCTCCTTCAGCAGTGGTCGAAACACATGGCGCGGCACGCCCATGCGTGATCTGTCCACGTTAGCCCTCGCGCACAGGACTCACAAGGGCAGTGGCTTCCGCCCCGACCAGGGCGCATACTGGGACCATGCCGGAATTGCCCGAGGTCGACGCACTGGTGAGCTTCCTGCGCGCGAAGGTGGTCGGCGACTTCGTCACCCGCACCGACATCGGGGAGCTGAGCATCCTCAAGACCGCCGATCCGCCGCTGGATGCGATCCGCGGACTCGAGATCACCGGGGTCTCCCGGGTCGGCAAGGTCCTCATCGTCGAGTTCGACGGCCTCGAACTGGTCTGTCGTTTCGCCCGTGCCGGCTGGCTGGTCTGGCACGAGGCTGTGCCCACCGGCCCGGTGAAGATGGGCAAGGGACCGCTCGGCCTGCGCATCCATCTGGCGTCCGGGGCCGGCTTCGATCTGAGTGAAGCGGGAACGAAGAAGAACGCCGCGGTCTCGCTCGTGTCCGACCGCTCCGAGGTACCCGCCATCGACAGGGCTGGGCCCGACGCCCTGTCCATCGAGGCAGACCAGTTCGCCTCGGCCCTGGCCGGTTCGAACTCTCGGATCAAGACCGTCCTGGAGGATCAGGAACTCATCGCCGGCATCGGCAACGCCTACTCGGACGAGATCCTCCATACGGCCAGGCTCTCCCCATTCGCCCCGGCCTCGGGCGTCGACGCACCGGCACTGCTCGAGACGGTGCGTGAGGTACTCGGTCGGGCCCGGGACGCGTTGATCGAGCTGCCGCCGGGGAAGATCAAGGCGGCGAAGAAGCGCCGACTGCGGGTCCACGGCCGCACCGGGAAGACGTGCCCGGTGTGCGGGGCGACCATCGCGGAGGTCTCCTTCGCCGATAAGTCACTGCAGTACTGCCCCGGCTGTCAGACCGGAGGCAAGAAGCTCAGCGACCGCAGGATGGACCGACTCCTCAAGTAGTCCGCTCAAGCAGTCCGTGTCCTCGACAGATTCGCTGCTCGGCCGGTACCGCACCGAAAGCGACCTCGAGGGAGGCCGTCGCGGCGGTACTCTGCCGGCCGTCCCGGAGCTCGCTCTCACCGCCGACGAATCCGTTCGCCTGGACGAGGCTGCGGCGACCTCGGCCCGAGCACGAGCGGGCGCATCGCCAGCAGACCGAGCACAGGGCCGGGCAGGAGCAGCCACACGGCGACGGCTCCGAAACTCACGATGAGGCTCTGGAGGACGACGATGCTGATGACGCTGACGGCGAAGCCGAGGGAGTTCATCACCGTCAGCCCCGTTCCCGTCAGCTCTGCGGGAGCATAACGGGCGGCCAGGTCCGAGAACTGAGGGGAGTCGGCGATGACGAGGAAGCCCCAGAGCGCCAAGGCTGCGACGAGGATCGGCCCCACGTCGGGCAGCAGCGGATAGATCAGGCACATCAGCCCAGAGCCCGCGAGCGCCGCTGCGGCGACGGCGGCACCACCGGCCCGGCGAGCGATGACTCCGCCGAGCACACATCCGGCCACCCCGGCGGCGATGACGAGGAAGCTCGTCGTCGCCAGGCCGGTGGAGCCGCTCCTCTCTCCCACAACAGCGATGACGAGTGTGGGAACCACGGCCCAGAAGGCGTAGAGCTCCCACATGTGGCCCGCGTACCCGAAGACGGCAGCTCGGAACATCCGGTCCCGGAACAGTCTGCGCAGCGCCGGTTCACCATCTCCCCTCGGACTCGTCGTCGCCGTGGACGCAGCGCTCGCCCGCATCACTCCACGGCTTCGGCGAGGCGCCCCTCGGCCGGAGATCATGGCGATGAGCACGGACCCGAGCACGGCCAGGGCGGACGAGCCCCACATGATCGACTGCCAGGGCAGGGAGGCCCCGACCGCCGACAGCAGTTGGGGCATCGCGGTGCCCAGGGTCAGCATCGCGACGAGCCAGGCCAGGGCCTGCCCGGACTTCGCCTGGGCCCGTTTGACGATCATCTTCATGCCCATCGGATAGATCCCCGCAAGGCTGACGCCGACGAAGAAGCGAGAGATCCACACGAGCGCGAGCTCCGAAGGGCCGAGGGTCCAGACGAAGTTCAGTCCGGCACCGATGAGGCTCGAGACGATGAAGATCCGCTCTGGCGGAAAACGGTCCGCGATCCCGGTCGCCGCGCTCAGCAGCGTTCCGCAGATGAAGCCGATCTGGGTGGCGGCGATGAGCCATCCGAACTGCCCGGGTGTCGCCCCGAGCCAGGCCGAGAGCCCTTCGACGGCGCCGCTGGGGCTGAACCACAGCGAGGTCCCGAACCACTGCGCCAAGACGATGGACAGCACAGCGGCCCCCGTGACCCGTCTTGATCGCGATTGCGAAACAGCCATTGTCTCTCCTCATCGACACCCGAACAGGTGGCCGATCACAGGGCCATCGTGTCACGAACCGCGGTCGGGGACCACCCCATAGGCGCGCATGGCCACCTCGGCGATGTGAGTGAGGAAGGCCGTGGTCGACATACGCTCCGGCACGGGGGTATGCACGCGCTGGACCAGGGCTTCGGTGATTCCGCCGACGACGATGAGGCTGGTGAGATCGCCGCCGTCCGCCTCCGGCGAGAAACCGAGGTCGGGCAGGTCGTAGGCGGACTGCAGCCGCACGAACGCAGAATCGACGGCCGCGGCGAGCATGCGCATCGTCTCCCTTCGCCGGGCTTCGAGCGACTCGTTGACGCCGACGGCCTCGACCTCGAGCACGCGGGCCTTGCGCTCATCGCGCAGCATCGGCATGAGTGCAGCGGACACGACGTGGACGGTCGCGTCGCGCAGGCTCGCCGCGGCCGGAATCCTCAGCGTGGCCATGGCCTCGCCGATCTCCGCATTGAGGACGATGTAGAGCTGTTCGAGCAGCGACTCCTGGGCCGATAACGACTCCTGTGCTGTCCCGTCCTCCGCGGTCGGCCCCGCCCTCCGAGCGGGGAAGAGCTCATAGAAGGACCTGCTCGACACACCGGATTCGTGGCACAGCGCCTGGATGGAGGTCGCCCGAAATCCGAGCGTTCCGTACAGCTCGAGCGCAGCTTCGAGGAGGCGCTCACGACGTGCCCCGTCGCGGTCGGTCCGTGAGGTTCCGCGCCACATGCCCGCCGAGGAGGTGCCGGGGAAGTTCTCGGAGGCTTGCACATTCATTCCTCCAGTGTAGTGAAAATTCTGATTTTCAATGGCAGTATTGTGACATGCCTTACAGCGTCAGGCAGAGACATCGAGCCCCGAAGGTGACCGCGCCCATCCCGCCGGACGACACGCTGCCTCGTGTGTGCATCATCGGGGCGGGATCCTCGGGGATCGCCGCCGCGAAGACCCTCTACACCTCGGCCATCCCGTTCGACTGCTTCGAGAAGGGCAGCGAAATCGGGGGCACGTGGCTCTTCGACAACCCAAACGGCACAAGCGCGTGCTATGAGACCCTGCAGATCAACACTTCGTGCCCGCGCATGGCCTTCTCGGACTTCCCCATGCCCGAGCACTACCCGCACTACGCCCGCCATGATCAGGTCTACGACTACTTCCGCGACTACGTCGACCACTTCGGATTCGGCCACACGATCACCTTCGACACCGAGGTCACCGATGTTCGCCGAGGCGGCCGTGGCGGTTGGGACGTCGACATCACGTCCGCATCCGGTTCCGAGACTCGGCACTACGACGCCGTGATGGTCGCCAACGGACACCACTGGGACGCTCGGTGGCCCGACCCCGAATACCCGGGGGACTTCGACGGCGAACAGATCCACGCCCACGACTATCGCAGCGGTGATCAGCTCGAGGGACGCGATGTGGTCGTCGTTGGTGCCGGCAACTCGGCCATGGACATCGCCGTCGAAGGTTCGCATCGGGCCCGCAGCGTCAACCTCTCGATCAGACGCGGCCAATGGGTGATGAAGAAGACGATCATGGGCATGGCGACAGATCAGGTCGTCATGCCCGGATGGGCTCCGTGGTGGATGACCTCGCTGAGGCTGCGCCTCGGCGCACTGGCCTCAGGAGGACTGAAGAAGTACGGACTGCCGGTGCCCCCGCACGCGCCGGGCCAATCGCACCCCGTGCAATCGGACGCCATTCGGGACCGGCTCAAGGCGAAGGCCGTGACGGCGCGCCCCGGGATCGAGCGTCTCGAGCGGGATCGGGTCGTCTTCACCGATGGGACCTCGGCGCCGGCCGACCTCATCGTCTGGGCCACCGGATACCGGGTGTCGTTCCCGTTCCTGTCCGCCGACGTCGTCGACGTCGAGAACAACGACCTGCCCCTGTGGAAGCGGATGGTCCATCCGGATCGGCCGGGCCTGTTCTTCATCGGACTGCTCCAACCGGTGGGGGCGGTCATGCCGCTGTCCGAGGTCCAGTCGAAGCTGGCGGCGAAGATCCTCACCGGCGCCTGCGAGCTGCCGAGCCGCCGGGACATGGTCAGGCAGCTGGCCCGCGATGACGACCGGAACAAGAAGCAGTTCTACGATTCGCCGCGGCACACGATGGAGGTCGACTTCGACCACTACCTGTGGGAGATCGAACGGGAGATGACGAAGGGTGCGGTGGCCGCATGAGCAGATCGAGAGCAGTCACAGGCAAGGTCATCGCCATCACCGGAGGGGCCCGCGGGATCGGGCGTGCGATCGCCGAGCGCCTCACAACTGCCGGGGCTCGAGTGGCCATCGGCGATCGTGACCTCGAAGCGGCGCAGGAGACCGCCGCGGAGTTGGGCGTGCGCGCCTACTCCCTCGACGTCGCCGACAGGGACTCCTTCGACGACTTCCTCGGTGCCGTCCGCAGCGAACTCGGTCCCGTCGATGTGCTCATCAACAACGCCGGCATCATGTGGGTCGGATCCTTCGAGGAGGAGCCGGATTCTGCGGCCCGGGCCCAGCTCGAGGTCAACCTCCTCGGTGTCATCAACGGCGTCAAGGCCGCAGCGCCTGCCATGCGCGGGGCCGGGCGCGGGCACCTCATCGCGGTCGCCTCGGCGGCATCGATCCTGCCCGTCCCGGGGGAGGCGACGTACGCTGCGACCAAGGCCGGGGTGCTCGGGTACTTCCGCGCGGTGCGTGCGGAGCTGCGCGGGAAGGGAGTGGACACGAGCGTCATCATGCCCGCCGTCGTCGACACCGTCCTCGCAGCGGGCACCGGCACAGGGTCGGTCCGACTGCTGCGCCCCGACGATGTCGCGGCCACCGTCGTCGACGCCGTGGCGCGGCTCCGGTTCGAGATCACCGTTCCCGGTTTCATCGGATCGGCAACCCGGTGGGTGAGCCTGTTGCCGCAGCGGTTCAAGGACCGCGCATTCGCCGCCATGGTCCCCGACCAGGTGGAGCAGGTGCGGGAGGACGCCCGCGTCGGGTACGAAACGGCGGCTTTCATGACCTCCCGCGCGGGGCGGAAGGAAGGGCGAGTCGCCTCGGCGGAATAGTCCCCGACGCAATTCCGTTGTGCGGGAGTGCGGCCCACATATGGCCGAGCACCCTACTGAAGGAGGAGAATTTGACGTCACGGAAGCAGTTCCCCGGCACTGAGCTGTCGATCTTCCCGATCAACCTCGGCACGAACACCTTCGGCTGGACGGCCGATGAGGCCCAGTCGCATGCGGTCCTCGACGCTTTCGTCGCCGCGGGCGGCAATTTCCTCGACACCGCCGAGTCCTACCCCGCGTGGGTGCCCGGAAACACCGGTCGCGAATCCGAGACCATCATCGGCACCTGGCTGGCCGACCGCGGCAACCGCGATGACGTCGTCATCGCCACCAAGGTCGGTGACCATCCTGACCACAAGACGCAGAACCCCGATTACATCCGCACCGCCATCGACGCCTCCCTGGAGCGTCTGCAGACCGCTCACGTCGACCTCTACTATGCCCACCGTGATGATGAGGTGACCCCCATCGCCGAGGTGGCCCGCGTCTTCGATGAGATCGTGCGTTCCGGCAAGGCCACGCACATCGGAGTGTCGAACTACTCCGCCGCGCGGCTGGCCGCCTGGTTCGCCGCATGCGAGGACGAAGGCCTGGTCAAACCTGTGGCCATCCAGCCGCAGTACAGCCTCGTCTACCGGCGGGAGTTCGAGACTGACCTGCGCCCGGTGGCCGAGCGACGGAACCTTGCGGTGTTCTCCTACTTCAGCCTCGCCGCGGGCTTCCTCACCGGCAAATACCGCACCGAGGTCGACCTCGAGGGTGCCGATCGAGGGGCCATGGTCAACGGGTATTTCAACGCCGAGGGGCTACGAGCCGTCGACGACCTCGTGGCGATCGCGAACTCGCATGACGTGGCTCCGGCGACGGTCGCACTGGCCTGGCTGCTGGCCAAGGGAGTGACGGCGCCGATCGTCTCGGCCCGCACACCTGAGCAGCTCGAATCGCTCATGGCCGCGCCCGGGCTCGAACTCAGCGCCGACGAGGTCGAACGTCTCGACGCGGCCTCCGCGCCGTTCGCGCAGGAAGACCCCTCCTGACTCTCCCTCCCAGAACTACCCGGCGGCGGCCGAGCAACCTGGCCCAGCAACCTCGCGCGAGGTTGCTCGGCCGCCGCCGGGTAGTTCTGGGAGGGCCTTTGCTCGGGAGGGCCTGACGTCAGGCGACGATTTCGTCCTTGGGCTCGGCGGCATGGGCGAGGGCGGAGCCGATGACGGTGCCGATGGCGATCGTGAAGAACGTCGCCCCTGCCGCAAGCAGACTGCCGGCGACTCCGGACCCGTCGCCGAATTCGATCTGTGAGGCGTTGAGGAGCCCGAAAGAGCCGGGCGCGACGACGAGGAATGCGGGCACGAAGCTGATCCGCCAGATTGGCCCTTTCGGCAGACGCGAGAGCACGACGGCCACCAGCGAGGCGGTCAGGGCGCCGGCGAGACCGCCGATGGCGGCACCGAACTGAGCGCCGATTCCCAGTTGGGCCAGGGCTGCGGCGGCGATGGCGAGGACGATCGGGACCGTGTGTTCGAGCGGGGTGTGGAGGTAGAGGATGAGACCCAGAGTCGCGGAGGCGACTCCGAGGGCCGAGAGCCACCAGGTGGAATCGGTCAGCTGGGAGTTCGCCAGCGCCTCGGCGCCGGTACCGGTGACCACGGCGGCACCGGCGACTCCGGCGATGAACATCGCCAGCTGCACTGTGGAGGAGACGAGCCGGGAGCTGCCGGCGGACAGAGCGCCGGCGGAGATCTCCGTGAGCCCGGTGACTACGGCGCTGCCGGGCAGCAGGAGGGCGAGGGTCGCGACGATCGTGCGCAGCGGACTCTCGAGCCAGTCGAGCCGGTAGCCGGCGAGCATGAGGACCCCGACGATGAACGCCGAGGCCACCGGCAACAGCGCACCGAGGCTGGGATGCTTGGCGTTGAGCGCCAGGACGCCGGCGACGATGAGGGAGCCGAAGGCGGCGAATGCGAGATTGATGAGTCCGGGTTCGAGCAGCAGGCACAGTCCCACGCCGATGGGCACCGCACCGAGGTAGGTCAGCCATCCAGGCCAGCGCGGGGGACTGGCAATGACTTCGGCTTCGATCTTCCGGCGTGCTGCCTCGATGCCGAGTCGGCGGGATCGAAGGGCGTCGACGATGTCGAGCAGCTTCGCGGTCTGATCGAACCGCAGGTCAGGACCGATCCGTTCGAATCGGGTGGGACTGCCGGGGCCGAGGGTGAGGAACAGGCCCTTGGGCAGGGCGGCGACGTTGATGGACTTCAGACCGACGGCGGGCGCCAGACCGGTCAGGGCGTCTTCGACATCGACCGTGGAGATCCCGCCGGCGAGCAGCCCGGCCCCGATGGTGACCAGCAGCTCCTGAGCGGGAACGGTCGCCTCGCTTGCCTTGTGCACTCCCAGTCCCTCTCGTCTGCAGGTCGGCCGACGAAGTAGAAGATACCAGCCCCGTGCTACTCGACGGCGGCCCAGCAACCTCGCGCGAAGTTGCTGGGCCGCCGTCGGGTAGCAATTAGTGGAATCAGTAGGTGGCGGGGGCGGTGATGCCGTCGGCGGGAGAACCGACGAGAGCGGCGGCCGCGCGTTCGGCGATCATGATCGTCGGTGCGTTGGTGTTCCCTGTCGGCACGAGCGGCATGATCGACGCATCGGCCAGACGCAGCCCTCTCAGTCCCCGGACCTCGAACGTGCTCGGGTCGACGACCGCCTCGGCGTCGGTGCCCATCCGGCAGGTCCCGGCCTGGTGGTGGTAGGTGACGACAGACCCGCGGACATAGTCCTCGAGATCCTCGTCGGCCACCTCGGGGCCGGGATGAATTTCCATGGGCTGCCACGGCGACAGTGCTTCGGCCCGACCGATCTCACGGCACTGTCGCACCGACCACACGAGCGCGTCGACATCAGCCTGCTCGGAGAGCACCTGCGGATCGACGATGAGCGGATCCTGCGGGTTCGGACCGCTCAGCCGCACCTCGCCTCGACTCTCGGGGCGAACCAGGCCGCCCTGCAGAGTGAAGGCTCCGCCGGGACCCGGTCCGGTCTGTGCGGCAGGGGCGGAATCCTGGGCGTACATCGGCACGGAGAAGAACAAGGGCTGAGTGTCGGGAACCGGCAGCTCAGGCCGGGACTTCGCAAAGAAGTGAACCTCCGCCGGTGCCACCTCGCCCATCGGAGCCTCCCGATCGCCGATCGAGAAGATGACCGGAGAGAGCCAGTGATCCTGGAGGTTCTTGCCGACTCCCGGCAGATCGAGCACCGAGCCGATGCCGACTTCGGCCAGCTCTGAGGCGGGACCGATACCCGAGCGCAGGAGCAGTTCAGGGGAGGCCAGAGCACCGGCGGAGAGGATGACCTCGTCCGCGGACAGAGTGCCGACCCGTCCCCGGAAGTCGACTTCGAGCCCGGTGACCGTCGTTCCCTCGGTGAGGAGCCTACGGGCGTGGGTAGCGGTCAGAATCGTGAGATTCCCGTCGCCGAGGCGGGACTTGAGGTAGGCCCGCCATGTGTTCAGCCGTTTGCCGTCGCGGACGTTGAGCTGGATCTTTCCGACCCCTTCGACGCTGCCGGAGTTGTAGTCCTCGTTGTAGGGCACGCCGGTCTGCTCGGCCGCGGTGAGCATGTCCTCCTGCAGCGGGTTGCGTTCGTAGTCGACGCGCACATCCATCGGTCCACCGGTGCCGCGGGTCTCGGTGACCTCGCCGTCATAGTTCTCGATCGCCTGGAACACCGGCCAGACGTCGTCCCAGGACCAGCCCGGGCAGCCGGATGCGACCCACTGATCGTAGTCCCAAGCATCACCGCGGACCCAGATGACGGCATTGAGGGCGTTCGATCCGCCCAGGACTTTGCCGCGAGGCAGGTGGATCTTGCGCCCGAGAGCACCTGGCTGCGGGATCGTGTAGTAGTCCCAGTCCTGGGCAGAGTGCCAGATGAGGCCGAGGTTGTTGAGGTGGTCGATGTTCGGGTTCGTCTCGTCACCACCGGCCTCGACGAGGCAGACCGTCTTGCCGGCGTCGAGGAGGCGGCGGGTGAGCACGCACCCGGCCGATCCCGCCCCGACGACGACATAGTCGAATCGCTCATTCGGGAACTCGGTGGGGAAGGTGTCCGGATGGGCTGCGGTGTTCGAGGCCTTGGCGCCTGCTGCATGCTCGGTTGTCATGGCCACAGGCTAGTGACGTCTGTCACCGTTTAGGAATGTCTGCGGTCGAGGTGTGCACGTTTCGGCAAGCCGCCACCGACGGTTGTGCGCGCATCGTCAATTCCGTTCCGCCCGAGCTCTCCGGACTACCCGACGGGGGCCCAGCAACCTGGCGCCAGGTTGCTGGGCCCCCGTCGGGTAGCAATTAGGGGAGGTCAGGAGTCGCAGCAGTGGCTGCCGGATTCCGGGGCCGGGACGTCGAGGGCGGGGGAGCGGTCGAAGAAGCCTTCGGGACGCAGCTTGAAGCCGACGGTGTCGACGGGCATGATCGGCCAGTCCTCGACCCGCGGGAAGTGCGTGAGGCCGAAGCTGTGCCAGAGAACGATGTCCTCACCGTCGACGTTGCGGTCGGCAGCCGTCCACGTCGGCAGCCCCGCATGTCCGGGGTGCTGATTCGGGAAATCCCCGGTCGGATAGCGTTCCTCCTCGTGATACTGCGTCACCCACAGCGACTTCGAGGCGAACGTGGCGCGGCGATGGATCGACGAATCCTCGGCCGCGAGCAGGGTGGGCAGGCCCGTCGGGTGCAGTTTGTAGCCGACCGGTTCGCCGAGGCGGTTGTTCGACTCCGGGTTCGTCACCACCCAGGTCCGGGCCTTCGACTGGTCCGCGTCCCGCTGTGCGGCCTGCTCTGTGCCCAGGACCGTCCGGGATCGGCTGAAGGCGTTGCCGCGCGGATTGTCTTCCGAGACCGGGAGACGAACCACGTCCTCCTCTTCGACCCGGCACTTGCCTCCGTCGAGGGCGAAGTCGAGGCGAGCGCCGAAGAGATGCTGGTGGAACGGGGCACCGAGGCCGGGTGCGATCTCGGAGGCGAAGTCCGTCGACCCGTTCGGCAGCGCCGAGGTGAAGACGACACCGGTGGCCTTGGCCTCGAACTCGATCGTGCCGTCGAGGTAGAGGTACCAGTAGAAGCCGTAGTCGTAGTTGCCGACCGTGGTGAAGAACGAGACGACGAAGCGGCGGTTGCGGCGGGTGTAGGCGACCCCTGACCACAGGTCCGAATGTTTGGCCAGGATCGAGGCGTCCTCCTCGTGCATGCAGATTCCGTTCTTGATCTGCCGCGGTTCGCCGAGGTTGTTGACCACCCACGGTGACAGATAGGTGATATCGCCGAGGCAGTCACACCCGAGCTCGAGCGAGTTCGCCCACTGCCCGACGAGATATTCCCCGGTGTCGAAGTAGTTCTGCCACGACCGCACGGGCGAGGGGTCGCCGTAGGGAACGACCATCTCGGCGATGGCGGCCCGGTCGAGGATCGTGCGGCGCCGGTCTCCGTCGTCGAAGGCGATGTTGTGCAGGACGAGTCCTTCGCGCATGTCGAAGCCGACATCGAAGGACCACTTCTCCCATTCGATGTGGTTGCCCTCGGTGACGGTGAAGCTCGGGCCCTCCGGCTGCGTGATCGAGATCGGCTTCTGCGTAGTGCGCACAGGTCCGGTGAGCTCGGGATCCGTGTAGTTGCCGTGTTCGGCGGGCACCGGGACGTTCTCGAGGTCGAGGATCTGGTCGACGGTCTTGTTCGTGACGTCGACATAGGCGACGAGGCCGTCGATCGGGTGCGCCCACGCCGAGTCGGTCTCGTGCTGCTGGTGGAAGGCGAGCCCACGCAGAATCCGCCGACCCGACTCCTCCGGGTACTCGAAGACCCCGGCTGACAGCGGAGCGACCCGGACCTCGTCGACGGGCAGTCCGCGCTTCTCCAGGCTGGCCAGCCACGTCGGATCGGAGGCGAGGACCTCCTCGACGACCTCGAACTCCTCCTCCATGACGGGGAACTCGCCCATCTCGGTCGAGTCCAACTCGGTCACCGTGTCGACGGTCTCGCGGGTGGCTGAGACGATGATGTCACGGGCGGTGGCGGCGGTCTTGTCGAGGACGAAGGCACGGAAACGGCGGTCCACCTCGGCGGTGGTCCGATCCGTGCCGCGCACGGGATCGAGCAGGCCGACGTAGGCCATGCGCGCGGTCTCCGGAAAATGTCCGGCCGAGCGCAGCACCGAAGTGACGCCTGCGATCTCGGTCTCGGTCGGCAGAGTGAAGGGGGTGGCTGTGGTCGCCTCGGCGATGGCGGCGGAGGAATGGCAGGACATTGTGCACCTTTGCAATCTGGGCCTGTGGGCTGAGTCACGCTAAAATCTACATTCGTAGGAAATAAAGTCAAGACCCGATCATTGCCGCTGGAGGAACCATGCCCAAGATCGTCGACCATGACCAGCGTCGCCGGGACCTCGTGCAGGCGACGCTGCGCCTGATCGTGAGGCAGGGGCTCGGCGGAGCGACGATGCGCGATATCGCGACCGAGGCCGGCTTCGCCAACGGGGTCGTCACAACGTATTTCGGGTCGAAGGCCGATCTCCTCGCGGCCACCTACCTGTACGTCTTCGAGGCCACGAACGCCCGGGTGGCGACCTCGACGGCGGGTCTGCGCGGGCTCGATGCTCTGCGGGCGTTCGCGCATGAGGTGCTCCCGGTGACGCCGGAACTGCACGATGAGGCCCGCGTCGTCTTGTCCTATCTCGCCGAGGTGGCCCAGAATCCCGAGCATACGCGCGCGACCGCTGAGACCATGGAGCTCTGGCGAGCGTGGATCGTGTCCTGGCTCGGCGAGGCCGATGCCGATGGTCGGCTGCGTGCCGAGGCCGCCATCGAATCCGAGACCGAGGTGCTCCTGACCTATCTCCTCGGGGCACAGACCACCGCCATCATCGGCGGGCGCGGATTCGACTTCGACGGCTTCCGGGCCCAGCTCGACTACGTCATCGCCCGACTGGACCGGCGGAGCTGATGAGGCGGGGCCGGAGTGGGGCGAGCGGCGGGAGCCTTGCCGAAGGGCGGTGACCAAATGGTCGGTAATTGGTCTCAGGGTCGTGACTGGCGCGACGGTTGGGGATAGAGTGACCGGACAACGGGCCTTCGACGAAGCGGTCGGGGCCGAGCAATCTAAGGACGACGATGTTGCTTGAAGACACCGCGAACGACTTCGACGGCTGGCAGAGCCTGGTCTCGGACTCGTTCGTCCCGCTCGATACCGAACCCCAGCGCCGAGGCGGATTCCAGGGTCGCATCAGCGCTCGCGACTACGACTCCGTGGTGATGTCGCAGATCAACGCCAACCCCCACGCCGTCCTGCGCACCCCCGACCTGATCGCCCGGTCGGGGTCAGAGGCGCACTGCTGCACGGTCGGGACGAACTACTTCAAGGTCTCGCTGCAGCTCGACGGGCACGGCCTGCTCATCCAGGACGGACGCGAGATGACCCTGGCACCCGGATCGCTAGCGATCTACGACACGTCCCGTCCCTATACGCTCAGCTTCGAGTCGGACTTCTCGTCCTACGTCATGATGTTCCCGCAGTCGCGGGTCAACCTGCCCGCCGGAACCGTCGGCCAGCTCACCGCCACCCCGATCGGAGCCGACCATCAGCTCGGCACGGTCGTCGCCCAGGTCATCTCCCAGGCCGGAGCCATGCTGCCGACACTCAGTCGGGCGACCGGAGTGCGGCTGGCCGGCAATGTCGTCGATCTGCTCACCACGGTGATGACCGACGAGCTCTCGGCCGCAGGCAACGAGGTCGACGAGCGGCAGCAACTGTGGGCCGAGGTCACCGATTTCATCGACACTCACCTCTCCGATCCGCAGCTCACGCCGTCGACCATCGCGGCCGCCCATTTCATCTCGGTGCGCACCCTGCACCAGATCTTCGAAGGCAGCGGGGAGACCGTGGCCGGGGAGATCCGGCGCCGCCGCATCGAGAAGTGCCGACTCGACCTCGCTGACCCCGGACTGCGTCAGACGCCGGTGGCTGCCATCGGTGCCCGATGGGGACTGAGCGACCCCGCACACTTCTCCCGCCTGTTCCGCAGCGCGGTCGGCCAGCCGCCCGCAGCATATCGCCGCAGCGCCCTGGCCGACTGACGAAACCGGTTCGGCTGGGTCGAGCCGGGGCGGCCGGCCGCGAATGCGCGAATCGTCAAGAACTCTGCCTGCAAAGCCAAGACGCAGCGGACAGGCAGCGGCCACACTGGCAGTAATCACTTACGACTGTTAGGTGGATCACATGAGCACTCTCAGCTCGGACCCGGCCGAAGGCGGCCTGGGTTCCCCGATCGGCAACGCCGCCGATCGGGCCTCCACGGACGCCCGGCACGCACCCGCGGCCACGGCCTCACTCGATGCCCGCCGCATCGGAATCCCCGCGCTCGTCTTCATGATCATCGCCGCCTCGGCGCCGTTGACCGTCGTCGCCGGCGGAGTGCCCAGCAACTTCGCCGTCACCGGATTGATCGGGATTCCGCTGTCATTCGTCGTCCTCGGGATCATCCTCATCCTCTTCGCCATCGGCTATGCGGCGATGAGTCGCCACGTCCACAATGCCGGCGCGTTCTTCGCCTATATCTCCAAAGGACTGGGCAAACCCGTCGGGATGGGTGCGGCGATGACCGCGCTGGTGGCCTACAACGCCATGCAGATCGGCATCGCCGGAATGTTCGGCTTCGTCTTCTCCTCCTTCCTCGACACCCTCTTCGGCCTCTCTTGGTCTTGGTGGGTCTGCGCCCTCATCGGCTGGGTCATCGTCGGCATCATGGGGGTGCTGCGCGTCGACTTCTCCGCGAAGGTGCTCGGCATCATCGTCGGTGCGGAGTTCCTCGTCGTCATCGTCTTCGACATCATCGGACTCGCCCACAGCCCCGAAGGCATCACCACCGACGGCTTCGCGCTCGACCAGCTCTTCGCTCCCGGGGTCGGTGCGGCCCTGGCGTTCTCGATCGCGGCCTTCATGGGCTTCGAGTCCGGAGCCATCTACAACGAGGAGGTCAAAGACCCCAGACGCACCGCAGGACGTGCCACCGTCATCGCCGTGTGCATCATCGCGGTGTTCTACGCGTTCTCCGCCTGGGCGATGGTCGTCGGAGAGGGGGCCTCGAAGGTCATCGGCCGGTCGCAGCAGTTCGGCCCCGACCTCATGTTCGTCTTCCTCGGCGAGCATGCTCCGGTGTGGTTCGTCGACCTCGGCAACCTGCTCTTCCTCACCTCGCTGCTGGCCGCGCTCGTCGCCTTCCACAACATCGTCGCCCGCTACGTCTTCGCCCTCGGCCGCGATCGGGTCCTTCCGTCCGGCCTCGCCAGGACTTCGCGTCGCAGCGGTGCCCCGGTGGCCGGTTCGCTCACCCAGTCGGGTCTCGCGCTCGTGATCATCCTCGTCTTCGCCGTGGTCGGCTCCGGCAGCGATGACCCGCTGTTCCCCGTCGTCACGCTCTTCACGTGGCTGACGAACATGGGCGCCTTCGGCCTCGTGCTGCTCATGGCGCTGACCGCGCTCGCCGTCGTCGGCTTCCTGCGCACGAAGGCGGGGGAGTACTCGCCGTGGACCCGAGCATTCGCTCCCGGCCTCTCGGCGATCGGGCTCCTCAGCCTCTTCGTCGCCATCGTCATCAACTTCAACGTCCTCATCGGCACAGAGGGCACCACGGTCCTGTCCTGGCTGCTGCCGGCCATCGTCCTCGTCCCCGGACTCATCGGCACCATCTGGGCCATCGTCCTCCGCTCGTCCTCGCCGGACCTCTATGCAGGAATCGGTTCCGGTGGAAGCCTGGGATGAGAGACCGAACCACGACCTCGACCACCAACCGACCTGCCCATCAATAGCTGCACAGTCATCGACACAAGGAGCATCATGACCACCGAGACAGCCGTCACCGACCTCAGCACCACCGCAGCCATCCTGGCCGCGATCGAGAACCCAGCAGGCCGCGAGATCCTTGACCCCGCCACCGGCGAGGTCGTCGGCCGCACTGCCGAGGGCACCCCCGCCGACGTCGATGCCGCTGTCGCTGCCGCACGCAAGGCCCAACCCGCCTGGGCCGAGCGCAGTTCGCAGGAGCGCAGCGACCTCCTCAACCAGGCCGCCGACGCGATCGAAGCCTCCGCCGAGGCGCTGGCCGAGCTGCTCTCCCGCGAGCAGGGCAAACCCCTGAACGGTCCCAACGCCCGCTTCGAGGTCGGCGCGTGCGCGGCCTGGCTGCGCGCGAACGCCGCCTTCGAACTCGAACCCGAAGTCCTCGTCGAGGACGGGGAGACCCATGCCGAACTCCACTACCGGCCGGTCGGCGTCGTCGGCGCGGTCGGACCTTGGAACTGGCCGATGATGATCTCCGTCTGGCAGTTCGCCCCCTCGCTGAAGATGGGCAACACGGTCGTCCTCAAACCCTCGGAGTACACGCCCTTGTCCGTGCAGGCGCTCGTCGCCGTGATCAACCAGGTGCTGCCGGCCGATGTTCTTGCCGTCGTGCCCGGCGACGGGGCGGTCGGTGCCGCTCTGACCGGCCATGCCGATGTCGACAAGATCATGTTCACCGGGTCGACGAAGACCGGGCAGGCGATCATGCGCGCCGCCGCGGACAACCTCGCCCGCATCACCCTCGAACTCGGCGGCAACGATGCAGGCATCGTCCTCGACGACGCCGATCCGGCCCAGATCGCCGGGGACCTGTTCTGGGGAGCATTCATCAACACCGGGCAGACATGTGCGGCGATGAAGCGCCTCTACGTCCCCGAATCGCTCTACGACCAGGTCTGCCAGGCCCTCGTCGAGGTGGCTGGACAGTCCCCGATGGGCGTGGGCCTGGAGGAGGGGAATGTGCTCGGCCCGCTGCAGAACAGGCAGCAGTACGACATCGTCGCTCGTCTCGTCGACGCGGCCAAGGACGGGGGAGCGCGCGTGCTGATGGGCGGCGACCCCGTCGCCGAACAGCCCGGCTACTTCTACCCGACGACCCTTGTCGCCGACATCGACAACGACAACCCGCTGGTGGCCGAGGAGCAGTTCGGGCCGGTGCTGCCGATCATCAAGTACACCGACCTCGACCAGGCCGTCGAATGGGCCAACGAGCTCGAAGTCGGTCTCGGATCCTCGGTGTGGGGCACCGATCTCGACGCCTGCCGGAGCGTCGCTGCCCGACTCGAGGCAGGCACCACGTGGATCAACAAACACGGTGCCGTCGACCCCCGAGTGCCCTTCGGCGGGGTGAAGAAGTCCGGCTTCGGCCTCGAGTTCGGTCTCGAGGGCCTCAAACACGTCAGCGTCCCCCAAGTCATCAGCTGGTAATTACTACCCGACGGCGGCGCAGCAACCTCGCGCAAGGTTGCTGGGCCGCCGTCAGGTAGCAATAGGGGAGGGGAGGAGGTTGTGGACGATGGCGAGGGTCTCCGCCAGGGCCGTCGACGGGTTGTTCCGGCGCCAGCCGAGCGCGAGTGTGAAGGCATCCCCACCCTCGGCGAGGCGAACATACCGCACCCCGTCGATGCGGATGTGGTCCGAGGACTCGACGACGATGGCCACTCCCACCTGCGCGCCGACGAGTGCCAGCAGGCTGTAGGGATCCGGCGCCTCCTGGACGACATGCGGAAGGAATCCGGCCTCATGGGCCAACCGGACCATCACCTCCCTGACCTGCGAACCGTGCGAAGGGGCATAGGAGATGAACGGTTCGCCGGCGAGGACGGACATCGAGACCTCCTCTTCATCGGCAAGCCGGTGCGTGATCGGAACCGCCACCATCACGGTCTCCTGTCGGATGACATGGACATCGATCCCTGCTGGAGCCGGCGGACTGACGACAGCGAGATCCATCTCCCCGTCACGCAGAGCCTGCGCAGCCTCCCCGCAGTACATCTGCGGATTGAGGTCGAGGCTGATGCCCGGTTGCCTGGACGCAACCTCGCGGGCAATGCGCGAGAGGATCGAATAGCCGCTCGTCCCACCGAAGCCGATCCGCACCCGACCGACCGCCCCGTCCTGAGCCGCCCGTGCGATCCGCTTCGCCCCGTCGACCTGCGTGCCGATCGCATGCGCGGGTTCGAGCATCGCCTCACCGGAAGCGGTCAACCGCACCCGCCGGGTCGTGCGGTCGAAGAGTCGGACCCCGAGCTCCTTCTCCAGCGAGCGGATCATCTGACTCAATGCCGGCTGGGCGATGTGAAGCTTCTGCGCGGCGCGGCCGAAATGCAGCTCCTCGGCGACGGCGACGAAGGCCTCGAAATGTCTCAACTCCATGCCTGTGCTCCTCGGACTCAGCGACTCGCTTACCTCGCCGACAGCGGTGCCGCCCCCACTGCGAACTGCAAATTGATATTGCAAACCAATCAATAGGGTCAATATTAAGTCTTGGACTTAAGGTAATGCGAATGGCACAGTGAAAGAGAAGGGTCACGTCGACCGGCACCCCGCTCCCGACGTCCCGGCCCGCAATCCGATCCATCACACGTTCGCTTCAGGAGACCTCCATGACCGCTGCCGCCGATCCCTCCGACCTGCTCGACCTCGCCGGGCTCCTGTCCACCGAGGAGCTGGCCACCCGTGAGAAGGTCCGCACCTTCGTCGACGAGCGGATCCGCCCGAACATCGCCGATTGGTACGAAGGAGCGATCTTCCCGACCGAGATCGTGCGTGAGATGGGCGAACTCGGCCTCCTCGGCATGCATCTGCAGGGCTACGGATGCCCCGGACGATCCGCCGTGGAATACGGTCTCGCCGCCCTCGAGCTCGAGGCCGGGGACTCGGGGCTGCGCACCTTCGTCTCCGTGCAGGGATCGCTGGCGATGTCGGCCATCCACAAATTCGGCTCCGAAGAGCAGAAGAACCGCTACCTGCCCGGCATGGCCAAAGGCGAGATCATCGGCTGCTTCGGACTGACCGAACCCACCGCCGGATCCGACCCCGCCTCGATGTCGACCACCGCCACCCGCAGCGCCGACGGGTCCTGGACTCTCAACGGCGCCAAACGCTGGATCGGCTTGGCCTCGATCGCCGACATCGCCGTCATCTGGGCCGCCACAGACGACGGCATCCGCGGCTTCCTCGTCCCCACGGAGACCCCCGGCTTCACCGCCACCCCCATTGAGCAGAAGCTGTCGATGCGGGCGTCCATCCAGTGCGATATCGACTTGGACGATGTCGAACTGCCCGCCGAGGCGGTCCTGCCCGGAGTCACGGGACTGAAGGGGCCGTTCTCCTGCCTCAATGAGGCCCGGTACGGAATCATGTGGGGCGCCATGGGAGCCGCCCGCGACTCCTTCGAGGTCGCCCTGGACTACGCACAGAACCGTCTCCAGTTCGACAAGCCGCTCACTGCCTACCAGATCACTCAGGAGAAGCTGGTCAACATGGCCCTCGAGATCCAGAAGGGCACCCTCCTGGCTCTCCAGACCGGTCGCCTCAAGGACGCGGGAACGCTCGACCCGGTCCAGATCTCCGTCGGCAAGCTGAATAACTGCCGCGAGGCCATCGCCATCTGCCGCGAAGCGAGGACGATGCTCGGCGGGAACGGCATCACACTCGAGTACTCACCGCTGCGGCATGCGAACAACCTCGAATCCGTGCGCACCTATGAGGGCACCGACGAAGTCCATACCCTCATCCTCGGCCGTCACATCACCGGGCAGCAGGCATTCCGGTAACAGCAATCAGCGTGCGATCCGACGTCCGCCGACGACCACCTCGGCGGGGCTGGCCAGCACCGAGAGATCGGCGAGCGGATCGCCGTCGACGACGACCAGATCGGCCCGGGCACCCTCACTGATCCCACCCCGGTCGCTCAGACCGAACGTCTCCGCCGCCGTCGAGGTCGCCGCCCGAATCGCCTCGGCGGTGCTCATGCCTACCCGGACCAGATAGGCGAGTTCGGTGTGCAGCGAGGGACCGTGACGGACCGGGGCGAAGGGCGTCTCATTCGCGTCCGTGCCGGCGATGACGATGACTCCGGCTTCGTGCATGGCGCGGACATTGGCGATCGCCTGCTCCATGGCGGCATCGGCATGCTCGCCGAGGCGGGCGTCGGCGATTGCGCGCATCATCACCAGAGTGGGGGAGACACGCGTGCCGGTCTCGACCATCCGCTCGATGATCGCCTCCGGCAACGGGCGATCGAAGGGCACGTGGGTGAGGATGTCGACCCCGGCATCGAGTCCGCGAGCGAAGGCCGCGGCAGTCACCGCGTGGGCGACGGTGAGAAGCCCCCGCTGCCGGGCTCCCTCTGCGAGCGCGCGCAGGGCCGGGATGTCGAGAGCAGGCGTGTCGGTCGCGTCGGGATCTTCGATGATGATCTTGATGAGATCGACGCCGTTCCCGACGCGCCAGTCGAGGAACCGTTCGGCATCGCCGGGACCGGTGACACCGGACTCGGCCGGGAAACCCATCACATCGATCTGGGTGCTGCCCGGCGCCGAGGCGGCCGATCCTGCGCTGAGGATGTCCGGCAGCTCGTCGTCGGATCTAAATCCCGCGACGAGCGAATCCGGATGGGTGCCCAGATCGACGACCGTCGTCAGCCCCGACCGGAGCGCCTCGACCAGCCGTGAGCGCTCGCCGAGGTGGACGTGGGTGTCGATGAGACCGGGAAGCAGGGTGGCCGCCGAAGACGGATCCGGGGCCGCGACCGGGCGGATCGCAGTGATCGTGTCAGCGAATTCGACGTCGACCGGGTCGCCGGCAGAGCTCGTGGAGTCGAGGTCGAGGATCCGAACATTGCGCAGTACAGTCATAGCGCCACGATACCGACCGTGGCGGCGAGTGGTCGGTTCGTCAGGACAACGATTCAGGGAACCCGACCCCCGTCAGCTCCTTCGACGCCTCCCACAGTTGCCCGGCCACGTCCTCATCGAGCGCGTTCGGCGTGCGGGAGGCGAAGACGGTTTCGCCGCGGGTCTCGAAGGCACTGCCCGGACCCAGGTAGGAATTGCCGGGGACATCGGCCAGGGCTGCGTTGAGCGTCGGCGCGGCACCGGCGGTGTCGCTCTGCGTGAACAGCCGGGTGATGGCCTTGCCGAGGCTATCGCGCAGTCGTCGTCGGTCTCCGGAGTGGAAGAGGTTGGTTGCGGCCAGTCCCGGGTGGGCCGCGGTCGCGATCACTGCGGAATCGTGCGCCGTCAGTCGTCGTTCGAGTTCGGTGGTGAACAGCAGGTTCGCCAGTTTCGACTGTGCATAGGCGGCCATCGCCCGATACCGCCGGCGCCGCCAGTTGAGGTCGGTGAAGTCGATGACTCCCTGCCTGTGTGCCAGCGAGGAGACCGTGACGACCCGCGAGCGGATCTGCGGCAGGAGAAGGTTCGTCAGCACGAAGTGTCCGAGGTGGTTGGTGCCGAACTGGGACTCGAAGTCATCGGCGGTGAAGCCCAAGGGCGGAGTCATGATGCCCGCATTGTTGATGAGGACATCGATCGGGCTGTCGAAGTCTGCGGCGAACGAGCGCACGGAGGCAAGGTCGGCCAGATCGAGCTCGCGGACCTCGACCGATCCGGTCATCGCCGCCGCAGCCGCCTCACCCTTCTCGAGGTTGCGCACCGCGAGGATGACACGGGCTCCGTGGGCGGCGAGAGCGCCGGCGCTGACCCGCCCGAGACCGCTGTTGGCTCCGGTGACGACGAAAGTCTGACCATTGAGGTGGGGGATCCCGTGCTCGAGGTCGGCGGTGATGGGCAACATAGTCGGCAGTGTAGTCCTCCGAATCAACGGAGATGTTAGGGTAGCCTTCGTGCCGACCATACCCTCTTCAGGTTCGACCCTCCTGGCCAGAGCCGCCCGCCGGCGCCTCTCCCTCCTCGTCCCCGGAGCCGTCACACTGTCGTTGTGGCAGGTCTGCGAAGCGCTCGTGCCCGTGGCCATCGGCATCGTCGTCGACCGTGCGATCATCCCGTTGTCGTGGACGATGCTCATCGTCTCCATCATCGGCATCGGGCTGCTGTTCACCGTGCTCAGCCTCGGATATCGCTTCGGCTCCCGCTTCTGCAATGCCGCCCGCGAACACGAGGCACATGCCCTGCGCGTCGAGATCACCCACGCGGCCCTGACCTCGGCGAACCTGCCTGCCGACCGTGCCTCGGGCGAGGTCCTCTCGATCGC
Organism: Brevibacterium limosum; assembly: GCF_011617705.1. Lineage (NCBI taxonomy): Bacteria > Bacillati > Actinomycetota > Actinomycetes > Micrococcales > Brevibacteriaceae > Brevibacterium > Brevibacterium limosum. Next base: position 3,320,379 of record NZ_CP050154.1, on the reverse strand, counting down.
CTCGGCCGATGCCGACACCGCAGCCCTCTCCTTCGCCCAAGCCGGACGCGGCATCGCCTCGGTGCTGGGAATGCTCACCGCCGCCGTCTTCCTCCTCGTCGCCGACCCGGTGACCGGACTCGTCGTCCTCATCGCCGTGCCCATCGGTCTGATCATCGTCGCGCTGCCCGGACGATCCGTCTCGGCCAAGGCCGGCGCCCAGCTCGAAGCCGTGGCCAGCGCCGGACGCTCGGCCTCCGACCTCATGCACGGCCTGCGCGTGATCAAAGCCATGGGCGGCGAACCCTGGGCGGTGAGCCGCTACCGGACCACCTCCGACGAGGCGGCCACCGCCGGCATCGCCACCGGCGAGAGGACCGGGCGTCTTGCCGGTCTGGGCGCACTCGTGATGTCGATCGTGCTCGCGCTCGTCCTCATCGTCGCAGGGCTGCGCCTCATCGAGGGCCAGATCAGCGTCGGGGCGCTCATCGGCATCCTCGGAATGACAGCATTCCTCACCGAACCCATGCGCGCACTGGCCGAGATCGTCGGACAGTTCGCCCAGTCCCACGGCGCCGCTGAGAGGATCGCGACCCTGCTTCGCGACATCGACACAGCGGACGCCCCCGCGTCAGCGGAGCGCCCGACACCACCGACCGTGGAACTCGACGACTCGGGAATCACCGTCGGTGATTGGGACGTCGACGAGGGCCGCACCGTCGACTTCACCTGCGGATTCGGGACTCTGACCTGCATCGTGACCGAACAGTCCGAACCGGCGGCCGACCTCCTCGGCGCACTGGGGACCCACGCCCGCGGCACGGGACCGGACCGGATGATCGTGTCTCCCCACACCGTCGACCTGTTCGAAGGCACGATCCGCTCGAACATCACGATGATCGTCGGGACCACAGACCACCCGGTGACCGAGGACGTGCTCGCGGCCTCGGGCACCGACGAACTCCTCGGCCTCGTCGACGGCGGCCTCGATCATCGCATCCAGGAGCTCGGCGGCAATCTCTCCGGCGGACAGCGCCAGCGCGTGGCACTGGCCAGAGCCCTCGACGCCGGCCCGTCCGTCCTCGTCCTCCACGAACCGACCACCGCCGTCGACGCCGTCACCGAAGCCCGGATCGCCGAGGGAGTGACGCGGCTGCGACGGTCCGCCGAGGCGACCGCGACCATCATCCTCACCAGTTCACCGGCCTTCCTGGCCGCGGCCGACACCGTGGTCTTCGTGCCGGCGACCGGCCCCATCCTCAGCGGCGTCCACTCCGAACTGCTCGCCGCCGACGACGCCGAGGCCTACCGTCAGGCGGTGACCAGGTGAGCGCACACACCACCCTGACCATCGCCACCAGACGCCGTGCGTTCACCCGCCTGGCCCCGCTGCTGCGAGCCAGGGCGGGATGGATCGTCCTCCTCGTCATCGCCGGACTGGCCAACGCCGGCGCCGGCCTGGTGGGCCCCTGGGCGATCGGCCGGCTCGTCGACGAACTGCCGGCAGGGGCGGGAGAAGACCTCGTGTGGGTCTGCGCGATCGCCGTGGCCGTCGCCGGTGTCGTCATGTCCGTGGGCACGTGGATCGGCGCCTGGGCCCTGGCCCACATCGCCATGCCCGTCGTCGCCGAACTGCGCACACAGGTCGTCGACTCGGCCATGTCACTCGACTCCCAGCGGATCGAGGCCACCGGCACCGGCGACCTCGTCTCCCGCGTCGCCGACGACTCACGCAAGATCAGCGAAGCCGCCGCCCAGGTGCTGCCGCTGGTCGTCGAATCCCTCCTCGTCGTCATCGTCTCCGCCGCGGGACTGGCCGCGATCGACTGGCGGCTGGGCATCGTCGGCCTCGTCGCCCTGCCGATGTACTGGCTCACTCTGCGCTGGTACCTGCCGCGGTCCGAGCCCATCTACAAGGAGGAGCGCGCGGCCTTCGGCAGACGTGCCGGCCGTCTCCTCGGCGGGCTCACCGGAGCCCAGACCCTGCGTGCCTACCGTGCCGAAGGCGGTGAGATGACCCGCATCGACTCGGCCTCCGGCGAGGCCCGCGACCTGTCGATCCACGTCTTCCGCTTCCTCACCCGCGCCTTCGGCCGCAACAACCGCGCCGAGGCCGTCGTCCTCTCCCTGCTCCTCGTCGCCGGATTCGCACTCGTCCTCCTCGGCGAGACGACCGCCGGAGCCGTGACCACTGCCGCGCTGGTCTTCCACCGCCTGTTCAACCCGATCGGAGCACTCGTCGGCCTGTTCGATCAGATCCAGTCCGCCGGAGCATCGCTGACCCGCATGGTCGGGGTCATCGACGAAGCCGAAACCTCGCCGAGGCGGTCGACCCACACCGTCTCAGGTGCCCCGTCGCTGGTGCTCGAGAACCTCTGGTTCAGCTACGACGAGGACCCTGATTCCGACAATCACGTCCTGACAGGCGTGAGCGTGCGCATCGCCCCGGGCGAGGTCGTCGCCGTCGTCGGCACCACCGGAGCCGGCAAGTCGACCCTGGCCCGCATCGCCGCCGGACTCTCGGCACCCTCACACGGACGTGCCGCACTCGTTGGCGACCCAGGCACCGGCGCGGATCTGACCGGACTGGACGAGGCAGTTCTCCGCGACCACATCTCAATGGTCGCCCAAGAGGTCCACACCTTCAGCGGAACGCTGCGCGAGAACATCGCACTGCCGGTGCCCGGAGCCTCCGACGCGGCGATCCGCTCAGCGCTCGAGACGGTCGGCGACGACTGGGTGAAGACACTGCCCAATGGTCTGGACACCGACATCGGCGACGGCGGAACCCGGCTCTCCGCGGTCCAGGAGCAGACGATCGCCCTGGCCAGACTCGTCCTCGCCGACCCGGACTTCGCGATCCTCGACGAAGCCACCGCCGAGGCGGGATCCGCCGGAGCCCATGTCCTCGAAGCCTCCGCGCAGGCAGCCCTGGACGGACGGGGCGCTCTCGTCGTCGCCCACCGTCTCAGCCAGGCCGAGAAGGCCGACCGGATCCTCGTCATGGAGCACGGCCGGGTGATCGAGGAGGGACCCCATGCCGAACTCGTCGCCGCCGAGGGGGCCTACGCCCGTCTGTGGGAGGCGTGGTCGGGGTGACCGCCTCGGCCGATCGACCGAGCAGGCTCAGCTCAGGCCGAAAGGCTCAGCTCAGCCCGAGCACCGTGGTCGCGATCGTGAAATAGAGGATGAGGCCGGTCGCGTCGCAGAACGTGGAGATGAACGGGTTGGAGAACACGGCTGGGTCCGCGCCGACCTTCTTCGCGATAATCGGCATCAGCCCGCCCACCGTCGCTGCCATCATGCACACCGACAGCAGGGTGAGCCCGATGACCAAGCCGATCGGCCACCCGTAGACGAGGCCCGCGACGATGAAGCCGAGAACGCCGAGGACCGCTCCCAGCAGCGCCCCGACGCGCAGCTCCCGCCAGATCACCCGGCCGAGGTCCCGGATGCGCACCTCACCGACGGCCAGGGCGCGGGTGACGGTGGTCGCGGCCTGATTGCCCGTGTTGCCGCCGGTGCCGGTGAGCAGCGGAATGAAGAGGGCCAGGACGACGACCTGGTCGAGACGGTCCTCATAGACCTCGAGGACCTGGACGGTGAGGATCGCGGAGACGGCGAGGACGAGCAGCCACACGATGCGGCTCCTGACCAGGCGCAGGATCGTCGAGGACAGGTAGGAGCGGTCGAGCGGTTCCGTGCCCGAGCCGCGCGCGATGTCCTCGGCGTCCTCCTCGTCGATGATGTCGAGGACGTCGTCCATGGTGAGGATTCCGACGAGGCGGTCCTCCTGGTCGGTCACCGGCATCGCGATGAGCCGGTGGGACAGGAACTCGCGTGCCGCTTCCTCACGGTCGCTCAGCGCATGGGTGCTGATCGAATCGCGGACCATGTCCTCGATGATAGTGTCCCCGTCGACGGCGATGAGGTTGCGCAGAGACACGACTCCGCGCAACACGCGGCCGGGACCGACCACGGGCAGGAGATAGACGGTCTCGGGACCGTCGATGCGGGCCCGCACGACTTCCATCGCCTCGGCAGCGGTCCAATCCTCGTGCAGGCCGAGCACCTCGGGTGACATGTAGCGGCCGATCGCGGACTTCGGGTAGCCGAGGACTGCGGACGTCATCGCCCGCTCGTCGGTGGTCAGTCCCTTCATCAGACGACTGGCCACGCCCGCGGGCAGCTCGCCGAAGAGCTCGGCCCGGTCATCGGGGTCGAGGCCCTCGACGATGTCGGCGACCTCGGGCTCACGGAGGTTGCCGATGAGTTCGGCCTGGTACGCCGGCGGCAGGTCCTCGAAGACGTCGAGCGCCTCCTCCTTGGTCAGCACCCGGAAGAGCATTGCCGACTGCAGAGGCGTCGACGTGTGGACGAGGCGTCCGATCTCGGCCCGCGGAACCTGCTGGGCCAGCGCGGAGATCTCGTCGAGGGTGGACGTATCGATCCGGCCGGTGAGCGCGGATTCGAGTCGGTCTGCCGCCTCGGTGCCCTCTGTCGTATCGGCCACGCATGCCCCCTCACCTCGAACGGAAACTCCCGCAGTCAAGCCTAGGCCATGCACGAGGCGGACCTCCGTGCCGCCTCGAAGCACAGAGCCGGGACGTTTCGGGCCGGGCCGAAACGACACGGTCCTACCATGGAGCCATGACGAGGAGATTCCCGTTCCGTTCCGATGTCCTCACTGTCCGAAAACATGCCAGTATCCTCATCGACCATGGTGTCCTCGCCGAGCGACGCGAAGGTCGGCACCGCTATGTCCAGATCGCCTCGACCGACGTCGCGGACTGGTTGGAACACACGGGAGCTCTGGCCGGAGGGCCGATGACCGCGGCACCGACCCTGGCGGCGAAGACCCGTGATCGCCGGCTGATGGACGCCCGCACCTGCTGCAGGCACATCGCAGGCCGGTTCGGCATTCAGCTCTTCTCTGCCCTGACCCAGCGAGAGTGGATCGACGAGTCCCTGACCATCACCGATGCCGGGCGGGCCGGTCTCGCCGACGCATTCGGACTCGACGTCGGAGCACCGACCCCCGGCGACCTCGACCTCAAGACGATCGAGACGATCACCGGTCGCAGCTGGGTTCCGGTGCTGGTCAGTCCGCGGTATTCGCGGTCGACCCTCGCCGAGGCGGGGGTGGGCCGGATCAGCACCGGATCGCTGCTCTATCGTGCGGCGATGTCGGAGGCGCTGCGCTCCCTGCGGATCCTCGATGATCACCGCCCTGCAGAGACGGCGAATATGCTGTCGTACGGGGCATTCACCGAACTGGGCCGAGTCAGCGTCCGGCCGCATCCCGGCGGACGGTGAGCACGGGCACGGGGGAGCGGAGGATGAGTCTCTGCGTGACCGAGCCGAGCAGAATCTTGCCCACCCGGGACCGATTGCGCACCCCGAGGACGAGCCGCTCCACCTCGGCGTGGTCGCCCAGCTCATCGAGGACGGCGGTGACGGGATCACGATCGCCGCGACCGGACCGGTTGATCAGAGTCACCTCGAGGTCGGGCGGGATCTCATCGTCGGTGAAGTCGTGGAGGGTGAGGTTGATGAGCAGGAGACCGGTATTCAGCTGCCTGGCCTCGGAGACTGCGGACTCGAGCGCGCGACGGCCCTCCGGACTGTCTGTGACGGCGACTGCGACGGACATGGTGACTCCTTACTTCCGGCCGTACTCGGCTTTGAACTCCCGCTCGAACTGTGCGAGATCCTTGCCCTTCGTCTCCGGCAGGAGCAGGGCGAGGAAGATGAAGGCGACGACGGCCAGACCTGCGAACATGCCGAAGGTCGCGGTCATGCCCATCGCCTCGATGAGCGGCGGGAAGAACTGGGCGACGACGGCGTTCATGATCCACAGTACGAACACGCAGATGCCCATCGCGAAGCTGCGGATCTTCATCGGGAAGATCTCGGAGAGCATCAGCCAGGTCAGCGGACCGACGGTACACTGCATCGAGAAGACGAAGAGGACGAGGAAGACGAGGACCGTCCACGCCTGTCCCGGGCCGGACGGGACGATGACCGCGGTCAGGGCGATGAGGGCGTGGAAGAACGCGATGAGTCCGTATCCGGTGAGGAACATGACGCGGCGCGGCAGCCTGTTGAGCAGGAACATGCCCAGTGAGATGCCGGCCAGGGAGAACACGCCATTGGCGATATTGCCGATGATGGCGACTCCGGAGTCGAGTCCGGCGTTGGTCAGCAGCTGCGTGCCGTAGTACATCACCGAGTTGATGCCCGTCAGCTGCTGGAAGAAGCCGAGCCCGACGCCGATGATCACCAAGCGCAGCACCCAGCGCGTCCCCAAGTCGGAGAGCCCGCCGGTCTGCTGCTGGGCGTCCTGTTGGGCCAGTTTGGTCACCTCGGCGACCTCCGCCTCGGCGCGTTCGGGGGAGCGGACCTGCCGGAGGACGTCGAGAGCTTCGTCGGAGCGTCCCTTCGAGATCAGCCACCGGGGACTCTCCGGCTGGAAGATCATCCCCACGAGGAGGGCGATCGCCGGGGCCAGGGCCACGAGGAGCATCCAGCGCCAGATGGAATCGACGTGACCCCAGAAGTTGAAGATCACGGCATTGATGACGAAGGCCGCGAGCTGGCCGGCGACGATCATCAGCTCATTGCGGGTGACGAACGAGCCGCGCTTCTCCGAGGGGGCGATCTCACCGAGGTAGACGGGGACTGAGGCCGAGGCACCACCGACGGCGATGCCGAGGACGAAGCGGGCGCCGATGAGGAACTCCGCGCCCGGGGCGAGCACACAGGCCAAGGTGCCGAGAATGAAGATGACGGCGAGGCCGAGGATCGTCCGTCGACGACCATAGGCGTCGGCGACCCGACCGCCGAAGACCGCACCGAAGGCGGCACCGACCATGAGTGAAGCGACGACCATGCCCTCGGACAGCGGAGTCAGGCCGAAGTCCCTGCTCAGAGGCTCGAGGGCACCATTGACGACGCCGGTGTCATAGCCGAAGAGGAGACCGCCGAAGGTCGCGACTGTGGCGATGACGCCGAGTCGGTGGAGCGGGCGACCCGACCCCATGTGCGGCAGGTCGAAATGCTGGCCTGACGTGCGGGCCGATGCTGACATGTGAGGACTCCTTCCACTCCCGGTCTAGCACCCTCACCGAGCAGATGCCACACCAGCCCTTGAGTTTCAGTGCATTCGGAGAGCAACCTCACTTCGGCCCACGTCGAGGGATCCTCCTACCCCGCGATCGGGGAGGGGTCAGTCCTCCTCATAGGAATCGTCGATGACTTCGGGCATCCCGTCGATGACCGAGACCTCTTCGGTCCCGTCATCGGCCAGGGCATCGACGTTGAGATCGTCCCCGTCGAGCTCGGCGACCTCGAAGTCGTCATCGCCTTCGGAGACCATCTCGTCGCCGACGCGATTTCCCTGCTCCGCTGCCGGCGACTGATCGGTGTTGAACTCGTCCGAGAGGTCGGGTGCCTCGTTCTCGTCCTCCCAGCCCGCGTCGTCGACGAGCACATCGTCGGCGCCTTCGATGCCGGTTCCTTCGGGGCCCTCGGCACCGGGCTCGACGGGCGCCTCGGCGGGCTCCTCGTCGATGCCGGAGTCGGCGTCGACCTGGTCGGCCTCGGCCTCGGCGGCGTTGAGTTCGGGATCATCCAACTCGTCGGCCGTCGGCTCGTCGAGTTCGGGGTCATCGAGGATGGGGTCGTCTTCAGGCCGGTCTGCTGCGTCCGCTTCGAACTCGCTCATGATCTCTCCTTCGCTCGCGATCAGGTTCGGGCCCTCATTCTTACACGTCGATCGGTCGCAGGCCATGGGGGTCAGGATCATTTCCGGTCGAAGCGGTCCTTCCACTCCTGCCAGTCCCAGTCGGCCAGAAACTTCTCTCCGGCCTTTCGGCCCGACGAGATGAGATCGAGCTTGTCGGCCGTCGTCAGGGCGAAGTCCGTGCTGCTGTGTCCGGTGGTGTCGACGAAGACCGTCCGTTCGGTCACCGAGGGGTCATCGATGTGCCGAAGGTCGTGGGCGTTGATCATCGTCGACAGCAGGGACTTCGCGTATTGGTACGTGGTCGCGTTGGGCCGCCATTCGGCGGCGGCCGTCTGGCGGGCCGAGAGCATGACGCCGAAGGTCGGCCAGCGTGCCGGTTTCGAGTCCTTGCGGTCGAAGACGTCGACAGGAAAGTTCGAGAGCAGTCCGCCGTCGGCGCCGAGTACGGAGTCTCCGCCGGCCACGCTCGGCCGGGCGGGCAGACTGCGGGGGCGGAAGAAGAACGGGCTGGCGGCCGAGGCGCACACGGCCTCGGCGACGGACTGGCTGTCCGCATCGACGCCGAGGGTCTCCTCATAGTCCCAGGGCAGGCGGAGCATGCGCCCGCGGGAGACGTCGGAGACGATGACGACGAGCCGATACGACCGCTCCGCCGGGATCGCACTGCCCGGGTCGGCGAACTTGAGGTCACCCCAGGTGTGCACACCCTGATCTGCCAGCAGCTCGGCGAGGAAGTCATGGAGCGCCTCGCCCACGTACATCCCCTTGTGCAGCAGCAATCCCTGTACTCGTCCCAACCAGGGGACGGGGCGGAACGCGGGGGAGAGGTCCTCGAATTCGCCGAAGTCCTGTTCGAGGACCTTCTGCCGCAGGGTCGGCGGTGAGATCCCCGCCGCGGTGAGCGAACCGACGATCGCTCCGGCCGAGGTTCCGGCGATGCGATGGAAGTCGTAGCCGCCGTGGGCAAGAGCCTCGACAGCCCCGACGAGGCCCGGCAGCTTCGTGCCACCGCCCTCGAGGACCAGATCCGTCGTTGCCATGTCGCGTCCTTCCCGGTCGTCCCACTGACTCCATTGTGGACCTGCGCCGAGGCTGCGGCCGAGCGCGACGCGCAACCGCGCGGACCGACGATGTGCCTCCTAGTGACGTGCGACGGCTACCGGAACGTCCCCGGACGGGGACCTGTGCAACCGGTTCTTGCCGGTCCGACCGGTGAAGTGGTCCATCGTCTGGTTGACGCCGAGGAAGTCCATGACTCTGTCGAAGGCGCGGGTCGGCAGCAGCCGGACGCCCGGGACCCACCTGACGAGTGAGGGCATGACCAGCTGCTCGCGACCGGACTCGACGGCATCGAGGACGCGCGTGGACACATCTTTCTCTTCGAGGATCGGGAGCAGGCGAGGGAATTTCGTCTGCACACCTTTGAACATGCCGGTGTTGATGTAGAAGGGGCAGACGGCGAGCGTATTGACCCGGCAGCCATCGGCGCGCAGCTCTCCGCGCAGGGATTCGGTGAAGCCGACCGCAGCCCATTTGCTCGCCGAGTAGTCGGTCTGCCGGGCGACTCCGGTCAGGGCTGCGGCGCTGGCGATGGTGACCACCGAGCCGCGGTCGCGTTCGATCATCCCGGGCAGGAAGGCTTTGGTCGTCCAGTACAGGGCGAAGGTGTTGACGTCGTAGACCCGTCGCACCGCAGCCTCGTCGACTTCGAGGAGCTTCTTGCCGGTGACGATGCCGGCGCAGTTGATGAGGATGTCGATCGGTCCGGTCTGCTCGGCCGTGGCGGCGACTTGGTCGGCATCACCGACGTTGACGGCGAAGGCTCGGGCGGCTGTTCCTGCGGCCTGCACCTCGGCGCGCACGACGTCGCCTCGTTCGTCCGAGAGATCCCAGATGATGACCTCGGCAGCGCCGCGGGCCGCCGCATCCAGGGCCATGAGCCTGCCGATTCCGCTTCCGGCTCCAGTGATCAGCACCTTGGCGCCGGCGATTTCGGTTCCACGTTTCATTCGTACGCATCCTTGCAGTCGAGTGTCTTTCGGCATTCGGGTGCGATCACCGACGGTGACCCACCAGATGTTACTCAAGAGTACATCAGTGTGTCGTGGGTCACCGCAAGAGGTGGCGGGCGGAATCTCTCGGAGCGGACGGTCAGCTCTCCGCGACGCCCTTCTGGATGAGATCCATCACCGAGGAGTCCGCGAGAGTCGTGACATCGCCGACCTCGCGATTCTCGGCCACGTCCTTGAGCAGCCGACGCATGATCTTGCCCGACCGGGTCTTCGGCAGGTCGGGCACGATCATGATCGAACGGGGAGTCGCGATCGGTCCGATCGAGGACCGCACATGACCTCGCAGTTCGCCCACGACATCGTCCCCGCCGTCGTGCGCGCTCTCACGGAGGATGACGAAAGCTTCGATCGCCTGCCCCGTCATCTCGTCGCTCGCCCCGACCACGGCCGCCTCGGCGACCTTCGGATGTGCGACGAGGGCGGACTCGATCTCTGCGGTCGACATCCGGTGTCCGGAGACGTTGAGGACGTCGTCGACGCGGCCGAGGACCCAGAAATCGCCGTCGCGGTCGATCTTCGCCCCGTCCCCGGCGAAGTACACGTCCGGGTACTGCGACCAGTAGGTCTTCTTGAACCGTTCCTCATCGCCCCAGAGGGTGCGCAGCATCGACGGCCACGGTTCCTTGATGACGAGGTAGCCGCCGTTTCCGGGCTCGACCGAATTGCCCTCATCGTCGTAGACGTCGGCGACGATGCCCGGCAGCGGACGCATCGCCGAGCCCGGCTTCGTCTCGGTCACACCCGGCAGCGGGCTGATGAGGATGCTGCCGTTCTCCGTCTGCCACCAGGTGTCGACTACGGGGCAGCGGTTGCCGCCGATGTGCTCGCGGTACCACATCCACGCTTCGGGGTTGATCGGTTCGCCGACGCTGCCGAGCAGGCGCAGGCTGGACAGGTCGTACTGCCCGGGGATGTCGCGGCCCCATTTCATGAACGAGCGGATGGCCGTGGGCGCGCAGTAGAGGATGGAGACCTTGTACTTCTGCACGATCTCCCACCACCGTCCCCGGTGCGGTGTGTCCGGGGTGCCCTCATAGAGCACCGAGGTGGCCCCGTTGGCCAGCGGACCGTAGACGATGTACGAATGGCCGGTCACCCAGCCGATGTCCGCGGCCGTCCAATAGACGTCCGTCTCGGGTTTGATGTCGAAGACCGCCCAATGGGTGAATGAGGTCCCGACGAGGTAGCCGCCCGTGGTGTGCATGATGCCCTTGGGCTTGCCGGTCGTGCCCGAGGAGTACATGATGTAGAGCGGATGTTCGGAATCGAAGGCCTCCGGAGTATGGGTCTCCGGCTGCCGATCGACGACTTCGTCCCACCACAGATCGCGATCGTCGTTCCAGGCTACGTCCTGGCCGGTGCGGCGGACGACGAGGACGTTGCGCACCTCGGGGCAGTCCTCCATCGCCTCATCGACGACGGATTTGAGGGCCGACGGCTTGCCCTTGCGGTAGCCCCCGTCGGCGGTGATGACGAACTCGACCCCGCAGTCCTTGACGCGGTCGGCGATCGCCGAGGCGGAGAAGCCGCCGAAGATGACGGTGTGGGGAGCGCCGAGGCGGGCGCAGGCGAGCATGGCGAACACCGTCTCGGGGATCATCGGCATATAGATCGCGACCCGGTCGCCGGTCTTGACCCCGAGTTCGGTGAGCGCATTCGCGGCCTTCGAGACCTCACGCAGAAGATCGGAGTACGTGATGGTGCGGGTGTCGCCGGATTCGCCTTCGAAGTAGTAGGCGACGCGATCGCCGAGGCCGTTCTCGACATGGCGGTCGACACAGTTGTACGCGGCATTGAGCCGGCCGCCGACGAACCACTTCGCGAAGGGCTTCTCCGACCAGTCGAGGACCGTGTCGAAGGGCGTCTCCCAGGAGATGCGCTGTGCCTGTTCCGCCCAATAGCCGATGCGGTCGGCCGCGGCTTTGTCGTACTCGTCGGCTTTCGCGTTCGCGGCGGCGGCGAAGTCCGCCGGGGGTGGGAAAGCTCTGTCCTCGTGGCTGAGTTCCTGAATCGTCGGATTGTTCGTCATCGTGCTCTCCTTTCACCCGGCACCACTACGACGTGGGCGGGTCATCGAACTCATCTTCAACCTACTCCAGTCGGTGCGGATTTCAAGAGGTGGCGGTGGAGACGCGAAGAAGCCCCGCCTCCCAGTTCTCACTGGGGAAGCGGGGCTTCCGTGTTGTGGCTCCGACCGGCGTCGATCCGGTGACCTTTCGATTTTCAGTCGAACGCTCTACCAACTGAGCTACAGAGCCGAGCCGCCGACACACATAAGTATGTCGAGAGAAACTAAGGCTCTTCCGAAGAAGAGCCTTATGCTCCGCGACCCTGACGGGACTCGAACCCGCGACCTCCGCCGTGACAGGGCGGCGCGCTAACCAACTGCGCCACAGGGCCTTGCTGTTGCGATGGAAGACCTTACGATCCTACACCGTACCCCCAACGGGATTCGAACCCGTGTCGCCGCCGTGAAAGGGCGGTGTCCTAGGCCTCTAGACGATGGGGGCCCAGGTTGTCCTCGGATTCCCCGTGGGCAACGACGTTAAGCTTATCCCACCCGATTCGCGGAATGCAAAACGAAATGGAGTGTCCTCCGTCACAGGCCGGATGCGGCGGTTTCCGACGTTTCGCCGGGCCGCCTCGGCGAGGGGATCGGGGTCGCTAGAGTGGGGGACATGGAGGCCCTGAGCGATGACGAGTTCGATGCGATCCTCGGTGAAGCCCTGGATCTGCTGCCCGAAGGGGTGACCGAACAGCTGGACAATGTCGCACTGTTCGTCGAGGACCGACCGGAGGACGGCGACCGGCACCTGCTCGGCCTCTATGAGGGCACGCCGATCGGGGAGCGGGGGGTCGCCGGGTTCGAGATGCCCGACAACATCTTCATCTTTCGTGACAACCTCATCGACTTCGCCGAGGACAGAGATCATCTGCGTGAGGAGATCGTCATCACCATCGTCCACGAGATCGCGCATTTCTACGGGCTCGACGATGACCGACTCCACGAACTCGGCTGGGGCTGAACGCGCTCGGCTGAAAGGGTCGGTGAATTTACCGACGGGTCACTTGGGGTCATGAGAATTGGCGCCCGCCAGCCCACTTCGCCTATTGTGGGCGGGTACCTATCAGCACCGATACAACGTTCCGTCCGTATCGACGCGGGGACACGGAGTCGTGAACACTGCGCCTCCTGGCCCCGTCGATCTGCGGGCAGGAGGCACTACCCCCTTATGACAGTTGCATCCAAGACATCCAGTGCGGCGACCCCGGCCGTGCGAGTGCTCAACCTGGCAGGCATCGACTACAGCCTGCGCAGCTTCGACCACGATCCAGCCACTCGCCGCTACGGTTCGGAGGCCGCCGACAAGCTCGGTGTCAGCTCCGACCAGGTGTTCAAGACCCTGATGATCCAGGTCGACGGGACACCCGTGACCGCACTCGTCCCGGTCTCCGGTCAGCTCGACCTCAAGGCTCTGGCTTCGGCGCGCGGAGCGAAGAGGGCCCAGCTCTCCGGCGTCGCCGAGACCGAACGTCGCACCGGCTACCCCGTCGGAGGAGTCTCTCCGTTCGGGCAGCGCCATGCCGTTCCGGTCGTCGTCGACCGCACCGCGCTCGACCATTCCGCCGTGTTCGTCTCGGCCGGCCGTCGCGGTCTCGAGATCGAGATCCGCCCCGAGGATCTCGTCATGCTCACGAACGCGCAGGTCGCGAAGATCGCCGCGCTCGACTGATTCGAACTCGACTGTGCCGAGCACGGAACTCGGATCTCACACCCACTCGACCTCACCGACCTCGGGCTCTGCCTGACCGGCCGTGAGGTCGGCGTACATCGCCACGGCCTCGGCCACCTCGGCGAGGGGGACGAGGACGTCGAGTCCCACCTCACCGCCGTAGTCGGCCCGCGTCGTCCATCCCCGGTTCCCGGCCGCCCGCTCCAGGGCGTTGGCCCGGGCGTAGTCGACGTGCGCGGACACGAGGACGCGCTCACGACGGGTGATGATCCGTGCCTCATCCACCGCCGCCGAGGTGGCCTGACCGTAAGCGCGCACGAGCCCGCCGGCCCCCAGCAGAGTGCCGCCGAAATACCGGGTGACGACGGCGACGACGAAGGTCAGATCATGGCCGGTGACGACATCGAGGATCGGGGCGCCCGCTGTGCCGGCCGGTTCCCCGTCGTCGCTGAAGCGCTGAGTGCGCGAATCCACATCGAGGACGAAGGCCGAACAGTGGTGGCGGGCCTTCGGATGCTCGGCCCTCGCGGCGGCGATGACGGACCGCGCCTCGGGCTCATCCGCGGCAGGGGAGAGACGAGTGAGGAACCGGGACTTCTTGATTTCGATCTCGGCCTCGACGGGGCTGACGATGGTCCGGTAAGACATGCTCGTCACTGTAGTCGAATGTGTTCTACCATGAGCCCACGGGCGCGGATTCCGCGCTCATCCCCGGTACTTCAGTGAAAGGGTGACAATGGTGCACCAGCCAGGCGACGCCGACCTCGCAGCGCTCAAGGACGAATCCGCCCGAGCCCGTGAACTCGACCACGCGCACGTCTTCCACTCGTGGTCGGCACAGCGACTCATCGACCCACCGACCGTCGCCCGCGCTCACGGGTCGACGGTCATCGACGGTGAGGGGCGGGAGTTCCTCGACTTCTCCTCGCAGCTGGTGAACACGAACATCGGCCACCAGCATCCGGCCGTCGTGCAGGCGATCAAGGACCAAGCCGATGTGCTGTGCACGATCAGCCCCGCCACCGTCAACGCGGCCCGCTCCGAGGCGGCACGCCTCATCACCGACCGAACCCCGGACGGCCTGAACAGGGTGTTCTTCACCAACGGCGGCGCGGATGCGAACGAGCACGCCATCCGCATGGCGCGTCTGCACACCGGGCGGACTAAGGTGCTCTCGCGCTACCGGTCCTACCATGGCGGAACCCAGACGGCCGTCAACGTCACCGGCGACCCGCGTCGGTGGGAGAACGAACACGGAGCGGCCGGCGTCGTCCACTTCTTCGGGCCCTTCCTCTACCGCTCGGAGTTCCACGCCGCCACCGAGGCCGAAGAGACCGAACGGGCGCTGCAGCATCTGCGTCGGACCATCGAGCTCGAGGGGCCGGCGACGATCGCTGCGATCATTCTCGAATCCATCCCCGGCACCGCCGGAATCATGATCCCCAGCCCCGAATACATGCAGGGCGTGCGGGCGCTGTGCGACGAGCACGGGATCGTGCTCATCGCCGATGAGGTGATGGCCGGGTTCGGACGATCGGGCAAGTGGTTCGCCTTCGAACACTTCGACATCGTCCCCGACCTCATCACCTTCGCCAAGGGCGTGAACTCCGGCTACGTCCCACTGGGCGGAGTCGTCATCAACGACGACGTCTTTGAGACCTTCGCCGAACGCGTCTACCCCGGCGGACTGACCTACTCCGGTCATCCGCTGGCGTGCGCGGCCGCAGTCGCGACGATCAACGCAATGGCCGACGAGGGCATGATCGAACACGCCGCCCATATCGGAGAGACGATCATCGGCCCCCGCCTGCAACAGATCGCGGAGAACTCGAAGCACGTCGGCGAGGTCCGCGGCACCGGAGCGTTCTGGGCGATCGAACTCGTCTGGGACAAGGAATCCAAGGAACCGCTGGCCCCCTACGGCGGAGGCTCCCCCGAGGTCGCCTCGGTGGTCGCGGCGCTGAAGGAACACGGCGTCATCCCGTTCAACAACTATCACCGCCTGCACGTGGTCCCGCCGATCAACATCAGCGAAGAGGACCTCGAACGCGGCCTCGGAGTCTTCGAGAAGGTCCTCACCGACCTCGACTTCCCCCGGTAGTTACTACCTGACGGCGGCCCAGCAACCTTGCGCGAGGTTGCTGGGCCGCCGTCAGGTAGCAATTAGGGGGTTTGGTGGGTGTAGTTGCCGCCCAAGATCGTGGCCTTGACGGGGATCTGTGCGATCTCGTCCGCTGCGACGTCGCCCGGGTGAGTCTCCAAGGCGACGAAGTCGGCGAGCTTGCCGCGGCTCAGCGTGCCCTTGTCCGCTCCCTGACCCGAGGCCTTCGCCGCCTCGACCGTGTAGGCGGCAATCGCCTCGTCGACGCTTAAGGCTTCGGCCGCCGAGCCCATGATGTCCCCGTCACGGGTCCTGCGGGTGACGTAGGCTTCGATTCCGCGCAGCACATTGCCGTCGGCGCACGGCCGGTCCGAGCTGCCGGCCATCGGCACACCCGCGTCGACGAACGATTTCGCACGGTAGATCAGGTGCCGCCGGTCCGGCCCGAGCGAGGCATTCATCCCGTCCCCGATGCCATCGGCGAACGCCGCCTGCGGGGTGACGACGATTCCGTGCTCGGCCAGAGTCGCCAGATGCTCGTCATGGACCAACGCGGCATGCTCGATCCGGTTGGGCACCGCCCGCCTGCCGTACCTCTTCTGCGCTTCGACGATATCGGCGACCGCCGCATCCACAGCGGCATCACCGATGGCATGAACGGCCAACGACCAGCCCGACGCATAGGTGTCGAGGATCTGCTGACGCAGCACCTCGGCGTCGTCCTGCAGGTAGCCCGGATGGTCCTTGCCCGCATAGTTCTCCCGCAGCGCCGCGGTCTCGCCGGACAGAGCTCCGTCCATGAAGAACTTCACGGGCCCGATCGAGATGTGATCATCGCCGAGGCCGGTGCGCAGTCCCGCATCGAGACCGATGCCGAACCCGTCGGCGGAGTTCGCCGCGATCGGGTGCAGCCCGTCGGCCTGCGGCATGAGCTGAGCCCGAGCCCGCAGCCTGCCCTCCTCCCGAGCCCGCAGGTAGGCGCTGATCTCGATGGGGGAGTGGCCGATCCAGCCGTAGGCGATTCCGCATTCGCCGAAGGACGTGATGCCTTCCTTCGCGTAATAGGCCGTCGCCAGATCGAGGGCGTCGACGACGGTGTCGAGCGAATACGGGCGGATGAGATCCTGCACCAGGGTCTGTGCCGTCTCTTCGATCAGCCCCGTGGGATGTCCGGCGGCGTCGCGCACGACCTTGCCGCCGACGGGTTCCTCGAAGCCGGGGTCCAGAATCCCGGCCCGGCGCATCGCTTCGGTGTTGACGATCGCGGCGTGACCGGACGTCTGCCGCATGAACAGGGGATGGTCCCCGGTGATCTCGTCGAGACGGGCCAGGTCCGGATACTGCCCGTCATAGTCACGGTGGGCATACCCCGTGGCTTCGATCCATTCCCCGAACGGAGTCGTCGCCGCGGCATTCTCGAGCGCCGCATACACATCGGGCAGACCGCCGGGCAGTGCCGTGACATCGACCGAGGCCAGGGTGAGACCGAACCACGTCGTGTGGCAGTGGACGTCGTTGAATCCCGGCAGCACCGTCGCTCCGCCCAAGGACTCGACCCGATCGGCGTCGATGCCGTCGAGCTCCTCGTCGAAGCCGATGATCCGGTTGCCCCAGACCCCGATCTTCTGCGCCCGCGGGCGCGTCGGGTCGAGAGTGTGTGCGTCGAGGTCGGTGAAGATCGCGTCGATTCTCATACGGTCACCTTAGTCAGATTCGAAAGACGTCCGCTCCGGCGTTCACGGCAAACCGTTCACGGCAGGCGCGCCCCGCGAACGGCCGGATCCGTGATGCAGTGGACGAGCGAGAGTCCCTTGTATGCCAGCGCCCGTTCGAACGCGTCACGGAAGTCCTCGGTGGCCTCGACGCGGATGCCGAGCCCTCCGAACGCCGTGGCCATGGCTGCGAAGTCCGGGTTCTGCAGTGCGGTGGCCGTGGCCCGGCCCGGGTATTCGCGGTCCTGATGGCCGCGGATCGTGCCGTAGACCGAATTGTCGTTGAGCACGACGGTGATGTCGGCGCCGTATTGGACGGCCGTGGCGATCTCCTGCCCGTTCATGAGGAAATCTCCATCGCCGGCGATGCAGAACACCGACCGTTCCGGGTGGACGAGCGCGGCGGCGACCGCGGCGGGCAGCCCGAATCCCATGGATCCGTTGCGCGGGCCCAGTGCCGAGGGGAACCCGTGCGTGGGCAGGAAGCGCGTGGCCCAGCCGGAGAAGTTCCCCGCTCCGTAGGTGATGATCGCGTCCTTGGCCAGCAGCTCCTTCACGTGGACGAATGCTTCGTCCATGTCGACATACCCCGCCGAGGCGGCCGACCCCGACGCTGCCACCTGCGGTCTCCGCCACGCCTCGAGCTCGGATCTGGCCTCGGCCACCCAGTCCGGCAGCGGCACGGCGTCCCCGGCCGCTTCGGACAGGGCGTCGCCGAGCGGCGGTTCATCGATCGACCCGTCGGAGGACACCGAATAGGTGCGGGTGCCCTCCTCGGTGAACAGGGATTGGGCGAACCGGCTGACCGAGGTGACGATGTGCTGGTCGAGGCGACCGAAGTGGCCGTGCGCATCGGCATCGGGGCCGATGACGACGGTGCGCTGGTCGACGCCGTTGCTGAACCCGTCGGTGGCCACATCGGTGCGGACACAGCCGAGATAGATGTGCAGGTCCGCCTCGGCGAGGGTGCGCATGGCCACGGGGGCGGCACCAAAGCCTAAGATGCCGAGGAAGTTCGGGCTGTCATGGTCGATGCCGTCGTAGGCGCGGAAGGTCCCGAGCACCCCGAGGCCGCGGTCGCGCGACCATTGGGCGATGCGCCGCGACGTCGACGGCGACCAGTCCTCCCCGCCGATGATGAGCACGGGGCGGTCGGCGGCGGCGATGCGGGCCCGCAGCTCCGTGACGTCACCGGCATACGGCGATGCCGAACCATGCACCCGCGGGGGAAGGACCGTCCCCGAACTGCGCTGGACGAGGACCTCTTCGGGCAGGCCGACGATGACGGGACCGGGCCGACCGGTCACGGCGGTGTGCATGGCGTCGACGACCACCTCGGCGGTCTTGTCGGGATCATCGAGGGTGAGAACCTTCTTCGCGGTCGAGGAGAACCAGCCCTCGAGATCGAATTCCTGGAAGGATTCGCGGCCCCGATGATCGGTGGGGATGAGCCCGACGAAGACGACGAGCGGGGTCGCGTCCTGGTAGGCGGTGTGGACGCCGACCTTGACGTTCGCCGCCCCCGGGCCACGCGTGACCATGGCGATTCCGGGCACCCCGGTCATCCGCCCCTCGGCGACGGCCATATACGCGGCACCGCCCTCCTGGCGGCAGACGATCGGGGTGATCGCCGAATCGCGGAGACCGTCGATGACATCGAGATACGACTCGCCGGGCACCAGATAGGTGCGAGCGACTCCGTGTGCTTCGAGTTCCTCGACGATGAGATGACCTGCAGAAAGAGACGCGGAGGTGTCCATACCCCATCCTTATCATCATTTTGCCTTCCGTGGTTGTCTCACGGGCCCACCACCGTGCCCATTCGCAACCGTGAGGTCGTATGATCGTGCAACAACGGAATCAGTACGGTCCGCCGGCTGAGCCCGTGAGCAGGAAATCCTCACCGAAGCGGGGTGAGGACTGAGACTGACAGCCAGGAGGCTCTCGCATGACCGGAATCGACTCCGACCAGGCAACGGCGCAGGAGTTTGAGGCCACCGACCTCGGCGGCGGCCGCAGGCACGGTCGAGCCGGGGCCCCGTCGACACCGCGCAGGGCGCAGCTCGAACGGGACCCGGGAATGCCGGCGAGCACCTGGCGGCTGCGCTCGGATGCGTGGGAGTACCTGAAGTTCGCGATCAAGCGGCTGGCCGTCAGCGGCGGGGACTTCTCGATGATCGCCGAAGACGGCGAGGTGTGGCGCTCGCTGCGCTCGCTGAAGACGATCGAACTCTATTGGGCCGGTTTCGGCCAGCGCTATGTCGAGGAGATCACCGACCTGCTCTCGAACGGCGAATTCGACCGGGCACATGACATGATCACCCGTGCGGTCAACCGGCTGCGCGGCACCACCGTGCCCGACACCGGTGAAGACGAGCTCACCGAGGATGAGCGCGCCGAACTCAAGGACCGACAGGACACCCGTCCCCGCTTCGAGGTCCTCATCGTCGATGAGACCACCGAAGGCGGCCGTGATGAGCTGCACACGGACCTGCTCAAACTCCGCAATGCCTCCGACCAGTTCATCTACGACTACGTGATCGTGCCCACCGCCGACGATGCGGTGGCGGCGGCACTGACGAACCCGAACCTGCTCGCCTGCGTCATCCGACCCGGATTCACGGACAACACCCGCGAGGTGCTCAGCCGCGACCTGCGCGATTCCATCGAGTTCGCGCACACCTCGACGAAGGAATCGCCGACGGCGCCGATGAGTCCGCTCAATTCGGTCCGCCGGGTGCTGCGGTTGGCCGACACTCTGGCGAATCTGCGTCCGGAGCTCGACCTCTACCTCATGGCCGGTGCGCATATCGAAAGCCTCGCCGGTGCCCTGACGCACCGGTTCCGTCGTGTGTTTCGCCGTGAGGACCAGTTCGAACTCCACCTGTCGCTGCTGCGCCGCATCCAGCACCTCTACGACACTCCGTTCTTCGACGCGATCCGTGAGCATGCCCGCCGCCCGGCCGGTGTCTTCCACGCCCTGCCCGTCTCCCGCGGCGGCTCCGTCGTCGGTTCGAAGTGGATCGGCGACTTCGTCGACTTCTACGGACTCAATCTGCTGTTGGCCGAATCCAGTGCCACCTCCGGTGAGCTCGATTCCCTGCTCGCTCCGGTGCATACGCTGAAGAAGGCGCAGGCGCTGGCCGCGCGCGCCTATGGTGCCAAACGCACGTACTTCGTCACGAACGGCACGTCGACGGCGAACAAGATCGTCCACCAGGCCGTCGTCTCACCCGACGAGGTCGTCATGGTCGACCGCAACTGCCACAAGTCCCACCACCATGCGCTCATGCTCACCGGTGCTCGCACCGCGTACCTCGAGGCGTACCCGCTCAACGATGTCGCCTTCTATGGGGCGGTGCCGCTGTCCAGGATCAAGCAGCTGCTGCTCGACTACCGGGCCGCCGGCCGCCTCGACGAGGTGCGGATGATCACCCTGACCAACTGCACCTTCGACGGAATCGTCTACGACCCCTACACGGTCATGTCCGAGTGCCTGGCGATCAAACCCGACCTCGTCTTCCTCTGGGACGAAGCCTGGTTCGCCTTCGCCCGGTTCCACCCGGTCACCCGCAAGCGCACCGCCATGGTCGCTGCAGAGACCCTGGAGGAGAACCTGTCCACCAACGCGCACGCCGCGGCGTACCGGGAGCAGCAGAAGCGCCTGTTCGATCCCGAGACCGGTGCCCCCGCCCCCGATTCGGTGTGGCTGGAGGAGGATCTGCTGCCGCCGCCGGATGCGACGATCCGCGTGTACGCGACTCAGTCGACGCACAAGACGCTGACCGCGCTGCGCCAGGGTTCGATGATCCACGTCTACGATCAGGAGTTCTCCTCCGGTGCCGAGGAGGCCTTCCACGAGGCGTATATGACCCACACGTCGACTTCGCCGAACTACCAGATCCTCGCGTCCCTCGATCTCGGTCGCAGGCAGGTGGAGATGGAGGGCTTCGCGCTCGTGCAGAAGCAGCTCGACCTGGCGATGAGCCTGTCCTCGGCGATCGCCAGGCATCCGCTGCTGAAGAAGACGTTCAAAGTGCTCACCGCTGCCGACCTCATTCCGGAGGAATACCGCGTCACCGAACGGACGATGCCGCTGCGCGATGGCCTGTCGACGATGTGGGACGCCTGGGTCCGCGACGAGTTCGTCGTCGATCCCAGCCGCATCACCGTCGAGATCTCGGGCACGGGAGTCGACGGGGACACGTTCAAGCACGAGCACCTCATGGACCGCTACGGCATCCAGGTGAATAAGACGAGCCGGAACACGGTGCTGTTCATGACGAACATCGGCACCTCACGCTCGGCCGTCGCCTACCTCATCGAGGTGCTGGTCAAACTGGCGGGGATGTTCAATGATCCGCACGAGCTCCATGAACAGGATGCGCTGACCGAACCCGCAGCGGTGATGCCTCCGCTGCCGGACTTCAGTGCCTTCGCCCCCGACTATGCCGCCGAGGTTCCTGCTGAGGATCCGTCGAAGCAGCTGCCCGACGGCGACCTGCGCACGGCCTACTATGCGGGTCTGCGCCGGCAGAACATCGAGCATGTGCTCCCGCATGAGCTGCGACGCCGCGTCGAGAACGGGCAACAGCCGGTCTCGGCCGGATTCGTCACCCCGTATCCGCCAGGGTTCCCGGTGCTCGTGCCCGGACAGGTCATCACCGCCGAGGTGCTCGACTTCATGTCGGCGCTCGACACCCGTGAGATCCACGGCTTCGACTCCCGCCAGGGCTACCGCGTCATCCTCAAGGACGTTCTGGAGAGCTGAGCGAGAAAGGCGAGGCGAGGGACAATGCGCACCAACCGTCTCATCCAGACAGTCGAAGCCCACACCGAGGGGCTGCCCGTGCGTGTCGTCACCGGCGGAGTCGGAGCATTCCCCGGTGAGTCGATGGCCGAACGTCGTGAATGGTTCATCGAGAACTCCGACGACCTGCGGACCTTCCTCATGTGCGAACCGCGCGGCCACGGGTGGCTCTCGGGTGCGATCCTGCAGCCGCCGACCCGTGCCGACGCGGACTGGGGAGTGCTCTTCATCGAGGTGACCGGGGTGCTGCCGATGTGCGGAGCCGGCACGATCGCGGTCGCGACCGTCCTCGTCGAGACGGGAATGGTGCCGGTCGTCGAACCCGTCACGACTGTGCGTTTGGATGCCCCGATCGGGCTCATCACCGCCGAGGTGGCCGTCCGGGACGGTCACGCCGAGGCGGTCACGATCATCAACGTTCCCTCCTATGCGCACGCGCTCGACCAGTCCGTCGAGGTGCCCGGGCGGGGGAGGATCGCCTGCGACATCGGGTTCGGCGGGAACTTCTACGCCTTCGTCTCCGCCGAGGAGGTCGGCATCCCGTTCGAGCGCGAGCGCGGCGACGACTTCATCGCTGCCGGTCGTGAGATCATGGCCGCAGTCAACGAGCAGCTTGACCCGGTGCATCCGGACACCGGCTACCGCGGCTGCGAGCACGTCGTGTTTCTGACGCCGCCGACGGAGCCCGGGCCGAGGGGTGACGTACCGGATGCCCGCCACGTCCTCATCAATCACCCCGGGTGGCTGGACCGTTCGCCCGGCGGCACTGGGACGAGCGCGCTCATGGCCGTCCGGCACGCCCGCGGGCAGTTGGGACTGAATACGGATTTCGTCAATGAGTGCTTCATCGGCACCACTTTCACCGGCCGCCTCATCAAGGAGACGACCGTGGGCGAACACGTGGCCGTGGTGCCGGCGATCACCGGCAGCGCCTGGCTGACCGCGACCTCGCAGTTCATGCTCGACCCGAGTGATCCCTTCCCCGCCGGCTTCACTCTCTGAGCCCGCGGTCGACCGGCTGTCCGCTATCCCAGCTGTCCGGGATTGAGCACGCGGGAGAGGAAGTCCTTCGTCCGCTGCTCCTGGGGATTGCCGATGACATCCTTGGCAGGTCCTTCCTCGACGACGACTCCGCCGTCCATGAAGACCACGCGGTCGGCGACCTGCCGGGCGAACTCCATCTCGTGGGTGACGACGACCATCGTCATTCCCGCCTCGGCGAGGTTGCGCATGACCTGGAGGACGTCTCCGACGGTCTCCGGGTCCAGCGCCGAGGTGGGCTCGTCGAAGAGCATGACGTCGGGGTCCATGCTCAGTGCCCGGGCGATGGCCACGCGCTGCTGCTGCCCGCCGGAGAGCGATCCCGGCTTGGCCTCCATCTTCTCGGAGAGCCCGACCTTCGCGAGGTTCGTCTCGGCGACCTTGTTCGCTTCGGCCTTCGAACGACGCAGCACCTTGGTCTGGGCGATCGTGAGGTTCTCCCGCACCGTGAGGTGGCCGAAGAGGTTGAAGGACTGGAAGACCATGCCGATGCGGGTGCGGGCAGCGTCGATGTCGAGGTCCAGATCGGTCATGTCCATGCCGTCGACGACGATCGAGCCGCCGCTAGGAGTCTCGAGCGTATTGATGCAGCGCAGCATCGTCGACTTGCCCGAGCCCGAGGGTCCGATGACGCAGACGACCTCGCCCTTGTCGACGTCGAGACTGATATCGGTGAGGACCTTGTTCGCCCCGAAGCTCTTCTGCAGGTTCCGAATCGCGATGATCGGGGTCTTCGTCGACGAATACGAGGTGGTGGCAGTCATCATTTCACTCCTGAATCGGCGGAACCGTACTTCTTCTCCAACACCCGCGAAAGATACGACAGCGGGACCGTGATGATGAGATAGCAGACCGCGATGACGATGAACGGGGTGAGATTCGCGGTGTTGACGATCTCTGCTCGGCCGAGGGCGGCGAGCTCACGGCCGTCGACCGACGAGCCGAGGATGTAGGCCAGGGAGGAGTCCTTGGTCAGCAGGATGAGCTCGTTCGTCAGCGGCGGCAGAATGATGCGCATGGCCTGCGGCAGGACGATCGTGAACATTGCGCGCGACGAGGACATGCCCAAAGACCGGGCGGCTTCGATCTGCCCTTTCGGCACTGCCTGGATGCCGGCGCGGATCGTCTCGGCCATATACGCCGAGGACACGAGGCCGAGGGCGATCATGATGATGACGAGCTGCGGGAGGATGAACCCGGGGAAGGCGACGGGCAATCCGAAACCCATGACGAGGAAGACGACGAGGGCCGGCAGACCGCGGAAGAACTCGATGTAGATCGTCGCCAGCCAGCGGTAGACGCCGACCGAGGACAAGCGCATCAGCGCGACGACGAGAGCGATCGCCAGGCCGAGAGCGAAGCCGAGGACGGTGAAGACGACTGTGTTCTTCAGCGCTCCCGTGATGACGTCGGGGAACATGCCGACGGCGATGTCGAATCGTCCGAACGTGTCGATGAAGGTCGGCCAATCGGCGACCAGCGCGATGATGATCGCGATGACGACGAGAACGGCGTATTGGATGCCGCGGGAGAGCTTCGCCTTCTGGCGTTTGCTCATCTTGGCTTTCGGGGTGGCGGTTGCGACGGGAACGGCGGGGTCGGTCGGGCGGCCGTCCTCTCGCGCATGGGGAACTGACATGGGTGTTGTCCTTCGAAAACGGTGGCGGGGATGCCCGCCGAGATGCATGCCGTGAGCGGCAGTTGGGCTCAGGCGAGGCGGTCGGGCTCAGCCGAACGGGCGGTCTGCTGCAACGCTGTCGTCGCAGCAGACCGCCCATTCAGGCGCGATCACTTAGGGGCGTCGCCGAACCACTTCTCGTAGATCTTGTCGTACTCGCCGTTCTCCTTGATCTCGGCGAGAGTATCGTCCACGGCCTTCTTCATCTCCGAATTGCCCTTCTTCATCGAGATGCCGTAGTGCTCATCGGTCTTGATGTCGAAGCCGACCGCAAAGCCCTTGTTCTCGGCGTTGTAGTTATACAGCACGCCGTTGTCGTTGATGACGGCATCGACCTGACCGGTCTTGAGCGCCTCGAGCGAAAGCGGCAGGTCCTCATAGGTGACGACCTCGGAATCCTTGAAGTGCTCGGTCGCGTAGTCCAGGCCGGTGGTGCCTGCCTGCGCTGCGATTCTGAAGCCCTTGAGGCCCGCCTCGTCCTTCGCAGTCTTGTCCGCCTTCGTCAGGATCGCCTGGTTCGCGTCGAAGTACGGCTCGGAGAAGTCCGCAGCCTCTTCGCGCTTCGGCTGGATCGTCGTCGCCGCAGCCGCGACATCGCATTTGTTCTGGTTGAACTCCGCACCCGAGGTGATCGTCTCGAAGGAGGTGTTGATGATCTCCTGTTCGACGCCGAGCTTCTTCGCCACGGCATCGACGATGTCGACGTCGAAGCCGACGACCTCGCCGTCCTTCTCGAACTGGAAGGGCTGGTAGGACAGGTGGGTGCAGGTGGTCAGCTTGCCTTCCTTGACCAAGGGGACTCCGCCCTCGGCGGTCGCTGCAGGTTCGGAATCGCCTCCGCCGCCGCAGGCGGACAGGGCGAGCATGGCGCCGACGGCCACAATGGCCAGGCTCGAGCGTCGTTTCATGGTTCCTCCAGGAGATCGGTGACGGCCTCGTCACGCAAACGGATTGCCCGGACATCCGTGTCTGGGCAGTGTCTGAGAGGAATCCTACCGTGAACTGGGTCACACCCACGGCGCTTCGATGATCGCCGAGGCGGTTGTGACGAAATCGTAGTGTTGCCGCGTATGCGGGCGACCGGCCTGCGCTGCCAGCGAGTTGCGGTCACAGAATCGAGGCCCGACCGCCTGAAACGGCGATCGGGCCTCGGTGGAACGACCACATTCGGTCTGGGGCTCAGCTCAGCTGGTCCTCCATGTCGAGGTCAGAGGTGTCCTTGGCCAGCCACAAGGCGATGATGGTGACGATCGCCGCGGCGATGATGTAGAGACCGCAGTAGAAGATCGACCCTCCTTCGGCCTGCCACAGAGCGACCATGGCGAACGGTGCGGGACCGGCCCCGATGACGCTGGACATGTTGTAGGAGATCGCCGAGCCGGTATAGCGGACATTGGCGGGGAAGAGCTCCGGCAGGTACGCGGCCATCGGTCCGAAGGTCAGCCCCATGAGGATGAAGCCGACGATGAGGCCGATGATGACTCCCGGGGTGCCGGCGTTGAACAGGGCATTGACGACGAGTCCGTAGGCGGCGATGAGCACGGTCACACCCAAGAGCATCTTCCGACGACCCAGTTTCTCTGCCAAGGGTCCGGAGACGACGGTGAAGATGCCGAAGAACACGACCCCGATGATGAGGTAGGTGAGGAACTCGTTCTTCGTGTACCCCAGCCCGGCGACGAAGCCCGCGGGGTCGAAGGTCTTCCCTGCCGCCTCGGCGGCGGTCTGTGCCTGTTCGGGGGTGGCAGGTGACGTTCCGTAGGTGAGGGTGAACGCGGTCATGAAGTAGAAGATCACGTAGGTCGCGAGCATGATCAGAGTGCCGAGGATGAGGGGCTTCCAGCTCGTGGCGAACACGCGTCCGAGCGGGGCCTTCGAGATCTGCTGCTTCTGCGCGACAAGCTGGAATGCCGGGGTCTCCATGAGCGACATGCGGACATAGAGGCCGACGGCCACGAGCAGTGCCGAGAGCAGGAACGGGATGCGCCAGCCCCAGGCGAGGAACGCCTCGGGGGAGGTCCAGGTGCCGAGGGCGACGAAGAGCAGGTTCGCGATGATGAAGCCGACGGGGGCACCGAGCTGCGGGAAGGTGCCCCAGATGGCGCGCTTGCCCTTCGGGGCATTCTCGGTGGCCAGGAGCGCCGCACCCGACCATTCGCCGCCGAGGCCGACGCCCTGGCAGAAGCGCAGCAGGACGAGGAACAGCGGGGCGAGGACGACCCAGCCCGGGGTGCTTGCGGTGGGGAGGAGGCCGATGAGGAAGGTGCCGATGCCCATGATGAGCAGGGAGGCGATGAGCGTCTTCTTGCGGCCGATGCGGTCACCGAAGTGACCGAAGATGATCGAGCCGAGGGGGCGGGCGACGAAGGCGACGCCGAAGATCGCGAACGAACTCAGCAGCTGCGTCGTCGATGTCTGGTTGGGGAAGAAGAGGGCCGGGAAGACCAGCGAGGAGGCCGTGGCGTAGGCGTAGAAATCGAAGAATTCGATGGTGGTGCCGACCATCGAGGCGGTCAGGACCTTGCCGCGTGTGTTGTTCTTCCGAGTCGCTGCGATTGCGTCGTCGTCGACTCCGGGTGCCGAGGAGGGATTCTCCGGTTGTGTTTCGGTGGACATGGTGGTGGTGCTCCGCTGTTTCGTGAGTGCAGGCACGGGCGGGTGGTCCGTGCCAATGGAAAAGGCCGTCGGCGCTGTGTCAGGCACAGCGTCGACGGCGACGAATCGACATTACGCTCGTCTCATAGAACGTGATTTCCAGGTCTCAGGTGCTGAGATCCATAGGAGGTCCGAGTGTTGTGGGCAACTCAGACGTGAGGTCACTCGGCGGAGGTGACCTCGGTGATCGTCACCTTCTCCTTGGGTGCGCCGTCCCCGGCGCCGGAGTCCGTGCCCTTGGCTGCGAGATCGGCGACGGTCTTCGTGCTCGCCTCGTCGAGCTGACCGAACACGGTGTAGTCGGGCGGCAGGGAGCTGTCGTCGTAGACGACGAAGAACTGAGAGCCGTTCGTGTCGGGACCGGAGTTGGCCATGGCCAGAGTGCCGGCCGGGTAGGTCTCGGAGCCGTCGAGCTCATCGGCGAACGAGTAGCCTGGGCCGCCGGAGCCGGTGCCTGTGGGGTCGCCGCACTGGAGGACTAAGATGCCCTCGGTGGTCAGGCGGTGGCATTCGGTGTCATCGAAGTACTTCTGCGCGGCCAGCGACAGGAAGCTGTTGACGGTGCACGGGGTGCGGTCGGCATCAAGAGTCACCGCGAGGTCCCCTGCGCTGGTCGCCACGGTGGCGTCGACGGTGCCCTTCGCCTCCGGTTCCTCTGCCGGTGCTTTGACGTCCTTCGCCGCGGACTGCGAATCGGCGGGGTACGAGCAGGTTCCCGCGGCGGCCGAAGAGTCCGAGCCGTCGGCGGAATCGCCCCCGGAATCAGAAGATCCGCATCCGCTCAGCAGCAGAAGGGCGAGGACGGCCAGCGCCGCGAGGGTCAGGAGTACGGCCGATTCAGGGCGGAGGGTCAGGTCGTCAGAGTGGCGGGTCACGGCATGAGAGCGACCGGGCGCAGGATGATCCATGGCTTCATCGTATCGGCATGCAGCTGCGGGTCACGTTCGGATACTGTCCGCGCCGAGCGTTCCGCCCAAACGTAGGTCACAAACGGACATTTCTGAGCCGGAAAGTATCCGATAGTGACCCATAGTTCCAGTGTCTCGGCGGAGGGTTCTGCTGAATACCGGCTCAGGTTTCCACGGAAGTGCGGGTGCTCGGGTCGGGGGAGCCGCCTCGGCGAAGGAAGATCGCGATGGAGATGACGATGAGTCCGGACAGGCACAGGCCCACCCCCACCCAGGCCGGTGCTCGGTAGCCGAGGCCCGCGGTGATGACGATGCCGCCGAGCCACGCGCCGAGCGCATTGGCGAGATTGAAGGCGGCATGGTTCATGGCCGCGGACAGGCTCGGGGCGTCGTGGGATTCGCGGAACAGACGCATCTGCAGCGCCGTGGTGATCATCGACCCGGAGATGCCGATGAGGAAGAGGGCGATGATCGCGATCGCCGCGATGTGGGTGAAGGCGCCGAAGGCGGCCAGCACGAGAGCGGAGAGGATCATGCCGCCCGTGGCCGAGCGTTCGATGGACTTGTCGACGAGCGGCCCCGCGATGAGCGAGCCGGCGGTCATGCCCAGCCCGTAGACGGCGAGGACCCAGGGGATCGCGATCTCGGGAACGCCGGCGACGTCGGTCATCGTCGGGGTGATGTAGGTGTAGACGGCGAACATGCCGCCGAAGCCCACGGAGCCGGCCACGAGGGTGAGGATGATCTGGACGCGGCCGAGGGCCTTGATCTCACCACGGGCCGAGGGCACGGCGCCGAGCTTCACGCGCGGGACGCCGATGGCGACCATGATGACCGTGAGCACTCCGAGGCCGGCGACGAGAGCATAGGCGCTGCGCCAGCCGAACATATTGCCCAGTGCGGCGGCGAAGGGCACGCCGAAGATGTTCGCGATCGTCAGGCCGAGCATCACTCGCGACATGGCCCGGCCGCGGCGATTGGCCGGGACGAGGGAGGCGGCGACGACGGCTCCGATGCCCAGGTAGGCGCCGTGCGGCAGGCCGGAGACGAAGCGTGCGATGTTGAACAGCCCGGCCGTCGGAGCCAGCATCGAGGCGAGGTTGCCCAGAGCGAAGAGGCCCATCATGCACAGGAGCAGCAGCTTGCGGTCCATGTGGGCTGCGATGGTCGTGATCAGGGGTGCGCCGACGACGACGCCGATCGCGTAGAAGGACACCGCATGTCCGGCCTGCGGGACGGTGATGCCCAGTTCCTCGGCGATCATGGGCAGCAGACCCATGGTCGCGAATTCGGTCACTCCGATGGCGAAGGCGCCGATCGCCAAAGCGAAGACCGCGAACTTGTAGACTCCGCGGGAGACCGGTGCTTCGCTCATGGAACTCCTTCGGAGGCTGCTGGTTCGGGCGACGACCGCACCAGCCTATTGCCCATCACCGCTGCTCGGTAGCCCTGAGGACGCAATGTGACGATTCGAACAGGCGGTCGCCCCTGCGCCTACTAGGTTGAGTGTGTACAGATTGCCAGAATCTCGTGAAAACTGTGCACTCTGAACCCGCTTAACTGGTCGAGGCCCCGCCGACGGAGGTTCAGGAGTCGGAGGATTCCTCGGCGTCGAATTCGGCCAGTGCCTGGGATGCGACGGAGAAGGCTGTGTTCGCGCTCGGCACGGAGCAGTAGATCGCCGATTGGAGAAGGACTTCCTTGATCTCGTCGCGGGTGAGTCCGTTGCGGAGTGCGGCCTTGACGTGCATCGCGAGTTCGGCTTCGTGGCCTCCGGCGATCATTGCCGTGAGCGTGATCGCCGAACGCATGCGCCGTTCGAGCCCGGGCCGGGTCCAGATCTCGCCCCAGGCGTAGCGGGTGATGAGGTCTTGGAAGTCGCTGGTGAAGTCGTCGACCTTCGCGTTCGCCCGGTCGACGTGGGCATCGGAGAGCACCTGACGGCGCACGGTCATTCCGGCCTCACGGACTTCGTCGCGGCTGGCCTCCCTCGGCCCGGACGCGGTGGGCAGGTCGGCTTCCGAATCGTCTGCGGCGGTCGCGCCTGCACCGCCGGTGCCGCCGGCCCCTGCACCGAGTCCCTTTCCGTGCAGGAAGTCAGCGAGCAGACCCGCGGTCACGACCGGAGCCTCGGCGGGGACGAGGTGAGCGGCGCCGTCGATGACTTCGAGGAGTGCGCCGGGGACCCCGTTGGCGATCTCGGCGAGTTTCGTCGGCGGAGTCGGCTGGTCCTGGGAGCCGGCGACGGCCAGCAGCGGCCGCGAGATCTCGGGCAGGCGTGCGCGGACATCGAAATCGGCGAGGGCATAGCAGAGAGCGGCATAGGAGAACCGGTCGGCGTCCTGCAGCGAGTGCAGGAGAGCGGCCGAGGCCTCCGGCTCCCGGTCCATGAACCCTTCCCCGAACCAGCGCTGTGCCGAACCGATGACCTGAGTCGGGGTGCCCGAGGTCGCCACGGTCTGCGCGCGTTCCTCCCAAGCTGTTGCTTCACCGATCTTCGCGCCCGTGCAGAACACGGCGATGCGGCCGAAGCGGTCTCCGTGGTCGAGCGCCAGCTGCAGGGCGGTGGCGCCGCCGATCGAATCGCCGGCGAGGTCGACGGGGGCGTCGGTGGCGGCCACATCGGGAAGGACCCGATCCAGGGTGGCAAGGACCGCCTCGGCGAGGTCGGTCATCGTCAGCCGCGGAGCCACCTCGGTGCCGGTGGGCACCTCGATCGGAGCCGAACGACCGTGACCGGGCAGGTCGATGCCGATGACCGTCGTCTCCGGACTGAGCGCGGAGAGCTCGGTGGCGGCCTGCTGCCACAGAGCGGCCGCGGAGGTGCCCAGCGAGGGCAGGACGACGAGCACCCGGGCGTCGGTCGCAGGGGCGGCGGGGGCGGCAAGAACGGATGCGGTGAGGTCCATGGATGTCACTTTCTTCGGTCGGGTCTTAAGTCGAAATGCGGTTCTCAGTCGAAGGACGGCAGGTCGATCTCCTGCGGTCCGGAGTTGTCGATGGTCGCCAGGATGGTGCGGCGGATGTCCTCGGCCTCCCCGAGGTAGGACTCGGGGGTGAAGAATTCCTCGATGCCGTCTTCGTCGCCGATCGCAGCAGCCAGTGCGGCGATGGGGTCGGAGCCGGGGGCGACGATGGCTGCGCGGGTGTCCTTGCCCAGGCGGTCACCGAAGACGATGCCGAGCTTCTCTCCGTAGATCCCGGGGGAGGCGGCATCGAGGTTGGTGCGCATGGCATCGGCGTTGACCTGCAGTCCCGCGATCATCTCGTCGAGGATGATCAGCGATGAGATCGCCAAGGTCATGAGCTCGGACAGGGCCGGCCATTCGGCGTGCCAAGCGCCGTCGGAACGTTCTTCGACGGCTTCGGCGGCGGCCGTGGTCAGCGTGGACAGGGCGCCGGGGACGCGCATTCCGTTGCGGTGGAGGAGCACCGCCGAGGTGGGGTTCGATTTGTGCGGCATCGTCGAGGATCCGCCGGTGGAGGCCA
This sequence comes from Brevibacterium limosum, assembly GCF_011617705.1. Lineage (NCBI taxonomy): Bacteria > Bacillati > Actinomycetota > Actinomycetes > Micrococcales > Brevibacteriaceae > Brevibacterium > Brevibacterium limosum. The sequence goes on along the minus strand of NZ_CP050154.1, from coordinate 3,288,453 downwards.
GGGACAGTTCGCCGAACTCGGGGCGCACACCGATGAGGACGTCGCGGGCGATGGATGCCCCGACCGTGACGCATTGGGCGAGATGGGAGCCCCAGGACAGGATGCGGACGCGATCGGTGTGCCACGGGACGGGGATCTGGGTCAGCGCGGCGTCGGGACCGATCATCTGCACGTGGAATTCGCGCAGCAGGGATTCGGTGGAGTCTCCGGCGAACCAGCGGATCGCGGCACGGGTGCCGGCGGCCCCGCCGACCTGCACATAGTCGACGTAGGGCGCCTGGCCCTGGACCTCGTTGACCTCGGCGGCCCAGGCGGCGGCCTTGAGCCCGAAAGTCGTCGGCAGCGCCGGCTGAGTGAGGGTGCGGGCCAGGCACAGTGTCTGAGCGTGAGCGTCGGAGAGTTCGACGAGGGAGGCGCCGATGACTTCGAGGCGCGCCTGCATCTGCCGTACGACGCGGGAGACGAGCAGACCGATCGCCGTATCGACGACGTCTTGGCTGGTCAGTCCCCGGTGCAGGCAGCGGGAGGCTTCAGGTGAGAGCCTGGAGCGGACGAGGGCGAGGAATGGGATGAGCGGGTTGCCGCCGGCTTCGGCATCCTCGCCGAGCGTCTGCAAGTGATTGTGATCGTCCGTGAGTGTGCGGATCGTGGAATCGATGGCGGCGGCCACCTCGGCGCGGATCTCCGATGACACCAGCCCCACCCGTCCCTGCGCGACGATCCACGCGGTCTCGACCTGGCCGATCGCGGTGATGAACGCGGCGTCGTCGATGGCTTCGGATCCGCGCAGATCGCCGGGGGCGAAGAGGAACCGGGTGTGGGCGGTGTCGGTCATGTCGCGTCAGTCCTCGTGGCTGGGGAATCGGAGGAAGGGAGTTTCCCCCTCACCCTGCAACCGTATGTCGAAGTGCAGCGATCCGTCAGCCCCTCGCGTGGCGATGAGGCGAGTGCGCTCGTCTTCGTCGAGCGAGGACAGGAGCGGGTCGGCAGTCAGCGCCGCGGTGTCCTCGGGCAGGTAGATGCGGGTGAAGAGCCGGTTGAGCAGCCCGCGGGCGAAGATGACGACGCTGATGAATGGTGCTTTGCCGGCCTCCGTGGGTCCTGGGTTGACCGTCGAGAAGCTGAACTCGCCTTCGGGGTCGACGGCCGCGCGGCCGAAGCCGGTGAAGGTGAAGCCGTTGCGGCGCAGCGAACCGGTCTCACGGGGGACGTCGCCGTTCTCGTCCGGCTGCCAGATCTCGAGGATGGCGTCGGGTACCGGGTCGCCTGCCCCGTCGTAGACGGTTCCGGTCAGCTGCACGGCGCGTGCCGAACCGGGTGGGACGAGCTCATTGTCGTGGTCGAAGGGCAGCGCATAGCCGTAGAACGGCCCGACGGTCTGGCCCGGGGTCGGAGTCAGATCCGGGGTTGCGGTGAGATCAGTCATCATCCTCTTCTTCCATCCAGGTCCGGTTGGCTCCGGTGAGCACGATGTCCCAGTTGTATCCCATGAGGAATTCGTGCTCGGTGATGTTGTGGTCGTAGGTCGCCACCAGGCGCTCGCGTGACTTCTGGTCGGTGATCGACTGGTAGATCGGGTCGAGGGCGAAGAGCGGGTCCCCGGGGAAGTACATCTGGGTGATCATCCGCTGTGTGAACTCGGAACCGAAGAGCGAGAAGTGGATGTGTGCCGGTCGCCATGCGTTGTGGTGGTTCTTCCACGGGTAGGGGCCCGGTTTGATCGTCGTGAACGAATAGGAGCCGTCGTCGCCGGTCAGGGTCCGGCCGACGCCGGTGAAGTTCGGGTCGATCGGGGCCGGGTGCTGATCGCGTTTGTGGATATAGCGTCCGGCCGAATTCGCCTGCCAGATCTCGACGAGCTGATTGCGCACGGGGCGACCTTCGCCGTCGAGGACCCGGCCGGTCACGCGGATGCGCTCGCCGATGGGTTCCCCGTCGGCCTGGATGGTCAGATCCGATTCGAGGGTGCCGATGTCCCGATGTCCGAACGCGGGGGAGAAGAGCTCGATCGTCTCCGGGTCGGTGTGGCGGGGATCCTTCGTCGGGTGCCGCAGGATCGAGGACCGGTAGGGCCGGTAGTCCAGGCGCGGCTGGGTCTCGGGCTTCTTCCCGCCGGCGACGTCCTGCTTGTACTGTGCTTCGATGCCGTCGATCTCGGCCGAGAGTGTGGTCTGGGATTCTGCTGCGTCGTCGGGGCCCTTCACGGGCTGGTCGATGACGGTGGGCGAATCGAAGGCCTCGGCGGTCTCATCGGTGTCTGAGGTCTGGTGCTGACTCATCGTCGAACCTTTCTCTCTTCGGTGGTGTTCGTGGGGAGGAATGGGGAGCGGCTCAGCCGTGGGGCCAGCCGGTGTAGCACTCGGCCAGGTACCGGCGCCCGTGGTCGGATTCGAGGATGGATCGCAGTTCGCCGAGGCTGCGCTTCGTTTCGAAGGCATCCTGAGTCGGGTCGGTGTGGAGCATCCGTGTCATCTGATACGAGAAGTTCTGGGCCTTCCATACGCGTTTGGTCGCGGTCTGCGAGTAGCCTGCCAGCGCCTCGGTGTCGGAGTCCTTGAGCGCCGAGATGAGGGCCGGGGCGAGCACAGCGACGTCGGCGAAGGCGAGATTGAGGCCCTTCGCCCCGGTCGGAGGGACGGTATGCGCGCTGTCACCGGCGAGGAACATCGAACCGTGCTGCATCGGTTCGGTCACCGCCGAGCGGAAGGGAAGCACAGTCTTGTCGAAGATCGGTCCGGTCTTGAGTTCGAAGCCGTCGGGGCCGTCGACGCGGGCCTGGAGTTCGGTCCAGATCCGGTCATCCGACCAATCGGCGACATCCGTGTCCGGGGAGGCCTGGAAGTACATGCGCTGGACGTTCGCGCTGCGCTGGGAGATGAGTGCGAATCCGCGTTCGGAGCGGGAGTAGATGAGGACTTCGTGGCTGGGCGGGGCTTCGCAGAGGATGCCGAACCAGGCGAAGGGGTACTCGTGGAAGAAGCGCTGCCGGGTGCCGTCGGGGATCATCGAGCGGCACGGTCCGCGGGAGCCGTCGGCCCCGACGACGTAGCGGGCGCCGATGCGCAGCTCTTCACCGTCGGAGGTGGTGGCGGTGACCCACGGGCGTTCGGTCTCGACATCGCCGAGGGTGGTGTCCGTGACCGAGTAGTAGGTGGGGCGGCCGGTGCGTTCGCGGGCGGCGGAAAGGTCGACGAAGATCTCATTCTGGGGGTAGAGCCAGACGGATTCGCCGACGAGTTCGGGGAAGTCGAAGTGGTTCGAGGCGCCGTTGACTCGGATGTCGATGCCGTCGTGGCGGTGCCCGTCGGTGTGGACGCGGGATTCGACGCCGGCGGCTTCGAGCATGCGCACCGATCCGGCTTCGAGGATTCCGGCGCGGTGCGTGTGGGCGATGTCGTCGCGGCTGCGACTGTCGATGACGACGGATTCGATGCCTGCATTGTGCAGCAGGTGCGCGAGCATGAGTCCCGCGGGTCCTGCGCCGACGATCGCAACGTCTGTCTGAAGTTGTGCCACCTTGGCCTCCTTGCCTGTCTCGTCTAAACAGTGTGCGCCCAGTCACTGACACGAGGCGACGACGTTCTCAATGAATGAGAGAGCGAGGCGGGGAGGTGTGGGACGACGAAATCGGATATTGTGGCGGGCTTTCCTCAAGGTCACTTTTCCATAACAGATTACAGAAGTGTTAGAAAAAAGGCACCTTGAAAGTAATTCATCAGTCATCATGGAGTCATTCCCCGCATTATTTCATCGTGACAAGGCGCTGGAGCGCCCGACAATGAGGAGTCCCCTTGACCACTGAGACCACGCGTTCGCGCAAGTTCAAAGCCATCCTTGCCGGCGGCATCGTCCTCGGCGTCGGTGCAGCGGTGACGCTCGCCGCCTGGACCGATGACGAATGGGCCGAAGGCATTTTCGGTGCCGGTTCGTTCAACGTCGAAGGCAGCACCAACGGGACGGACTTCGACGATCATGAAAGCTCCGCGGGCGCGGCCGAGTTGAGCTTCTCTCTCGACGGCGGGGACAACCTGTCTCCGGGCGACACCGTGGCGGCCCCCTTCGTCCTCCGCCTCGACGGACCGACGAGCTACGATGCGACCGTCTCTCTCACCTCGGCCGCCGGGGGCGGAGACAACACCACGGCCCTCAGCTATGAGATCGTCCAGGTCGCCTCGGCAGGGGAGTGCACGGCGACTGCGACCGGCACGTCCGTGGCGCCGGCGGGAACGGCACTGGACTCGACCACGGGAGCCGCCGAGTTCGACCTCACCGCCGGCGCGGACACCGCGACCGGCGACCCGGTCACCCTCTGCTTCAAGGTCACCGCGGATGACACCCTGACACAGGGGCAGGACACCACCGCACAGTGGCAGTTCACCGCGACCTCGGCCGAATGACGACGCTGAGCTGATCGATGAGGTCGCTTCTGTCGGCGCTGCTTAAACTCTTCTCGTCTGGGCGGGCAACTGACGATGGCCGCCCGACGAGTCGACGCCAGCTACGTGCGCGTCGGTCGCGTCTGCGATCGCGGCGGATCAAGGCGCTGCTGGCCGGAGGCCTCGTCTTCGGAATCGGAGCGGCCGGAACGGTTGCAGCATGGACCGACAGTGAAACCGCTGACGGGTCGTTCGAGGCCGGCACGTTCAATATCGAACTGGCGATTGATGGCCGGTGGACCAGCACCAATGAGATGACCTTCGATACCGCGCCGATGTTTCCGGGATCGAAGGTCTACGCTCCCGTGTTTGTGCGGACCAGTCCGGATACGACAATCGGGGGCGACCTCACCGTCAAGGGCAACGGAATCGGGTCTCCGAATGCCATGGGGAATGCTCTGGTCTATCGGGCTGTCACACAGGAGATCACCGGCAGTGAGGTCGACGGATACGCCTGCGGCGAGGGCAGCTTCACCGCCTCGGCGACATATGCGTTCGGTGGAGCATCGGGCAGGGTCGGGCTGAAGACGCCCGCCACCAGCACGAATGAACCGACACTTGAGGCGGCCGGTGCCTCGGTCCAGGCCTACTGCTTCGAAGTGAGCCTCCCGAGCGATGCTTCTTCCGATGCGCAAGGTCTGTCTGCGGAGCATACGTGGACGTTCGACGCCGAGTCCGTCACTCCGGAGAACTGACGATGGCGGGCAAGAGGAACGTGGGCGCCTGGCTGGGCGGAGCCGTGCTCAACATCCTCGCCGTTCTCGGCGTGATCTGCATCGTGCTCGTCATTCTCAGCTTCGTGTTCAACGTGTCTATCATCATGTTCAAGACCGGGTCGATGAGCCCGACGATCACTGCCGGATCAGCCTCTCTCGTTCGAGAGATCCCCGCCGAGGATATGAAAGTCGGCGACATCGTCACCGTCGACCGCGGCGACAAGATTCTGCCGGTGACGCACCGCGTCATCGACATCCGATCGACCGATCCCACCACCGGTGCCGTGACCTTCGAGATGAAAGGTGACGCGAACGCCGAGAAGGACCCCGAGCCTTACACCACGGAAACGGTGCGGAAGGTGCTGTTCTCTGTGCCCGGGATCGCGCCGATTCTCCAGCAGTGGCGCAATCCGTTCCTGCTCGGCGGTATCACGATCGCGGCCAGCCTCCTCGTCGTGTGGGCTTTCTGGCCGCGGCGGGGTGACGATGCTGTTGGCGAAGATTCGCTGGAGGACTCTCGTTCTCGCGCTGAGTCGCTGCGCGTTCCTGCGCGCACCCCCAAGCATGCGGTGGCGACTCCCGTCGTGGCCGCGCTGGTTCTCGGGGGCGGGGTGTTCGGCGTCGATTTGCCTAATTTCACCGAACTGGCTGCGACGAACGTTGAATCGTCGGGTGGTGAGGTCGCATCCTCCGAAGCACACGGTGATGTGCTGCAAATGAAGGCGTTCGGCGATGAAGAGTCGATGCGCAATCTCAGCCCCGGGGAGTCGGCGAAGTGGTCCGTCGACGTGTGGGCCGATGCTCCGGATCCGGGAGAAGTCGAGTTCGAGATCGGCTCTGGGCATCTGGCGGAGCCGTTGGCTTCGGCGCTGCTCGTCGATGTTCGGTCCTGTGCGAGGACCGTGGACGAGGAAGAGTGCCCAGACGACGCCGGCCAGGTTTTGAGCGGTGTTCGACTCAGCGACCTCGGCGCCGCTCCCGACGACAGTCGTGCTCTGTTCGAGATGTCGAGTGATGAGTCGACGCGGGTCGAAGTGACGGTCACATTGGAGGCTTCTGCCGATTCCGCGGCGGTGGCCGGACTGACGAGCAGTGTGCGTGTGACGGCGATCGGCCACGGCGAGGAAGTCTCCCTCGGTCCGGGCAACCCTGGTGATCCAGGTCCGGGCGGCGACCTTCCTCGGACGGGAATCGACGGGTGGCAATGGATCCTCTTGGCTGCGTTCATCCTCATCGTCGTGGGCTCAGCAGTCGTCGCGCGCTCGAGGAAGTCCGGAAGATTATGACTCAGACTCGACGCAGAAAGTTCATGCGGGGGCGGGTACGGATCCTGCTCGCGGCTTTCGCCCTCCTTGCTCTCGTCCTCGGCCCCGCCGCCGTCAACGGCACACTGGCCGGGTGGACCGACTCGAAACTGAGCCAGGGGGCGTTCACGGCGGGGTCGGTCGGGGAGGTTCAGAATCTCAAATGCATAGACAGTAAGGACGGACTTATCCCGAATCTGCTCAGAACGCAGGTCGTTTTGGAGTGGGATCCGCCCGCCGGCATCGACAAAGACTTGGTCACCTATGAAGTGGATTGGCGGCAGACCGGTCTCCTCGGTGGAAGCGGAACCGAATACCGAGATACCACCAGCTACACTTACACTGCGAGCTCCCTCAGTCTGATCACTCTCAGCACCCAGTTCGAGGTCAGAGCGAAATTGAAGTCCGGAGAGTGGATCGGGCCGGATAGCAACACAAGTGCTGTCAGCGTAGGTCTCGTTGTTCTGTCGGTGTATATGGACTGCCGTTGATAATTTCGTCGACGATTTAGTGTTACACGTGACTCACCCATGAGCTGAAGGCACCGGCGGAATCCGCCGGGGCCTCCTGCAAGTTCAGTACGTGTGGCCAGATCTGCTCACTTTCGCCCACCTCACGGCCGCGGGTTGATCACTCGTCCCCAGGTGGACTTGTTGCCCCAGATGTTCTGGCGCAGTCCCTCGAGCTGGAGGATCTGCGAGTGGTCGACGAACAGGTTGCATTCGTTGCCGTAGTTCTTGATGTACCACTCGAAGACCGGCCCGTCGGCGGCTTCGAACATGACATTCTCGAGCCCGAGACCGTTGATGATCGAGGCGGCCGCTGCGGTGTTCCACTCGTCGACGTTCTCCGTGATGCCCTCGGACTCGATCATGATGATCGAGGCCCCGGCATCCAGGGCACGCTTGCCGCGGTCGACGAGGTCGCCGATGTCCTTCGCGGACTCCGCCGCCAGCTCGGCCTCGCCGGAGTCTCCGCCGGAGCCGATCTGAATGCCGAGCTCCGGCTTCGCCTTGAGCCCGGCCCTGACGACCTTCTCGACGAGTCGTTCCAGGCCCGAGGTCGGGAGCATGATGAACCCGGTCGAGATCTCGATGACGTCGAAGCCGACCTCCTTGGCCTCCTTGAGGTACTGATCGACCGCGTCATCGCCGTAGCGCAGGACCGTCTCGATCCATCCGCCGGAGGACACATACGCCCCGTTCTCATGGGCGATGTCGCTGAAGGCCTTCACCTGCTCAGAAGGGACGAGCGAGAACGATCCGCCCGCCCACTTGATGCCGTCGACCCACTGCCCGGCGACGTCGAAGACGTCCTGCAGATGCCGGGTGCCGAAGGTCGAGTAGTACGGGGCGCGGATCTCGGTCATCCCGATGGTGCGGGGCTTGGCCGGGCGGTAGGCGCGGGGGACGAAGTTCATGGACACATCGAAATCGATGGCGTTCGACATGGTCTTTCCTTTCTTCGGATGTCGACGGCTGCCGACACGGTGTCGGCGTTCTGCCGACGGGGTGCCGGGATCTCCGGCGGGTGACGCAGCTTCAGCTGCGGGTCTGGGGGACGTGTGCGAGGACCGCGGTCAGCTCCCTGATCCGGTGATTCTCGAGGTCATGAACGAGGTCGGCGATCTCGTCACGCAGCTCCGCCTCGGCGAAGGGGGACGTCAGGGCATCGAACTTCTTCCGGGCACCTGCCCAGTCGAGGGGATGAGTGGTGAAGCCTTCGTAGTCGTCGGTGCTCGCTCGGAACTTCGTCCCATCGCCGAGAGTGACGACGAGGTCCGCGCACATATTCTCGGGGAACCGGTCGCTGAACTCCTGCGAAGGAGTGATCGTGACCTTGTGCATGAGATCCTGGACATCGTCGGCGACGATCCGCTCCGGCTCGTACTGAGCCGGATTGAGCTCACCGTCGAGGAGGACGACCGCGAGCATCCACGGCAGCGAATGATCGGCCTCCTCCTTCGTGCGGATCGCGCGCTTGTCGCCTTCCTCTCCGCCGCCGATGATCGAGTACGCGACGTCGAAGGTCGTCAGTTCCACGCCGGCGATGGCATCAGCGCGGAATCCCTCCTGAGACCGGATATCCTGTGCGGCGTCGAGGGCCGACTGCGAGTGGATCTCCGCATTGTGCTTCTTGATGATCGTGTCCGTGACCTTCTCGAGGTCCTCGGCCGACCAGTCGAGGTCGTAATCCCCGGCCAGGGCCTTGAAGCCCTTGTTGCCTTCGAAGACCTCGGCCGGTCCGGTGATTCCGCGTGAGGCCAGGAGCGCGTCGAAGACGCCCTCCTTCGACACGTGCGGATATGCCAGCCCCTTCCAGTGGCTGAGATCTCCCGTGCGCGTGACCCGCAGCGCTACGTTCGCGGTGCCGGCCATGGCCGCAGCGTTCGCGATCTGTTCGACGCCCAGACCCAATGCCTTCGCCGAGGCGGCCGCCGCAGCGAACGCGCCCTGCGTCGTATGGTCGAAGCCCAGGTCCCTCACCGGTGCGACGTCCGAGAGGCGGGCGTGGATCTGATAGGCCACGGCGAAGGCCGTGAGGAAGTCCGCGCCCGAGGCATCGGCGTGTTCCGCGGCCGCGAGGACCGCGCCCATATTGTCGGAAGGGTGATTGGTCTCACCCTTGGCCAGGTAAGCGTCCATGAAGTCGAGATACCGACTCAGGGCGGAATTGTAGAACGCGGCGTGATCGGGGCTGGCGTGCCCGCCGCCGATGAGTGTGGCACCGCGTCCGTCCCCGAGGCCCTCGATGAGGTGCCGGATGTCCTTCAGGGGCGGGGCGTCGAGGGCGCCGATGGCGACGCCGATGGTGTCGAGGACGCGGATCTTGAGCTGTTCGAGGGCAGTGTCGCTGAGCATATCCAGCGAGGCGTCGGCGACGAACTGTGCGAGTGACTGCACCTCTGTCGGTGCGTTGTTCTGGTCCATGGTGACCTTCATTGCGACCCCTCCTTATTAGGTAAGGCGTACCTAAATCATGATCCCACAAGTATCTTGACGTCAAGATACTTGTGATGAGATCTGGGTCACATTGAGTCAGGCGGGAAGTGCTTTGAGCGGCCGTGGTTGACTCACGCCATATTGTTGAGCAAAATAGAGCACTGTTGTGTTCGTCAGCGAACCTGCCGTGAACAGAAAGCAGCTCAATGATCATCACCGGACTCATCGTCGGCCTCGTCCTCGGCTTCGTCTTCCAGCGCGGCCGTTTCTGCGTGACCGGCGCCTTCCGCGACCTCACCCTGACAGGGAACACGCGGTGGTTCTCCGCTCTCATCGTGCTCATCGCCGTGCACTCCGTCGGCCTCTTCCTGCTCAACAGCTTCGGAGTCATCGCGCTCGAAGCCGAGCCGTTTCCGTGGCTGGCCTCGATCGTCGGGGGCCTGATCTTCGGCTTCTCCATGGTCTTCGCCGGTGGCTGCGCGACCGGCACCTACTACCGTGCGGGTGAGGGGCTCGTCGGCAGCTGGTTCGCCCTCATCTTCTACGCGCTGTTCTCCGCCGTCATGAAGCTCGGCCCCGCGGCAGGCTTCACCGAAGGCATCCGCAGCATCACCCTCGACAACGGCAGCCTGCAGGCGAGCACGGGTCTGAGCCCGTGGGTCTTCGTCGTCGTCATCTCGGCGATCGCCGTGTGGTTGGCCGTCCATCACGCCCGCAAGCTCAAGACCCCGATGGCGACCCTGCCTCCGCGCAAGACCGGATTGGCCCACCTGTTCACCGAGAAGCGCTGGAATCCCTTCGCCACCGCCGTGGTCATCGGCATCATCGCCACGATCGCCTGGCCGCTCTCCGCCGCCACGGGCCGCAACTCCGGGCTGGGCATCACGACCCCTTCGGCGAACCTCGTCGGATACCTCTCCACAGGCGACACGCAGCTCATCGACTGGGGAGTCATGCTCGTCATCGGCATCCTCGTCGGGTCGTTCATCGCCGCCAAAGCCTCCGGTGAATTCCGCCTCCGCGTGCCCGACCAGGCCACGATCATCAAGTCGATCATCGGCGGCATCGGCATGGGCGTCGGCGCAGCCATCGCCGGCGGCTGCACCGTCGGCAACGCCATGGTCTCGACCGCACAGTTCGAATACCAGGGCTGGGTGTCCGTGGTCTTCATGATCGCCGGCGCCGGAATCGCGGCCAAAGCCACCATCAAACCGAAGAAGTCGCCGGCGGCAGCGCCCGCGGCAGAAAGCAGGACAGTATGAAACAGGTACTCGAAACCGACGGTCAGGTCTGCCCCTTCCCGCTCGTCGAAGCCAAAGAGGCGATGACCGGACTCACCGCAGGCGATGAACTCGTCATCAACTTCGACTGCACTCAGGCCACCGAGGCGATCCCGCAGTGGGCTGCCGAAAACGGCTACCCCGTCACCCACTTCGACCGGGTCACCGACGCCAGCTGGACCATCACCGTCCAGAAATCCTGAGATCAGAGGGCCTGGCCGGCTGAGCCCGGCCGGGGTTTCCACGGCTACAGCCTGACGATCGTCTCCGCACCGTCGGCGACGGTCAGCCGCATGATCGTGTTCTGCTCGATGAGACTCCATCCTTTGTGTTCGAGTCCCGAGGAGGACACGATCATTGCGTTCTCGGGCGACCGCTGCCAGCTCATCCGGTAGTAGTGGTCGTGATGATCCGGCGGCAGGGGCCCCTGCAGATAGGGCACCTGGGTTCCGGCCGTGGCGTGGACGACGATCATCTCCTCCGTGGTCAGGAACAGCAGATTGATGCCGGGATGGTCGAAGCCCGCCCGCAGCATCCGCACCGTTCCGGTCACTGCATCGAGCAGTGATTCGCCGAGGCGCAGGTCCCGGAGGACGAGGGCGAAGATGATCGCCGAATCGGTGGTGCCGCCGATCTCCTCGACTTCGGCGACGGACACGTATTCGCGCAACCGCTCGATCGGATGCACCGAACCGTTGTGCGCCATCGCCACACCGTCGGCCAGGAACGGGTGCGTGTTCTCTTCGAGGTCCTTGAGCCCGGTCGTCGCTATCCGCAGATGACAGATCCGACCCTCGCTCGCATCCGCATCCAAAGCCCGGGTCAACCGGGGATCGTCGGCGCCCTCGGTGGGAGTGCGGAACCGCGCGACCGCCTCGGTGTCGGTGTCGATCCATGCCGTACCCCACCCGTCGTCATGGACCGTTCCCATCGACTGCCACTGCCGGCACTCATCAGCACCGATGAGGTCAGCGGCCGTGGTGGAGGTAGGCGAGATGAAACCGATCAGCCTGCACATGAGTCGCTCCTTTCAGGTGTTCCCAGGCTACGCCGATGGGTAGGCAGTGTCAGTGCCGGTGTCTAGACTCGAGGCATGAAGATCACGGTTCTCGAAGGCGATATCACCGAGGTGGCCGTCGACGCGATCGTCAATGCCGCCAATTCGAGTCTGCTCGGTGGCGGCGGGGTCGACGGAGCCATCCACCGCGCGGCCGGTCCCGCGCTGCTCGAGGCCTGCCGCGAAGTTCGGCAGACCACCCATGTGCGCGGTCTGCCGCCGGGACAGGCCGTGGCCACGTCTGCGGGGGATCTGCCTGCCCGCTGGGTCATCCACACGGTCGGGCCGAACCGGAACGCAGGCGAGGCCGACCCGGAAGTCCTCGAATCCTGTTTCGAAACGAGCCTCAATCTCGCCGAGGAGGTCGGAGCCACCTCGATCGCGTTCCCCGCGATCGGCGGCGGGGTGTTCGGGTGGTCGGCCAGGGACGTCGCCGAGGCGGCTCACAGCGTCATCGTCGACGGGCGGTCCCGCGGGCGCTGGGAATCGATCGCCGAGATCCAGTTCGTCCTCTTCAGCGGTCAGATGACGAGCGTGTTCTGCCAGGTATTCGACCACGATCAGTGGTGAGGTCATGAAGGTCAACAGGGTCATTCCGGACATCGCGGTCGACGACCTGGACGCCGCGCGGGAGTTCTACTCCGGCTTCCTCGGGCTGAGTTCCGAGGAGTTCGATCTCGGGTGGGTCGCACGATTCACCTCTCCCGACACCGGAGCGAGCGTGCAGGTGCTCACCGACGATGCGACCGGGCACACGAATCCTGTGGCCTCGGTGCTCGTCGACGACGTCGACGCCGCGTTTGCCGAAGCTCAGGAGCAGGGCATCGAGATCGTCCACCCGCTCACCCACGAGGAATGGGGCGTGCGGCGCTTCTTCGTCCGCGCGCCCGACGGGAATGTGTTCAATATCGTCGCGCACGCGGAGTGACTGCGCACCCGGAATGACCAGGTGAGTTTCGGCCCTGCGGTGGTTCACGCTCTCGTGTGCCGCACCCGGTGCACGATCGACACCGTCAGGGCAGCGATGGCGCAGCCAGCGGCGATGAGCAGCGGGATCCCGGAGATGACGGCCTCGATGACGTACTCGGGGCCGGTCTGCAGGATGGGGCCGACGACCTTGACGAAGAGGAAACCGAGGACGCCGATGAAGAGGACCAGCGCTGCTCTCTTGCCGAGGACCACCGGAAGGGGCTTCGGATGCTGATTGATCTGTGTTGTGCTCATGGTCGATCACCTTACGTTTTCGTCCACGGTCCAAACCATTTGGGCTGTGCTCTCAGGCTACTCGTGAAAGCAGGGCATGCTCTGGGTGATCGGAGGACGTTCGATGGGAGTCGCGGTCGATCAGCGCTGAGTCGGAGACCACCCGCGTGACGTTCCGCCGGGTCGGACCAAGCCCGTCTCATAGGCGAGGATGATGAGCGCGGCCCGGTCCCTGGCATCGAGTCGGGTGAGCAGGCGGCTGACATAGGTGCGGGCCGTGGCGGGGCTGAGGAAGAGTTCGGCCGCGATCTCGTCATTGGTCAGCCCCCGCCCGATTCCGCTGAGGACTTCGACCTCCCGGTCGGTCAGCTCATCGAAGCCGTGACCGTCGGGGTCGGGGGAATGCCCCTCGGCGACGGCCTGCATGACCGCGGCGGTGACCGATGGAGACAAGAGGGCATCACCGGCGGCAACGGTGCGGATCGCCGAACGCAGATCGTCGGGAGAGACGTCCTTGAGCAGATACCCGGCAGCACCCGCCCGGATGGCTGCGAAGACGTTCTCACTCCGTTCAACGCCTCGTCGGCGACGATCGCCCCCGTCGCTTCGATCCCGTCCATGGCCGGCATGCGGATGTCCATGAGCACGACATCGGGACGCAGCTCGCGCACGAATGACAGGCCCGCCCGACCGTCGGCCGCCTCGGCGATGACCGTGATGTCCCCATCGCGTTCGGCCAAAGGCCGCAGACCGGCCCGGACGAGTTCCTGATCGTCGACGATGACGACGCGGATCGCCTCGGTCATTCTTCCTCCTCGACATCGATGGGCAGGTGCGCGGTCACCGTGAACCCCTCAGCGGTCGGCCCGGCCTCGAGGCTGCCCCCGAGCAGTCCCGCCCGCTCCCTCATCCCGCGGATTCCGGCACCCGGCTCCGGATCCGCTGATCCTCCATGACCGTCGTCGACGATGCGCACGATGAGCTCATCGCCGCTCACCCGCGCTGAGACGCGGGCCGCGGCCGCTGCCGAATGGCGCAGCACGTTCGTCATCGACTCCTGAACGATCCGGAACGCCGCCGCGTCGACGGCCCGGGGCAGCGAGGCGGGGTCGACACTGACCGCAACGTCGACATCGAGACCGGCAGCCCGGGCGGCTTCGACGACGGTCGTCACTGAGGCCAAACCCAGCGCCGAGGCGGGGCCCGGTGTCGTCTCGTCCGCGGGCTCCTCCCGGAGGACCTTGACCGTGCGACGCAGTTCACGCAGCGCCTCCGAGGTGGCGCCGCGCACCCGTTCGAGCGCGGCTGTTCGGTCGTCCGGGTCCTCGGCTTCGGCCGCCACGGAGGTGTGCAGAGAGGCCACCGACAGCGTGTGGCCGATCGTGTCGTGGAGGTCGCGGGCGATCCTCACCCGTTCGGACTGCATCCGCGCCTCGGCGGCTCGGGACTCCTCGGCCGCGGTGAGAACGGCGATGCGCGCCGACTGGGTGCGGATCTCCCGGACCAGGCGGACCACGGATCCGAGGGCGATGGCCGCGGCGGCCAGCGCAAGTTCGGTGACGAAGCCGTACCCGGTCAGCTGGGCGCGCGGGTCGAGGTCATCGAACCGGTAGAACGTCGACACGGCGACGAGGACGGCGGCACCGACCACGGCCCACGAAGTGCGCCGCACCTCGGCGGTGGAATAGAGGACACCGACTGCGGGCAAGACCATGCCGATCGGCGGCAGGTCAAGGGCATAGTAGGCGAAGATCCCGAACACGGTCACCGCCAGCACGGTCAGCGGCAGGCCGCGGCGCAGGAGCAGCAGAGCACCGAAGCCGAGAGCCCAGGCGATGCCGGGCACAGGGGAGGAATCGGCGTCGGCGGCGATGACGAGCGAGATCACCAAGGTCACCGCGACGGCCAGGGACGCATCGGTCAGCCACGGTTCGAGGCGCTCGCGCTCCACGCGCGTCTCACCTGCATCTGCCGAACCCATAGTCCCAGACTACGGAGCATTCGCGCCCGCCGCAGTCGTTCGGTGTTGATGACGTGATCGCCTGCAGGAGATTCGGCGCTCGCCTCGGGGCGGGAGGAACTGACGCTCCGGCACCGATGTGGGACTGACGGCCGGTCGGAAGAGTTGAGGGTATGAATACGACAACTCACTCACGACGTCCTCTGTCCTGGCCGCTCATCGTCGGTCTGTCCTCTCTGGCGCTGCTGTGGCCGCTGACCGGACTGTGGCCCATCCTCGGTGACGGTGCCGTCCGCGCGTTCATCCTGCTCGGGCTCACCGGGGCGGTATGGATCGGGACCGTCGGTTTCGCCCGAGTCGCCCGGCCCGTGCTCACCCTGACGATCTGCGGTGCGGCGCACGGCTTCCTCACCCTCGCATTCGGCGGACTGCTCGCCGGGACCGGTCTGATCAGCACCGGGCCGGCGGTGCTTATGGCCCTCATCCCGAGTCTCGGAATGGGAGCCGGAGTCGGCGCGCTCACCGGACTGGCCGCCTTCGGTATCCAGGCGATGCTCGGCCGGCGGGTGTAGCGATGAGACTGCGCAGGTCAGCCGCGGGCGTGGCCGCTGTCGCGGTGATCGTCGCGGTCGGGGTGACTGCGTGCGGAGTGTCGACCACCTCGGTGACGGAACCCGAGTTCACGAACGAACTGGCCATCCCACCGTTGGCCGACTCGACGGTCGAGGGCGGGGTGCGCACCTTCGACCTCGCCGCGCAGAGGGGTTCGACGGATTTCGCCGGTCAGGACGGTCCGACGGAGACCTGGGGATTCAACGGGGCGTTTCTCGGTCCGACCCTGCGGGCCCAGCGCGGCGAGAAGATCGCCGTCGACGTCGAGAACGATCTGACCGAGCCGACGAGCGTGCACTGGCATGGGATGCATCTGCCGTCGAAGATGGACGGCGGACCGCACCAGATGATCGACCCCGGTCAGACCTGGAAGCCGCACTGGACGATCGACCAGCCGGCCGCGACCCTGTGGTACCACCCTCATCCGCACGGGCAGACCGAAGACCACGTGTACAAGGGGCTGGCCGGGATGGTCATCCTCGATGACGATGCGAGTCAGTCTGCCGATCTGCCGTACGAGTACGGTGTCGACGATCTTCCGCTCATCGTCCAGGACAGGACATTCTCGGACGGGCAGCTCGAGCTCACCCACGACGGGGCCGAGCCCGGGATGCTCGGTGACACCGTGATGGTCAACGGCACGATCGGCGCGGTGCAGGAGGTGACGGCGGAGAAGGTGCGGCTGCGTCTGCTCAACGGTTCGACCGCCAGGACGTACGCCTTCGAGTTCCCCGACCGGACGATGGATCTCATCGCCGGTGACGGCGGGTTCCTCGACGAACCTGTCGAAATCGACCGGCTCCGGCTGGCGCCGGGGGAGCGCGCCGAGGTGGTCGTGGACTTCGCCCCGGGTGAGACGGTGCGGATGCGCTCGGCCGAGGTCGACCTCGGCGGGGTGGCGGTGCCGGCGACGATGGGCGGACACGATTCCTTCGACGTTCTCGAATTCCGCGCTGCCGAGATCCTGACACCGGCGCCCGAACCTGCGTGGTCGCGGTCCTCTCACGCCGAGGAGGATGGCCTGGATGAGGCCGAGGCGGCCACAATCCGGAAGTTCGAACTCGAAGAACGTGAGATCAACGGTGAGCGGATGGACATGTCTCGCATCGATGAGGTCGTCCACGTCGGCGATACGGAGGTGTGGGTGGTGCGCAGCAAGCAGCCGATTCCGCACAGTTTCCATGTCCATGATGTGCAGTTCGACGTGCTCTCGGTCGACGGTGAGCCTCCGCCGGTGGAGATGAGCGGGCGGAAGGACACGATCTACCTCGAACCGAATCGCGACTACCGGCTGCTCATGCGCTTCGAGGACTATACGGATCCGCACCTGCCGTATATGTACCACTGCCACATGCTGCTGCACGAGGATGAGGGGATGATGGGCCAGTTCGTCGTCATCGACCCCGGTCAGGAGGGCGACGTCGGGATGCCGGCCGGACACGAAGGGGTGGGGCACGAGCACTGAGGCGGGTTGCTGCCGAGGATCTCTGTGACTATGCACAAATATACTTAAAGAGTATATTTGCGCATAGTTGAGAGGTGGTCGGAATGACGGATGCGATCGATATCCTCAGGGCGGTCGCTCGTGCGCCGATGAGGACGATGCGCTATCAGGATGCGCGAAGTCTCGGGACGAACTCGTGGAGAGTGCTTGATGACCTTGTCGACCAAGGCGCGCTCAAGCGCATCGTGCGGGGGGTGTACACCGCACCTCCGAATGGTCAGGATGCCCGTACATGGTCACCGGGTCTTGAAGCCGCCGCGCTTGCGGTTGCCGTGTCCAGGCAGGGAAGTCGACAAGCGATTCTCATGGGGATCGGCGCCGCTCGATTCTGGGGCGCGATCCCTCGTGCCATCGGCAGTACGGTGGTGGCGATCCCTGTCGCCGGGCGCAGGCCTCTTCGGGTCGGAAGCGGAACCGTGTATTTTGCTCATCGCGATCTGGACGGCATTGACGCTTCAGTGGAGAGGACGGAGCTCGGCTCGGGGCTGATCGCGTCGCGAGAGCAGACACTCTTCGACCTGCTGATGAGGCCGGCACAGGGTGGCAACCCTGAAGCATCGGCAGAGGCGGCCAGGAACCTGCGGCCGCAGATCGACCTCGACGAGTTTGCTGAGGTCGTCGGCGGATCAGTTCGAGCAAATGACGCCGTGAGGCGAATTGTGCGGGGAAAGGGGCAGAAGGCATGAGTGATGCGCCGCCTGCTCGGCTTACCGTGTTGACTGCTCCTGCATTCGCTGCAGCGAAACTTGCAGCGTGGAATGACAGGCATGCTTCTCGCGATCTCTATGACATGTGGGCGATGGCGGTCAATGGAATCATCAGCAGCGAGGCCGCAGAGCTGTTCTCGCGTCACGGGCCGTTCACGAGTCCGGGTGCCGTGTCGTTCGCTTCGATTCCTTCAGAGCAGGCGTGGACGACTGATCTCGCCCATCAGTGCCGACCGCAGGTGACTGCGAAAGTGGCTGCAGAAGCCGTGGCGGTTGCTTGGTCGTCGGTCTGAACCGTGGTCCGAGGGTAGACGATTCCCGGTGTTCAATGAACCGTAGGAGTTCAAGAAGTTTGAACAGCACGGAACATTGAACACCCGGCTCGGTTCACCGGCGGAGGTCCTCACACCGCGGTGTAGCCGCCGTCAATGAGGTAGTAGGCGCCGGTGACGAACGAGGCATCATCGGAGAGCAGGAAGCTCACGACCTTCGCGACCTCGTCGGCGGTGCCCAAGCGGCCGAGGGGATGCTTGGCCTTGAGGCCTTCGATAATCTCGGCGTCCAGGCTCGATTCCAGCAGGGGAGTCGTGATGTAGCCGGGGCCGATTGCGTTGATGCGCAGGCCTTCGGCACCGTATTCGGCGGCGGCATTCTTGGTGATGCCGACGACGCCGTGCTTGGCGGCGGTGTAGGCACCGTTGTTGATCGCGGCGACGCTTCCGTGAACCGAAGCCATATTGACAATCGCGGAATCCTTCGTGCCGGACTCGAGCATGGCCGGGATCTGGAAGCGCATTCCGTAGAGCACGCCGTTGAGGTTGACGTCGGCCCAGCTGATGTGGCCCTCACCAGGCGTAACGAGGAAGAGTCGGAGAACATTCCGCTGTAAGTCGGGCTGTTTGGTCACACGGGGCGTTGATCGAGGCCGGCAACAATGGTTCACTGGTTGCAATCTGCAATCACCAGTAGGAGACACCGCAGCTCGAGGGGGAGCGATGGGAAAAGTGGCATGGGGCTTCACCGCCTCGATCGACGGGTTCATCGCCGGGCCAGGCCATGACATGTCCTGGCTCGCGGCCTCCGAGCCGAATGCGGAGGGAACCACGGAGAACATGGCCTCGAAGGTCGCCGTGATCCTCTCCGGCCGCCGCGGCTACGACGCGGCCAAGGCGCAGGCCGATGAACGCGATGAGATGACATCCGAGGCCTACGGCGGTGCGTGGTCGGGAACAGAGTTCATCCTCACCCACCGTCCCGAGGAATTGGCCGCAGACGCCTCGGTGACCGCGATGAACTGCACTATCACCGAGGCAGTCGAGAAGGCACAGCGGATCGCCGGGGACCGCGATATCCAGATCATCAGCGCCGATATCGCTCGGCAGAGGCTCGAGGTCGACCTCATCGACGAACTCCAGGTCTACGTCGCCCCGGTCTTCCTCGGTGACGGAACCCGGATCTTCGACGTGCCCGGCGGGCGACGCATCGACTGGGAGCTTGATGAGATCGACACGGCGAACGCCCGCAGCTTCGGTCGCACCTACCGGCCCAAGAGGTCTAGCCCTCCTGTCGGCTGAGGTCCCACAGGATCCGCAGCGCCTCCTCGTCGAAGTCCTCCCCGGAATCGATGTCGGGAGCACCCTCGCGGACCTCGGAGTGGAGCTGCTCCATCCTCCGGTCGAGCTGATCGGAGGCATCGGCCGCCTCGGTGAGTTCGTCGATGAGGTGATCGGGGACGTCGCCGTCGAACTTGTAGTGGATCTTGTGCTCGAGACTCGCCCAGAAGTCCATCGCGATCGTGCGGATCTGCACCTCGCAGATGACCGGAACCGGTCCGCCGTGGAGGAACACGGGCACCTCGAGGATCGCGTGCAGGCTGCGGTAGCCGTTGGGCTTCGGGTGGGCGATGTAGTCCTTGATCTCGACGACGCGGATGTCGTCCTGTGCGGTCAGCAGCTCGAGCACATGATAGGTGTCGGCGATGAAGCTGCAGGTGATGCGGATGCCGGCGATGTCCGTGATCTTCTCGCGGATGACGTCGGTGTCGAGCGGCAGGCCCCGACGATGCACCTTCTCCAAGAGGCTCCGCGGTGACTTCACCCGCGACGAGATGTGCTCGATCGGGTTGTAGCTGTGTGCATAGACCGACTCTTCACGGAGGATCGAGAGCTTCGTGAGCACCTCGTCGACGACGAAGCGGTGGTGCATGAGCATCCTCGAGAAATCCAGCCGCAGGGTGCGGATGCTCTCGATCTGCTGCGGCGACAGCGCCGTGTCCTCTGACTTCATCTCTCTCCCGGTCTCCATCGTCCGGTCAGTCTATCGAGCGGACGCACAAATCGATGTCCGGGCTCTGTTCAGTGTCAGTGCCGAGGGGGAGCGTTTTGACATGTGCAGAAACATCAGAACGCTCCATAACTTCGAGCCCGCGGCCACCTCCGACGAAGTCCACGCCGCCGCCCTGCAGTACGTGCGCAAGATCGCCGGCACGACGAAGCCCTCACAGGCCAATGCCGAAGCCTTCGACGCAGCGGTCGAGGAGATCGCGCACACCACTCAGCATCTCCTCGATGCGCTGGTGACGAATGCGCCGCCGAAGAACCGGGAGGAGGAAGCGGAGAAGCGACGAGCCAGATTCGCGGCCCGGACCGGCTGACTCAGCCGGCGAAGCGATGATCGGCCGCGAGGTCCTGCGTGATCCTCGCCGAGGCGGTCCGCAGAATCCTCATGATCGCGGGCACTCCCTTCCGGTGCTCCGAATCGATGACGACGCCGAGGCCGGCGATCGCCGCCCCGCCCGCGTCGAAGACCGGAACCGTGATGCCCGTCGTGCCCGCATCGATATGGCCGGACAGCTCCGCGAAATGGTGAGACCGGATCGAGGCGAACAGTCGGCGCAGTGCGGCGGGATCCGTCGTCGTCTTCTCCGTGATCGCTGTCAACGGGCCGCGCAGATACGCCTCGCGCACATGCTTGGGCGCATACGCCAACAGCACGAGACCGCACGAGGAGGCATGAGCCGGCAGGCGGCCGGCAGTCTTCGACCGGTGGATGACCGCATTCGGCGCCGACATGCGCTCGATGATGAGCACCTCGCGCTCCCGCAGGATGCCCAGCTGCGTGTTCTCGCCGACGAACTCATGCACCCCCATCATGTGGGGCCTGGCCACAGAGGCCAGATCGACGGCATCGGAGGCACGATTCGACAGCTCCCACATTCCGACCCCGATCCGGATGCGGCCATTGGGGTCGCGCTGGAGCAGGTCATGGCGCATCATCTCACCGATGAGCCGATAGGCCGTCGACTTCGGCAGCTGTGCACGCTCGGCGATCTCGTCGGTGCCCAGGCTCTGATGATCCGGGTCGAAGGACGCGAGCACACGCACGAGCCGATCGATCATCGAGTCGCCGGAAGGAGAGTTCGCCATGCCTCGGATTCTAGCGGTTCCCACGCTGAATTCTCAATGAATGGGACAATTGTGGCTTCGGGTGGTCCGGATCACTACTCTGACGAGAGGTGCACCACAGTCCTTCATCGATTGTGCCCGCAGATCGGTTCGTTTCACGGAACCACAGACATGACCCGCCCCGAAGAAGAAGTGAGGACAGACAATGACTGATTTCCTGGGAACCGACTGGCACGAGAAGATCTTCACCGGCACCTGGACCGCCGGCTCCGGAGAGACCTACGACGTCATCGAACCGGCCACCGCTGAGACCCTCGGCCGCCTCGGCGCCGCCAGCGCCGACGACGTCACGCGAGCCGCCGCAGCACAGAAGGAATGGGCGAAGACCACACCGGCCGAACGAGCCGCAGTGCTGCGCCGCGCCGGTGCCCTGTGGGCCGAACACGCCGATGAGCTCGCCGGATGGATCATCCGCGAAGCCGGCTCCATCCCGCCCAAGGCCGCACTCGAGATCTCCTCCGCCGAAGCAATCTGCTATGAATCCTCCGCCCTGCCCAGCCACCCCAAGGGCCAGGTGCTGACCTCGAACGAACCCCGCTGGTCCTTCGCCCGCCGGGTGCCCGCCGGAGTCGTCTCCGTCATCGCCCCGTTCAACTTCCCGCTCATCCTCGCCATGCGCTCCGTCGCCCCGGCCCTCGCCCTGGGCAACGCCGTTCTGCTCAAGCCGGACCCCCGCACCGCCGTGTGCGCC
Organism: Brevibacterium limosum; assembly: GCF_011617705.1. Lineage (NCBI taxonomy): Bacteria > Bacillati > Actinomycetota > Actinomycetes > Micrococcales > Brevibacteriaceae > Brevibacterium > Brevibacterium limosum. Next base: position 3,266,577 of record NZ_CP050154.1, on the reverse strand, counting down.
GGAGTGGCGATCGCGAAGGTCTTCGCCGAGGCCGGACTGCCCGAAGGACTGCTCCAGGTCCTGCCCGGCGGCCTCGACGCCGGTGAAGCCGTCGTCGCCGCTCCCGAGGTCTCCGTCATCTCCTTCACCGGTTCCACAGCGGCCGGACGCAAGGTCGGCGAAGCCGCCGGTCGCCTCCTCAAGCGCTGCCACCTCGAACTCGGCGGCAACAATGCGCTCGTCGTCCTTCCCGGAGCCGAAGTCGGTCCGGCCACCTCGGCGGGAGCCTTCGGATCGTGGATGCACCAGGGCCAGATCTGCATGACCACTGGCCGCCACCTCGTCCACGAATCCATCTACGACGAATACGTCGAGCAGCTGGCCGAACGCGCCCGCAGCCTGCCGGTGGGCGACCCCGCCACCGAGGAGGTCGCGATCGGACCGATCATCGACGAGAAACAGCGCACTCACGTCCGCGACATCCTCGAGAAAGCCACCGCCGACGGTGCCACGCTCGTCGCCGGAGGGCCGGGCGAAGGCGCCTTCGTCCCACCCACCGTGCTGACTGACCTCAGCCCCTCGAACCCCGCCTGGGCGCAGGAGATCTTCGGACCCGTCGCCCCGGTGGCCCGGTTCTCCACCCTCGAAGAAGCCGCCGAGATGGTCAACGCGAGCGAATACGGTCTCTCTTTGGGCATCCTCGGAGATGTGGGTATGGCCATGGACCTGGCCGACCTCGTCGACACCGGCAAGATCCACATCAACGAACAGACCGTCTCCGACGAGGCCAACGTCCCCTTCGGCGGGATGAAGGACTCCGGCAACGGATCCCGTTTCGGCGGCGCCGAAGCCAATATCGAAGCGTTCACCGAAACCCAATGGGTGACGATGCGCTCGTCCATCGCGCCCTATCCGTTCTGACCGGCACGACAACACCCCGGAGACACCGATGTCCGCAACCACCCCATCCGCATCCACGACCCGCGTCACCCCAGCGGGACGCTGGCCAGCCGTCCTGTGCTGGCTGGCCGTCGCCCTGGAGGGCTTCGACCTCGTCGTCCTCGGCGCGGTCATCCCCGAGCTGCTGGCCACCGAAGCCCTCGGATTCACCCCCGAGGCGGCTACCCTGGTGGCCACGCTCAGCCTCGTCGGCGTCGGCCTGGGTGCGGTGTCCGTCGGCCCCGTCGTCGACCGGATCGGACGACGGTGGGCGATCATCGGCTGCGTCATCGGCTTCAGCGTCTTCACCCTGCTCGTCGCCTTCGCTCCGAACGTCGCACTGTTCACCACCTACCGATTCATCGCCGGACTGTTCCTCGGCGCCGTGATGCCCAGCGCGCTCGCCTACATCAGCGAATACAACAAATCGGGCAAGACCGGAAAGGCCACGACCCTGACGATGACCGGCTACCACGCCGGTGCCGTCGCGATCTCCCTGCTCGCCGTCGCCTACTCCCACAACTGGCACCTGCTCTTCCTCGCCGGCGGACTCGCCGGTCTGGCCATGGTTCCCCTCCTGATCTGGAAGCTGCCCGAATCCGAAACGTTCCTCATCGCGCAGGAGATCAAGAGGAACCCGGCGGCCGCCTCGGCGAAGGAGGGCGAGACCGTCGATCCGACCGGTGCCGTCGACGCGCAGGTGAAGACGGGAATGGCCGGACTCTTCGCAGGCAAGCTGGCGCTGGTGACCATCGGCGTGTGGGCGGCGAGCTTCATGGGACTCCTGCTGGTCTACGGACTCAACACCTGGCTGCCGAAGATCATGGCCGACGCCGGCTACGAGGTCTCGGACTCCCTCGTCATGCTCTTCGTCATGAACATCGGCGCCGTCGTCGGACTCGTCCTGGCCGGCTGGCTGGCCGACAGCTACGGAACGAAGAAGATCGTGCTCATGTGGTTCGTCCTCGCAGCCATCTTCCTCGCCGCACTGTCGATTCCGATGACCAGCCAGGTGCTGCTCAACATCGCGGTGTTCATCACCGGGGTCTTCGTCTTCTCCGCCCAGGTGCTCGTCTACGCCTTCGTCTCGGCCATCTACCCGGCTCAGGCCAGAGGAACGGCTCTGGGTATGGCCTCGGGAATCGGGCGGATCGGCGCCATCGTCGGTCCGTTCATCACCGGTGCCCTCGTCACCGCGGGCATCGCCTACCCGTGGGGCTTCTACCTCTTCGCCCTCGTCGCAGTCCTCGGGTTCGCGGCCATGGCGATCGTCCCGAAGTCCGTGAAGTGATGTCAGTGGGGTTGACTACGCTGAGACCATGACTCAGTGGATCGATGCCACGTTCGTTCGCGGCGGCACAAGCAAGGGCCTGTTCTTCCGGGAGGATGCGCTGCCGGTGCTTGGGGAGGACGGCGACACATCTGAGCGGGATGCGCTGTTCTGCTCGGCGCTGGGCTCACCCGATTCGTTCGGTCGGCAGCTCGACGGGATGGGCGGCGGCATCTCCTCCCTGTCGAAGGTGATGGTCGTATCCGCTTCGACGCGGGAGGGCGTCGACCTCGATTACACCTTCGGGCAGGTCTCCGTCACCGAGGCGGCCGTCGACTACTCCGGCAACTGCGGAAATCTGTCGTCCGGGGTCGTTCCCTTCGCCTTGTCGGCCGGGCTGATCGAGGCCGCCGACGGGTGGCACGTCTTCCGCCTGTTCAACACGAATACGCAGAAACTCGTCGACGTCGGACTGGACGTCCTCGACGGGCAGGCCGCGGTCGAGGAAGAGCTCGTGGTGCCCGGGGTCAGCGGGACGGGTGCCCCGATCGAACTCATCTACCCCGACCCTGCCGGCAGCCGGACTGGTTCGCTGCTGCCGACCGGAGTGAGTCGCGAAGAATTCGAGGTCGGCGGAGCGAGATTCGAGGCCACGCTCGTCGACGCGACTCTGCCGCTTGTCGTCGTGCCATCAACGCTGGTTTCGCTTGACGGCACGGAGAGGCCGGAGGCCATCGACGCCAGCGCTCCGACGATGCGCCTCATCGACGAACTGCGGCGGAAGGCGGCCGTGCGCATGGGGCTGTGTCAGACACCGAAGACAGCACCCGAGGTCGTGCCGAAGGTCGCGATCGTCAGCAATCCGCAGTCGACGACACTCCTTGACGGCACCGAGCTTCCGGCTGCCGACGTCGATATCCTCGTCCGCGTCATCTCGATGGAACAGGCGCACAGGGCCGTCCCGGGAACCGCCGCGATGTGCCTGGCGGCGGCCGCGCTGCTGCCCGATCGCGATTCGTTCGTCCGGTGTATCATCGAGCGCAACAATCCCGACTGGACCGGCCCCGAAGTGCGACTGGGCACACCATCGGGGGTAGTGACCGCTTCGGCATTCTGGGACGACGAAGCGCAGACGGTGACGGCGACCTCCCTGTTTCGCACCGCACGGGTGCTCATGCGCGGGCAGGTCGCCGTCAGCGACTGAGCGCTGCCGGGATCTCAGCTCAGGCGGCGTCGGCGGACGATGATGACGACGCTCGCGCCGATGGCGATGAGTCCCGCCGCGATCGCCATCATCATCGTCGGATCGATACCCGTACGGGGCAGATTGCCTCCCGCTTCGCTGCCCGAGCCGCCCTCGCCCGAGGCTGACGAACTGGCGTTGCTCGCACTGTCGCTGCCTCCACTGTCGCTGTCGGCACTGTCGCTGTCGGAGCCGACGTTCGTGCCGTCGGCGTCGTCGCCCGCGGAGTCGTCGCCGCCGCCAATGCTTCCGGCTTCGGCTTCGTCCGAACCGTCTGCGTCCTCTGAACCCTCGTCGGCCGCATCATCCATACCCCCGTCGTCCGAGTCCTCGTCGAAGAGCCCGATGAGAACAGGGTCGTGGTCGGAGGCGCGGAACTGATCCGGCGCGAAGAGATCCGCCGCGTTGTAGTTGAAGCGACTGTATTCGAGGGCCAGCGCCTCGACTGAGTTGATGTTCCAGACATCGGCCCCGGTGATCGCGTCGAATCCGCTGGAAGGCAGTGCCGCCTCGGTGCCGGTGCTCTGTGCGTTCGCGGCGCTATCCGCGCCCGCCGCGGTGTCGAGGGCGAGCACGTGATCGAGGCTGCCGGTGCGCGAACCGTAGACGTAGGTCGACTCAACCGTCTTCTCCGCCGCGACGTCCTTGTAGCCGGCCTCGTAGAAGACCTGCATCGGATCCTCCTGCGTGTACGAGTTGAAGTCGCCGAGGAGGTAGACGTAGTCGCTGGCCGCGGCATTCTGCCGGTCTCCGGCGAAGTCGACGAGCGCTTCGGCCTGCTTCACGCGGTCGGCGTTCGACGCGCCCTGACCATCACCGCTGTCCTCATTGCCCGGACCTTCGCCCGAACCCTTGGACTTGAAGTGGTTGGAGATCGTCACGAAGGTCTTGTCCTTCTCGACCTCACCGGTGTCGTCTTTCGGGGCGAACGCCTGGGACAGGGGTTCGCGGGCGTTGGAGAACGCATCCTGATCATCAAGGATTGTGGACTCGTTCTGTGGGGCCACCTCGGCGGGCTGGTAGATCAGGGCCGTGCGGATGACGTCCTCGTCGGCTGGGACTGCGGCAGGGGAGTCGACGAAGTCCCACTTCTGGGTTCCGGCCGCCTCGTTGAGGCGCTGCACCAAGGCCTTCAATGCGGAATCGCGGTCCTTGCCGAAGGCGGCGGAGTTCTCGATCTCCATGAGCGAGACCACCGAGGCGTCGAGCTTGTCGATCGCGGTGACGATCTTCGTCTCCTGCCGTCTGAGGCTCTCCGTGTTCGCGGCACCGCGAGCATCGCAGCCTCCGCGGACGGTGATGTGGTTGCCGTCGCGGTCGTCGTAGTACTGGCAGCCGTCCAGCTGGTCACCGGTGGTTGTGAAGTAATTGAGCACGTTGAAGCTGGCGAGGCTGACCTGCCCGCCGGCGGCCTCAGGGGCCTCGGTGCGGGTGTCGGTGAAGCTGGTCGGCTGCACCGCCTCGGCGTTGTCCCCGGTCAGGCGGGTTGTCGGCTGGAACCGCCACTTCTCATGATCGAAGCCGAGCACCACCGGAGAGGTGAAGTTCGCTTGAGCACCGACGCGGACGGGGTCCTCCTGTCCGAGGTAGGGCAGGGGGACGTCCTTGTCGGTCTTGAGGAAGTTCACGGTGGCGCCGTCGTCGAGGACGACTTCACGGTCGAGGTTCTCCGCTTCCAGAGCCTTCGCCTCGGGGGTGCCGGGGCGGTGGACGTCGGTGGGTTGGTCGAGGGTGCCCTCACCGGTGGCGAGGACAACCTCACCGTAGGTGTTCGTGTTGTAGTTGTCCGCCACGGTCAGCGGTTCGCTCGGTTGCAGGAGTATGCCTTCGAGGGATTCGCGCTGCTCGTCTCCTGTGGGGAAGGCGTCCTCGACGGGTTTGACTGCCTCGGCGGGTTCGTCGACGGTCTTGAGCCCGCTGGCGGATACGGAGATCTGGGTCTGCCCGTAGTGTTCGGAGACGGTGCCGGTGACCTCGACATGGTCGTCGATGCTGATATCGGCGACGGTGTCGGGGGAGTAGACGAAGATGCCGTCGGACGCGGCGTCCTTCGCGGCATCGGCTCCACCGGTGCCCGGGGTCTGGATGTAGTAGCCGTTCAACCCGCCCTCGGGGTAGGCGGCGGTGATGACACCGCGGGTGGTCACGGTCGTGCCCTGGAGCGGACTGGAGTCGCCGGTGCCCTGGATGTCGGCGATCGGGGTGAGGTCCTCGGGGTTCTCGCCGTCGTCGCCTCCTCCATTGCCGTCGTCGCCTCCTCCATTGCCGTCGTCGCCGTCGGGCAGGGCGTTCGGGGTCGGGGCTGCCGACTTCCATATGTCGCCGGCGAGCTGGATCGACTGGCCGCCCGCGGCAGTCGCGCCGGTCGGTTCGGCTTCGTGCCCGATGACCGGCGCGGGGGTGAAGACGTTCTTCGTGCCGGTGACGCCCTTGCCGTCGACGACGCCCCCGATCTGCTGGAAGTCGATCAGTTCGCCGTCGTCGGCGATGACGAAGGCACTCGAACCGTACGCTCCGTCGGCGGCCGAGCCGGCCTTGACGGAGTTCGTGATCGGCACGTCGATGGCCACGGCGCCGGAGTCGCCGACCGTCGTGTTCTCGGGCGCGGTGACGGTGTTCTCCTGTGCCTGGACGCTGCCCCCGCGCGTCACCGATCCGAAGGTCCAACCGGAGATGTCGGTGCCGGGGTCGGCGGCGATCTCGATGAAGTCGGTCTCGAGGGTGTAGGCGATCTCGGAGATGTGGGTGTCGGCGGCTGCGGCCGGGGTCGCGATGGCCGGAGCCGACGGGAGGGACAGGCCGACGACGAGGCTGAGTACCGCGGCGGAGGACAGAGTGGTCGTGACTTTCATGGGTGCCTTTCGGGCGGATGAGCGGCTGTGCACATCGTGGCGATCCACGTGCGCGGTCCCTTGCACCCTAGCGGCTCACTCATCGACGACGACGGCGAAGATGTGAACAGCTTGTGAACAGTCGGACAGTCCACTGAGCGCCATGGGTGGCACTCATCCTACACAACTCGCCCTGCCCCAGAACTACCTGACGGCGGCTGAGCAACCTCGCGCAAGGTTGCTCAGCCGCCGTCAGGTAGTAATTCAGGAGGTGAGGGCGGCGGCGAGCTCGTGGAAGTCACGGCTCGGATTGCCGAAGCGGTGCAGCGTCATCGACACCGCCTGCTCCTGCACGTAGTACCGCAGCTCCACCCGTCCCGACGTGGTCACCGGCTCATCGATGATCGCGACCTCCGGACGTGGTGCGGCCGCAGCCAGCAGCTCGTCCTCGAACCGTCCGAGGACGCGGATGCGCGCCCCCACGGTGTCGTCGTAGCGACCTTGTCCGACCATCTCGGCGAACTCGGCGGCCGTCTCGGTGCGAGCAGGCACACCGGCATTCGTCACTGCGATCTTCACCTCGGCAGGCACATCCTCTGCGACGGACAGCTGCACCGGTGAGTCCACCGTGCGGGCGGCGTGCAGGGACCGTTCGAGATCGAACAGGCTCGCCTCGGCGGTCACGCGCAGAGTCACCGGGCGGGGACGGTAGCGGAAGATGTTCGCCTCCGCGCGCAGTCCCGTGTGGTCCTTCGCCGCACCGAATTCGCGGTCGAACCAGCGCCGGTCGTCGGCCTTCGCCGCCTCGAGGTCCTGATCGCCGGAATCGGCGAAGTGCCCGAAGAGCATGAGGTAGTTCGGGCCGCCGGCCTTCGACCCCAGCCCCACCGAGGACTGCTTCCACCCGCCGAAGGACTGACGACGCACGATCGCACCGGTGATTCCGCGGTTGACGTAGGCGTTGCCGACCTCGACCCGATCGAGCCAGGTGGCGACCTCCTCGGGGTCGAGGGAGTGGATGCCGCCGGTGAGGCCGAAGTCCACGGCGTTCTGGAACTCGATGGCCTCATCGAGGTCCTTCGCATGCATGAGCCCGAGTACCGGACCGAAGACCTCGGTGAGGTGGAAGAACGATCCGGGCTTGACCCCGTCCTTGATCCCGGGACTCCACAGTCGCCCCGTATCATCGAGCTGCTTGGGCTCGAGGAGCCAGGATTCACCGGGCTCCAACGACGTCAGCGCCCGACGCAGCTTGTCCGAGGGATCCTCGGTGAGCGGGCCCATGGTCGACGAGAGGTTCGACGGCCAATCGACGACCATCGACGAGGCGGCATCGATGAGTTGGCGACGGTAGCGTTCGGAATCGTAGGTCGATCCGACCATGATCCCCAACGAGGCGGCCGAGCACTTCTGCCCGGCATGTCCGAAGGCCGAATACATGAGGTCGGCCATGGCGAGGTCCCGGTCCGCCGCCGGGGTGATGACCAGGGCGTTCTTACCCGAGGTCTCCGCATTGACGTGGAGTTCGGAGCGGAAGGACTTGAACATCGCCGCGGTCTCCGAGGCGCCGGTGAGGATGACTCGGTCGACATCGGGATGTGAGACGAGGTGCTGGCCGAGCTCCCGCTCGATCGGGGCGCACAGCTGCAGCACGTCCTTGGGCACTCCGGCCTGCCACAGGCAGTCGACGATGAGCGCCGAGCAGTGCGGGGTCGGCCCCGAGGGCTTGTGGATGACCGCGGACCCGGCCGCCAGCGCTGCAACGGTGCCGCCGGTGGGGATCGCCACGGGGAAGTTCCACGGGGGAGTGATGACGACCATCTCATCCGGGGTGAAGGTCGCCCCCTCGAGGTCCTCGAGTTCCAGCGAATTCAGCGCGTAGTAGCGGATGAAGTCGATGGCTTCGGACACCTCGGGGTCGGACTGGGAGGGCATCTTGCCGACCTCAGCGGCCTCGACGGCGATGAATTCGCCGCGCCGGGCTGCGAAGATGTCGGCGGCTCGGTGAAGGATCTCGGCCCGTCCGGCGGCACCGAGGGCACGCCAGTCGGCAGCGGCGGCGCGACCGCGGGCGATCATCTCATCGAGCTCGGTCGTGGATTCGATCCTGGGCGCCTTCGGCCGGTCGTCGAGGTAGCCGGGGGCGGTCGCCTCGGCGATGATCCTGCGTACCCATTCCTGATTGGCCGGTAGGGCCGGGTCGGTGTCGGGCTCATTGACGAACTCGGTCGGAACCACCGTGTCACCGAGCGTTTCGGTCGATCGATTCTGGTGGCGGTTCGGCGCCGGCGCAGACTCACCATCGGCGTCGAGGGTCGATTCGAGCTGCGCGACCGACGCGGTGAACCGGTCGGCCTCGCGCTTGAACACATCATTGCCGTTGGCGAGGTCGAAGATGCCGGACATGAAGTTCTCGGACGCCGAGTTCTCCTCGAGGCGGCGCACGAGGTAGGAGATCGCGACGTCGAACTCCTTCGGGTGCACGGCCGGAACGTAGAGGAGGAGGTCCCCGACGTCTTCGGTCACGGCCGCGGCCTGCTCGCTGGCCATGCCCTGAAGCATCTCGAATTCGACGCGCTCGGTCACCGAACGTTCGACGGAGAGGTGGTGGGCGAAGGCGATGTCGAAGAGGTTGTGTCCGGCCACGCCGATGCGCAGCCCCTTCATCCGCTCGGGGGTGAACAGCCAGTGCAGGACCCGCTTGTAGTTCGCGTCCGTGGACTGCTTCGAATCGCACGTCGTCGCAGGCCAGCCGGCGATCTCGGCATGCACGGTCTCCATCGCCAGGTTCGCGCCCTTGACGAGGCGGACCTTGACCCCGACTCCGCCGTTCTCGACGCGGCGGGAGGCGAATTCGCTCAGCCGCTGCACCGCGCCGAGCGCATCGGGCTGGTAGGCCTGGATGACGATTCCGGCCTCGAGATCCTTGAACTCCGGTTCGGAGAGCAGGCGCGTGAACACCGCGATCGTCAGCTCGAGGTCCTGGTACTCCTCCATATCGAGGTTGACGAACTTCGCGCCGGTCGGAGCTTTCGCCGCTTGGCTGTAGAGCGGGCGGAGGCGTTCGACGACATAGTCGACGGTCTCGTCGAAGGCCCACATCGAGATCTGCGAAGCCACGGACGAGACCTTCACCGACACATAGTCGACGTCGTCGCGGGCGAGCAGCCGGTGGGTCTGTTCCAGGTGGTTGTCGGCTTCGCCGTCACCGAGCACGGCCTCGCCGAGGAGGTTGATATTGAGCCGGTGGCCATCGGCGGTGAGCGCGGCCACGGTCTTGCCGAACTGCTTGTCCCGGGCGTCGACGACCATATGACCGACCATCTGGCGCAGGCGGGTGCGGGCGGCGGGCACGACGACCTGCGGGGCGATCTTGGCCAGTGCGGCACCGGCCTTGATCTGGGCGCGGTCGAGGTACGACATCGTCTCGGGAGCGAGCTTGCCGACCTCGGTCAGCGCATCGGCGGCGGCATGGACATCATCGGTGCGCACGACCCGATCGACGAATCCGACGGTGAAGTCGAGGCCGTTGTCGTCGGAGAGGACAGCTGAGAGGCGCTCGGCCGCGGGGTTCTTCGCCGTCGTCATCGACGTGGACACCCGCAGCCACCGACGGACGGTGTCGATCGACTGGGCAGTGAGCTTGTCGAGGTCGGTTTCGGTGTGCAGCAACTGTGCTCCTTCGGTGCTTGCAATCGGTGCTCTCACGCGTCGGCGCTGACCGTGGAGCTTGGGTGTGAGTTCAGTATGCGCCGCCGATATCCGGGGGTGAAGAGGTGGAAACGAACGCCGTGAACGTTTGAGTCAGAAGTCCTAGAATAGAGAGATGTATTCCGCTGAGTTCCGTCGTGACGCCGTGGCGCTGCTGACGACGTCGACCCCCGCCGAGGCGGCTGCGCGCACGGGTGCATCACCGTCGACCCTGCGTCGGTGGGCGAGCCGATCCGACCTCGAGGACCGACCCCGCAGCGGCCGCCCGCCGATCCAGGGCACTGCCGATCAGGTCGTTGAGGCCCTCGTTGCGACCGCGGGAGCTCGGATCTCCGGGAGGGACTATTCGACCCGCGCCCTGGCTGAGGCCACGGGGCTGAGCCAGAGCATCGTCGCCCGGTCCGTGCGTGCTCTCACCCTTCCCGTCGCCGAGGTGGCCTGTGGCAGGGAGCTCGTCCTCGCCGCCAGCGGATTTCCGCTTGTCATCCTCAAGTTCCGCCGCGTCGTTGCTGGTGGGGATGGAAGCGGGCGAGCGGAGGTGCCGCCACGGCGGATCCAACGGCGCATCGCCGGAATCACCGCGGCCCTGCGCACCGCGGGAGTCCAGCGGTGGGCGCAGCGCTTCGACAGCGAACATCGGCAGTTGCCCACCGCCGAACTGCTCGCCCTGCTCGACGGAGACGGCGACTTCCTCGTCTTCGACCCCCTCGGCGAGGTCCCGTGCACGCTGCCTGACGACGCGGGAGCGCGGGTGAGGGTGTGTCAGGATTTCGACGAATTCGCAGCCGTTCTCAAGGGCCGCCTCGGTGAGTGTCAGGACCTTCCCGGGTCCCTGCTCGATCTGCTCGCCGCACGCGTGCGGCATGGACTCGAAGGAGTGCTGTGGCGGGAATCCGTTCCCTACGAGCCTCAGAGAAGTTCCATCACTTCTGACTCAATGGAGATCTCATCGTGGTTGCCGAAGGAGACCCGATCGGTCACCGAACACCTCGCGATCGCGCTGCGCGAGGAGATCATCGACTCCGGATACGAACCCGGCGACCGCATCAATCCCCGCCTGCTCTCTCGCCGCATGCAGGTGCCCCGGGCCTCGGTCGATGCGGCGCTGCGGCGGATGGTCGACGACAAACTGCTCGACGGGTCCCGCGGTGGTGCGCGGATCCCCTTGATCACGACCGTCGACGTGCTCGACCTCTATGCCGCGCGCATGGCCATCGGGGAGGTCGTGCTCAGGTCCTTGGCCCTGCGTCCGCAGCGCTACCTCGTGCCCGTGCAGCTGGCCCTGCGGCAGGTCGAGGCCTCCGCGCCGACGCGCAGCGGAATCGATGTCGAGGACGCCGACCTGCATTTCCAGCAGGAACTGGCGCGCGCTTCGGGGCTGCGGGAATCGGCGCGTGCTTTTGAGGCTCTGACTCTGCGGCTGCGGCTGTTCATCTCCATCCTCCAACTCGACTATTCTCCGGCCAGCGATCGCATCGTCAGCGATGATCGGGCCATGTTCCGGGCGCTCAGCCGGGCGGATGCGAAGACGGCGATCGAGGTCTGGCGCGGCAAGGTCGACAATGCGGTGAGGCATATGGCCGGTCTGCTGGGTCGGCGGCGCTTCGACCAGGAGCTGTGGACTCAGCTGACCCGCAGCCTCGGGTGAGTACGGAAGCCGGGAGCCGCCTCGGCGGGGGTCGTGGTCTATATTTGTCCCGTGGAGATTTTGGTTGTGGGCGTGGCCGGCGGAACCGGCAGCGGAAAGACGACGCTGACTCAGGCGCTGTTGGACAAGTGCGAGGGCCCACCCTCCGTGCTCTACCACGACAACTACTACCGGCGGCGCGACGAGCTCACCTATGAGGAGCGCGAGAAGGTCAACTACGACGATCTCGACGCCTTCGACAACGACCTCTTCGTCGACCATCTCACAGCGCTGCGGAACTCGGAGGCGGTCGAGAGTCCGGTCTACGACTTCTCGATCCACAACCGCAGCGACGAGACGACGCTGGTCGAACCCGCACCGGTCATCATCGTCGAAGGCATCCTAATCTTCGCCGAACCGCGCATCTGCCAGCTGCTCGACATCAAGCTCTTCGTCGACACCGACGCCGATGTGCGTCTGCTGCGCCGGATCAAACGCGATGTCGTCGACCGCGGACGGACCCTGCAATCGGTGGAGGACCAGTACCTGGGCACGGTCAAGCCGATGCACGAACTCTATGTCGAGCCGTCGAAGCGCAATGCCGACCTCATCATCCCCGACGGCGGCCACAACCTCGTCGCCATGGACATGATCCTCAACCGCATCCAGCGCGGAGTCAGCTGAACCGGGAGCGGGTCGAGGCCACTCTTCCTGTGCGATCTGGCACGGTGCCTGAACTGGAATGACGGCTTGTGCCGGATGCATTACCGACGTCGTGTCAGCGCCGACGGGTACCGTCTTCATATGGACGTCGACCCCGCACGTGAACCAGCCCCGGTTCCGGATCCGCTGACCGAGATCACTCGGTTCGGTGAGTTCCTGCGCGGGCTCGGCCAGGGCGGCACCGAGGCGGAGACCTTGGCGCGAATCACGGCACTCGAAGAACTCAGATCCGCTGTCGTCGCCGCACAGTCCAAGGAAGCCGTGGCCTTCGAGGCGCTGCGCATCGAACGGGACCGGCTCAACCGGGTGCCCGCGATCGACTGCGGGAAGCGCGCCGGCGACGAGGTCGGGCTGGCGAAGAAGGTCTCTCCCGGATCAGGCAGGAAGTTCCTCGGCACTGCCCGCACGATCGTCATCGGGATGCCCAATACCTTCAAAGCTCTGGCCAAGGGGGAGATCTCCGAAGACAAAGCGCGCATCATGGTCGACGAGACCGCGGTTCTCGCCGATGCCGATCGGCGCAAGGTCGATACGCGGATGAAGCGCAGTCTGGAACCGACCGGGCTGCGCAGCCTGCGCGCCGAAGTGCGTGCGCTCAGCGCGGAGATGGACGCCGAGTCGGCCGCGAAGCGGGCAGCGAAAGCAGCGACCAATCGACGCGTGAACCTGACCGTGATCGACGACGGGATGGCCAGGATCTCCGCAATCCTGCCGCTTCCACAGGCCGTTGCCGCCTATGAGAGCCTCCGAGCCGGCGCCGAAACGATCACGGTCGCCGGTGACGCAGGTGAGCGGAACCGCCAGCAGGTGCTCGCCGACACCTTCGTCGAACGGCTGAGCGGCCAGCCGAGCGCAACGGCGGTGCCCGCGGAGATCCATCTGCTTGTCGAAGCCGAATCCCTGCTCTCTGACGGACTCGTACCGGCCTGGCTGCCCGGGTTCGGGCCACTGCCGGCGAAGACGACACGGGAATTCGTCACCGCGAACGAGGCGAAGATGCTCATCAGCAGGATCTTCACCCGCCCCGACGACGGACAGCTGGTGGGAATGGACGCGAAGGGCCGGGAGTTCACCGGCCGACTGCGGCAGATGATCACCTTCCGCGACGATGTGTGCCGGACCCCGTGGTGCGATGCCCCGATCCGGCACGCCGACCACGCCCTACCGGTCGCATCAGGTGGGACGACCACCTGGGAGAACGGTTCAGGACTGTGTGCATCCTGCAACTACGCGAAAGAACACCCCGGATGGAAGCACGAAGCCACAGCGGAAGGCCTGCGGGTCACCACACCGAGCGGGCGCACCTACGACGTGGCCACGCCCGCGGTGGTTCGCCGAATCCGATTTCCGCGCCCCGAAGCGGTGTCCGAACCCGGAGATTCGCCGCCAGGGCCTGATTGGCGCCAAGCCCTCTCTCGATTCCTCGAACCGCAGCGGGAAGAAGAACCGCATCAGGACATCGTCGAACCACAGCGAGATCTCGTCGAACCACAGCGGAACGAGCCTGCGCGCACGGTCGAGGATTCTCCGATCGAATTCCAGTCGATCGTCCCGACCTTCGTACTGCCCGAGCAGCTGCCGCCGCAGTATTGCACCCGTGCCGAGAAGATCGCCGACTGGCGCAGACGCAATGCGCACCGACGGCCGACATCGACGGACAGCCAAGGCAGCCCGGTCGAGAAGGAACTGGTGCAGGCAGTCTTCGGACCGGACTGAGTCGAGGCCGCGCGCCTGGGCTGAGGCTGCGTGTCGGATCTGGAACATCGTGGGAACACCTGTCACACGAATTCTGCAGACAATCGTGGGTATGGACACGGCGGGTAAGAACGGCAGCACACGATGGACGACTGCGCGGGGGCGAAGTCTCAACCTCGCAGCGCGTGTGCTCCCATTGGGATCGGTGGCGTGCTGGGTGATCACGATCTTCGTGCCTGTCCTCGACAGCGGCGGGACCGGATCGATGCGGATCCGCGTGACGTCTCTCGGGTTCTCCCCGATCGACATGAATGATCTCAATCCGGGTTACCTCGCGCTCTGGATCATCATCCTCACCGGCGCGTTCACCGCCTGGCTGCTGTCCGCATCGAAATGGTGGTCGATTGCGGCGATCGTCCTCGGCACGGTGCTGGGGCTGCACATGCTGCAGATGGTCGCCGATCCGCCGATCCTGATGTGGGACGGACAGACCGCGAACGGGATGCCCACCGGGGGCATGGAAGTCGCCTACCCTGCCGCAGGCTTCGGTTTCTGGGCCGTCGGGAGCCTTCTCTTCTTCGCCGCGGGCATCTGTGGTCTGGTCGCCGCTGCTCAACAGGACCACCACCGTCGTGAACGGATCAAATGCTGCATGTCGAAGCGTCATGGCCCCGCCGCGTGAGACTCGGCCCGGACCGCTGAGAGTCCGACAGATTGCAGACGGTCGACTGCTTCTGTGCTTCGCCCAAGTGCTGTCTCTGTCTGCGCTCTGCATATGGATCGTCATGCTGTGGGTGCCGGTGATTGCCAGCCCTGAGGACACATCCGAAGCGCCGTACCCGCCGCGCATCATCGTCACTGCTCTCGGCGGACCGCCGTTCGATCTCGAGGAGGCCCGTGGCTCGATGGTATTGGTCGCCGTCGGCGTTCTTGTGTGTGCGGCTGCTTCATTCCTGCTCACCGTTCGGTCTCGGTCCGATTCGCACCCGCGGCCGGAGGTCGTCGGGCGCCTATGGTCGGCCGGTACTCTCCTTCTGAGCGTCTGCGTCTTCCTCGTATTGGCGAACACGTTGGCGAATCTGCCGACGATCATGTGGGACGCCGTCGACGATCGGGGACGCCCTGTCTTCGGGATGGTCGTCGCCAAACCCGCGATGGGTGCAGGGTTCTGGGCCATCGGCTGTGTCTGCCTGCTGGCCGCGGGAGTCTGCGGCCTGCTCGGCGATCACCGCCGAAGACGAGCCGACCACAGTGAACAGTCAGCGCCGGTACCTCATGCGGAGCCCCGGGTCACCATGTGGCCGCGCGGGAACCGAACGCATCGCCTCGCGCAGCGGCTGCCGTGGGTGACGGTCGCCGCCTGGGTGCTGATGATCTGGATCCCGATCTTCGACAGCGGCGATCACGGCGACGAGCGATTTCACGTCACCTCCCTCGGTCAGATCTCGTTCGGGCCGGTGCCCGTCGGAGAGCTGTCGCTCGGCAACCTCGAGTTCCTGCCGACACTGCTGCTGGCGGGGGAGGTCGTGCTCATCTGTGCGGCAACGGCCACAATGTTCAACCCGTTCTCTCTCTGGTCCTTCGTCGCTGGTCTCAGCGGCGCCGGGCTCCTCGTCATCGAGATCGTCCTCCTCGCACACCCACCCCGCGAGCGCATCTGGGTCACAGATTCCGCCGGCGAGGACCGCTCGGCCCTCATCGTCGCTGATCCGGCAGCAGGCATCATTCTCTGGACACTCGGCGGCTCCGCACTCATCGCAGCGGGCGTGTATGGGTTCATCAGCGACCGCCGCCGGATCGAACGAACCACTCAGCTGGGGACACCGATCGATACAGCAAAGCGGACGCTCCGACTGCAGCGCCTGACACGGTTCCTTCCTCTCACCGCACTGACCGCTTGGGTCATCACCCTCTTCGTGCCGGTCATCGACAGCTTCAATAAGAGCGGTCCGCGCATCATCATGACCTCGCTGGGGGACTGGTCATTTGACTCCACCACCCCTCCCGACACGACCTACCTCGTCCTCTGGGCGCTGATCATCACCGTCGCCGTCCTCGGGCTCTTCTTCGCCTCGGCGCGATGGTGGGCCGCGGCGGCCATCCTCATCGGCGCCATGATCGTCGCCGTTCTCATCGGACTCGTCCTCGACCCGCCGCTGATGATGTGGGATGGTCAGCTGCCAGACGGCACTCCGACGGGAGGAACGGAGATCGGCTACCCGTCCACCGGGTATGCGCTGTGGCTCATCGGTGCCGCAGCTCTCATCACAGCCGGAATCTGCGGGCTCCTCACGCAGCCCGAACGCCCCCGGCCAGCGGTCGAGACACCACCAGTCGAGGGCGCTTGAGCACAGAATCGTTCCGGCATCACTTCACGGGTTCGAAGACTCCCGCGAAGTAGTCGCCGATCTCGGCATGCGCGTCCAAGGGGAAGATGCCGGCGACGTACTGGTCGGGTCGGACCACAACGACGGCACCGTCGCGGCTGATCTCACGGGCTTCGAAGATGTCCTCCTCGGGCAGGGTCGCGTAGATCTTCTCCACGTACTCGAGATCGAACGCACCCACGTGCGGACGGAAGACAGTCGGGACATCGGGGAACGCGAAATCCTTGTGCTCCTGCTGGTAGATGACGCTGAGTTCGACGAGGGCATCGAGATCCTCACCGTCCCGGCGGTAGGCGACCAGGGGAGAGGCGGGATCCGATTCGAGCCACGCTGCCAGCGCCGCCACTTTCGACTCGCCGCTACCAGCTGAGCCGGCAACGACCGGCGCAGCCCGATCGGCGAAGACATAGACACGCCAGCGACCGTCGGCGCGGGCCTCGTGCCCGAGGTGGATGAAGTTCGCATCGCAGCTGCGCTTGACGCGAGCCGACTTGAATCGTTTGCCGATCGGGAAACCGGCCGCGAGCTCCTGATGCGTCGGCGGCGTCGTGATCATCGACTCGGTGTACTCGGTCATGAACCCGGCCGGGAACTCCGCAGTCTTGACGTAGAAGTCCTCGAGGTAGGTCTTGTCCGGCAGCGCTTCCTGCGGAGTCGCCATGAGCGTCGACCATTCCTTGTCGAACTCGATGAGGTTCTTCGCCGCCACCTGACGTTCGGTCGAGTAGGTGCGCAGCAGCTCCGTCGACGACCGACCGGAGATGACCTGACCGAGCTTCCACGCGATATTGAAGCCGTCCTGCATCGACACGTTCATTCCCTGACCGGCCTTCGCCGAGTGCGTGTGGCAGGCATCGCCGGTGATGAACACGCGCGGGCACTGCGAAGCCGGATCGGTCTCATCGGTGTCGTCGAAGGCATCCGTGAGCCGGTGCCCGACCTCGTAGACCGAATGCCAGGCCACTTCCTTCACATCCACGCTGTAGGGCGCGATGATCGCGTTGGCCCGAGCGATGATCTCGTCGATGCTCGTCGACCGCACCTTCCGTGCGTCATCCTCGGGCACTTCGCCGAGGTCGACGTACATCCGGAACAGGTGTCCGCCCTCGCGGGGGATATGGAGGATGTTGCCGTGCTTCGACGAGATCGCGCACTTGGTGCGGATATCGGGGAAATCGGAGTTCGCAAGCACATCCATCACACCCCAGGCATGATTGGCCTGATCGCCGGTCATCGTCCGGCCGATCGACGACCGCACCTTCGAACGTGCTCCATCGCAGCCGACGACGTAGCCTGCGCGAATGGTCCGCTCCTCACCGGTGCGCTCGCCCGCGGTGTACCGGATGGTCACGGACACCGGATGGTCCTTCGCCGAGGCCGTGGCGTCCTGGTCGACCGTGAGGTCGACGAATTCGATTCCATAGTCGGGCGCGATCTTGCCGGGTGACTGGGCGGCGAACTGGGCGAAGTAGTCGAGCACGCGCGCCTGGTTGACGATGAGGTGCGGGAATTCGCTGATCCCGTGCTCGTCATCCTTGGGCCGACCGGTGCGGATGATGTTCTCGGGGTGCTCCGGATCCGGATTCCAGAACGCCATCTCCGTGATGTGATAGCCCTCGCGCATGATCTCCTCGGCGAAGCCGAACGCCTGGAAGGTCTCGACAGAACGGGCCTGGATGCCGTCGGCCTGACCGATGACCAGGCGCGAATCGCGCTTCTCGATCATCCGCGTGTTCACGTGCGCGTACTGCGAGAGCTGAGCCGCCGCGATCATCCCCGCAGGACCGCTGCCGACGATGAGGACATCGACCTCATCGGGCAGATCCTGACTGCGCTCGATCCCGTAGCCCGCGGCCTCTTCGATCCGCGGGTCCGCGGACACGTAGCCGTTCTGATGGAAATGCATGTCAACCTCCGGTTCTTGACACGTCGTCGTGATACTCGAATGCTATCAGTTCATATACGATCTGGCGTCGGCGGGGTGGCGTGGGCCACTGTCGTCGCAGATCAGTCGTGCAGAGCCGCCTCGGTGCTGGATTCCATCGTCCGACGGTGCGAACCGACTCCGACGATCGGGCTGACCGACTGCTCGTCCTCGTGATCGGGTCCCAGCGGGATGCCGGTGCGGTCACGCAGCAGCAGGGTCGCCGCGAGTGCGAGCACGGCGACGACGCCGAGGTACACCGCCACCGAGGCGGTCGTTCCCGTCGACGACACGAGACCCTTCGCGATCGTCGGGGCGAAGGCGCCGCCGAGGATCGATCCGATCGCATAGGAGACCGAGACCCCGGAGAAGCGGACGCTGGAGGGGAACAGCTCGGCGTACATAGCCGGCTGCTGACCGTAGGTGAAGCCCAGGCCGACCGTGAGGACGACGAGCCCGAGCAGGAGCATGCCCACCGAACCGGTGTTGACCAGCGGAAACAGGGAGAAGATGCCCGCGAGCAGGAGCACCCAGCCGAGGATGTAGGTGTTCCGGCGGCCGATCCTGTCCGAGACGGCACCCGCGATGATGGTGAAGATCAGCCAGGACACCGCCGAGGCGGCGACGGCCCAGAGCACGGGGCCGCGCTCGAGGCCGATGGGCCCGGCCGGGTCCGTGGCGTAGTTCTGGATGTATCCGCCGGTGGTCATGTAGCCGGCGGCGTTGTTGCCCATGAAGACGAGCGAGGCGAGGACGACGAGCAGCCAGTGGCCCTTGATCAGGCGACCCAGAGGGTTCGACACCTGCTCCTTGCGCTCTGCGATCTCATGGAAGACGGGGGATTCCTCGACTCCGCGGCGGATCCAGTAGCCGATGAAGACGAGGACGATGGAGAGGAAGAACGGCACTCGCCAGCCCCATTCGAGGAACGCGTCACCTGGGGCGATCGAGGTCATCAGGGCGAGTACGCCCGAGGACAGCAGGAGTCCGATGGACACCCCGATCTGCGGGAAGGATCCGCGCAGTCCGCGTGACTTCTCATCGGCGTGCTCGACGGCGAGCAGAACGGCTCCGCCCCATTCGCCGCCGGCCGAGACGCCTTGGACGATGCGCAGTGCGATGAGCAGGACCGGGGCCAGGACGCCCGCGGATTCGAAGGTCGGCAGGAAGCCGATGAGCGCGGTCGCAGCGCCCATGGCGATGAGAGTGATGATGAGGACCACCCGGCGGCCGAGCTTGTCGCCGACGTGTCCGGCGAGGAATGCGCCCAAGGGGCGGAAGAGGAAGCTGATCCCGACCGTCGCGAAGGCGACCATGGTTGAGAGCGTCGATCCGAGCGGGCCGAAGAAGAGCTCGTTGAAGACCAGCCCCGAGGCCGCCGCATAGAGGAAATAGTCGTACCACTCGATGCTCGTGCCGACGATCGTCGCGAACGCCACCCGGGTCTGAGTGTGCTTCTGTGCTGCCATGACTCCTGTGTCCTGTCGTGCGTCTGCAGTGCATCCCGGCCACATTCGCTGTGGTCTGGATTACTTGTCCTCGGGAACCGTATCATATACGATCTGTGGTGAAGCCAACCGAAATGAGGTGTGAGATCGATGTCGACTCCAGCAGGTGTTCCCGCACGTCCGGGCAAGATCATTGCCGTTCATGTGGCCTATGAGTCCCGTGCGTCACAGCGAGGAAAACGCCCCGCCCAGCCGTCCTACTTCCTCAAGGCGGCCAGCTCCGTCGCCGCCTCCGGCCAGACCATCGAACGCCCTGCCGGAACCTCTCTGCTCGCCTTCGAAGGTGAGATCGCCATCGTCATCGGCACCCCCGCCCGCAGCGTCACCGAGGCCGACGCCTGGTCGTATGTGGCCGGAGTGACCGCATCGAACGATTTCGGCCTCTACGACATGAAGACCCCGGACAAGGGATCGAACGTGCGCTCGAAGAGCCGTGATGGCTATACCCCGCTGGGCCCCGAGCTCATCCCGGCTGCCGAGGCGGCCCCCGACTCCCTGCGCCTGCGCACCCGGGTCAACGGCGAAGTCGTCCAGGACGACGGTACGCGCGCCGACCAGCTCATCTTCACCCTCCCGCGCATCGTCGCCGATCTCAGCCAGCATCTCACCCTCGAGGCCGGAGACGTCATCCTCACCGGCACTCCGGCCGGGTCCTCCGTCGTCGCCCCCGGTGACACGATCGAGGTCGAGGTCACGGCCGCCTCGGCGAACGGCGAGGAACTGAGCTCCGGACGGCTGACCACCACCGTCGTCGAAGGCCCCGGCGACTTCGACGAAGACCTCGGCAGCCTGCCCGCAGTGAACGAAGCACTGACCGTCGACGCCTGGGGATCGCGCGAGGCCGCCGGACTCGCGCCGGAGGGCGCCGCCGACGAGACAGCAGCGACCGAACTCGACGCCGGCCTCGTTGCGAAGCTCACCGAAGCCCCGACCGCGGGCCTGTCGGCTCAGCTGCGGGCGCGCGGACTCAACAACGTCGTCATCGAAGGCGTGGCCCCGCTGAAGGCGGGCGCGAAGATCGTCGGTACCGCGAAGACCCTGCGCTTCGTGCCCAACCGCGAAGACCTGTTCAAATCGCACGGCGGCGGATTCAACGCGCAGAAACAGGCATTCGACTCGATCCGCCCCGGTGAGGTCATCGTCATCGAAGCCCGCGGCGAATCCGGCTCGGGCACCCTCGGCGACATCCTCGCCCTGCGCGCGAAGTCTCTCGGCGCAGCAGGAGTCGTCACGGACGGGGGAGTCCGCGACTCCGCCGAGGTGGCCGACATCCTGCCCGTGTTCGCCACCGCGAAGCACCCCGCCGTGCTCGGCCGCCGTCATGTTCCATGGGAGTCGGACGTGGCAGTGGCCTGCGGCAACGCCACCGTCCTGCCCGGCGATGTCATCGTCGCCGATGACGACGGAGCCATCGTCATCCCTCGCGACGTGGCCGAAGAGATCGTCGACGCGGCACTGGCCAAGGAGATCGAGGACGGCTGGGTGGCCGAACAGGTCGCCGCCGGCAACCCGATCGAAGAGCTCTTCCCGCCGAAGGGCGAATGGAAGTCGAAGTTCGACGAGTGGAAGGCCTCCCGGTGAGGACCGAACCAGCAGCCGCTGCCGGGGCCGGCCCGCCGACACTGAGCAAGGCCGAAACCGCCTACCGGTGGATCCGCGAACGCGTCGCCGATCAGACCTACCAGCCCGGGCACAAACTGGTGCTTGCGCAGATCGCGCTCGAGCTCGACACCTCCGTGGTGCCTGTGCGCGAGGCCATCCGCCGACTGGAAGCCGACGGGCTCGTGACCTTCGAACGCAATGTCGGGGCCCGCGTGGCCATGGTCGATCAGGGCTCCTACACCCAGTCGATGGAGACGGTCGCGATCCTCGAAGCAGCGGCCGTCGCCCAAGCGCGGGTCCACCTCGGCGCCGGTGATCTCGATGCGGCGGAGCACATCAATGATCGGATGCGGGCACTGCTCGACGAATTCGAACCTGCCGAATTCACCCGGCTCAACCACGAGTTCCACGAAACGCTCTACCGGCGCTGCCCGAACGAACGGCTGTGCACCCTCGTCGAACTCGAATGGGACCGGCTCAATCACCTGCGGGATTCGACGTTCTCCTTCGTCCCCGAGCGGGCGCTGGAGTCGGTGGAGGAGCACTCGCGCATCGTCGCCCTCATCCGGGCCCGCGCCTCGGCGCAGGAGATCGAACGGGCCGTGCGCGAGCACCGCTCGGCCACACTGCACAGCTTCCAGAACTCGCAGACGACCACCGCAGCATCAGCCACAGATGTGAAAGATTCGTAGAAAGGACAAGTTATGACACAGTCCACAACCCTGCCGGCAGATATGCCGGAGAAGATCCGCCACTACATCGGCGGAGAGTTCGTCGACTCCATCGACGGAGACGAATTCGACGTGCTCAACCCGGTGACGAACGAGGCCTATATCAAGGCCGCCTCGGGTAAGAAGGCCGATGTCGAAGCCGCTGTCGCCGCGGCGAAGACGGCCTTCGACGAGGGCCCGTGGCCGACGATGCTGCCGCGTGAGCGTGCCCGCATTCTCAATAAGATCGCCGATATCGTCGAATCCCGCAAGGACGAACTCGCGGCCATGGAGTCCTTCGACTCCGGACTGCCGATCACCCAGGCCAAGGGGCAGGCGGCACGCGCAGCGGAGAACTTCCGCTTCTTCGCCGACCTCATTGTCGCCCAGGTCGACGACGCCTTCAAGGTCCCCGGCCGTCAGGCGAACTACGTCAACCGCAAACCGATCGGCGTGGCCGGGCTCATCACCCCGTGGAACACCCCGTTCATGCTCGAGTCCTGGAAGCTGGGACCGGCGATCGCGACCGGCAACACCGTCGTGCTCAAGCCTGCCGAGTTCACCCCGCTCTCGGCCTCTCTGTGGCCGGGCATCTTCGAAGAGGCCGGACTGCCGAGCGGTGTGTTCAACATGGTCAACGGCTTCGGTGAGGAGGGCTTCGCCGGCGATTCGCTCGTCAAGCACCCCGACGTTCCGCTCATCTCCTTCACCGGTGAGTCGAAGACCGGACAGACGATCTTCGCCAACGCCGCCCCCTGGCTCAAGGGTCTGTCGATGGAGCTCGGCGGCAAGTCACCGGCCGTCGTCTTCGCCGACGCGGACCTCGACGCCGCCGTCAACGCCACGATCTTCGGCGTCTTCTCCCTCAACGGGGAACGCTGCACCGCCGGTTCGCGCATCCTCGTCGAGGAGTCGATCTACGACGAATTCGTCGAGCGCTACGCCGCCCAGGCCGAGCGCGTGAAGGTCGGTCTGCCGTCGGATCCCAGCACTGAGGTGGCCGCACTCGTCCACCCCGAGCACTTTGAGAAGGTCATGTCCTACGTCGAGATCGGCAAGACCGAGGCCCGCCTCGTCGCCGGCGGCGGACGCCCTGACGGCTTCGAGACCGGCAACTTCGTCCAACCGACCGTCTTCGCCGATGTCGCACCCGACGCCCGGATCTTCCAGGAGGAGATCTTCGGACCCGTCGTCGCGATCACCCCGTTCTCCTCCGACGAGGAGGCCCTGGAGCTGGCGAACAACACGAAGTACGGTCTGGCCGCCTATATCTGGACCTCGGATCTCAAGCGCGCCCACAACTTCTCCCAGGCCGTGGAGTCGGGAATGGTGTGGCTGAACTCGAACAACGTCCGTGACCTGCGCACCCCCTTCGGCGGTGTCAAGGCTTCGGGCCTCGGCCACGAGGGCGGCTACCGGTCGATCGACTTCTACACGGAACAGCAGTCCGTGCACATCAACCTCGGCGAGGTCCACAACCCGGTCTTCGGAAAGCAGTGAAGCAGCCATGACGAAACGCACTGAAATGACTCGGACCTCGGCCGGCTACTTCGTCAGCCAGGAGACGGGCATCGTCACCGACAACCCCATCGCCACACCGCAGGCGAGCCCGCCCGACATCCTCCGCTGCGCCTATATGGAACTCGTCGTCACCGACCTCGCCGCCTCCCGGGAGTTCTACGTCGACGTGCTCGGACTCTATGTCACCGAGGAGGATGAGAACACTCTCTACCTGCGCTCGACGGAAGAGTTCATCCACCACAATCTCGTCCTGCGCAAGGGCGAGGTCGCTGCCGTGGCCGCGTTCTCCTACCGAGTCCGCAGCCCGGAAGAGCTCGACAAGGCGGTGGCCTTCTACACCGAACTCGGCTGCGATGTCCGCCGCAGTCCCGACGGCTTCGTCAAGGGCGTGGGCGACTCCGTGCGCGTGGTCGACCCGCTCGGCTTCCCGTACGAGTTCTTCTACCGATCCGACCACGTCGAGCGCATGTCATGGCGCTATGACCTGCACATCCCCGGCGAACTCGTCCGCCTCGACCATTTCAATCAGGTCACCCCGGATGTGCCGCGGGCGGTGAAGTACATGCAGGACCTCGGTTTCCGCGTCACGGAGGACATCCAGGACGACGAAGGCACGGTCTACGCCGCGTGGATGCGCCGCAAATCCACCGTCCACGACACGGCGATGACCGGCGGCGACGGACCGCGTATGCACCATGTGTGCTTCGCAACGCATGAGAAGCACAACATCCTCGCCATCTGCGACAAGCTCGGTGCCTTGCGTCGGTCCGATTCGATCGAACGCGGCCCCGGCCGCCACGGAGTCTCGAACGCCTTCTACCTCTACCTGCGCGACCCCGACGGCCACCGCGTCGAGGTGTACACGCAGGACTACTACACAGGCGACCCGGACAACCCGGTCATCACCTGGGACGTCCACGACAATCAGCGCCGCGACTGGTGGGGCAATCCCGTCGTGCCGTCCTGGTACACAGACGCCTCCCTCGTCCTCGACCTCGACGGCAACCCGCAGCCCGTGCATGCGCGCACGGACGATTCGGAGATGGCCGTGACGATCGGCGCCGACGGGTTCTCCTACACCCGGGCGGATGAGAATGAGGGCAAGCTGGGCAACCAGCTCTGAAAGGAATCCATATGCTCGATGAGGAAACGATCGCGGCCATCGCCGACGATCTCGCGGAGGCGGAGCGGACACGCTCGAAGATCGGTCTGCTCACCGCGAAGTATCCGGACATGACGGTCGAGGACTCCTATGCGGTGCAGAACGAATGGCGCCGTCGAGGGGAAGCCGCAGGCCGTCGGCTCTATGGTCACAAGATCGGCCTGACCTCGAAGCCGATGCAGCAGGCGACGGGAATCACCGAACCCGACTACGGGGCGATCTTCGCCGACCAGGTCTATGACACCGGGTCCGTGATCGACCATGCGCAGTATTCGGGGGTGCGCATCGAGGTCGAGCTCGCCTTCGTGCTGCGTGACGAACTGCGCGGGCCCGACGTCAGTCTCTTCGACGTCCTCCGCGCCACCGAGTACGTCGTCCCCGCTCTCGAGGTCCTGTCCTCGCGCATCGAGATGGAGGGCCGCACGATCGTCGACACCATCTCGGACAATGCGGCACTGGGCGCGATGGTCCTCGGCGGCCGTCCCGTCGCCGTCGATGCCGTGGACCTGCGCCGGGTGAACGCCCTGCTCTACCGCAACGAGACGATCGAGGACTCCGGAGTCGCCGCCGCCGTGCTCGACCATCCGGCCCGCGGAATAGTGTGGTTGGCGAACAAACTCGCCGAACACGGTGATGTGCTGCAGGCGGGCGAGACCGTGCTCGCCGGATCGTTCACCCGCCCCATGTGGGTTCATCCCGGTGACACAGTCCACGCCGACTACGGAGAGCTGGGAGCCATCACATGCCGTTTCGAGTAGAACTTCCGCAGACCTTCTCAGGCCGTGTGGCCGGCCTCGGCGACGGCGAATATCTGGCCGGGATGTGGGTGTGCTCCGGTTCGCCCGTGGCCGCCGAGATCGCCGCCGCCTCGGGAATGCAGTGGGTCCTCATCGACGCCGAGCATTCCCCGATCGGACTCGAGACCACGACGAGTCTGCTGCGCGCGATGAACGGCTACCCGGCCACCCCCGTCGTCCGGGTGCCGGTGAATGATCGGGTGCTCATCAAGGGGTACCTCGACCTCGGCGCGCAGAATCTGCTCGTGCCGATGGTCGATACGAAGTCCGACGCCGAGGCGGCTGTGGCGGCCGTCCGTTATCCGCCGAGAGGTGTGCGCGGGGTCGGTTCGGCCCTGGCGAGGGCCTCCCGGTGGAATGCCGTGGACGGGTACCTGAAGCGGGCCGAGGAGTTCGTGTCCCTGACCGTGCAGATCGAATCGGCGACCGCAGTGGACAATGCCGCAGAGATCGCCGCGGTCGACGGAATCGACCAGATCTTCGTCGGGCCCTCCGACCTGGCCGCGTCGATGGGTCTGCTCGGCCAGCAGACTCACCCGGACGTCACCGATGCGGTGGCGCGCACCTTCGAAGCGGTGAAGGCTGCCGGCAAACCCGTCGGCGTCAATGCCTTCGACCCCGACCAGGCACGGAGGTATCTGGAGGCCGGAGCGTCCTTCGTCCTCGTCGGCGCCGATGTCGGCCTGATGATGAACGGGGCACGTGCCTGGGCCGACACCTGGGTTCAGGACTGAGCACACATCGCCCCCGACCGCTGATCTGCGGTCGGGGGCGACGTGCATTCACTCTCTCCTATTCTCTGTCGCGGCGGCTGCCGGAGATCAGCAGGATCGTTGTGCCGAGACCGACGAGGACGATTCCCAAGCCGATGAGCATGCCGGTGCCGGTCGTGCCGGTGCGAGGCAGTTCGGGGGTCGGGGCCGCGGGAGTCTCGGCGACCGGTTCGACCGGTGGGGTCGCGGACTTCTCCGGGGCCTCCGGCTGTTCCGGCTGTTCGGGCGGCGAGCTCGGCTGCTCGGGCGGCGAGCTCGGCTGCTCCGGCGGGGCGCTCGGTGTCCCCGGCGGTGCCGGGGGAGTGGACGGCGTCTCCTCGGCCGGCCGGTGCACGGTTTCGGCGGGGACGCCCCAGTCACTCGTCCACTCAGCATTGACATCGCTGCCCTCGATCGTCGTCACATAGGTGACCCAGCCGACGGGCATCTCGATCGGCTCCGTGCTGATCTCGGCGTGACCTTCCTCGTCGGCGTTGACGGTGAAGTCCTGCACGGACAGCTCCGTGCCGTCGGGCTCCTCCGACTGCTCGGGTTCGGTCTCCACATGGTAGGCGGTGACGGTGAGCACGGCTTCGGAACCCGGTCGCAGACCGGTCACAGCCACCTCGTCGTGGGTCGATGTTCCCTGCAGCACCGCCTCGGTGTCGGCGGTCGGGGTCCACGGGACGAATCCGGTCTCACGAGGTTGGCCGTGGATGCCCTTCCACTCCTTCGTCGTCTTGTCCCCGGCGATCGTCTCGGTGAAGTACAGCCAGCCGCGGAAGTCCTTCGGCACGGTGACCTCACCGGACGTATGGGTGCCGTTGCCGACATCCTTCGAAGTCACGGACCCGATTTCGCGAGCGTCATCGTTCTTCGTGCCCTGCTTCGGGGCCGTCGCGGTCTGCCACAGGGTGTGTTCGACGGTGACGGTGTGGTCGCCGATGAGGCCGGAGACGGTGAATTCGTCGGTGACCGTCTCACCCGGTGTCGGCGTCTGGTCGGAGATCTCGGTGGTCACCTTCGGTTGGGAACTCAGATCCAGCGATGCCTTGTCCGTGACGGAATCGGGAGTGTCCGGGGTGATGACTCGCTGCACCCGCGTGCCGGACGTCGGTTCGACGATGCGCACGGACTGCGGGGCGATCTTCGCCGAGGCGGTCACGGACAGAGTGCCGGGCGCGCTCGCCTGCAGCGTCGTGGTCACGGGGTCGTTGCCCGTGGTCAGGGTCGTCGGAGCCTTCGTCGTACCGGAAGTCTTCAGCGCGACGGCAACGTCGGGGACCTGCGCCCCGGAGGCGCTGAGCAGGGAGACCGTCAGTGTCGCCTCATCGGTGGGAGTGCCGAGGAGCTTCGGACTGTCGTCGTCAGACTTGCCGTCGTCGGTGGCGGAACCGGAGGCCCAGGAGTCAGGAGAAGCGGCGGACTCCGGGGCGGCATGGGGTTCGAGCACGGGCATGCGCAGCACCGGTTCGAGGCTGATGTCGAGGGTGTACGGTCCTGCGAACTTCTTGGCCTCGGCGAGGATCGTCGAGTGCTTCTTCGCGGCCGCAGTGAACTTCTTGCCCAGGTCAGCCGGCTTCTGGGGCGGCACCTTGTGATCATGGGGGACTGCCTTGTCGAGGCGGGCCATCGCGCTCAGTGCCGCCTGCACATCCTTCGACTTCGAGCCTGCGTATTCGTGCAGGGCCCACGCTGTGCGGGGCGAGGTGACTCTGTCGGCCTTCGAGTCCTCGAAGTACTTCGGCAGGGGAGACTTCTTCCCCGCGTCGATGCAGTAGGCGGAAGTGTCGGGGAAGGTCCGGTAGGAGCCGTACCAGGTCTTGCCCTGTTTCGCATGGTGCCAGATGCCCGGCCCGTAGGCGTCGGGAGCGGTGAGCACAGGCACCTCGCCGAGGCTGGCAGGCGGTCCCGCGGCCATAGCCGGTCCCAGCCCGATGAGCGAAGCGACAGTGAGGACGGTGAGGAGCAGCGCGGTGCGCAGCGATGCGAGTCTGAGAGTAGTCATGGACCGATTCGACATGGGCAGCTGCCTGGCGAGCTAGGGCTGTTTGAGGAGCTGTGGATACTGCTTTGAGCGTCCACAGGATGTGACGTGGAAGTGGGGGACCTGCCGATCTCCGGAGGGAGGGGAGTGGTCCGGACGGGCATTGTGGGGGATTTCGGTCGTCGGACGACGAGCGCGGGCATAGAGCAGCTGCGTCTGCGGCCTGCCACATGGCCGGCACAGGGCCGAACAATTCGCGACCATCCACAGCCGAAAATGGTTGAGTGGACTTCGGGGCGTCGTCCGAAGAACGTGGCAGTCGGCTGAAGTGTTGCTGGACGGATACACTGCGAGGCCACCTGCGCAGGGCTGGGACTCTAGACTGAGGTGAGCGGAATTTCCCCCATTGCAGAAGGACGATCTATGTCGGCACAGAACGGTCCCGGTTCGCAGAGACCGCAGCCGCCCCAGGTGCAGGGCCCACCGAACCCGAACATTCCCCCTGCCCAGGGCCAGGTGCCTCGGCAGGACCAGGTGCCGCCGCAGAATCAGCAACAGAATCATGATCGGTTCCGGCCGCGGCCACAGGGGTCGCAGCATCCGAATCCGCAGCAGGCTGGCCAGCAGCCAGGCGGGCCGCGGCCGCAACAGCCGCCCATGCAGGGGCAGCCGCCCATGCAGGGCCAGCCGGTGATGCAGCCGGCTCCCGGCCATCCGATGCCGCCGCAAGGCCAGCCGGCGATGTATGCGCCACCGCCGGCCCAGGCTCGCGTGTATGCGCAGCCGCGGTTCGCGCCGACGGTGACTCAGGAGATGCGGGTCCGTGCAGGAATGCAGGCCCCCCAACAGGTCGTCACCGACACTCCCTGGACCGGTGCCGTGCGCCAGTCCCAGCCGGAGACCGAACCTGATTCGACCGGAAACATCGTCCGCCTCGTCGCCGCGATCCTCGTGCTCGTCGTTCTCGTCGGTGGGCTCGGCCTCCTCGCTCTGCTCGGCGGACTGAGCTTCGGCGTCCGCCTCTTCGGTCTCATCGGACTCGCGGCGATCCCGCTTCTGGCCATCATCGCGTATGTGCTCTGGCTCGACCGGTGGAAACCGCAGCCGAAGCTCCTCTTGGGCATCTGTCTTCTCTGGGGGGCCGTCGCCTCGGTCATCCTCACCCTCGGCTTCTCACTCGTCGGTGAGGTCGCGCTCTATATGGTCGGCATCAATGGGGTGCCCGACGTCATCGGGGCAGTCATTCAGGCTCCGATCCTCGAGGAATCGACGAAGACCATCCTCCTGCTCGTCATCGTCCTCGCCGCCCGGCGCCACTTCGAAGGGCCCCTCGACGGGCTCGTCTACGGTTCACTCATCGGTGCCGGCTTCGCCTTCACAGAGAACATCCTCTACCTCGGCCAGTCGTGGAACGACGGCGAACTTCCGGGACTGGCAGTGACATTCGCCATGCGCTGTCTCGGCTCTCCGCTGCTGCACACTGCGTTTTCGACCTGCGCCGGTGTATCCATCGGCTTCGCCGCTCGCAAATGGCCCTGGTGGTCGCTCATCCTCATGTGGCTTCCCGGTCTCCTGCTCGGCATGGTCCTGCACGGCTTCTGGAACGCCTCGATGGCGTTCCTCGCCGTCCTCGGGCAGATGACCCGTGACGTCATGGACGGAATGCTCCCGCAGATCATCGGCCTCATCGTCCTCAGCGCCATCCTCTCCGCGGCCTGGGTCACTCTCGGGATCATTCTGCGCCGCAGCGAACGGCTGCACACACAGAACATGCTCGGAGACTATGCGAACTCCGGCTGGCTCACCCACGCCGAGGTCGACATGCTCGGAACGTGGAAGGGCCGGAAGAACGGCCGCGACTGGGCGAAATCGTTCCCGGGCGGCAAGGAGGAGATGAAGACCATGATCCGCACCTCCGGCAAGCTGTCGACGACGCGGATGCGCGTGCTCGCCGGAATCGGCGGTGAGCAGGAACGCAAGATCGAACGGGCCGAACTCAAGCAGTTCGCCGACGCCCGTGAACGTCTGCTCGCGGCCTCCAAACAGATGGGGCGGTAAGTTCCAGCGGTGACAGCATTCGACATCCTCCTCATCGTCCTCGGCATCGGGGCGCTCTTCGCCGGGTTCCGCCAGGGCATCATCACCGGCCTCGGAACCGCGGCCGGCTTCATCGTCGGCTGGGTCCTCGGGCGCCTGCTCTCCCCGCTCGTCGAATCGCTGAGCACCGGCACCGATGTCATGGACAACCCCGGCGTGCTCATGCTGCTGGCCTCGATGCCACTGGTCCTCGCCGTCCTCTTCGCCTTCGCCTGCAGCGGCATCGGCGCGTGGATCAAACGCTCTATGGACTCCGATCTCGGCCAGGGCATCGACGCCGTCGGCGGCACCGTCACCGCCGGGATCGTCTACATCCTCGTCGTCTGGCTCGCCGCCGGCTTCATCCGCACCACCCCGCTCGTCGAACCCAACCGCTGGGTCGCCGACTCCACCGTCATCGCCGCCATCGACCGCACCATTCCCTATTCCTCCCAGAACGCCCTCGGCGGACTGGCGAAGGGACTGAGCGCGTCGGGATTCCCACAGGTGTTCTCCGGTCAACCCGAACAGATCCGCGGAGTCGGAGAACCCGACGACGGGATGGTCGACGTCGGTCGCAGCGTCGAAGACTCGGTCGTCAAGATCACGACCACCGCCACCAGCTGCGCCACCGGTTCGGAAGGCTCCGGCTTCGTCTACGAGGACGGACTCGTCGCCACCAACGCCCACGTCGTGGCCGGATCCACGGAACTCGCCGTGCAGGTCGGCGGCAAGGGCAGGCCCTATCGCGCCGAGGTAGTCGAATTCGACGCCGAAGCCGACGTGGCCGTGCTCCGAGTTCCAGAACTCGACGCTCCCGCACTCGACTTCGGCGACGGGCTCGGATCAGGGGACGACTCCGTCGTCGTCGGATTCCCCGCCAACGGTCCCTACACGATCTCACCGACCCGGGTGCGGGAGAAGATCAACGCCCGCGGACTCGACATCTATGACTCGAAATCCGTGATTCGCGAGGTCTATTCGCTGCGTGGAATCGTCCGCGAAGGCAATTCGGGAGGCCCGCTCATCGACGCTCAGGGAGATGTCGTCGGCATGGTCTTCGCCCGCTCGGCCACCGATGACGAAACCGGGTACGCACTCACACGAGCCGAGATCGCCGACGAACTCGAAGCCGGAACGAGCAGCCGCACACCCCAGCCGGCCGGGCAGTGCACGAACTGAAACGCGTGCACGAACTGAAACGCGTGCACGAACTGAATCCGACTACTTGAGGTCGAGCCCGGCGAGGACGGCACGGTGGTCACTCGATCCGCGTTCGAGCACCTCGTCGGAGCTGGCCTCGAAACCGCGGTAGAGGACATGGTCGAGCCGGGTGACGGGGAACCGGGCGGGCCAGGTGAAGCCGAACCCGCCTCGGGCCTCTTCCCGGGAATCCTCCAACGGCGGAACCAGGGTCTCCATATTGTTGTCCGTCGCCGCCGTGTTGAAGTCACCGGCGACGATCACATGTTCGGCGCCATCGGTCTCCACGGTCGTGGCCAACCGGCGCAGAGCGGCGTTGCGCATCGATTCGTGCCCCGGACGCACCGAGGGCATATGCACGGCATAGAAGCGGACGTCACCGTGGTCGGTCGAGATCGTGGTCGCGAACGCGCGCGTCCACTGCAGCCCCAGGTCGACCTCCTCGGGCGCCGACATCGGCCATTTCGACCACACGCCGATGGTATCGACAACCTGTGAATGGTCGAAAGAGGAGTCGAGCTCCTTGTGGATGATCTTGCCCGACAGGGACTCGAGCTCCTGGATCGTGACGATGTCCGGATCACGGTCGACGATGTTCTGTGCGGCCGCCGTGGGCTGCGGCATCCTCGCCCCCACATTGTGGGTGGCCACCGTCAGATCGGGATCACCGGAATCCTGATTCGGCAGCAGAGCAGGTCCGAACATCCCCGTCCACACCAGCGCGGGCACGAGGAATCCGATGGCAGAGAGCCAGGAGAAGCGGATGAGGAACATGAGCAGCACCAGCGCGAGGACGATCCCCGTCCACGGGAGCACCGATTCGAGGATGAGGGCGATGCCCATCCGCGTCGGCAGCAGATTGTGGAGGAGCAGGAACGCCGCATAGAGGATCCCGAAGATCAATGCGGTGACGCCCTTCGCGGGGCTGTGCCTTCTGCGCGGTGAGGAATATGCCTGGTTCATCGATCAACGATCTTAACCGGGAAGTCTGGCCCCACGCTGGAAGCCCCTTGCGACACGGCTCACAGCCGCACCGCATCAGCGACGTGCAGTCGCGCTCCACACAGTCACATCGGGGTGGGTGTCGTAGCGGTAGCCCGAACCCCTCATCGTGCGCACCACGGAAGCGTATTCGCCGAGGCGGCGCCGCAGTCGGCGGATGTGCACGTCCACGGTGCGTTCGTCGGGAACCTCACCGCCGGACCACACTGCGGTGATGAGATCCTCACGGGGAAGCGTCTCATCGGCATGGGAGACGAGGGTGGCGAGCAGATCGAATTCCTTCGTCGTGACGTCGACGAGCTCACCGTCGATGCGGACCTCGCGGCGCGGAATGTCGATGCGCAGACGTTCGCCGGTCGCCTGGGTGTAGGCGTCGCCGGCCCGTCCGCCGAAGCCGCGGGGTGCGGGAGCCGCCGGAGCGGAGTCCTCGCGCAGAGCCGGCGGGTGGATGCGGTTGGGAATGCGCGAACGCACCGGCCCATGAGTCGCCGCCGGAGCACCGGTCGCGGCGGGGGAGCCGTTGGCCACGGCGCGGACGGCGTCGATATCGCTGCCGCGGCCCTCCGGCGCCAGTGCGATGACGGCCTGCGTCTCGGCCTGGCTGGCCAGTTCCTTCGCGTAGGCCTGCAGCTCAGCGGCGATCGCTGAGAGGTTCGTGCCGTCGGCTGCGGCCTTGGACTCATCGAGTCCGATGTAGACGATGATTCCGCGAGCGGCCTTCGGTGAGGGGACGACACCGGCGGGGCCGAAGGTGTGCGGTGCGTTCTGTGGGTCGACTGCGCTCAACCTGGCTCCTGCACGTCGGGTGGCCGCTGCGCTGCGCGGGTGGACGTAGGCGGGTTCTGGATTCGGCATAGCTGTCCTTTGCTCCGACCATCGGGTCGATATGACTGGAGGAGTCCGCTGCTTGAGTGAACTCGTTCGAGGCCGGACAGCGGGAGTACGATCACCGACCGCGAACGCAGGGCATACACATGTCTGCCGCAGGCATTCGCATCTGGTCGATCGCTGAAGTCATGGCTTCATTATTTGTCACAAAGCGAAGACACTGCAATGAAAGAGCCG
The DNA here is from genome assembly GCF_011617705.1 of Brevibacterium limosum. Taxonomy (NCBI): domain Bacteria; kingdom Bacillati; phylum Actinomycetota; class Actinomycetes; order Micrococcales; family Brevibacteriaceae; genus Brevibacterium; species Brevibacterium limosum. Next base: position 3,232,863 of record NZ_CP050154.1, on the reverse strand, counting down.
AAAATGAGACGACTGTGACGAATTATGACGAAACGGCCGAGCCTCGTCCGGCCTCGTCAGGGACCGGTCAGTCGACGATTCCGTACATCCGGTCCCCGGCGTCACCGAGCCCGGGCACGATGTAGCCCTTCTCGTTGAGCTTCTCGTCGAGTGCCGCCGTGTACACCTTCACCTCGGCGGAGTCGCTGAAGTCGCGTTCGATGCGCTGGACGCCCTCGGGGGCGGAGACCAGGCATACGGCGGTGACGTCGCGAGCGCCGCGGGCGAGCAGGAAGTCGATGGCCATGGCCAGGGTCCCGCCGGTGGCGAGCATCGGATCGACGACGAAGATCTGCCGACCGGTGAGGTCATCGGGCAGACGGTCGGCGTAGGCGCTGGGCTCGAACGTCGTCTCGTCGCGGACCATTCCGAGGAAGCCCACCTCGGCGGTGGGAAGGATGCGCAGCATGCCGTCGAGCATGCCGAGCCCGGCGCGCAGGATCGGAACCACGACGGGGCGTGGTTCGGCGATGCGGGTGCCGGTGGTGGTCGTCACCGGGGTCGAGATCTCCTTGTCCTCGACCGACACCGATCGGGTCGCCTCGTAGGCCAGCAGCATGACGAGCTCTTCGGTGAGCTGTCGGAAACGCGCGGAATCCGTGTTCTCATCGCGCAGGGCGGTGAGCTTGTGGGCGATGAGCGGGTGATCGGCTACGTGAAGATGCATACCCAAATGGTACGGGAGAACTCGACGCCTCCGGCAGTGGTCAACGCGGGGCGAAGCGTTCACAATGGAGGCATGTCGTACTTCACTGAGATCCTGGCCGATTCCGGCGATGGCTTCCGCGCCCTCGATGTCGACGTCCGTGACGCGAACGACCTCGACGACCTCGTCGATATGATGCGCTCGGCCGCCGGCGATGACGGAGAGGCCGTGGCCGTCATCGAACACGAAGACGAATGGTTCGGCCTCGTGCGCCTGTGCGCGGACAATGAGGTCAAGGTCTTCCTCTCCGACCTCGCCGCGGTCGAGGCGAGCCCGTTCGCAGAGATCTTCGCCGACTTCCTCGACTCCCGCCCCGACGCCTACGAGGCCGAACCCGAAGAGGACTTCGGCGCCGAGGAGGACGAAACCGAAGCCGACGAGGATGAGGACGACGCCGAGGTCGAGATGCTCGAATTCGACGCCGATGCCGAATGGGCCGGGGATCCCGATATCTACACCGACCGAGGGGTCCCCGCCGCCACCCTGATCGACCAGGTCGAAAGCTACCGATCCGACCCGGCCCGCGTCGTCGCCCACGTCGGTGAGACCGTCGGCTTCGCCGACCAGCTCGAGGCCGCACGCTGAACGCTCAGTTCGCCGAATGGATGGGGCATGCCCTCGCCGAGGCGGCGCTGGCGCCGGCTCATGACGACGTTCCCGTCGGGGCTGTGGTCATCGATGAGGTCGGTGAGGTCATCGGGCGCGGTCACAATCGGCGCGAAGTCGATGCCGATCCGCTCGGCCACGCGGAGCTCATGGCGATCTCCGCCGCCGCCTCGGTCAGGGGTCAGTGGCGCTTGGACGGCTGCACCCTCGTCGTGACCTTGGAGCCGTGCGCGATGTGCGCCGGGGCCCTCGTCGGCTCCCGGGCCGAGCGCGTGGTCTTCGGTGCCTTCGACGACAAGGCCGGAGCCGTCGGTTCGGTGTGGGATCTGCTGCGCGATCGCGCAGCACTCCATCATCCGGAGGTGACCTCGGGCGTCCGGGCAGGGGAGAGTCGAGCTCTGCTGAGAGAGTTCTTCGCGGCCAGGCGCTGACGTGTCCCACCTCACGGTGAACCGATTTGGACGCGGAAAGTCCACCGCTGTACAGTTGTCGGCGGTGGCGTGTCCGAGCGGCCGAAGGTGCAACACTCGAAATGTTGTGTAGGGCAACCCCCTACCGTGGGTTCAAATCCCACCGCCACCGCCACGGGAAACCCCTGATCAGACGATTCTGATCAGGGGTTTCGTCTGTCCCGCCGATGAATGGCATCGGTGCGGGCAGAGGTGTGATGATTGACACACCAGGGTCGAGCGGCGAGACTTGCTCGATGAAACAGAAATAGTTTTCCAGGATGTGGAAATCCTGGTTCGGTCTCGGACCGATGACTTGCCTGTTTCATTGCGCACGTTCAAGGCGCAGGGCCGACGACGATGATGTCGGCGGCTGACCAAATCGAACAACCTGAGGTGGTCCATGAAAATGGCTGACAACGACCAAGCGGTGCAGACCGCATCTACGAGACCGGGGCTTCTCGACAGATTCTTCGAAATCACTGGGCGCGGGTCGTCGATCAAGCAGGAGATCCGCGGAGGCATCGTCGCCTTCGTCGCGATGGCCTATATCGTCGTCCTCAACCCGCTCATCCTCGGCGGCTCCCAGGACGTCGCCGGTGACAGCCTCGACTTCGCCCAGCTGACCGCGGTCACCGGGCTCGTCGCCGGCGTCATCACGATCCTCTTCGGCGTCGTCGCCCGACTGCCCTTCGGCCTCGCCGCCGGGCTGGGGATGAACAGCTTCCTCGCCGTCTCCGTCGTCCAGGAGGTCACCTGGGCCGATGCGATGGGGCTGGTGGTCATCAACGGCGTCATCATCGTCGTCCTCGGCGCGACGGGAATCCGCACCGCGATCTTCAATGCCGTCCCGCATGCGCTGAAGATCGCCATCACGGTGGGCATCGGACTCTTCATCGCCTTCATCGGCTTCGTCAACGCCGGGTTCGTCACCCGCACCCCGGAGGGCCCGCCCGTCCAGCTGGGCCAGGACGGATCGATCGGCTCCCTGCCGACGCTGGTCTTCGTCTTCGCCCTCGTCCTCATCGGCATCCTCGTCGCGAGGCGGATCCCCGGTGGGATCCTCATCGGCATCATCGTGGCCACGATCGCCGCGATCATCATCCAGGCGGTCGCGAAGCTCGGCACCGTCGGGGATCCGGTCGACCCGGATCCGCTGGGCTGGAACCTCGCCGCGCCGGAATTCCCGCAGCAGGTCGTCGCCGTTCCCGACTTCGGTCTCATCGGCGCCTTCGACCTCTTCGGCGGATTCCAGCACATCGGCGTCCTCGCGGCCACGATGCTCGTCTTCACCCTCGTGTTCACGAACTTCTTCGACGCGATGGGATCGATGACGGGACTCGCCCGCAGCGCCGGACTCCAGACCGACGACGGAATGTTCCCGCGCATCCGCGGAGCCTTCGTCGTCGAAGGTCTCGGTGCGGTCTTCGGCGGCGGTGCATCCGCCTCGTCGAACACGGTCTTCGTCGACTCCGCCGCAGGAATCGCCGAGGGCGCGCGGACCGGTCTCGCCGCCTGCATCACCGGGGTGCTGTTCCTGATGTCGATGTTCTTCTCACCGCTCATCGCCGTCATCCCGATGGAGGCCGGAGCCGCAGCGCTCGTCGTCGTCGGCGCCATGATGGTCACACAGATCCGTGAGATCGACATGACCGACTTCCGCACCTCGCTGCCGGTCTTCCTCACCATGGTGACGATGCCGCTGACCTATTCGATCGCCAACGGAATCGGCGTCGGATTCATCTCCTGGGCGCTCATCCACGCCATGAGCAACCGCGCCCGGCAGGTCCACTGGCTGCTGTGGATCGTCTCGGCCGGTTTCGTCCTGTACTTCGTTCGCGGCCCGATATCGGCTATCTTGGGGGCATGAGAACAATCGTTGGACACTCAGCTTGGGGAAGAGGCCAGATCGCCCACGGGGCCTGACCTGCGGGGACGCATTGTCCCCGATTCCGCGTTCTTCTGCGCTGTTCGCATGGATAACCAGAAGCTCGAAGAACGAAGCAAATTGTTCCAACCATGCACTGTGCGTCTCAGTGAAGAGACGCGGGAGGTGTGAAGTGCGATGTCCACTGCGACAACGGACCAGTCAACTGCCGAAGTGACCATCAACGGGACCGTCCGCGAATTCGACGGCCCACCCCATACGAATGCGCTGGACTTCCTGCGCGATCAAGGTCTGACCGGAGCGAAGGAAGGCTGCGCCGAAGGCGAATGCGGGGCCTGCGCGATCATGGTCGCCCGCCCCGACGAATCCGGCGGAACCCGCTGGACCTCGGTCAACTCCTGCCTGCTGCCGGCGGCAGCGCTCGACGGGGGAGAGGTCGTGACCGCCGAAGGTCTGGCCGACGGAGAATCCGTCCACCCCGTCCAGGAAGAGATGGCCGTGCGCGGCGGATCCCAGTGCGGATACTGCACCCCCGGCTTCATCTCCTCGATGGCCGCCGAATACTACCGCCCCGACCGCTGCGAGGACGGCTTCGACCTCCACTCCCTGTCCGGCAACCTGTGCCGCTGCACCGGCTACCGCCCCATCCGCGACGCCGCGAACGCCCTCGGGCAGCCTGCCGCCGATGATGCCCTCGCCGCCCGCCGTGACCGCCCGGCCCCGGCCGCCGTGGCCACCGACTATCTGCGGGCGGATACCGCGACCGGTGAGATCGGACGCTACCGCCGACCCGCCACCCTCGCCGAGGCGGTCGAGATCCTCTCCGCCGATCCCGAGGTCACCCTCGTGGCCGGAGCCACCGACTGGGGTGTCGAGGTCAACATCAAGGGGGCCCGCGCCAAGAACATCCTCGCCGTCGACCGGCTCGAGGAGATGCGCGGAATCCGCCGCACCGCAGACGCCATCGAACTCGGTGCCTCCCACACCCTGTCCGAACTCGAACGCGAACTCGCCGGCGAGATCCCGCTGCTGGGCAGGATGTTCCCGCAGTTCGCCTCCCGCCTCATTCGCAACGGGGCGACGATCGGCGGCAACCTCGGCACCGGTTCGCCCATCGGCGACACTCCGCCGGCTCTGCTCGCCCTCGAGGCCGAACTCGTGCTCACCTCGGTGCGCGGGTCCCGGACCGTGGCGCTGGCCGACTACTTCACCGGGTACCGGCAGACGGTGCGCGCAGCCGATGAGCTCATCACCGCCATCCGCATTCCGCTGCCGCTGTCCCCGCTGACGTCGTTTCAGAAGATCGCCAAACGCCGCTTCGACGACATCTCCTCGGTGGCGATCGGCTACGCCGTCGACATCCGCGACGGGATGATCGTCAAGGCTCGGATCGGGCTCGGCGGAGTCGCGGCCACCCCGCTGCGTGCCACCGCCACCGAGGCCCTGCTCGAGGGGCAGTCGTGGAACCTGGAGACCGTGCACGCGGCGGCCGAGACCCTCGCTGCCGAAGGCACCCCGATGGATGACCACCGGGCGAGTGCGAAATACCGGACCGCGATGCTGCGGTCCTCCCTCGAACGCTTCTACGCCGAGCATCTCGGCCACCCGGCCGTGACCAGCAAGGAGGTCAAGTGATGAGCCAGCTCTCCCAGCGCCCCGCCGACTCGGTCGTCGGCGAACGCCACCACCACGAAAGCGCCTTCGGCCATGTCACCGGAACCGCGCTCTACACCGATGACCTCGTCGGACGTCTCACCGGCGTCCTCCACGCCTTTCCCGTGCAGTCGACGACCGCGCACGGCCGCCTCGGCGCGATCGACGTCGGACCCGCCTATGCGGTGCCCGGCGTCGTCAGGGTCATCACCGCCGCCGACATCCCCGGCGTCAACGACCAGGGCGTCAAGCATGATGAGCCGATGCTGCCGGTCGATGAGATCATGTTCTTCGGCCAGCCCCTGGCCTGGGTCCTCGCCGAGGATCTCGAAGCCGCGAAGGAAGGTGCGGCAGCCGTGACCGCCGAGGTCGAGGAGCTGCCGTCGCTGGTGACCGTGCGCGATGCGATCGCCGCCGACAGCTACCACGGCAAGCCCCTGTCCATCGACAAGGGCGAAGTCGACTCCGCCTTCGCCGATGCCGCTCATGTCTTCGAGGGTGAATTCGAGTTCGCCGGCCAGGAGCACTTCTATCTCGAGACGCAGGCCTGCCTGGCCCATGTGGATGAGAACGAACAGGTCTTCATCCAGTCCTCGACCCAGCATCCCACCGAGACCCAGGACATCGTCTCGCACGTCCTCGGAGTCCCCGCCCACGCGGTGACCGTGCAGTGCCTGCGCATGGGCGGAGGCTTCGGCGGCAAGGAGATGCAGCCGCACGGCTACGCAGCGTTGGCCGCGCTCGGTGCGAAGCTGACGGGCAGGCCGGTGCGCCTGCGACTCGACCGCACTCGCGATATCACCATGACCGGCAAACGCCACGGCTTCCACTCCGCGTGGAAGGTCGGGTTCACCGAGGACGGGAAGATCCTCGCCCTCGATGCGACGCTGACCGCCGACGGCGGGTGGAGCCTCGACCTGTCCGAACCGGTGCTCACCCGCGCGATGTGCCATATCGACAACGCCTATTGGGTGCCCAACATCCGCGTCACCGGTCGCATCGCCAAATGCAACAAGACCTCGCAGACGGCCTTCCGCGGCTTCGGCGGCCCCCAGGGCATGCTGGTGATGGAGGACATCATCGGCCGAGTCGCCCCGCAGCTGGGGCTCAGCGCCCGTGAGCTGCGACGTCGGAACTTCTACGCCGATGGCCAGGACACTCCCTACTACCAGCCGGTGCGCCACCCGGAGCGGATCGAGGCCTGCTGGGATCAGCTCATCTCCCAATCCGACCTCGAGGCCCGCGAACTCGAGATCGAAGCGTTCAACGCAGGCCACGAGCACCTCAAACGCGGATTGGCGATCACCCCGGTGAAGTTCGGGATCTCGTTCAACCTCACCGCCTTCAACCAGGGCGGAGCACTCGTGCTCATTTACAAGGACGGTTCCGTCCTCGTCACCCACGGCGGCACCGAGATGGGGCAGGGACTGCACCAGAAGATGCTGCAGGTCGCGGCCACCACCCTCGGCGTGCCTCTGTCGACGGTGCGTCTCGCGCCGACGCGCACGGACAAGGTGCCCAACACCTCCGCGACGGCGGCGAGCTCCGGATCCGACCTCAACGGCGGAGCGGTGAAGAACGCCTGCGACCAGATCCTCGAGCGGCTGCGCCAGGTCGCCGCGGGCATCCTCGGGGCACCCGCCCACGAGGTCAGCATCTCCCGCGGAATCGTCTCCGCACTGTCCTCGACGAAGACGGTGACCTGGGAGGAGCTGATCAACACCGCGTACTTCCAGCGCATCCAGCTCTCGGCCTCCGGGTTCTACCGCACCGAGGGACTGCACTGGAACCTGTCGCAGATGCGGGGCGAGCCATTCAAGTACTTCGCCTACGGGGCGGCCGTGTCCGAGGTCGAAGTCAACCGCTTCGACGGCTCCTACACTCTGCGCCGCGTCGACATCGTCCACGATGTCGGAGACTCCCTGTCTCCGCTGCTCGACCTCGGGCAGATCGAAGGCGGATTCATCCAGGGCGCCGGCTGGCTGACGCTCGAAGACCTGCGCTGGGACGAATCCGACAAGCCGAGTCGGGGACGCCTGGCCACTCAGGCGGCGAGCACATACAAGATCCCGAGCTTCTCCGAAGTCCCCGAGATCTTCAACGTCACCTTCCTCGACAAAGCGCATGAAGAAGGCGCCGTGTACGGGTCGAAGGCCGTGGGCGAACCCCCGCTCATGCTCGCCTTCTCCGTCCGCGAAGCCCTGCGCGAAGCCGTGGGCGCCTTCGCACGCCCCGGCCACAGCGTCGATCTCGCATCCCCGGCCACACCCGAAGCGGTGTTCTGGGCGATCGAAGAAGCGCGCAGGCAGGACTCGGAGGCGGCCGCCTCGGCGAGGGAAGGACAGCGAGTCCCGTCATGACCTGGATGGACACCGCGGCCGAGCTTCGCGCAGCTCGGGTGCCGGCTGTCCTCATCACTCTCGCCGCGGTGCGCGGGCACGCCCCACGCGAGGCGGGAGCGAAGATGATCGCCACCGCCGATGACCTGTTCGGGACCATCGGCGGGGGCAATCTCGAGATGACGGCCCTCACCCGAGCCCGTGAACTGCTCGCCGAGCGGCAGCAGGCCCCGGAGATGCTCACCCTGCGGCTCAACGACAAGGCCCCGGCCAAGTACGGTCGCCAATGCTGCGGCGGAGAGGTCACGATGCTGTTCGAACCCCTGCCCGTGCCCGCCTCGGTGGCGATCTTCGGCATCGGCAACATCGGACTCGAACTCACTCGGATCCTGGCCCGCCACGATATCGACCTCACGGTCAGCGATTCACGGCCCGAGCAGCTCGAGGCGATCGACGCGCTGGAGACCCCGGTCGCGCGCATCCGCTCCGAATTCGCCGTCGTCGGCGAAGAGGTGCTCACCGCGCTGCCGGCCGGTGCGCACGTGGTCATCATGACCCACGACCATGCCGAGGACCTGCATCTGTGTGCCGCGGCACTGACCCGCGGCGACCTCGGTTCGGTCGGGCTCATCGGGTCGAACGCGAAATGGCAGCGCTTCCGCAGGAACCTCGCCGCCGAAGGCTTCGAGCCCGAGGCCGTCGACACCATCCGGTGCCCGATCGGACTGCCCGAACTGCCGGGCAAGGCACCCGCGACGATCGCCGTGAGCGTCGCCGCCGACCTGCTCGGCCGCATGGCCTGAGCACAGGCCGCCGCTGACTGACTTTCTGCTCTGACTCATGTCACTGAACCAAGGAGAACCACTGTGGTCATCTACCGCGTTCGCGTCTTCGACACGCCGGACAACCCATTCACCGGGGGCCGGCTGCGCTCGGCCTCCGATGTCGCCCTCGTCGTCGACGACGGACTCATCACCTCCCGCACCGATTTCGACACCGCCCGGTCCGCGCACCCCGCCGCCGAGGTCGTCGACCTCCGCGACGGTGTGCTCATCCCCGGGCTCGTCGACACCCACGTCCACCTGCCGCAGGTGCGGGCCATCGGCCATCTCGGACGGCCGCTGCTCGACTGGCTCGACCAGTGCGCCCTGCCCGAAGAGGCGAAACTCGCAGACCCCGCCTACGCGGAGGCGGTGGCCGGCGAATTCCTCACGGGACTGATCTCGGCGGGGACCACCTCGGCGATGGTCTTCGGTTCGCACTTCGCGGCTGCCATGGACATCTTCTTCGCCGCCGCCGAGAAGTCGGGGCTGCGGATCACCTCCGGGCTGGTGACGAGCGACCGGAACCTGCCCGATGCGCTGCTCACCGACGTGGCGCGTTCGACCGAGGAGAGCCAAGCGCTCATCGACCGGTGGCACGGCAAGGGACGACTGCGCTACGCGGTGACCCCGCGATTCTCGTTCTCCGCGGGACCGGAGCTGCTGGCTGCCGGCGGCCGCCTCGTGGAGGAGAACCAGGGCATCTGGGTGACCTCGCACCTGAACGAGAACGTCGATGAGATCTCCGGGGTCGCGCAGATCCACCCGGAGGCTCGTGATTATCTCGATACGTACGACCGGGCGGGACTCGTCGGTCGGCGCACCGTGCTCGCGCACAACGTCCACCCGCAGGATCGGGAACTGGCGCGGATGGCCGAAGCCGGGTCGGTGGTCGCGCACTGCCCGACCTCGAACTCGGCTCTGGCCAGCGGCTTCTTTCCGCTGCGCCGGCACATCGAGGCCGGCGTCCGGGTGGCCCTGGGCACCGACGTCGGGGCGGGCACGGGCTTCAATCTGCTCAAGGAGGGTGTGCAGTCGTACTTCATGCAGCAGCTCGATCCGGCCGGGGGAGTGGCCTTGACCTCCGCGCATCTGCTGCACCTGGCGACCTCTGCCGGGGCCGAAGCGCTCGAACTCGATGAGGTCGGCGTGCTCAGCGAGGGCAAGCGCTTCGACGCCGTGCTCATCCGCCCGGCAGAGGGACAGCCTTTGGACGTCGGCATTCGCCACGCCGCCGACGACGGCGACGCCTTGGCGAAGATCTTCGCCATGGGCACCCCGGGCGACATCGCGGACGTCTGGGTCGACGGCGTCTCCCTCCACTCCTAATTACTACCTGACGGCGGCCCAGCAACCTCGCGCGAGGTTGCTGGGCCGCCGTCACGTTGTTTTGGGAGGGGAGGTCTTGACGAGGACTCCGCAGGCGATCTATGCTGATTTCACGAAATGGAAACTCACTTCCACAATACGGAAATTGTCGGCAACTCAAAGGAGAGCACCATGTCCCAGGCCTTCACCTCACCCACCAGCTACGTCGTCAACTGCTCGACCCTGCTCACCGAGCTGCCCGTCCTCGAACGCGCCCAGGCCGCGAAGGACGCCGGCTTCGACGAAGTCGAATTCTGGTGGCCCTTCGACGGGAACCCGAGCCCCACCTCGGCGGAGGTCGATGAGTTCATCGACTCCCTCGACTCCGCAGGGGTCGCCCTCAAGGGCCTGAACTTCTGGGCCGGGAACATGGCCGCGGGCGATCGCGGAATGGTCTCGATCATCGGCGCCGAGGAGGACTTCGCCGCAAACGTCGCCATCGTCGTCGAGATCGGCCGCCGCACCGGCTGCCGCGCCTTCAACGCCCTCTACGGACTGCGCACCGACGGCCAGGACGCGGCCGGACAGGACGCCACGGCCGCAGCCAACCTCGCGCTCGCCGCCGGAAAGGTCGCCGAGATCGGCGGAACCGTCCTCGTCGAACCCGTCTCCGGAGCCGAGGCCTACCCGCTCAAGCGGTACGCCGACGCCGCCGAGGTGGTCGGACGAGTCCGTGCCCACGGACCCGAGAACATCGCCGTGCTCGCCGACTTCTATCACATGCACGTCAACGGCGACGACGTCCCCGCCGTCATCGAAGCCGACGCCGCGAACTTCGGCCACATCCAGATCGCCGACGCCGAGGGCCGCGGGGCGCCCGGCACCGGATCGCTGCCGCTGCGCGACTGGATCGACCGCGCGTACTCGCTCGGCTACACCGGGTCCGTGGCGCTGGAATACAAACAGGACCGCGCCACTGCCTTCGACTGGCTCGACCGAGCCACCCAGACCGCCTGAAACTCCGCACCGACACGAAGGAAACCCCACCATGTCCAAGACAATCGCTTTCATCGGACTCGGCATCATGGGCCTGCCGATGGCCAAAAACCTCGTCACTGCCGGGTTCGACGTCCGCGGCTTCAACCGCACACCGGCCAAGGCCGGCACCCTCGCCGAGGCGGGTGGCAGTGCCGCCGCCACCATCGCCGAGGCGGTGGCCGGGGCCGATGTCATCATCACCATGGTTCCCGACTCACCCGACGTCGAAGCCGTGCTGACCGGCGACGACGGCATCCTCGCTCACGCCTCAGCCGGGGCCACCTGGATCGACTTCTCCACCATCCGTCCCGATGTGGCCACCGAACTGGCCGATCGGGCCAAGGCCGCCGGACTCAGACCCCTCGACGCTCCCGTCTCCGGGGGTGAGCCCGGCGCCATCGACGGAGTCCTGTCCATCATGGTCGGCGGTGACCAAGCCGACTTCGACGCGATGAGCGACGTCTTCGACGCCGTCGGCAAGACCATCGTCCTCGTCGGCCCCGCGGGAGCCGGCCAGACCGTCAAGGCCGCGAATCAGCTCATGGTCGCCGGCAATATCGGACTGCTCGCCGAGGCCGTCGTCTTCCTCGAAGCCTACGGAGTCGAGACCGGTGCGGCGTTGCAGGTCCTCGGCGGAGGACTGGCCGGATCCAAGGTGCTCGATCAGAAGGGGCAGAAGATGCTCGATCGCTCCTTCGACCCCGGATTCCGGCTCGAGCTGCACCACAAGGACATGGGCATCGTCACCGCCGCCGCCCGCGAAGCAGGTGTGGCCATCCCGCTCGGGGCCACCGTCGCCCAGCTCGTCGCCGCCACCGTCCAACAGGGCAACGGCGGACTCGACCACTCCGGTCTCTTCACCGTCGTCGAGCAGCTCTCGGCCAAGAACGAGAACTGAACGACCGCCTCGGCACGGGAATCCCACCATGAACCGAGCCGGCGACAGCGTCGTCGCCGGCTCACGAACAAAGGACGAACAATGACACGCATGCGCGCAGTCGACGCCGCGGTGCTCATCCTCGAAAAGGAAGGCGCCACCGAGACATTCGGGCTGCCGGGAGCAGCCATCAACCCGCTCTACTCGGCTATGAAGGCCCACGGCGGAATCCGCCACACACTGGCCCGCCACGTCGAAGGGGCCTCGCACATGGCCGACGGGTACACCCGCGCCGCCCCCGGCAATATCGGAGTCTGCCTGGGCACCTCGGGGCCGGCCGGCACCGATATGATCACCGGCCTCTACGCCGCGGCCGCCGACTCCCAGCCGATCCTGTGCATCACCGGCCAGGCTCCCGTCGCCGTGCTCGACAAGGAGGACTTCCAGGCCGTCGACATCGCCTCCATCGCGGGGCCGGTGACGAAGATGGCCAAGACCGTGCTCGAAGCCGGTCAGGTGCCCGGCGTCTTCCAGTCCGCGTTCCAGCTCATGCGCTCGGCCCGGCCCGGGCCCGTGCTCATCGACCTGCCCATCGACGTGCAGCAGACCGAGATCGAATTCGACATCGACGCCTACGAGCCGCTGCCACCCGCGAAGCCGGCAGCGACCTCGGCGCAGGCGGAGAAGATCCTCGACCTCATCGCCGAGGCGGAGCACCCGATCATCATCGCCGGCGGCGGAATCATCAATGCCGATGCCGCCGACCGCCTCGTCGAATTCGCCGAACTCACCTCCATCCCGGTCTCACCGACGCTCATGGGCTGGGGCGCGATCGCCGACGACCACCCGCTGGCCGCGGGCATGGTCGGCATCCAGACGCATGTGCGCTACGGCAACGCCTCCTTCCTCGAATCCGACCTTGTCATCGGCATCGGCAACCGGTGGGCCAACCGCCACACCGGTGACTTGGGCGTGTACCGCAAGGGTCGGAAATTCGTCCACATCGACATCGAGCCCACCCAGATCGGACGCGTCTTCGCCCCTGACTTCGGTGTCGCATCCGACGCCGGGGCAGCCCTCGACGCTCTGCTGGCAGCCGCACGCGGGCGATCGGGTGAACGGGCCCTGCCGGACTTCACCGATTGGGCCGCCGAATGCACGGCACGGAAGTCGACCGAGCATCGGAAGACGAACTTCACCGAGGTGCCGATCAAACCGCAGCGGGTCTACCAGGAGATGAACGAGGCCTTCGGCCGCGACGTCACCTATGTCTCGACGATCGGGCTGAGCCAGATCGCCGGCGCCCAGATGCTGCACGTCTACCGGCCCCGGCACTGGATCAACGCCGGCCAGGCCGGGCCCCTGGGCTGGACCGGCCCGGCGGCGCTCGGCGTGGCGCAGGCCAAACCGGGCGAGACCGTCGTGGCGCTGTCGGGCGACTACGACTTCCAGTTCATGATCGAAGAGCTCGCCGTCGGCGCCCAGCACCAGATCCCCTATGTCCACGTCGTCGTCAACAACTCCTATCTGGGCCTCATCCGTCAGTCACAGCGCGGATTCGATATGGACTTCGAGGTCTCGCTGGCGTTCGAGAACATCAACGCCGCCGGTTCCGCATCGTCCGGCTACGGCGTCGACCATGTGGCCGTCGCCCAGGGGCTCGGATGCAAGGCGCTGCGGGTCGAGGACCCCGAACTCATCGGCGAGGGCCTGCGCGTGGCCAAGGAGCTCATGGACGAGCACCAGGTGCCCGTGGTCGTCGAGGTCATCCTCGAACGCGTCACGAACATCTCGATGGGCACCGCCCTCGATCAGATCAACGAGTTCGAGACCCTCGCCCAGACCCCGGCCGACGCCCCGAGCGCGTTGAGCCCGATGGGCGAACTCGCTGCCGCCGAGTAGGCTGGTCCGAGTACGATTAGAACGGTATACCGTTGACGGTCCAGCGCCGAGGCTGCGCACCGCATCCGCCGGCCGAACAGCCGCGCGACTGAGGAGGAATTTTGAGCAAAGAAGCCAGCTTCGACCTGGTCATCCATGCCGCGAAGGCACTGCTTCCCGGCGGGATCGACTCCGTGCAGCTCGGTGTCCGGGACGGAAGGATCGCCGAGATCGCCCGCGGTGGACAGGATCTGGACACGGCCGCCTCGGTGGGGGCAGAGATCATCGAGGTCGGCGACGATCAGGTGCTGCTGCCCGGTCTCGTCGACTCCCATGTCCATGTCAACGATCCCGGGCGCGCCGAGTGGGAGGGCTTCGCCAGCGCCACCCGCGCAGCCGCGGCCGGGGGCGTGACGACGATCGTCGACATGCCGCTGAACTCGCTGCCGCCGACGGTCGATGTCGCGGCATTGGAGACCAAGCGCGAGGTCGCCGGGCCCAAGGCCTTCGTCGACGTCGGGTTCTGGGGCGGGGCGATCCCCGGCAACACCGCAGATCTGCGGCCATTGCACGAGGCCGGGGTGTACGGGTTCAAATGCTTCCTCGAGGACTCCGGCGTCGAGGAGTTCCCGCCGCTTGAGCCGGCGGAGATGGCCGCGGACATGGCCGAGATCGCCTCCTTCGACGGGATGCTCATCGTCCATGCCGAGGATCACGAGGTGATGTCGTCGGCGCCGAAGAATTCGGGGCCGAAGTTCGCCGACTTCCTCGCCACGCGACCGCGCGAGGCAGAGAACGTCGCAATCGCCCGCGTCATCGACGCCGCTCGGGAGACCGGGGCCCGGGCGCACATCCTGCACCTGTCCTCGGCCGATGCGCTCGACCAGATCGCCGCGGCCAAGGCCGAGGGCATCAAGCTCACCGTCGAGACGTGCCCGCACTACCTCGTCTTCACCGCCGAGGAGATCCCGGACGGGGCGACGACGCACAAGTGCTGCCCGCCGATCCGCGAGGAATCGAACCGGGAGGCACTGTGGCAGGGGCTCATCGACGGCACGATCGACTGCATCGTCTCTGACCATTCGCCTTCGACGGCAGAACTCAAACTGCTCGACACCGGCGACTTCGGTGCCGCCTGGGGCGGAATCTCGTCCCTGCAGCTGGGGCTCTCGCTCGTGTGGACCGAGGCCGCGAAGCGCGGAATCGAGCTCGCCGAGGTGGTCCGCTGGATGTCGGCGGCACCGGCGGCCGTGGCCCGGGTCGAGGGCAAAGGCGCGATCGCCGAGGGCAATGACGCGGACTTCGCCGTATTCGCCCCCGATGAGGAGTGGACCGTGCAGGCCGCGGAGCTCTACCACCGCAATCAGATCAGCGCGTATGACACCCGAGCCGTCCGCGGTCGGGTCACCCAGACGCTGCTGCGCGGTGCCCCTGTTGACTTCGAGACCCCCGCCGGCCACCTCCTCACCGCCCGCTGAATTACTACCTGACGGCGGCCCAGCAACCTCGCGCAAGGTTGCTGGGCCGCCGTCAGGTAGTTCTGGGGAGAAGTTATCCACAGTTTGTTTCCGGCTATTGCCTATTGATATCAAATGGTGCAATTTGGTGTCATGTATCTGTGTATGACAACCGAGAAGCTCTACCGACTGGGGTTCACCAAGGACGAGGTCCGGCGCGGAGAGAAATGCTGCCTCTCGCGCATCGCCCGCGGACGTTACGTGGCGACGGGATCGTGCGACGACGCACGACACGAAACCATCTGGGCGGCCCTGAGCGAAGAGGTCTTCGAAGAGTTCGGCCACCAGGGCGATATGCGCGATGAGATCGAACCCTTAAGAGTCCTCATCCGCACCCGTGCGGAGAAGATCCACACAGCATCGGGTCGATGGCGGGTGACGAAGGGGCGCGAGGTCTTCTCACACCTGTCGGCGGCTCTCATCCACGGACTGCCGATCTCCTATCCGGCCGAGACGAGGGTCGAGGTGTGCCGGCCGAACGTCAGTCGCAAGTACCGCCACCTCTATGTGCGCAACCGCGAAGTCCCGTCTGCGCACCGGAGGATGGTCGGCATCTACGCCGTGACGACGATGGAGCGCACACTCATCGACATCGCCCGCGACTACGGGCCGGATCTCTCCGTGCCGATGTTCGACGAGGTGATCCGCCGGCGTCGCACCAGTCGTTTCCGCATCGAGGCGGTGCTGGAGGAATGCCCCGAATCCCGTGGAGACGCGGCGGTGCTGCGCGCGCTCGACCTCACCGACGGCCGACGCGAAGCCCCCTCGGAGTCGATCGCGGCAGTGCGCTTCTTCGAACACGGCATCACCGGATTCGAGCCGCAGGTCGAATTCTTCGGCCACCTCGGCGAGGTCATCGCCCGGGTCGACTTCTGCAACCACGATGCGCGACTGATCATCGAGATCGACGGGATCGAGAAGTACACGATGGACGGCCGCTCACCCCGCGAGAGCATCGCTGCGGAGAAGGCGCGCGAAGCCGCCCTCGAGGCCAGGGGCTACAAGATCATCCGCCTGACCTTCGGCGATCTGTTCCGCACCGCGCCGTTCGAACGCATCCTCGGCATCCTCGCCGCCCGTCTGCGCACCGGATGATCCCGCTCAGAACCACCTGACGGCGGCTCAGCAACCTCGCGCGAGGTTACTGAGCCGCCGTCAGGTAGCAATTAGGGGAGGAGGTGGGTGCGGAGGCGGGCCACGTGGCCGCGAGCGTCGACGTCGTACTCGGCGTGGATGAGGGTGCCGTCGGCGCCGATGACGAAGGTCGAGCGCTGAGTGCCCAGGAAGGTGTGCTCACCGATCGTCTTCTGCCCATAGCTGCCGTAGGCCTTCGCGACCGCCGCACCGGGATCGGAGAGCAGCGAGAACGTCAGCCCCTCCTCGGCGGCGAATTCCTTGAGCGACTCGGTGTCATCGGGGGAGACCCCGAGGACCTCGAACCCGGCGGCCGACAGCGCCGAGAGGTTGTCCCGGAAATCGCAGGCCTCCGTCGTGCAGCCCGGCGAGGCGGCCTTCGGGTAGAAGTAGAGGATGACGTTGCGGCCGGCATAGTCGGCCTTCGACACGGCCCGTCCCTCCGCGTCGGTGAGTGTGAAGTCGGGAGCGATGTCTCCGACGGCGAGCTGAGTCTGAGTGGTCGTGGTCATGGTGTGTCCTTTCGTCGTTGAAATGGTGTGCCCGACGGCGAGCCGAGTGCGCACGCCTGCGCGGCCGTGTCCTCGATGAGCGCTTCGGCGCGCTCGGACAGGGCGGCAAGGTCGGCCGGCCCCGGTGCGATCGACAGTGCCGCCGTGATTCCGGCCTCCCGGCACTCCGCGGCGGTCAGACCGACCCGACCGGCGATGACGATCACTCTCGCCGAGGCGGGGGCATGATCCCGCACGGCCGCGACGACCTTGCCGCCCAAGGATTGGGAATCGAAGGATCCCTCCCCGGTGAGCACGAAATCGGCGTCGGCCAGAGCCGCGGTCAGTCCCACGGCCTCGGCGACCATCGTCGATCCGGGCAGCACCTCGGCGCCCAGCAGGCTCGTCAGTGCCAGCGGTATCCCACCGGCTGCCCCGAACCCCGGCGTCGCCGCCAGGGCCTCGGCCTCGGCAGAGGTGTCGGCGAGGACCTCGGCCAAGTGGCCGAGGCCGGAATCGAGGAGGGCCACCGAGTCAGCGTCCGCTCCCTTCTGCGGGCCGAAGACCGCAGCGGCCCCGCGGGGACCGGTGAGCGGACTGTCGACATCGACGGCGATGCGCCACCGCACCGCAGCGGCACGCCGGTCCAGCGCCGAGGTGTCGATCGCGGAGATCGCGGCCAGCCCACCGCCGCCGGGTGCGACGGGATCGCCGTCGGCGTCGACGAAGCGCGCACCGAGGGCAGCCAGTATTCCGGTCCCGCCGTCCGTGCTCGCCGAGCCGCCGATGCACAGCAGGATCTCCTCGACTCCGAGGTCGAGAGCCGCGGCCGCGAGCAGTCCGACGCCGTAGGTATCGGCGCGTTCGGGCTGCAGCTCCACGTCCGAGACCTGCGGCAGGCCATTGGCCTGGGCCGCCTCGATGACCGCGGTGGTTCCGTCGGGGGACAGACCGAAGGCCGCCGAGGCGGCCCTGCCCAGGGCATCGACCGTGTCCACGGTGCGCGGCCGAGTTCCCCATACGGCCAGCAGGGCGTCGAGCGTGCCCTCCCCGCCGTCGGCGAAGGGCAGCTCGGTGACCCGTGCGCCGGGGAAGACCGCCCGAGCGCCGCGGGCCATGGCGGCCGCGGCGGCAGGGGCGGAGGCTGAGCCCTTGAAGGAGTCAGGGGCGCAGACGATTGACGGGGTCTGATCTGTCGTATTCGGACTCATGCACTCATTCAACCTCATCGTCGATGGCCGGGTGTGCGGCGGTTGCCACACGACCAGTATCCACCATACGGAAGAAAGTTTCCACAGTAATGTGTGAGCAATTTGACATTGCCGATGGCGCCCAGCAGACTCGGAGCAGTCGTTCGGAAATGGTATTCCGAACCGTGAAAGTCATTCAGCGCCTGCCAAGGAGGTCACCGTGGACCTGGCCGAGTTCAATCGACTCCCAGCCGATGATGCCCGCGGAATTCTGCGTCCCTGCCTCGACGTCGACCGGTGGATCGACGCGGTCGTCGACGCCCGCCCCCTGGCCGACCTCGACGCCGCCACGGCCGCGTCGCGTGCCGCCGCACCGCTGACCACCGCCGAGATCGACGCGGCCATGTCTCATCATCCGCGCATCGGTGAGAAGGCGACGGGGGAGAGCGCCGAGGCGGCCCACTCGAGCCGCGAGCAGGCCGGCCTCGGCACCCTCGAAGCAGACGTGCAGACCCAGCTCGCCGCCGGGAACGCCGCCTACGAAGCCCGCTTCGACCGCGTGTTCCTCATCCGCGCCGCCGGTCGCACCCCCGAGGAGATCCTCTCCGAACTGCAGCGCCGCATGGACAACACCGAAGAGGATGAGACCGCCGAGGTCGGGCAGCAGCTCATCCAGATCGCCGAACTCAGACTCGAAGGGATCCTCTCATGAGCTTCATCACCGCCCACGCACTCGACTCGATGGTCGGCACCCCGGCCGCCGACCTCGAGGTCACTCTCCACTCCGGGGACGAGGTCATCGTCTCGGCCCGCACCGATGACAACGGGAGAGTCTCCGACTTCGGCCCCGACCACCTCGAGCCGGGGGACTACCGGATCGTCTTCGGCACCGGCGAGTACTTCGCGGCCCGGGAGATCGATCACTTCCACCCGGTGGTCACCATCGACTTCACCGTCCAGGCCGGGCAGGCGCATTATCACATTCCGCTGCTGCTCAGCCCCTTCGCCTACAGCACCTACCGCGGCAGCTGAGCCGCACCCGCAGTCGCCATCAGGGGAAGCAGGCCCCCTGCAGGATCTCCATCCTCAACAAACCGCCGAAGCCGCCCGGTTCGTCCCGGCTGGCCTCGCCAATCGAATGGTCACGGTGTGCGGAGGCTCGCACGCCGACGAACTGGAGGAAGAAAATGAGCAAGGTCCGACTGACATCGAACCAGTACGGCAAGGCGGAGAACCGACTCATGCGGGTCTACCGCGACAGCGACCGCCACGAGATCCGCGATCTCAACGTCACCTCGCAGCTGTGGGGCGACTTCGAGACCGCCCACACCGAAGGCAACAACGAACACGTCGTCGCCACCGACACTCAGAAGAACACGGTCTTCGCGAAGGCCAAGGAGCTGGGCGTGAGCTCGCCCGAACAGTTCCTCATGGGCCTGGCCGACCATTTCACGTCGAGTTTCGACTGGGTCACCGGCGGACGCTGGGAGGCCGAAGAATACGGCTGGGATCGGATCAACGACCATCAGCATTCGTTCTTCAAGTCCGCCCCCGAGGTCCGCACCGTCGTGTTCACCCGCGACGGCGACAAGGACACGCTGATCTCCGGCTTCAACGGACTCACCGTGCTAAAGACCACGGAATCGGGCTTCGTCGGCTATCCGAAGGACAAGTACACGACGCTGCCGGAGACCGACGACCGGATCCTGGCCACGGATATCGCCACGCGGTGGATCTACAACACCACCGAACTCGACTTCGAAGCCGTGTACACCAAGGTCAAGGACATCATCCTCGACTCCTTCACCGACCACTTCTCCCACGCCCTGCAGCACACGCTCTACCAGATGGGCGAGAAGGTCATCGAGGCCGTGCCGGAGATCGACGAGATCCGCTTCTCCTGCCCGAACAAGCACCACTTCCTCTATGACATCGAACGCTTCGGCCTCGAGAACCCGAACGAGGTCTTCATCGTCGCCGACCGCCCCTACGGCCTCATCGAAGCCACCTTCACCCGCGAAGGCGTCGACGAGAACAAGGACGCGTGGGCGCAGGTCGCCGGCTTCTGCTGAGATCTGAACATCACCTGCTGAGACAGGACTTTCCATCTCCGGGCTCCCGGGGTACTGTTCCGGGAGCCCGGACCCTGCGAGAAGGAAACCCCCGTTATGACACAGGACACATCCTCGGCGAGTCCGAGGGGAATCACCGACGAAGAGGTCGATGAATGGCTCGAGTCCTGGGAGGGCCTCGTCGACGCGCGCGGAACCCAGCGCGCGGGCGAGATCATGGAGGCGCTGCGCGCTCGCGCGGCCACGAACTCCGTCGCCCAGCCCAAGGTCACCACCACCGACTACGTCAACACCATCCCCGTTGACCAGGAGCCGTTCTATCCCGGCGAGGAGAAGGTCGAGCGCCGCTTCCGCAGATGGCTGCGGTGGAACGCCGCCATGCTCGTCCATCGCGCGCAGCGGCCCGAGATCTCCGTGGGCGGGCACATCTCCACCTACGCCGGCGCCGCCACGCTCTACGAAATCGGATTCAACAACTTCTTCCGCGGTCAGGACCATCCCGGCGGCGGCGATCAGGTGTTCTTCCAGGGCCATGCCTCACCGGGAATGTACGCCAGGGCGTTCCTCGAGGGCCGCCTGACCGAGGCCGACCTCGACGGGTTCCGGCAGGAGGTCTCGCGTGCCCCGCACGGGCTGAGCTCCTATCCGCACCCGCGGCTGATGCCGGAGTTCTGGCAGTTCCCGACCGTGTCGATGGGTCTGGGCCCGATCAACGCGATCTACCAGGCGCAGATGAACCGCTACCTCCACAACCGCGGCATCTCCGACACCTCGGATCAGCGGGTGTGGGCGTTCCTCGGCGACGGCGAGATGGACGAACCCGAATCGCGCGGCGCTCTGCAGTTGGCCGCGAACGAAGGGCTGGACAATCTCACCTTCGTCATCAACTGCAACCTCCAGCGTCTCGACGGACCCGTGCGCGGAAACGGCAAGATCGTCCAGGAGCTCGAGGCGACCTTCACCGGCGCCGGCTGGGACGTCATCAAGGTGCTGTGGGGCCGCGAATGGGACGACCTGCTGGCCAAGGACCGCACCGGCGACCTCGTGAAGATCATGAACGAGACCCTCGACGGTGACTACCAGACCTTCAAGGCCGAATCCGGCGGATTCATCCGCGACAACTTCTTCGGTCGGACACCTGCGACGAAGGGGCTCGTCGAGCACCTGAGCGATGACGACATCTGGAACCTCAAGCGCGGCGGCCACGACTATCACAAGGTCTTCGCCGCCTACCAGAAGGCCGTGAACACCAAGGGCAAGCCGACCGTCATCCTCGTGCAGACCGTCAAGGGCTACGGCCTGGGCACGACGTTCGAGTCCCGCAACGCCACGCACCAGATGAAGAAGTTCACCGCCGACGACGTCAAGGCCTTCCGCGACCGGATGGACATCCCGATCAGCGACAAGGTCATCGACGAGGACCCGTATGCGGTGCCCTACTATCACCCGGGACAGGACTCCGAGGAGATCCGGTACATGCTCGACCGGCGGCGCCAGCTCGGCGGATTCGTGCCGGAGAGGAAGCCGGAAAACAATCGGATCACCCTGCCCGCTCCCAGCGACAAGGCGTTCGCGCAGACGAAGAAGGGTTCGGGCCAGCAGATGGCCGCCTCGACCATGGCCTTCGTCCGGCTGCTCAAGGACCTCATGCGAGAGAAGGGGCTGGGCGAGCGGATCGTGCCCATCATCCCCGATGAGGCCCGCACCTTCGGCATCGACGCGTTCTTCCCGACCGCGAAGATCTACAACCCGAACGGGCAGAACTACCTCGCCGTCGACCGCGAGATGTTCCTCTCGTACAAGGAGGCGACTTCCGGTCAGCTCCTCCACGTGGGCATCAACGAGGCCGGTGCCGCCGCCGGGTTCACCGCCGCGGGCACCGCGTACTCCACCCACGGCGAACCGATGATTCCGATCTACGTGTTCTACTCGATGTTCGGGTTCCAGCGCACCGGAGACGCCTTCTGGGCCGCCGGCGACCAGATGACGCGCGGGTTCATCATCGGCGCCACCGCCGGACGGACGACTCTGACCGGCGAGGGGCTGCAGCATGCCGACGGGCATTCCCCGGTGCTCGCGGCCACGAACCCGGCCGTGCGCGTCTATGATCCGGCCTACGGCTACGAGATCGGACACATCGTCCGCGACGGTCTGCACCGCATGTACGGTGAGCACGACCTCGGCGAGGACGAGCGCAATGTCATGTACTACCTGACCGTGTACAACGAGCCGATGCTCCAGCCGGCCGAACCCGAGGACGTCGACGTCGAGGGCATCCTCAAGGGCATCCACCGCATCGCCGAGGCAGCTCCGGGCGACCGTCCGCACGCGCAGCTGCTCGCTTCCGGTGTGGCCGTGCCCTGGGCGCTCGAGGCCCGGGACCTGCTCGCCGCCGATTGGGGCGTCGACGCCGCCGTGTGGTCGGTGACCTCATGGGCGCAGCTGCGCCGTGACGGACTCGAATGCGAAGCGGCGGAGCTGACCGCCGCAGACGGTGACGCCGAGACCGCGGAACGCGTGCCCTATGTGCGCCGGAAGCTGGACGGACAGCCTGGCCCGATCGTGGCCACGAGCGATTTCGACTCCACCCAGCCGGACCTCATCCGGCCGTACCTGGACCACGACTTCGCGACCCTCGGCGCCGACGGGTTCGGCTTCTCCGACACTCGGGCCGCCGCCCGCCGGCACTTCAAGATCGACGCCCATTCGATGGTCGTGCGCACCCTGCAGCTGCTCGCCAAGCGCGGTGAGATCGACCGATCCGTTCCCGCCGAGGCGGCTCGACGCTATCGTCTGGGCGATGCCAATGCCGGCACCTCGGGAACGGCCGGCGGAGACTCCTGACCCGGTTCGAAGCAACGGGAGCAGGTTCAGCGGCCGCTCTGCATCTCTGCGGAGATGCGGGCGGCCGCATCTTTGAGCAGGGGTACGGCGCGATCGGCGAACGACTGATCGACGCGGCTGATCGGACCGGAGACGGAGATCGCCAAGGGGGCGGGGGCGTCGGGGATGGCCATGGCGAAGCAGCGCACCCCGAGCTCCTGCTCCTGCTCGTCGATGGCATAGCCGCGCGCACGGATGCGGCTCAGCTCGGCCTCGAGATCGCCGATCGTTCCGATGCTGAACTCCGTGGGAGTGGGCATGCCGGCGGTGGTGGCGATATGCCGGACCTGCTCGGATTCGAGCCCCGCGAGGATGGCTTTGCCGACCCCGGTGGCGTGCATGTGCGCGCGGCGTCCCACCTCGGTGAACATCCGCATCTGCCGCTCCGAGGCGACCTGATCGACGTAGACGACCATGTCTCCGTCCATCGTGGCCACATTCGCCGACTCTCCGAGCTCGGCGACGAGGTCCCGCAGATAGGGACGGGCGATCGCGCCGAGCTGCGAGCCGGCGATATCGCCGAGGCGGACCAGCCCGGGCCCGAGCGCATATCCGCGATCGGGCAGCTGTCGGACCACGCCGAGATTGACCAGGGTGTTGAGCAGACGGTGGATCGTCGGCAGGGGCAGGTTGACGTCCGCGGCGATATGGCTCAGCGTCGCCGAGCCCGCGGAGTTCGCAATGCACTCAAGCAGTCCGAACGCACGTTCGACGGACTGCACACCGCCCTTGGACTGGCGGATCGCCGGGGTGTCGTTGCTGCTCATCGATATTCCTTAATCTGTGGGGAGTCTCGGCGGTGAAACTCCGTTCAGTCTAGTCCTGAAATGGAAGAAACTTTCCGAATCCACGGACACCAGCTAGAATTTCCACTAGGCAAAAGTTAGTTACCATAATACGGAAACTTGATATCAAGGAGGATATTGCTCATGGTCGCCACCAGCCCGGGATATTCCATCACTCTGCGCGTCGGCACTGAGGTCGGGAGGGCCACGACCTCCGACCTCGTCGCCGCGGCCGCCGCCGCCGGTGCGTCAGTCACCGCCCTCGACGTCGTCGAGTCCACTCCGCACGCGGTCATCATCGACGTCAGCGCCGATACCCGCGACGTCGCTCATGCCGACGAGGTCTCCGACGCTCTCGAAGCTTTGCCCGGAGTCGATGTCCGCAAGGTCTCGGACCGGACCTTCCTCCTCCACCTCGGCGGGAAGCTCGAATCCGCCCCGAAGGTTCCCCTGCGCAACCGCGACGACCTCTCCCGCGCCTACACGCCCGGCGTGGCACGCGTGTGCAAGGCGATCGCGGAGAACAAGGAGGATGCCCGCCGGCTGACGATCAAACGCAACACCGTCGCCGTGGTCACCGACGGCACCGCGGTGCTCGGCCTCGGCGATATCGGCCCCGAGGCGGCCATGCCGGTGATGGAGGGCAAGGCCGTGCTGTTCAAGCAGTTCGCCGATGTCGACGCCTGGCCGGTGGCTCTCGATACGAAGGACACCGAGGAGATCATCTCGATCTGCAAGGCCATCGCCCCGGCCTACGGCGGAATCAACCTCGAGGACATCGCCGCCCCGCGCTGCTTCGAGATCGAGGCCCGGCTGCGCGCCGAACTCGATATCCCCGTCTTCCACGACGACCAGCACGGCACCGGCGTCGTCACCCTCGCCGCCTTGAAGAACGCGCTCAAGGTCGTGGACAAGAAGATCGAGGATCTGCGCATCGTCGTCTCCGGAGTCGGCGCGGCCGGCAACGCCATCATCCGCCTCCTCCAGGTCGCCGGCGCCGCGAACATCATCGCCTGCGGCCGCGACGGCGCGATCGGCCCGGACTCGCGCGTGGACACCGAGCAAAAGAGATGGCTGCAGGCGAACACGAATCCCGAGGGCTTCACCGGCACTCTCAAGGAAGCCGTCGTCGGCGCGGACGCGTTCATCGGCGTCTCCGCCCCGAATGTGCTGGGCGGTGACGATATCGCGGCGATGAACGACGGTGCGCTGGTCTTCGCCATGGCCAATCCCGACCCCGAGGTGGACCCCGCCGAGGCGGCTGAGCACGCGGCTGTGGTGGCCACCGGCCGCAGCGACTTCCCGAACCAGATCAACAACGTGCTCGCCTTCCCCGGGATCTTCCGCGGACTCCTCGACGCCGAAGCCCGCGATGTCGACGAGAACATCATGGTCGCCGCGGCCGACGCGATCGCCTCGTGCATCCCCGAGGACGAACTCCACCCCGGCTATGTCATCCCCTCCGTGTTCGATCCGGAGGTCGCGAAGAAGGTCGCCGAGGCGGTCGCGGCGGTCTCGTCCTGAAACCCCAGAGAGTCTCCGTGCCCGGCGGCGGACAATGAGAGACAATGAGGCCAGGCCGGGCGCCGCCGCCTCGCCGTCGAACCCCGTGCACAGAAAGAGGATGTGAAAGTGGAACGATCAACACTGACCGATATCGACTCACTGCTGGGGGACACGGACGAGCTCCTGACGACCGCGTATCCCGGCGACCGCGACGTCCGTCAACCCGTGCACACCGTGTATGTGCCCGGCGACCGCACGAGTGCGAACCTGCCGTATCGGTGGGGGCAGCAGGCGCTCGAATGCGTCGAGGCCCATGGCGGAATGCTCCAGCTGGCCGAACGCGTCATCACCGCCGCCCGGAAGGAGACCGGTCCCGCGATCCCGGGCCAGGGGCCCAGCATCCACCAGGTGGCCAGGGAGGCCGAACTCCTCGCCGAGGCGGTCACCGCGAAGCTCGAGCGCGAACCGATCGAGGACCTGCGCCTGGACTTCGAGGACGGATTCGGCGACCAGGGCGATGACACCGAGGACCGCTGGGTCGCCCAGGCCGCCCGGGATGCGGTGGCCGGCCGCACCCAGAAGGGAGCCCCCGGCTTCGTCGGCATCCGCTTCAAATGCATGGAGTCAGCGACCCGGGAACGCGGTCTGCGCACTCTCGATCTGTTCCTGTCCGAACTCATCGAGGCCGGCGGTCAGCTGCCGGACAACCTCGTGCTCACCCTGCCGAAGGTCAGCACCGTCGACCAAGTGCGGGCGATGGTGCTCGCCTCCCGTGCGCTGGAAGCCGAGCACAACCTCGGCGAGGGGACGATCACCTTCGAGATCCAGGTCGAGACCCCGCAGCTCGTCCTCGCCGCCGACGGCACCGTTCCGCTGGCGACGGCGCTGCAGGCCGGAGCCGGGCGCGTGACCTCGCTGCACTACGGCACCTACGACTATTCCGCATCGATGGGCGTGGCCGCGGCCTACCAGGCGATGGACCATCCGGTCGCCGATTTCGCGAAGAACCAGATGATGCTCGCCGTCGCCGGCACCGGAGTCCACCTCTCCGACGGGTCGACGAACATCCTCCCGCTCGGCGAACCCGCAGAGGTCCACCACGCGTGGGCACTGCACGCCGGACTCGTCCGCCGCCACCTCAAGCGGGGGATCTACCAGGGCTGGGATCTGCACCCGCACCAGCTGCCGACCCGGTTCTTAGCGACCTTCGCCTTCTACCGCGAAGGCGGGGCACGGGCGGCTCAGCGCCTGCACGACTACGTGTTCAAGGCGGATTCGACCGTCCTCGACGAACCCGCCACAGCGAAGGCGCTCGCCCGCTACCTCGACCGGGGCCTCGTCTGCGGAGCCCACACCGAGGAGTTCGTGACCTCGCGGACGAACCTCAGCCTCACCCAGCTCGGGCAGCTGGCCCGCACCGGCTCGCTCGACTGAGCAGACTGACCACCGACCGAAGGAGACTCCATCCATGACGACGACCGATCCGTACACCTACTGGGCCCCGACCGGCGGGCACCCGCCCCAGTCCGATCTGCTCACCGACCGCGCCCTCGTCACCGAGGCCTATACGGTCATCCCGCGCGGAGTGCTGCGCGATATCGTCACCTCGAACCTGCCCGAGTGGACCGGGACCCGGTCGTGGGTGCTGAGCAAGCCCGTGGCCGGGGGAGCGGTGACATTCTCGCAGACGATCCTCGAAGTCGCCCCCGGCGGCGGCGCGCAAGCGCCGGAGCCACAGCCCGAGGTCGAGGGATTCCTCTTCGTCATGGCCGGTCGGCTCGAGGTCACCCATGAAGGCACCGCGCACACGCTGACCCCCGGTGGGTTCGCGTTCCTGCCCGCCGGTTCGTCGTGGTCGGCGAGGTCCACCGGCACCGAGGCGGCCCGCTTCCATTGGGTGCGCAAACGCTATCAGCCCGTGGCCGGGCTGACCCCTGAGGCGAAGTTCGGCAACGACGCCGATGTCGAGCCCTCGCCGATGCCGGGCACCGATGGGCGCTGGCGCACGACCCGTCCGCTCGACCCGGACGACCTCGCCTACGACATGCACGTCAACATCGTCACCTTCGAAGCCGGGGCGGTCATCCCGTTCGCGGAGACCCACGAGATGGAGCACGGGCTGTACGTGCTCGAGGGCAAGGCCGTCTACCGCCTCAACGGCGACTGGGTCGAGGTGCAGGAGGGCGACTTCATCTCCATGCGCGCATTCTGTCCGCAGGCCTGCTACGCGGGCGGGCCGGGACGCTTCCGCTACCTGCTGTACAAGGACGTCAATCGCCAAGTCGAGCTCTGAGCCCCTGAGCTCTGAGCCTCTGAGGTCGGGCCGGGCATAAGGAGAGAAGCGGCTTGCCGGAAGTGATTCCGGCAAGCCGCTTCGTGCTGTCTCCTCGCTCGCAGCGAGGCTCAGGTCTTGCTGATTCGTCAGATCAGCTGGAGGGTCCGCGAGGTGTACTCGGAGACCTCCTTGAGCAGGGTCTCGTCGTCGACGAGGTCGCGGCCCAGCGAGGGGATCATGTCCTTGAAGTGCTTCTCCCAGCCTGCGTACTCACGCGGGAAGCAGGTCTTGAGCAGGTTGACCATGATCGGCACGGCCGTCGACGCGCCCGGGGAGGCGCCGAGAAGAGCCGCGATCGACCCGTCGGCCGAGGAGATGAGCTCGGTGCCGAACTGGAGGACACCGCCCTTCTTCGGGTCCTTCTTCATCACCTGCACGCGCTGACCGGCCTGGATGAACTCCCAGTCGGACGGGTCGATGTTCGGGATGAACTGGTGCATCGCCTCGAAGCGGGCCTTCTTCGTCGCAGCCAGCTCACCGAGCAGGTAGGTGACGAGATCCGTGTTGTCCTTGGCGACGTTGAGCATCGTGGCGAGGTTGTTCCCGCGCACGGAGAACGGCAGGTCGGTGAAGCGACCCTTCTTGAGGAACTTCGGCGAGAACCCGGCGTACGGGCCGAACATGAGGTAGTCCTTGCCGTCGACGACGCGGGTGTCGAGGTGCGGAACGGACATCGGGGGAGCACCCTGAGCCGCCTGACCGTAGACCTTCGCCTGGTGACGGGCGACGAGGTCCTCGTTGCCGGTGCGCAGGAAGATTCCGGAGACCGGGAAGCCGCCGTAGCCGCGGCCCTCGGGGATGCCCGACTTCTGCAGCAGCGGCAGGGCGCCGCCGCCTGCGCCGACGAAGACGAACTTCGCGCCGATCCGGTGAGACTCGTGCGAGAGCAGATCCTTGACGGTGAGAGTCCAACCGTCGGAGGCGCGCTCGAGATCGGTGACCTGGTGGCTGGTGCGTACGGTCGCACCCTTGTCGGCGACATAGCTGAGCAGCTGACCCGACAGCGAACCGAAGTCGACGTCGGTGCCCTGCTTGATCCGCGAGATGCCGTTGACCTGGCCCGGTCCGCGGCCCTCGAACATCAGCGGCAGCCACTCGGCCTGAGTCGCCGGGTCGTCGGTGTATTCCATATCGGCGAACAGCGGGTTGCGCACCATCGTCTCGTAGCGGCGCTTGATGTAGTCACGGCCCTTGTCGCCGCGGCCGTAGCTGACGTGGGCGATGGGGTTGATGAAGGACTTCGGATCGGTCAGCACACCGGTGTCGACGAGGTGCGACCAGTACTGTCGCGAATGGTGGAACTGCTGATTGATCGTCGAGGCCTTCTCCAGGTCGATGTCGCCGTTGGAGTCCTCGGGGGTGTAGTTGAGTTCGCAGAGTGCGGCGTGGCCGGTGCCCGCGTTGTTCCACGGGTCCGAGCTCTCGGTGGCCACATAGTCGAGCTTCTCGTAGACACGGATGTCCCAGTCGGGCTGAAGTTCGGTCAACATGGCACCGAGTGTGGCGCTCATGATGCCGCCGCCGATCAAGACGACGTCGACCTTTTCCTGCGGTGAGGGCATTTGGACTCTCATTCCTCGTCACTGGCTTTATGTATTCGTCTCTCAGGATACTCTCCGGCATCGGCCCACCTGTAACCCGGGAGGAGGGAACGGACAGTCGCGAGAGCATTCTCACAGCGGATGGACGTCCGTCCCGACCACTTGAATCCGACCATTCGGACGGTTTGGCAAGACGGTCTGTGTCGCCCGCCACAAGGTGTGCAACTATGGGCACATGTCCAAACGTTTCCTGCTCCGTGACGCGCTCGCCGAATTCCCTCCCTATGTTCCCGGCAAGCCTCCCGTCGAATCACCGGGCCTGACCCCGTACAAACTGTCCTCGAACGAGAACCACCTGCCGCCGCTGCCGGGTGTCATCGAAACGATGGCAGCCGCCTCGGCGATCCCGGGGAACTACCCCGATCCCACCGCGGCCGCGCTCGTGGCCGATATCGCCTCCCACCTCGACGTCGAACCCGCCGAGGTGGTCCCCGGCGCCGGTGCCTCCGAAGTCCTCACGGCGCTGACGAACATCACCCTCGAGGCGCGCACATCGGTGGTCTATCCGTGGCCGTCGTTCGAGATGTACCCGATCCTCGCCTCGGCGCGGGGTGCCCAGAAGCGCCCCGTCGACCTCCTCGACGACGGTCGCCACGATTTCGCCGGGCTGGCGGCGGCGATCGATGACACGACCCGACTCGTGCTGCTGTGCTCGCCGAACAATCCGACCGGCCCGACGATCTCCGATGCCGAGCTCGACGGCTTCCTCGCCGAGGTGCCGGACGACGTCATCGTCGTCCTCGACGAGGCGTACCTGGAGTTCGCGACCGAGGCCGTCGATGGCCTGACGGCCAGGCGCAGGCACCCGAATCTCGTTCTCGCCAGGACCTTCTCCAAGGCACACGGTCTGGCCGGTCTGCGAGTGGGATTCGGCATCGCCGACGTCGAGATCGCTTCGGCGATGCGACAGGTCATCGCCCCGTTCTCCGTGACCGCCGGCGCCCAGGCCGCGGCCCGGGAATCCCTGTCCCGGGTCGACGAGGTGGCTGTGCGCGCCAAGGAGATCGCCGCGGTGCGTGACCGGTTCGCCCACGATCTGCGAGAGCTGGGTCTGTCCGTGCCCGACGCTCAGGGCAACTATGTGTGGATCGCTCTCGACCCCGAGGCGGCTGTCGCCTTCGAAGGCGAGTGCGCGAAGCAGGCCGTGGCCGTGCGTCGTCTGCAGGGCGGCGTGCGCGTGAGCATCGGGCCTGCTGAGGCGCTCGAACGCGTGCTCAAGGTCGCCGCGTCGCTGTGACGATGAGTGCGGATGCCACGGTGAGCGCGGATCTGGGCGGCCTCGCCGCCGAGCTGAGTTCGGGGGCGCTGGTCACCGACCGCGACGTCATCGATGCCTATTCGTCGGACAAGGCGCTGTTCTGTCCGGCCGGTGAGGCGTCGGCTCTGGTGCGTGCCGCTTGCGTCGATGATGTGGTCGCGGTGATGCGGTTCGCCACCGAGCATCGGATCCCGGTCGTCACACAGGGGGCGAGGACGGGCCTGTCGGGCGCGGCGAATGCCACGGACGGGGCGATCCTGCTCAATGTGGCGAAGCTGAATGCGATCGTCGACATCGACGAGGTCGATCAGACCTGCCGCGTCCAACCCGGTGTCATCAACCAGGACCTCAAGCAGGCGCTGGCCGGGCATGGTCTGTCGTATCCGCCGGATCCGGGATCGGTGGCGATCTCGACGATCGGCGGGAACGTCGCCACGAACGCCGGCGGGATGTGCTGTGTGAAGTACGGGGTGACGAAGGACTATGTGCGGGCACTGACCGTGGTGCTCGCCGATGGGACCGTGACGAAGCTCGGCCGGCAGACCGCGAAGGGTGTGGCCGGTCTCGACCTGGCGGGACTGTTCGTGGGATCCGAGGGGACTCTGGGCGTCATCGTCGAGATCACCCTCGGGCTCAGACCGCTGCTGGCGCCACCGGTGACAGGCGTCGGGATCTTTCCGGATATGGAGTCGGCCGGTCATACGGTCTCTGCGTTCATGGCCTCCGGTGCGGCGCCGTCGATGCTCGAACTCATGGACGGAGGCACGGCGGCGATGATCAATGCCTATGGGGATTTCGGCCTGCCCGATGGTGCCGGGGCGCTCCTGCTCGTCCAGTCCGATGCCCCGGGCCCGGCCGGTGTCGCCGCACTCGAGAAGTTCGAGACCATCGCTGTCGAGCAGGGGGCCGATGAGGTGTTCTTCTCCGAGGATCCGGCGGATTCGGAGATGTTCGTCGCGGCTCGTCGGGCCGTGTCCCCGGCGATGGAGAAGTATGTGGCCGGCATCGGCGGGGGAGAGCTCATCGATGATGTGTGCGTGCCCCGGTCCCGCCTCGGCGAGTTCTTCGCCCGTTTGGATGAGATCGCGGCCGGGCATGCGGTTCAGGTGGCCACGGCCGGTCATGCCGGGGATGGGAATATGCATCCGAGTGTGCTCTTCGATGCCTCGGACGAGGCGAGTGTGGCCGAGGCGAAGGAGACGTTCGCCGAGATCATGCAGCTGGGTCTGGATCTGGGTGGAACGATCACCGGTGAGCACGGGGTCGGGTATCTGAAGAGGGACTGGTTGGTGCGGGAGCTCGATGCCGGTGCTCAGGCTCTGCAGTCGGGGATCAAGGCGGCGGTCGATCCGTTGGGGATCCTCAACCCGGGCAAGATGCTCGGCTGAGGCCAAGATCGCTCAGCCCCGGTGACTGAGCACTGCGATGTCGTCCGGTCGAACCCGGCAGCAGCCGCCGACGATCCGCGCGCCGAGGCGGGTCCACTCCGCCACCGGCCATGACCCGATCCCGGCTTCAGCGCGGTCGTCCCGCCATTCCATGGCACCCGCGTCGTAGATCTCGCCCGAGTTCGGGTAGGCGATGAGCGGCATTGCCGTGTGTGCCGACAGCTCCTCGAGCGCGGGGGCCACCAGGGACGGCCGGACGCAGTTGACCCCGATCGCCAGCACCGACGCCGAGGCGGCCGCCGCCTTCGCGACGTCGGCCAGGGAGCCGCCGTCGGGCAGGGCCGGGGCGACCGTGTCCGTGCCGTCCTGCAGAGTCACGCTCACCCAGACCGGAAGACCGGTCTCCTCGGCCAGCCCTACGATCGCGCGGATCTCGTCGAGGCGCGGCTGGGTTTCGACGGCGAGCAGATCCGCTCCCGCCTCGGCGAGGGCCGCGATGCGCGGTCGATGGAAGGCGGTGAACTCCTCAGGAGTCAGTCGATAGTCCCCGGTGTACTCGGCACCGTCGCCGAGCGCGGCACCATAGGGCCCGACCGACCCGGCGACGAGGGTGCCTCTGCCCGGAGCGGCAGTGCGGTCAGCAGCCCTGCGCGCGATCCGCACGCTCTCACCGATGATCCTGTGGCCTTCCTCGGCACTGATTCCGGCACGGGCGAAGCCGAGCGGAGTCGCCTGATAGCTCGCGGTCGTCAGGATGCGGGCACCGGCGGAGGCGAAGGCGGCGTGCACCTCGGCGAGGGTGTCTGGGCCGGTGCGAATGAGCTCGGCCGACCACAGGTGATGGTCGAGGTCGATGCCGCGGTCCTCGGCGGCGGTGCCCAAACCGCCGTCGAGGACGATGGGATGGCTCGCCTCGGCGGAGGCGAGCATCTGCGGGAACGTCATGGTCCCAGTTAAGCTTGTCCGGTGACTACAGACCAATCCCCGGCGGCATCCGAGACCACGCCCATCAACGACCGTTCGCAGTTCGGCTTCGAGGTGGGCACCCGGATGGACACGGGCGGGCGCACCGGCGTCATCCGCACTCCGCACGGCGATATTCAGACTCCCGCATTCATCCCCGTCGGCACGAAGGCCACGGTCAAGGCCGTCCGCCCCGACGAGGTCGCCGAACTCGGCGGACAGGCGGTGCTCGCCAACGCCTACCACCTGTACCTGCAGCCCGGATCTGACCTCATCGACGAGGCCGGCGGCTTGGGCAGGTTCATGAACTGGCCGGGACCGACGTTCACCGACTCCGGGGGATTCCAGGTGATGAGCCTCGGCTCGGGGTTCAAGAAGGTCATCTCGATGGAGGCCGCGGGCGAGCGCAGCGACGAGCTCGTGGCCGTGGGCAAGGAGCGGCTGTCGAACGTCGACGAGGACGGGGTGACGTTCAAGTCGCATCTCGACGGGTCGATGCACCGCTTCACTCCGGAGATCTCGATGCGGGTGCAGCACGAACTCGGCGCCGACATCATGTTCGCCTTCGACGAGCTGACCACACTCATCAACACCCGCGGCTATCAGGAGGAGTCGGTTGAGCGGACCCGGCTGTGGGCGATGCGCTGCGTCGAGGAGCACTTCCGGCTCACCGAGGAGCGTTCGCATCGGCCGTATCAGGCGCTCTTCGGGGTGCTGCAGGGTGCGCAGTACGAAGATCTGCGGCGCAAGGCCGCGCGGGATCTCGGCGCCATGGACTTCGACGGCTTCGGCATCGGCGGGGCGTTGGAGAAGGAGAACCTCGGCATCATCATCCGCTGGGTGTGCGAGGAGCTGCCGGAGAACAAGCCGCGGCACCTGCTGGGCATCTCCGAACCCGACGACCTGTTCGAATCGATCAAGACCGGCGCGGACACCTTCGACTGCGTCTCACCCTCCCGCGTGGCCCGCAACGCCGCGATCTACACCCGGGACGGCCGGTACAACCTCACCGGCGCGAAGTACCGCCGCGACTTCGGACCCCTGGCTCCGGACTGCTCGTGCTACACCTGCGAGAACTACTCGCGGGCGTACCTGCGGCACCTGTACAAGGCGAAGGAGATGCTCTTCTCCACCCTGTGCACGATCCACAACGAACACTTCGTCGTCTCGCTCGTCGATGAGATCCGGCAGGCGATGATCGACGGCCGCTTCGACGAGCTCGAAGGCGAGGTCCTCGGCCGCTACTACTCGAAGTAGCTCAGGCCGCGGCCAGCGGGCCTCCAGCGCCTCAAGTCACGCGAAACTCGAAAAACACGTCGCCGGCGACGACTCTTTCGATTTTCGCGGGACCTGAGCGGTCGACGGCTGGCGGAATGCGGCGGGAGCGGCACCGCGAGCACAGGCGGGCGGAGTCAGCGACCGGCGTCTGTCAGCGACCGGCGTCGGCGGCGTCGAGCTCGTAACTGGGTTCGTGGCGCTTGACGAGCTTGATGACGCGGTAGGTCACGGGCAGGAAGATGATCTCGACGGCGACCTTGTAGACGAAGCCGACGATGATGTAGTTGATGAAGTCGAGCCCCGGGATGACTCCGGCGAAGGCGATGATGCAGAAGAGCAGGGTGTCGACGAACTCGCCGACGCCTGTCGACGTGAGCAGGCGGACCCACAGCTTCGACTCGCCCATCCGCTTCTTCACCGCTACGAGCACCCACGAATTGAGCAGCTGGCCGACGAAGTAGCCGACGAGGGAGGCCGCGACGATGCGCGGGTAGAAGCCGAGCACGGCGGCGAAGGCCTCCTGATTCTCGTAACCGGGGCCGGGAGGGGAGATGAGCACGAGCCAGAACACGAAGGTCGCCAGGATCTGCAGGCCGAAACCGGTGATCACAGCCTTGCGGGCGGCTTTGAAGCCGTACACCTCGCTGATCACATCGCCGAGGATGTACGCGATGGGGAAGAGGAATGCGCCGCCGTCGGTGACGATGGGGCCGAAGCCGATGACCTTCGTGGCCGAGATGTTCGAGATGATGAGCACCGCGCAGAACACGGCGAGGAAGACCGCATAGTAGCGGCCCCGGGAGGAGGCGAAGGCTGCGAAGCGGGCAGCCGAGGTGGTGTGCGCCGGATCGGTGGTGCGACCCGGCTGCCCAGACTCAGCCTCGGAGCGCCCGGGCTCCGCCTCAGGACTCTTCTGCGACAACGGTGATTTCCTTTCCTCTGGTGACCGTGAGCAGCTGCTCGTACGTCAGGGGCACCATCGAATTCGGTGTCCCCGCGCCGGCCCAGAGAACAGGATAATCCTTCAGCGACACATCGACATAGGTGGGAATCGGGCTCGGGTGACCGCACGGTGCGACTCCGCCGATGACCTGCCCGGTCGCCTCCCGAACGAGTTCCTTCGGCGCCCGGTCGAGCGAATCGACGCCGATGAGTTCGGCGACGTGTGCGGTGTCGACCCGGTGGGCACCCGATGCCATGATGAGCACAGGGGAGCCGCCCGCGGAGAAGATGAGGCTGTTCGCGATCGCCCCGACCTCGATGCCCAAAGCCTCGGCCGCCGTCGCAGCATTCGGTGTCGCCTCGGTGAAGACCTCGATGCGCGGCTCGATGCCGGCGGACGTGAGATCGGCGGCGACCGCCTCGTGGTTGGGATTGTCCCATTTCGCCGAGGCGGCTCCGGGCTCGGACTCGGCCGTGGCCGCCTCGGCCTCGCCGTCCTCCTCGGTGACGGGTTCGGCGAGACCGCGGCGGCGCAGCAGCGGTGCGACATCCGGGCGAGTGCCGAAGAAGCGTTCGATCGCGGCCATCGGGTCGACCGAATAGCCCGGCGCGAGGATCGCCTCGCGGAAGGCCTCTCCGGCTTCCCGGTTCAGTCCGCCCTGCTCCTCGAACCATTCGCTGACCCAGGCGGCGATGACCTCGGAGTAGAGGTAGGAGTAATAGCCGGCCGCATAGCCGGAGGCGAAGACGTGCCCGAAGTACGTCGACCGGTAGCGCGGCGGCACGAGCGGGGAGAAGCCGGCTGCGGCGAGCACCTCGGATTCGAAGGACAGCACCTCGGTGATGTGGTCCCCGGCCTCGAGCGAATGCCAGGACAGGTCGAGCATGGCCGCGGCGAGGTATTCGATCGTGTCGAAGCCCTGCCCGAACCTGTCGCTGGCGATGAGCGCATCGACGAGTTCGGCCGGCATCGGCTCACCCGTGTCGACATGCTTGGCGAAGTGGGGGAGGACCTGGGGATGGAAGCGCCACATCTCATTGAGCTGGGACGGGAATTCGACATAGTCGCGCGGGACCGCGGTGCCCGCCGTCGACGGGTAGGTGGAGTTCGCGAAGAGCCCGTGGAGGACGTGACCGAACTCGTGGAAGAACGTCGTCAGTTCGGTCGGATTGAGCAGGGTGGGCCGACCCGGGCCGGGCTTGGCGAGATTGAGTGAGAGGGTGACGACCGGCAGCAGCCCGGTCAGGCGGGAGGCCGGAACCAGCTGGTCCATCCATGCTCCGCCTCGTTTCGTATCCCTGGAGTACGGGTCGATGAGCACGAGCCCCAAGTGCCGCTCGGTGACGTCGGTGACCTCATAGGCGCGGACGTCCTCATGCCAGGCGGTGACCCCTTCGTAGGGGGCGAAGGTGATTCCGTAGAGGCCGGTGGCCGCGCGGAAGACGCCCTCGGTGAGGACGGTGTCGAACTCGAAGTACTTGGCCACCTCGTCGGGGTCGATGCCGAATTCGTCGGCGCGGAACTTCGCAAGGTAGTACTTGACGTCTTCGGCTGCGACCGTCTCGAGGCCGTAGCGCTCCTTGACCTGCGCAAGCTCCTCGTCGAGTTGGGCGTTCGCGGGATTGATGAGGGAGGAGACGATATCGGCTGCCGCGTCGGGGTTGCCTGCGGTCTGGTTGTCGATGGCGAAGGAAGAGTAGGAGGGATATCCGAGCAGGTGCGCCTTGAGCGCACGCAGTGCCGTGGTGTCGGCGACCTGGGTGCGGGTGTCGCCGTCGCCGCCGCGGGATCCGCGCGCCATCGAGTTATTCAGCACGTGCCGACGGGTCTGTGCCGTGCTGAGGGATTCGAGGACGATCTGCTGGGTGAAGTTGTTCAGCGGCAGCAGATAGCCGTCGACACCGCGATCGGCCGCTCGATTCGCTGCCGCCGCGATCTGGTCGTCGTTCATCCCCGCCAGGGACTCGGCCTCGCTGAGGTGGACGGCCAGTTCGCGCGTATCGAGCTGCAGAGCGCGGGAGAAGGAGTTCTCAAGGGTGGTCAGTTCGGCCGCGATCGTGGCCATCTGCTCCCGTTCCTCCTCGCCGAGGCGGGCTCCCGCACGCACGAAGAGTTCGATGGTGAGCTCGTGCTGACGTTTGTCCTCCGGGTTGAGGTCGGCGACCGAGACCTGTTCGATGCGGTGGAAGAGGTCGACGTTCAGCAGGATCTCTGTCTGGGTAGCCGACAGGAGCTCCCACACCTCGGAGACGGCGTCGGTGAGTTCGGGACGCAGATGATTCGATTCGATGGCTGCGGCCACAGAGGCGATACGGGTCATCGGCACGGACGCGGATTCGAATCTCACGGTGGTGGAGAAGAACGTGGACTCGGCGTCGTCTGCGATGATCGCAGCCACCTCGGCGCGGGCGAAATCGGTGGCCGTGCGAACCGCGGTCAGCAGCGTCGCCGGGGTGACCGCGGCGAAGTCGGGCAGCGAATAGTCGGTCTGCGGGTCGAGGAACGCTTCCCAGACATCGATGCTGTTCGGATCTGCGCTCATTCTCGACGATTCACTTTCTCTGCGGTTGGGGTCTCGCTCCGATCCTAACGTGAGTGAGGCGACCAGCGCATGATCGCTGGTTACACTGGTTTCCATGGGCACTGGGCGAGGCGAGTCCCTCACACTCAACAGCGCATTCCGGCTCGGGTTCACCGGGGCCTTGGGTGTGGGGTTGGCGATCGCCGTGATGGCGGCGCTGCAGTCCGTGGCGACCGTGATCATCTATATCGGCTTGGCGCTGTTCCTCGCCCTCGGTCTCGAGCCGATCGTGCAGTGGCTCGTCGATCGCAAGGTGCCGCGGTCACTGGCCGTGCTCATCGTCGTCGTGGCCTTCATCCTCATCGTCGTCGGCGTCGCGCTGCTCATCGCCCCGGCCGTGATCAGTCAGATCCAGACGTTCATCGCGGATCTGCCCGGGATCGTGGCGAACCTCGCGACGACCGGGTGGGTGACGGAACTCGAGAAGCAGTTCACCGGCGCGATCGACGTCGATGCGGTGTTTGCGAATATCGCGGATTGGGCCTCGGATCCGAAGAATGTGCTCTCCCTCGGCGGCGGGGTCGTGTCGATCGGAGCGGGGATCTTAAGCTTCCTCACCGGTGTGATCATCGTCGTCATCCTCACCATCTACTTCGCGGTGTCCATGCCGACGATCAAGTCCGCGATGTTCTCCCTGGTCGCGGCCTCATCGCGGCCGACCGTCGAATCCGTCACCGAGGAGGTCACCCGTTCCATCGGGCGTTACGTCCTCGGGCAGGTGTCCTTGGGTGTCGTCAACGGCGTGTGCTCGGCGATCTTACTGACCATCATCGGTGCCCCGCTGCCGGCGCTGTTGGCGTTCGTGGCGTTCCTGGCATCGCTCATCCCTCTGGTCGGCCCGATCACGGGCGCGATCATCATCACCGCGTCGTGTCTGATGGTCTCGCCCGGGCTGGGCATCACTGCCGGCATCTACTACCTCGTGTACATGCAGGTCGAGGCGTATCTGCTCAGCCCGCGGATCATGAACGCAGCGGTCGACGTGCCCGGAGCCCTCGTCATCATCGCCGCGATCGCCGGTGGAACCTTGGGCGGTGTGCTCGGTGCGGTGGTTGCGGTGCCGGTGGCCGCCTCGGCGCTGATCATCATCCGCAAGGTCGTCGTGCCTGCGCAGGCAAAGAGGTAGGGGCGGCGGAGAGAACGTCAGCTCTGGTCGTCGTGATCGCCGGTGTCGAAGCGGGTGACGATGACGTGAATGATGAGCTTGACGAGGTAATGTGCGCCGAAGTATCCGGCTCCTGCTGCGACCAGAGTGACAAGCAGGTTGCTCTCTCCGGTTCCGGCCATGGCCAACCCCGCGAAGATCGCGGCAGAAATCGCCGCGAGATAGGGGATCAGACGAAGGACGGGGGAGTCGGGCTCGCTCATGGTGGCGAGTCTAGCAACGGGTGTCGGCGGCCCGGCCTCCCACCTATGATGTGCTTCATGACAGAGTCTGGCTGGACGGCCAACCGCGACGAGGCGGTACCCGAGGATGTGTTCGGGCTCGTGGAGCGAAGCTGCTGCAGGTGAAGACTCTCGGACCGTCGAAGGAGGATCCGAACTATGCGCGGACGCGACACTTCTGCGAGAAGACGGGCTTCCTCCCCCTCGAGGAGACAGAGCTGTGGGGCGAGGGCACACCGTGCCTGATCATAGTCAAGGCGTTGGTATGACTGGGCCCGTCTTTCCGCCGTGGCCGGCGACTTCGCCCGTTCGCGGACGACTTCGCCTGCGACCCGTGGAAATGCGAGACAGTGCCATGGCGCGTGAGCTCTCGACCGATCCCTACGTGTCTCTGACGGGGTCGTTGCCGAGCTGTGCGACGGAGTGTGAGGCGAAGGCATGGGTGAGACGACAGCAGATGAGGCATCCCGAGGGAGCCGGTTTCTCGTTCGCGATAGCCATTCGAGCAGATGACGGCGCCATCGGTCATTGCGGACTGTGGCTGAAGGAGCTGGGAGAGGGGCGCGCGACCGCCGGGTACGCTATCGTTCCTTCGCGGAGGAATCAGGGCTTTGCGAGTGAAGCGCTGGCACTGCTGACCGAGTTCGCATGGACGGTTCCTGGTCTGCGCAGAGTCGCGTTGCACATCGAGTCGTGGAATGTCGCGTCGCTGCGGACGGCAGAAAACGCCGGGTACGTGCGAGAAGGTGTGCTGGCCAGGCATCAGATGATCGGCGGGGAACACAGGGATATGGTTCTCTACGCTGCCATTCGGCAGACCGGACTCGCACGATGACGGATCCGACGGAAGCTGCTGGTCTCGACCTGGACTTCCCCTTCACCGGCCGATGGCTGGTACAGAACAGCCCAGCCGATCGCGTACCGAGTCACGGTACGACGATGTTCGCGACCTCGTTCAGCATCGACTTCGTACCGGTCGACGCCGCAGGGCGTTCGGCGGCGTTCACCCTCGGATCGCTGTTCCGGTCCGAACCTCCGGAGAATTTCACGGGCTTCGGCCGGCCCGTGCTCGCCCCGACTGATGGCACCGTGATGACCGTCCACGATTCCGAACTCGATCATCGTGCCTATCGGGGTCTGCCCTCGCTCGGCTATGCGCTGACTCAGCACAGGCGTGCTGCAGCGGGGTGGTGGGCGCTTGCCGGGAACCACGTCATGGTCAGGAGCTCCGGTGGAATCGTGGCTCTGTGCCATCTGCAGCGAGGCAGCGCTCAGGTTCGACCGGGCCAGAAGGTGCAGATCGGCCAAGAGATCGGCCGCTGCGGGAATTCGGGCAACAGCACGGAACCTCACCTGCACGTCCAAGCGATCGACAGCCCTGATATCGAGAGAGCCGCCGCTCGCCGAATATCGTTCAGAGGTTCCTTACCGTCAAATGGTTCGATCATCTCGTGCTGAGACGCGAAGCGCCACATTAAGGGTACCGTTCGGCTCTCTGGTGAACTTCCCGCCGAGACCCATCGAACTATTGTCCTTGCGGGCGGTCCGGCCTAAGGTGAGAGGACGCTGTCCATCGACTCGGCGAGCACCGGTCAGTGCACCGGACGTGACAGAACAATCCGAGCGGACGGACTCACACGAAGGAGTGTCATGGCAGTCTACTCAGCACCCGGTACCGACGGCGCGCTCGTCACGTTCAAGCCCCGTTATGAGAATTACATCGGAGGGGAGTGGGTGCCGCCGAAGGACGGCAACTACTTCGAGAACATCACCCCCGTCACCGGGCAGGTCTTCACCGAGATTCCCAGCTCCACCGCTGACGATGTCGAGACCGCCGTCGATGCCGCCTGGGCGGCGGCGCCGGCCTGGGGCAAGACTTCGGTCGCCGAACGTTCGAACGTCCTGTTGAAGATCGCTGACCGCATCGAGTCCAATCTCGAGATGCTCGCCGTCGCCGAAACCTGGGACAACGGCAAGGGAATCCGCGAGCCGCTGGCCGCAGACCTGCCGTTGGCCGTCGACCACTTCCGCTACTTCGCCTCAGCCATCCGGGCGCAGGAAGGCGGCATCTCACAGATCGACGACGACACCGTGGCCTACCATTTCCATGAGCCCCTCGGCGTGGTCGGTCAGATCATCCCCTGGAACTTCCCGCTGCTCATGGCCACGTGGAAGCTCGCCCCGGCGCTCGCCGCCGGCAACTGCGTCGTCCTCAAACCGGCCGAGCAGACCCCGACCTCGATCCTCATCCTCGCCGAACTCATCGGCGACCTGCTGCCTCCGGGCGTCCTCAACATCATCAACGGCTTCGGCGTCGAAGCCGGCAAGCCGCTGGCGTCGAACAAACGCATCCGCAAGGTCGCGTTCACCGGTGAGACGACGACCGGCCGACTGATCATGCAGTACGCCTCGCAGAACATCATCCCGGTAACCCTGGAGCTGGGAGGCAAGTCGCCGAACATCTTCTTCGATGACGTTATGGCCGCCGACGACAGCTTCCGTGACAAAGCACTCGAAGGCTTTGCGATGTTCGCGCTCAACCAGGGCGAGGTCTGCACCTGCCCGTCGCGTGCCCTCGTCCAGGACTCGATCTTCGACGACTTCGTCGCCGCCGGCGTCGAACGCGTCCGCTCGATCAAACAGGGGAACCCGCTCGACACCGACACCCAGGTCGGCGCACAGGCCTCGAATGAT
Source organism: Brevibacterium limosum (assembly GCF_011617705.1). Classification (NCBI taxonomy): domain Bacteria; kingdom Bacillati; phylum Actinomycetota; class Actinomycetes; order Micrococcales; family Brevibacteriaceae; genus Brevibacterium; species Brevibacterium limosum. The sequence goes on along the minus strand of NZ_CP050154.1, from coordinate 3,191,253 downwards.
CAGTTCGAGAAGATCATGTCCTACCTCAAGATCGGCAAGGACGAAGGAGCCGAGGTGCTCATCGGCGGCGACAAGGCCGAACTCGACGGAGATCTCGCCGGTGGGTTCTACATCCAGCCGACGATCTTCAAGGGCACGAATGCGATGCGCGTGTTCCAGGAGGAGATCTTCGGGCCCGTAGTGGCGCTGACCTCGTTCTCCGACTACGACGACGCGATCGCCATCGCCAACGACACCCTCTACGGCCTCGGCGCCGGAGTCTGGGCCCGCACCGGCAACACTGCCTACCGGGCCGGGCGCGACATCCAAGCCGGTCGTGTGTGGGTGAACAACTATCACGCCTACCCGGCCCACGCCGCGTTCGGCGGATACAAATCCTCGGGCATCGGACGTGAGAACCACAAGATGATGCTCGACCACTACCAGCAGACGAAGAACCTGCTGGTCAGCTACTCCGAAAGTGCACAAGGATTCTTCTGATGAGTGAAACAGCCGAAACAGTCGCCCTCGAATCGACACCGACGATCGAGGGCGAAGAGAAATCGCGGGTGGCGATGACTCAGGCCGCCATCGACCTGCTTGCCGGCCTCGTCGACAAACACGGACAGCTCATGTTCCACCAGTCCGGCGGCTGCTGTGACGGCTCGTCGCCCATGTGCTTCCCCGAAGGCGACTTCCTCACCTCGGACGCCGATGTGCTGCTCGGACATTTCGAACTGCCCATCGACGCTGCCGAGAAGGCCGGGCTGGACTTCTGGATGTCGGTCGAGCAGTTCGAGTACTGGAAGCACACGCATCTGACGATCGATGTGGTGCCAGGCCGCGGCAGCGGCTTCAGCGTCGAATCACCGACGGGAAACCGCTTCATCATCCGCTCGACGCTCATGGACGTCGCCTGAAGCTCCCGCGTGACCGACGCGACCCCTGCGCGATTGTGTGGTCGATCCACGGCGTTTTCCGCAGAACGCCGTGGATCGATCGCTGCTGCAGAAGGTATGTAGTCACCGCACCACAGTGGAGACCGTCATTTCCCCGGCATCAGCACCTCAGGTTCGCCCAGGGAGAGCATGAGGCGGTTGGCCCAGTTGAAGAATGCCGCGCAGCCCAGCACGTCGATGATGTCCCCGTCCTCAAGGCCGACCTCGCGCAGCGCGCTGACATGGTGCGGGCCGAAGGCCTGCGGGGTCAGGGTGAGTGCTGCCGAGGCATCGACAACGGCATTCCAGAGCGGGTCGCCGAGATCGGATTTCGCGCCGATGGGCTCATCGAGGAGGCGCTGGACGACCTCCCGACGCCCGGATTCCTCGGTGGCACGGTGCGAATGGATCGAGGCGCAGAACAGGCATCCGTTGAGGCGTGAGGCCGCTGTCGCCGCGAGTTCGCGTTCGGCCCGCCCCAGACCATCGGTCGTGTTGAAGAAGATGTCGAAGTCGGTCAGGGTTCGTGCCTTGAGCGCGGCCGGATCTCTTGCGAGCAGCCGGAAGTAGGGGTTCTTCGCCCGTCCTGCCTCGATGAGTGCATCTGACTGCGCATCGCTGAGGTCCGACTCGGCGACGGGCGCGATCCAGGGCACCCACCCGAGTCCCGACTGCTGGAACAGCTCGGGACGAGCCAGATCAGGGTAGGTGCTCACCCGCTCGCCCACCGTCTCCAGTGCCTCGCCCCCTTTCGAAGAGACGAGGGAGTGCTGCGCCGAGGCGGCCGCACCGTCATCGGTCGACGGAACCTCGTCCGCGGCCGGAGGGCCGGCTGCCGCCGGAGCGTGGGCCAGAGCCGCAAGGCCGGTGCTGATGCGGATCTGGAAGTTGAGGAAGGAGACGAGCTGGGCGAGGGTGACGATTCCGTCCTCGTCCCAGCCCGCAGCGAGCAGCAGCGCCAGATGCTCGGGCCGAGCATCGCGCGGATGAAGGAGCAGCATGTGCGCGAACTCGAGGCCGGCGGCCAGCAGCGGACCGAGCACCTCGATGGACTTCTCGCCGAGGCTCAGCCAGGGACCGGTCACGTTCTCCTCGGCCAGCGCCGCAGATTCGAAGGTGCCGTAGGGGCCGCGGACAGAAGACCGCGAGTCAAGTTCGAGGAGCGCGTCGTCGAGGAGTTCGGCGATCGTCCAGGAGGCGGCCTCGTCCTCGTCACGGAGCAGGTCACGGTAGAACTCCTCGGCGACGGGGGCACCGAGGAGGCCGGCGGTGAACGCGGACACGGCATAGCGGTCCCGGAAGCTCACACCTCGCGGATCTGCGGGCTCGAGCAGGGCCTCGAAGCTGCGCTGCGCATTCTCCTTCGCCTGCGCCCGGTGATCGCGGAGGGCATCGAGAGGATCCTTCGTCGCGATCCCAGCGAGGAGGTTGATGATATCGGCCATCTCAGTGCACCCGCTCCTTGGTCACGGCGAACCCCAGCGCCGGGGCCACCTCGGTAGCCAGCAGTTCGATCGAGCGCAGAGCGGTCTCGTTCGTCGCCGGTACAGAATGCACTTGGAAGCTGACATCCGTGGCCCGGTCGAGCACCCGGTCATGGCGCAGCCGTTCGCTCACCTGCTCGGGGGTGCCGAGATAGGTGTCGGTGGCGACGAGGAGCTCATCGAGGCTGAGCCCGGAGGTGTCATAGCCGACGAGGCGGTCGGCCTCGGCCCGCAGCGCGGGTTCGGTGATCTCGCGCAGCCGCGGCAGGTCCGCGACATCGGCGACCACGGCGGTGCGGGAGGCGAGGATGCGCGGTTCGACTCCGCCCGGCAGCTGTGAGAGATAGGTGTCGATGACGGGCAGCTGCACCTCGTCGAGGCGAGCCCCCGGATCGTCCTGTGGGCGCGGCTGAGTCCGCGAGAGCATGAGTCCGTCCCCGGCAGCGCCGGCCGCTCCGGCTCCGCCCGAGGAGAAGGTCGCCTGCCACAGTCGCCGGTCAAGGCTCGGACGCTCCGTTCCAGGGGCAGGGTAGAGGCGGTGGTCGGTGGGCAGCCGGTCGCCGGCGAACAGTGTGCGCAGGGTCGTGAGGTTCTCGGCGAAGGCCTCGCGGCGGTCAGCGAAGCTCGTGCCGAAGGCCGGGAAGGACTTCGGATTCCCACCTGAGCCGAGGCCGATCTCGAGGCGCCCGGCGGCGAGCTCGTCGACGACGGCGGCGTCTTCGGCCACGCGCACCGCATTCTCCATCGGCAGGGTGATGATCGCCGTGCCCAGCGAGATGCGACTGGTGCGTGCAGCGGCGTGGGAGAGGAAGACGAGCGGGGACGGCAGCCCGCCCTCTGCCGCGGAGAAGTGGTGTTGGGCGACCCACGCGGAATGGAAGCCGAAGTCCTCGGCCGTCTCGATCTGTTCGAGGGCGAAGCGGTAGCGCTGCGCGGCTGGGGCGTCCTCGAGCAGGCGGGTGAAGAATCCGAGCTTCGGCTCGGTCGTGGCAGTGCCGGTCGCCTGGGTGCCGGTGGGTTGAGGGGTCATGGTTCTCAGCTTTCTGCTGCTGCGGTGAGCAGGGTCGGGGTTGCCGGTCGAATGTGCGCAGGCGCTGCAACCGTCGACAGCGTCGCGGGACGGGGGATCGCCTCGAGCAGAGTGCGTGTATAGGCCGAGCGCGGGCGGGTGAAGATCTCTTCGGTCGCACCGTCGTCGACGAGGTGCCCTTGCGACATCACGGACACCGTATCAGCGATCTGACGGACGACGGCGAGGTCATGGGTGATGAAGACGTAGGTCAGACCGAGCTCCCTCTGCAGCCGGTCGAGCAGGGTCAGGATCTGCGCCTGCACGGTCACGTCGAGGGCGGAGACCGCTTCGTCGAAGACGACCAGTTCGGGCTCGACGATGAGGGCGCGGGCGATCGCGACCCGCTGCAGCTGGCCGCCGGAGAGCTCTGCCGGACGCCGGTCGAGGAAGTCGTTCGGCAGCGCCACCCGATCCATCGCTTCGGCGACGAGACCTGGCCGGGAAGCACGGTCGCCGAGGCGGAAGTTGCGCAGAGGCTCGGTCAGGGTCGAGCGGACGGAGTGCTTGGGATCGAGCGCGGAGAACGGGTTCTGATGCACCAGTTGCACGGTGCGCCGGAACTCCCGCAGCCGCTGCCGTGAGGGACGACCGCGTCCGAGCTCGGCGGCGTCGAAGTCACCGATGCGCACATTTCCGGACTGCGGTGTGAGGAGCCCGGTCAGAGCCTTGCCCGTGGTCGTCTTGCCCGAACCCGATTCGCCGACGAGACCGTGCGTGGTCCCGCGCGCGACCGTGAAGTCCACACCGTCGACGCCGGTGATCTGATCACCGGTTCGGTCGAAGATGTGGGTGAGTGATTCGACGGAGACGAATGGGTCTGCGGACTGAGTGGTCGCCTCGGCGCGGGGAGGACTAGCCTTCGTCTGCAGCGCGGGAGCGTCGGAGATGAGGCGCGAGGTGTACTCGGTGGCCGGGTCGGAGAAGACCCGACCGGCCCGACCCGATTCGACGATGCGTCCGCCCTGCATGACCACGACCTCGTCGGCGCGTTCGCCGGCGACGGCGAGATCATGGGTGATGAAGAGGATGCCCATCCCGGTCTCGGCGCGCAGTTCGTCGAGGAGTTCGAGGACCTGTTTCTGCACGGTGACGTCGAGCGCGGAGGTGGGTTCGTCGGCGATGAGCAGGCGCGGGCGCAGCGCGATGGCAGCGGCGATGAGCACACGCTGCCGCATCCCGCCCGAGAGCTCGTGCGGGAACTGATCGGCCCGCTTCTCCGGCTGGTCGATGCCGACCCGGGCCAGCAGTTCGATGACCTGGGCGCGAGCCTCGGCGCGGTTGGCCCGGCGGTGGATGTGCAGCGCCTCGGCGACGGACTTCCCGACGGTCTGCAGCGGATTGAGCGATGACCCGGGATCCTGTGGGACATAGCCGATCTGGGAACCGCGCACACCGCGCCAACCGGAGGCGCCCAGACTGAGCAGATCAACCTCGCCGAGGCGGATCCGCCCGGCCGTGACCAGCGCCGAAGGTGGGAGGAGACCGATGACGGCGTTCGCCGTCGTCGACTTCCCCGATCCGGATTCCCCGACCACGGCGGTCATCGAACCGGGACGGACTACGAGATCGAGGTTGCTCACAGCCGGGGCCGCGGAGCCGCCTCGGTGGGTGTAGTCGATGGACAGGCCGTCGATGCGCAGCAGTGAGGAGTCGGTCATGATGTCACCTTTCGCAGGGTGTTGCCGATCTGGTGGGTGGCGAGCACGATGGCCATGACCACGAGGCCGGGCAGCACGGTCAACCACCAGGCGGTGGCAACGAAGTTGCGGCCCTCGGCGATGATGAGACCCCATTCCGGTGTGGGCGGCGGGGTGCCGTAGCCGAGGAATCCGAGCGTGGAGATCTGGAGGATCGCCGAACCGACCTGGAGCACCGCCAGGGACAGCACGGGAGAGATCGAGTTCGGGAGGATGTGGCGGGCCAGGACGGAGAAGAACGTGCCGCCGGATCCGTAGGCTGCGGCCACGAAGTCGCTCGTGTTGATCTGCACCGCCTGTGACCGGGCGAGACGGGCGAACTGGGCGATGGCGGTGACTCCGACGGCGATGGCTGCGTTGATCGTGCCGAAGCCGAGGACGACGACGATCGAGAGGCTGAGCAGGATCGCGGGAATGGACAGCAGCACGTCGACGAACCGCATGAGCACATCGTCGACGAATCCGCGCCTGGTGCCGGCGATGAGCCCGATCGCGGTGCCGACGATCAGCCCGACCCCGACGGCTACGAGTGCGGCGAGCAGGGACTGGGAGGCGCCGTAGACGACGCGGGTGAAGGCGTCTCGACCGGTCTGGTCGGTGCCGAACCAATGCTCGAGGCTCGGGGCCAGCAGGGCGGGCGTGTCTCCTCCGTCGTTGGGGTCGAAATGGGTGAAGAGGCCGGGGACCAGCGCCCAGGCGATGGCGATGAGCAGCACCAGTCCGGAGGCGATGGTGGCCGGGGTGAGCGCGACGCGTGCCCGGCCGCCGCGTGCGCGTGTGCGTTTCGGGCTCGTGCCCTGGCCTTGGCTGCTCTGCTCTCGATAGCCCTGGCCGCGGGTGAAGACGTCGGCGATGCTCATGAGTTCTTCTCCTTCGTCTCATCATCCCAGTCGAGGTCGACTCCGACGCTGGCGGCGGTCGCCGTCAGCGCCCGACGTGTGGGTTCGTCGTGGCTGCGCAGGGATCTGCCCGCCGAGGCGGCGCTGCGTTTGGTGCGCAGTCGCACGTCGATGACGGGGTAGAGGAGGTCGACTGCCAGATTGATGATGACGTAGCCGAAGGTGGCGAGTGAGACGACAGCCAGCAGGATCGGATTGTCCCGGTGAGTGACGGCCTGGGCGGTGATGAGTCCGATGCCGTTGCGGCCGAACACGGTCTCGGTGACCACGGCCCCGGCGACGAGCTCACCGAAGACGAGTCCGATGATCGTCAGTCCCGGCAGCACCGCGTTGCGGGCGACGGTGTGGACGAGGATCCACAGTTCGGAGGCGCCCTTTGCGGTGGTGACCTTGACGAATCCGGAGGCCTGCACCTCCGTGATGGAACGGATGAGCACCTGAGCGATCGGGGCCGAGAGCGGAACCGCCACGGTCAGGGTCGGCAGCACGAGCGCCTCGGCGGGGCCGGGGTCGACGACGGAGACGAGACCGAGCTGGAAGGAGAAGACCTGGATGAGCAGGATTCCGAGCCAGAACACGGGGATGGAGATGAAGAGGCTGGGCACCGAGTCGAGGATCCGACGCATTCGTGCGCCCGGACCGGTGGCCGGGCCGAAGGTCGCGAAGACGGCGATGACGACGGCGAGGACGAGGGCGGTGACGAACCCGGAGGCCGCGAGCACCGCTGTCGACGGCAGAGCCGCCGCGATGATCGTCGACACGGCTGCACCGGTCTGGACCGAATAGCCGAAGTCCCCGGTGAGGAAACCGGTGATGCTGGTGAGGTATTTGCCGAACCAGGAGTCGTCGGCGCCGGTGGCCTCACGGATCTCGGCGATCTGGTCGGGGGACAGGCCCAGTGCGGGGTCGGCGAAGCGGGCGGTGACTCCGTCGCCGGGGATGAGGCTGAGCAGGATGAACGCCGCGGTGAACGCGAGCAGCAGCACCAGGACCGCTTGGCCCAGGCGGAGGATGAGGTAGCGGGTGTCGAGGATCATTTCTCTCCTGCCAGCCAGGTGCTGTAGAAATCGGGACGTCCGACGGGTTCGGTGGTGAAGCCGTGGACACGGCGGCGGAATGCGAAGACCTGAGGCTCTTCGAAGAACGGCAGCACATAGGCCTGGTCGACGAGGTGGTTCTGGACCGCCTCGGCGGCCTGCTGTCGTTGCTTATGATCCGGTTCGGATGCCAACTCTTCGAGGAGTTCGTCGATCTTCGCATCGACCGAATCGTCCTCGGCGTCCGTGCGGTCGACTCCGTTGAGGAAGACGTCGCGGTTGACCGAGGAGTAGTTCGAGCGCAGATTGTCGAAATCGGCGCGGGCGACCATCGAATGGTAGATCTGCACGGTGTCGAGTTCGAGAGCGTCGAGAGTCTGCTTCGATTGGTCCCCGGGGTTGATCGACAGGCGCACACCGACTCGGCGCAGCTGCTGTTGGATGAGGGTCTGCACTTCGTTCGACCGCGGCTGCGGCAGTGCGATATTCACCGTCAGAGCCAGCGGCTGCCCGTCCTTGATGCGGTAGCCCTGTCCGTTGCGTTCGCTCCACCCGGCCTTGTCGAGGAGGCGGTCGGCCCTGTCCGGGTCGAACTCCCAGGAACCCGACTGATCGGTGTAGCCCATTGCGCCCTTGGCCAGCAGGCCCGTGGCCAGCGGGTAGTTCGGGGTGAAGAGCTTGTCGACGATCTCCTGTCGGTCGATGGCGGCGATCAGTGCCCGACGGACGTCGATATCGGCCAGCAGGTCGTGGCGGAACCGGAAGTTGATGCTGTTGTTGATTCCGTTCGTCGCCTTCGCATAGAGGCGCAGCCCCTGTTCGGTCACGCGGGACTCATCGGGGGCCTGGACGTCGCGGACGCCGTCGGCCTGTCCCGAGAGCACGGCACCGATGCGGACGGAGTATTCGTTGTTGGTCAGAAAGTCGATGCCGTCGAGGTGGGCACGCCCCTGATGCTTCAGGGGCGGGGGTGCCCAGTCGTAGTCTTCGCGGACACGGACGGAGAGCTTCGTGCCGATGGTCTCCGCCGTGATGTGGAAGGGGCCGCAGGTGTGGATCTGCGTGGCTCCGCCCGGGCCGAATCCGTCGGCGTCGAGTGCGAGAGTGGAATCTGCGAGCAGTCCCGCGTTCATCGTCGACGTCGCCTGCGCGAAACCCGGGGAGGGCGCCGAGAAGTGGAACCGAACCCGATGCTCGTCGAGGACCTCGCTGCGCTCGTAATTCGAGATCTGCTCGGACACCGGCAGCGTGCGTGCTTCGTCGCCGCGACCGAAGAGGTCGAAGTTCTTCGCCACATTCTCAGGTGTCAGCGGCGAACCGTCCGAGTAGGTCACGCCCTCACGGATGGTGAACGTATAGGCCGTCGCGTCGGCATTCGTCTCCGGCAGTTCGGTGGCCAGCCACGGATGCAGCTCGAGGGTCTCCGGATCCTGCCACAGCAGCCTCGCGGAGATGTTGTTCATGATTCCGCCGTTGGGGTAGAAGCCGACCGACGGCGGGTAGAGCAGCGTCCAGGTCTGGGGTTCGAAGTAAGTGAGCACCCCACCGCGTACGGGTTCGCCGTCAGCCAGGGAGCTGGAGTCGTGCGGAGTGCAGGCGCTGAGGGTGAGCAGAGTGCCGAAACCGAGACCGAGGCTGAGAACCGAGCGGCGGTCGAGGTGGCGCTGAGTCAGACGCGCGTTGGTGGAGAGACGGTGATCCGTCATTGAAGACGTCCTTCGGGCAAGTGGGATGGAACTGAGAGAACTGAGTAGGATAGTTCAACAATATGCGGACATTGCGGGTGCCATTGAAGGCAGGCAGAGGCAGTGTCCGGCGCTGAGCCCGAAGTGGATGTGCATGCCTCGAGTTAATCTCATCCGTGTAATCGCCGTCAATTCGGGGCTTAATATTGAGACATGTTGAGCAATTCGAACTTCGATCATTTGGTCATCGCCATTCCTGATCTTCACGAGTGTGTTGAGCAATCAGGGCTCTACTCGGAGTGAAGTCGGCGGACGGCGATGTGAACCCGTCACGGCTGCTGCCGGGTCACGGGAACCGCGCGTCCGCCTCGGCGTGGTCCTCGACTTCTTCGGCTGCGCCCTCGACATCATTGCCCTCGATGCCGAAGAGGGGGAGACTGAGGGCCTACACGCTCATCTGAAAGGTCCGGGTGGATCATGGACGCTCTGAACACCATTCCCGCTGAACTCGACCACCTCATCATCACGGTGCCCGACCTCGAGGCCGGGGTCGCTGCCGTGGAGGCGGCCACGGGGCTGCGCGCAGTTCCCGGCGGCTCACACCCGGGGCGGGGGACGGCGAACTTCCTCCTCGGACTCGCCCCTGCGGGCTGGCCGGAAGGAGCGCACACCTACCTCGAGATCCTCGGCCCCGACCCGCAGCAGGAGCCGGCCGTCGACGGCACCCTGCCGCTCGACGCACATCTGGCCACAGAGCCGACCCTGCAGACCTGGGCCATCCACCCGCCGGCGTTCCTCGCAAAGATCGCGGCCGCGAACACCGCCGGAATCGACTTCGGTGAAGTCCAGGACATGGCCCGCGACACCGCCGAGGGGGACCGCCTCGAATGGCGACTGACCACGCGCTCCCCGCTGCCGCAGGAGGGTGCGCAGCCGTTCCTCATCGACTGGGGCGAATCCGTCCACCCCGCCGAGGCGGGCCTGCCCGCCCTCGAGCTGCTCGAATTCCGCGTGGAATCCCCGGAGCCCGAGGCGGCGCGGCAGGTGCTCGAGGAGCTCGGCGCCGGTGACACCACGGTGGTCGAGGGGCCCGACTGCCGTCTGCGGGCGCGTCTGCGCGGCCCCGCCGGCGTCCTCGAGTTCTGACATCACCGAAAACCGGCAGTTCACCCGCCGCAGCGCCGCGTGATGCGGCTAGACTCGCAGGCGTGCTCAGTCGAACCCGCATCGTCTCCCGCCCACGCCTCCGCGCCCTGACCTCCCTTGCCGCTGCCTGGCTGCTCATCGGGCTGAGCGCCTGCGCACCCGCAGCCGAAGACGAGACCCGACCGACTCCGCATGCGGCCGAAACACAGGTCGCATCGTCTGACCCGAGCGGTGAAGCCGGTGACAAGCCGAGCGGCGAACCGACGGAGTCGCCCACGCCCACCGAGACCGCGAGCGTCGACGACGCCGGTGCGGCAGGAGTCAGCGAAGCCGATATCGACACGCACGGCGGCGGGAAATGGGACCGGCCGAAAGAGGAGGCCGGGCCCAACCGTGACGACGGCACAACCTTCAAGGTCGCACTGCGCGTCGAAGACAACCTGCCCATCGACGTCGACCAGGCAGGGGACTTCATCATCAAGACCCTGCAGGACGAGCGCGGCTGGCAGGACATCGACGCCGTCTCCATCGAGCTCGTCGACGAGGGCCAGGACACGATGATCTCCATCGCCAGCCCCGACACCGTCGACGAGATGTGTCTGCCCCTGCGTACCCTGGGCAAGCTCTCGTGCCGCAACGGGCCCAACGTCATCCTCAACGCCAAACGCTGGGTCTCTGCCACGGACGAATTCGACGACATCGTCCAGTACAGGCAGTACCTCATCAACCACGAGGTCGGTCACGCGCTCGGCCACGGCCACGAATCCTGCCCCGGCCCGGGCCAGACCGCCCCACTCATGCAGCAGCAGACGAAGGGTCTGCAGGGCTGCGAACCCAACGGGTGGCCGTCGAAGGGCTGACCGCACGCATGCCCGCCGTTGCGTGTGACGGCGGCCTCAGCCTCCTCGGGAATAACAACGACCCTCAGCCTGTTGATTGAGTCGTATACGCTCAACTTTGAAAGAGGAGGTCAGCTTTGGCCACATTCTTCGGACCCGCAGGCTCGGGCGGAGACTCGTTCGACGAGTTCCTCGCTCGTTTCCTCCAGGGACAGACCGGAGCCCGCAGAGGCCGTTCCGTCGACATCAACCGACTGCTGAGCAAGCGCAGCCATGAAGTCATCGAAGCGGCTGCGGAGTTCGCAGGGCGTCACGGCCAGTCTGAGGTCGACGCACTCCATATCCTGCGCACCATGGTCGATTCCGAACCCGGAATCTCCGCGGTGCGTCAGGCGGGTGCGGACCCCGAGCTCATCGCCCATGCGATCGAAGAGCGCCTTCCGGCCAGTACCGACACCGGGGCGGATTCCACGCCCACACTGACCGGTTCGGCCCAGCGCGCTCTGCTCGACGCCTATCAGGTGGCGCGGGCCTTCGGGTCGACCTACATCGATCCGGAGCACATGTTCTTCGCCTTCGTGCTCAATCAGGAGATGCCCGCCGGTCGGATCCTCGCGCAGGCGGGAGTCACGCAGGCAGCCCTGCAGGCCGGTGCCGAGGCGGCCGAAGCCGGAGGCATGCACCCCGGTCAGGACGCCGAGGGTGAGGACGGTCAGGAATCCGTGTTGGAGAAGTTCGGCACCGACCTCACCGAACTCGCCGCCGAAGGCAAGCTCGATCCCGTCATCGGCCGTTCGCAGGAGATCGAGCAGACGATCGAGATCCTCGCTCGCCGGACGAAGAACAACCCGGTCCTCCTCGGTGAAGCCGGCGTCGGCAAGACCGCGGTCGCTGAAGGCCTCGCACAGGCCATCCACTCGGGTGAGGTGCCCAAGCAGCTGCAGGGCAAGCGCATCATCGCTCTCGATATGCCCGGAATGCTCGCGGGCACCCGCTACCGCGGTGATTTCGAGGAGCGCCTGACCGGAGCACTGAACGAGATCGCCGACGACGGAGACATGATCGTCTTCGTCGATGAACTCCACACCCTCGTCGGTGCCGGCGGCAACGGCGAAGCGAACTCGATGGATGCCGGAAACATCCTCAAACCGCGACTGGCCCGCGGCGATCTGCACATGATCGGCGCGACCACGCTCAAGGAGTACCGCACCATCGAGAAGGATTCGGCTCTCGAACGCCGCTTCCAGCCGGTGACCGTGGGCGAGCCGAGCGTCGAGGACGCGGTGACGATCATCGACGGACTCAAGGACCGCTACGCAGAGTTCCACGAGGTCACCTACACCGCCGAGGCGGTCCGGGCCGCCGTGGAGCTGTCGAACCGCTACATCACCGACCGGTTCCTGCCGGACAAGGCCATCGACCTCATCGACCAGGCCGGTGCCCGGATGTCGCTGGGGCGCGGTCCCGGCGTCGACATCGACGCGCTCAAGCTCAAGCTCTCCGAGCTCGAAGCGGAGAAGAAGTCCGCGATCGAGGTCGAGGACTACGAGCGCGCCGGTCGTGTCCGCGATGAGATCAACGAGGTGGCCGCCCGTATCGGATCCGCCGAGAACCCGGACGCGCAGGCCGCGAAGACGGCTGCCGCCGAGGCGATCATCGGTGAGCAGGAGATCGCTCATGTGGTCTCCCGCGCCACCGGAATCCCGGCAGCACGGATGACGCAGAGCCAGAAGATGCGTCTGGCGAACATGGAAGAGGTCCTCCACGACCGTGTGATCGGTCAGGACGAGGCCGTGACCGCCGTGTCGCGTGCCATCCGCCGCAGCCAGACGGGCATGGCCGATCCCAACCGGCCGATCGGCAGCTTCCTCTTCCTCGGCCCCACCGGTGTCGGCAAGACCGAGCTGGCGAAGGCTCTGGCACAGACCCTGTTCGACGACGAGTCGGCCATGATCCGCTTCGATATGAGCGAGTTCGGCGAACGCCACACGGTGTCGCGTCTCGTCGGTGCTCCTCCCGGCTACGTCGGCTACGACGAGGCCGGTCAGCTGACGGAGAAGGTCCGCCGCCGCCCGTATTCGGTCATCCTGCTCGACGAGGTCGAAAAGGCCCACCCGGATGCGTTCAACCTGCTGCTGCAGGTCCTCGACGACGGACGTCTCACCGACGGTCAGGGCCGCACGGTCGACTTCCGCAACACCGTGATCATCATGACCTCGAACCTCGGCTCCGAGTTCATGTCCGGCACTCCGCTGGGCTTCGCCTCCGGTACCGCCGGGGATGCGGAGAAGGATCTCAAGGCCAAGGTCATGGGCCGGCTCAAGGAGTTCATGCGGCCGGAGTTCATCAACCGCATCGATGACACCGTGATGTTCTCGCGGCTCGATCGCGAGCAGCTGCGCTCCATCGTCGTTCACCAGCTCGCTGCGTCGAAGCAGCGTCTCGAGGCTCAGGGCATCGCCCTCGACGTCTCGGCCGAGGCTCTCGACTGGCTCGCCGATGAAGGCTACGAACCCGAGTTCGGTGCCCGTCCGCTGCGTCGCGCGATCCAGCGCGAGCTCGACGACCGCATCGCCGATCTCCTCGTCACCGAGGCGGTCGAAGAGGGCGGCACCGTGCGTGCCACCGTCGTCGACGGTGCTCTCAAGGTCGTGGCCGGCACCCGACCGGAGCCGATCGTCGCCTGATCAGCGAGGCGGCCCTGCGCCGGCCGTCGATGCGGAGCCCGGGGCGAAGGATTCCGATCCTTCGCCCCGGGCTCTTTCGTGCTCATGTGCCCGATTTCGCTCGTCGGACTCAGTCGGCGACGCGGGTGTTCGTCGCCGGCTGCGGCTCGTTCGCGCCCAGAACCCGGTTGAGGACAAGTCGTTCGCAGAGCGTCCACGTGGTCGTCGTCGCCAGGTAGAGCGCCGCGGCCAAGGGGACGAAGAGTGCGAAGATCGCAGTGAGGAAGGGCATGAAGCTCAGCGTCTTCATCACCCCCGACAGATCCGGCACCGCCGGAGCATCTCCTCCATTCTTCGCCGGAGCAGCAGCCGGGGTCTCGGGCGTGGCCGGGGTGAGCAGGTGCCGGGAGAAACCGGCGACGACGGCGATGAGCACGACGAGGATGAGGTAGACCGTGATCGCGGTGCCGGTCAGATCGCCGGCGCCGAGCAGTTTGACGAAGCTCGTGTTGAGCGGCAGGCCGAAGAGCGTATGCCCGAGCAGCTCATTGGCGTGCCCGCCGATCGTCGCATTTATGAAGAGACCATACACCGCCATGAGCACGGGCATCTGCGCGAGCACCGGAAGGCACCCGGCGAAAGGGGAGGCGTTCTCCTCCTTGTACAGCTCCATGAGCTTCTGCTGCATGAGTTCGGGCTTGTCTTTGTATTTCTTCTGCAAGTCGCTGATCTTCGGGGCCAGTCGTTTTCGTGTGATGCCTGCCCTGACCTGGGACACGCCGACGGGGATGAGCACGGCGCGGACGAGGACGGTGAGCACGATGACGGCTAGGGCGGCGCTGAGGCCGCCGGCGAGGGGTTCGAGAATTTCGCTGATCCCCGTGACCACCGTGTAGGCGGCCTCGACGAGCAGGCGGATGGGCAGAAATTCGTAGATGTTCACGGGTGGGTGTCCTTCGGACAGGGCGCGCTGAGGCGCGGTTGACGTGGGCCGTTGGCGGCCACCACCGTGAGGACTGACTCAGACGCATCGCTGCGCACAGACGAAGGAAGATCGCCCGCGCCGAGGCGGGGAGGCGTTCCGTTCGGAACGCGAGGTGAGGTCGTTCAGGCGATGGCGCGAACGACGACAGATGGGGCTCTGGGCAGAGCAGTACCCGGAGTGCCGGGTTCCTCCGGCATGCGGAATTCGCGAGTGCTTCGGCGCGTATCCGGCAATGACGGCGGACGCGCGGACAGCGACAGCACGCGCAGCAGAGCGATGCTCGCCCATGCGGCGATCGGCGTCAGCAGGGCCGCGCCGAGGAGAGCCAGAACGATGAGATGAATGGGGGACTGGGGAACGACCGAGTCGAGGTCAGCAGAGAGCACGACGACGAGCAGCTGCAGAGTCAGCCACAGATTCGCCATCATCTCATCCCCTTTCGTGTGCGTCGATGCTAGCACGCGAGCCTGTGCGGAGGTCTCAGTCCTGCGCGTCGGCGGCGAGGTCCGGATCTCGGGCGAGACGCACGAGCGCGGCCGCGAGTCCTGCGAGGTCCGCGTCGTCGACCAACGCGGCCAGCTTCTCGTCCTGCTCCGGCAGCCCGGCCGTCTTCGCGCCCTTGCGCACGAGCGGGTCGAAGGCTGGCCTCACCGAGGGCCAGACCTGCTGGACCTCTCGGAGGAAGATGGACGCCCCGGTCGGACCGATCCCGGTGAATTCCTGCAGGAGACCCGAAATCCGACTAGGCTGCCCCTCGGCCTCATCGCGCAGCTTCCGCAGGTCCCCGTCCCATCGGTCGATGAGCAGATCGGCGGCCTCGGCCAGACGGGTGGCGGTGCTCTCGTCGTAGCGGCGATACCCGCCGCGTCCGAGCGCATCGACGCGCTGCTGCCACGTGCTCGCGCGCAGACGCTGCGGCGTTCTCCACTTCGCCGAGAACAGCTCGCGCGCGCTCGCGAGGGCGATGTCGGAGCTGATGCGCGTGGACAGGAGCAGGCTGAGGACGAGCAGCTGCCACAGCGGGGCCGGCTTGTCACGGAGTGTGATCGCGGCCTCCGCGGCGAATGTGCGACCGTGCGCATCGATGAGGTGACCGGCCCGATCTCGCTGTGTGCTCATGCCGTCGATCCTAAGTCCGGGCCCGGTCGAAGAGTCAAGGGTCGCCGGAGCCTCAGATGTGCCCGTCCGCTCACAGCGGCACGGTCCCGCTTCCAGCGGATCCGTGCTCGGTTCGCCGTCGCTGGGTTGCACAGTGGAGACATGCCCACACGAACCGCAACCAGCCCATTGGTGTTCTCCGAGGCCGACGAGTCTCCGACGACGACCGCGATCCCCGAATCCCGGAGAATGCTCTACGCTTACCGATCCGTCGTCTTCAACGGAGAGCTGCGCGACGAGAACGGAATGGAGATCATCTCCCGCCTCGTCCTCCTCTCCGCCGAGGACCCACGCTCCGATATCCACCTGTGGATCAACTCTCCCGGCGGATCCGTGCCGATGATGCACGCGATCGCCGACACCATCGCCGCCCTGCCCAATGACGTGGTCACGATCGCCTTCGGGTGGGCCGCCTCGGCGGGGCAGTTCGTGCTCAGTATGGGCACACCCGGAAGACGTCTGGCCCTGCCCCACGCCCGCATCCTCCTCCATCAGGGCTCTGGTGGGATCGGAGGAGCCGCCGCCGATATCGAACTCCAAGGCGACGACCTCCGCGAGGTCCGGGACTCCGTGCTCACCCGGGTCGCCGAGGCGACCGAGAAGTCGTACGAACGCATCTTCGAAGACTCACTGCGGGACCGATGGTTCACCGCCGAGGAGGCGATCGAATACGGACTCGTCGACCGGGTCCTGACTTCCCCGGCCGATCTGCACGCGCAGATCGGAGGAACCCGATGAGCCAGTACACGATTCCCAACGTCGTCGACCGCTCCGGTGGCAGCGAGAAGATCGTCGACGTCTATTCTCACCTGCTCGGCAATCGCATCGTCTACCTCGGCGTGCCCGTCGACGACGGGGTGGCGAACACGATCATCGCGCAGCTGCTGCACCTCGATTCGAGCAGCCGGGATCTGCCGATCAGCATGTACATCAACTCCCCGGGCGGGTCACTGACCGCGATGACCGCGATCTTCGACGCCATGCACCACGTCGGCTCACCCGTGGCCACCACCTGCGTCGGGCAGGCCGCCGCCGACGCGGCCGTGCTCCTGGCCGCCGGAGAGCCCGGGCAGCGGGCGATGCTCGCCCACGCCCGCGCGGTGCTGCGGCAGCCGCACGCCGAAGGAGCACGGGGCACGATCCCCGACCTCATCGTCGCCGCAGACGAGATCGTGCGACAGCGCCGAGAAGTCGAAGAGATGCTCGCCGACAGCACCGGTCGGACCCCGGAGCAGATCCACCGTGACTTCGATCGCGACCTCGTCCTCGACGCACAGGCGGCACGGGACTTCGGACTCGTCGACGTCATCCTCTGACTCTCTTCTCCCACCGAGGTGGTCGGAAGTACTCCCCGAGGATGACGACGGCCTCGGGCGCGGGTCGCTACGATCGGAGAATGAGAACGGACCGTCCAGACCTCCGCGCACCCGCGGAAGGATCCCCGCCGCGCGCACGCCGACGGATCGTCCTTCTCACCGTCGCCGCAGTGGTGCTGCAGCTGCCGTTCGCCATCGTCCTTGCCGCCCAGGCCGATACGTCTGCGGCCGCGATGACCGTCCGCATCGGCACTGCGGTCGTCTCACCTGCGATCTTCTTCTTCGCAGCGAGGTGGCCGGGACCGCGCGCGGCAGCACTGGCGGGACTTGCCCTCCTCGACATCCTGGTGTGGGCGGCAGCAACCCCCGATGCAGGATCCGGCGGACACGGAATGGGACCAAGCCCGTGGAGCGACCGCGGACCGTGGTCACCGGTGGAGGCCGGGCCCAGGACGACGCCGTTCTATGCCGCCTTCCTCTTCGCCGTCCTCGCCGCGATGGTCCGCGGACGTCAGCTCTGGGCGATCGCCTCGGCGGCGGGAGTCTGGGTGGGCTGCCTGCTGCTCGGCCCCATGCTGGGAATCGATTGGTCGGTGGGGCGGGTGGTCTCGGCCACGATGGGACTGGCAATCGCCGTGGGCATCGGCGCATTCGTCCGGCGCCGCGGCGAGCTGGCGCGCCAGGAGGCAGCCGAACAGAGCGCTCGCCACGCCGAGGTGGTCCAAGCCGAACGACTGCGCATCGCCCGGGATGTCCACGACGTCCTCGGCCATGCTCTGTCCCAGATCAACGTCCAAGCCGGAGTCGGCGAACACCTCATCGACCGCGACCCCGAGCAGGCTCGTTCGGCGCTCGCCGCGATCAGGGAGCTCAGCCGCACCGGGCTCAATGAAGTGCGCACCGTGCTGCACACGATGCGCTCGGACGCCGGTTCTGCGGACGGGGCGGAGCCGGCGCCCTTGGCACCGGTGCTCGGGCTCGACGATGTCCCGGCTCTGATCTCCCGCCTCGTCGGCTCCACCGACATCAGCGTGGACGATCGGCGGGACACCGACGCCGAAGGAGCGCGGGCGAACCCCGGCCAGTCGACGGATGCGGCCGCCTATCGGATCATCCAGGAAGCGCTGACGAATGTGCTCAGACATGCGCGGGCCAACAGCGCACAGGTCGTGATCGAACGGAACTCGGACCGACTGCGCGTGCGCATCAGCGACGATGGGACGGGGATGTCCGGCGGTGCTGAAGGGGCGGGAATCATGGGCATGCGCGAGAGGGCGAAGCTGCTGAACGGAGCACTCGAACTGTCATCGGCGGGTCAGCGGGGAACCACCGTCGACGTCGACCTTCCCTGGAGCGTCGACCCGACAGGGACACCCGACGAGGAGGCGCGGCGATGACACCGATCCGAGTCGCGATCGCCGACGATCATCAGCTCGTGCGCGCCGGCTTCGCCTCGCTGCTGGATTCCGAGGACGACATCGCGGTCACGATCCAAGCCTCCGGCGGGCAGGACCTCCTCGACGCGCTGCGCAGAGCGCCCGTCGACGTCGTCCTCATGGACATCCGCATGCCCGGCGGAGACGGTCTCTGGGCGACGGAGGAGATCGCCGCCGATCCGCGGCTCGACGCCGTCCGCGTCGTCCTCGTGACGACCTTCGGCCTCGACGAGTACATCGTTCGAGCCGTGCGCGCCGGGGCCAGCGGCTTCCTGCTCAAGGACACCGACCCGACCGACCTCATCCGAGCCGTGCGCGTCGTCGCCGCCGGTGAGGCTCTGCTCTCACCCGAGGTCACGAAGTACCTGCTCTCCCGCATGTCACTGGGGCTGAAGGCGGAGCCTGACGCCGGGCTCGACGTCCTCACGGACCGGGAACGCGAAGTCCTCGCGCTCGTCGGCCGAGGTCAGTCGAACGACGAGATCGCCGCATCGCTCGTGCTCTCCCCGCTGACCGCGAAGACCCATGTCTCCCGCATCATGACGAAGGTCGGGGCCCGGGACCGCGTCCACCTCGTCGTCCTCGCCTACGAATCGGGGCTGGTGTCGCCCGGCTGGCTCAACGAACGCTGAGACCTGCTCCGCAGGAAGCAGCACAGGTGTCTCCCGTCGGCGGATTCGCCGCGCCCGGCTCGAGGCGTGTGATGGATGTCAGGTCCACGACCGCCGTGGACACCCGCCAAGGAGGCATCATGCATATGGAACACGGTCCGCTGGCCTGGCCGTTCTTCGTCCTCATCCCGATCTTCTGGGTCCTCGTCATCGGACTCATCATCGCCCTCATCGTCACGCTCAACCGTCGCCGGTGGCGGCAGGCCGGGGGACCGCCGTGGGCGAATGCGGCACGAGAGGGGACGAGGAGCGCCGAAGCGACTCTGGCGCAGCGTTTCGCCCAGGGCGACATCGAGGAGGCCGAATACCGCGCCCGCCTCGAGGTGCTGCGGGCGAACCGGCTCGAGGCCGGTGACGGCTGAGCCGTTCAGGCAGCCAGAGCGAGCCGCACCTGACCCGCCGCCGGCGGAGAGGGTGCGGCTCGCGTCATATCGGCGGCGGACAGCAGCGCGGTCGCGGAGACCCCGGAGGTCATGCCGACAGCTGCGAGCACGAGAATCTGCGGAAGCTGCAGACCGAGGACCGCTGCGACGGCCTCGATGACCTCCGACGACGGGTCCTTGAGCCCGCGTTCGATCTCGGAGAGGAACTGGGTCGAGACCCCGGACCGTTCGGAGACCTGTGCCAGGGTGAGACCCATGTCGGTCCGGCGCAGTCGGAGTGCGCGTCCGAGCGCCTCACGCCACAGCGGCGGCGGGGTCGGACTGTGCGGGAGCATGTGGGTCATGGGGTGAGCCTACGGTTCGCAGGGCCGCCTCGGCGAGGGTTTCTGCTCTCAGCAGAGATGGGACATCGACGTGAAGTGGCTCACAGCTATTGCGGAATCGACGGTCGGTTAAGTTAGGCTGTCCTACGTTAATGTCGAGGGGTCGCATCAGGCTCCGACCACTGTCGAAAGGACAGGAATGTCAGTTCCTCACAGCCGCCGGGCCGTCATCACCGGAGCGCTCGTCGCGCTCTCGCTCACCGCCACCGCCTGCGGACAGGGATCGCAGGCCGCGCAGGAGTCCGGGTCTGCCGATTTCGAGACCGTGACGATCAAGCACGCGCTCGGCGAAGCGGTCATCGAGGCCGAGCCCGAACGCGTCGTCACCCTCGGTCAGGGATCGACGGAGACCGCGATCGCGTTGGGCAAGACTCCGGTCGGCATGGAGGAATACGCGTGGGGATCCGATGACACCGGGTACATGCCGTGGATCTATGAGGCGGTGAAGGACAAGGGTGAGGAGCTGCCGGAGCAGTTCCAGGGCGACACGGAACTCGATGTCGAGGCGATCGCCGAGCTCGAACCCGATGTCATCCTCGCCCCCTGGTCCGGGATCACCGCCGATCAGTACGAGCAGCTCGATGCCATCGCCCCGACCGTGGCCTACCCGAAGCAGCCGTGGACCATCGAATGGGATGAGCAGATCACGACGGTCGGGAAAGCGCTCGGTCAGGAAGAGGAATCCGAGGGTCTCGTCGACGACATCAAGACGCAGCTGAAGGAGGCCAAGCGGGACGAGTACAAGGACCTCACCTTCTCCTACATCTACAACTCCGGTCCCGGTACTCTCGGCGTCTTCTATCCCTCCGAGCAGCGCGTGGCCATGGTCTCCGCCCTCGGCTTGACTCCGGACCCGGTCATCGATGAGCTGAAGAAGGACTATGACGAGCCGGGAACGGATTCGGCGCTCATCGGTCTGGAGAACGCCGATAAGCTCAATGACTCGGACATCATCTTCACCTTCTACTCCGACGAGAAGAACAGGCAGGAGATCGAATCGCAGGGACTGTACGCGAACATTCCGGCGATCAAGTCCGGTGCCGTCGTGGCCTCCGCAGACCAGGCGTTCGTCACCGGTTCCTCGATCATCAACCCGCTCACCGTCCCGTGGACGCTCGAGCGATATGTGCCGATGATCGACAAGGCAGTGGAGAAGCTCGACAAGTAAGTCGACGGCGAAGGCCCGGTCGAGTCAGACAGGCAAGCTGGGCGCTCTCAGTCGAGGGCGCTCAGCTTCTTCCATTCATTCCAGGAATAGACCCAGTCCGAGATGTCGCTGTCGTTGGTCGACAGGCTCACATGCGAACCGGTGACCTCGACCGGGTCGCCGAAGATCGCGGAGTCGTAATACTCCTTCGCCCGCTGGGTGGTGAGGTTGATGCAGCCGTGCGAGACGTTCTGCGAGCCCTGGACGCCGGCAGACCACGGGGCGGCGTGGATGAACTCGCCGTTGTTGTGGATGCGCACGGCCCACTGCACATCGGTCTCGTAGTCCCACTGCTCGGATGTCATCGTGTAGTCGGCGGCCTTCGACATCACCACATGCGTGCCGTTGTACGACGGGGACTTCGGGGCGCCGAGGGAGGCCGGGAAGTCCATGACCGTCTTGCCGTCTCGGGTGACGGTCATGCGGTGGGTCTTCACATCGGCCTCGACGACCTGTTTGCGTCCGATCTCGAAATCGAGTGTGAGGTCGTTCTGACCCACACTGTTCTCACCCGTCGGCACGTCCTTGAGAGGAGCATCGACGGAGACCTTCGAATGGGCGGGCCAGAATTCCTTCGGTCGGAAGTGCAGTCGGGACTGCGGGTCGTCATAGAGCCAGCCCCATGAGCCGTCGACCTTCCGTTCCCTGCCGTCCTCGTCGGTGACCTTGACCGAGAGGCGACGTTCCACATCGTCACGGAATTCCTTGGACACGGTGGAACCGAAGTTGAGCATGATGGGGGCGGCGACGCCGACCGTCTGATCATCGGCGAGCGTTGTGCGCACCGACATCGGTGCTCCGTCGCTGGCACCGACGGTGATCGTGGCATCGAAGTCGACCTCGTCACCACCGTCCGTGGTGGCGGTGGCCTTCACGGTGTATTCACTGTCGGCGACGAGGCCGTAGCTCGAGATCCAGGCCGCGGACTCTGCCGGGGCGGATACCGCCTCGGCGTCGTCCTCGTTCTCTGTTCCGCTGTCCTTCGTTTCATCGTCGCTGGGCTCGGACTCGGTGGAGCTCGGGGTCGACGCACCGGCCCGAGCATTCTCATCGGTCTCGAGTGCGGTTCCGGAAGCGTCGAAGAATGTGCCGGGATCGTGTGCGATCCGGGGGTGGGCCTCCTCGGTGACGGAGACGTCACTGAGGTCGGCGTTCTCAACGGAGATGCCGATGCGCTGGCCGGGGTCGAGGTCGATCTCGTCTCCGGATTCGGTCACTTTGCCGAAGTCCTCTGCGCCGGGGATCGAGGCGGCTGAATCGGGGGACGGACTCGGATCCGCAGCGGAGGTCGCGCCCGCACTGGGCTGAGATGTCGCATCCTCACTGGGCTGCGATGTCGGAGTCGATTCGGACGCGGACTCTGCGGCTTCGTCGGTGACGGCTCCGACGCGGAACACGGGTTCTGCGGCCGCCTCGGCGGTCTTGTTCGCGCCATTGCGGGTCGCATCGGGATCGTTGCTCGACGGCGTGCACGCCGTGAGCAGGGCCAGCGCCGAAAGGGCGGCAAGGGCCCCTTGGATCTTTGTGGACAACAGGGAAACCTCGTTAAAACACAGGGATGAGAACTGCGAATAATGGTAATGAAGCAAAATCACGAAAGTATTAACGAATTCGCTTCTCGGCCCCGATTCTGGCGTCCGGAAGGCTGCGGAGGCAGAGCTGACCTGGGCTGACGGGGGATAAGGGGAGTTGTGGAATTGTGATCTTGGGGAATAGAGGACTCCCCGTGCACCCGACAGAGCTCGCTTACCCTTGCTGCCTTCCGGCCCTGGGGGAGTTCACAAGATGACGCCGCACGGGGAGCCACGAATCAGTCTAGTCGAGAGCGGCCTCGGTGGACAAAACGAGTGGGCGGGGCCACACGGTCGTTCGAATCGACGGGACTCAGCCGTTGTTGAGGCGACCCTGCTCGATCCATTCCTGTTCTTTCTGGATCCATTCGTTGTCTTCGGGGAAGTCCTCGGGGCCGTTGATCCGCCGGACCTCGATCTGGGAACCTGCGTCCAGGGGCGCCTTCTTCGCCCAGTCGATGGCTTCGCCCAGTCGATGGCTTCGCCCTGGGAGGCGACCTCGATGACCCAGAACCTGTTGAACAGCTCCCTCAGGTTGCCATAGGCACCGGGGGCGGTTGTCGGTTCGCTGCCGGAGAAGTCGACGACGGCGCCTTCGGACGGATCGGCCAGGCCGGCGCCGTCGGACAGGACGCCGGCGTTGATCATCGATTCGTTGTAGGTGCCCATGGCGGCGATCATCTCGTTGAAGTCGGCTTCGGCCATTCGTTCGACGGCGACCTGATCGACCGTGCGCATGATGAGCATGAATTTCACGAGGACTCCTCGGTCGGGAACGTGCCTGAGCGGAGTCGGCTGAGACTGCTTCGCGCACTGCTCACGGCAAGCCTATGCCGATTCCCTGAGGTGCGGGATACCCCACGGCTCACTCGGAGCAGATGCCAAGCTCCGGGTGCGCACTCCAGACTCCGGCTGCTGCGAGCGGTCGCTGACCGGAGCGCCTGTTCACCTGCGGGAAGTGGGATGCTTCACACTCGGCCACGGCGATTTCGCATTGTCGTCATGACTCGGATAAGCTGATTCGCGGAGGATTCGCCTAGTGGCCTATGGCGCTCGCCTGGAACGCGGGTTGGGTTAACGCCCTCAGGGGTTCGAATCCCCTATCCTCCGCCACGGAAGTCCCGGTCTCGCAGATCCTGCGGGCCGGGACTTCGCCGTTACGCTCTCACTTCGCCCCGATCCTTTCTCCCCGTCATCGTGCGCGAGAAGGAAGCCGAACTCGTCAACAAGGGACTGCTCACCCCCGCCGGAGTGTGAACCCGCCGGTCAGAATCCCTCAGGTAACGCGAAACTCGAAAAAGTCGCCACCAGTGACGACTTTTTCGAGTTTCGCGTTACCTGAGCTCGGTCGGTCGTGGTCGGCTCGCTGAGCTCGGTCGGTCGTGGTCGGCTCGCTGAGCTCGGTCGGTCGTGGTCACTTCACGTTGAACGATGCGGACTTGAGCTTCAGCTTCGTTCGCAGCTGATCGCCGGTGCGACTTATGGTCTTTCCCTTCCCCGAGGTGGCCTTCACCGTCTTCACCAAACCCGAACCGGTCTTCGACACGGACAGGGAACGGACGTCTGCCAGACCGAATGCCCGTGCCATATCGGCCTGCTTGATCGTCACCGACCATGAGGCGTTCGGGTTCTTCGCCGAGGCATACCTCGACGGAGAGTCATCGACCGAAACCAGGTAGGGCACGGACGACCCCCACACCTCGGCGGCGGAATGCGTCTTGTTTCCGGCCGACGAGGAATAGACAGCGTCGATGAGGCTGCCCTTGTACGTGACGACACGAGCCGACTTCACCGTCGACCCGCTCGTGGTCTGGGTCGCGGCCACGGCTCTGCGCCAGGGACCGGAGTCGCTCGCGTTCTCATGAGTCCACCCGAGGAAACGCTGGGAGGCCACCTCGTCGTAGACATGGCAGCCACACGCCGGCTTCGCGGCGCCGAGGTTGCGGTAAGCGTAGGTGCGGGAGGCGATGGCCTGACTGCGCAGAGCCTCGGACTGCCAGGACGCGGGCATCTCGGCGATGCCGGGCAGGTACTCCTTGTTGAGACCCAGGACGTTGATGACATTGAGCGTGCTCTTCAGCTGACTGATCTCGAGGCGACCGTGACGGTAGGTGCCGGTCGCCCCGTTCTGCGCTCCGCTGACTGACACCGTCGTCGCCGAGGAGCCCTTCCAATACCGGGTGCCCTGCCATTCGACGACGATCTTCGACCCCGAATAGCTCTGCGACCCGACCATCGCCTTGATCATGCCGGACGAGGTGCGTTCGATCGAGATCTTCGAGCCCGACTCCACGGTCTTCGACCCGACTGCGACCCGGAGACGACCGGAGCGTGGAGTGACCGTCACCGACTTCTTCCCGGTCAGCAGCTGCACCTTGAGGTCGGTGTCGGCGTTCTTCGTCATCGTCGTGACCTTCGCGCCGGTGTAGTAGTGCTGAAGGATCTGCGTCGACGTCTTCCCGGCCGCAGCCATTCCGCGCGCCCCGTACTGGCTCATCCCGACCCCATGGCCGAACCCCGACCCCGTGATCGCGAACGACGACGGTGCCTTCGCCGACTTCATGAGCTTCACCTTCGCACCGGACTTCGCCGTCCACACGATGATGCCGTGCTGGAACTTCTGCCTGATTTCGGAGCCGGACCGATACTCATTGCTCGTCGGATATCCCAGAGTTCCGCGCTCCCAACCGGACTTCTTCCATGCCGTGCGGATGGCGCCCCACGTGGCGTGCGCGCCCGTGGCCTTCGTCCAGTGGATGCTGCCGTGCTTGAACGGCTGATAGCAGCCCTTCTGGATCAGTGTGCACCGCTGCGGGCCGGTGGCCGGGCCGAGCTTTCCGCCTTTCCCGCCGAGCGATGTGTGTATCTTGCCGATCGCACCCGACGTCGGATATGCCGCATGCGCTGGAGACGGTGTGGTGCACAGGATGAGGAGGAGCCCGATGAGCAGTGCCGCGAGGGCAGGAGTCGTCGCCTTGACGAACGGGGAAGCTGGCATGAGTAGATCATATGCGCGGCTGTCAAGACCGCGGGTGACGAACAGAGGAGCTCCCCGAAACGATCGTTCCGGGGGAGTTCGTCGAAGGGTATGTCCGACCGCTCAGCTGAACTTGTCGGCGATCGCCTTGTTGAATGCGTCGAGGTCGCCGGGATTGCGCGAGGTGATGAGGTTGCCGTCGATGACCACCTCGGTGTCGGTCCAGTCGGCACCGGCGTTGATGAGGTCGGTCTTCGTCGAGATGAAGGACGTCAGATTCCGTCCCTTCGCCACTCCCGCCTCGGCGAGGATCCACGGTGCGTGGCAGATCGCGGCGACCGGTTTGTCGGCGGCGAAGAACGCCTTGACGAGGTTGACTGCGTCCTCATTCAGGCGCAGAGCGTCGGCGTTGAGGGTGCCGCCGGGCAGGACGAGGGCGTCGAAGTCATCGACGGAGGCCTCGGCGACGGGAACGTCGACGTCGAAGGTCTTCGCATGCTCCCAATCGCCTTCCATCGCCTGCAGAGTCCCCTCCGAGGGGGAGACGATGACGGTCGTCGCACCGGCTTCGTCCAGGGCAGCGCGCGGGCTGGTCAGTTCGACCTGCTCGACGCCGCTGGTGAGGAGGAATGCGATCTTCTTGTCAGAGAGTGCCATGGTGGTGCTCCTTGTCGGTTGTGATCGGTGAGATTGTCGAATCTGACATGGACGCGGCTGGCCAGCACGACGAGGCCGACTTGCGGTTGGGCCGACGCCCACAGTGGGCACAACAATGGAAAATGCGGACTTGTTCCAGACCGCGACGAACGCACTCCCCTGGTCGCGGTGTCCAGGGGAGTGCGAGTCGGGGGATGCGAGACGCTCGAGGGCAGCGGGTCGGGGAGGTCGCGTCAGGGACGCGACCGAGCAGCGCCGGCTCAGATGTTCGGGAATTCGAGGCTGTAGCCGATGCCGGACTGCGACGCCGAGGTGATCTTCACGGTGCCGTAGTGATTCTTTCCGGCCGCGGTGACGGTGCAGGACTGCGAGCCGCTGTGGGAATAGATCCGCAGGTCCGAGTAGCAGTCGACCGTGTCGACCGTGGTGCCCTGCTTGGCATAGGCGTGTTCGATGTCCTTCTCGAGCACGTCCGCGGGGATCTTGCCGTTGCCGTCCGCATCGAGCTCGACTCCCTCTTCACCGATCCGCGGACCCTGGTAGCCGTCGGTCGTGTCGCTCGACGAGGAGGATCCGGTCGAGGCGGAACCGTTCGATGACGACCTGGCCGAGGTGGAGGAATCACTCGCCGAGGAGGAGCTGGAGGAATCCGAGGATCCGCCGCTGCCGTTATCGGCCGTGCCGTTGTTCGTCGTGCCGGTCGACCCCGCACCGTCGGTGGCGGAGTCCGAGGTGGAGCCCGTATCCGTTGTCTGGTCTCCGACGGTCGTCTCGGAGCTGTTCTCGGTCTGCTGCCCCTGTGCCCGCTGGCCATCCTGTTCCTGGCCCTGACCCTCCTGGCCGAACGAGATGTGCATATCGCAGGCCGAGAGCGTCAGGGTCGCGGCGAGGGCTCCGGCAACGGTGATGGTCTTGAGAAGTGTCTGTGTCTTCATGATCTGCTCCTGGACTCATGTGCGTTCAAGCGGTCGGTGTTTCGTACCTGACAAGCTTCTCAACGCAGAGCCGTGGCCTGGGCCGATCTGTGTTCGCATCCGGTGACGCATGTTCCAGGACGGACACATCGGCCTATTCTGGGACTGTGTTCGACGACCTGAGCAGAATGAAACCGAGAGATCTTCGCCGCTGATGTCGAGAACACTCGTCCGGCTGCGTCCCAGATACGTCAGCGAGCACACCCCGTGCGAGCGACACAAGACAAGGAGACCATCATGGCCAAGTACCTCATGCTCAAGCACTATCGGATGTCGAGCGAATATATGGACTACACCCCGATGGACCAGTGGAGCCCCGCCGAGGTCGACGCACATATGGCGTATATGAACGCCTTCGCCGACAAACTCAAGGACACCGGCGAATTCGTCGACTCCCAGGCACTCTCACCCGAGGGCACCTTCGTCCAATCGGGTGGACCGGGCAGACCTCCGGTCACGGACGGTCCCTTCCCCGAGACGAAGGACCTCATCGCCGGGTGGATGGTCATCGACGTCGAGAACTACGACCGTGCCCTCGAACTCGCCGGTGAGCTGTCGGCCGCACCGGGCAAAGGCGGGGAGCCGATCAACGAATGGCTCGAACTGCGGCCTTTCCTCGACCACGCACCCAACGTGGACGAGTGATCGGGGACGCGAACGGAGTCCGCTATGACCGATCCGGATCCCCTCGCCGAGGCGGAGCTGCGTGGGCTCGTCCCCGCCGTGATCGGCATCCTCGTCAGTCGTGGAGCAGACTTCGCGACCGCCGAGGATGCCGTTCAGGACGCCCTCATCGCAGCCCTGCGATCGTGGCCGTCCGAGCCGCCCCGCGACCGGCAGGGCTGGCTTGTGACAGTGGCGTGGCGGAAGTTCCTCGATACCGTGCGGTCCGACGGAACGCGGATGAGACGCGAGGAACGGGTCATGGCAGCCACACTCGCCGAACCAGGGGCCTCAGCCGAACCCGGGACCGACAGCGTCGCGAACGCCGATGACACCCTCGATCTCTACTTCCTCTGCGCCCATCCCGACCTCAGTCCCGCCTCGGCGGTGGCCCTGACCCTGCGGGCGGTGGGCGGACTGACTACGAAGCAGATCGCCGACGCCTATATGGTGCCCGAAGCGACGATGGCCCAACGCATCAGCCGCGCCAAATCCACGATCGCAGGCTCACGACTCAACCGGCTCGGCGAGCTGTCCTCGGTGCTCACCACTCTCTACCTCGTGTTCAACGAGGGCCACTCGGGCGACGTCGACCTCGTCGCCGAAGCGATCCGACTGACCCGGACGCTGAAGACGATGATCGAATCCGCCGAGGTGGACGGACTCCTCGCGCTCATGCTCCTCCACCACGCCCGTCGCGACGCCCGGTTCGGTCCCGCCGGTCGACTCATCGCCCTGGTCGATCAGGACCGCTCTCGATGGGATCGACACCTTATCCGCGAGGGCATCGAGATCCTGCAGTCCGCGCTCGCCCGCGACGAACTCGGACAGTATCAGGCACAGGCGGCGATTGCGGCGCTGCACGCCGATGCTCAGCAGGTCGACGACACCGATTGGGTGCAGATCGTCGAGTGGTACGACGAGCTGCTGGCCCTGCGCGATACGCCGATCGTGCGCCTCAACCGGGCCGTGGCCGTCGGGGAGGCCGACGGCCCTGCGGCCGGTCTGGCCGAACTGCGGGGGCTGGAGGAGAGTCTGCCGCGCTACTTCGCCGTGGAGGCACATCTGCGCGAACGGGCAGGACAGTCGGAGAAGGCCGCTGACCTCTATGCACTGGCCGCGAAACGGGCCGCAAGCGTAGCCGAACGCGACCACCTCAACCGGCAGGCGGCACGGGTCCGACCAGGACGGAAGCCTCCGGACTGACGATGAGGACGGAAACCGCAGTGATCACGGTCTCGGTCGGCCGCCTCGGCGAGCGAGGTTGATCACTCCTACCGGCGGAAGACGTCGACCCGCACCGGCAGCCGACTAGGATCGAAGGGAGCCTTCAACTCACCCTCCCATCCCAGCGATCCCGTCACCGGGGTCCGTTTCCGAGTCCGAAAGGGGCCGAATCCGCTTGAGCCGCGTGCAGGAGTTCTTCCGCATCCCACCGGGCGAACGCGACCATATTCCCGCGTTCCGCATCGCCTTGGGAGTCGCCATCCCGCTCCTCGTGCTGCTCGGAATCGACCGCCTCGACCTTGCCGTCTATGCCGCCTTCGGCGCCTTCACCGGCATCTATGCCCGATTCGAAACCCCACGCTCACGGACGAGGCGGCAATCGATCGCGGCCGTCGTCCTCGTCGTCTGCGTGGGCATCGGGGCGCTGCTGGGCAGCCTCGGCGCATCGATCTGGGCACTCGTCGTCGTCACCTCGCTGGTGTCCGGCGTGGGAGCGGCCATCGCCCTGCGCTTCCGGCTCAAACCCGGCGGGTCGATCTTCTTCATCTTCGCCACCGGAGCCGTCGGTTCCATCCCGAACGGCGCACCGGTGCCGCTGGCGATGGGCGTGGCGGCCGCCTCGGCGCTGGTGAGCATCGGTCTCGGGGCTCTGGCCCACCGCATCGGCGAACGGATGCCGCCGGAGAAGGAGACCTACGTCCGGGTGGGACTCTCGCCGGCGGGCAAGGCCGAACTCGCCGCCCACGCCGCCCGGTTCACGATCGCCCCGCTCATCGCGGGAATACTGGGCACGCTGCTCATCGATGTGCTGCCGCTGCTGTCCCACAGCTACTGGGCGATGGTCGCAGCGGTCGCACCGATCACCCCGCCGGGACGTTCGGCCCGCCTCAAGCGCGGTGTCCACCGTGTGGTCGGAACCCTGCTGGGCGTGATCGTCACCGCATTCCTGCTGTCGTTCCCCACCGAGGCCTGGCAGCTGGTCGTGTGGGTGATCCTGCTGCAGTTCCTCGCCGAGATCTTCGTGCTGCGCAACTATTCGGTGGCTCTGCTCTTCATCACACCGTTGGCCCTGCTCATGACTCAGATCGGCAACCCGCACCCGGTCACGGAGCTGCTGGCCTCCCGCGCCATCGAAACCGTCATCGGTGCGGTCGTCGGCATGATCGTCGTCATCGTCGGATTCAGAGGAGTGAATAAGTCACGCGCCCAGCTCGAAACGTCCCCGCATGCCGATGACGATGACTGACCTGACCACCAGCACCGAGGTGCTCGCCACCCTGACCTCACTCGAGGATGAGAAGATCCGCGCCGTCAACGCCCGCCACGGCGACGACCACGCGGTCAACCTCACGAAGCTGCGAGCCATGGCGAAGGAACTGAAGAAGAACGACGACCTCGCCGCCGAACTCTGGGCGTCCGGAGACTCCGCGGCCCGCCTCGTCGCGATCCTCATCATGCGCCCGAAGGCCTGGAGCGAAGCACAGCTTGATGAGATGCTGCGGGACTCAGGTGTCCCGAAAGTCCACGGCTGGCTGGTCAGCAACATCGTCAAGAAGTCACCCCACGCCGAGGCGCTGCGCCGGACCTGGACGGATGATCCCGACCCGGCGGTCGCCTCCGCCGGGTGGGCGCTGACGAGCGAGCGGGTGAACCGGAAACCCGAGGGCCTCGACCTGTCCGGTCTGCTGGATGTGATCGAGGCCGAGATGGCGGATGCGCCCGAACGGCTGCAGTGGGCGATGAACGAGACGCTGTCGTATATCGGCATCGAGAACCCGGACCTGCGGGCCCGGGCCATCGACATCGGTGAGCGCCTCGGCGTGCTGCGCGACTACCCGACCTCTCCCGGCTGCACCTCGCCCTTCGCCCCGACGTGGATCACGGAGATGGTGTCCCGCAAGGCAGCGAAGTGAGCCGATGACAGATGCCGCGCCTTGGCTACGTGGCCGGGTGGCGAGTGTGGAATCCGGTGACCTGCTGGAAGGCGTGACCGGCCGCCAAGACCAAGGGCTCGGTGAAGTCACCGCCGACGAACTGAGCGGCCAGGGGAGTGCCGCGGTCGGTGAACCCTGCGGGCACCGTGATCGACGGCATCCCGCAGTTGTCGATCGGAGCCGTCGGCACGGTCACCGCGGCGAACAGCTTCGGATCCGAACCCAGATTCGCCATCTGTTCGATCGTCGGTGAGCCGACGCCGATTCCCGGCAGCAGAAGCAGATCGATATCGGCCATGAGTGTGCGCATGCGACCGGTGAAGGCCCGTCTGGATTCGAGCAGCCGGTGGTAGTCGACGGCGGACAGGCCGCGCCCCACCTCGATGAGACCTGACAGGTCGGGACCGTATTCCGTCGAGCGAGCCGGATACGTCTCGGCGTGGACGCCGGCGGTTTCGACCCCGCACAGCGCCGTCCATTCCTGGGCCGCCGCCTCCATGCCGGGAGTCTCGACCTCGACAACCCTCCACCCCAAGCCGGTGACGGCTTCGATGGTGTCGTCGAGCATCGCATTCGTGGCGGCGTCGAAGTGCTCTGCGGCCAGCGCGTGGTCGACACCGACGACCGGAGCCCGGTCGACGCGCAGCTGCCGGGGATAGTCGGGGACCGGCTCGAGCGAGGAGGTGGGATCGGCGGGATCGTGGCCGGCGATGGCCCGCAGCACGATCGCGGCATCACGGGCACTGCGGGTCATGGGCCCGATGTGGTCGAGGCTGGGAGCGAGTGCGAAGATGCCGTGGCGAGAGACGCGGCCCCAGGTCGGTTTGAGGCCGGTGACGCCATTGGCCGAGGACGGCAGACGGATCGATCCGCCGGTGTCCGACCCGAGAGAGGCAAAGCAGAGTCCGGCCGCGGTGGCCACACCAGAGCCCGATGAGGAGACTCCTGACCAGGTGCCGGCCTCCCATGGGTTGACCGGGGTCGGCAGGTCCGGATGGTGACCGGTGAACGCGCCCTCGGTCAGGCGCAGTTTGCCGAGGATGACGGCTCCGGCGGCCCGCAGTCGGGCGACGACGGTGGCATCTGCGTCGGGGCGGAAGTCCGCATGGATCGTGGTGCCGGCGCCCGTCGGCGCATCGTGGGTGTTGGCCAGGTCCTTCACCGCCACGGGAACACCGTGCAGGTCGCCGAGCCAGTGTCCGCGAGCCAGCAGCGCATCGGCCCGGTCGGCCTCGGCGAGAGCGGATTCGGCCATGACCGTGGCGAAGGCCTGCAGCCGGGGTTCGAGGCTGTCGATGCGCTCAAGCATCGCCTCGGTGACCTCATGGGAGGACAGCTGTCGGGTTCGGATGAGAGCAGAGACTTCGTGGAGTTCGAGGAACGGGATCTCGGAGCTCGTCGGTGTGGTCATCATGCCTCCTTGCAGCGGTTTCCATCACCCTAACCGATCTTCTCACCAGGGGGAATGGTGTCTGAGAGTCAACCTCCGGCAAGTTCCCGCAGCGCCTGGATATGTGCGTCGAGACGAATGGTTCCGTCGTCGCTGATCGAGACCCAGGTGCGGGGGCGTTTGCCCACATATCCCTTCTTGACTTCGACCATCCCGGCTCTCTCCAAGGCGGTGATGTGTCGGGACAGCACGGAATCGGAGACTCCGAGGCTGTCGCGCAGCAGCTTGAACTCTGCCCTGTCTCGGTTCTTCAGGCTCGAGACGATGCCCAGTCGCGTGGGGTTGTTCAGTTCCGGTTCGAGCCGGGCCAGGGAGTCGCCGAGGTGGGGAATCCTCTCGTTCTCCTCCGCTGTCCGCGCGTCGACTGCGTGTGCGTCGTCGGAGTCTGTCAGAGAGTACTGTTTCGCAGTCATCGTCGCTGCTCCTTCATCGAGTTCGTCGAGTTGCGCCGGCCATCGACAGCGGTGCTGAACTTGTCTGGTCGATCCGCGTCGCATTCGTGCGTGGGTGCGTCCCGGATCGACCGGACGATCGCTGTATCACGCTGTGTGCGCACCGTTTCGGCGTTGCCTCAGCGCCGCAGGGCCAGCAGAGAGAAGGCCGGGGCGGCGAGCCACAGCAGCCCTGCGGCGATGAACGGCACGGGGCTGCCGGCTGCGAAGGAGTCGGCCATGACACCGGCGATGAAGGCGACGATGATGACGCCCAGCCAGGTCAGCAGGAGGGCCGTGGAGCGACGGCTCCAGGACAGAGCCTTGACGAGGTAGACGACCAGCGCCGGGACGAGCCAGCTCAGTCCGGCACCGGCGATGAGCAGCTGAGTCGTGTTGTCGTCGATGATGCCGATGGCCATGAGTCCGACGGAGAGCCCTGCGGAGAGGACGAAGAGCAGTGTGACGAGCGGCCACGCGTCTCCGCTGCGCGCCTGAGACTGGTTCGCCTCGACCTGGTAGAGAAGATCGGCCGCCTGCTGCGGGGTGGGGTTCGCGTTCATGTAAGCTCCTGTGCTCGAGGCGGCGACCGAATCATCGACACCTTATGCGGAAGTAGTTACACGATATCAAGTGCTTTCCATATTGGAAAGTACTTTCAGTAAGAACTTCCCACCTCAATTGCTACCCGACGGCGGCCCAGCAACCTCGCGCGAGGTTGCTGGGCCGCCGTCGGGTAGCAACTAGGGGAGGTCAGCCGGCGGAGGCGGCGACCGTGGCTGCGAGCTCCGTGGCCTTCGCGAGGTGGTCGTCGGTGACCTCGCCGGTGAAGATGAGCGGGTCGAAGGCGAGCTTCCAGCCCAGGCCGGTCGTGATCTGCTTCATCGCGGTCTCGGCCCCGGTCGTGTCATAGCCGCCGTGGATCCAGTAGGAGAACGGCCTGCCGGCGGTCGGTTCGCGCACTGCGTCATACGTGGTGTCGAAGAAGTGCTTGAGGGCGCCCGAGATATAGCCGAAGTTCGCAGTCGTGCCGAGCACATAGGCATCAGCGGCGAGCACCTCCTCGACGCTCGCCTCGAGGGCGGGACGGACTGTGACCTCGATGTCGCCGAGCTCGGGAATGCGCAGTCCGGACTCAGCCGCCTCGGCGATCTGCGCAGTCGCAGCGGACGGGGAATGATGAACGAGCAGAACGCTGACCATGGCTCCACACTAGCCCCAATGCCGTGAAGTTAGGGCGTTATTGCGCGTGTCATGGGGACGCGCGGGAATGAAGGGACTGATGCAGTGTGGCTTGTCTGCAGGTGCGATCGACGACGCCACGGGCTTGGTATTTCGAAATGGCGCGTTTGACCACGCGCGGACACACACGCAACCGTCGCCGCGGCAATGGCGCGGCCAGAACACGCGCACCGATGGTCCCGACGAGATCAATGGCCGATTCATCGATGTGATGACCAGCAAGGATGACCTGTTCTTTCGCGGCTTCGAACGCGATGGTGAAACTGCCGCGGTCGGGATCGATACCGCCCATATAGGTCGCGTCACTGATCGTGGTGCGGATGAGTTGGTAGGCGATCAGCAGCGCGTAGATCTCCTGCTCGATACCCGGTGCGGTCCGGGCCCGCAGGACTCGACCGTCGCCGATCGTGGATTTGAGTTCGAGGAAGGCCGTCTCGATTTCCCACCGTTCGTGATACAGGGCAACGAGCTGATGCGCCGGGTACCGGACGGGATCGGTCAAGGTCGTGATGAGTCGGTAGGGATGGACTTCGTGCCCGTGGCCGGTGGTGATGAGCACACTGGCGTCGATGATGCGGACCGGCAGAGCACCGATGCAACTGGTGAATGATCCATCCGGATGGCGGGCGATCACGGGCTGACGACGATGTCCTTTGCCGCGGATGAGGAAGTCAGCACCCGTGCCACCGATGGTGTCGGCGACGGTGGCGGCATCGAAGTTGCGATCGGCGAGGACGAGCATGCCAGGGTGCATACTCGATTGCAGGCGCGGGACGAGAGTGACTTCGCCGATCTTCGTGTGAGTGAAGACTGCGTCGATCAGTGTCCTTGTCCCACACGTGACCAATGCCAGCAGACGCGCCTGGGGGTAGCCGGTTCCCCCGTGATTGCCGGCCTGTTTGACGAACCTCGTCCGGCTGACGGGCCCGGCCCGGAGGGCGTCGGCCATCGAGCGACCAGTTTGGACCAGACCTGGGTGTAGCCGATGTCGGGGAAGAGGCAGGCTGCTATCAGCAGGTAGACGACCACTCGTGAGGGCAGGTCGCGCAGTCGCTTCTGTCGCGAGTGAGTCTCCTCGATGGCGGCGTCGACCATCTCGTCGGGCAGCAGGTGGGTGAGTTCTCCGAGATGGCCCGGGGTGTAGGCATCGATCGTGGTGGTTGCGGTATCGGGGTGTGGGTCTGTGAGAGTATGAGAGTGCAACGGAGCTCCTGGGGAAGTCGGAGTTTCTTGGTCGATACTCTCTTTACCGGAGTTCCGTTGCTCCAGCTCTCGTGCCACGCCGTATCAGGTCATTGACGACAGCACTCACTCCCTAACTTCACGGCATTGACACTAGCCCCGGGCACTGACATACGTCAGCCCCGATGTCTAAGGTGGAACCATGGCAGTCATCTTCGACCCCCTGCGCGGGCGTGTGCGTCCGCAGGCCAGCCACTCCGACGCCGAGATCATCGATGTGCTCACCGAGACCTACTCCGATGCGGACTGGGCGGTGCTCACCGGGGCGGGCATGAGCACGGACTCCGGCGTCCCCGACTACCGCGGACCGGATTCACCGCCGCGGAATCCGATGACGATCCAGACATTCCTCTCCCACCCCGATCAGCGTGCCAGGTACTGGGCGCGGTCATGGATGGGCTGGCCGCGGATGCGCAGCACCCGACCCAACAGGGCCCACCTCGCCCTGGCCGGGCTGTCCGTGGCCGGGATCATCACCCAGAACGTCGATGGACTCCACCACGCCGCCGCCGAGGCAGTCGCCGCCGAACGTGGGAGCGGCTCCGGATCGCCGGCGCCGAGTCCTGTCATCGACCTCCACGGCAGCCTCGATCGGGTGATCTGTCTCGAGAACGGGCACCTGTTCGACCGTGATCGGGTGCAGCGGAGACTGAGCGAACTCAACCCGGACTTCGCGAAGGAGGTCGGCATCGACCCGATCGACGTCGAAACAGCTCCCGACGGCGATGTCGAACTCGAAGACACCGCCGGGTTCATCGTCCCCGACTGTCCCGAATGCGGCGGGCTGCTCAAACCCGACGTCGTCTACTTCGGCGATTCCGTTCCCGCAGCCAGGGCCCAGGAAGCCGATCGGATCACTGACGAAGCCGCCGGCATCGTGGTGCTCGGGTCCTCGCTGGCAGTGCTCTCCGGTCTGCGATTCGTCCGGACGGCCGCGAGGGAGGGCAAACCCGTCGTCATCGTCACCGACGGACCCACCCGCGGAGACGAACTCGCCGACTACCGG
Source organism: Brevibacterium limosum (assembly GCF_011617705.1). NCBI lineage: Bacteria > Bacillati > Actinomycetota > Actinomycetes > Micrococcales > Brevibacteriaceae > Brevibacterium > Brevibacterium limosum. Next base: position 3,154,898 of record NZ_CP050154.1, on the reverse strand, counting down.
TCGGTCTCCCGCGTCACCGACTTCCTTACGGCCTGGGCAGGCCGGTGAGGTGACAAGCCGCTGAGATGAGACCCGGCGTCCAGGGGAGTCCAAGCCGGGGATGGAAGACTGGCGGTTATGAGAGACAATCTGGCTCGCGCCGAACGACTGCGCCTTGTCGACACCGCCCGCCGTGCAGAGGAAGACGCCCCCACTCTGTGTGAGGGGTGGACGGTCAGGGACCTTGCCACCCACCTCGTCATCCGCGAACGCCACCCGCGGGCTGCTGCGGGAATCTTCATGCCGAAGTTCTCCGACCGGCTGCAGGCGAAGGAAGACGAGTACGCCGAAATGCCGTTCAGCCGGCTGCTCGGCCTCGTCGCCGCACCGCCGAAGTGGACTCCGGGCGCACTGCCGGGAGTGGAGACGGTGATGAACACGACCGAGTTCCTCGTCCACCATGAAGACATCCGCCGGGCCGCGATCGAATGGATTCCGCGCCGGCTGTCGAAAGCGGAGACCGCGACCGTCTGGGCGCAGACGAAGGTGGCGCTCCTGCCGTTCGCCGCGAAGGCGAAGGGCACGGTGACGATCGCAGCACCGGGCTTCGGCTCTCGCACCGTACGGAAGAAGGGCAGTGGGGAAGCCACCACGATCACCGGGGCCCCGCTCGAGCTCCTCCTGTACCTCATGGGGCGCGAAGACCACGCACTCGTCGACGTGCGCTGAGTGTCGGGAAAACCCCCGCCGGCTCGGGGGATTGGTCCATGTCGGCGGCCGGTGAGGTCTTCCTAGGCTGGTGTCAACAGCCGATACAGAGGAGACCAGCACCATGAACGCAGCATCTGCTCCGACCCCCGATCAGTTCGACCACCACCCCTCCGCAGGACAGCACTCCCGCCCCGCCGCCGGGCAGTACGAAGCGCCGCAGAGCTACCCGCCTGAGAACCGCTATGGCCAGCGCGCCGAGGAGGATCCGGGCAAGGTGCTCGGCATCGTCTCGCTCGTGGCGACCCTGTCGACGTTCCTCGGCTTCAACTTCATCGGCCCCGTCGTCGGCATCATCACCGGTCACATCGCACGCAAGCGTTCTCAGGAATCCGGTTACCGTGACAACGAGATGGCCAAGTGGGGCTTCATCCTCGGCCTCGTCTTCCTCGGACTCCTCGTCCTCGGGTGGGCGCTCGGAATCTCCTTCGGCATCGTCGGCGGTCTCGCCAGCCTCATGGCCGGCTGAGCCCCCGGAGAGACGGCAGAGGGCCGACCCGCGCGGGTCGGCCCTCTGCCGTTGTCGTCAGTAGCCGACCCAGGCCCCGCGTTCCTGATCGAGCACCCGCGGGTGCAGCAGCGTCGAGGCTTCGACCTTGCCCAGCGATGAGCGATCACGGTCCGGTGGGAATGTCGTCGAGGCGGCGAGCACCTCGGCGGTGGCGAATCTCAGCCCCTCCGGGGCGTCATCGGGCACGGTCACCTCGGGGCCTTTCCCACCGAGGTCGGCGAGGAAATACCCCCAATCGCCGAAGCTGGGGACATCGACGTGATACGCCGTCGTCGACAGTCCCGCCTCGGTGACGGCCTGCCCGATGCCCCAATAGGCCTCAGGGGCGAAGTAGGGGGAGCCGGCCTGGACGACGAGGCGGGCCTCCGGTGACATCACTTGGCGGATGAGTCCGTAGAACTCGATGCTGTAGAGCTTCGACGTCGCCACATCGTCGGGGTCGGGCAGATCGGCGATGACCGCGTCATAGGCCGAATGCTTCGCCTCCCGCAGCCAGGTGAAGGCATCGGCGGCGATCGTTCTCACCCGCGGATCGTCGAGGGAGTCGTCGTTGAAGTCGGTGAAGTGCTCCGAGGTCCTCGCCAGATCGAGGACCGCCGGGTCGAGGTCAACGAGGGTGATAGACCCGACATCGGGGTACTTGAGGATCTCGCGCACGGCCAAGCCGTCGCCGCCGCCGAGGACGAGGACGTTGCGCCGCGGACCGGCCAGCAGCGGATGGACGAGACTCTCGTGATAGCGGTACTCATCGGCCGAAGCGAACTGCAGATCCCCGTTGAGGAACAGTCGCGTATCGCCGCTCCGCCGGGCTTCGGTGAGCACGATCTCCTGGTAGTCCGACCGCTGCGAGTACACGATCGGGTCCCGGTAGAGACGCTGCCGGGTGGTGACTTCGATGTCATCGGTGAACACCCACACCACGGTCAGTCCGCCGAGGATGACGACCAGGAGGGCCGCCAGAATCAGCTGCGCGGTGCGGGTGATCTCGGTGCGGAAGAGCCAGAGGACGATGAGGATGCCCACCAGCGCATTCGTCATCCCCACCGCCAGCGCACCGCGCGGGAGTCCGAGCAGCGGCAGCAGGAGGAACGGGAAGGCGAGTCCGCCGACGAGGCCGCCCACATAGTCGGCGGCGAAGAGATCGGCCACCGCGCTCGAGGCCTTCTGGGCGCGGATGCGTTGGACGAGCTCCATGAGCAGCGGGATCTCAGCGCCGATGAGGGCGCCGATGACGAATGCGAGAGCCACCATGGCCGCCGTGTAGACGTCGGCGAAGGCGAAGGCGAGGTAGAGCAGGATGACCGAGAGGCCGCCGATGATGCCCAGTGCCGCCTCGATGAGGGCGAAGGAGACCGCGGCGAAACCGGTCAGCCGCTTCGTCGCGAGTGATCCGATGCCCATCGCGAAGACCATGACGGCCAGGACGATGGAGGCCTGGACGATGGTGTCGCCGAGGAGATAGGACCCCAGGGCCACGAGCGCGAGCTCGTAGACCATTCCGCAGCTCGCGCAGATGAAGACGGCGAGCAGGACGAAGAACCGGGCCGGCCCCGGACGCATGGGCAGGGTGATGGGTCGGGCCGCCTCGGTGGTGGAGTCGCTCGGTGCGGCTTCGGTCGCGAACCGACCGGAATCGTCGTCGGTGCTCAAAGGAGGGCCGCGGCCATGATGCCCGCGATGCCCAGGTGAGCGGTGGCGTTGACCCAGACCTCGGGGTGCATCTGTGAGGAATTGATGATGTCGCCGGTCCTGCCCGGGGTGAGCAGTCCGATGAGCAGGAAGCTCACCGCCATGAGGATGATGCCCAGGATGCCGAAGACGAGGGTGGACAGGATGCCTGCGACCAAGTCATCGGAGCTGGCGCGGATGGCGGCGATGACGATGATCGCGACTCCGGCCAGGTCGGAGGCGACGAGGACCGCGGCGTTGCGCGATTTCTGCTCCCACAGGATGACGTGGAGCTTGCCCGGGGTCAGCAGGTCGACGACGAAGTAGCCGATGACCATGAGGAGGAGGCCGCAGCCCGCATAGGAGAGTACGACTCCGGTCTCGAAGAGGAGGTAGTTCAGAAGCATGTCTGCCTTTCGCTGTGCCTATTTTCCGGTGCCTGGTCCGCCGCCGCGGAAGCCTGAGCCGTCGCCGTAGTTCGATCCGCCGCCGGTGAAGAACGGGAGGAAGAAGAATCCGCCGCCTCCTGAGCGGGAGGTGTCGCAGCCGATGTAGTCGTAGGTGCTGCCGTTCCTCTCGTAGTCGCCCTTACCGGGGTTCGAGACGTACTGGCCGTTCGAGAGGTCGTAGTCACCGCAGTTCGCCGCCCCGGACGACCCGCAGCCGCGGAAGACATTGCCGAGGACGACGAGGACGATGACGATTCCGATGATCGTTCCGCAGCCGACGCGGCGCGGCTTCCGCCCGGAGCCGCCACCGGGCCGCTGCGGACCGCCTGGGCGTTGTGGGCCGCCGCCCGCGCGGTCGAAGTCGAAGGAGCCTCCGCCCATCGAGACGTTCGGTCCCTGGCTCATTTCGACCTCCTCAATTCGCTGCTGCTGTGGACGATCTCCTGATGCTGCGGGTAGCAGTGCCACGACTGCCAGGCGATCCGCTCGGGTCGCGCGCAGGTCAGCGTCAGTGCCGTCAGTGCACCGGGCTGGCCGGGAAACGCGACCGAGAGGTGGGTCTCGGCGGTGAGGGCACGGCCGGCGCTGGCGGCGAGCACCTCGGCGGCGGCCGTCGGGAAATCCCCGTCTGTTCGCGTGCGGGTCGCGGTGAAACGGTGCTCGGTGAACCCGGCCCACCGGCCGTGGCGGACGTCTTCGCGGTCCCAATTCGGTCGTGCCGGCGACGAACCGTCGGCATCCTCGCCGAGGCAGGCGAAGGTCTCGATGAACGCATCGGCGGCGCTCTCGCCCAGGATCGCCTGGTGGGAGGAGCCGATGATGGTCAGCGTCAGGGTGAGCGGCGGCGCAGCCTCCGTGCCGATGGGCACAGCCTCGGTGGGCACGTCGATGGTGCGGGCGGCCAGCGGGGCGATCCGATCGTGGTCGAGGCTGAAGCGCAGCGCCTCGGCGCTGGTGTCGGTGAAGGGGACGTCGAGCGGGCGGGGGAGTGTGAGCATCAGCTGCCGGAGTAGATGGTGAAGGAACCGGTCGGGATCGTCTCGCCCGTGCTCACTTCCCAGCGCCCGTGGTCGAAGCGTTCGAAGGCGAGCAGGCGGCCGTCGCCGGATTCGTAGTCGACGTAGTCGACTCCGCCCTTCTCATTCAGCCCTGTGGTGCCTTCGGACCGGTATGAGGCGGTGCCGTGTTCGACGAGGTCATAGTCGGTGCCGTCGATGGTGATGGTCCGCGCCTTCGGTTCGATGTCGAGGTCGGGGCGGTCGCGCCAGCGCGCGACCTGGACGTCGGGGTCGCGTTCGATGCTCAGCCACATGCGGGCCGCCGAGGCGTCGGCCTGGAAGAAGTGTTCGGCCCAGTCATAGCCGCCTTCGGAGATCCGCAGAGTGCCGCGGACGAAGAACTTCTCATTGCCGAATTCCAGGAGGTCGCCGGCCTTGATGGCTTCGGGATCACCACCGGTGTTCTGGTCGGCGGCGAAGGGATCGCGCGGGGTCGCGGGTGCTTTCGTCTCGGCTTCGCGGCGGGCCCTGTTCGCGCGGGAGCGGACGACGAGCACGGTCACGAGGACGACGATGATGAAGACGAGGACGGCGATGAGGAGTTCTGAGGGCACGGCGGTCTGCTTCGATTCGATGGCCGGACGGGTCACCGACCACTCTAGTCGACCAGGCAGTCACGTACGGTTCTGACCGGCCCTCTTCTCGAGAGCTGTCATCGTATCGGCGACGAAGAACCCGAGGTCCCGGTTGAGCGCGAGCATCGGTTCGTTGTTCGTCGCCGTGTACGTCTGCACCCATTCCGCCGAGGCGGTCGCCGGGACTGCGGGCAGCTGGCGCAGGTTCGCGACCTTGAGCGCACGGCCGATCCCGCGGCCCCGGTAGGCACGGTCGACCAGAGTGTCCTCCTGGATGACGATCTGCGGATCGTGGGAGGAGACCATGATCTCCGTATAGCCGACGGCGAGTTCGCCCACATGCGCCATCGAACTCACCATGGTCCATCCCTGCTCGGCCATCCGCTCCTCATGGCTGCGGATCGCGGCCGTGCTGGCATGGCTGACGGTGCGGGTGAGACCCCCGACGGGCACGTCCTCGTCCATCTGCTCACGCAGCTGGGTCCAGGACTCCAGCACGTCCTCGGGGCAGGCCCCGATCCACGAGGTGACCGAGAAGTCCGGGTCCTCCCTGATCACGGGCACGACCGTCGACGCTCCCGACTCCTTGTACCGGTTCGCATCGGCCTTCAGGTAGGCGGGCAGGTCGAGCAGCAGACGGTGCTCCTCGTTGCCGATGCTCATCCCGCGCGCCTGCGCGAAGGCCACTCCGGCCGGGCAATAGGTCTCGGTCTGGACGATCGAGTCGGATTCTGCGCCATCATCGAGGAACTGGGCGGCCGCCTCGGCGAGGGCCGTGCCGAAACCCTGCCGACGCCGGTCAGGCAGAACGCCGAGTTCGATATCGGTGGGTGTTTCGGTGGAGAGGCTGATCTCGACACCGCCGATGATCTCTTCGCCGAGGCGGCCCACCAGGGCGATGTCCTGCCCGCCGGGACGCGGGTCGGCGAATTGGGTCAGCGTCGTCTCCGCGCTGCGCCACCAGGCGGCGGTGCGGGCCTCGGTGTAGGCGGTGCGCATGACGTCGTTCCAAGCCAGCAGCGCAGTGTCATCGTCGGCAGCGATGCGGGTGATCTGAATCTCAGACATGATGAAAGTCGATCACGGCGGGTACCGGTTTTCAAGGACGCTGGGGCCCGGAGTCCTCAGGAGGGCCGGGGTCAGTCGTGGCCGTCGGTGCTGTTCGGGCCCTCGGGGTCGGGCCGGTCCTCGGCGGGTCCGGCCCGGTCCTCAGCGGATCGGCGGTGGGACGGGTCGGTGGGGGCCGCCTCGGCGCGGGGATCGTGTTTGGGCAGATGGGAGCCGATATGCGATCCGGGAGTGTTCATCACCCGGTATACGAGGAAGGCACCGATGCTGAAGACGACGATGATGCACAGGGTGAGGAAGATGACAGCGCCGAGTCCGGGTTCCATCATTTCGCCGATCGGCGGCGGTCGAAGTAGTTCGCGAAGCGGGCCTTGAAGGAGCCCATCCCGATCGATCCGCCCACCCGCACGAGGGGCCGGCGTCCGGTCGGCACCGCGTCGACGACGGATTTCACGCTGCCCCAGGTCTTCGAGAGCTGGTCGACATTGACGGCCCAGTCATCCGGGATGACGACGGTGACCGCACCCATTCCGGCGACGATCTCGACCTCGATGACCTCGAGATCTGTCTCGACCTCGAGGAAGTTCAGTTCGATGTTCGACATCGAGGGCTCACAGCGGATGAACGGCGGTACGGCCCACCTGGCGCGGCGGACCTCGGATTCCCAGCCGGCCTTGATGACGAGCGGATCGAAGCGGTCATGGCCCTGGACTGCCATCGCACGACCGGCGGCGGGGGCGATCGCCGAGGTGGGGCGGAAGCGATCGGAGGGCAGCTCTGTGGTGAGGTCGGAGAGCACCTCGTCGAGGTCGATGGGGAACTTCGCGGATTGGACCTTCTCCATCCGCTCGTCGAGCTCGTCGACCGTGATCCGTCCGTCGCCGGCGGCTTCGCGGAGAAGCTCGATCGCCTCGTCGCGTTCCCTGTGGCCGATGCGGAAGGTCTTCGCTGGGTCGTTCTCGTCGGGGGAGGGGGTGGCTGAGCTCATGATCTCTATCGTGCCTGATCGGGAGGTCAGCGACAACGCCGGGTGGCGGGAGCGTCTTAACCGTGTCAGTCGTTGGCATTAGGCTAGGGGACGTGTCCACCGCACTGTACAGAAGATACCGCCCAGAGACCTTCGATGAGGTCATCGGTCAAGAGCATGTGACCGATCCGCTGAAGGCCGCCATCGAACGTGGCCGCATCAACCACGCCTACCTGTTCTCCGGCCCGCGCGGGTGTGGGAAGACCACCTCGGCGCGGATCCTGGCCCGGTGCCTCAACTGTGAGCAGGGGCCGACCCCGGTGCCGTGCGGGGAGTGCCCGAGCTGTCGGGACCTGGCCAACGGCGGACCCGGTTCGCTCGATGTCGTCGAGATCGACGCGGCCAGCCACAACGGTGTCGACGATGCCCGTGACCTGCGTGAACGTGCCGTCTATGCGCCCGCGCGCGATCGGTACAAGGTGTTCATCCTCGATGAGGCGCATATGGTCACCTCGCAGGGCTTCAACGCTCTGCTCAAGATCGTCGAAGAGCCGCCGCCGCATATCAAGTTCGTCTTCGCCACGACCGAGCCTGAGAAGGTCATCGGCACGATCCGTTCGCGCACCCACCACTATCCCTTCCGGCTCGTGCCGCCGGAAGCGTTGGGCAGCTATCTTGAGGAGCTGTGCACTCGTGAGGGCGTGAACGTGGCCAAGGGTGTGCTGCCGCTGGTGGTGCGGGCCGGCGGCGGATCGGTGCGTGACACGCTCTCGGTCCTCGATCAGCTCATCGCCGGTTCGGGGCCCGATGGGGTCGACTACGGTCGGGCCATCGCGCTGCTCGGATACACTCCCGATTCGCTGCTGTCCGACATCGTCGACGCGTTCTCCGCCGGTGATGGGGCCGGGGTGTACCGGGCGGTGGAGCGGGTCATCGAATCCGGTCAGGATCCGAGGCGTTTCGTCGAAGACCTGCTGGAGCGATTCCGGGATCTCATCGTCATCAATGCCGCCCCCGAGGCGGCCCACGCCTTCCTGCCCGAAGTGCCGCCGGACCGTCTCGAACGACTGACCCTCCAGGCCAACGGCTTCGGACAGGGCGAGCTCTCCCGTGCTGCGGATCTGCTGAATGTGGGCCTGACGGAGATGTCGGGCGCCACCTCGCCGAGGCTGCAGCTCGAACTCATCTGTGCCCGTATTCTGCTGCCCGGCTCCGGTCGCAGCCGTGACGCTGTGCTCAGCCGCGTCGAGCGGATGGAGCGTCGCATCGGCATGTCGGCCACGGGCGTGGCTGCGAATGTGCCGCCGGCGCAGGCTCCGGAACAGGGGCAGGCGGCCGGTCAGGGTGCTCCGGCCGCCGGGAGCGGGCAGGAGCAGGCACGTGCTGCCGACCAGGGACAGGCGAGCGGTCGGCCGTCGGTCGGTGGTCCGAGCCGCGGAGCCGGAGCGCCGGTTGCGAACGCGCCCGCCGGACAGTCCCAGACCGCCTCTCATGACGACTTCGACGACATCGCGGCCATGGCCGCAGCCGCCGAGTCGATGCTCAACGAACCGGCGGCGCAATCGGCTCAGCAGGAGCAGTCTCCTCAGCCGGCCCAGCACGAGCCTCAGGCTCAACCGGATTCGTCGTCGCAGCACGAGCCTCAGCCTCGGCCTGCACCGGCGGACTCGAAACAGCAGTCTGCTGAGGACGTTCCGGCCGCGGCTGAGCGCCCGTCGGCGCAGGATCAGCAGACGTCGTCCTCGTCCGCACCTTCGCCCGAGGCGGAGCGTGCGCCGGAAACCGAGTCGCAGCCTGTGCGAGACAATCAGCAGATGCAGGATTCTGCCGGCGCCCCATCTCCCGGCTCGGCGCCGGACACTGCGCCGGCGGGCCAGCCTCAGCGCAGGGCGGCCGAACAACAGTCCGCCCCGGCGTCGGCGTCTGCGGCGCCGGCGGGGCCAGGGAGCGTCTCGCAGTCAGAGCAGGCAGCGGCACCGGAAGCCACCTCGGTGGCGGGAACGGGTGACATCGGCGGCGAGATCGAAGCGATCCGCCGTGCCTGGCCGAGCATTCTCGCCTCGGTGGAGAAGCGCAGCCGTCTGACTCGTGCGATCATCGCGGCCAATGCGATCCCGCAGTCGTTCTCCGACGGAGTCGTCTACCTCGGCTTCAACAATGCCGGATCCGTGCAGGGATTCCAGCAGCGCGACCATGCGGCCAAACTCGCCGCGGCGATCAACGACGTCCTCGGCATTCAGGCCCGCATCGACGTCGGGGATGTCGGCCGGATCGGCGGAGGAAGTGCCGGCGGCGGCAATCAGGGCAAAGGGTCCTCGGCTCCGCCGGTGAACGGCTCCGGCGGCAACCACGGACCGGCGCCGAGCCAGCGCCGCCCGAGCCCGCAGGAAGTCGCTGCGGTCGTCGGCACCCGTGAAGTCGACAAGCCGCAGGTCGACCACGAGAAGTTCTGGGAACCCAGCGGTCCGACGCAGGGACCTTGGTCCTCCGACGACGAGGAGGGAGAACAGCCGGGTCCACCGACTGAACCCACAACAGAAGGCAGCCCATTCGGCTCTGCCGAACCGGCTGACGAGCGATCTGCCGAGACTGACCGATCCGACAGCGAAGCCGCGGACGGGAGCGCACAGCAGGGCGATGTGGTGCCCGCAAGCGAGTCGGAGTCCGCGGCTGAACCGGAAGACGACTCCTCGGCCGCTCAGGCTCTCGCGCCGGATGCGCCCGCAGACGCCTCCGGACCGAGCGTCTCCGAGCCGAGCGACTCTGAACCAGTCGGTTCGGACGTCGTTGTCCCCGACCTCTCCGACGATGACTTCTTCGGTCCACCGGCCGACGCCGGAACCGAACCGGCCGACGCCGGAACCGAACCGGCCGACGACTTCGCCCCATATGGTCCCTCCCACCAGCAGGAATCAGCGTCTGCGGCGCCGTCCCACTTGGCAGACAATTCGCCCATGGAATACGTCGAACCGCGGTGGGAAGAACCGAACTGGAACGACGGTCCCTCACCGATCGACACCTCACCGGTCGACGCCGCACCGACTGGCGCCGCCTCGACTGACATCGACGAGACGAGCGCCGGCAGCGGAGCCGTCGACGTCGGAGCCGTCGTCGTACCGCCGCCCGATGACGATCTCGACTACCCCGACCTCGCCGAGAGCCCCAGCGATTTCGGGGGAGGCGCCTTCGACCAGCCGGCACCGGCCGTGCAGTCTGCGCCGCCGGCATCGGCCCGCGGGGGAGAGACGAAGCCATTCAAATCGCGCTTCGCAGCACTCGCCGAAAAGCACGGTGTCACCACCACTCCGCCTGCCGGATCCGGATACGGATCAGCACCACAGGCCGACCCAGCGGGCGGCTCGGCACCTGGGGCCGCCTCGGCGCCGGGATCGGGCCCCTACCCGCAGAGTTCGGGATCGGATGAGGACGAGTATGATCCGGAAACGGACCTCGACGTCGCCGAAGCGCCGCAGATGGGCGTCGACGTGATCGCACGGGTCCTCGGCGGCGAAATCATTGACGAAAGAGAAGTATGAGCGCTGTATACGAAGGTGCCCTCCAGGACTTGGTCGAAGAGTTCGGCAAGCTTCCGGGCATCGGGCCGAAATCGGCCCAGCGTCTGGCGTTCCACATCCTGCAGACCGACACGCAGGACGTCAATGCTTTGGCGCAGGCACTCACCGATGTGAAGAAGCGGGTGCGGTTCTGCGAGATCTGCGGAAACGTCTCCGAGGAAGCCGAATGCACGGTGTGCCAGGATCCACGTCGTGACCGGTCGATGATCTGCGTGGTCGAAGAGCCCAAGGACGTCGTCGCCATCGAACGGACCAGGGAATACCGGGGTCTCTACCACGTCCTCGGCGGAGCCATCGACCCGATGGCCGGGGTCGGCCCCGACAATCTGCGGATCAAGGAACTCATGACCCGCCTGCAGGACGGTGAGGTCAAGGAGACCGTCATCGCCACCGACCCGAACCTCGAAGGCGAAGCCACCGCCACCTACCTCGTCCGGCTGCTCGGATCGATCGGTGTGACCGTCACCCGCCTGGCCTCGGGGCTGCCCGTCGGCGGCGACCTCGAATACGCCGACGAAGTCACCCTCGGCCGAGCATTCTCCGGCCGCCGCGAAATCGACTGACCGCCTCGGTGAGGCTCTGCGGTTTCGGCCTCTCCCGATTCCGTTCGAGGCCGTCCGGGCCGTTGACAGCACATTGATCATCGTGAAATATATTGTTTATCGATATATCGAAAAACGATATGTTTTCAACAATGGTGAGCGACGGCGGGACAGCCCGCCCGGTGCTCGCCGGGACGGAAAGGCACTGTCATGTCACCGACTGCGGAACAGAAGCCGAACGACGGGTCGCAGAAGCACAAGGCTTTCGGCACCGGCTACGAACTCTGGATCGGCTTGGCGGTCGGCTTTTATGTCATCTATGCCGTCGCTGATCTGGTCAGTCGGATGGTCCGCTCCGAGGTGGCGGTGACGGTGAACTTCTCCGATGGTGCCGCCTCCTCGCTCGATGTCGGGAACGGAGCGGCAGCGCTGTCCGGGCTGACTGAGATCATCGTTCCGACGGCCGACGTCTCGAGCGGGGCAGTGGTGCTTGTGATCATCGCCGAAATCGCCCTCATTCTCACAGCGCTGGCGGCCGCGATCTCCCTCGTGCCTGTCATCCGCGACATCGCGGCAGGCACACCTTTCACGCCTCGGGCCTCTCGTGCATTCGTGGCGTTCGAGTGGATCGTGGCGGTCGGGTGGATCGTCCACTTCATCACCATGGTTCCCGGCGGCAACTGGATCTCCGCCGACATCGGCATCGCCGATGATGTGGGGCCGGGAATCACCGTCGTGCAGGCGTTCTGCGTTCTCGGGATCGTCGGCGGCGCCGAACTGCTGCGGCGATGCTTCAGGTCCGGACGCGCGTCTCAAGAAGAGCTCGAAGGGCTCGTGTGATGGTCGAGGAATTCGACGCCTCCCGGGTCATCTGCCACCTCGACAGTCTGCTGACCCGGCGGGACATGAGTCTGACCGAGCTGTCGAAGCGCGTCGGCGTCTCGCTCGCGAACCTCTCGGTGCTCAAGAACAATCGAGCGAAGGCGGTGCGCTACTCCACCCTCATCGCTCTGTGCGAGGTCCTCGACTGCCAGCCCGGCGACCTCTTCACCGTGGAGCGAAGGCCGGACTGAGCGCACACCGGCGGGTCCATTTATAACGATTTCTGAGCATGGGCTGAACACCGGTTGACCAACCTCCGCCTCGCCCGCGAGCACAGTCAACGCTCGGGTCGGCGGGGGTGGGCATTCGACCCGGTCAGCGGGTGTCTGAATGACGGGCGAAGGTGAACCGGAATGACGTACCTCATACAATGGTTCAGGTGCCGGGAGCCCGACACGGCTGAAATCCTGATCGATGCAGCACGAGACCTCCATGTTTGGAACCATGGAATCGATCGCCTGGCACGGAACTTATCAGCGATAAGGAAGATACTGCAGTGAGCATAGTCGTCCAGAAGTTCGGTGGGTCCTCGGTAGCCGATGCGGAATCGGTCAAGCGAGTGGCCAAACGAATTGTCGAGTACCGTCAAGCCGGTCACGAAGTAGTTGTCGTGGTGTCGGCCATGGGTGACAGTACCGATGATCTCATCGACTTGGCCCAACAGGTTTCCCCCATGCCACCCGCCCGCGAGCTCGATATGCTGCTGACCGCCGGTGAGCGCATCTCGATGGCGGTCCTGGCCATGGCGATCGCCAACCTCGGCTTCGAAGCCCAGTCCTTCACCGGTTCGCAGGCCGGAGTCATCACCGATGAGCAGTTCGGCAAGGCCCGTATCATCGACGTCACTCCCGGCCGCATCCGGTCCTCCCTCGACGAGGGGTACGTCGCCATCGTCGCCGGATTCCAGGGTGTGAGCCAGACCGCGAAGAACATCACCACACTCGGCCGCGGCGGCTCCGACACCACGGCCGTGGCACTGGCCGCATCACTCGACGCCGATGTGTGCGAGATCTACACCGACGTCGACGGCGTCTTCACCGCCGACCCGCGAATCGTGCCCTCGGCACGCAAGATCGATGAGATCGGCTACGAAGAGATGATGGAGATGGCCGCCTCGGGCGCCAAGGTCCTCATGCTCCGCTGTGTCGAATACGCCCGCCGCTACAACGTGCCGGTGCACGTGCGGTCCTCATTCTCTCGCAACCAAGGAACCTGGGTGACCGATTCACCCATCCCCGAAGCCTTCCGCCGAGGCCGGGGATCATCGACCCCGGCAGCGGAACCAGAAACGGAGTCCACCATGGAACAGGCAATCATCTCCGGCGTCGCCCACGACCGCTCGGAAGCCAAGGTCACGATCGTCGGTGTTCCCGATGTCCCCGGCAAAGCCGCTGAGATCTTCAAGACTCTGGCCAAGCAGGAAGCCAACATCGACATGATCGTCCAGAACATCTCCACCCGCGAGCCGGGCAAGACGGACATCTCCTTCACCCTGCCCATGGACGACGGCGCCAAGGCGCTTGAGGCCCTCGACGCGGTGAAGACCGAGATCGGCTTCGACCAGGTCCGCTACGACGACCAGATCGGCAAACTCTCTGTGGTCGGCGCCGGAATGCGGTCCCACCCGGGCGTGACCGCGACCCTGTTCGAGGCGCTCAGCGAAGCCCAAGTCAACATCGATATGATCTCCACCTCGGAGATCCGCATCAGCGTCGTCACCCGAGCGGACCTGCTCGACGACGCGGTCCGTGCCGCTCATGCCGCCTACGGACTCGACAGTGAAGACAACGAAGCAGTGGTGTACGGAGGTACCGGACGATGAGCGCCAATATCGGAGTAGTCGGAGCGACCGGCCAGGTCGGAGGCGTCATGCTCGACCTCCTGGCCGATGATCCCGGATTCGAGATCGGGACCATGAGGCTCTTCGCCTCGGCCCGTTCCGCCGGGAAGACCATCGACTTCAAGGGTCAGTCCATCACCATCGAAGATGCCGCTGAGGCGGATCCGAGCGGACTCGACATCGCACTGTTCTCCGCCGGCGGAGCCACCTCGAAGGCGCAGGCCGAGCGATTCGCTGCAGCCGGAGTCACCGTCGTCGACAACTCTTCGGCCTGGCGGTCGGACCCGGAGGTCCCGCTCGTCGTCAGTGAGGTCAACCCCGAGGCGCTCGACGCGGTGGCCAAAGGCATCATCGCGAATCCGAACTGCACGACCATGGCTGCCATGCCCGTGCTCAAGGCTCTTCACGCGAAGGCCGGGCTGGCCCGCCTCATCGTGTCCACCTACCAGGCTGTGTCCGGTTCGGGACTGTCCGGAGTCGAGGAACTCGCCGGGCAGCTCGAAGCCGGCATTCCCGATGCCCGCAAGCTCACCACCGACGGCAACGCGGTGAGCCTGCCGGAACCGAACAACTACGTCGAACCGATTGCGTTCAACGTCCTGCCGATGGCCGGAGCGGTCGTCGACGACGGGCAGAACGAAACCGATGAAGAGAAGAAGCTGCGCAACGAGAGCCGGAAGATCCTCGGCCTGCCTGACCTCCTGGTCGCAGGCACCTGTGTGCGCGTGCCCGTCTTCACCGGACACAGCCTGAGCATCCACGCCGAGTTCGACTCCGAGATCAGCCCCGAACAGGCGGCTGAGATCCTCGGCGAGGCTCCCGGCGTCGTCCTCGACGAGGTCCCGACCCCGCTCAAGGCGGCGGGAAAGAATGCGAGCTACGTCGGTCGCATCCGCGCCGACCAGTCGGCGCCGGCCGGCAAGGGCCTCGTCCTCTTCGTCGCCAACGACAATCTGCGCAAGGGTGCAGCACTCAACACAGTGCAGATCGCCGCCCTGCTGGCCGCCAAGCTCGAAGCGAAGGCCGCCTGAGCTGCGGTTGCCGCATGATGAACCGCCCGAGAGGAGACTCCCGGGCGGTTCTGCGTTTCGCGAGAGCAGACTGAGGTCGCTCAGGTAGCACGAAACTCGAAAAGCACGTCACCGGCGACGCGCTTTTCGAGCTTCGCGTTACTTGAGAGGGGGCGGGGAGCAGGTGCGGGCGAGACTTCGCACCGCCCGCCACATATAAAAGCGTTGCTATATATAAATATTTATATTAGTGCCGGGCCTCTGATCTGAGTATCGTCGACGATGTTGTTCGATCCTCACTGCCTTAGAAAGGCTCCTCATGACCTCGTCGCGAATTCTTCTCACCAGCGCTGCCATCGCCTCCTCGACGGCGTTGGTCCTCAGCGGCTGCGGGGGACAGGACTCCGAAGCCGACACCGGGGCTCTGCGCGTGGTGACCTCGACAAACGTCTACGCCGATATCGTCTCCCAGGTCGCCGGCGACTTCGCCGAGGTGAGTCCGATCATCGATGACCCGAACCAGGATCCTCACTCCTACGAAGCGACCACGCAGGATCGCCTCAAACTGTCGAAGGCCGACCTCCTCGTACAGAACGGCGGCGGCTACGACGCATTCATGACCGCGATGCTCGACGCCTCCGGTGCCGAAGTCGACACCATCGATACCGTCTCGATCTCCGGGCTGCCCGGCTCGGAGGGCCTCGGCAACGAACCCCACGACCATGATCACGGCGACGGACATGACGAGGAAGAAGCCCACGGTGGTGGGCACACTCACGACGGTGAGGATGAGGACGCCCATGACCATGAGCACGCCGATGAAGGCCATGACGAAGAGGACCACGAAGGCCACGACCACGGCTCATTCAACGAACACCTGTGGTACTCGGTCCCGACGATGACGAAACTCGTCGACGAGGCGGCGAGCCACCTCGGCGAGGCCCTGCCCGAACATCAGGGCGAGTTCGAGGCGAACGCGAAGGAATACAAAGCGGAGCTGACTGCGCTGCAGGACGATATCGATGCGGTGAAGAAGGAGCACGGCGGGGAGAAGGTCGCGGCGACAGAACCCGTTCCGCTGTGGCTGTTTGCCGATATGGGGCTGGAGAACATCACCTCCGAGGAGTTCCTCGCCGCTGTCGAAGAGGGCAATGATGTGCCGCCGCTGGTGCTCAAGGCTGCGGAGAAACAGATCTCCGACGGGGATGCCGTGCTGCTTGGATACAATACTCAAGCGGCAGGTCCGCAGGCAGAGGCCTTGAAGTCCACGGCCGATGACTCCGATGTCTCCGTCGTCGACCTCGCCGAGACCATGCCTTCGGGAACGCACTACGCCGACTGGATGGGTGGCTACATCACCGAAATCTCAACCGCACTCGAAGGGCACAAGCACTGACTATGGCCAAGGAATCCGACGCTTCCGCACGGGCAACACCACGGGAGCCGGTGATTCGACTGCGCGACGCCGAACTGCGGTTCGGCCCGCGAGTGCTCTGGCACGATCTCGACCTCGACATCGCGCCGGGGGAGTTCCTCGCCGTGCTCGGACCCAACGGCACCGGCAAGACCTCCCTGCTCAAGGTGCTGCTCGGGCAGAATACGCTGTCGGCCGGAACCGCCGAGGTCAGCGGTCGGGGAGTGCACAAGGGGAACCCGGCCATCGGCTACATTCCCCAGCAGCGCGGAATCGACCCGCACACCCCGATGCGCGGCCGCGATCTCGTGCGCATGGGCATCGACGGGCACCGGTGGGGGATGGGTCTGCTGTCCCGGGGGCGGAAGAAGAAGGTCGAGGAGCTCTTGGCCTCCGTCGGTGCCACCGACTATGCCGACGCTCCTGCCGGCACGGTCTCCGGCGGTGAACTGCAGCGGCTGCGTGTGGCCCAATCCCTGGCCAACGATCCCACGGTGCTGCTCTGCGACGAACCTCTGCTCTCACTCGACCTGCACCATCAGCAGGTGGTGGCCGCACTTCTGCACGAACAGCGCGTCAAACGCGATGCCGCCGTCGTCTTCGTCACCCACGAGATCAACCCGATCCTGCCGTATGTCGACCGGGTCCTCTACATCGTCGGCGGACACTTCCTCGTCGGCACCCCCGCCGAAGTCATGACCACCGAATCGCTGACCCGCCTCTACGGCTCCCCGGTCGAAGTGGTCCGCGTCGGCGGCCGCCTCGTCGTCGTCGGCGGTGAAGAGGAATGCGTTGACCACCACGACCTGCCCGATGACTCCTTCGACCTCGACGGGACGGTGGTGAACCGATGAGCCTCTCCGAGATCTTTGCCAACCTCTTCACCTTCGAGGACTACGGCGAACTGGTCGCGCTGCTGGCCAACTCTCTGATCGCCGCTGCGCTCTTGGGCGTCGTCGGAGGACTCATCAGCGTCTTCGTCATGGCCCGGGACATTCCCTTCGCCGTCCACGGAGTCTCCGAACTCTCCTTCGCCGGTGCCGCATTTGCGCTGCTCATCGGCTTCGACGTCGTCGCGGGGTCGATCGTCGGCTCCATCGTCGCCGCTCTCATCATCGGCATCGGCGGGGCCAAGGATTCGGAGAAGAACGCGATCATCGGCGTGCTCATGCCCTTCGGCCTGGGCTTGGCGATCCTGTTCCTCGCCCTCTACGATGGGCGGGCGGCAAGCAAATTCGGGCTGCTCACCGGCCAGATCGTCGCCATCACCCCAGGCCAGATCCTCACTCTCATCGTCTGCGCCCTCGCCGTGCTCGTGGTCTTGGCGATCGTGTGGCGTCCGCTCATGTTCTCCAGCCTCGACCCGGAGGTGGCCCGGGCCAAGGGTGTGCCGATCAACGTGCTCACCATCGTCTTCATGCTCACCCTCGGACTCGCCGTGGCGCTGAGCGTGCAGGTCGTCGGGGTTCTCCTCGTCCTCGCGCTGCTCATCACTCCGGCCGCCGCGGCGACTCAGCTCTCGGCCTCGCCGGTGTGGGTACCGGTGCTCAGCGTGATCTTCGCAGTCACCGCCTCGGTCGGGGGCATCCTCATC
This sequence comes from Brevibacterium limosum, assembly GCF_011617705.1. Lineage (NCBI taxonomy): Bacteria > Bacillati > Actinomycetota > Actinomycetes > Micrococcales > Brevibacteriaceae > Brevibacterium > Brevibacterium limosum. Next base: position 3,136,998 of record NZ_CP050154.1, on the reverse strand, counting down.
GCGCTGGGTTCGCCGGTGGTGCCGATCAGCCCGTTCGTCACGACGATCTCGTTCCTCATCTACGTCATCTGCCGCCTCGTGGGAGGCCGCCGGATGAAGTCCCTGCACCGTCGCCGCGCCCACCGCGCCGCAAAAGAGCACAACACCCCCGTCCCCACCTCCTGATTGCTACCTGACGGCGGCCCAGCAACCTCGCGCAAGGTTGCTGGGCCGCCGTCAGGTAGTTCTGGGAGCGGATAGAGTTGGGGGAATGAAGAAGCGCGCACTCCTCGCCGGTGCTCTTGCCGTCCCCGCGGCCGCCGGAATCTGGGGCGCGGTCATCGAACCGCACCTCTTCGCCATCCGCCGCCACACCCTGCCGATCCTGCCGGTCGGAGCCGACTCCATCCGGATCCTCCACGCCGCCGACCTGCACCTGGCGCCCTGGCAGAAGCACCGTGCCTCCTGGGTCAAAGCACTCACCCGCCTCGAACCCGACCTCGTCGTCAACACCGGCGACAACCTCTCAGCCGACATTGTGCCGAGCGTCCTCGATGTCTTCTCCGGTCTGCTCGACACCCCCGGTGTATTCGTCCTCGGATCGAATGATTTCTTCTCCCCGCAGGCGAAGAATCCCGCGAAATATCTGCGCTCACCCTCTGAGGTCAAACATCGGGTGGACCCGGACCTCGACGTCAAAGCCCTCATCCGCGGATTCGAAGAACCGGCGTCCGCTTCAGACGCCGCTGCCGGAGGGCAGGGATGGCACTTCCTCGACAACACCGAGGCGACCCTGACGATCAAGGGCACACGCATCCACTTCTCGGGGCTCGGCGACGCCCATATCGACCGTGACCGGATCCGCTGGAGTGGGAGAGACCCAGGCGAGGGCGAACTCGAGCATCCGCGGTTCGACCCCGACGCCGGTCTCAAGGTGGGCGTGACGCACGCCCCGTATTCTCGGACCTTGGAGGCGTTCGCCTCGGCGGGGGCGGACCTCATCATGGCCGGGCATACACACGGCGGACAGATCCGTGTGCCCTTCTGGGGCGCACCGGTGACGAACTGCGACCTCGATCGGACACGCGCACGAGGAGTTTTCCCCTACCGGCAGAGCCTCGTCGCGATCTCCGCAGGACTCGGGTTCTCGCCGTACTCACCAGTGCGTTTCGCCTGCCGACCGGAGGTCAGTCTCGTGGAACTCGTCGCAAAGGGCTAGTCCGTTCAGCGGTTTCTGAAGATTTGCACAAGGCGAATTCGTTAAACTGGCCAGCATGGTGTCTCCTGAGTCAAACGCCCCTCCCACCAAAATGGGCGCGTTCATGCAGTTCGTGGCCGTCAGTGCGGTGGCGGGCATCGTCGCCGCCGGTCTAGCCATCCCCGGAGTCGGCGTAGCCACAGCCAGTGCGAACAGTGCCGTCGAGATCTTCGATTCTCTTCCCGCCACCTTGGAGATCAAGGACCTGGGCGAGAAGTCGACGATGCTTGCCTCCGACGGTTCCGAGATCGCGGAGTTCTACTGGCAGAACCGTCAGGAGGTGCCGCTGGACAAGATCTCGCAGGACATGCAGAACGCGACGATCGCCGTCGAGGACTACCGGTACTTCGAACACGGCGGAGTCGACATCGAGGGCATCGCCCGTGCAGCGGTGCACAACATGGTGTCCTCGACGACTCAGGGCGGATCGACGCTGACGCAGCAGTACGTGAAGAACGTGCTGGCAGAGAACGCGCACGCCGAGGAGAACGAAGAAGGCGTCGCAGCGGCGAAGGAATCCGAAGGCACCGCCGGTTATGCGCGTAAGCTGCGCGAGGCCAAGCTCGCTGTCGCGGTTGAGAAGAAGTACGACAAGAAGGAAATCCTCAACCGCTATATGAACATCAACAACTATTCGGGCTCCCCGAACGTCTACGGCGTCGAAGCTGCCGCCTACCGGTACTGGGGAATCCACGCCAAAGACCTCAACATCCAGCAGTCGGCGATGCTCGCCGGAATCGTTCAGAACCCCTCGGCATTCAACCCCCAGCGGTTCCCCGATCAGGTCCTCAAACGTCGCAACACCGTGCTCGGGCAGATGCTCAAGTACGATCACATCACGCAGAAGGAATACGACAAGGCGGTCAAAACCGACCTCGATCTCGATCTGCACGAGACGCCGAACGGCTGCACTGCGGCCAAGAGCCAGGCGGAGTTCTTCTGCAACTACGTCCAGAACGTCATCATGAATGACGAGACCTTCGGGGAAACGGCCGACGAGCGACTCGCTTTCCTCCAACGAGGCGGACTGACGATCAAGACCAGCCTCAACCCCGATATTCAGAAGATCGCCGACAAAGAGGTCAAGAAGCGCGTCCCCGTCGGTGATCCCTCCGGTGCCGGTCACGCCCTAGTGACGATCGAACCCGGCACGGGCGAGGTCATAGCGATGGCGGAGAACCGCGAATACACCGCCGGTGACGTCAAGAAGAAGGACAAGAACAAGAAGACCTCGATCAACTACACCGTCGACAAGAAGCACAACGGCGGCGGCGGATTCCAGGTCGGATCGACATGGAAGCCCTTCGTGCTGACGGCCTGGCTGAAGGAAGGCAAGAGCCTCAACACCACCGTCAATGCCACGAAACGCAACTTCCCGGCCAGCTCCTGGAAGTACGACGGCTGCCCGAGCATGGCCGGAGACTGGGACCCGAACAACGCCGGAGACGGTGAAGGCAGGGGCTCGATGACCGCACTCGAGGCGACGAAGAAATCCGTCAACACGGGTTATGCGGCCATGGGCAACCAGATGAACATGTGCGACATCCTGGACACTGCGATGGATCTGGGCATCCGCTACGGCAGCGGTGAGAGGCTGGACTACGAAGACAAGTCCGGCTTCATTCAGGCGCTCTCGCCCTCCTCGATCCTCGGTACGACGGAGACCACCCCGATCGCCATGGCCGCGGCGTTTGCGACCTTCGCAAATGAAGGTGAGTTCTGCGGGCCGAAGCCGATCACCGAGATCAAGGATCGCAACGGCAAGAAGCTTGATCTTCCGGGTGAAGGCTGCAAACGAGTACTCTCCAAAGAAGTGGCCAAGGGGGTCGCCTACGCACTTACGCAGACCTTCAACGGCGGCACTACCAGTCAGCTGAAGATCGGGGTCCCGGCCGGTGCGAAGACCGGTACGACGAACTTCGAAGTCGGTCACACTTGGCTGCTCGGCTTCACGAAGACGCTGTCGACGGCAGTCTGGACCGGTGATCCGGGCGGTACTCGCGACTGGCGCACGAATGGCGCGGGCGCCGTCCGCGGCCACGTCTACGGTGCGACCATCTCCGGTAAGACCTGGCAGTCGTACATGAGCCAGGCGGTCAAGGAGACCAAGGGCAACACCGGCTTCCCCAAGCCCAGCAGCAAGTACTTCTCCGGAGGCGGCTCCGGCGGTGGCGGCGGTTCCTCCACCGGCGGCGGAGGCGGCAACGGCGGCACCGGCGGCGGCAACGGCGGAGGCGGCAACGGCGGCGGTGGCGGCGGCAACTCCGGCAACAGCGGTGCCGGCGGCAACAGCGGTGGCGGCGGTGACGGCGGCGACGGCGGTGACGGCGACGGCGGCAACGGCGGAGGCGAGGCCCCGGGCCTCGGCGGCAACTGAGCCGATGAAGTGCCGGTCGTGACCGGCGGCTGGAACCCACCGGACATCGGGCCGGTGAAGGCGGGGAGAGCCAGAGCCTCCCCGCCTTCGCTGTCCTCTCGACCGACGGCACTGCAAGCCGAATCCCAGCGGACCGGCAGTCACGGAACGCAGGTGCCCAGCTTGCCCGGTCTGGGCTAGTGTGGGGAGCGGACCAGCGTCGTCGACCACATCAGGAGAACCCGGCACACCGGATCACCCCGGACAGCCTCGGCGACGCACCTTCAACCGAGGAGAATCATGACCAAGTGGGAATACGTCACCGTGCCGCTCATCGTCCATGCGACGAAGCAGATCCTCGACCAGTGGGGTGAGGACGGATACGAACTCGTGCAGGTCGTTCCCGGCCCGGACAACAACGGACTCGTGGCCTACCTCAAACGTCCGAAGGAATGACCAGAATCCGGCACCGAGGCGGCTGCTGACCATCCCCGCACCGCCGTCATCCTCCTGACCACCTACGTCGAAAAGAGCAATCATGTCGAAGACCCTTGAGCGTCTCGCCGAACTCGGCCTCGAACTGCCCGAGATCGCCACACCAGCCGGTGCCTACGTTCCCGCACTGCGCACCGGTGACTACGTCTACACCTCCGGCCAGCTGCCCGTCGTCGACGGCAAGTTGCCCGCCACCGGACACCTGGGCACGGACGTCGACCTCGACATCGGCTACCAGCTGGCCCGCACCGCCGGGCTCAACGCCCTGGCCGCGATCGCCGGAGTCATCGGCGACCTCGACAATGTCGTGCGTGTCGTCAAGGTCACCGGCTTCGTCAACTCCGCCGACGACTTCACCCAGCAACCGGCCGTCATCAACGGCGTATCCGAACTCTTCGGTGAGATCTTCGGCGACCGTGGGCAGCACGCCCGCAGCGCCATCGGCGTGAACACCCTGCCGCTGGGCACTCCCGTCGAGGTCGAGGTCATCGTCGAGGTCTCAGGCGATGCCGCTTAGCGGACGCACTCTTCCCGTCTCGTCGGAACTGCGGTGGTTGCTCGACCACTGGCAGTCCGACGGACGGTGGCCCGTCCCCGAAGCCCCACGTCCCACCTCGGCGATCGTGCTGATCCGGGACTCTGCGGACGGGCTGGAACTCTTCATCACCCGGCAACTCGACGCCCGCGGCGTCGAGGACCGCAACCGGTGGGCATTTCCCACCAGCAGCCTGCGCCCGGGTGATGTGCGGAAGCTGCCCCTGGCGGGATGGAATTCGGCCCGGTGCGCACGCGCGCTGAGCATCGAGAACAAATCCCGTGCCCTGCACCACTTCTCCGCGGCCGCCCGCATCACCTTCGCCGCCACCGGAATCCTGCTCGCCGAGGATGTCGACCGAGAGGTCGTGGCCACACCGCAGACGGACTGGCACACCACCCGATCGAGGCTGTTCTCGAACGAAGTGTCCTGGTCGCAGGTCCTGCGCGACCGTGACCTGCGACTGCGCCCCGACCTGTGCAAACCGTGGCTGCGCTGGATCAACACACCCACCCAGCTGCACCGATTCGACACCACGTACTTCATCGCCACCGTGCCCTTCGGGCAGGAAGTCGACTTCCTGTCACCGAACGAGACCTCGGCCGGGTGGAAACGCCCCGGGCAGATCCTCGCCGAGGTGGGAGGCGACCCCGATCGCATCGGCGCGGCCGCCCGCCTCATCGTCGAAAGCCTCGCCGAGGTCCCGACCGTGGGCGCGGCCATGGCGCAGATCCGCAACGTCCACCCGCTGCGTCCGGAGATCATCGACGACGACGGCGTTTGGAAAGTCGTCATCCACACGGGCAAGGACCCCCACAGCAAAGGCAGCCTGCGCGACCGTGCGGTCGCCGTCGGCGAGACCGACAACGACCAGAGCCCCGGCTTCCTGACATTCGGCGGTGACGACGATGACGAAACGACAGACGAGGAGAACGACGACTCATGAGAATCCGTGCGAACAATCCGGGCCCGATGACCCTGACCGGAACGAACACCTACGTGCTCACCAGCCAGGATGACAATTCTGCGGTCGTCATCGACCCCGGCCCGGAGACGGCCGACCACCGTCAGGCCTTCCTCGCCGAGGTGGCCGACCGTGACCTGACAGCGGTCGTTCTCACCCACCAACACGCCGACCATTCCGAGATGCTCGGAAGCATCGACCAGTGGGCACCCGAAGTGCCCGTGTACGCCGTGCTCGAACGCTTCGCCCGCCACACCGAACCGGTGGCAGACGGCGACGAGATCGCCTTCGGCACCACCCCGGCCGACGTTCTGCGCGTCATCGCCACCCCGGGCCACACGAGCGACAGCATCAGCCTCATCCACGCCGGAACTCTCTACAGCGGCGACACGATCCTGGGGGAGGGGACGACGATCGTCACTCACCCGGAAGGATCCCTGCGCGACTACCTGAACTCCCTCGACCGGCTGAAGGAGCTGCTCGACGACGGTGAGTTCGCAGTCATCGAGCCGGCCCACGGTGAGCGCATCGACGCCCCCGCCGAGGTGATCGACTACTACCGCTCCCACCGACTCGAACGCATCGAGCAGGTCAAGGCGGCATTGGAGCAGGGGGCGAGCACGGCCGCGGAGGTGTGCGACATCGTCTATCACGACGTCGACCCGAGCGTGCGGTCGGCGGCCGAACAGATCGTCAAGGCCCAGCTGGCCTACCTCGACGCTCTGCCCGGCGCCGACGACGCCTGAGCGGCATCGGCCTTCACCTCCCGGCAAGCGTCCAGGGCTTTGAAGCGCGCATGAAAGACGCCCCAGCCAAATCGGCTGGGGCGTCTCTCGTCGCGGCGTCCAGGAGGCCACAGCGGCCGGACGTCGCTGGGAGGATCAGCGGGCGCGGTTGCGCATACGGTCCATGTCGAGGATGACGACGGAGCGAGCCTCGAGGCGGATGAACCCACGGGCGGCGAAGTCGGCCAGCGCCTTGTTCACGGTCTCACGAGAGGCACCGACGAGCTGAGCGAGCTCTTCCTGGGTGAGGTCGTGAGCGACGAGCACACCGTCGGGAGCCGGCTTCGAGAAGCGGGCTGCCAGATCGAGCAGAGCCTTGGCGACACGGCCGGGCACATCGGAGAACACGAGGTCGCCGACGGTCTCGTTCGTGCGGCGCAGACGCTGAGCGAGAGCCTTGAGCAGGTTCATCGCAGCCTGCGGGCGATCGTTGAGCCAGGTGGTGAGGTCCTCGTGCTTGAGGCTGAGCAGCTCCGACTGGGACACAGCGGTGACAGAGGTCGAGCGTGGGCCCGGATCGAAGAGACTGAGTTCGCCGATGATCTCGCCGGGACCGACCACGGACAGCAGGTTCTCACGGCCGTCGGAGGACTCACGACCGATCTTGAGCTTGCCAGAGGAGACGATGTAGAGCTCGTCGCCGGCATCGCCCTCATGGAAGAGTACGGTTCCCCGACGGAGACTCCGCGGGTTCATGAACTTCATCAATGCACTGGTGGCTTCATCGTCCAGACCTGCGAAGAGCGTCGCGCCCCGCACCACTTCAATATCCACTGGTTCCTCCTTGTCGTAATAATCACACATAAATCTACCTGGTCATCTGCATCGATACCAGCAAAGACGCGGGAGTGTGGCCCATCAGTATCAAAACCTCTCCCGCATCGCGCAACACGGCTCCCGCCCGCACCATTCCCGCAGACCGCCAGATCCGACCGTGCGGGATGAAACGATCGCGCGAGCCCGAATCGAGGGTGTGACCGGCATGACTGCGGAATGACGGGGCACGGATTAGGATGGTGAGTCGTGTTGACTGTGGCAGAGAAGAGCGCGCGGAAGTTCGCGAAGGAGACCCCGCTGGGTCGGACCCGCCGGGCACGGAAGATCCATCGCATCCTCGCCGAGGTGTATCCGAACGCGAAGTGCGAACTCGATTTCGAGACCCCGTTCCAGCTGCTCATCGCCACCGTCCTGTCCGCCCAGACCACCGACATCCGCGTCAACTCGGTCACCCCGGGCCTCTTCGCGGCGTTCCCCGATGCCCACGCCTTGGCCGTGGCCAACCTCATCGAGGTCGAGGAGCACATCCGCTCCACCGGGTTCTACCGTGCGAAGGCCCGCAACATCGTCAAGCTCGCGAACGAACTCGTCGACGAGTACGACGGCGAGGTGCCGAACACACTGGACAAGCTCGTCAAGCTGGCGGGAGTCGGCCGCAAGACCGCGAACGTCGTCCTCGGCAACGCCTTCGACACCCCCGGCCTTACCGTCGACACCCACATGGGTCGGCTGGCCCGCCGCTTCGGGTGGACCGAGGAGACCGACGCGGTCAAGGCCGAACACGAGATCGCGGCGCTGTTCCCGAAGAAGGACCTCACCATGCTCTCGCATCGGGTGATCTTCCACGGCCGTCGCATCTGCCATTCCCGCAGGCCCGCCTGCGGAGCCTGCCCCCTGACCGACCTGTGCCCCTCCTTCGGGATCGGCGAACTCGACCCGGACAAAGCCCGCGCCATGCTCCGTTTCGAAATGGCACCCTTGGCCACCCCCGCCGAGGGGGCCGCCTCCGAGGACGGACAGTGAGCACCGGAATCCCGAACATTCCACCCGAATCGGCGACGATCGCGGATGGTGCCCTGCGCGGTCAGCTCGAAGACCTCGCCACTTCGCACGGTTCCCCACTGTGGCTGCGCCGGCAGAAGGGACCGGCAGAGGAGGCGGTCCGTGACGCCGCCGTGCTCATGCTCTTCGGACGTGGGGGAGAAGCCCGCACCGAGGCGGGACGGGCAGAGAAGTCGCGGCTGGCCCAACTCGGTGTCGCCGATGTCGACATCGTGCTGCTGCAGCGGGCTGCGACCCTGCGCCATCACCCCGGTCAGGTCGCCTTCCCCGGAGGCGGACGTGACCCCGAAGACGATTCCATGGCGGCCGCCGCACTGCGCGAAGCCGAGGAAGAAGCAGGAATCCCCCCGGACACCGTCGAAGTGCTCGGCGAGATGGACCCGCTCTATATCCCCGTCTCGAAGTTCGAGGTCACTCCGGTGGTCGGCTATTGGCGTGAGCCGGGCCGAGTCCAGGTGATGGATCAGCGGGAGTCGTACTCCGTCTACCGGGTGGCCATCGCCGATCTCGTCGCCCCGGCCAATCGCGGGACATTCGCCCGCCCCGATCTGAAGATCTCAACTCCGGCCTTCGACGTCGGAGTCCTCAAGGTGTGGGGCTTCACCGCCGGCATCCTCGATTTCGCCCTCGAGCATCTCGGCTGGGCCGGGGGCTGGGACACTAAAGCCCCCATCGCGATCGACTTCTGAAGCAGCGACGTCTGAGGCAGAGACGAAGGCGGCGCCGGACATATCGTCCGGCGCCGCCTTCGTCTCTGCCGTGGTTCTCAGAATCGGAGAAGTGTCAGTACCTGGGCCCCGAGGGGTTCTTCACCGCGCGCTTGATGGACGCCACCAGCGATTTGGCTGATCCGATCGCGGTGCCCGGAACCGGATTGCCCTTCTTGAACAGGGGGAGGGCGACAAGAACGAGGACGATCGCGATGACGGCGAGAATGCCGAAGACGATGAGGAAGCTGCCCCACCACGGCCAACCCAGCCCCTCATGGAATGCGGCAGCGCCGGCGAAGATCACCATGAACGAGGACAGGAAGAGCAGGAAGAGAGCGACAACGGCCAGTCCTGCTCCGATGCCCAGGTTCTTCGCACCGGCAGTGGCTTCGGCCTTGGCCAGGGCAATCTCTTCCTCGGCGATCGCTTTGGAATCGTCGCTGATGCCTTTGATCAGTTCGCTGATGGACCGTTCGGCCATGAGAGCTCCTAAATCGAGAACGAGGACAATCTAAGTTTAAGAGTAGTCTGAACGCGCCCTGCGGCCAAAGGCGAATCGGCGGAGAACCGGGAAAACCCGTCGGATCCGGACGACGGCCGCTATGCGGCAGGGTCGTCTGTCACCGACGGGTCATCCGAGCTCGGCCTCAGGGTGTGAGGTTCAGTCGCCTGAGACGGACTTTTCGATCTGGTCCATCACCGAGGAGTCGGCGAGAGTCGTCGTATTGCCGACCTCGCGGTTCTCGGCGACGTCCTTGAGCAGGCGGCGCATGATCTTGCCCGAACGGGTCTTGGGCAGATCCGTGACGATGTGGACCTTCTTCGGCTTCGCAATGGGGCCGATGTCCTTGCCCACATGCTGACGCAGCTCCTCAGCGGTCTCGGGAGAGTCCTCGACGCCATTGGAGACGATGACGAACGCGACGACGGCCTGACCGGAAGTGTCGTCGGCGGCACCGACGACCGCCGCCTCGGCGACCTTGGAATGGGCGACGAGGGAGGATTCGATCTCCGCGGTGGACAGGCGGTGACCGGACACATTCATCACATCGTCGACCCGACCGAGGAACCAGATGTCCCCGTCCTCATCGCGGCGGGCACCGTCGCCGGCGAAGTACGTGCCCTCGAAACGCGACCAGTAGGTCTCCTTGAAGCGCTCCGGGTCTTTCCAGATTCCGCGCAGCATGGCAGGCCAGGGCCGGCGGATGACGAGCAGTCCGCCTTCGGGGCCCGCCGGGTTCTCGCCCGAATCATCGACGACGTCGACGGAGATGCCGGGAATCGGACGCTGAGAGGAACCGGGCTTGGTCGAGAGCACACCGGGCATGGGCGCGATCATGTGGGCACCGGTCTCGGTCTGCCACCAGGTGTCGACGATCGGGCAGCGCTCGCCGCCGACGACGCGGTGGTACCAGCGCCAGGCCTCGGGGTTGATCGGTTCGCCGACGCTGCCGAGCAGGCGCAGACTGGACAGGTCGTACTTCGCGGGGATCTCCTCGCCCCACTTCATGAAGGTGCGGATCGCCGTCGGTGCGGCGTAGAGGATCGTGGCCTTGTACTTCTCGATGATCTCCCACCAGCGGCCCTGGTGCGGGGTGTCAGGGGTGCCTTCGTAGACGATCTGAGTGGTACCGGCGGCCAGCGGACCGTAGGTGACATAGGAGTGGCCGGTGACCCAGCCCACGTCGGCGGTGCACCAGAAGACGTCCGTCTCAGGCTTGATGTCGAAGACGGCCTTCATCGAGTACAGCACCTGAGTGAGGTAGCCGCCGGAGGTGTGGAGGATGCCCTTGGGCTTGCCGGTCGTGCCGGAGGTGTAGAGGATGAACAGCGGGTTCTCCGAGTCGAAGAACTCGCATTCGTGCTTGTCGTTGGCCTGGCCGACAGAGTCCTCCCACCACTGGTCGCGGCCGTCGACCCAGTCGACGTCCTGACCGGTGCGCTTGACGACGAGGACGTGCTCGACCGGGGTGTCGCCCTGGGAGAGCGCTTCGTCGACGGCCGGTTTGAGGCTCGTGGGCTTGGCGCGACGGTAGCTGCCGTCGGCGGTGATGACCACGCGGGCTTCGGCGTCGATGATGCGCGAGCGCAGGGCGTCGGAGGAGAAGCCGCCGAAGACGACCGAATGTGCCGCGCCGAGGCGGGCGCAGGCGAGCATCGAGATCACCGCTTCGGGGATCATCGGCAGGTAGATGGCGACCCGGTCGCCGCTCTTGACGCCGAGGTCGGTCAGCGTGTTCGCCGCCTTCGACACCTCGGCGAGGAGTTCGGCATAGGTGAAGACGCGGGAGTCGCCCGGTTCGCCTTCGAAGTTGATGGCCACCCGGTCGCCGTTGCCGGCGAGGACGTGCCGGTCGAGGCAGTTATAGGCGACATTGAGCTTTCCGCCGACGAACCATTCGGCGAACGGCGGGTTGGTCCAATCGAGGACTTCGCCGAAGTCTTCGTGCCAGTCGACGAGTTCACGGGACTGTTCTGCCCAGAAGCCCAGGTAGTCGGCTTCGGCGCGTTCGTATTCATCAGCCTTGATGTTGGCGGCGGCCGCGAACTGCTCAGGTGGGGCAAACGTCTCGGTCTGCCCGGCAGCGGTTTCGGTCATGCTTTCCCTCCGACTTCCTTGGTGGATCGAAAATTCTAGTTGCACTGTATACCGCTGATCACTGGCAGCGGAGAACAGTTTCAATCGATGAACGGGGTGATCGAGGGTAGCCATGACGCATCTGTCGTGGTATGAGTCACACGATTTCGTTGATGTTGACGGCAACGATGGGTCGCCTCGGCGGGAGCCGGATGGGTTCTCGACGTGCCTGAGAATGCGCATATGAGTGCACAGGGGCCCTGTGTTCTGCAAGGATGGGGTCAGAGTCTGTCGGGATCCGTCCCGCGCGGACACGGAAACACTGTTACCTTTTCCCCGAGATCGACTGGAGTCAGCGATGAGTTCGCCGCAGCATCCAACCGGGTCCGGGCCACAGCCGTGGCAGGATCAGCCCCCGCAGTACCCGGGCCAGAACGCGCAGCACCCCGGTGGGCAGCCCCCGGCCTACGGCTCGGGACCGGGGCAGTTCGGTTCGGCTCCCGGACCGGCCTATGGTTCCGCACCGGGGCCCTACGGCTCGGCACCCGGTCAGCCAGCCGCAGCACAGGGGCCCTACGGGTCGGCCACGAGACAGTACGGGTCGGGGCCCGGCCCCTACGGGTCTGCTCAGGGCCAGTACGGCTCGGCTCCGGGACCGTATGGTTCGGCACCTGGCCAATTCGGGCAGGCACCTGCACCGAAGCAGAAGACCGGGCCGGGAATCCTCGGACCGCTGACTCTGCGTGACCTCTTCCTTCTCTTCGCCGGTCTGCTCGCCTTCATCGCACTGTTCGTGCCTTACCGCGGTTACAGCTACGGCTTCGGACGCGAGACCACCACTCTGTGGCACTGGAACGTCGCGGACATGGGAGCGCTCGTGTTCGCGGTGCTCACGATCCTGCTCATCGTGGCGGCAGTGCTCGTCAACAAGCTCGGCAACAGCCGACTGCGGGTCGGATCCCTCAGCCTCGACCAGTTCATCTCCGTGCTCTCTGCGATCGCCTTCACCTATGGGTTCATCGACCTGCTCACCTCGGCGGTCTACTGGCATGTGGGCTCCTACCTGACGTTCTTCGCCGCGCTCATCGCGTTCTTTGCCGGAGTGTTCACGATGCTGCCGTTCTTCGCCAAGGAATTCGCCGGACGCGAGGACATCGAGACCCATCCGAAGGCACGCCCCGTCACCAAGCACACCCCTCATCCGGCACCCGTCGCGAATGTGCCCGGTGCCGGCGGTCCGGGCACCGGTGCACCCGGCTTCGCACCCTATGGCTCGGCCGGTGCGGGTCAGTCTGGTCCCGGTCAGCCGGGCGGACCGGGACAGCCCGGTCAGCCGGATGCCGGACATTTCGGTCAGCCGGGTGGACCGGCACAGCCCGGTCAGCCGGGTCAGTTCGGCGGCCCGGGTCAGCAGGACCAGTTCGGCGCGCCCGCACAGCCGGGTCAGCCTTCCGAGCAGTTCGGTCAGCCCAGCCCCTACGCTCCGCCGGAGGAGCAGGCAGCCGGGCGTTCGGCCGGCTCCTTCGCCGCGCCTGCCGCTGCCGGCACTTCGGCGGAGGCAGCTTCACCGGTGCCCCAGGCCGAGACCTCGGACCAGCCCTCGGCTGACGGACCGGTGCACAGCACCGGTGAGGGACAGACCTATCTGGGCCGTCGCGATTCCGAAGCCCCGCAGCATTCGCAGAGCGAACCGACTCAGGCATTCGGCGTCGGAGCCGGCGGGTCCCAAGCCGATGCGCTCGGCGACCAGCCCACCTCGACCGACGGCCGGCCCGCCGAGTCGAATGCCCAAACGGCTGAATCCGACGCCCAGTCCGCCGAAGCAGACGACAAGTCAGGTGCAGCGGCCGCCGCTGCTGGCGCCGGAGTGATCGGCGCCGGGGCTGCCGGTGTCGCCGCTGCGCACTCGGACTCCGAACGTCGCCGTGGTCGTCATGCCGCTCCCGAGTCGGACACCGGCGCGGAACCGACCGGCACCCCGTCGGCTCCGCAGAACGATGAGGCGAATGAGGACGCGTCTGCGGACAAAGCCGCGGCCGCCTCGGCGACGGAAGACGAAGCCCCGACGGTCGTGCCACCGACCGAGAGCAGCGACCTGGTCTCCAAGGTCAATGCGAAGTCCTCGGACACGAACGCCGTCGAAGGCGCGAACACCGGTGCGGACTCGGACGCGAAGCGCTCAACCGATGTCGATCAGGCGTCGGCAGGCGGCGCACCCGAGGATGCGAGTTCGAACGCTTCGCCATCAGACTCCTCGCCATCGACGGATGGATCCGCTGCACAGGGTTCGAACGACGATGCGAACGTCCGCTCCACCGACGCCACCGTCGTCAGCACTCCGGCAGACGGACAGGTCGTGGCAGGCGACGAGTCCACAGCCGACGACCAGCCCACGGCCGGCGACAACGCGGCCGCGGATGACGAGGAGCAGGCGACCGCTGTGATGGAGCCGGCCACCCGTGCGGAGTGGACCACCGCTGCCGAAAGCGAGGAGCCGACTCAGTACGTTCCCGTCGCCGACTACGCCAACCAGCCGGAGACCGACGGGGGCGCAGGCCGATCGAACGACGAGACCATGGCACAGACGGCCGTCGACAGCCAGCCGGTGCCCGCCGATGCCGGACAGAACCGGCCCGACGGTGCGCAGAACGACGGCCGGACCGCCGATCAGGACAATGGTCAGGAACAGAACCAGGAAGGCGGGCGCCCCATCATCCAGGCATTCTGGTTCGCTGTTCCCGAACCGCGCGAAGCCGTGGACGAGACCACCGGAATGCCGGTGTTCACGATCTACCCCGGCGACTGGTACCTCAGCCTCGAGGACAACGGCTCCTGGTTCAAGGTCCGTGCCTCCGACGGCAGCACCACGGGTATTCTGCGCAATATCGAAGGAATCCAGCGCGGCTGATTCGGCCTGCATCCACTCGCACGCCAACGCTGTGGACAGAACCCGGCCGTTCCAAAGCCCACCGGCACCACGCCATGTGACCGGCCGGTGAGCCCGCTACGGCTGACCTGGACGGAGGCCGCAGACTGCCGCTTGGGGCGTCTCCTGTGACTCAACCTCACAGGGGGCGCCCCTTCGTCGTCCCCTCCACAGGGCAGTGCCCGGGTCTGGCCGGTGACCGCCTGCCGGGAACAGGCTCGGCGCATGCAGGTAGCCCTCATCACCGACCTCGGCGCGATCACCGAAGAATGCGCCCGAGTGGCCGAAAGCATCGGCATCTCACTCACCGTTCTGCCTCCCGACTCCGGAGGCTGGCAGTCCGCGTCGCTCATCCTCCTCGGCGAGGACGTCCGCGAAGCCCCCGCCACCGACCGGGCAGACAAGATCCTCGTCGTCCTCGATGATGACGAACCCTCCTCGACCTGGGCGAAAGCCGCCCACCTCGGCGTCGACCAGCTCGCCGTGCTGCCCGCCGCCGCGGAATGGCTCAGCGGGCGGATGATCTCCGCCGTCGAGCCGCCGACAGCTCCCGGAACCACGGTCGGCGTCGTCGCCGGATGCGGCGGGGCCGGCGCCTCTGTGCTCGCATGCGCACTCGCCCGACGGGCCGGAGCCGATCACAGCACCGTCCTCGTCGACGCCGACCCGCTCGGCGGGGGACTCGACCTCGTCCTCGGCGCCGAACAGGTGCCCGGGCCCCGATGGACCGACCTCAGCGCCTCCCGCGGACAGCTGCGCCCCTCCACCCTGGCCGACGCGCTGCCCCGCCACGACGGACTCGCCCTGCTGTCGTGGGGTCGAGACGACACCGTCGACCTCGACCCGGACGTATTCGACGACTTCCTCGCCGCGGCCGGTCAGGCCTTCGACCTCGTCATCGTCGACCTGCCCCGCCACGCCCCACCGCAGTGGATCAGGCGCTGCCATCATGTCCTCCTGGTCTCACCGGCCCGGGTCCGGTCCGCCGTCGCTTCCTCCCAAGTCGCCAAACGCCTCTCCCACGCCCACCCTGATGTGCGCCTCGTCGTCCGCGAAACCGGGGCAGGCGGCCTCGACGCCGACCTCCTCGCCGACTCAATCGGACTGAGCCTGGCCGGGAGCATCCGTGATGACCGGGGACTGTCCGCCGCCGTCGACCGCGGAGAGGGCATACCGGGAGGAGCGCACCTCGGCCGCCTCGTCGACCGATTGCTGGGGGAGTGGGTGGAATGAGCGAATGGCTCGACGCCTCGCTGGTCGCCGACGTCCGCAAAACGCTGCTCGAGAAACCGGGACCGGTGACCACGGCCGCCGTCGCCGAGGCGGTCCAACGCACCGGACGCGTCCTCGGCTCCTCCGCCCTCCTCGAACTCGTCACCCGGCTGTCCGCGCAGCTGTCCGGGGCCGGGCCCCTGCAGTCCGTGCTCGAGGTGCCCGGCACCACGGACGTGTTCGTCAACGGGCCCCGTGAGATCTTCGCCGACACCGGCGACGGACCCCAGCTGCTCGACCTGTCACTGGGCTCCGAAGAGGAGGTGCGTTCATTGGCGGTGCGATTGGCCGCCCTCGGCGGGCGCCGCCTCGACGATTCGAGCCCCTATGTCGATGTGCGCCTGCCCGACGGGGTGCGGATGAACGCGATCGTCCCTCCGATCTCCGGAGAGACGACGACGATCAGCTTCCGCGTGCCCAAACGCTCCGGGTTCCCGTTCTCCCAACTCTGCGCCGAAGGCTTCGTCCCCGATGAGATCAGCCCCCTCATCGCCGAGGCAGTCACCTCGCGGGCGAACATCCTCATCTCCGGCGGGACGGGCACGGGAAAGACCGTCCTCCTCGGCGCTCTGCTGTCGCTGGTCGAGCCGATCCAGCGCATCGTCATCGTCGAGGACTCCCGCGAACTCATCGTCACCCACCCGCACACCGTCCAGCTCGCCTCCCGCCAGGCCAACGTCGAAGGCGGCGGCGAAGTGACGCTGACCGATCTCGTGCGCAACGCCCTGCGGATGCGGCCCGACCGCCTCGTCGTCGGGGAATGCCGCGGCGCAGAGGTCCGGGACATGCTCACCGCGCTCAACACCGGTCATGAGGGCGGATGCGCGACCATCCACGCGAATACCGCCGATGCCGTACCCAGCCGGGTGGCCGCGCTCGGGGCGCTGGCGAAGATGAGCCCGGACGCCGTGTATTCGCAGTTCGCCACTGCCATCGACCTCGTCATCCACCTGCGCCGGACCGGCTCCGAGCGAGGAATCACCGAACTGGCGATCCCGACGAGGACCGGAGCCGAGGGGGTGGTCATGGAACCGGTGTGGGGCCGCCCGTCACCTTCGACGACGGGCACCGTCAACCGCCGTGCCCTGGCCAGGTTCGAAGCCGTGCTCGAGCAGAAGTCCGCACAATGATCGTCCTCACTGCCGCCCTCATCGCGGCCGGGATCATCCTCGCCGCACCCTCGGACCCGGGGGCCAGGCTGCGTGAACTCCTGCACCGTGCCGAGGGCGGCGAACCGGTGCGGAAGGGAATGCGCGCCTTCCTTCGCCGAGGCGGCCACACCACCGATGACCAAGCCGAACGACTGTGGGCGATCGCCGCCGTGGAGCACTGCGCCCACCTGCTCAAAGTGGGGATGACCCCGCAGGCGGTGATGGCCACGCTGAGCCGCCACAATGACGCACTGGCCCCGATCTCACGTGCGATCTCGTTGGGTGAGGAACCCGGACGGGCCATCGCCACCCGCAGCAGCACACTGTCGGGGACCGCCGCTCACGTGCTGTCGGGAATGGCCGCCGTCTGGACGGTGTCCGAACGCTCCGGAGCCCCCGCCGCGGAGATGATCCTGCGCTATGCCGCGGCTCAGAGAGATGCACTCGACGCCGAACGCGAACGCCGCATCGCCATGGCCGGACCGAAGTCGACGGTGCGAGTGCTCAGCTGGCTGCCGCTCATCGGCGTCGGTCTCGGCCTGCTCATCGGAGTCAGACCACTGGAACTCATCACCGGGCTGCCGGGACAGCTGAGCATCGGTCTCGGCCTCCTCCTTTACGGGGCCGGCCGATGGTGGATGCGGACGATGATGCTGCGAGCACAGAGGTGACGATGCTTCCCGTGCTCATCGGTGCCTGCGTCGGACTCGGCGTACTGCTGTGGTCCGGGTCGACCCGCGGGAGACTGCAGAACCTCCTCGGCGAGGCCGGGACCGACCCCACCGGCACCGAGGCGGCCGCCCCGGAGGCCGGGACGCCGGGGTCGTCGGCGGCGGGGGCAGTGGCCGATGATCAGCTGGCCTTCGACCTCGACCTCGTGGCGATCTGCCTGACCTCGGGGCTGCCGATCCCCGTGGCTCTGACCCTGACCGCAGAGGCGACCGACGACCGATCGGGCCTGCAGAGGATCGCTCGAGCGATGACGATCGGAGGACGCAGACTCGCTGCCGACGACCGGCTGCTGCCGGTGCTCGAGGTCTTCGAATTCTCCGAACACACCGGTGTCGGCCCGGCACCCCTCATCGAGTCCGTGGCCGAGGAGTTGCGGGCGTCCTCCCGCAGGCGTCGGCAGGAAGCCGCCGCCTCATTGGGCGTCCAGCTGGTGCTGCCCTTGGGCATGTGCATCCTGCCGGCGTTCCTGCTGCTCTCCGTGGTCCCGGTCGTCATCTCCCTGCTCTCCGACCTCACGACCGTGTTCTTCTGAAGCCTCCTGCAGGGTTCGGCCTCGTCCGATAGGCTCGACGCATGGCACCGGTCACACCCTTCAACCAGCTGTCCAATGTCGAACAAGCCGAGGACTACGCCGAGAACCTCTTCGTCGGCCGCTCCGTGCGACTGCGCCCGTTGAGGGAGGAAGATCTGCCTTACCTCGAACAGTGGTGGTTCGATCCCTCGATCGTCGTCCTGCAGAATCACACGGTTCTGCCGCGGCCGGAAGGGGGTGTGTCCGAGCAGTTCTCCCAGTGGAGCGCGAACACCTCGAGCGAAGCAGTCGGCTTCAGCATCGAGCTGACCGAAACCGCAGAGTTCGTCGGCCATGTCACCCTCTACGGACGCAATCCCATCAACCAGTCCGCAACTCTGGCCATCGTCCTCGGCCCCGAATTCCACGGCCGCGGCTATGGTTCGGACGCGGTGCGTCTGGCCGTGAAGTACGGGTTCCTCCAATTGGGACTCAACCGCATCGAGCTGCAGACCTGGGCGTTCAACACCCGTGGGATCGCCTCTTATACGAAAGCCGGGTTCGTCGAAGAAGGTCGTCGTCGTGAGGCCGTGTTCTTCAACGGCCGCCGCCACGACGAAGTGATCATGGCCATCCTCAGAGACGACTGGGCCAGCAACAGCTGAGGCACCGACTCACACGCCGTGTCCTGTGGACGGCACCTTCACTCACACACGGTGAGCCTGTGGACGCAGAACCCGTTTCCACAGGCCCGATCTCGACCCTGGACACGACAGTGCGCTCACTCCCAGGCTGAAGGTCCGCTCGCAGAGTGCGAACGGGGTTTCAGCCAAGGAGGAGAGCATGGCCACCACATCACCGTCCCCGGAGATCGAGGACCCGCCGACCGGGCAGATCGAACCGGTCGACGACCACAGTGCGATCGAACAGTTCTGGGAATCGGACACCGGAGCGACCACCGCCGAATACGCGATCACCACACTGGCGGCATGCGGATTCGCCGCACTGCTCGTCGTCGTCCTCAAATCCGAACCGATCAAGGAACTCATCACCGGGGTCATCTCCTCGGCGCTCGGATTGGGAAGCTGAACCGCCATGGCATGCGGACGCTCCCGTCAGCGGCAGCGAGGCGGAGACCGCGACGCCGGGACGGCAACGGCAGAGTTCGCCGTCGTCATGCCCGCCGTCGTGCTCCTCATCGTGCTGCTCGCGGGAGCCGCCGCGGTCGGCTTCTCACAGCTGCGAGCCTTCGACGCGGCCCGGTCCGCGGCCCGGGAGATCGTCCGCGGCGAGCCCCAAGCCGCAGTCGTGTCCGAAGCGAAGAAGCACGCAGGTGACTCCTCATCGGTTCGAGTCCGAGCCGACGGCGGGTATTCGGTCGTCACCGTCACCATCGAACTGCCTGCCGCGATCTTCTTCCTCGACACCGTCGATGCGAACGCCACCGCCCGGTTCGAGGGAGATCGGACAGGGCCGTCATGACGAACATCGTCGTGGGGCTGTGCTCGATCGTGCTCGTCCTCGTCACCGCCATCGGCACCCTCGGCCAAGCCTTCGTCGCCCACAGTCGGGCGCAGAGTGCCGCGGACCTGGCGGCGCTCGCCGCTGCGGACGCCGTGCGCGGACTGGCCACCGGCGAACCGTGCGAGATTGCCGAGGAGGTGGCGAAACGCAACGGCGGTCACCTCAAGGACTGCCGTGCCTCGCTGAGCGAACAATCCGCCTATGTCGTCATCGAAGTCGACATCCCAGGGCCCCTGCCGAAGGTCAGAGAGGAGGCCGTCGCCGGGAAGTGAAACCCGGGCCGCCGTCCGGACGGCTGCTATCTGAGCACGGTGCGCAGCAGCCGCAGCGCCGCGTCCTTCTCCAGGGGTTCGTTCCCGTTGCCGCACTTCGGCGACTGCACACACGACGGACACCCGTCGATGCACTCGCATGCGGCAATGGCGTCCCGGGTCGCACCCAACCACTCTTCGATGACTTCACTGCCGCGTTCGGCGAAACCGGCACCACCGGCCAGACCGTCATAGACGAACACCGTCGCCAGACCGGTGTCGGCATGCAGCGCCGTCGATACACCACCGATATCCCACCGGTCACAGCCGGCGAAGAGCGGCAGCAGGCCGATCGAAGCATGTTCGGCGGCGTGGACGGCTCCGGGCAGGTCACCGGAGACGACCTCGGCTTCGTCGAGGACGCTCTGCGGGATCGTCCACCACACGGCCTTCGTCCGCAGAGTGCGTTCCGGCAGGTCGAGTTCGTGTTCGGCGATGATCGCTCCACCTCGCTTGGCCCGCATCCGGTAGGCCACGACCTGGTCCTTGACGTCGACGGTGCCGCTGCACACCGTCGCCCCGGAGGGCAGAATCCGCTGGGCCTCCGTGTCGACGATCGAGATCTCCGTCTGCGAGCGCGGCTGAGTCGTGTAGTCGACCTCGGCACGTTCGACGGCGACGATCCGGTCCTCGAGGTCGAGATCGAGGACGGTGAAATCGATGCCCTGATGCGTATACACCGCTCCTGGGTGGGCGCCCGTATGGGCTCCTGATTCGTCGACCGTGCCCAGCAGAGTGCCGGTGCTCGCTTCGACCAGGCTGAACTGTCCGCCACCGGAACCGCGGATATCGGAGAGATCGGCCGCGGGCTGATCCTTGGCCCAGAACCATCCGGTCGGTCGTGCCCGCAGCAGTCTTCGCTCCACGAGGTCGTCGATGACCTCACGCGAATCGTCCGGAAAGTGCACGAGGTCGGCCGACTTCAGAGGCACCTCGGCGGCGGCCGCACACAGGTGGCCGGAGAGTACATGCGGGTTGCCCGGATGGATGACGCCGGCGTCGACCGGGGAGTCGAAGATGACTTCGGGATGATGGACGACGAACGTGTCGAGCGGATCATCACGGGCGATGAACACAGCCATCCACCGCTGTCCGGCTCTCCCGGCCCGTCCCGCCTGCTGCCACAGAGATGCCAGAGTTCCCGGCCAGCCGGAGATGATGACGAGGTCGAGGCCCGAGATGTCGATGCCCAATTCCAGGGCATTCGTCGATGCCACAGCCAGCAGCTGACCCGAGCGCAGAGCGGTCTCGAGCATGCGTCGCTCCTCGGCCAGATACCCGCCCCGGTAAGCGGCGACCTTCCCCGTCAGGCTCTCATCGACCTGTCCCACCTGGTCACGGACCGTTTGCGCGAGCGCCTCGGTGCCGCGGCGGGAGGCGATGAACGTGATCGATCGAAAGCCGGCGCACATCGAATCGGTGATGACATCGGCGGCTTCGACCAGACCGCTGCGCCGCTCCCCACCCGGAGACACCGGCGGCTCCCACAGGGCGAAGCTGCCGGACGCCCGTGGGGACGAATCCTCGGTCACCGCATGCGCGGGCCGCCCGGTCAGCTTCGCGAAGGCCACGTCCGGGTCTGCCATCGTCGCCGAGGCACCGATGACCACCGGTGCCGCACCGTAGTGGGCGGCGATGCGGAGCAGTCGGCGGAGGATGAGTGCGACATGGGACCCGAAGACTCCGCGGTACCGGTGGGCTTCGTCGATGACGATGAAACGCAGATTCTTGAACATCCGAGCGAAGCGCTCATGCTGGGGCAGAATGCTGCGGTGGAGCATGTCCGGGTTGGTGAAGACGATGTTCGCATGCCGCCTCGCCCAGTCCTTCGAGACCTGCGAGGTGTCGCCGTCATAGCCGGCCGGACGCATGCCCTGAACGACGAACCTCTCGAGTTTGGCCAGCTGATCGGCGGCCAGGGCCTTCGTCGGAGCGATGTAGATCGCCGAGGCGCTGCGCAGCTTTCCGCGAGTCGACTGGATCGCTTCGAGCACCGGCAACCAGAACCCCAACGATTTGCCCGACGCGGTGGGAGTGGCGATGACGACGTCGGAACCGTCCCTGGCCGTCTGCGCCGCCTCGAGCTGGTGCTGCCACAGGGCGTCGACGCCGATGGAATGGCACGCATGCTTGAGCTCCTCATCGATCCAGTCCGGCCACTCGGCGTCCCGTTCGAAGCGCTGCGGGATGTCGCGGACATGGACGATCCGCTCATCCCGGGCACCGAAACCGGTGACGATGTCGAGAAGAGCGGAGGAGGCCATGAGTCAATTATGACGCAGTCGTTAGGATTCTTCTGTGACTGATCAGCCGTTGGCCCACCTGGGCGAGACCCTCTACCGTGCCGGTTACACCGAACCGCGACTGCGCCAGTTCTGGGACAGCTCGACCTCGGAGGCGCTGCTGCGCAACAACGCAGCCCCCGCCATCCACCACTGCACCCGGGCGCTCGCCGACCAGTCCGCCACCGCCGCCGACCGGGCAATCGCCTGTGCCGCGCTGCTCTTCCACTTCCACCGCACCGTCCCGGTCACCGAGGTCCGTACCCTGTTGGGGGAGTCCTTCGACACCGCCGCCGAGGCGGGGCTGATCATCGCCACCGACGATGAGGCGATCGCCCCTTTCGCCCTGACCCCCTACGACCTTCCGGTCGGGGTCCCGCGTGGCTTCCGCCCCGGGGACGAGAACCTCTACCTCGTGGCCGACCACGGCACCCTGACCACCCCGGATGTCCTCGACGGCGAGTTCGTGCTCGGACTCGGCGGGGCCGGCCGCACCCTGGTGTCCATCACCCCACGTGACCACGTCGATGTGGCCGCCGACATCGGCACCGGCTGCGGAATCCAAGCCCTGCTCCTGGCCCGCCACTGTGACCGGGTCATCGCCACCGACATCTCCCACCGGGCCCTGCACCTGGCCGAAATCTCGGCCGGACTCAACGGTGTGACGACGATCGAGTTCCGGCACGGCTCTCTCCTCGAACCCCTCAGCGAACCCGTGGATCTGCTCGTGTCGAATCCGCCGTTCGTCATCACCCCGCGCAGCACGGACACCACCTTCGAATATCGGGACGGCGGCATGACCGGGGACGAACTCGTCCGGGAGCTGTTCGCCCAGATTCCGGCGAACCTCACCCCGGGAGGACGCAGCGTCTGCCTCGGAAACTGGGAGGCCGCCTCGGCGAAGGACGAGGGGCCGGAGACCTGGGTCAGCGAAGACGACACGTCGGTGTTCGTCATCGAACGCGAAGCACTCGACCCCACCGCCTACGCAGAGACGTGGATCCGCGACGGCGGGATCGTCCGTGCCAGCTCCGTCTGGAACGAGGCAGTGGCCGCATGGCTCGATGACTTCGCCACCAGAGCTGTGGACGAAATCGTGTTCGGGTACGTGCTCATGAGCCGTTCCGATAACGATGTGCCAACGATTGGCTCCGAGGACTCCGCGGTCGGTGCGCCCACACCCGACCACAGAGTCTCGGGGGCGGCCGCCGGAGTGTTCAGGTCCCGGGTGAGAGTCACCTCGGCGCCGGCGAAGAATCCGCACGGACTCGCCGAGTTCCTCACCACGATCGTCGCGATCCGGTCCTGGCTGGCCGCAGCCGGGCCGGAGGAGATCGCCGCGACCGCTTTCACCCGCTCACCCGACCTCGTCGAGCATCGCCATTTCGTTCCCGGACAACCGGAACCCAGCTCGATCACCCTGGAGCAGGGGATCGGTTTCGGGCAGGTCTTCGACCTCGATACGGCGTTGGCCGGGTTCGTGTCCGTCGCGGATGGGACACTGACCCTGCGGCAGACGGCCGGAGCATTGGCCCAGCTTCTCGAGGTCGACCCCACAGCACTGGAAGACCAACTCGTCGCCCAGGTCAGAGCCCTGTGCGCCGCGGGTGCACTGCTGCCCGACGGCGGTTCCGTCGAGAGCTCGACGACTCGGACGTCGGTGGACTAGGGATAGGATCGGAAACCGCTGACGCCGTGTCCGAGCCGAGATCGGACCAGGTCGGGGCAGTGTCCGGGTCGCATGGCCCGATGAGGAACGTGTCAGTTCAACAGTGTTACATTGGGCCGGATCGTCCGTTGCAGCGGGCAGCTGATGCCGTGAGAGGAATGTGAAAGCGTGACCACAACCGAGAAGAAGCCCCGTCGCCTCGTCATCGTCGAGTCTCCGACGAAGGCGCGAACGATTGTGGGATACCTCGGCGACGGTTATGACGTCGAGGCCTCCGTAGGCCACATCCGCGACCTGCCCACCCCCTCGGAGCTGCCCGCCGATATGAAGAAGGGGCCGTACGGAAAGTTCGCCGTCGACGTCGACAACAACTTCGACCCCTACTATCGGATCGATCCGGGCAAGAAGAAGAAAGTCACCGAACTCAAGCGTCTGCTCAAGGACGCCGACGAACTCTATCTGGCAACGGATGAGGACCGCGAGGGAGAGGCCATCGCCTGGCACCTGCTCGAAGTCCTCAAACCGAAGATCCCCGTCAAGCGCATGGTCTTCCACGAGATCACGCCCGAGGCGATCGAACGTGCACTGGAGAACACCCGCGAGATCGACAGCTCGCTCGTCGACGCGCAGGAGACCCGCCGCATCCTCGACCGTCTCTACGGCTACGAGGTCTCGCCCGTGCTGTGGCGCAAGATCCGTGCCGGACTCTCCGCAGGTCGTGTCCAGTCCGTGGCCACCCGCCTCGTCGTCGAACGCGAACGTGAACGCATGGCTTTCGTGCCCGCCGACTACTGGGACCTCGACGTCGACCTCGGACTGCCGGACGGGACGAACCCGTTCGCGGCGAACCTCACCACTGTCGACGGGTCCCGTGTGGCCACCGGCCGTGACTTCAATGACAAAGGTGAGCTGAAGAACACCTCGGCGACGATCGTCGACCAGGCTCGCGCGGAATCCCTGGCCACAGAGCTCAGTGGCACCGCCAAAGATGCCCTGACGGTGACCGCGGTGGAGTCGAAGCCGTACTCCCGCCGCCCGGCCGCCCCGTTCACGACCTCGACCCTGCAGCAGGAGGCCGGACGCAAACTGCGCATGAGTGCCCGTCAGGCGATGCGCACCGCACAGTCGCTGTACGAGCACGGCTACATCACCTATATGCGCACCGACTCCTCGGCGCTGTCGGGTCAGGCCATCTCCGCCGCCCGCAAGCAGGTCACCGAACTCTACGGTCCCGAATTCGTTCCGCAGTCGCCGCGCCAGTATGCGAGCAAACAGAAATCGGCGCAGGAGGCCCACGAGGCGATCCGTCCCGCCGGCGACTCCTTCCGCACCCCGGCACAGGTGTCCAAGCAGCTCAATGGGGACGAATTCCGTCTCTACGACCTCATCTGGAAGCGCACCGTCGCCAGCCAGATGGCCGATGCGAAGGGAAAGACCGCGACCATCAAGGTCAGTGCCGCACTCGCTGACGGGCATGAGGCCGGATTCAGCGCCAGCGGCACCGTCATCACCTTCCGCGGATTCCTCGCCGCCTATGAAGAGGGCCAGGACGCGTCCCGCTACGACACGAAGTCCGGCGAGTCGCGGTTGCCGCAGGTCGAAGAGGGCCAGTCGCTGTCGGTCGTCAAGGCCGAAGCCGATGGCCACACCACTGCTCCGCCGCCGCGCTTCACCGAAGCCAGCCTGGTCAAGCAGCTCGAGGAGCTCGGCATCGGCCGTCCTTCGACCTACGCGGCGACGATCTCGGTCATTCAGGACCGCGGTTATGTGACCACTCGCGGCAATGCGCTCGTGCCCAGCTGGTTGGCGTTCTCCGTCGTCCGACTGCTCGAGGAGCACTTCACCGGTCTGGTCGATTACGCGTTCACCGCCGACCTCGAATCCGAACTCGACCGGATCGCGATGGGCGAAGAGGACCGCAACGACTGGTTGGCCGGCTTCTACTTCGGCGACAAGGGCCAGGACCGTGAAGGTCTCAAGGCGATCGTCGACGACCTCGGCGATATCGATGCCCGTGAGGTCAACACCGTTGCCATCAGCGAGGGCGTGAACCTGCGCGTGGGCCGATACGGTCCCTACCTCGAAGTCACCTCCGAGAAGGAAGGCGAGGACCCGAAGCGGGTCTCCGTCCCCGACGATCTGGCACCCGATGAGCTGACGGCGGCGAAAGCGGCCGAACTCATCGAATCCCAGGGCGACGGTGACCGTGAGCTCGGCGTCGACCCGGAGACCGGACACACCATCGTGGCGAAGAACGGCCGCTTCGGCCCCTACGTCTCCGAGGTTCTCCCCGAGCCCGAAGAGAAGCCGAAGCGAGGCGCCAAGAAGCCCAAGCCGCGCACCGGCTCCCTGTTCAAGTCGATGGACCTGAACTCGATCGACCTCGAGACCGCGCTCAAGCTGCTCAGCCTGCCGCGTGTGGTCGGCCAGGACGAAGAGGGCACCGACATCACCGCGCAGAACGGACGCTACGGACCGTATCTGAAGAAGGGCACGGACTCACGGTCCCTGACGGACGAGGAGCAGATCTTCAACATCACCCTCGACGAGGCACTGAAGATCTACTCCGAGCCGAAGCAGCGCGGGGGCCGTCGTGCCGCGGCTCCGCTGAAGGAACTCGGTGAGGATCCCGAGACGAAGAAGCCCGTCGTCGTCAAGGACGGTCGCTTCGGACCCTATGTCACCGACGGAGAGACGAACGCGACCCTGCGGAAGGACGACTCCGTCGAAGCCGTGACCCTCGAACGCGCGGCCACCCTGCTGGCCGAGAAGCGGGCGAAGGGACCGGCGAAGAAGAAGACGACGACGCGCAAGGCACCGGCGAAGAAGGCACCCGCCAAGAAGACGACGGCTGCCAAGACGACGGCCGCGAAGAAGACCACCGCGTCGAAAGCCACGGGCACCAAGACGACGGCAGCGAAGAAGACGAGCACGGCCAAGCCGAAGACTCCCTGAGTCGACGGCCGCCGAGCCCGCGGCAATCACCCGTCACAGCTTTCGCCACCTGCCTGATGCTCCAGGCCGGTGGCGAAAGCCGCTTCTTCTCCCGTGACCCGTGATTGCTGGGTCGATCCACGGTGATCTCAATGCCGATACCACCGCGGATCGACCCAACAATCGTCGTATGCCGACACCGCCCACGACTTTGCGGTGACTCCAGCAGCATCAGCGGCGAGCTCAGCCGCGCGATGAGTCGGCGAAATCGGTGAGCGCCCGCCCGTCGAGGCGATAGGTCTCCCACTCGTCCTGCGGCTTCGCTCCCAGAGATTCGTAGAACCCGCTCGACGGCGTGTTCCACTTGAGCACGCACCATTCGAGCCGAGTCAGCCCACGCTCCTGGCAGATCTGAGCCAGGCGACCGAGCAGCGCCTTCCCGGCTCCCGAGCCACGATGGTCGGGCGCCACGAAGAGGTCCTCGAGCCAGATGCCGTTCCTGCCCGTCCAGGTGGAGAACGAATGGAACCAGATCGCAATGCCGATGACCTCGCCGGCAGACTCGGCCACGAGACCGAACGTGTTCGCACGACCATCGTCGGGAAACATCACTGCCGCGAAATCCGCCTCGGTGGCCTCGACCGCATCCGGTTCCTTCTCATAGACGGCCAGTGCATGGACGAGTCGCAGGATGTCAGGCAGATCCGCGGGTTCTGCGTCACGAACGGTGACGGTCATAGTGTGCTCCCAATGTCGTTCGGTCGATGTCGTTTCGTCTCCGAGATTCGGGCTGTGCCCCCAGCTCTCGCCGTGCTCAGCAGTCGCCACCGGGCTCAGAGCCGGTGCCTGTCCGCGTGAGCGGACACCTCGGTCAGCTCCTCGGCGGTGGGGGACAGAGGCGTATGCGGATTCGCGTCGGAGTAGAAGGCGGCGAACGCCTCGGCGACGGAATCGATCGTCACTTCGGGATGGATCTCGCTGATCGATCCGCCCGTCGACGGATCCCAGTCGATCCCGAGAGCGGCTTCGACATCGGTGAGCACCGCGCGGATCGGATCGGGATCCGCGACGACGACGGACGACGAGAACAGCCAGGCACCGGAGACCACGCGCTGGGCGGTGCCGATCGCCTTGATCCGCCCGGCCACGTTGACGCTGTGCTCACCGGGACAGTATTCGCCGGGAATCTCGCCGAGGCGGGCATCGATGCCCAGCCCGCGCAGCACCTCGACATAGTCCTGGCCGAAACCCGTGAACCGGGCATTGGTGTTCGTGATGAATGAATCACTCGGTTCGATGTGATCGATGACCAGCGAACCCGGATGGTATGCGGCCGCGCGCCCGCCGAGGCTGCGCAGGGCAGGCGTGAAACCGTGGTCCCGGGCCGCTTCGACGGCGATGGCGAACCCGGGCAGGAAACGATCCCGGGCTCCGAACGCCAGAGTCGGGGCCGGCCGGTACATCCGCAGGGTCGCCCCGCGTCGTCCGGCCTTGACCGAATCGAGGAGGACGCGGGCGAACGCCAGTTCCTCCACAGGTCCCAAGCCGTCTGCGGCCACCGTGGTCATTGCCGGTCTGTCAGTGTGCACGAGTCCAAGGGTAGAGGATCGGCAGGCGCCGACGGGGGCCGGGTTGTCGCAGATCGCACTCCTTTCCAAGAGATATGTCAGTCGGGGCAGATAGTGTAGGGCTGTGAGCATGTTGACGACTACAGGACACCGACTGCCCGGAGCCCCCGGCCGTTTGGTCACCGAGACCTCCGCCTGGGGCGCCCTGATCGCGCTCGTCGCGATCAGCTACGTCGTGGCAGGGACCAGCGGACTCGTCGCGACGGTGGGCGGACGTGCCTTCACCGCCATGGGGGAGTCCATCAGCGCCGGAGGATTCGACAATCAATCGGGCAGCCTGTCGCTGCTCATCGTCTTCGCCCTCTCCTGTGCCGGTCTCTTCATCCCCGCAAAGGTCTTCGCCTCCCGACCGCCCGCGGTGCGCAAGACCGCCCTGAGCATCTCCGCGATCATCGAAGCCGCACTCCTCATCGTCCTCAGCCTTGCGCCCAGCGCCTGGCTGACCTGGATCGCAGCCCTGTTCCTCGGCGCCGTGGTGGGTCTGCTCATGAGCATCAACCCGTTCCGACACGAAAAGCCGTGGCGCCGCGTCGGCATTCCCGCAGCCGTCCTCGTCTTCGTCTCCTGCGCCTTCCAGATCCTCGGTGGATCCACTGCCGGCACTCAATCGCTGGGTTGGGTGGCTCTGCTGGTGGGCATCGGCATGGCCGCCGGATCCGTCATCATCTTCCTCACCCCCGAACGCGCTCTGCACGCGGAGTCCGCGTCGACCGGTCAGTTCCCCGAGCTCAAAGCCCGGGTGGCCCGTCCCGCCGAGGCGATTGCGAACCCGTGGGTGTGCATCGGCCTCTTCGCCGTCCTGGGCGCCACCTTCATGCTCGCTCAGCCGACCGCGGTCGGCCACGGCTACGGTCAGGCCGGCTTCGCACTCATCATCGCCTGCTGCCTCGTCGGCTGGGCCATCGGATTCGAGATGGGACCGACCTTCGCCCCCGGAATGTCCCGTCCGCGCGTGTCCACCTTCGCTCTGCTCGTCTCGGGTGTGCTGCTGCTGGCCACCGGCGGAATCAACGAACTCTCAGGCAAGGTCGTGCTCTCGGCCGCGATCGCGTTCCTCGTCGGCATCGGCGTGCGCGCTCAGCCCTACGACTTCTCCCGCCGCTACGGTGCCGTCGCCGGGGCCGGCCTGGCACTGGTGATCAACGCACTCGACCTCGGCGGCACGGTCGAAGTCGGAGCGACCCCCGACTGGGTGCTGGCACCCAGCGACGTGGCGTTCCTCATCTTCGGCATCGCCGCCCTCATCGCCGGAATCATCGGGCTCTTCACCTTCGATCCGCACAGACTGCAGGGCCTGTCGGTCGACATCGTCCACGGATTCCGCCCACCCAGCCAGCCCGAGACCGCAGCCGGCGGACTCGGCAATTCGGCCGAACGCCTCGGCTCCGGGTTCTTCATCGCCATCGAGGGCGGGGACGGTTCCGGCAAGTCCACACAGATCAAACGCATCTCCGCCGCCCTGGCCGATGACGGCTATCACGTGGAATCCACCCGCGAACCCGGCGGCACCGAACTGGGGACGAAGATCCGTTCCGTCCTTTTCGACTCGGATCCGCCGAGCCCGCGGACCGAAGCGCTGCTCTTCGCCGCCGACCGTGCCCATCATGTGGCATCCCTGGTCGATCCCGGCCTCGACGCCGGAAACATCGTCATCACCGACCGGTACATCGATTCGACGATCGCCTATCAGTCGGCCGGTCGCAGCTTCGACGAGAAGACGATCCTCGCGCTGAGCCGGTGGGCCACCCAGGGGCTCGTGCCGAACCTGACGATCGTCCTCGACATCGAACCCGAGGTTGCGGCGGAGCGGATGGGCAAGCGCGGCGAAAGAAACTACCTCGACGAGGAGAACCAGCAGTTCCACCAGCGGGTTCGCCAGACCTACCTGTCCCGTGCGCACAAGGAACTCGACCGGTACGTCGTCCTCGACGCATCGATTGACGCCGATGAGCTCACCGAGCAGATCCTCGCCGCCATCCGCGCCCGCCTTCCGCAGACCCTGGTCAAACGCGACACCGGCACCGAGGCAGCTCCCGCCTCCGCATCGAACGCTGAGTCCGACAGAGGTCCGGAACGGGGTTCTGTACCGATCGCGGCCGTGGCCGCCGGGGACGTGCCCGAAGAGGGCACTTCGAGGGCGGCCGCGGACAGCGGCGAAGACCTCTCCGATGGCAGGTCCGCAGCTGCGGTCGATGACCGCGAATCTGAAGACGACGCAGTCGTCGGCAGCGCCGCGACTGCCGAAGAAGCCGCCGAGGACACAGATGACGGTGATGCGAGCGGCGATGACGCGGTGCATAAGCGCGGACCGCGTTTCGTTCCGGCCTCCGGCGATCGCTTCGTCCCGTCTGCCGTCTCCGACGCAGAGGCTGAGATCTCGGGCACCGTCCCCACCGAACGCGTCGACCTCGGCGCCGATCTGCGGGAGACACCGGCCGACTTCGCGAATGACCGGGGGCCCGGCGACAGAGGCGAAGCAGTCTCGGCGTCATCGGACGATTCCGATGCCGAGACCGATGACTCGGGATCCGGCTGGGTCGACGAGGACGCGGCGACCACGGTGCTGTCGACCCGCGGACACACCTCGGAAGCGATCATCGATGACAGCGACGATGCCGACGGAGTGCCGACGAACCGAATCACCACGGACGACGACGCGGAGACCCGAATCGTCGATCGAGTCGATCCCGAAGAAGCCGAAACGCGGGTGGTGCACCGGGCCGACTCGACTGACGAGACCGCTGCGGATGATTCGACCGACCTGAGCGTCGAATCGGCTGATGAGGGCTCGGCAGACGAGTCAGCCGACGGCTCGGGCGATGCCGGTGACGCAGAGACCACGGTCCTGCCGGCCCGCAGCGCACGAGAGATGAGCCGTGAGCGGCTGCAGGCCCAGGCGGAGATCGAACGTCAGGCTCGGGAGCGTCTGCGCAGACAGCGCGAACGCAGCAACCGCCGCTTCACCAACCCGGAGGATTCCTGAAGTGAGCGTCTTCGACGAACTCGTTGGGCAGGATGACGTCATCACCCAGCTCGGCTATGCCTTGGACAATCCGGCTGCGATGACCCACGCGTGGCTGTTCACCGGCCCGCCCGGTTCGGGTCGGTCGAATGCGGCTCGTGCCTTCGCCGCCGCCCTCATCTCCGGGGGTACGGAATCGAACGATGTGACCGCTCGGGTGCTGTCGGGCCATCACGAGTCTCTGACGATCATGTCGACCCAGAAGTCGGTCATCTCGATCGAAGAGGTCCGTGAACTCGTGTCCAAGGCACAAGCCTCGCCGGTGAATTCGAAATGGCGTGTCGTCATCATCGAAGACGCCGACCGGATGATGGAGCGGACCGCGAACGTGCTGCTCAAAGCCATCGAAGAGCCGCCTCCGGGAACCGTGTGGCTGCTGTGTGCACCGAGCCCGATCGACGTGCTCACCACCATCCGGTCGCGGTGTCGTCCGGTGCGACTGCGCATCCCCTCCAGGGATGCCGTGGCGCAGCTGCTGATGCAGCGTGACAACGTCGATGAGGATCGTGCCCGATGGGCCGCGGCCGTGGCCCAAAACCACATCGGGCGCGCGAAATACCTGGCGCTCAATGAGTCGGCTGATGCCGAACGCAGACAGATCCTCGCCATCCCCGGCAAACTCACCTCGGTGGGGGCGACGATCCGCTTGGCCGGTCGCATCGTCGACGCCGCAGCGGAGACCGCGAAATCACGTGTCGAAGAACGCAATGCCGCAGAACGCACGCAGCTTCTGACCACTCTGGGCGTCGAAGGAGAGAAGACGATCCCGCCCTCGGCCAGAGCGCAGATCAGGAAGCTCGAGGAGGAGCAGAAACGTCGCTCGGTGCGAGCCCGCAACGATGAGCTCGACCGGATCTTCCTCGAACTCATGAGCCTCTACCGCGACATCCTCATGTACCAGCTGGGGATTCGAGACGGGTGGATCAACGCCGGCGAGGTCGATCTCATCGCCGAGCAGGCGAACCGGGACGGCCCCGACACCACTTTGCTGCGCATCGACGCCATCACCGAGGCCCGGCAGCGTCTGCAGACGAACATGTCGCCGGTGCTCATCGTCGAGGCGGCCTTCGTGCTGCTGTCGAATCCGTGGCTGCAGGAAGACCGCACCGGCGCACTCTGATCGCCGACGGTTGAGCGCGCCGGGGGAGTGGCCGAGTGCTCAGCAGTCGCCGAGGAGTTCTGCGACGAGTGCCGCGGTGAGTTCGATGCGTCGGGGAATCCAGATCTGCAGAGCGTGTTCGGTCCGGGCGTGGGAACCTCCGCCGACGGTGCCGAGTCCGTCGAGGGTCGGGGTCCCGACTCCGGCGGTGAAGTTGCCGTCCGACCCGCCGCCGACTGCGACCGACCGCAGCGGGGGATGTCCGAGTCGACCGGCCAGTCGCTGGGCACGGGCGTAGAGGCCCATCGCCATGTCCTCTTCGAGCGGGGCACGGTTGATTCCGCCCTTGAGTTCGATCTTCGCGCCGGCGACTGTGGGCGTCAGAGCGCGTAGGGCGTCATCGATGCGCACCTGTTCATCCGCCGAGGCGGCTCTGGAGTCGATGCCGACAACGGCTTTGGCAGGCACAGTGTTCGTGGTCGATCCGCTGGTCATCACGGTCGGGACGACGGAGGTCCCAACCGAGGGTTTGTGCAGTGCGGCGATCTCAATGACCTGGTTGGCCACTTCGATGGTGGAGTTGATGCCCTTCTCCGGCTCGACTCCGGCATGCGATGCCAGACCGGTGACTGCGAGCTGGTAGATCGCAACACCCTTGCGAGCGATCTTGACAGCACCGTCGGCGGCGCCGCTCTCGAACACGAGAGCGGCTCCAGCCCCGCGTGCTTCGTCCTCGATGATCTGCCGGGAGCCCGGGGAACCGAGTTCTTCATCGGCGGTGATGAGGAGGCTGACACCGTCGAGTGTGCCGAGTTCGGCACGGACCTTCGCCAGCGCGTAGACGGCGATGAGCAGTCCGCCCTTCATATCATCGGCGCCGGGTCCGCGGACCACTCCGTCCCTGACCGAGTACGGGAAGTCTGCGAGCGTTCCGGTGGGCCAGACGGTGTCGTGGTGGCCGATGAGCACGACCTTGCGCGGGCCGTTGCCGAAGCGCCACAGGACATGCGGGTGGCCGTTGGTTTCGATGAGGCGAGGTGCCGCCCCGAGCATTCCGGTGCCGATGCGCGAGACGAGCCGGGCGCTGCGGGCCAGTGAAGGGAGGTCGTTGGAGAACGACTCGCATTCGATGAGCGCCTGGAAATCACTCATGAAGTCGTCGGAGTCGAACTCTGCCATGGATGTCTCTCCCTCTCGCCTGTGCATCAACTGTCATTTCAAGGTTAACGGGTGCCGGTTCGCGGCCCGACGGCACCCGGTCGACGACGCGTGAGGGGCTCGGTCATCGCCTGTAGAACAGGGAGTGACGAAGCTCTCTGTCGGAACCGCAGAGAAGCGCATTCTTCGTTTTGACCCCTGGCAGAGAAGTTGGCTAAAGTTGGTTCGGTTGCCGCCTTAGCTCAGTCGGCAGAGCGATTCACTCGTAATGAATAGGTCGCGGGTTCGATTCCCGCAGGCGGCTCGGCAACAGCCCCTCTGATCAGCAGAAATGATGATCAGAGGGGCATTTTGCATCCGTCGAGTCTGCGCCGAGGACGCGAGACCCTCAGACGCTCAGCGCTTCTTCACGGGCTTGAACGACGTCGAGCACTTCCACGTCGTCTTGCCTTTCTTTGCGGTGACGGTCACGGAAACCTTCTTCCCCGGTGTCGCCCCGGAAATATAGTACTTGAGCGAGGCCTTGCCCTTCTTCGACGCGGTGGCCTTCTTCTTGGTCTTCGTCGTCTTGTAGTGAGCGAGAGTCTCGACCTTGGCCTTCGACCCGACCTTCGAGACGTTGACCCAGGTGTTCGAGTACTGGCGCGGCTTCGAGTTCGACATCTTCACCGCGCACTTCTTCGTCGCAGCCTCGGCAGGAGCCGCGTCGACGGCGATGGGGCCGGCGAGAAGGCCGACGGCCAGAGTGAGTGCCAAGAGCTTCGAGCCCGTCTTCGTGCGGGCAGGGGTGGTCAAGGACATGATTCTCCAAGGGGATCAGAACTGATGAGTCGAGCTATCTTAACCACTGCTGCTGTCTCCCAGTGCTGGCGAAGCGACTCCGCCGAAGATCTGTTATCAGTTCGAAAGGTCGGAGGAGGCGATCACCTCACCCGTGCCACTTCGGTCCACGGCCGTGCCATGCCCCGGACGGGGCCAGCGTGTGTTGCTCGTCACCAGAAACTGATACACAATGGAACGTGCGAATGTTACTGAACGATCGATCAGATCTTGTGGTCGGTCTTCCACCCAGACTGTGAGGAACACATGAGCGAAGCGTTCATCTATGACGCAGTGCGCACCCCACGCGGTAAGAACCGCGGAGGTGCGCTGCACAGCGTCAAACCCATCGATCTCGTGACCGGGCTCATCGACGCAATTCGAGAGCGCAACCCCGATCTCGACGACAAAGCCATCGACGACATGGTCCTCGGCGTCGTCTCGCCTGTCGGTGAACAGGGCGGGGACATCGCCCGAACTGCGGCGCTCGTGGCGGGACTCGACGAGTCCGTTGCCGGTGTTCAGATCAACCGTTTCTGCGCCTCCGGGCTCGAAGCGGTCAACCTCGCCGCGCAGAAGGTCGGCAGCGGTTTCGAGAGCCTCGTCCTCGCCGGCGGCGTCGAGTCGATGTCGCGCGTACCGCTGGGATCCGATGGCGGAGCGTGGGCGCAGGACCCGACGACGAACTACGACACATACTTCGTCCCACAGGGCATCGGTGCCGACCTCATCGCCACCACCGAAGGCTTCTCTCGCACTGACGTCGACGCCTTCGCCGCCGAGTCTCAGGCCCGTGCCGCGACTGCCTGGGAGAACGGGTACTTCGAGAAGTCGATCATCCCCGTCAAGGACATCAACGGAGTGACTCTCCTCGACACCGATGAGCACATGCGCCCGGGATCGACCGTGGAATCGCTGTCCTCGTTGAACCCGGCGTTCACCAAGGTCGCCGCCCAAGCCGGATTCGACGAGGTGGCGCTGCAGAAGTACCACTGGGTCGAGGCCATCGATCACGTCCACACCGCAGCGAACTCCTCGGGCATCGTCGACGGCGCCAGCCTCGTCATCGTCGGCGACGGTGAGGTGGGCAAGACGATGGGCATGAAGCCGCGTGCCCGCGTGGTCGCCACCGCAGTGACCGGTTCTGAACCGACCATCATGCTCACCGGTCCGACTCCCGCCACCCGGAAGGTCCTCGACAAGGCCGGGCTGACCGTGGACGACATCGACCTGTTCGAGCTCAACGAGGCCTTCGCCGCCGTCGTGCTCAAATGGATGCGGGATCTCAACATCCCCCACCAGAAGGTCAACGTCAACGGCGGCGCCATCGCTATGGGGCACCCGCTCGGAGCCACCGGAGCCATGATTCTGGGCACCGTCCTCGACGAACTCGAACGGCGCGACCTGGGGCGCGGACTCGTCACCCTGTGCATCGGTGGCGGCATGGGCATCGCGACGATCATCGAAAGGGTCTGACATGACGAACACCGAATACTCCCACACCACTGACTCCGACGGTATCGTCACAGTCGTCGTCGACGATCCGAACGCCAAGGTCAACACCATGAACGACCACTTCACGGCCGCCCTCGAGGGCACCGTGAACTGGCTCGAGGCCCACGTCGATGACATCACAGGCGTCATCATCACTTCCGCGAAGAAGACCTTCTTCGCGGGAGGCGACCTCAACAAACTGCGTGCGGCAGACCCGGAGAACTCCGCGGCCGAGGCGGCGCAGACCAACCACGTGAAGTCGCTCCTGCGCCGGCTCGAGACCTTGGGCAAGCCGGTCGTGGCCGCCGTCAACGGCGCAGCCCTGGGCGGCGGACTGGAGCTCGCACTTGCCACCCACCATCGGATCGCAGCTGAGGATGTCTCGAGCCTGCGCGTGGGCTTCCCCGAAGTCTCACTCGGACTGCTTCCCGGGGGCGGCGGCGTCGCGAGGACCGTTCGTCTCATCGGGCTCCAGAACGCACTGCAGAAGGCGATTCTGCCTTCGACGAAGTTCAAGGCGGCTGATGCCCTCGAACTGGGACTCGTCGATGAGCTGGCACCGGCCGATGAGCTCGTCGACCGCGCCAAGTCCTGGGTCAAGGCCAATCCCGAGGCGGCTCAGCCCTGGGACGTCAAAGGCTTCAAGATCCCCGGCGGATCACCGGCCTCCCCCTCGCTGGGAGCCATGCTTCCCGCTCTGCCGGCTCTGCTGCGCCGCCAAACCAAGGGCGCACCGATGCCGGCCCCGCGTGCTGCCATCGCCGCGGCGGTCGAAGGCGCCTATGTCGACATCGACACGGCCCTGGACGTCGAGACCCGCTACTTCGTCCATCTCACCCACACCCCGGTGGCGAAGAACATGATCAAGGCCTTCTTCTTCGACCTCGGCCACATCAACTCCGGCGGCTCGCGCCCCGACGGCGTCACACCTCGACAGGTGAAGAAGCTCGGTGTGATCGGTGCTGGCATGATGGGAGCTGCGATCGCCTACAGCGCCGCGAAATCAGGCATCGAGGTCGTGCTCAAAGACGTCGAACTCGCCAACGCGGAGAAGGGCAAGGCCTACGCAGCCAAACGTGAGGAGTCGGCCCTGGCCAAGGGCAAGACCACCGAGGCGAAGTCGCAGGCCGTCCTCGAACGGATCACACCGAGCGCCTCGGCCGAGGACTTCGCCGGAGTCGACTTCGTCATCGAAGCGGTCTTCGAATCCGTCGACCTCAAGCAGAAGGTGTTCCAGGAGATCCAGGACATCGTCGACCCCGACGCGGTTCTGGGCTCGAACACCTCGACCCTGCCGATCACCGACCTGGCCAAGGGCGTCACCCGGGACAAGGACTTCATCGGCGTCCATTTCTTCTCGCCCGCCGACAAGATGCCGCTGGTCGAGATCATCTGCGGAGAGAACACCTCCGACGAGGTCCTCGCCCGCACCGTCGACCTCGTGCAGCAGATCAAGAAGACTCCGATCGTCGTCAACGACTCGCGCGGATTCTTCACCTCCCGCGTCATCGGCACCTTCATCGCCGAGGCGGTCGCCGCCGTCGGCGAAGGTGTGGAGCCTGCCAGCGTGGAACAGGCGGCCCTGCAGGCCGGATACCCCACCGGTGCCCTGCAGCTGCTCGACGAGTTGACGCTGACGCTGTCGCAGAAGATCAATCAGGAGACCCGCGACGCGGTCGAGGCCGCAGGCGGCACGTGGGTCTCCCACCCCTCCGAGGTCGTCTTCGACTGGATGGTCGAGCAGGGACGGACAGGACGCAAGGACGGCGCCGGCTTCTACGACTACGACGAGAGCGGCAAGCGCACCGCGCTGTGGCAGGGCGTGCGCGAGAAGTACGAGTCCGGGTCGAACGATCAGCCCTTCGCCGACCTGCAGGAGCGGATGCTCTTCGCCGAGGCGATCGAGACGATCAGATGCCTCGACGAGGGGGTGCTCACCTCGGTGCCGGATGCGAACATCGGTTCGATCTTCGGCATCGGATTCCCCGCCTGGACCGGCGGTGTGCTCCAGTACGTCAACCAGTACGAAGGCGGACTGGCCGGCTTCGTCGACCGGGCGAATGATCTGGCCGCGAAGTACGGCGAGCACTTCACCCCGCCGGCCTCGCTGGTCGAGCGTGCGAAGACCGGTCAGACCTACGAGTAGATCGCCGGTCAGCTAGGCCTCTCCTGCCCCGACGGTCGCCGAGGCGGGGCAGGCACCTGGAATAGCCCGATGGCCTTCCGGTGTTGTGCAGTCACGCTGACAACTCAGTGTCACTGACATCTACCGGAAGGCCATTGCTATGCGCGCCGCCGTCTATGACGCTTACACCGAGAACTTCGACGACATCACGGTCCGGGAGCTGCCCGACCCGAAGGTGCCCCCGGCCTCAGTGCTCATCGAGGTCAGAGCTGCAGGGGTCAACCCTGTGGACTGGAAGCTCGTCGGCGGCCACCTCGATCCGATCATGCCCACACAGTTCCCCGTCACCCCGGGTTGGGACGTCGCCGGCGTCGTCGTCGGCCTCGGATTCGACACCCCGGAATTCTCGATCGGTGATGAGGTCGTCGCGTACGCGCGCAAGGACGTGCTGAGCGGCGGAACCTTCGCCGAGAAGGTCGCGGTCCCGGTCCATTCCGTGGCCGCGAAGCCGAATAGCCTGAGCTGGGAACAGACAGGCGGTCTGCCCCTGGCCGGCGGAACAGCTCTGCGCACCCTCGAGTCCCTCGGCGACCTGGAAGGCAGGACCGTACTCATCCACGGCGCATCCGGGGGAGTCGGCAGTTTCGCCGTGCAGATCGCCCGCGCCGTCGGCGCTCGAGTCATCGGCACCGCGTCCGAAGCCAATCATGAATACCTGCGCGGACTCGGCGCCGAGCCCGTGACCTACGGCGACGGCCTGGTCGAGCGCGTCCTCGAGGCCGCCGGCGGCAAGGTCGACGGGGTCGCGGACTTCGTCGGGGGAGTCCTCGACAACACCCTGGCCGTGCTCGCCGAGGGCGGTGCGCACGCCTCGGTGGCCGATCCCAGCGTCGCCGAGCACGGCGGACGCTACATCTGGGTGCGTCCCGACGGCTCCGAGACTGCTCGCCTCGGTCTCCTCGTCGACGAAGGGAAACTCACCGTCGACGTCGCAGGCACCTACGGTCTCGACCAAGTTCCGCAGGCCTTCAAGGACAGCGCCACCGGACACGTCCGCGGCAAGCTCGTCATCGTGCCCTGAATATCGGCTATACCGTCCTCGGTGATCGAAATATCGCCGAGGCGGGACTCGGCTGATCCGGTGATCAGCTGAGTCCCAGCGCCGCAGCCGCTGCGGCGCGCAGTTCGACCCCGACCACCTCGGCGCTGGAGCGTCGGGCCTGGTGCGGGGTCGAATTCATCATTCCGAACGCCGCGTGGACGCGCACCGTGGACGCCTCAAGAGTCCACGCCGGGTGGGCGGCCTCGACGACCTCTGCCCACCGGCTGACATAGGCGCGCTGCAGGCGGCGCACGGTCCGCCGCGATTCGTCCGGCAGCGCCTCGAGATCGCGGTCCTGGATGCGGATGAGCTCGGGCTCGCTCATGGCGAAGTCGACGTGGAAGTCGATGAGGCGACGCAGGGTCCGGGCCGCCTCGGTGGGGGAGATCCCCGAGGCGGTGTCGCAGGCCGCGGCGACGATCTCCTCGCCTCCGGACTGCAGATAGGCGGAGATGCCGACGAGCAGCTCTTCGAGCACGGCCTCCTTCGACGAGAAGTGCCGGTACACCGCCGGCGCCGAGATCCCCGCGCCCTTGCCCAGGTCGTCGAGACGCACCCCGTGGAAGCCGTGTCGGGCATAGAGCGTCTTCGCGACCTCGAGCAGCTGCTCGCGCCTGGCTGCCTTCGCCGCTGCCCGCGCCGTCGGCTTGGCCTCGTCCGAGATCGACATCCGGCCTCCTTCCCTGAGCCTGATGCCCACCGTCGCGGACGACGTCGGTGCGGTCTGGCTCGTGCGTTGTCAGTTCTGCCTGTGAGCAGTATCATAGCAGTCAGTTAAGAATCATTAACTGAAATGAGGATGGAATGAGAGCAGTGGGAACTGCGGTCAGTCCGGCGACGGGGCAGGTCAACTCCGAGGCCCACGCCGAACTCATCGCCGAACTCCGGGAGCGCATTGCGGCCACAGCCCGCGGCGGTTCCGAGAAGTCCAGGCAGCGCCATATCGATCGCGGAAAGCTGCTGCCGCGTGAGCGCGTCGAACATCTCCTCGACCCCGGCACGCCCTTCCTCGAACTCTCTCCGCTGGCCGCCAACGGCATGTACGATGACGCCAGCCCGGGCGCCGGAATCATCACCGGAATCGGGCGGGTCGCCGGTCGCGAATGCGTGATCGTGGCCAATGACGCCACCGTCAAGGGCGGAACCTACTACCCGGTGACCGTGAAGAAGCACCTCCGGGCTCAGGAAGTCGCCAAAGAGAACAGCCTTCCGTGCATCTACCTCGTCGACTCCGGTGGCGCGAACCTGCCGAATCAGGACGACGTCTTCCCCGACCGGGAGCACTTCGGTCGCATCTTCTTCAACCAGGCCACCCTCTCAGCTGCCGGA
Organism: Brevibacterium limosum; assembly: GCF_011617705.1. Taxonomy (NCBI): domain Bacteria; kingdom Bacillati; phylum Actinomycetota; class Actinomycetes; order Micrococcales; family Brevibacteriaceae; genus Brevibacterium; species Brevibacterium limosum. The sequence goes on along the minus strand of NZ_CP050154.1, from coordinate 3,096,411 downwards.
ATCCCGCAGCTGGCCGCCGTCATGGGCTCCTGCACCGCCGGCGGCGCCTACGTCCCGGCCATGGCCGACGAATCGATCATCGTCTCCGAACAGGGCACGATCTTCCTCGGCGGCCCACCCCTGGTCAAGGCCGCCACCGGCGAGGAAGTCACCGCCGAAGAGCTTGGCGGCGGCGCGCTGCACTCCCGGGTCTCCGGCGTCACCGACCACCTCGCGGCCAACGACCCCCATGCGCTGGAGATCATGCGGGACATCGTCTCCACGCTCGGGCCGAAGAACACTCCGAACTGGGAGGTCGTCGAACCGCGCGACCCCGCACACGCGCCGGAGGAGCTCACCTCCGTCGTGCCCGTCGATTCGCGCACCCCTTACGATGTCCGCGAGGTCATCGCCCGCCTCGTCGACGGATCCGATTTCCACGAGTTCAAGGCCGAATACGGGACGAGCCTCGTCACCGGATTCGCTCATCTGAACGGGCACCCGGTGGGCATCGTCGCCAACAACGGCATCCTGTTCGGCGAATCCGCGCAGAAGGGCGCCCACTTCATCGAGCTCTGCGATCAGCGCAGCGTGCCCCTGGTCTTCCTGCAGAACATCTCCGGCTTCATGGTCGGCCGCGATTACGAGGCCGGTGGAATCGCCAAGCACGGAGCGAAGATGGTCAACGCCGTCGCCACCGCCCGTGTGCCGAAGTTCACCGTCGTCATCGGGGGCTCCTTCGGCGCCGGAAACTACTCGATGTGCGGCCGCGCCTACTCGCCGAGGTTCCTGTGGATGTGGCCCAACGCCCGCATCTCCGTGATGGGCGGCGAGCAGGCGGCCAGCGTGCTCTCCACCGTCAGACGCGACCAGCTCGAAGCCCGCGGGGAAGAGTGGTCCGCTGCGGACGAAGACGCATTCAAACAGCCCATCCGCGACCAGTACGAGGCCCAGGGCAACCCGTACTATTCGACGGCACGCCTCTGGGACGACGGAATCATCGAACCCGGTGACACCCGCCAGGTCCTGGCCCTGGCCCTCGAAATCGCCCGCTTCGGACCGATGGAACGCCCGCTGAACGCCAGCGGCTACGGCGTTTTCAGAATGTGAGCCCCGCAATGCCGACACCACGAATGTTCACAACCGTCCTCATCGCCAACCGCGGCGAGATCGCTCTGCGCGTCATCCGCACCTGCCGCCGCCTGGGCATCCGCACCGTCGCCGTCTACTCCGACGCCGACGCCCACGCCGCCCACGTCAAGGCCGCCGACGTCGCCGTCCGCCTCGGGCCGGCGGCGGCCTCCGAGTCCTACCTGCGCATCGACAAGGTCATCGACGCCGCTCAGTCGACCGGGGCCGAGGCCATCCACCCCGGCTACGGCTTCCTGTCGGAGAACGCCGAGTTCTCCGCCGCCTGCGCCGAGGCCGGAATCGTCTTCCTCGGTCCCGGTGCCGACGCGATTCGGACGATGGGTGACAAGATCACCGCGAAGCAGGCCGTGTCCTCTCGCGGAGTGCCCCTGGTGCCCGGCACGAAGGACGCCGCCATGAGCGATGACGCCCTCATCGCCGCCTCGGACGACATCGGCTTCCCCGTGCTCATCAAACCCTCCGCCGGCGGCGGCGGCAAAGGCATGCACGCGGTCTTCGAAGCCGACAAGCTGGCCGAAGCGCTGAAGACCGCGCGCCGCGAGGCCGCGAGCTCTTTCGGTGACGACACACTGTTCCTCGAACGCCTGGTCGCCACCCCGCGCCATATCGAAGTCCAGATCATGGCGGATGCTAACGGCAACGTCATCCACCTCGGTGAACGCGAATGCTCCCTGCAGCGCCGCCACCAGAAGGTCATCGAGGAGGCCCCCTCGGCCCTGCTCGACGAAGAGACCCGCGCCCGGATCGGCAAGGCCGCCTGCGAGACCGCGAAGTCCGTGGGCTATGTCGGAGCCGGCACCGTCGAGTTCATCGTCGGCGCCGACCGACCCGACGAGTTCTTCTTCATGGAGATGAATACCCGCCTGCAGGTCGAACACCCCGTCACCGAGGAGGTCACCGGGGTCGACCTCGTCGAACTCCAGCTGCTCGTCGGAACCGGTGCACCGCTGCCGCTGGCCCAGGACGACATCACGATGACCGGGCATTCGATCGAGGCCCGCATCTATGCCGAGGATCCCTCGCGCGGATTCCTGCCCACCGGCGGTCGCGCCCTCGATGTCGTCTTCCCGGAAGGAGAGGGCATCCGCGTGGACGCCGGGCTCAAAGCCGGGCAGACCATCGCCTCGGACTACGACCCGATGATCGCCAAGCTCATCGTCCGCGCCGATGACCGCGCCCAGGCCATCGCCCGCCTCGATTCCGCGCTCGCCGCCTCGGCGGTTCCGGGAATCGTGACGAACATCGACTTCCTGCGCGTCCTCATGAGCCTGCCCGAAGTCGTCGCCGGTGACCTCGACACCTCACTCATCGACAACCTCGGCGAGGATCAGCTGGCGCACACCGCCGGTGAGATCCACGCGCAGCTGGCGGCGGCAGCCGTCACGGCCACCGGGGGAGCGGCCGGCACGACCCTCACCGGGCCGGTCACGGCAGCCGAGCTCTCCGCGAATCTGTCGGCCGCCTCGGCGTGGGCCGGACCGAGTGCCTGGCGCAGCTCCCGACCGGACTTCCGCCCTACGGTGGCCCTGGCGACCGGCGGGCAGACGACCGAGGTCGACGCCAGTGCTGCAGCCGTCGACGTCGATGCCGACGGTCTGTGGCATGTCACCCTCGGCGGGATCCAGCACACTGCGCGGATCTTCTCCGATGCCCGCGACCGCAGCATCTGGGTCAGCACCGACTCCGGCATCCGTGTCTTCACCCGGCCGCTGGCGGATTCCTCGCTGACGCCGGGGCTCGAAGGCGCGGAAGTGCTCGCGCCGATGCCGGGATCCGTTGTGGCCATCCGGGTCGAATCCGGCGACACCGTCGCCCAGGGCGACCCGCTCGTCGTCGTCGAGGCGATGAAGATGGAGCACGTGCTCACAGCGCCCGCCGACGGGATCGTCACCGTCGTCGCCGTCGAAGGGGCTCAGGTCGGACTCGACGAGGTGCTCGCCACCGTCGTCGACGAAGCCGCTGCCGAGGCCGCCGCGGACACCGGCGAGACCGCCGCCGAATGATCACCAGTCATCTCAACCACAACCACGCCACAAGCGGGGAGGAAACAATGGAGACCTTTGTTCCGGGCATGCTGCCCGAAGAATACGAAGACCTGCGCCAGGGCGTCGCGAAGTTCGCCGACGAAGAGGTCGCGCCCGTCTCGGCCGAACTCGACGCCAAGCACGAGTTCCCCTACGAGCTCGTCGCGAAGATGGGCGAGATGGGCCTGTTCGGCCTGCCCTTCGACGAAGAGTACGGCGGAATGGGCGGCGACTACTTCGCCCTGTGCCTGGCCATCGAGGAACTCGGCCGGGTCAACCAGTCCCTGGCCATCACCCTCGAAGCCGGCGTCTCGCTCGGTGCGATGCCGATCTACCGATTCGGCACCGAAGAGCAGAAGAGGGAATGGCTGCCGGGACTCACCGACGCCTCGGGTCTGGCCGCCTTCGGCCTGACCGAACCCGAAGCCGGATCCGATGCCGGAGGTACTCGCACCAAGGCCACGCTGGAGGGCGGCGCCTGGACGATCAACGGCAGCAAGTGCTTCATCACGAACTCCGGCACCGACATCACCCGCCTGGTCACCGCCACCGCCGTGACCGGAACCCGAACCTCTGGTTCGGGCCGCGAAGTGCCTGAGATCTCGACGATCATGATCCCGACCGGCACACCGGGCTTCACCGCCGAACCGGCTTATGACAAGGTCGGCTGGAACTCCTCGGACACGCACCCGCTGACGTTCGACAATGTGCAGGTGCCCGAAGAGAACCTGCTCGGTGAGCGCGGCCGCGGCTACGCGAACTTCCTGCGCATCCTCGACGAGGGTCGCATCGCAGTGGGCGCACTGGCCGTCGGCGCCGCTCAGGGCTGCGTCGACGAATCCGTGAAGTATGCGAAGGAACGCCGGGCCTTCGGCAAGCCGATCGGCGACTTCCAGGGCATCTCCTTCAAGATCGCCCGCATGGAAGCTCGTGTCGTCGCCGCTCGCTCGGCGTACTACCTCGCGGCCTCGCGGATGCTGGCCGGACTGCCGTTCAAGAAGGAAGCCGCCATCGCCAAGATGATCGCCGGTGAGGCGGCCATGGACAATGCGCGTGACGCCACTCAGATCCACGGCGGCTACGGCTTCATGAACGAATACCTCGTCTCCCGCCACTACCGCGACTCGAAGATCCTCGAAGTCGGCGAAGGCACCACCGAGGTCCAGCTCATGCTCATCGCCCGCGAACTCGGACTCTGATCCGCACTCGCACCTACCGATCGCCCGCCGAGGCGGACCCGCATCTCCGTACGGACGTGCAGGGCCGCCTCGGCGGGCGATATTCTGATCCGACAACACCGTGAGGTGAGACGGCGACCGAAGGGGAAGTGGGAGCAGATGGATCTCAGCATGGTGGCATCGGTGGCGACGACGACGTGGATCGTCATCGAATACATCGTGAAGGTCATCGCGATCGGTGTGGTGCCTGAGAACCGTCGGCCGTCATCGTCATCGGCGTGGCTGCTGCTCATCCTGTTCCTGCCGATCATCGGAATTCCCGCATTTCTGCTGCTCGGCAGTCCGTACATCAATCAGCGCCGGGCCCGGATCCAGGCCGAAGCCAATGAGCTCATGCACGAAGGTGCAGATGCTCTGCCCGACGTGCCGCCGTCGCTGGTCGCCGCACCCGACTTCGTGTCCGTCGCCCAGCTGGGACGGGCACTGACCGCGCTGCCGATGGTCACCGGCGACAGCCACGGGGTGCTCACGGACTACGAAGCCTCGATCGCGCGGATGGCCGAACTCGTCGACGAGGCCGAGGACTACGTCCACGTCGAGATCTACATCATGGCCTGGGATTCCACGACCGATGTCTTTTTCCGGGCGCTGGAGCGGGCGTCGGCGCGCGGGGTCGAAGTCCGAGTCCTCTTCGACCACATCGGGTCGAGGAAGTATCCGGGATTCCACAAGCTGGGCCGAAGACTGAACGCCGCCGGAATCGAATGGCACCTGATGCTGCCGTTCATCCCATGGCGAGGCAAAGCCCGGCGCATCGACCTGCGCAACCACCGCAAGCTGCTCGTCATCGACGGCAAGAGGGCGATGATGGGTTCGCAGAACATGATCGATTCGAGCTACCTCAACAGGAAGAACTCGCAGATCGGTCGGAACTGGCACGACATCATGGTCGAACTCTCCGGGCCCATCGTCGCCGGCATCGAGGCGGCGTTCTCCACTGATTGGTACTCCGAATCGGGGCAGGCGCTGGGCATCCGTCCCTACGAACGTGACGGCAATGAGCCCGAGGTCGGCGGGGCGACGAGCGCGATGCAGCTCGTTCCCTCTGGACCCGGGTTCACGACGTCTCCGAACCTCAAGGTATTCACCTCGATGATGTATCTGGCGCAGACGCGCCTGGCCATCGTCAGCCCCTATTTCGTGCCCGACGAATCCCTGCTTGCCGCAGTGGAGACCGCGGCCCGGCGCGGAGTCGAGGTCGAACTCTACGTCAGCGAACAGGCCGACCAGTACATGGTCGACCGAGCGCAGTCGTCCTATTATCGGTCGCTGCTCGAGGCGGGCGTGCGGATCTTCCTGTACCCGAAACCCGCCGTGCTCCACACGAAGTGCTTCATCGTCGACGACATCTATGCCGTCATGGGCTCATCGAACATGGACATGCGCTCCTTCGGTCTCAACTACGAGATCAGCCTGCTGACCACCGGCGGCGACCTCGTCGATGACATCATCGAGGTCGTCGCCGACTACCAGGACGTCAGCCGAGAACTCACCCTGGAGGAATGGGAGAAGCGGCCATGGCCCCGCCGCTATATGGAGTCGGTCATGCGCCTGACTTCCGCGCTGCAGTAGCTGCGGGGAAGAGCTGCAGCGGGGACAGACAGGCGGCCCGGCAGCACTTCCTGGCGCGAACTTGTGGTCGCCTTCGGATAGTTCCGCCGGAATCTAGGTCGCGATCGGATACTTTTCGGGCTCAGAAGTATCCGATGGCGACCTAAGTTTTGGGACGCTTCGAGTTCGGGACCTGAACGCGCTGGCTCGGCGGGCCGATTCTCGGCGAAAAGCGGCTTCCAGCGGTCACAGGTGCGACTTCCGGAAGCCTCCCGAGAGCCCAGCCGGTCTGCCTCAGGCGGAGCCGGTGGTGTCGGGACCGAGCTCGCTGCGGCTCTCCAGCGGCACATCCAGCAGCTCGTGGACTCCGTTAATGATCTCGTTGGGGCGGAACGGGAAGCGGCGGACATCCTCGGCGGTGGAGATTCCCGACAGCACGAGGATTGTGTGCATACCCGCTTCCATCCCGGCGATGATGTCGGTGTCCATGCGGTCGCCGATCATCGCGGTGCTCATCGAGTGGGCGCCGATCCTGTTCAGGGCCGAGCGGAACATCATCGGATTCGGCTTGCCTACGACATAGGGCTCACGGTTCGTCGCCTTCGTGATGAGTGCGGCGATGGCGCCGGTGGCCGGCAGGACCCCTTCGGGGCTGGGGCCGGTGGCATCCGGATTCGTGAGGATGAAGCGGGAGCCGGCGTCGATGAGGCGGATGGCCTTCGTGATCGCCTCGAACGAATAGGAGTGGGTCTCGCCGACGACGACGAAGTCCGGATCGTGCTCGGTCATGACGAACCCGGCCTCATGGATCGCAGTGGTCAGGCCCGCCTCGCCGACGACATAGGCCGTGCCGTGCTCGACCTGGTTGGAGAGGAAATCCGCGGTGGCCATCGCCGATGTCCAGATGTTCGACTCGGGGACATCGAGTCCGTTCGAGCGCAGCCGGGCGGAGAGATCACGGGCGGTGTAGATGGAGTTGTTCGTCAGCACCAGGTAGGGGATGTCTGCCTGACGCCATTGGGCGAGCAGTTCGGCGGCTCCCGGCAGGGGGTTGCTCTCCTTGACCAGGACGCCGTCCATATCGGTCAGCCAGCAGTCGATCGAATCGCGATCCATGTCTCTCCTCGAACTCGGGGTGGGCCGAAGCGGCTGCTTCCAGCCTAGTCGGGTTGAGCGCAAGTGTGCTGAGAAGTCCGATCCCGTGATGCCGTATCCCTTGACGAGATCCCCGTGAGGTGTATTGTAGTAATTACTTAATTAAGGGGATGATTAAATGAGTATGGATCTCGTCTTCGCGGCGCTCGCCGATCCGACCCGTCGGGCGATCATCGACCGCCTGCGCGGGGGAGACAGGAGCGCAGGTGACCTCGCGGCACCGCTGCCGATCAGCCGTTCCGCGGTCTCCCAGCACCTCAACGTGCTCGAGACCGCAGGGCTCATCACCCGATCGAAATCCGCGCAGCAGCGCATCGTCGCACTCAACGCGGGTTCCCTCACCGAGGCGGCCGAATGGCTGCAGGCGGCCCATGACGAATGGCAGCAGCGCTTCGACGACCTCGACCGCATCCTCGCCGAGGAGGTGCCCACCGACCTGCCGACGGCCGATCCGCCGCCAGCGGATCGAAAGACTGCGAACTGAACGATCACCTGAACGACTCAGACAACAGGCACGAATCAAGGAGGAGAACAGCGATGAAACCCGAGAACACAGACAACACAGTGACCGATCCCTTAAGTGCACAGTCCGAGGAACCCGGATTCACCATCGTCCGCGCATTCGCCGCACCACGAGCCCGCGTCTGGGAAGCCTGGACGAACCCGGACGTCATGGCCCGCTGGTTCCATCCCGAAACGCTGGTGACGCCACGCGAATCCGTGTCCGTCGATCTGCGCGTCGGCGGCGAATACACCTACACGATGCGCATTCCCGACACGGGACAGGAATTCCCGACTGCGGAGAAGTACCTCCACATCGACGAACCCGCCCGACTCGACTTCACCTGGGGAAGCCCCGGAAAGATCGAAGACGCCCCACGCGTGAGCGTCGAACTCGAGGAGTTGGCCGCTGACCGCACCCGCATGACCTTCACTCTCACCGGCCTGCCGGGCGACTCGGGCTCGGACGAGAGCGCCTACGACGGGTGGTCATCGGCGTTCAGCGAACTCGACGCCGAACTCACCGGCTGACCGATGCGCCGCCGATCAGGCGGCGAACTCGCCAGGTGACCGCCGAACTCACCGGCTGACCGGCGAGTGCTCGGTGCTCGCGGCGGTGGACCGCCTCAGGAATCGCCGAGGTGGTCCACTGCCGCCAGCGAGCGCAGGGTCCGATTGCCGAACAGATCGTCCTCGGTCAGTTCGGTGATGCACCCCGGCTGCGCCGCGAAAGTCGCCCGCCCCATCGCCTCGAGCGGCAGCTCGAGCCACCGGCCGATGACGAACGTATGGGTGAAGCCGTGCGTGACGACCACCTGGTGCGAAGACTGTCGGGCAAGGACCTCGTCGACCGTCGCATAGACTCTGGCGCCGGCCTCGCGTCGGGTCTCCGCGCCGTCGATGCCCTCGAAGTGATCGAGCCGCGTCTCATGGTCGAAGGCATCGTCGGGCACCGGCGGGAAGACGAAGCGCTCGTCCAGCCAGGACTGCTCCCGCCCCTCCGCGACTCCGTACGACTTCTCGCGCAGGCCCCTGAGCTCGATTGCGCGGCTGCCGAGCCGATCGGCGATCACTTCGGCGGTTGTGCGGGTTCTCATGAGATCGGAGGTGAATACCTGCGCCGAGGCGGCCGCCGGGATCCGTGATCGCAGTTCGGCGGCGATGAGATCGGCTTGGAATTCGCCGCGGACGGTGAGTTCGGAATCGTGCCACCCGCCGACCCGCGCCTCGAGATGGTGCCGAGCCTCCGGGTGGGTGACGACGAAGAGGGATCGCGTGATGGCCATGGTGGACTCGATCCTACCCACCCCGAGGTCGCAGGGGTCCAGTGAATGGCGATAAACTGAAATCACGACTAGTGAGGAGCGTTACATGAGCGACAAGGTCATTGCACAACGAGGTCTGTGGCTGGACGAGATGGAAGTCGGCGCCACCTATCGGCACGCGCCGGGCCGCACCATCACCGAGGCGGACAACACCCTGTTCACGGCCGTGACCATGAATACCCAGGCCCTGCACCTCGATGCGGCCTGGGCCGCGACCGAACCCTTCGGCGAGCGACTCGTGAACTCGATGTTCACCTTGGCCACTCTCATCGGTCTGTCCGTCTCCCAGCTCACCCAGGGCACGACGGTCGGCAACCTCGGCTTCTCCGAAGTCAGCTTCCCGGCTCCGATGTTCCACGGCGACACCCTCTACGCGGAGACGACGATCCTCGACAAACGCAATTCGAAGTCCCGGCCCGGCCAGGGCATCGTCACGTTCGAACACCGCGGCCACAACCAGGACGGCAAGCTCGTGGCCAAGGCCGTGCGCCAGGCGATGATGTTCGACTCCAGCCACGAATCAGCAACCGCGCAGTCCGCAGACACCACGACCACCGCAGCCGACACCAGCGAATCCGGAAAGTGAGCACTCACATGGCACTCGACTTCAAACCCGCCTGGCTCTTCGTGCCCGGCGACCGCCCCGACCGGTACACGAAAGCGGCCGAACGCTCCGATATCGTCATCCTCGACCTCGAGGACGCCGTCAACGAGGCGGACAAAGCCACCGCGCGAGAGTCCGTCATCGACTTTCCTCTCGACCCCACCCGTACGGTCGTGCGGGTGAACTCCCACGATTCGGGCCACCTCGGCGAAGATCTGAAGATGCTCGCACGCACCGAGTACACGGCCGTGATGCTGCCGAAGGCGGAGCTCGCTTCGGATTTGACGATCCTGTCCGATTTCCAGGTCATCGCGCTCATCGAGACCGCACTCGGAGCCGTCAATGTCGCCGAGATCGCCGCCGCCCCGAATGTCTATGCGCTGATGTGGGGCTCAGAGGATCTCATCGCCGACCTCGGCGGAGGGTCATCACGCAAGGACGACGGTGACTACCGGGACGTGGCCAAGCACGTGCGCGGCCAGACCCTGCTCGCCGCCCGGGCCCACCGCAAGTTCGCCCTCGACTCGATCTGGGCCGACATCCCGAATCTCGAAGGGCTGGCAGTCGAAGCCGAGGACGCAGTGCAGTCCGGATTCTCGGGCAAGGTCTCCATCCACCCCAACCACGTCCCTGTCGTTCGCGAAGCGTTCCGCCCCAGCGACGAACAGCTGAGATGGGCGCAGTCCGTGCTCGACTCGGCGAAGACGGAGAAGGGTGCGTTCTCTTTCGAAGGCAAGATGATCGACGCTCCGCTGCTCAAACACGCCGAGCTCATCGTCGCCCGCGCGAGCTGAAGAGCGAATGACCATGCCCGACGATGAGGTCATCGCCGATCAGATCCGCGCCGTCCTCACCGCCGCCGAGGCGGGGGACGGGACCGCGCCGATCGTCGAAGCCGGGGCCCCTGTCCTGCGCACCGACACGCGTCCCTTCGACGGGCAGGTCGACGATGCCGAGCTTCAGCAGCTCGCCGAGGTGATGCGCACGACCATGCTCGCCGCCCCCGGAGTCGGCCTGGCCGCCCCACAAGTGGGCATCGGCTTGTCGATGTTCGTCGCCGAGGATCCCGGCGCCCGCGATCCCGAGGTCGCGAAAGTACGCGAACGGGAGCCGATGCCGCTGCGCGTCGTCCTCGACGCGAAGTACGAACGCGCAGGTGGTGACGACGTCGCCTTCTTCGAGGGGTGCCTGTCGATCCCCGGCTACCAGGCCGTCGTCGCCCGGCCCCGCGAAATCGCCTTGACGGGCATCGACCTGCAAGGCAACTCCATCGCCGAGGTGGTCTCCGGTTGGTCGGCACGCATCGTTGCGCACGAGACCGACCATCTGTCCGGAATCCTGTTCCTCGACAAGGCCGAGATGCGGTCGCTGGCGACGAACGCCTCGGTCGCGAAGCTCTGGAACCAGCCGTCGACGCAGAAGGCCGCCGCAGAGCTCGGTTTCCCACTGCCGTCCGGACTGGTCATGTGAGAACCCTCGGTCGGAAGCGGCACAGGCTCTCACCTGCGACTCAGGCGGACATGCTTCGATGAGGGCATGCGACTTCCCGACATCCCCCTTCGTCATCACCGAATCGTCCGCACCACCGCCGCATTCGGCATCGGTGCCCTCGCATTGGTGCGCCGCCGCGACGTCCCCGCCCAGCACCGAGGAAGCCTGAGAGCGGGCACCGCCCTGGCCAATGCGGGGCTGACCTGGCTGACCGGGTCGAGCGCCTTCCTCGGCAGGGTCGGCGGGTCGAGCGGCCTCGACGAGTTCCTCGAGTTCTTCACCAGCAGAGGCAGCGGACCGGTGCGATACGCCTCCGTGCCTGCTTCGGACTTCGGCGTCGAAGCGCTCGCGGGCGATCACGAGCAGGATGCATGGTGGCACGAGCACGCGAGCGTGACATCACCGGCGTTCCTCAATGCGGTCACAGCAGCGGCAGCGGGAGCGGCCAGCTGGGCGATGTGGCCGCTGACGGAGCGGCTCGCAGAGAAGATCGACGAGAAGCTTCCGCGCGGAGTCGGCCGCGGACTCAACGCCGCCGTCAACGGCGGACTGGTCGCACTGGCAGCGGTCCTCATCGACAAGATCGACGACTGGGCCGACGACGTTGAGGATGGCCGCTGGGCCCCGCTCGAGATCGAACTCCCCGCCCATATCCGCGAATCGGTCGAGGCGCTGCTGTCTCAGCCGCACCCGAACTCCCCGTCCACCGCCGAAGCGATCCGTGAGCAGTTCGCTTCCGCACAGTTCTTCGTCTGGGTCTCCTGCCCCGATGCCCTGCACTCGAGCGATGAGCCCGTCGTCCTCGACCCTGAGCAGGTCGAGCAGCTGCTCGAGGACGAGGACATCGTCTCGATCGACGTCCGACCCGACGAATCGGCACCGAGTGTGACACCCGCCCGGCACACCTACCCGGTGACGGGAACGACCGGCAGCATCGGCGACGAGGACGGCGCCGTCGGTCCTGGTGACCGCGCCGGCATGTCGACCGGACGACTGGAACTCACCCTCGACATCGTTGACGGTCGTCTCACCAGCGTGGATCTCAGCGAGGTCGACGACGAGCCGTTCGCAGACATGCTCACCGCCGAGGCCCTGCGCGAATCCGTGCCGGCACCCTGCACCCGGAGAACCTCGACGACGAAGACGGGGGCCACTCCTCGAGCTTCGAGATCACCGACAGTGAATTCGAGGACGTCGCCCGCACCCTCGAGCGGTGGCCGCGCCCGGACGACTACACCTTCCGCACCGACGGGGGAGGGTCGTGAACTCCGACGAGGGACGGTCGCAGACGGGAATAACCTGAGCGCGTCATCGTTATACGTCCTATGAGCGATCTTCGTACCCTCACCCTCGGCGCCGGCTGCTTCTGGTGCCTCGACGCCGTCTATCAGCGGACCACCGGTGTGAGAGAAGTGGTCTCCGGCTACACCGGCGGACACACCGACAACCCCGGATACCGTGAGGTCTGCTCCGGCACGACCGGCCACGCCGAAGCACTGCAGGTGACCTTCGACGCCGACATCGTCCCCGAAGAGGTCATCCTCGGCCTGTTCTTCACCGGCCACGACCCCACGAGCCTCAACCGCCAGGGCTATGACGTCGGCACCCAATACAGGTCGGCCATGTTCTACCGCGATCAGGCTGAGAAGCAGCATTTCGCCCAGGCCATCGAATCCGCGCAGGCCCTCTTCGATGATCCGATCGTGACCACGCTCGAACCCCTCGGCACCTTCTACACCGCCGAGGCGGTCCACCAGGACTTCTACACCGCGAACCCCGACAACGGCTACTGCCGTGTCATCATCGACCCGAAACTCAGCAGGGCCCGCACCGCCTTCGCCGAGTGGGTGAGCTGATGGGCAGCCACAAAAAGGACAAGTGCAGGAAGTCCAAACACAAGGACCGCAAGCGGTCCAAGGACGCGGGCGGCGATGCCTGCGAAGTGACCAAAGACCGTGTGCGCGCACATTTCCTCGACGGCAACACCGGCCCGTGGGCCAAGAACCTCGCCGCGCAGGACGCACAGACTGCCCACTCGGCGCAGAGTGAAGCGAACACCGACCCCGCCGAGGCTGCCGCCGCCTCGGCGAAGGGCGGCACCGCAGCTATCGCGCCCACCCGTCGCGGACCCGACTATTCAGTGCCGGCATCGATCGACATCGTCGCCGATCCCGTTCTGCACGCACTGAGCACACGACGGTCGATCTCGAAGGTCGACCCGGAGACTCCGAACGACTCCGACCTGCTCGAGATCATCCGTTCGATCTCCTCGGTCGCCGACCACAAATCCCTGCGCCCCTGGCGCTTCCTCATCATCCGCGGTAATGACCGACACCGCCTCGGCGACGCCCTCGACGAAGCCGCCGGAGTGGACCGCAGGCCGGGTGAGTCCAACACGAAGCCTCTGCGGGCCGAACTTCTGCTCGCCCTCGTCTCCTCACCGGTCAAGCATGACAAGGTCCCCGAATGGGAGCAGCACGCCACCGCCGCCGGTGCCGGACATCTTCTCGAACTCGCCCTGTGGCAAGCCGGCTGGGGAGTGATGTGGCGGTCGGGGACCCTGACGAACACCGAACCGGTGCGTCGTCTCCACCGTCTGGACGACCACGAACTGCTCATGGGCTGGTTCTACATCGGAGCCGTTCCCGAACGCTACCGACAGCGACTGACCACGAGCACTCGCCCCCTGCCGAAACCCGAACAGTTCCTCGATACCCTGTGAGCACACCCGACACCGAGACACCGGAAACGCGCCGCCTGCCTAAGGAGATCTACGTCCTCGTGGCAGCGGCCTTCATCGTCGCCCTGGGCTACGGCATCATCGCCCCTGTTCTGCCGCAGTTCGCGGCGAGCTTCGACTTCGGGGTCACCGCCGCGACCATCGTCGTCTCGTCCTTCGCGTTCTTCCGGTTCGTGTTCTCACCCTCGTCGGGCCGCCTCGTCGATGCCTTCGGCGAACGCCGCATCTACATCACCGGACTCCTCATCGTCGCCGCCTCCACAGCGGCCGTCGCATTCGCCCAGGACTACTGGCAGCTGCTGATCTTCCGCGGGCTCGGCGGCATCGGGTCGACGATGTTCAGCGTCTCCGCGATGGCGCTCATCGTCCGACTCGCCCCGATCGACGCCCGGGCGAAGGCCTCCTCGACCTATGCGACAGCGTTCCTCGTCGGCAATATCGCCGGCCCCGTGCTCGGTGGGGCGATGGCCGGATGGGGGATGCGCATCCCGTTCATCATCTACGCCGTCGGTCTGCTCATCGCCGCCATCGTCGTACGCGTCTTCCTCGCCTCCACCGCCGCCTTCGGCTCCTCGACGAAGTCCGGGCGCGCCCGTCTGGAAGCGGAGAAGGACGAGAAGCAGCAGGAAGTCATGTCCTTCAGGGAAGCCTGGAAGGATTCGGCGTACCGCTCGGCACTCATCTCCGCTTTCGTCCAAGGCTGGTCGGCGATGGGCATCCGCGTGGCCATCTACCCGCTCTTCGCCATCCAGGCGCTCAGAGCCGATACCGGTGTGGCCGGCCTGGCCCTGACCATGTTCGCCATCGGCAACGCCTCGGCCGTCACGGTCGTCGGACGCTTCGCCGACACCGTCGGGCGCAAGCCATTCATCCAATGGGGTCTGTTCGTCCTCGGTGTGACCACCGCGGCGCTGGCCTTCATCGACTCGATCTGGCTGTTCTTCGCCTTCTCCGTCGTCGCCGGGGTAGGCTCCGGACTGGCCAATCCGGCCCAGCAGGCCACCGTCGCCGACGTCATCGGCCGCGAACGCAAGGGCGGCCGAGTGCTCGCCCGCTACCAGATGGCCCTCGACGGCGGAGCCATCGTCGGTCCGATCATCGCCGGAGCCGTCGTCGACCGTTTCGACTATTCGTGGGCGTTCCTGCTCACCGGCCTCCTCGGCGTCATCGCAGCGGGACTGTGGTTCTTCGGCCGCGAGACCCGTCCTCGTCAGCCCGCTTCGAGCTGAAGACGACGACTCGCTGCGCTTCGCTCCTGATTCCGAGAAGTCAGGTTTTCCTCATGTGCCCCTCAGGGGACACTCACTAGGATGGTGGAGTCGGCGTTCTGCGTCGTCGCCCCGCCTACGACAAAGAAAGTCCCCTCTGTGAGTTTCCTGACCCGGCTGAGCTTGAGGAACCGGGCGCTCATCGCGCTCATCTCCGTCGTCGCCGTCATCTTCGGCGTCATCGGAGCCGGTGCCCTCAAGCAAGAGCTCTTCCCTTCCCTCGACAACCCGCAGGCCACGGTCACTGCCTCCTATGAGGGAGCCACCCCCGAGGCCGTCGAATCCGAAGTCACCGACCCCCTCGAAGGGGCGCTGACTGCACTTCCCGAGGTCGAGGACATGACCTCGACATCCTCGGCGGGCAGTGCGCAGATCACCGTGAGCACGAAGTACGGCGACGACTCCGACGACGTCGTCCGTGCCCTGCAGCGCGCAGTCTCTCAGGTGCAGCCCACCCTGCCCGACGGGGTCGAACCGAACGTCATGATGATGGGCACCGACGACATTCCGGTGCTCGCCCTGTCCGTGACCTCCGATGCCGACGAAGACCAGCTGGCGGCGAATCTCGAAGACATCGTCGAACCGGAGCTGAAGAAGGTCGACGGCGTCTCGCAGGTGCAGATCGCCGGAGCGAAGTCCAAACAGGTCGAAATCAGCATCCGACGCGACGATCTCGAAGACGAAGGGGCCAACCTCGACGAGGTGGCCGGAATCCTCCAGTCCAACGGTGTTCCCACCTCGGCGGGTGAGCTCAACGGCTCCGACGGCACGGCCCCGGTCGAGGTCGGCACACGCATCCGGTCGATCGATGCGATCAAGGATCTCGTCATCTCCGGCAAGGACGGACCGATCAAGGTCTCCGATGTCGCCGACGTCGAACTCGTCGACGAGCCGATCGAATCGATCTCGCGCACCAACGGCGAACCCTCACTGTCCGTGTCGGTGATGAAGGAATCCGACGCGAACACCGTCGACGTCTCGCACGCGGTGGCCGACAAGCTGCCCGAGCTCGAGAAGATGATGGGCGAGAACACGGAGTTCGTCTCCGCATTCGATCAGGCACCGTTCATCGAGCAGTCCATCCACGACCTGCTCAACGAGGGCGGGCTGGGCCTGATCTTCGCGGTCCTCGTCATCCTCGTCTTCCTGCTCTCGGTGCGGGCGACGATCATCACCGCCATCTCCATCCCGCTGTCACTGCTCATCGCCATGATCGGGCTGTGGATGGGCGGAGAGACCCTGAACATGCTCACCCTCGGTGCGCTGACGATCTCTGTCGGCCGAGTCGTCGACGACTCCATCGTCGTCATCGAGGCGATCCGCAGGCGTCACGCCTCCGGTGGGGACAAATTCTCGAACATCCTCGCCGCCGTCTCCGAGGTGGCCGGAGCGATCACCGCATCGACGCTGACCACGGTGGCTGTGTTCCTGCCGCTGGCGTTCGTGACCGGGCAGACCGGAGAGATGTTCCGCCCCTTCGCCCTGACCGCGACGATCGCTCTGCTCTCGTCCCTCTTCGTGGCCCTGACGATCGTGCCCGTTCTCGCCTATTGGTTCCTGCGTCAGCGGGAGGCGAAAGTCAGACTCACCCGTGGGGAGAAGGCGGAGATCCGCCGCAGTCGCAAGTCGATGCTCTCGCAATGGCGGGCAGAGAAGAAGGAAGCGAAGAAGGCCGACAAGAAGCGCGACCTCGTCGCCGCCGGTGCCGAAGCCGAAGACACCGGCCCACGCGAGGGCACCGATTCCACGCTTCGGGCCGATGCATCCGCCTCCACTCGTTCCGAGCCGACAAGGGTCGCAGCGGGCGGTCCGCGCTACGGCGAATCCGAGGACGGAACGGAAGCAGTCGACGAGCTCGCCGGAATGCATTCGCCGGTGACGCGTCTGCAGAAGACCTATATGCCGGCGATCTCGTTCTCGACGAAGCACCCGATCGTCATGATCCTCATCGCCGTGCTCGTGCTCGCAGGCACCGGTGCGATGATCCCGCAGCTGAAGACCGAGCTCTTCGGCGACACCGGACAGGACTCCCTGCAGGTCTCGCAGACCTTCGACCCGGGCACCGACCTCGATGAGGCGTCGAAGCAGGCGGAGAAGGTCGAGGACATCCTCGCCGACGAGTCCGATGTCGACAACTACCAGCTGTCGCTCGGCGGCACGTCGTTCGGCTTCACCGACGACTCGTCGCTGACCGGCACGTATATCGTCAACACGAAGTCCGGAGTCTCGGCGCAGTCGATCTCGGCGAATCTGCAGAAGCAGTTCGACGACCTCGAAGGCGCCGGCGACGTCGAGGTGGCGAGCCAGAGCTCGGCCCCGGGCGCGCAGACGATCGACGTCACGCTCACGGCCACCGATCCTCAGGAACTCGAGGACGCCACGGAGAAAGTCAGCGACAAGCTCGAAGGCGTGTCCTCGGCGCAGTCGGTGACCAGCGATATCGCTGCGGTCCAGCCCGTGATCGAGGTCAAGGTCGATCACGAGAAGGCCGCAGAGGAGAACCTCACCGAGGCGGCCATCGGCCAATATGTGCAGCGTGCCATGCATGGTCAGCAGATCGGTGAGGTCGTCATCGACGATGTCTCCCATTCGGTGCTGCTCTTCGACCGCAACGCCGACACCGTGGAGAAGCTGCGCGAACTCAAGATCCCGGGCAAGCCTGAGGAGACGGCCCCTGCCGGCGGTGCCGGTGCGGGCGGTGCTGATGCAGCCGGAGGCGCCGGTGGCTCAGGTGACGCCGGCGCGGCCGGTGGTGCCGGAGGAGCTGGCGGCGGCGCCGGAGGTTCGGGTGACGCCGGTGCAGCCGGAGGCACAGGCGGTGCTGGTGGTGCCGGCGGTGCCGGTGGTGCGGCCGGAGGTGCCGGTGCGACAGGCGGCGATCCGAATGCGGGTGCTCCTGTGACCTCGGAGCCGCGCTTCATCGAACTCGATGAGGTCGCCGACGTCAAGGAGATCAAGACTGCCCCGACGATCCGCCACACGGATTCGCAGCGTTCGACCACCGTGTCCGTGACTCCGGAAGGCGATGACCTCGGAGCCGTGTCGACCGAGGTCCAGTCCGCCCTCGGCGAGGTGGACCTGCCCGATACGGTGTCCGTCGAAACCGGCGGTGCCACCCAGGAACAGAACGATGCGTTCTCTCAGCTGGGACTGGCGATGCTCGCGGCGATCCTCATCGTCTTCGTCATCATGGTCGCCACGTTCAAGTCGCTGCTGCAGCCGCTGATCCTGCTGGTCTCGATCCCGTTCGCGGCCACGGGTTCGGTTGCGCTCTCGCTCATCACTGACACCCCGCTGGGGCTGACGTCGATGATCGGTCTGCTCATGCTCATCGGCATCGTGGTCACGAATGCGATCGTGCTCATCGACCTCATCAACCACTTCCGAGTCCGCGGGGTCGACCTGCGTACGGCCATCGTCCACGGTGCCCGACTGCGTTACCGTCCGATCCTCATGACCGCGGCCGCAACGATCTTCGCTCTGCTGCCGATGGCCCTGGGGCTCACCGGCGGGGGAGTGTTCATCTCGAAGCCGCTGGCGATCGTCGTCATCGGCGGTCTGGTCAGCTCGACCCTGCTCACGCTCATCCTCGTGCCCGTGCTCTACCTGCTCCTCGAGGGCGTGAAGGAACGCCGGGCGGAGAAGAAGTACGTGAAGAACATGGCCCGCGGAGAAGTCCTCGATGCCGCCGAAGCCCGGGCGAACGAGCGGGAGACCGCAGCGGTGCCCGCCGCTGCAGGGGCTGCAGCCGCCGATTCCGATGCCACCCGGACACGGACAGAGGGGAAGACGCCCGCCGAGGCGGCCGAACCGACCGCGGACTCGACGTCCGATGATTCGAAGTCGACCGCCTCGGCGACGGATGATTCGGAGGTGGCCGACCACGTTGCTGACGTACGGGATGAGGGCGACGGAGGCCACGTCGACGACGGAGGGGGCGCTGCGTCGGGAACGGACTTCACTCTGCGCAGCCAGCACCCGCGCCGCGACGACGGGGACGGTGAACCCAAGCACTGAGCCGTCCCGGTTAGAGTTGAGTCCATGACGACCGAGCTCGAACCACAGGAGAGAAAGCGCCTGTGGTTCGAGCTCGGCGTCGTTGCGGCCCTGTCCTTGGGACAGTCCGCTGTCTATGCGTTCGTGCGCCTGGCCGATATCGCCACCCGCGGACCGATCAGCGATGCTCAGGCGAAACTCAACACCTCGATCTCGCCCCGGCCGGGTTTCGACCTGCTCTACCAACTCCTGGACATCGGCTTCGCCCTTGTGCCCGTCGTCCTCGCCCTCTACCTGCTCACCCGTGATCGGGAGCACCGTGGCCTGGGGCCACGGTTGGGCGTCGTCGGGCACAGACTGCGCGACCTCGGCCACGGCGGTCTCATCTTCCTCATCATCGGCATCGGCACCCTCGGTGTGTACGCGGGCGGCCGGGCGCTGGGGATCACGGCCGAGATCCAGCCATCCAACCTCGGCGATCACTGGTGGACGATTCCTGTGCTGCTGCTCTCGGCGGCGAAGAACGGCATCCTCGAAGAGGTGCTCATCTTCGGATTCGGGGCGCTGCGACTGCGGCAGCTGGGATACGGGCCCTGGCCGATCATCATCTCCCTGGCGATCTTCCGCGCCAGCTACCACCTCTACCAGGGGATCGGCCCATTCCTCGGCAACGTCGCCATGGGCATCATCTTCGGCTGGTACTTCCTGCGCAAGGGCAGACTCATGCCGCTGGTGTGGGCGCACTTCATCATCGACGCCGTCGGATTCCTCGCCCCCGGCGTGCTCGCTCTCGTCGACATCGACTGAACGCCGAAGCCCGCGGCCGGGGACACTCATTCCTCCTTCCGGGTTCACTTCCAGTTCACCGACGGGTAGTTCCAGGGCCGCTTGCCGGTGACAGTCTCGATCGGGTGAGTCCTTCCGGCTCCGTCCCTGTACCAGGCGGGCCGCGGACTGGGAAGATAACCCGATACGAGGAGAGAACCGATGCGAACCCTTCTGCCGATGGCCGACCACGTGCGTGGCAAGCGCAGCCCCGTCACCTGCGCTCTGAAGTGCGACAACGCCTGCCTGAAAGCCACCTGCAACACCTCGGCGAATGGGTACTTCCGCGATATCGTCAATGCGAAGCTCAGCCGTCGTGCGGTCCTCGGCGCCTCGGCCGCCGGTGCCTTGGCGATTGCTGTGACCTCCGCCCCGAGCCCGACCGCGCGCTCTGCCGCAGCCGCCACCGCTGGCAGCCTGACCTTCACCGCCATCGACCCGGTCCACCATGAGGTCGACGAATTCATCGTCCCCGACGGCTATTCCTGGCACCCGATCGTCCGCTGGGGAGACCCGCTGTTTCCCGACACACCGAAGTTCGATCCGGAGAACCAGAGTCCCGAGGCGCAGCGCCGCCAGTTCGGCTACAACAACGACTTCCTGTCCATCCAGGTCGATGACAGTGATTCGAACCGTGCGCTGCTGTTCTCCAACCAGGAGTACACGAACGACGCCATCATGTACCCCGAGGACATGGACGGAGCCGATCAGCGGGCGATCAGCCGCGAAGCGCACGGACTGACGGTGGCCGAACTCGTCCGCAGGGACGAGAAGTCGACGTGGACGGTCGACGTCAACGGGCAGAAGAACCGGCGATTCCTCATCGACACCGAATACGAGTTCACCGGACCCGCCGCCGGCTCCGACCTGCTGCGGACGAGAGACTACCCGAACGGCGACAGGGTGCAAGGCACCCTCGGCAACTGCGCCGGTGGACTCACCCCATGGGGCACTCTCCTCTCCGGTGAGGAGAACTTCAACTCGTACTTCAAAACCCCGGGGACCTCGGCGGCGGACAAACGCTACGGGCTGAGCAGCGAAGACTCGGCCAACGGCTGGGAGGCCGATGTCGACCGTTTCGACACGAACAGCTCCGGCTACGCGAACGAAGCGAACCGGTTCGGCTGGATCGTCGAGGTCGACCCCTGGGACCCGAAGTCCACCCCGCACAAGCACACGAACATGGGCCGCTTCAAACACGAAGGGGCGAACATCACGATCTCCGAATCGGGTCACGCCGTGGCCTATATGGGAGACGACGAGAAGTTCGACTACCTCTACAAGTTCGTGTCGAAGGGCACCTATGTCGAGGGCGATCGCGCACACAACAAGACCCTGCTGACCGAAGGCGACCTCTACGTCGCGAAGTTCACCGGCAACTCGCCGAAGTCCGAGATCGACGGCAGCGGCGATGTGCCCGCCGACGGCGAATTCGACGGCAGCGGCCAGTGGCTGCCGCTGCTCAAGGACGGCAAGTCCCAGGTCTCGGGATTCTCCGCCGAAGAGGTCCTCGTCCACACGCGTCTGGCCGCCGACAAGGTCGGGCCGACGAAGATGGACCGCTGCGAAGACGTCGAACCGAACCCGGTCAACGGCCGCATCTACGTGGCGTGCACGAACAACTCCGATCGCGGCACCGATGGGAAGGCCGCCGCCGATGAGGCGAACCCGCGCACCGAGAACCGTGACGGGCACATCGTCGAGATCACCGAGCGCTCCGGCGACCACACGGGAACCCAGTTCGACTGGACCCTGCTGCTGGTGTGCGGTGACCCGAAGCAGGGCGACGCCACCTACTTCTCCGGCTTCCCCGCCGACCAGGTCTCACCGATCTCGTGCCCGGACAACGTCGCGTTCGACACCGCCGGGAACCTGTGGATCTCCACCGATGGCGCTCCCGACGGCATCGGGTACTGCGACGGCCTGTTCAAGGTCACGATCGACGGCGACCAGCGCGGCCGTGTCGAACAGTTCCTCTCTGTGCCGCGGGAGGCCGAGGTCTGCGGACCGCTTGTGCACGACGAGTACGATTCGGCGTTCGTCGCCGTCCAGCACCCCGGCGAAGACGGCTCGTGGTCCGACCAGCATTCGCAGTTCCCCGACTACGTCGATGAGACCGACGTCGACAAGGGTGTGGCCGCGATGCCGCGACCCACGGTCGTGCAGGTGATCAAGGGCGACGGCGGCTCGGCACCGGATCCGACGGAACCGCCGAAGGACCAGGACGCCGACGCAGACGGCGCAGATGAGGGCTCGGAGAACTCGGACGAGAACGCCGATGCCGAGGGCGACGAGACCGGAACGGATGCCGACAGCTCCGGTTCGACCGCAGGGTCGCAGGACGGTGCGAAGGAGGCTGCGGCTGCAGCGGCGGCGTCGGGCGCCGGAAGCGACGGCGGCTCCTCGAACGGAGGCTCCGGCGGCTCCGGTTCGAGCGGAGGCTCAGCCTCCGGCGGCTCGGGTTCGGGAGGGTCAGGCTCGGGCGGATCCGGATCTGACGGCGGCGAACTGCCGTGGACGGGAACGGACAGCACACTGCCTCTGCTCGGTGGAGGTGCCGGCCTGCTCGCGGTCGGCGGAGCCATGGCCACGGCCGCACACATGCGGCGGAAGAATGCAGCCGAAGCCGACAGTGCAGGCGATCCGGTCGAGGAGCCATCCGGCGAGTGACCGGAGCCGCGTCCGACGCCTGACCGTCGGGAGCAGGCTGCCGGCGGCAAGGAGCCGTTGACGATGAGTGCAGGACGATCGGTGCGGGATCCGCCATTGGATTCCGCACCGATCGTCCTGAACTTCTTCGTCCGGTCGAATCCTCCGGCCGACCAGTGTGATTGACGGCCGACCAGCGTGCTCGACGGGTCAGCGACCCCGACTAGGGCTTCAGATGACGACGGGGCCGTTCGTCGTCTCGAAGCTCACCGACATGATGCCCGGCGTCCCGTGGGGCGAGGACCAGTCGATGTTGATCTCCGGGATCGGCTTGGCATCCTGAGTCCCCAGCCAATCGCGCAGGCGATCACGGTCGCCCGCGATCTGCAGAGTGTCGATGGCGACGTCGGAATTCGTCTTGTACGTCGAGGGGTGCTGCGAGGAGTCGGCAGACCACTTGATGAAGAACGGCAACTGGGGATCGGCGATGAGCCCCTTGACGCCGATCTGCAGCCACTTGAGTTCCAAACCGGACTCCGGGGTGCGGTTGCCGTCGACGGCCTTGCGTTCGAGGCGGGATTCGACCGCGGCGAGATCTTCGACCGAGACACACCAGCCCATCCAGCCGCCGCCGAGCTCGGAACGAGCCCGCACGGCCTGGCCGAACGGCGTTGAGAGAGCGGCCGGGTGCTCCAAGGCTTCTACGACTTCGAGGTAGTGGCCGTTCGCGAGGGGGAAGATGAGATTTCTGGTGCCGAATCGAGGATGCACACCGCCGTCGTAGGGAACCACTCCGAGCTTCTGCGAGATCCGCTCGGCCGTCGCACGATATCCGTCTGGTTCACTGGCGAATGACACATGATCGAGTTTCATGACTCGACGATGGCACAACCTGGCTCACACTGCCCCTTAGGGTCACCTAAGAAATCGTGATGATCGTCACGTCACGGGCGGCCGGACGGCGCCCGACGCGACTCGGCCGCCCGGATGTCGTCATCCGGGCGGCCGAGATTCGGGAGTGCAGAAGGGAAGGCTCAGTGGCCCTCGGCCTTGAAGCGTTCGATGGAGGCGTTGATCTCCGCCTCGGCGGCTTCACGTCCGGCCCAGCTCGAACCCTTGACGTACTTGCCGGGTTCGAGGTCCTTGTACCGACTGAAGAAGTGCTCGATCGAGTCGAGCATGAACTGGTCCACATCCGAGATGTCGGCAAAGGAGTCCCAGCGGGGATCTCCGGCAGGAACGGCGAGGACCTTGTCATCGCCGCCGGCTTCGTCTTCCATCTGGAACATGCCGATGGGGCGGATGTCGATGAGCACACCGGGGAACAGCGGCTCGGGCAGCAGCACGAGCACATCGAGAGGGTCGCCGTCGTTTCCGAGCGTGTCCTCGATATAGCCGTAGTCGGCGGGGTACTGCATCGAGGTGTAGAGGTAGCGATCGAGCTTGACCCGACCGGTCTCATGATCGACTTCGTATTTGTTGCGGGACCCCTGGGGGATCTCGATTGTGGCCAACAGTTCCATAGTGCTCCTTCACGTTAGGGGTGCATCACTAGAATAGATGGTACAAGTCCCCGTCACCGCCCACCGACGGCGACCACCGCACGGTCGTCGAGGAATGAGAGCCTGCGTTTGAACGACACCGATGCGCCGCAGAATCCGTCGGACTCCGGCTCCCCGCGCCGCGAGCGCAGAGCGGCGAGATCGCGGCGGAAGAAGGGCGGTGCGATCGCCGCGGGCGTCCTTGTCCTCGCTCTCGGCGCCTATGCCGCCGTCGACGCCTATGACCTCGTGCCCGGCCTGCCCGGCGTGCTGACCACCGAACCCCAGGTCGAGGTCCAGACCGTGCCCACCCCGCAGGCTCGCGCCCAGCAGGTGCCCGCCCCCGCCTCGGCGGTCGACGATTCCGCTCCCGTGCCCACACAGATCCCGAAAGAGATCGACACCGTGCTCAAGGAATCGAAGATCAAGGGCTTCGGTCTCGAGGTCCGTGATGGGCTCAGCGACGATGTCCTCTACGCGAAGAATGAGACGAAACCGCGCACTCCCGCCTCCGTGACGAAGGTGCTCACCGCGGCTGCCTCCCTGTCCGCGATCGGCGGGGAGACGCGACTGGAGACGACGACGGACTTCGACGCGGACACGAACACCCTGACCCTCACCGGGGGAGGCGATGTGCTCCTGTCGGCAGGTGTTTCCGACCCCGGCTCGGTCAACGGGCACGGCGGGCTGCGGACCCTGGCCGAGGACACCGCGGCAGCCCTCAAGGACGAGAACATCACCGAGGTGGCGCTCGACCTGGACACGAGCCGTTATGTCGGCGAGGACTTCGACTCCGGGTGGGAACGGGTCGATATCGCAAAGGGCGTGATCACCTCGATCCAGCCGATCATGGTCGACACCGCCTATATCGGGTCGAAGCAGGCCGAATGGCGCGGCCGCAGCGAACACCCGGCCGAGGATGCGTTCACAATCTTCGAAAGAGAGCTGAAGAAGACCGGGATCACCGTCACCGAGGCGGCCGCCGAGCCCGAATCCGAGGACTCGAAGGAGCTCGCCCGGGTGGAGTCGGCGACGATCTCCGAGATCGTCGAGTACGCGCTCGTGCACAGCGACAATGTCGTCGCCGAGATGCTCGGCAACGAGGTCGCCATCGCCCAGGGCAAGGAAGGCAGCCTGGACAACGGCCCAGACGCGGTGCTCGAGGCCCTCGGCGAATCCGTCGACCTCGGCCGCACTCACCTCGTCGACACCTCGGGGCTGTCGTACGACAACCGGATCGCCCCGCACGATCTCACGACCGTCCTGCAGGCCTCCGTCGTCGCCGACGATTCTCTGGCCGGGCTCATCAGCTACTTCCCCGTCGGGGGCCTGACCGGGACCCTGCATGATCGGTTCGGGGATGAGAAGAACGCCTCCGGGGTGGTGCATGCGAAGACCGGGACACTCTCGACGGTGACCTCTCTGGCCGGTGGAGTCCTCGACGCGGAGGGGCGCTACCTCGTATTCTCCATCCAGATCGACGACGTGGATAAGGACAAGATCTTGGAAGCCAGGAAGACCGCGGACGATATCGTCACTGCACTCGCGAATTGCGGCTGCCGATGATCATCGATGAGGATTTCGCCGCCCGCACCGCCCGTGAGCTCGTCTCCGCGGCGAAGGTCCCCGAACCGGGTGTGCTCGACGCACTCGTCGAGGGGATGAAGGACAATGCGCTGACCGCCCAGGACCTCGTGCTCGACTCGTTCCTGCTGTCCTCGGAACATGCCGATGATGTGCGCGGCCGGCTCGCCGCCGGTTCAGTGCTCGTCCTCGACCAGGTCAGCTGGGTCAAAGCCAATGCCCAGTCCGTCAACGGAATGCTCGATGAGGCGGCCCTGCCCGCCCCCGTCAGCCCCGCCACCGCGAAGGCCGGTGCCGTCGAGGTCGCGGGAGTGCTCTCACTCCTGTCGACTCGCGTGCTCGGCCAGTTCGACCCCTTCGCCGTGGAGACGGGACGACTGATGTTCGTCGCCCCCGCCGTGCTCATCGCCGAGAAGGCCATGGAGGTCGACCCGCGTGACTTCCGCATGTGGGTGGCCCTCCACGAAGCCACCCACCAAGTGCAGTTCGCGACCGCCCCCTGGCTGCGCGAGCATATGCGCACGCTGCTCTCGGGGGCCGTATCGACCCGGCTGACGATGCCGGGAGTCGGCGGAATCGTCGACCTCTTCGCCACTTTCGGGCGCATCATCAAGGGCGACGCCAGTATCGTCGACCTCATCCGCGACGAGACCATGCGCACCGCTCTCGACGAGGCCACCGCGATCCTGTCCCTGCTCGAAGGCCATGCCGATGTCGTCATGGACGAGGTCGGCGCCGGAGTCATCCCGAGCGTGCGCAAACTCCGCCGCAGGTTCGAGGCGCGCCGCGACGCCGGCCAGGGTGGGTTCCTCGCCAATCTGCTCGGAATGGACCTCAAGCTCGCGCAGTACCGTGACGGCGCGAAGTTCGTCCGCGCCGTCCGCCAGGAGGTCGGGCAGAAGGGCTTCTCCCGCATCTATGCGAGACCTGCGAACCTTCCGCGCACAGCGGAGATCCACGAACCGCAGCTGTGGCTCGACCGTGTCCACGGCTGAAGGTCCGCACGCCGGCTCCTCGCCGAGGCGGCCGACCCTCGACCCGGCCAGCGGAGCCGTCCGAGGCGCAGTCCGGGCCGGACTCGCAGCCGCAGGAACCTCGGATCCGGGGGTCATCGTCGCGGTGTCCGGGGGAGCGGACTCGATGGCGCTGCTCCACGCGAGCGCGTTCCTCCACCGTCGCGGTGAGATCCGTGCCCGTGCCGTCACCGTCGACCACGGACTCCAGACCGTCACCGCCGAGGTGGCAGCCAGGGTCGCCGCCGCCGCCGAATCCTGGGGTGTGCCCGCCGAGGTCGTGACGGTGAGCATCGACGCCGGCGAGGAAGGGCTCGAAGCCGCGGCACGCACCGCCCGCTACGCCGCCCTCGAAACCGCACGGGTCGCGGCCGGAGCCGACTGGATTCTCACCGCCCACACCCGCAGCGACCAAGCCGAGACCGTTCTGCTCGGCCTCATGCGCGGATCGGGCACCCGGTCTCTGGCCGGGATGAGTCCGCTGACCGGCCACCTGATGCGACCCCTGCTCGGACTCGACCGGGACCAGACCGAAGCGTCGTGCCGGGCGCAGGGAATCGAGATCTGGAACGACCCGATGAATGCCGACACCGCCTTCACCCGGGTCCGGGCCCGGCAGCTGCTGGCCGGACTCGAAGCCGAACTCGGCCGGCCGATCACCGCGAACCTCGCGCGGACCGCCGACCTCTGCCGAGCCGACGCCGACTTCATCGACGCCCGCGCCGAGGTGGCGGGACGGCAGATCCGAGGAACCGCCTCGGTGCCGGTGGAGGCCTTCACAGCACTCGACGACGCCGTGTTCAGCCGAGTCGTGCGAGGCTGGGTGGTCTCACTCGGCGTGCCGGGACAGAACCTCGGGGCGGCCCGCGTCGCCGAACTCTGCGCCCTCATCCGCGACCGGCGCGGTCGCCTGTCCCTGCCGGGAGACACGGAAGTCATCGTCTCGGACGGCCAGGCCGTGTTCCGACTCGCCGCGAAGGCCCGCTGAGGCTCAGCTCAGCCGAGGCCCGCCGATCAGCTCACCGCCGGAGGCGATGAGCCTGCCCGCCTTGAACACCTCCCGGTCCCGCGGGCAGTCCATGATCGCCGAGGTGACCGTATCGGCGTCGATGAGCACGAAGTCGGCGGGAGCGCCCACTCCCAGACCGAACCGGGCATCGTCGGCAAGCGCAGAGCCGTCGGGTCGGGCACCTGCCATCACCTGGGCACCTCCGCGAGAGGCGATGTCGAGACAGCCTTCGATATCGGCATCGAGACGGAACCCGTTCGTGAACGCCAGCTGCCAGGTCCGACGCAGCAGATCACCGTCGCCGTACGGGCTCCAATAGTCCCGCTGCCCGTCCTCACCGAGCCCCAGAGCCATTCGGCGCTCACGGATGAGTCCCTGCGGCAGCGCACCCTTGGCCGGGGCAACCGTCGTCAGGGACACTCCCGCCTCGGCGAGGACATCGAGGATCCGGGCGACCTCGGGTTCGGGGTTCGTGTCGAGTGCGAAAGCATGGGACACCGTGACCTGCCCGGCCATGCCCGCGGTCCGGGTGCGGGAAGCGATCTCCTCGAGGGAGAACAGTCCCGCGGTGCCCGCCTCGTGGAGGTGGACGTCGATGCCTTTGCCGTGTTTGTCCGCGAGGGCGAACACCGTGTCCAGATGAGACACAGGGTCCCGGTCGTAGAGCAGCGGATCGAGCCCACCGACGAGGTCGGCACCCTCGCTCAGCGCCGCATCGAGCAGGTCGCGCACACCCTTCTCCCTCACGATCCCCGCCTGCGGAAAAGCCACGATCTGGACGTCGAGAACATCGGCATGGGCCTCGAGCGCGACCTTGACACCGTGGAAGCGCTCGAGCCCGCAGTCGGCGTCGACCTGGGCGTGGGAGCGGATGCGGGTGCCGCCGGAGGCGATGATCCTCGCAATCGCATACGCGGCCTGATCGGCGATGCTGCGCTCACCCTGCCGCCAGTTCCGGCGATCATTGATGATGTACCCGTGCAGAGTGCCGTCGGCGGTGTGCGGGCGAAACGTCTGGCCCATTCGGTTCGAATCCAGGTGGGCATGGACATCGCCCAGGCCGGGCAGCAGGATCCGCCCTGCCCCATCGATGACCTCGGCGCCGGAGCCCGCGGCGCCGCGGACGGAAGCCGCGGCGGGGGAGTCGTGAGCGGGAGAGAAGCCGGAGAACCGTCCCTTCGTGATCTCGACGTCGACGGCTGGAGCATCGGGGGCGCGCGGGAAGAGGCGCACATTCTTCACGATCGTCATGAGCTCAGCCTATGTCGTCAGAACGGTATACCATCGGATGCGATGAGTGCCTGTCGCTGTCCCTCCGGCCCGGCAGAGACAGCTGTCTGAAAGGATGAGTCCATGACGACTTCGCCCGAGCAGGGATTCCGACGCTCCCGCGGCCTCGACGTTCTGGCCCTGGCCTGTCTCGTCCTCATCGCCGCCTCGCTGCGCCCAGCCGCCTCCTCGCTGGGGCCCGTGCTCTCCGAAGTCACAGACGGGTTCTCTCTGGTCGAATGGCAGACCGGTCTGCTCACCGCCCTGCCGGGACTCGTGTTCGCCGTCTGCGGCATCATCGCCGTGCCCCTGCTCAAACGACTCGGCCTGTTCTCCGCTCTGGCCATGAGCGCCGCCTTCATCGTCGCAGGCGTCGGACTGCGCGCGATCGCCACCGAATGGGTGGCCTTCGCTCTGCTCACCGTCCTCGCCCTGGCCGGAATGTCGATCGGCAACGTCATCCTGCCCGTCTACGTCAAGTCCCGCTTCCCGCATCGGCCCACGCTCGGAGCCACGACGTTCACCGTCTCGCTGGGCCTCGGATCGATGCTGCCCTCGCTGTTCACGGCACCTCTGGCCGAGCAGTTCGGCGGGTGGCGTCTCGGCCTCGGCTTCTGGGCCGTGCTGCCCTTCTCCGCCCTCATCACCTGGATGGTGCTGCGGACCCTGAAGTCCGTTCCCGTGCTCTCCGAGCCGGCGGTGGAGGCCGGTGGGCAACGGGTGGAAGCGCCGCCTCGGCGAGCGGTCTTCACCTCACCCAAGGCCCGGTACATGGCGATGTTCTTCGGGCTCCAGTCGGCCAACGCCTATGTCCAGTTCGGGTGGGTGCCGCAGATCTACCGCGACGCCGGACTCGACCCGTTCCTCGCCGGAATCATGCTCACGATCGTGACCTTCGGAGGCCTGCCCGGCGGATTCCTCGCCCCGCAGATCATCGTCCGGGGCATCGCCCCACGCGCCTTCCTCGTCTCCTTCGGCATCAGCGCCGTCGCCGGCTACACGGGACTGCTGCTCAGCCCCGCCGCCACCCCCTGGCTGTGGGCGGTTCTGCTCGGCTACGGCGGATTCGCCTTCCCCGCCGCGCTGGCGCTGATCACCTCCCGCACCCGCGAGGTCTCCGTCACGGCCTCGACGTCGGCATTCGTCCAGTCTTCGGGCTATGTGCTCGCCGCGCTGGGCCCCCTGGCCGTGGGCGGCCTCCTCGGGTGGAGCGGCGGCTGGCAGGTGCCGCTGTGGTTCATGGTCGTCGTCTCTGCGCTCATGGCGATCACCGGGTGGCTGTCTGCCGGTCCGGGGAATGTCGACGACGAACTGGCGTCGGCACCCGGGCCCACTGGCACGGGTGAGGCGACGTGACCCATAATGGAATCTCCAGGACCCACTTCTGAGGAGAATCGACACTCGTGGACATCAACGATCTCGGCAATGACATCGAAAAAGTACTCGTTTCGGAAGAACAGATAGCCGCACGACTCGTTGAACTGGCCGCCGCCATCGATGACGACTACAAAGACAAGGACATTCTCCTCGTCGGTGTCCTCAAGGGGGCTGTCATGGTCATGGCCGACCTCGCCCGCGCCCTGCACTCACCGGTGACGATGGACTGGATGGCCGTGTCCTCCTACGGCTCGGGCACCAAATCCTCCGGCGTCGTGCGCATCCTCAAGGACCTCGACACCGACCTCACCGACCGTCACGTCCTCATCGTCGAAGACATCATCGACTCCGGACTCACCCTGTCCTGGCTGGTCCAGAACCTGCGCACCCGCGGGGCTGACACTGTCGAGATCTGCACCATGCTGCGCAAGCCCGAAGCCGTCAAGGTCGACATCGACGTCAGGTACGTCGGCTTCGATGTGCCCAACGAGTTCGTCATCGGCTACGGCCTGGACTATGCGGAGAAATACCGCAACG
Source organism: Brevibacterium limosum (assembly GCF_011617705.1). NCBI lineage: Bacteria > Bacillati > Actinomycetota > Actinomycetes > Micrococcales > Brevibacteriaceae > Brevibacterium > Brevibacterium limosum. The sequence continues at coordinate 3,065,583 of NZ_CP050154.1, read as the reverse complement.
TGCCCTTCGTCGCGACCCTGGCCCAGCACGTCTACAGCTGAGCCCGCCCGCACCGCTTTTTACGCCCGCGGCGAACCCGGGCCGAGTCCGGGGCATGTGACGGAACAGATCTGGCGCGCATTCGGGCTATAGGGGTGCGAAGTACTAGGCTGTGGGGGATGTTCCCAGGCAGCCTCGGTAGCCTGAAGCGGTTGCCCACATCTTTTTCCTGAGAGGACTTATGGCCGAGTCGAACAAACGTCGCCCCCTGCTGAACAAGGCGACGAAGGGCCCATTGGTCTGGATCGTCCTGGCACTGCTCGTCGTATCGGTCGGTGCTCTGCTCTTCAGCCAGTCCGGATTCAGCCAGATCGACACCGAACAGGGTCTGCAGCTGCTCAAGGACGACAAGGTCGAACAGGCCAAGATCGTCGACAAGGACCAACGCGTCGACCTCACTCTCAAGGACGACTTCAAGGTCGACGACAAGGACTTCGGCAAGAAGGTCCAGTTCTTCTACGTCGAACAGCGCGGCGAACAGGTCGTCAAGGCCGTCGACTCCGCCGGCCCGGACAAGGGGTTCACCGACGAGGTGCCCAAGCAGAGCTGGCTGATGTCGCTGCTGGGCACGCTCATTCCGTTCGTCATCATCTTCGTCGTCTTCTGGTTCCTCATCTCGCAGATGTCGGGCGGGAAGATGATGAACTTCGGCAAGTCGAAGGCGAAGCTCGTCAACAAGGAGAACCCGGACGTCACCTTCACCGACGTCGCGGGAGTCGACGAAGCCCTCGAAGAGCTCGAGGAGATCAAGGAATTCCTCGCCGAACCGGAGAAGTTCAAGGCCGTGGGAGCGAAGATCCCCAAGGGCGTGCTCCTCTACGGTCAGCCCGGTACGGGCAAGACCCTGCTGGCCAAGGCCGTCGCCGGTGAGGCCGGAGTCCCGTTCTATTCGATCTCCGGTTCCGACTTCGTCGAGATGTACGTCGGCGTCGGTGCCTCGCGTGTGCGCGACCTGTTCGAACAGGCGAAGTCCAACGCCCCCTGCATCATCTTCATCGACGAGATCGACGCCGTCGGCCGCCAGCGCGGCGCCGGAATGGGCGGCGGCCACGACGAGCGAGAACAGACGCTCAACCAGCTGCTCGTCGAGATGGACGGATTCGACGTCAAGACCAACGTCATCCTCATCGCTGCGACCAACCGCCCCGACGTCCTCGACCCGGCGCTGCTGCGCCCCGGCCGCTTCGACCGCCAGATCCCCGTCGAAGCCCCGGACATGAAGGGCCGCAAGCACATCCTCGAGGTCCATGCCGCCGACAAGCCGCTGGCCGATGAGGTCGACCTCGGTCAGGTCGCGAAGCGGACCCCCGGATTCTCCGGTGCCGACCTGGCCAATGTCCTCAACGAGGCGGCCCTGCTCACCGCACGTGAGGACGCGAAGGTCATCGACAACCGGATCCTCGACGAAGCCATCGACCGAGTCATCGCCGGCCCGCAGAAGCGGACCCGACTGATGAACGACAAGGAACGCCTCGTCACCGCCTACCACGAAGGCGGACACGCCCTCGTCGCCGCGGCCATGAACCAGACCGACCCGGTCACGAAGGTCACGATCCTCCCGCGCGGACGAGCGCTGGGCTACACCATGGTGCTGCCGAGCGAAGACAAGTACTCGACGACCCGCAATGAGCTGCTCGACCAGCTCGCCTATGCGATGGGCGGCCGAGTGGCCGAGGAGATCGTCTTCCACGACCCGACCACCGGTGCCAGCAACGACATCGAGAAGGCGACGAACATCGCGCGCAAAATGGTCACCCAGTACGGCATGAGCGAGAAGCTGGGCATGGTCAAGATCGGCGACGACCAGTCCGAACCCTTCGCCGGACGCGGCTACGGCGGCGGTGACGAATACGGGGACTCGACCCTGTCGTCGATCGATGCCGAGGTCCGTGGTCTCATCGACTCCGCGCACGCCGACGCCTACTGGGCGCTGACTCACAACCGCGACATCCTCGACGACCTCGCCTACCAGCTGCTCGAACGCGAGACGCTCGACCAGGCGGCCCTCGAAGAGATCTTCGCACCAGTCGCCAAACGCCCCACCCGCGATGTGTGGCTGGCCCACGATGACCGTCCCGTATCCGAACGCGGACCCATCGACCCGCCCGCACCGCAGAGCGAACGCGATGCCGATGATGGAACGACCGGCACCGAGGTGGATACCACCGACATCCCCGGAGCCGGACCCACCGGGGTCAGCGGACCCCAAGTTCCGCACAACCCGCCGGGACCCGAGAACCCGAATGGTCCCACCGGCCCGACGGGCGGACCGACCGGCCCCACCGGCGGACCCGGAACCGGGGGACCGGCGACGAACGGCACGAACGAAGACAGAGGGAACAACGACTGATGGCCGATATCGAAGAGGTCTCCGCCGGTCTCGGCCCCGCCCCCGCAGGGCACGAGAACAAGGTCGACCAGGAGCGCATCGCCGCTGCAGTGCGTGAGATCCTCATCGCCGTGGGAGAAGACCCCGATCGGGAAGGTCTGCTCGAGACTCCGGGCCGAGTGGCTCGGGCCTATGAGGAGATCTTCGCCGGGCTCCACCGCGACCCGGCCGAAGTCCTCGGAGTCACCTTCGACATCAGCCACGAGGAACTCGTCCTCGTCCGCGACATCGACCTGTACTCCACCTGCGAACACCACCTCGTGCCCTTCCACGGCGTCGCCCATATCGGCTACATCCCGAGCAGGAACGGCAAGGTCACGGGACTGTCCAAACTGGCCCGCCTCGTCGAGGTCTATGCTCGTCGCCCCCAGGTGCAGGAACGCCTGACCGCACAGATCGCCGATGCACTCGTCGACCACCTCGACCCGCAGGGCGTCATCGTCGTCGTCGAAGCCGAACACCTGTGCATGACCATGCGCGGAGTCCGCAAACCCGGAGCCTCGACGATCACCTCGGCCGTGCGCGGGCAGCTGCGCGACAGCGCCTCCCGCGCCGAAGCGATGAGCCTCATCCTCGGTCGCTGAGACTCGAGCCAGGATCACACAGCGATGGACGAAACAGCCGCGAAGACGACGCAGATCATGGGCGTCCTCAACGTCACCCCCGACTCCTTCTCCGACGGCGGACTGTGGTTCGACCACGACCGCGCCGTCGCCCACGGACTCGAACTCATGGCCACCGGTGCCGACATCATCGACGTCGGCGGCGAATCGACGCGTCCGGGTTCGGCCCGCGTCGACGAAGCCGAAGAGCTGCGTCGCGTCGTTCCCGTCGTCCGTGAACTCGCCGCCGCCGGAGCCGTCATCAGCGTCGATACGATGCGCGCCGGTGTCGCCGCAGAATCCCTGGCGGCCGGCGCTCACATCATCAACGACGTCTCCGCCGGACAGTCGGATCCCGCCATGCTCAGCGTCGCCGCCGAGTCCGGCGCCCCCGTCGTGCTCATGCACTGGCGCGGCTACCTCGATCAGGCGTCGGCGACCTTCCACTACGACGATGTCGTCGCCGAGGTGATCGCCGAACTGCGCACCCGCATCGACGAAGCCATCGCCGTCGGCATCACACCTGCGAACATCATCGTCGACCCCGGTCTCGGATTCTCGAAGAACGCCGAACACAACTGGCAGCTGCTCTCCGCCCTCGACGAATTCGCGGCACTCGACCATCGTCTCCTCGTCGCCGCCAGCAGAAAGCGCTTCATCGCCTCCCTGCTCAGCCCCGACGACCCGAAGCAGGCAGAGCAGGCGGCGAAGGATCAGGCCACGGCCACGATCTCCGCGATCTCCGCGCAGGCCGGAGCCTGGGCGGTCCGTGTCCACGATCCGGCCACCTCGGCGATCGCCTGCAAGGTCATCGCCGCGGTCAGGGAACACTCCGCGGCAGCGGGCCCTGCAGCGAACTTCGGAACCGACGGAGTCGCGCAATGACCGGCACCGAGTCGGCCCCCGACCGCATCGAACTGCGCGGGCTGACGGTGCGCGGCAACCACGGGGTCTTCGACTTCGAGAAGCGCGAGGGGCAGGACTTCGTCATCGACGTCACCCTGCACACGTCGGTCGCACGGGCAGCAGCCACCGACGACCTCACCGAGACGATCCATTACGGAGATCTCGCCGAAGACGTCGCCGGCATCGTCGAGAACAACACCTTCGACCTCATCGAAACCCTCGCCGAACACATCGCCGACCACTGCCTGAGCCTGTGCGACAACGTCGAAGTCGTCGTCCACAAACCCTCCGCGCCGATCCAACGGACCTTCGACGATGTGCGCATCCGCGTCGAACGGTTCCGCACCACCCCCGTGGCCGCCTCGGAGGGGGAGACCGGCACCGCCGTGCCCGGTGCGGGCGGCACAGACGATAGTGGGACCGAGGCGTACCTCAACCTCGGGGCGAACCTCGGCGACGCCGCGGACACCCTCGACCAAGCGGTGGCCGCCCTCGACCGGCACCCGGACATCACCGTCACACGCCGGTCCTCCCTCTTCCGCACCGCACCCTGGGGCGGGGTCGAACAGAACGACTTCCTCAACCTCGGAGTGCTCGTGTCCACCACGCTGTCGGCGCTCGAGCTGCTGTCGGTGGCACAGGGAATCGAAGTCGCCTGCGGGCGGACGAGGCAGCTGCGGTGGGGACCGCGCACCCTCGACATCGACCTCATCCGCTTCGGAACCGAAGACGCAGAGCTCGGCAGCAGAACCCCGCGGCTGACGCTGCCGCACCCCCACGCCCACGAGCGCGCCTTCGTGCTCGCCCCCTGGGCCGAACTCGTCGGCGACACCCGCATCGACACCCCGCAGGGGCGCCGGCCGCTCAGCGCGGTTCTGGCGGAACTCGACGACCAGGACATCTCCCGGATCACCTCTGGATAACCGCCCGCGATCTGAGAGACTGGGAACCATGCAGAGAACCTCCTCGTCCACCCTCGCCGTCTGGGCCGTGATCGGCACGGTTCTCGCGATCGTGGTCGATGTGGTGCTCGAAAGCCAAGGATTCTCGCTGCCCGGCCTGCCGTGGTTCGCCGTCATCGGCATGCTCGTCCTCGCCGCCGTCCTGTTCCTGCTCGGCTGGCCCATCAAGAAATGGAACGACGGGGACCGGACGAAGGAGATCGACCCGATCCAAGCGGCGCGAGTGGCGATCATGGCCAAAGCCAGCGCCCTGACCGGGGCCGGACTCTCCGGCTGGTATCTCGGAAACGCGGGCTACTATTTCCTGTCCGCACCGGGAATCCGCAACGATTTGGCCGCAGGCATGCTTGTCGCAATGATCTCTGCCGCCGTGCTCATGATCGTCGGTATGATCGTCGAGGGATTCTGCGAGATCCCACCCCAAGACCCGCCGGGAGCTGAAACCGCATGAACCGCGACCATTCCTTCACCATCGGACTCGATGTGCCCTTCAACCGGGTCAGCCCGAAATACGGGACGAAGGAGGTCCTCGCCGGCCTGATCCTCCTCATCCCGCTGTTCATCGCCGCACTCGTCCTGGCCATCATCTTCACCTCCGAGGTGCCGTGGCTTCACCTGGCATGGGTCGCCGTCCTCGCATACGGCATCATCTCGACGCTCATCATCCTCCGCCAGGCCCGCGCCATCGGCTACGCCGAACGTGAGGACGACCTGCTCGTCCGCCGCGGCATCATGTTCCACCGCGCCACCGTCGTGCCCTACGGTCGCCTGCAGTTCGTCGACGTCGACGCCGGCCCCGTCGACCGCATGTTCGGCCTCGCCACCGTCAAACTCCACACTGCCTCCGCGGCCACCGACGCGACGATTCCCGGTCTGCCCCGCGCCGAAGCCGACCGCCTGCGCGACAGTCTCGCCGGACTCGGCCAAGCCAATCTCGCCGGACTGTGACCATGAGCGACGAATCCTCGCTCGGAAACCCGGACCCCGCCACCGAGGCGGCCGCCCCCGAAGTCTGGCACCGTGTCCACCCGCTCACGCCGATTCTCGAGAGCCTCGGCGTCCTCGTCGGCATCTTCATCGCTGCGGCCTATGGACTGCAGAACTTCTTCCAGAGCGCCGTCGAAGACCTGGCTTCCGGCCGCTCCGTCAACCTCACATTCGCCGATTGGCTGCGCAGCCATCCGCTGGTGATCCTCGCCGTCGTCGGCGGAATCATCCTCATCCTCTTACTCACCGCGCTCTTCAGCTGGTTGGCGTGGCGGGTCATGGGCTACCGGGTCGATGCCGAGGCGATCTACTATCGGCGCGGACTGCTGTCGAAGAAGCTGCGTAAGGCCCGTCTGGACCGAGTGCAGTCCATCGACCTGCAGCAGAAGCTGCTGCCGCGCGTGCTCGGAATGGCCGAACTCGTCTTCGACGTCGCCGGCGGCACCGACTCGAACATCTCGCTGAAGTACCTGTCGAAGAAGCGAGCCGAGGAGCTGCGCGACGAACTGCTCGCCGCCGTCCGCTCCCGCAGACAGGAACACAACCGCACCGAGGCGGCCCCCGGGCTCCCTGGTTCCGGTTCGACCGAAAACGGTTCGGCCGGTCCTGATGGGGCAGCGACCGGAGCGGCAGGGTTCGGTGCGTCAGGGAACTTCGCTGCGGGCCCGCCCGGGCCAGCCGTGTCCGTCCCCGACACCGGCGGGCAGACCTCGGCACCTGGTGCGGAGACCGGAGTCGATCGGTCGGTGCCCGAACGAGGCGGGGACAGCCTCGGTGTGCGACTGAGCAAACGGCTCGGCAGCCTGGCCGATGATGTCTCGGGCGAAGCCGAATCCAGCCTCGGCGATCTGCTCGCCCCCTACCATCTCAAGCCTCGGGTCGGCGAAGAAGGCGAGATCATCCGGGTGCCCGTCCACCGGGTCGTCGTCGCCTCCCTGCTCAAGACCGAGACCCTGGTGTCCGTGGCCGTCGTCATCGTCGTCGTCATCGCGGCGATCGTGTTCTTGGCCCTCGGCATCAAGGAGGCGTTCATCCCGATGCTCGTCGGTGTTCTGCCGGGAGTCTTCGCGGCGTTCTCCGTATTTCGGAAGAACCTCGACAATGCGAACTTCGTCGTCCGCCTCGGCGAGAACGGGCTGGCCGTCAACCACGGACTCTTCTCCACCTCACGCAAGGTCATCCCGCTCGACCGGATCCAGGCGGTGGCCCTGCACCAGCCGCTGCTGTGGCGGTGGGCCGGCTGGTGGCAGGCCCACTACAATATCGCCAGCGACGGTGGGACGACCGAATCGAACCTGCTGCTGCCCGTCGGCGACATCGACCAGGCCCTGCTCATGGTCGGCCTCTCACTGCCGGACCCGCAGCTGCCCGACGACATCGGCGCGGACACCTTGGTCCGTTCGGCGATGTACGACCGGAAGTCCGCCCACCCGAACGCCGCCGCGGCCGAGGAGCTGTTCCACCCGCAGCCGCGCTCGTCACGCCTGGTCGATCCGCTCGTCTGGAAACGACGCGCCTATGCCCTGACCGATTCGATGCTGGTGCTGCGCCTGGGCGTCCTCGACCACCGCGTCGACTTCGTGCCCCATGTCCGCGTCCAGTCCCTGCGCTACTATCAGGGACCGCTGATGCGGGCGCTCGACCTGGGCACCGTGGCCGTGCATTCGACCGCAGGGCCCATCACCCCGCTCGTGAAGCACCAGAGCGTGGACGGAGCCAAACGCTTCTTCACCGAACACGCCGAACGCACCCGGATCGCCCGCCAGCACTTCGACGCGGCGGCGAAGAGTGCACACACCCACCGGACACAGACTCCCGAGGAGGACGAAGGATGAGCCAAGGCGACGCACCGAGGCTGGGCATCGGAATCATCGGCTGCGGTCGAGTCGGAGCCAGCATCGGTGCCGCCTGGAGGCAGGCGGGTCACGCCGTCATCGGGGTCAGCGCCACCTCGGCGGCGAGCCTCGAACGCGCCGAGGACATGCTGCCCGGAGTGCCCGTCCTCGACCCGGACGAGATCACCGAGCGCGCCGAACTCGTGCTCCTCGCCGTTCCCGATGACGAGATCGCGCCGCTGGTCACAGGCTTGTCCGAGCTCGGACGCATCCACGCCGGGCAGATCCTCGTCCACTGCTCCGGCCGGTACGGAACCGACGTCCTCGAAGCCGGGACCAGCCTCGGCGCTCTGCCCATCGCCCTGCACCCGTCGCTGACCTTCACCGGAACCGAGGTCGATCTCAGCCGCCTGCGGCAGGCGACGATCGCGGTCACCGCGCCCGCATCGATCCGGCCGGTGGGGGAAGCCCTCGTCGTCGAACTCGGTGCTGAACCGATCGACATCGCCGAGGCCGACCGTCCTCTCTACCACGCGGCCATCACCCACGCATCGAACCATTCGATCACGATCCTCACCGAAGCCATGGAGCTGCTCACCGAGGCGGGGGTCTCCGATCCATCAGCCGTCCTCCACGCCCTCGTCGACGCCAGCGTCGCCAACACGATGCAGAACGGACCCAGAGCACTGACCGGTCCGGTCAGCCGCGGTGATGTCGGCACCATCGAAGCGCACCTGGCGGCACTGAGCGAATTCAGCCTCAGCCGGTCGAACCCGGCGGTGCGCAACAGCTACATCGCACTCGCCCGATCGACGACTGCGAAAGCCCTGGCGATGGGACGGATCACAGAGGCCCAGGCACAGCAGATCCTGACCGCTCTGGACTGACCGCCGAATTCCCCCGCACGGGCCGTCCACGGTAGCCTTGAAGCATGGCGAACACCGACTCGAAGACACCTGAGAACGCAGACCTTTCACCCGAACACCTCGATCCGGAACAGATCCGGATCCGAAAGGACAAGCGCCAGCGTCTCCTCGACAACGGAACCGACGCCTACCCGGTCACGGTGCCCCGCACCCACAGCCTCGCCGAGGTGCACGCCGCCCACGACGGTCTCGAAACGGGGGAGGAGACCGAGGACATCGTCGGCGTCATCGGTCGAGTCGTCTTCGTCCGCACCACCGGCAAACTCTGCTTCGTCACACTGCAGGCCGGTGACGGCTCCCGCCTGCAGGGGATGCTCTCGCTGCGCGAGGTCGGCCAGGAACGCCTCGACGACTTCAAGTCCGACGTCGACCTCGGCGATTTCCTGTTCCTGCACGGGCGTGTCATCAAATCCAAGCGCGGTGAGCTCTCCGTGCTCGCGGACTCCTGGACCATGGCGTCGAAGGCCATCCGTCCGCTGCCGGGACTGCACACCGAACTGGCCGAAGACACCCGTGTGCGCCAGCGCTACCTCGATCTCATCACCCGCGAACAGGCCCGGGAGACGATGCTCACCCGCGCAAAGGTGATGTCGTCGCTGCGGAGGACCTTCGCAGACCAGGACTTCATCGAGATCGAGACGCCGATGCTGCAGACCATGCACGGCGGAGCGTCCGCGCGTCCGTTCAAGACGCATATGAACGCCTACGACATCGACATGTACCTGCGAATCGCCCCGGAGCTGTTCCTCAAGCGGGCTGTCGTCGGCGGAATCGAGAACGTCTTCGAGATCAACCGCAACTTCCGCAATGAGGGCGCAGACTCCACTCACTCTCCGGAATTCGCGATGCTCGAGGCCTATCAGTCCTTCGGCGACTACCATTCGATCGCCGATCTGACGAAGACGCTCATCCAGAACGCCGCACAGGATGCCACCGGGTCGCTCGTCGTCACTCTCGACGACGGCACCGAATACGACTTCGGCGGCGACTGGCCGGTCGTGAGCATGTATGATTCCCTGTCCGAGGAATCCGGCGTCGAGGTGACCCCTGAGACCGGAATGGACGTGCTCGACAAGATCGCCGCCGACAACGACGTCGACCTGGGCGGTGTCTTCCGCTCGCACGGCAAATACGTCGAAGAGTTGTGGGAGCACTTCTACCAGGACAAGCTGTGGGCTCCGACCTTCGTCACCGACTTCCCGGTCGACACCTCACCGCTGGTGCGCGAGCACCGGACGAAGAAGGGCGTCGTGGAGAAGTGGGACCTGTACGTGCGCGGCTTCGAACTGGCCACCGGCTATTCGGAGCTCGTCGACCCGATCATCCAGCGTCAGCGCTTCGAGGCCCAGGCCGCGGATGCCGCGCGCGGAGACGACGAAGCGATGGGACTCGACGAGGACTTCCTCATGTCGATGGAACACGGAATGCCGCCGACCGGCGGAATGGGAATGGGACTCGACCGTCTGCTCATGGCATTGACCGGTTTGGGAATCCGCGAAACCATTCTGTTCCCATTCACCAAGCCATTGGCTTCTTCGCAGGAGGACTCGGCTCAGGAGGGCTGATTATGATGTTGGATATCCTCAAAGCGCTGCTTCCGTCGATCTGTGTGGGATTGCTGTTCTGGTATGTGTTCCGCAATATCGTCCGCGCAGATCGCAATGAACGCGAACAGGTGGATAAATACTATTCAGAGATTGAAGTTAGCGGAGTCGACGATAATCCGGAAACGGATGTTAAGATGACATCGACCAAATCCTCTGATTACGAAAAGAGTGAACATGGCAAGGGAAATGCGCCTCGTTCTCACGGATGATTTCGACGGAAGCGAAGCGGCGGAAACCGTTCGTTTCAGCCTCGACCAGGCTACGTACGAACTCGAGCTCTCAACAGAGAATGCTGAAAAGCTCCGCGAGACGTTCGCCCCATTCATCGCCAAAGCACGTCGTGTAGCCAATACCGGTGGCCGTGGCCGCCGTGCGGGATCGTCGGGACCCAAGCGGGATACGGCGAAGATCCGCGAGTGGGCTCAGAGCAACGGATACCAGCTCGGTGATCGTGGACGGATCCCGCTGGAGATCGTCGAAGCATACGAAGCAGCGGAGAAGTGAGAGGCTCATTCGAAAGCCGGTAACTTCCGAACAGACCTGAGGGGTCAGCGAATTGAAACGCTGGCCCCTCAGGTCTTTTATATGCGGTTTCGGCTTTTCAAATACCCGGCATCCAGTGCTGCGGCAGAACAGCAGTGATGGAACATCACAGACAATTGCCAGGCAGGAAGTAGTTGAAAATCATAACGGTCAATGATGCGTGCAAATGATTCGATGACGTGAGCCACGAAGCAAGGGGCCCTGAACTGTGGTCGAGGAAAGTCTTCTGCTCATCGGGCAGATGATGAAGTCGGTTCAGACGTTCGGATTCAGTTGGGCTCTGGCCGCAGCCAGATGCTCTGGCTCTCCCGTCTGCAGTGCGAAGAGCCCCAACTCGACAGGAGAAGTCGAGTAGAGCTCGGCGCAGTGCTCGGCGAATCGGGGCCAGACCCGACCGCCGTCTGCCACATATCGCGCCGTCGTCGCCTCGAATGCCGAAGCAGAGACGGTGGCGCAGTGGAACATGAAATCCTTGGCCGGATCGCCGATCGACGCGGTCGTCCAGTCGAGAATGCCCACATTGACCGGCCCGTCCATCAGCTGGTGGGCCGGATACACCTCGCCATGAGTCACTGTCGTGGAAGTCGGCCAATAGCTGTCGTCGTCGAGCCACGCAGCCCAACGCTCGAGCAAGGTGGGCGCCACATCGAACTCGGCGGTGACATGATCGATGTCCTCACGCTTGCGTTGTCGAACCTCGGTGGGGGAGAGCTCCGGGATCCCCGAGCCCCGAACGGCGGCGGGATCGACGGTGTGAAGTTCGGCGAGGACGGAACCGAGCGACTCCGCGTATTCGGGGGACTCGACATCGAAATGCCACCGCGGCTGTCCATCGTCGTCGATGGTCAACCCGGGATGTCCCGGCAGCAGCGGGTAGGCGATGAGATTCTCTGAGTGGATCTGCCAATCCGGGACCGCGATGCTTAGGCGAGGTGCGATGGCAGTCAGGAAGCGGCCCTCGACGGCGGCGCGGGTGGCGACATCGGAGCGCCGAGGTATCCGAAGGACCCAGGATCGGCCGTCGACCGCCTCTGCCAAGGCGACCTGGAAGTCGAGGCCGAGCTCATTGACGACGATGGAATCGGCAATGATGTCGAGACCATGGGCCCTGGCCAGCTCGAGGATGGTCGAATGATCGGTGGGCATGTCTGCAGCCTTTCTGAACTCAACGATCACGGTTCAACACTCACGCCTCGAGTTTAGTCTTCGCTCGGATGCGAATACGGCGAGTTATCGGGAACGATCCGGTGGAGGCAGATCCTCGATGGCAATGGAATTTCGCCCACAGCCAAACCCTTTCGGCTCATGGCGAAACCTGCAATAGATCCGCGCTCACGGTGGTTAGGCTCAGAAGAATCAGAAGACCGAGGAGGATGAATATGTTCGAGCGGTTCACCGACCGAGCACGACGCGTAGTGGTGCTCGCGCAGGAAGAAGCGAAACTTCTCAAACACAACTACATCGGCACCGAGCACATTCTGCTCGGCCTCATCCACGAGGGTGAAGGCCTGGCGGCGAAGGCTCTCGAGGGCATGGACATCTCCCTCGAGCAGGTGCGTGACCAGGTCCAGGAGATCATCGGCCAGGGCCAGCAGGCTCCGAGCGGCCACATTCCCTTCACACCGCGTGCGAAGAAGGTCCTCGAGCTCAGCCTCCGTGAAGCACTGCAGCTGGGACACAGCTACATCGGCACCGAGCACATTCTGCTCGGCCTCATCCGTGAGGGCGAAGGTGTTGCCGCGCAGGTGCTCGTCAAGCTCGGCGCGGACCTCGGACGCGTCCGCCAGGAAGTCATCAAGCTTCTGTCGGGCTACCAGGGCAAGGAACCCGTGTCCGCCGGCGGCCGGGAAGAGGGAACTCCCTCGGGATCCCTCGTGCTCGACCAGTTCGGCACCAACCTCACGGCGGCAGCCCGCGAGGCCAAGCTCGACCCGGTCATCGGCCGTCACGAGCAGATGCAGCGCGTGATGCAGATCCTCTCGCGCCGCACGAAGAACAACCCGGTCCTCATCGGCGAACCCGGTGTCGGTAAGACCGCTGTCGTCGAAGGCCTTGCACAGGCCATCGTCAACGGCGAGGTCCCCGAAATCCTCGCCGACAAGCAGCTCTACACCCTCGATCTCGGTTCGCTGGTCGCAGGTTCCCGCTACCGCGGTGACTTCGAAGAGCGCCTGAAGAAGGTGCTCAAGGAGATCCGCACCCGCGGCGACATCATCCTCTTCATCGACGAGATCCACACCCTGGTGGGTGCCGGAGCCGCCGAAGGCGCGATCGATGCCGCTTCGATCCTCAAGCCCATGCTGGCTCGCGGAGAGCTGCAGACCATCGGTGCGACCACCCTGGATGAGTACCGCAAGCACATCGAGAAGGATGCCGCTCTCGAACGCCGGTTCCAGCCGATTCAGGTTCCCGAACCGTCGCTGGCGCATTCGATCGAGATCCTCAAGGGTCTGCGCGACAAGTACGAAGCGCACCACAAGGTCACCGTCACCGACGGTGCCCTGGCTGCCGCCGTGAACATGTCCGATCGCTACATCAACGACCGGTACCTGCCGGACAAGGCGATCGACCTCATCGACGAAGCCGGTGCCAAGCTGCGCATCTCACGGCTGTCGGTGCCGCAGGAAGTGCGTGACCTGGAGGAGAAGATCCTCGAGGCCCGTCACCGTAAGGAAGCCGCCATCGATGCTCAGGACTTCGAACTGGCAGCCTCGGAGCGTGACTCCGAGATGAAGCTGGTCAAGGAGAAGGAAGAGCAGACCGAGGCCTGGCGCAGGTCCGGCACCGACACCTCGAAGGTCGTCGACGCCGATCTCATCGCCGAAGTGCTCGCCTCTGCCACCGGCATTCCGATCTTCAAGCTCACCGAGGAAGAGTCCTCGCGTCTGCTGCGGATGGAAGACGAGCTGCACAAGCGCGTCATCGGTCAGGACGATGCGGTCAAGGCGATCTCGCGGGCGATCCGTCGTACCCGCGCCGGGCTGAAGGATCCGAAGCGTCCCTCCGGCTCGTTCATCTTCGCCGGCCCCACCGGTGTCGGCAAGACCGAGCTGGCCAAGGCGCTCTCGGAGTTCCTCTTCGGCGATGAGGATTCGCTCATCAGCCTGGACATGTCGGAGTACTCGGAGAAGCACACCGTCTCGCGACTGTTCGGTTCGCCTCCGGGCTACGTCGGCTACGAAGAGGGCGGTCAGCTCACGGAGAAGGTCCGCCGCAAGCCGTTCTCGGTCGTCCTCTTCGACGAGGTGGAGAAGGCCCACTCGGACATCTTCAACTCGTTGCTGCAGATCCTCGAAGACGGTCGCCTGACCGACTCGCAGGGTCGTGAGGTGGACTTCAAGAACACCATCATCATCATGACGACCAACCTCGGTACGCGTGATATCTCGAGTGGACTCCAGCTCGGATTCCAGGTCGAGGGTGACACGAAGACCAACTACGACCGGATGAAGCAGCGGGTCAACGAAGAGCTCAAGCAGCACTTCCGCCCCGAGTTCCTCAACCGTGTCGATGACACGATCGTGTTCCCGCAGCTGAGCATGGTCGAGATCATCAAGATCGTCGATCTCTTCCTCGAGCGCCTCGACGTCCGTCTGGCCGATCAGGGCATGAAGGTCGACGTGACTGCTGCGGCCAAGGATCTGCTCGCCGAGCGCGGCTACGATCCCGTCCTGGGCGCCCGACCGCTGCGTCGGACCATCCAGCTCGAGATCGAGGACACTCTGTCGGAGAAGATCCTGTTCAAGGAGATCGGACGCGGCGAGACCATCAAGGTCGACGTCAAGGGTGAAGGTAAGGACGCTGAGTTCACCTTCGAGGGCATCGAAACCGAGAGCCTGAAGCCCGCTGAGGATGACGACAGTGAACTCGCCGGTGCGGGTTCGTCCGGTTCGAGCGGATCTTCGGAGACCTCGGCCTGATCCTCACGTTCTCGGATGACATCGAAGAGTCCGGGGAGTCGGCAGCAGTCGACTCTCCGGACTTTTTCGTGTCCGCATCCGGTGATGGTGTTGAATGTCGGTATGAGCTCACACGCAGGCGACTTCGATCATGGACGGATCTCCGGGGACCACCATTCCAAGCATGAACTTCCCGGAGGTCTGTACCTGCGACGGGCGAGGACCGGCGACGTCAAGGACATCGAAGCCCTGGTCGCCCCTCTGGCCGGTGAGCGGATCCTGCTCGCCAAGGACACAGTGACGTACTTCGAATCTCTCCAGGAGTTCTGGCTGGTCGTCGACCCCCAGCCCGACGGTTCGGAGATCCTCGCCGGCTGCGGTGCCCTGCATATCATCTGGGCGGACCTGGCCGAGGCACGCACGGTCGCGACTTCACCGGACTACAGGGGCAGGGGAGTGGGCAAGGCGATCATCAACCAGCTGCTCGCCGATGCCCGTGAGATCGGAGTCGACCGGATGTTCTGCCTGACCTTCGAGACCGGATTCTTCGGTTCGCTCGGCTTCGAACCGATAAAGGGCATCCCGGTCTCACCCGAGGTCTATGTCGAGCTGCTGCACTCCACCGATGAAGGTGTCGCAGAGTTCCTCGACCTGGCCCGGGTCAAACCGAACACTCTGGGCAACTCACGGATGATCAGATACCTCTGACTCAGGTACGTGTCCCACCCGTTCTGGTCTCACCCGCCGCCGGCGAACTGTCGGAGGCACTGCTCCTCAGCGGTTCGGCAGAGCCAAGCGCCCATCGACCTGTTGAGCCAGACCGTCGGCGACGAGATCGGTGATGAGGCGAGAGACCCTGTCCTGGTCGGCACTGAGTTCACGCACTCGCTCCACCGCTGTGGCCGTCGATTCGGCCAGAGAATCGAGAAGCACCGGGTCGAAGTCGGTCACCGAGGCGGTGAAGACGTCGAGCCGGACACCGCGTCGGTCGTCCCCGGCGACATGCGCTGCCTTGAGCACGTCCATGATCGCTCCGCGCAGCTGTCGATCCGTGCCCGCCCATTTCTGAGAATTCGGTTTCGTCACCGAGGTGGGTCTGCCCGACTGGTTCCATGTGCAGATGTCCTGGAGCGGGCAGGCGGGGCAGTCGGGATTGCGCGCCGTGCAGACGAGGGCCCCGAACTCCATGACTCCAGCGTTCCACTCAACGTGCTTATCCTCGGGCACCAGGGCGGCCGCCCAGACAGTCTCCTTCCGGCCGGGTGAGGTGGTGGGGCGTTCTCTGCCGGCGAAGAGGCGGATGAGGACCCGACGCACGTTCGTGTCCAGCACGGTCGTCTTTCGTCCGAAGGCAAAGGAGGAGACCGCGGCGGCGGTATAGGACCCGATGCCCGGCAGTCGTTCGAGCTCTTCGGTCGTTTCGGGAACCCTGTTGTCCAGTTCAGCGGCGATGACTTCGGCTGCTTCCTGCAGTCGCAGCGCTCTGCGCGGATAGCCCAAACGGTCCCAGGCGTGGAGGACTTCGGCGGTCGGGGCGGCGGCGAGGTCGGCCGGTGTCGGCCACTTGTCCATCCACTCACGCCACCGCGGTTCGACTCGGGCGACAGGCGTCTGTTGGGACATGATCTCGCTGACGAGGATTGCCCAGGCACTCGTGTTCGGATGTCTCCACGGCAGGTCGCGAGCGGCCTCCTCGAACCAGTCGATGATGGTGTCCTGAACGCGTCTGAGCACCGGTTCTGTCACCTCGGGGAAGGCGGCGGAAGACCCGGAGGGATTCGATTCGGGATCGGCTCGGTGTGTCATTTGGATGCTCATTCGCAATTGCCTAGGCTCAAAGCGATGACTCCTTCCAATCGTGGTTCGCAGCCGAACAGAGCTGCCGGGCAGTTTCGCCAGTCTAGCGGGAAGCTGCCTGCTCACGTGTACCGCAGACGCCGCGTCACTCTGGGTGTGGCCAGTCTCCTCGTCCTGGGACTGCTTGTGCTCGGAATCGTCGGCATCGTCAAGGCGATCGGCGGCCGCAGCGACGAATCGGACAAGACCGCCGTCGAGGAGACGACCCCGGCCGAATCGACGACGGCGGCACCGGTACCGGATGAGAAGGCAGCGAGCGGAAAATGCCCCGAGGGCAAGGTCTCGCTGAACGCGAAGGTCGATCCGAAATCCGTGAAGGACGGCAAAGAACCCGAATTCGGCATGGTCATCGAGAACAACCACACCGCCACCTGTCTCATCGAGGTCGGCACCGAGAAACAGGAGTTCATCGTCGAGAAGGACGGTGACGTCGTGTGGTCGTCGAAGTACTGTGCGGCCTCAAAAGATGAGAATGCGGAGGCTTCGACCGAGTTCGCACCGCAGTCGGAGAAGACCGCGAAGCTCAAGTGGAACCGGATCAAGGTCGATAAGAACTGCAATCGCACCGATGAGGACTTCGCCCCGGGCGACTATGACCTCATCGTGAAGCTCGATGACAGGAAGAGCGAACCGACGCCGTTCGAGCTCGAGAAGAGCGACGCCGAAAAGGCCAAGGAGAAGAAGGCCGTGGAGGAGAAGAAGAAAGCCGAAGACGAGAAGAAGTCGGAGGAGGAGTCCGGCGAGAAGGCCTCCTCGGATGAGGAGAAGTCAGAGGAATCGCAGGACTGATGTCTCAGGCTCCGCGGTAGGAGCCGACTCCCCAGGAGTTCCCGTCGTGGTCGCGGAAGTCGAATTCGCGGCCGCCGTGAACCTGAGTCGCCACCGGTCGCACGATCGCATGTCCCATATCGACGATCTCCTGATAGAGCCGGTCGACTTCGCGTTCGGTGTCGACGACGACGTAGATCGAGCTGCCGCCCACTGCGTCGAGGGCTGATCCGTCATTGCGGACCGAGCCGATCATGATTCCGCCGGTGTCGCCGAGCGCGAATTCGGCATGTTCGACGAGCGCCGGATCGTGCTCATTGCGCACAATCAGTCTTTCGGTGAATCCGAGCGTGACCAGCAGCTCGATCGTCGCTTGTGCATCCGTGGTCCGAAAGGCCGGAAAAACTGTCGTGGTCATGACACCAGGATGCTCCAAAACCGTGTGAAAGTCCCGAACTTTCTCATTTCGGCTCCCGAAGTGCTTCGTTCGTCAGCATGAGTTCGACCGCTCCGGCGATGTGTTCGCACTCCTTGATCTCCATCTTGTCGGGTGCCGCGACATTGGTCATCGCTCCCTTGGCCACGACGGCATGGGTGATGCCCAAGCGTTTGGCTTCGTTGAGGCGCTGGCCGAGGTTGGGGACGTTGCGGATCTCTCCGGACAGGCTGACCTCGCCGATTGCGACGAGGTGGCGAGCCAGTGGTCTGCCGAGGAGCGCCGAGGCCAGGGACATGCAGATCGCCAGGTCGCTGGCCGGCTCCGACAGCTTCGCTCCGCCGACCGTGGCCGTGAAGACATCGCTCTTGGCCAGGTTCGCCTGCGTGACGTTCTGGCTGAGCACGGCCAGCATCATCGCCACTCGGGATGAGTCGACTCCGGAGACGGACCGGCGGGACTGTCCGCCGGCGGACTCGGTGATCAGCGATTGGACTTCGACGAGCAGCGGCCGCTTGCCCTCCTGGGTCACCGTCAGGCAGGTGCCCGGCGGGTTCGCTCCGCTGCGGGAGAGGAACAGGCCCGAGGGGTCTTCAAGGCTCTTGATCCCGTTCTCTTCCATATCGAAGCAGCCCACATCGTCGGTGGGGCCGAAGCGGTTCTTCACCGCCCGCAGCATACGCAGCCGCGAATGCCGTTCTCCTTCGAAGGTGCAGACGACATCGACGAGGTGCTCGAGCAGTCGGGGACCGGCGATCGTGCCGTCCTTCGTGATGTGGCCGACGAGCACGGTGGGCAGCGATCGGGCTTTGGCTTCTCGGATGAGAGCAGAGGCGACTTCCCGGACTTGGGTGACTCCACCGGGGATGCCCTCGACCTCGGAGGAGGCCAGTGTTTGGATCGAGTCGACGACGAGCAGCTCCGGCTGTTCGGCTTCGATCATCCCCAGCACCGAACCCAGATCGGTCTCGGCGGCGAGCAGCAGCGAATCGGCCAGGGCGTTGATCCGTTCGGCGCGCAGTCTGACCTGACCGGCGGATTCCTCACCGGTGACGTAGAGGACCTTGACTCCGAACATGGCGATCTTCGCAGCGACGTCGAGGAGCAGTGTCGACTTGCCGACACCGGGCTCGCCGGAGAGCAGAACGACGGCGCCGGGGACGATGCCACCGCCGAGCACCCGATCGAATTCGGGGACGAACGTCGACCTCGCCTGTGCGAGCGTCGAGTCGATCTCGCTGATCGGCTTCGCGCCGCCGGACTTCTTGACCTTCGTCTTCACCTTCGACGAGTTCGCACCCTTTTCCTCAAGGGTGCCCCAGGCCTGGCATTCGGGGCAGCGCCCCAACCATTTGACCGTCGAATAGCCGCATTCGGAACACGTGAAAGACATATCGCAATTCTGGCACGGACGACTGACACGAGAATCCGGGCACAGGAGTCCCGGCCCGAGCGGGAGTCAGCCCGCGCGAAAAGCAGTGGGGGATCGGCGGCGAACCAATACGGAGGCAGGGGAGCTGCGGCGATTGCGAAGGGGCGCCCGACGATCTGTTCGTCGGGCGCCCCTTGAGCACAAGTGCGGAAGCTCGATCAGTCGAGCGTGGTGAGGATTCGGGGACCATCCTCGGTGATGGCGATCGTGTTCTCCGAATGGGCACCATTCGAACCATCGGCCAGACGCAGGGTCCAGCCGTCCTTGTCGACGGAGAGCTTCTTCGACGTGAACGACCACCACGGTTCGATCGCCAGGGTCAGACCCGGTTTGAGGACCAGGCCGCGACCGCCCTTGCCCCGGTTGGGGACATGCGGATCCTCGTGCATCGTGTGGCCGAGGCCGTGCCCGCCGAAGTCGAGATTGACGGGGATGCGGTGGGCGTCGGCGACGTCACCGATGGCCTTCGAGATATCGCCGAGGCGGTTGCCGGCCTGGGCGGCACCGATTCCGGCTTCGAGGCCGGCCCAGGTGGTGTCGATGAGTCGCTGGTCCTCTTCGCTGCCGTTGCCGACGACAACCGAACGTGCTGCGTCGGCGACCCAGCCGTCGATGGATACGGCGAAGTCGAGGGTGAGCAGGTCGCTGTCCTTCATCACATAGCTGTGCGGCTTGCCGTGGAGGACGCCGTCGTTGACGGACAGGCAGATGACGTTGCGGAAGGGGCCGGAGCCGAAGGAGGGGGCGTAGTCCCAATAGCAGGACTTGGCGCCGGCGTCTTCGATGAGCTTCCGGGCGGTCTTCTCCAGGTGCATGATGTCCATGCCCGGTTCTGCGATCGAGGTCAGCTCAGCCAAGGCCCTGGCGACGAAACGGCCGGTCACCGCCATCTTGTCGATCTCGGCGGGCGTCTTCAGCTCGATCACAGGGGTCTCCTTCTACGAAGTGCAGGGTTTATGCGGCGTTCACCGGTCCAAGCTCGATTTTAGTCCTCGGCAGTCCCGAAGTCGCGGCCGCACCCACATCTGTGGGCAAGGAGACAGCCGCAGGAAGGGAGCCCGGCCCGCCGTGGGCGTGCTGACGCTGCGGACTCTTCATCCCGCCGCGATCGGCGTGAGGTAACGCGAATCTCGAAAAACCCGTCGCCGGCGACGCGTTCTTCGAGATTCGAGTTACCTGAGCGGAGCGACGCACTATAGGACGGGATGATCGTGCTGCTTGAGCGGAGTCCGGAGGTGGCAGCAAGTCGTCTTGTGCTGTGGTGTCTCGGAACCTAGAGTACGGGGCATGAGGGACATCATTGTGGCGTTCTGAGTGGGTATGGGGCTGGCGAGCTCGGTGCTGGCGGGCGAAGAGGATCTCCGGACCGGCGGCCCTTGGATTCTCACGCTCATCGTCTTTCCCGCCTGCGCGCTGCTCTGCCTCGCGTTCATTATCCGCGACCACCGGCGACGGGTGTCAGCGGAGGAGAGGCGTTCAGACTCATCGGAGGAGAAGCATTCGGACTCTTCGGCTCGTGCGGCTGATCGCGATTCGCACTCGGGGTCCTTCAGCTGAGGCCGGTGTCCGATTTCTGCGATCGCGCGATGAACCAACAGATCGGCCCGACGACGGGCAGCAGCAGGACGATGATCGCCCAGACGAGTCTCACCCGGGGATCGAGCCCCGATCGCGCGATGCTCACCATGGCCCAGATGAGCAGAACGACGAGCAGCAGGACGATGCCGGACCACATGACATCGTAGGAAGCGGGCAGCAGCGGATTCTCACTCACGTTATCAGGATACCTTGTCCTGTTGTGTGCGTCCGGTTCGCTCGGTCAACGCGAAACTCGAAAAAGTCGTCACTGGCGACGACTTTTTCGAGTTTCGCGTGACCTGAGGGCGATTGCGCGTCAGAGGAACTCGACTCCCTGCGCCAGCGGCAGCTCTCCGGAGTAGTTGATCGTATTCGTGGCCGGACGCATATAGGCCTTCCACGAATCCGAACCCGACTCCCGGCCGCCGCCGGTCTCCTTCTCGCCGCCGAAGGCGCCGCCGATCTCAGCTCCCGAAGTGCCGATGTTGACGTTGGCGATTCCGCAGTCGGAGCGGGACAGGAACTTCTCGGACTCGGCGAGTTCGGCAGTGAAGATCGCCGAGGACAGGCCCTGCGGCACATCGTTGTGGATCTCGAGTGCCTCATCGAGGTCCGAATAGGTCACGACGTAGAGGATCGGGGCGAACGTCTCCTCCTTGACCACTGCGCTCTGTCCGGGCATGCGCACTACGGCAGGCTCGACGTAGTGGGCGTCCGGGCGTTCACCGGCGAGCACCCGGCCGCCGCCGCAGAGGATCTCTCCGCCCTCTGCCTCTGCCTGCTTGAGGGCCGCCTGCATCGCCGCGAACGACGTCTCGTTGATGAGCGGTCCCACGAGCACCCCGTCATCGGTCGGCGATCCGATGCTCAGCGTCTTGTACGCGGCGACGACCTTGTCGACGAACTCATCGGCGATCGACTCGTGCACGATGAGCCGCCGCAGGGTCGTGCACCGCTGACCTGCGGTGCCGGCGGCGGCGAAGACCACTCCGCGCAGAGCCAGGTCGATGTCCGCGCTCGGGGCGACGATCGCGGCATTGTTGCCGCCGAGCTCGAGCAGGATCTTGCCGAAGCGCTCGGCCACCACGGGTCCGACCTCGCGTCCCATCCGCACCGATCCGGTCGCAGAGACCAAGGCCACGCGTTCATCCCGGACCATGACATCACCGATGTCCCGGCCTCCGACGAGAACGGGTGCGAGGTTCTCCGGGGCCCCCACCTCGGCGGCGGCCCGGGCCAGCAGGGACTGTGCCCCGAGGGCCGCGAGGACGGCGTTCTCCGACGGTTTCCACACGACCGCGTCACCGGCGACCAGGGCCAGGGCGGTGTTCCAGGAGTACACGGCCACGGGGAAGTTGAATGCGGAGATGACACCGACGACGCCGAGGGGATGCCACGTTTCCATGAGCCGGTGACCAGGGCGTTCGCTGGGCATGGTCTTGCCCCACAGCTGCCGGGACTGACCGAGTGCGAATTCGCAGATGTCGATCATCTCCTGCACCTCACCGGCCGCCTCCGATGGGGTCTTGCCGGCTTCGACGGTGATGATCTTCGCCAGATCCTCCTTGTGCTCGCCGAGCAGCTGTCCCCACCGCTGCACCAGCTGGCCGCGGACGGGAGCGGGTACGTCCCGCCAGGTCTCGAACGCAGTCTGAGCTGCGGCGATCTTGTCCGCCGCCGTCTCCGCAGTGTCCGCGGCGATCGTGCCGAGGTCCTGTCCCGTGATGGGGGAGCGGGCAGGAAGGCTCGCCGAGGCGGCCGACCCCTCAAGCACGGAGGTGTCCACCCCGCAGGTGCTCAGTCCCGAGGTGAGGAGGTCGGTGATGGTCTGGTCGGTGGGCAGTGCGGTCATTGCTGTCCTTTCGTCATCTGCTGAGTCGATCGGCTGCTTGGCCGGTCGGAGGTGGGTGGCCGATTCCGGGGAGGTCGGCTGGCGAGGTCGGGTGGGCGGAGGGCTCAGATCACATTGAGCTCCTTGCGCAGTCCGGTGGTGGTGAAGCGTCGTTTGTCCATGGGGGTCACGTCGACGAACGGGGTGCGACCGGTCATGAGGTCGGCGACGACCTCTCCGACGGCCGGGCC
This sequence comes from Brevibacterium limosum, assembly GCF_011617705.1. Taxonomy (NCBI): domain Bacteria; kingdom Bacillati; phylum Actinomycetota; class Actinomycetes; order Micrococcales; family Brevibacteriaceae; genus Brevibacterium; species Brevibacterium limosum. The sequence goes on along the minus strand of NZ_CP050154.1, from coordinate 3,042,735 downwards.
CATGAGGAAGCCGTGACCGGAGAACCCGCAGGCGTAGAAGAATCCCGGCAGCTCCTCGGCCTCACCGATGAGCGCATTGTGGTCGGGAGTCATCTCATACAGTCCCGCCCACCCGTGCCCCGCTTCGACATCGCCGAGGTCCGGGGTGCGGGCTTCGATGTGCTCGGCCAGGGTGGCCAGCCAGTTCGGGTCGCGTTTGTCATTGAAGGACCAGTCATCGACCTCATCGGGGCAGCCGAACAGCAGACCGGACCCTTCCGGGTGGACGTAGTAGCTGGTGGAGAAGTCGATCGTGAAGGGCATCCGCGAGGTATCGAAGCCGACGGGTTCGGAGACCATGATCTCCCGCCTCAAGGGCTTCACCGGCAGGTCGACCCCGGCCATGTCTCCGATGGGCCCGGACCAGGCTCCCGCCGCGACGACGACCTGTTCGCAATTGATCGTGCCCTGATTCGTGACCACCGAGGCGACCCTGCGATCCGTCCCGCCGTCGGTGTCGAACCCGGTGACCTCACAGTGCTTGACCACCGTGACTCCGCGCTCGCGGGCGGCGGTGACGAAGCCTGCGACGACGGCCTCCGGTGTGCAGTGGCCGTCGCCGGGGTTGAAGGCCCCGGCCACCAGCCCCTCGGTGTCGACGTACGGGGCCAGCTCGGCCACCTCGGCGACGGTGAGCATCCGCGAATCAAGCCCCATCTTCTGTTGCAGGGCCACATTCGCGGCGAAGGTCTGTGCGCACTCGTCGGAGTCGAGGAGGAACAGGTAGCCGTTGCTGACCAGATCGATGTCGACGCCGAAATCGTCCTCGAAGTTCCGCAGCACCTCGAGCCCGCGGGCGGCCAAGGCGATGTTGACCTCGTCGGAGAACTGGCAGCGCACCCCTCCGGCGGCCTTCGACGTCGATCCGGCTCCGGGAGTGTCGCGTTCGACGATGACTATGTCCTCGACTCCGCGTTCGGCCAGATGGAAAGCGATGGCTGCTCCCATGACGCCGGCGCCGATGATGACGACCGAGGCCTCGGCGGGCAGGGTTCCGGTCGGGTCTGGTGCGGTGGTCGATGCGGTTGTGGATTCCATGGTTCACCTCGCTGTCTGCCGCCGAGGCGACCGCCGTTGATCGCCTCGGCAGCGGAGAAGGCCGACGACGATGTCGGCCATTGTGCCTTGACTTCATTGTGGTTGCCACCACACTTAAGGGCAAGGGAGAGTTTGTGAACACCGTGTTCAAGAAATCTAAAGACAGAGGAGTGCTGGTATGACATGGACGCTCGGACAGCTGCGCACCTTCGTCGCTGTGGCCGAACTCGGATCGATGACGCGGGCGGCCGACCATCTCGGCTACAGCGTCGGTGCCGTGTCCCAGCACATCTCCGCGCTGCGCAAGGTCGTCGCTTCCGATCTGTTCCGGCGACGCGGTCGTGGTCTCGTCCTCGCTGAGGCCGGGCGGACCCTCTTGCCCAGAGCCCGGAACATCCTCGCCGCTCAGCAGCAGGCGGAGATGGCGATGCTCGGTCGGAACTTCCGCAGCGAAGCCATGGTCACCCTCGGCGTCTTCGGGTCCGCGTCGACGACGGCGCTGCCGAAGGTGGTGCGGGAACTGGCGCAGCGTCATCCGCATATCGAGGTCCGGGCGCGGGAGATCAACGTCGAAACCATGTCGGCGGCCGTGATCGACGGAGTCATCGACTTAGGCATCGGAATCAACTATCCGGCCGTACCGCTGCCGCCGATGCGCGGACTGCGCTGGGAGGCCGTGGCGGACGAGGACTTCGGCATCGTCGTCCCCGCGGGGACGCCCCGACCCGGCAATGCCGATCTGGCCGACGCCGATTGGATCCTCCCGCCTGCCGATGAGCTCTTCGGCCGAGCGATGCGGTTGGCCACCTCGGCGCTGGGAATCAATGCGAAGGAGACCCACATCGTCACCGACACCGCGGTCGCACTGGCGCTCGCCGGAACCGGGCTCGGTCTGACCCTGGCGACGCCGATCATGATGTCGTTGGGCGGGCCCGATGTCGACCTCCACCCCGTCACCGAGGCGGGCGGACGAGAGATCATCGTGCTGACCTCCCCGGATCCCAGTGATCCGGTCCGAGCCGTCGCCGAGGTGGTCGCCGACGTCTTCGCATGAGGTTCCGGCCTAGGATGAGGTCATGAGCTTCGACCATCAGTGGAACAGAGTACGCAGGGCCAACCCCGACCATTCGGCGAATTACGCGCAGCGGTGGCGAGATCTCGCCGCCGCCGGTCACGACATCGGCGGGGAGGCTAGGTTCGTCAACGCCATGGCTCCGCGAGGCTCTCGCATCCTCGACGCGGGCTGCGGAACCGGCCGGGCGGGCGGACTGCTCATCGATGAAGGACACACTGTCTTCGGCGTCGACCTCGACGAATTCCTCATCTCCGTCGCCGAGGAGGACTTCCCCAGCGGTGAATGGCACACCGGCGACCTCGCCGACTTCGACTTCGCCGGTGCCGGGGTCAACGAGATCGACGTGGCCTTCTGCGCCGGAAACGTCCTGTCCTTCCTCGACCCGGCCTCCCGGCGACAGACCCTGGGCAACATCAAATCAACGCTCAAGCACGGCGGTCGCTTCGTCTCGGGCTTCGGAGCAGGCCGCGGCTACGACTTCGACGAATTCATCGACGACGTCAAGGCCACGGGGATGTTCGTCGAGCAGAAGTTCTCGACCTGGGAACTGCGCCCCTTCGACTCCGACAGCGACTTCCTCGTCCTCATCGCCGAAAGGCTGTAGTCCGGTCGATTCGCAGGTGCGTCCGAACTAAGCTGGGAACGACCCGCATAACTGATCAGCTGAAGGAGAGACCACCATGATCTTCATCGTCGTGAAGTATGACGTGAAACCCGAAAGCGTCGAGAAGTTCCCCGAGGCCGTTCGGGCCTTCACCGAGGCGACCCGCGCCGAACCCGGCAATCTCTTCTTCGAATGGTCGAAGAGCCTGGAGAACCCGAACGAGTTCGTCCTCGTCGAAGCGTTCACCGACGAAGGAGCCGAACCGCACGTGACCAGCGATCATTTCGCCGCCGGTCTCGAAGCGATGCGCCCGCATCTGGTCTCGACCCCGAAGATCATCTCCCGCAAGATCGACGGCGAAGGCTGGGACGAGATGGGCGAACTCAAGATCGACTGATCGCCCGCCGCACCTTCATCCCCGGTCGAGTGAGCGACTAGACTCCTGCCATGGCGACCAAGGGGATGAACATTCCGGCAATCGAAAAGGCCCTCGGCGAGAAGTGGGAAGACACCTGCGCTCGCCTCGAAGCGGCCGGGGGCGCGTCGGCGAGCCACAAAGAGCTCGCCGACGCTCTCTACCCCCAGTTCGAGGGCAGAGTCGACAGCCACGGCTGGTGGGTCCAGGGCGCAGTCGTGGCCTATGAGCAGGAGATCGGTCGTCGCGTGCCCGGTCAGCGTGCCGATGGCACCTTCGACGTCGCCGTGTCCCGCACGATCCCCGGCGACCGTTCCGAACTCATCGTTAAGTTCGCCTCCCTGATCGAGTCCACCCTCAACGAGGTGGCCCTCGACGGTGAACCCCGCACCTCGGAGACGGCGAAGCGCTCCTTCTGGCGGGCCGACCTCGACGGCGGCATCAAGGTCGAAGCCGCCGCCGAGACGAAATCCGAGGGCAAGACCCTCTTCGTCCTCACCGTGTCAAAGCTGCCCAGTCCCGAAGCCCTTGAGGAATGGCGGGGCTTCGGCAAGGACTTCCTCAAACAGCTCTGACTGTTCGGAAGCGCAGCCGCTCCGACGATGCGCCTTCGTCTCAGCCGATGATCGGGTTCCATACTCCGAGCAGGTGAGCAGCACCGACCGCGATCCCACAGACAGCCAGGCTGATGAGCAGCGCCGCGTAGTCTCGAGCCGCGAAGGTGGACTGTCTGCGCCAGGTGCGCCCCGGTCGGCCGAATGCCCGGCCCTCCATCGCCATCGCCAAGGTCGTTGCCCGGCGAATCGAGACGACGAGCAGAACGAACACCCCGCTGAAGAGGCTGCTCGTGCGCCGCAGCAGCGAACCGCGGGCGACGCCTCGGGCCCGCCTGGCCATCGCCAGCACCTGCCACTCACTGACGAGCAGTCCGAGCAGACGGGACGCCGCCAGGACGGAGACCACGACGACCTCGGGCAGACGCAGATGCTGAATGAGCGCATCGGACAGATCGCGCGGATCGATCGTCGACGCGAGCACGATGAGCGGAATCGCCAGGGCCAGTGCACGGACGAAGATCGCCGCGGCCGCGGCCAACGAACCCGTGGTGAACAGAACGGGTCCGAAGTCGACGACCACGTCTCCGGTCTTCTCCGCCAACAGAGCCGTGCCCCAGGCGGCGAGCAGAGCACCCGCCGGGAGGAACCACAGCCGCTTGGCCGCGGCGACCAGATCGAGCCCCGTCGCCGGCAGCGCCAGCACTGTTGCGAGCAGCACCACCCCGGCAGAGACCAGATCGATGCTCAGCAGCGCTGCCACCATGAGGATGAGCGCGACACCGGTCTTCGTCAGCGGATTGCACCGAGCCAAAGCGGTGGAGCGCACCGTGGGGATGAGCCGGCCCGGATCCTCAAAGGCAACCTCGGGGGAGGGGCGAACGTGCTGATCGCGACTCTCACTCACCGCGAACACCCGCCCTGAGACGCGAATCCGGCTCGCAGACGGCGCCTCGTTCTGCACTGCTGCGGTCACCGAGTTCGAGGAGATCGGCGCCGATGGCCTCAAGGAACGCATGATCATGGCTGACCGCGACCACTGCGGATCCGTGGTCCAAGGCATCGAGGAACATCTCCACCAGCCCCACCCAGGTCAGGGCATCCTGACCGAAGGTCGGCTCATCGACGACGAGCACCCGTGGCCGGGGAGCCAGCATCGCCGCCACCGACAGGCGACGCTTCTCACCACCGGACAGACTCTGCGGATGCGCGCGTGCCAGCTCGGTGAGACCGAGACCCTCAAGCAGATCGGCCACCCTCGCCTGCGACTCGGCGGCAGACCACCCGGCCAGCCGCGGGCCCAGCTCGAGTTCGGCAGCCACACTCGAGGTGAGGAACTGGTGAGCCGGTTCCTGGAAGACCATGCCGATGCGCGCCGCCAACAGCTTCGACGGCCAGGCGAACGGGCGAGCCCGCTTGGCACCTTCCCGCAGCGCCGCCTCGGCGAGGACCTGCCCGGAGAATTCGGGCAGCAGCCCCGCCAAGGTCAAGGCCGTGGTCGACTTGCCGGCCCCGTTGGCTCCGACGATCCCGAGCGCCTGACCGGACCGCAGACTCAGATCCAGATCGGCCGCCGCCGGGGTGCGCATGCGCGGACGAGCAACACTGAGCTGATCGGCGCGCAGCAGAACCTCGCCGAGGCGGCCGGAGATCCTCTCGGGTTCGCCGTCACTGCCTGACGGGGGCCCCGCCCGAGGTGTCGCCGATCGCGGGGACGGGGACACCGAACGGCCGCCTCGGCGAGGGGCGGGGGAGTCCTGCGGCATCCAGATGCCGCAGCCGATGAGGGTGTCGGCGAGCTCCGGATCGGTGAAGATCTGCTCCGGAGGGCCTTGGGCGACGATGTCTTCGCGGCCGAGCACGATGACCCGGTCGACGTGGTCGATCCACAGCTCCACCCGGTGTTCGACGACGAGCATGGTCGCCGCGGACTCGGCTTGCACGGTGAGCACGGCATCGCGGACCTCGGCCGCCGAGGCGGGATCGATATTGGCGGTGGGTTCGTCGAGGACGATGACGTCCGGGGCCATCGCATGGATGCCGGCCAGTGCCAGCCGCTGCTTCTGCCCACCGGACAGCGCAGCACTCGGATGCTCCAGGGGCAGATCGAGTCCCAAGGCACGCAGAGATCTGGGGACCCGGGCCTCGATGACCGTCGCCGGGAGCCCGAGGTTCTCCATTCCGAACGCCACATCGTCGCCGATGCGGGAGAAGATCACCTGCGAATCGGGATCTTGGAGGACCAGCCCGGTGCTGCCTCGGCGAGGATCCGGTGCCTCGCCGCCGACGAGGAGCTCACCCGTGGCCTCACCGGACTCCTCGGGCAGGACACCGGCGACAGCATGGAGGAACGTCGATTTCCCGACCCCGGAGGCACCGAGCAGCAGCACCTTCTCACCGGCGGCGATCTGAAGATCGAGCGGTCCGATCGCCGGCTCGTCACGGTCGGTGTGCGTCCATGAGAAGCCTGCGGCGGTGATCGGCAGCGCCATCAGCGCAGACGTCCGGAGGCGAAGGAGCTCAGCGCCCCGGTGGCCGCGATCGCCCGGTAGGCGAACCATGCGCCGATTCCGGAGATGACGAGACCGGAGACGATCGCGCACACGGCGTAGATCGCCTGGAAGCCGAACAGCCATTCGGCGTTGTACATGATGTTCTCGCTCACGGCCATGAACGCGGCCGCGACCATTCCCGACGTCGCAGTCACCCACAGGGTGAAGCGTCTGTAGCCGAAGGCGGCGAAGACGAGTTCGGCGCCGAGGCCCTGCAGCAGTCCCGAGAGCAGCACGGTCGCTCCGAAGTGCGAACCGAGGACGGCCTCGACGATGGCGGCGATGAGTTCGCACAGGAGTGCGGCACCGGGTTTGCGGATGATCGCACCGGCCAGCGGACCGGCCAGCACCCAGAGGCCGGCGATGAGGCCGATCGAGGGTGGGAAAGCCTGGAACGCGAGCTCGAAGACCTTCCAGCTCAGGGCCAACACCCAGAACACGAGCCCGACGGCGATGCCGAGCACAGCGGTGGTGACATAGTCGACCACCCGCCACTGCTTGGATTTCGGCGCCGCGGTGAAGGCGCGAGCGGTGGGGACGGTTTTCGGTGTGGTGGTATTCGGCATTTCGCCTCCTCTGATCAAGGAGGGGTGAAGAGTCTCGACTTCCTTCGGCGGTGCTAACCGCATCAGGTTCGAGGGTCTGCAGCTTCTTCTGCACTCTCAGCGCCCCTGACGGCGCTCCCCTGTCGTAGCCACCACTGTACAACAGAGGAGCGCGGCGGCGGCCGCGACCGGTTCACTTCCCGTGCCCCTGCTCGTCGACGGGTCTCGAACGACCGGACGCTGCTGATCAGACCACCATGACCGGGCCCTCGGCGTGGTTGAGGACGCCGCGTGAGACGGATCCCAGCAGAGCGCTGCGGATCCGTCCGCGCCCGCGAGTGCCCATCACAGTCAGCTGTGCGCGTGAGGTGATCTCGACCAGCGTCTCGGTGGGGTCGCCGACCGGCACCGAGGTGGTCACCGTCAGATCCGGGAACTGCTCGGACAGCGTTCCGGCCTCCTTCTCCAGCCCTTCGGTCAGCTGCTTCTGCCGACGTGTGGTGACCTCGGAGCTGAGTTCCAGGTCGGGGTACCAGTAGAGCCATTCCTCGCCGGCCGGCAGCACTGCGACGAGTTCGAGTTCCGCCCCGCGCACAGCGGCCTCGGCGGCAGCCGTGAACATGGCGACCCGACCGGTGTCCGAACCGTCGACGGCGACGACCACCGGAGCCTTGTCTGCGGATTCCGAGGTCGACCGTTCGGGGACGACGATCGTCGGGCAGTTCGCATGGGCCGGCAGAGCCGTGGATACGGATCCGAGGACGCGGCCCATGAAGCCGCCGCGCCCGCGGGCACCGACGATGACGACCTCGGCGTCGGCGCTGAGCGTGACGAGCGCACCGGCGGAATTGCCGGGTGCTGTGCGGAAGGACGTCTCACCGGAGTAGTCGCCCAGGAGTTCGACCGCCTCGGCGAGTGTCTTCTCTGCTTCCCTCTTCGCCTTGTCATCCTCGGGTTCGCTGGGGATGGAGGCCATATTCGGATAGATCATCGTCGGCAGCTCATAGGCGGTGACGACGGTGAGAACGGTTCTGCGGCGTTCGGCCTCGACGGCGCCGTAACGGACAGCCCGGGCGGCGAGTTCGGAGCCGTCGAAGCCGACGAGGACGCCGAGTTCGAGGTTCAGGCCGGATTCGGACGAACTGGATTGAGCAGACATCTCGCACCTCTCGATCGGGGCCTGTCCAACCCAGACGCCGACGACGGCCCCGACTGGCGGTATCGTCTGCGTCGCTTTCAGTCTACCAACAGAGTTCTACGCTATGTAGAAAAACGTGTGCGGCGAGAATCTTCGTCTCACCGGCAAGGGCCCGGACCTCAGACGCGGAAGCCCAGGTGAGCCAGGGCGATGCGCAGGATATGGTCCTGACCGTAGCAGAGCTCGCCGACGATGTCGGGACGCAGAGTCTCCTCGGGAGTCAGCCAATCGAGGCTGAGCGCATCGGCACGCGGAGTGCATTCGCCGCGGACCTCGAGGACGAAGCACATGGCGATCGCATGCTGGCGCGGATCATGGAGCAGGGCCGAACCTTCGGTGGGGAAGTATTCGGCGATGTGGAACGGGCTGATCGCAGGCGGAATGACCGGCAGTGCCATCGGGCCGAGGTCGTTCTCGGCGTGACGCATCAGCGAGGTGCGGATGGTCTCGTGGAAGCGGATCCGCCCACCCACGAGCTCTCGTCCGAGGGTGCCGTCCTCGAGGCTGCGCAGCAGCAGGCCGATGCGCTCGACATTGCCGCTCTCGCCCACCCGCACGGGGATGGCGTTGACATAGGGGATCGGCATGCGTCTGCGCAGGCGTGCGTACTCTGCGTCGTCGAACCAGTTCTCATCGAAGTCCAGTGCAGTTCGGGTCATGACCCAATATTCCCATAACCTCTCTCGCGGCAGAAGAGTCCGGAGCCCCTGTTGGTGAACCAGGACACGTATCGGGTAAAGTATCTTGATGTCGAGATAAATTTCCGACCGGCAGAGATCTGCCAAGTGACGTGGCCTACAGTTGTGTCAGCACTATGTGACCATTTCCGGTCAAGGACTATGAAGGGGTATCCATGATCAATCATGAAGTCCGTACCTACAAGAGCTCAGAGAACCTGGCTCGTGAGGATCAGCTCGCATGGAAGATCGCCGAGGTCGCATCCGACCCGACCTCCGTGGACGCGGAGGTCACTGAGATGGTCATCAACCGCGTCATCGACAACGCTGCCGTCGCTGCGGCATCCGTGCGCCGGTCCGCTCCGACCCACGCTCGTGAGCAGGCCCAGACCCACCCGTTCAATCCCGGTGCCAACATCTTCGGCCTGCCGGTGAGCGACCGCTTCTCCCCGGAATGGGCCGCTTGGGCCAACGGTGTGGCCGTGCGCGAACTCGATTTCCACGACACGTTCCTCGCCGCCGAATACTCGCATCCCGGTGACAACATCCCGGCCGTGCTCGCCGTCGCACAGCACAAGGGCATCGGCGGAAAGGACCTCATCAACGGTGTGGCCACCGGCTACGAGATCCAGGTCGACCTCGTCAAGGGAATGTGCCTGCACGAGCACAAGATCGACCACGTCGCCCACCTCGGCCCCTCGGCCGCAGCCGGCATCGGTGCGCTGCTCCACCTGCCCACCGAGATCACCTTCCAGGCCGTCCAGCAGGCTCTGCACGTGACCACCGCGACCCGTCAGTCGCGCAAGGGTGAGATCTCGTCGTGGAAGGCCCACGCTCCGGCTTTCGCCGGCAAGATGGCCGTCGAATCCGTCGACCGTGCGATGCGCGGCGAGGGTGCACCGAACCCGATCTACGAAGGTGAGGACGGCTTCATCGCCTGGATACTCTCCGGCCCCGAGGCCCGCTACACCATCCCGCTGCCGGGCAAGGGCGAAGCGAAGCGCGCGATCCTCGACACCTACACCAAGGAGCACTCGGCCGAGTACCAGGCCCAGGCGCTCATCGACCTCGCCCGCAAGCTCGGCGGACAGATCGAGGACCTGTCGAAGATCAGACGCATCGTCATCCACACCTCGCACCACACCCACTACGTCATCGGCACCGGTGCGAACGATCCGCAGAAGATGGATCCGGGGGCCAGCCGTGAGACCCTCGATCACTCGATCATGTACATCTTCGCCGTGGCCATGCAGGATCAGGGCTGGCACCACGAGCACTCCTATGCTCCCGAGCGTGCCGGCCGTCCCGACACCGTCGAGCTGTGGCACAAGATCGAGACCACCGAGGATCCCGAGTGGACCCGTCGCTACCACTCGATCGACCCGAACGAAAAGGCCTTCGGCGGACGTGTGGAGATCGAATTCGAGGACGGCTCGACGCTGACCGACGAAATCGCCGTCGCCGACGCTCACCCCTTCGGCGCGCGTCCCTTCGCCCGTGCGAACTACATCGAGAAGTTCAAGACCCTGGCCGAGGGCATCGTCTCCGACTCGGAGCAGGCTCGCTTCATCGACCTGGCCGAGAACCTCGAGAGCCTCGATGCCGAGGGCGTGGGCGAACTCAGCTTCACAGTCGACGGGCTCGAGCACAGCGGATCGAAGGGCATCTTCTGATGCTCGGCGCACAGGCAACCCCCGCCGAGCGCCGCGCCAAGTTCCGCGAGCTGCTCGCAGGCGATGAGATCGCCGCGTTCCCCGGGGCCATCAACCCGATCAACGCCCAGATCATCGAGCAGATCGGATTCGAGGGCGTCTACATCTCCGGCGGAGCGTTCTCCGCGGCCATGGGCCTGCCCGACATCGGGCTGACCACGCTGACCGAGGTGGCCGACCACGGACGCAATATCGCCCGGGTGACGAACCTGCCGACCTTCATCGACGCCGACACCGGTTGGGGCGAGGCCATGAATGTGGCCCGCACCGTCCAGGAGTTCGAGGACGCCGGAATCTCGGGCATGCACCTGGAAGACCAGGTCAATCCGAAGCGCTGCGGCCACCTCGACGGCAAGGAGGTCGTCACCGCGGCCGAGATGTCCAAGCGCATCAAGGCAGCCGTCAAGGGGCGCCGGGACGAGAACTTCGTCATCTGCGCCCGCACCGACTCCCGCGCCGGGGAAGGCCTCGACGCCGCCATCGACCGGGCGAAGGCCTACGCCGATGCAGGTGCGGACATGATCTTCCCCGAAGCGATGCGCGATCTCGGAGAGTTCGAGAGATTCGCTTCCAGCGTCGATGTGCCGATCCTGGCGAACATGACGGAATTCGGAAAGAGCGAACTGTTCACCACCGAACAGTTGGCGAATGTCGGAGTCAAGCTTGTGATCTACCCGGTCACGACTCTGCGTCTCGCCATGGGTGCGATCAAATCGGGCCTGCAGACCATTCGGGACAAGGGCACTCAGGTGGACCTGCTCGAGGGCATGCAGACCCGTGCGGACCTGTATGACACGATCGACTACGCGGCGTACAACGAGTTTGACGCCGCAGTCTTCAACTTCTCACAGGAGGGTCACCAGTGACCGAAGAAATCAAGAAGGGCCTCGCCGGTGTCGTGGTCGACACCACCGCAGTGTCCAAAGTGGTCCAGGAGACCAACTCCCTGACCTATCGCGGGTATCCCGTTCAGGAGCTCGCCGCCGAACGCAGCTTCGAGGACGTCGCCTACCTCATCTGGAACGGCGAACTGCCCTCCGAGGCGCAGCTGAGGGAATTCCAGGAGCGCGAGCGCGCCCAGCGTGCCATCGACGACAAGCTCGTCCAGCTCATCCTCGACCTGCCCAAGGACTGCCACCCGATGCACGTCGTGCAGACGGCCGTGGCCTACCTCGGTGCCGTCGACCCCGAGGCCGACGTCGAAGGCGAAGAGGCCAACCTGGCCAAGGCCGAACGTCTCTACGCCCAGCTGCCGACGATCGTGGCCATCGACCACCGTCGCCGTCACGGCCTCGACCCCATCGCACCGACGAAGGACCTCGGCTACGCCGCGAACTTCTTCAAGATGGTCTTCGACGAGGTTCCCGCCGACGCGGTCGTGCGCTGCTTCGACGTGTCGATGATCCTCTACGCCGAGCACTCGTTCAATGCCTCGACCTTCACCGGTCGCGTCATCACCTCGACCACGTCGGACCTGTATTCGGCTGTCGCCGGTGCCGTCGGCGCGCTCAAGGGGCCTCTGCACGGCGGAGCGAACGAGGCCGTCATGGCGATGCTCGAAGAGGTCGGCTCTGCCGACAAGGCCTCGGCCTGGATCGACGACGCACTGGACAAGAAGGCGAAGATCATGGGCTTCGGCCACCGCGTGTACAAGAACGGCGATTCGCGCGTTCCCACCATGCGCAAGGCCTTCGAGGACATGGTCGAGGTCAAGGGGGCGACCGATCTGCTCGATCTGTACAACGCCTTCGAAGAGGACTTCGTCGGGCGCAAGGGCATCTACCCGAACCTCGACTATCCCTCGGGTCCGGCCTACCACCTCATGGGCTTCGACACCGAGCAGTTCACGCCGATCTTCGTGATGTCCCGCATCACCGGGTGGACCGCTCATATCTTCGAGCAGCAGGCGGACAACGCACTCATCCGGCCCCTGAGCGCCTACGACGGTGAGGACCAGCGCGAGGTTCCCGACAGCCGGGGCTGACCTCTCGAAAGGCAGAACACACATGAGACCAGACGGTTCGTACCGTCCGGTCGATCTCGAGGGTTTCGACTTCACCGTCTCCGGTGGGGTCGGAACCCTCGTCATCGATCGGACCGACAAACGCAATGCGATCTCGCGGGCGATGTGGCGGACGCTGCCGCAGATCATCGCGAACGTCGACGCCGATGATTCGATCGGGGCGCTCGTGATCACCGGGGCCGGCGGACATTTCTCCGCCGGTTCGGACATCGCCGACCTCGACGTGCCGCTCGCCGACTTCTGGGATCTCAACTCCACCGCCGAGGCGGCCCTGGCGAACTCGCAGACCCCGACGATCGCAGCCATCACAGGCAACTGCGTGGGCGGGGGAACGGAAATCGCCGCGGCCTGCGATATCCGCATCGCCGCTCCCGGATCGATCTTCGGCGTCACCGCCGCGAAGCTCGGACTCGTCTACCCCGCCGGACCCACGAAGCGCCTGGCGCAGATCCTCGGCGACGCGTGGGCCAGGTACCTGCTGATCACGGCCTCGATCGTGAAGTTCGAGAAGATGGCCGAACTCGGCTTCTTCCACGAGATCTCCGATACCCCGCTGGCCGACGCGCAGGTTCTGGGGGAGCGGATCGTGGGGCTGTCCCGACTGAGTCAGGTCGGGGCCAAAGCGATCCTCGACGGCGAGCTGCCCGAGGGCGCGGAGCCGCCTCGGTGGCTCGCTGATGCCTACCGGGCAGAGATCACCCGCGGTCAGGAAGCGTTCTTCGCCAAGGAGCGGCCGGAATTCGGCTTCACCAAATCTGCGTGGCAGAACGGTTCCCAGCTCCGTGATCGCTGAGCCCAGCGGAGAGGATAAACTGGGCGAATGCGCCTAGCAGTCCTCGATATCGGCTCCAACAGCGTCCACCTCCTGGTCGTCGACGCTCATGTCGGAGCACCGCCCCTGCCGGCCACCTCGCACAAGGAGGTGCTCCGACTCGCCGAGTACCTCAGCGACGACGGAACGATCGACGCCGAAGGTCAGGAACGACTGCGTTCCTTCATCACCGATGCCGTCGAGATCGCCGAAGACCAAGGGGCGGAACAGATCCTCGCGTTCGCCACCTCGGCGGTCAGGGAGGCCCCGAACGGGGTCGGGCTCATCGAGTCGATCAACGCTCAGCTCGGGGTCACCCTCAACGTCATGTCGGGTCGGGACGAAGCCCGTGTGACGTTCCTCGCCACCCGCCGCTGGTTCGGGTGGTCGGCGGGAAAGATCCTGCTGCTCGACATCGGCGGCGGTTCACTGGAGATCGCGGCGGGTCAGGACGAGTACCCGCAGGCGGCCGTGTCGATTCCGCTCGGGGCCGGACGAACCTATTCGGACTTCCTGCCCGACCCGATGCCCACGGAAGACGACATCCACCGACTGCGCAAGCATGCCCGGGCACAGATCGGACGCATCGCCGGCGACATCAACCGGGTCGGAGTGCCCGACCAGATCGTCGGTTCGTCGAAGACCTTCCGCTCCCTGGCCCGCATCGCCGGAGCCGCCCCGAGCGGAGACGGAATCTATGCGCCCCGGAAGCTCTTCCGCCGCGACCTCGACGGCATCATCGACACCCTCGCCTCACGCACCCCCGAGGAGCGGGCGACCCTGCCCGGCGTCTCCGAAGCCCGGGCCGGTCAGGTGCTGGCAGGAGCGATCGTCGCCGAGGCGGCCTTCACGATCTTCGACATCGGCGTCATGAACATCTCCCCCTGGGCGCTGCGCGAAGGCATCATCATGCGCAAGCTCGATCTTCTCGACTCGGCCGAGCAGTCCTCGGCGATGCGCGTCGAACCCGTCGCCGCCCTGGACTGAACTACCGTCGGAGTTCATTTCAGCGTCTCCCCGACACGGCTGGGCCTTCTGCGCGTCTGTCGGTCGGTATCGGAATTCAGGTTCGCCTGCTAGTTTTTGATTAGTCGCCGAGGTGGCACTCGCACTCATCTGCACGTGCCGACATCGGCCGAGACCCGATACTTCTGACAGAAAGCACGAACCTGCCGATGCGAAATGGTGAGCTGTCCCCGAACTTCCGTGACCAGGCGCTGGAGACTCTGAAGACGACGAGTGCGGCCGACCCGCTCGACGTCTTCGTCGTCGGCGGGGGAGTGACCGGTGCGGGATCGGCCTTCGACGCAGCCACCCGTGGACTCAAGGTCGGTGTCGTCGACGCGAAGGACTGGGCCTCGGGAACCTCCTCCCGGTCCTCGAAGCTCATGCACGGCGGACTGCGCTACCTCGAGATGCTCGACTTCAAACTCGTCGCCGAGGCGCTGAAGGAACGCGACCTGCTGCTCCAGCACACCGCGCCCCACCTCGTCGAACCCGTCGCCTTCGTGTTCCCCTTCGAACACCGCCTCATCGACCGGGCCTTCATCGGATCCGGTGTGCTCCTCTACGACACGATGGCCACCCGGCCGGGTCGTAAACGCGCTGTGCCGATGCACCGTCATCTGGGGAAGAAGGCCCTGAGCGCCCACTTCCCGGGCCTGGCCGACGACGCCGCCGTTGGCGCCCTCGAATACTATGACGCAAAGGTCGACGACGCGCGCTTCGTCATGACCCTGGTCCGCTCGGCCGTGAGCTACGGAGCCGCTGCCGCCAACCACGTCTCCGTGATCGGCTACCTCCACGACGGCGACCAGGTCACCGGCGTCCACGCCCGGGACGAGATCAGCGGCGAAGAGTTCGACATCCACGCCCGCCGCACCATCCTCGCCGGAGGCGTCTGGACCGAAGAGCAGCAGGATCTGGCGAAGGCCGACGCCGGGCTCAAGGTGCTCGCCTCCAAGGGCGTGCACATCACCGTGGCCGAGGACAGGATCAAGGCCGACCCCAACACGGGGATCATCTCGAAGACGGAGAAATCCGTCCTCTTCGTCATCCCCTGGGAAGGCTATTGGGTCATCGGCACCACCGACACCCCGTGGACCGAAGACGTCGACGCACCGGTGGCGACCTCGCAGGACATCGACTACCTGCTCGAACACGCCAACGCCATCCTCGCCGACAAGCTCACCCGCGACGACGTCATCGGCGTCTACTCCGGACTGCGCCCGCTGCTCCAGCCGGTCGTCAAGGAGGGACAGGCCTCCACGAAGGTCTCCCGCGAACACACCGTGATGGAGGTCGAGCCCGCTCTGGCCGCGATTGCCGGAGGCAAGTTCACCACCTACCGGGTGATGGCCGAAGACGCCGTCGACTTCGTCCTCGGCGACGATGCGAAGGACCGCCGGTCGCTGACCGAATCCGTGCCGCTGCTCGGAGCTCAGGGAGTGGGGGCGCTGCGGCGCGGCGAGTCCGGGATCGCTGAGAAGTACGGATGGGACGAAGATCGCGTCAAACGGCTCATCCGCCGCTACGGCACTCTCATCGAGGATCTGCTCGACCTCGTCGATGAGGACCCCGAGCTCGGTCAGCCGCTGGAAGGAGCCGAACGCTACCTGCGCGTCGAAGCCCACTACGCGGCCGCCGCGGAGGGGGCCGTCCACCTCGGCGACATCCTTGAGAGACGGATGCGGCTGAACTATGAAACCCGGGACAGGGGAAAGAACGCCGCCGAGGCGGTCGCCGCCATCGTCGCTCCCGTCCTCGGATGGGACGCCGACCGTGAGGCGACAGAGGTCGCGGACTTCCACGCTCACGTCGACGCCCAGGTCGCGGCCGAGACCACGGAGGACGACGCCTCGGCGGCGACTCTGGTCGGTGCGACCCTCCACTGAAACTGTCACAGCGAAGTGCGGGACCACAACCGAATACCGACAATCGAATATCGAGCGGCCCCGGAGCACCCACCGGGTCGGCCATCGACCGGAACACCCACCGGAAAGACAAACAACAGGAGTTTGTGAGATATGGGCACTATCTTCCTCTACGAGATCGCCGGTACGGCGATGCTCATGCTGCTCGGCGTCGGCGTCGTCGCCAATGTCGTCCTGACCAAGACCAAGGGCAATGGGGGCGGCTGGCTGCTGATCTCCTTCGGCTGGGGGCTCGCCGTCTTCGCCGGTGTCTACGTCGCCTACAAGACCGGCGCACACCTCAACCCCGCCGTGACGTTCGGCATCCTCACCAGCGGGGCCAGCGAATATGCCGAGGGCATACCCGTCAACTTCGTCAACACGGTGGCGTACCTCGCCGCCGAACTCATCGGTGCGATGCTCGGTGCCTTCCTCGCCTGGGCCGTGTACAAGAAGCACTACGACGAAGAGAAGGACGCCGGGAACATCCTCGGCACCTTCTCCACCGGGCCGGAGATCCGCTCCTACGGATGGAACTTCGTCACCGAGGTCGTGGCCACGTTCGTGCTCGTCATCGTCATCCTCCTGTTCGGAGGAACACCGGACAGGCTCGGACCGCTGGCGGTCGCGCTGATCGTCGTCGCCATCGGCGCATCCTTGGGCGGACCGACCGGCTACGCCATCAACCCGGCTCGTGACCTCGGACCTCGTATCATGCATGCGCTGCTGCCGATCCCGAACAAGGGCGGCTCCGACTGGGCATATTCGTGGGTTCCGGTCTTCGGCCCGCTCGTCGGTGCTGTGCTTGCCGGCGTCATCTCCCGAGCCCTCATCTGAGCAGACCATCAATAACCACATCGACACAGGAGTCAGAATGAGTCAGGAAAAGTTCATCCTCGCCATCGACCAGGGCACCACCTCGTCGCGGGCGATCGTCTTCGACTATGACGGACAGATCGTGTCCTCCGGCCAGCTCGAGCACGAGCAGATCTTTCCTCGCGCCGGCTGGGTCGAACACGATCCGGTGGAGATCATCAAGAACACCAACGAGGCGATCGGTCAGGCACTGACCCGGGCGAACATCAACCGCCATCAGCTCGAAGGCGTGGGCATCACGAACCAGCGTGAGACCACCGTCATCTGGAACAAGCACACCGGTGAACCCGTCTACAACGCCATCGTGTGGCAGGACGCGCGCACCCAGAAGGTCTGTGACGAACTCGCCGGGGACGAAGGCCCCGATAAGTACAAGGACCGGGTGGGCCTGCCTCTGGCGACGTACTTCGCCGGGCCGAAGGCCAAGTGGATCTTCGACAACGTCGACGGGGTCAAAGAAGCCGCCGCGGCCGGGGACCTCCTCTTCGGGACCATGGACTCCTGGGTGATCTGGAACCTCACCGGCGGCGTCAACGGCGGAATCCACGTCACCGACGTCACGAACGCCTCGCGGACGATGCTGATGAACATCGACACCCTCGATTGGAATCCTGATATCGCGGCAGATATGGGCATCCCTGTCGAGATGCTGCCCGAGATCAAGTCCTGCTCGGAGGTCTACGGATACGGGGCGAAGAACGGACTCATCATCGACACCCCGATCTGCGGCATCCTCGGCGATCAGCAGGCGGCGACCTTCGGTCAGGCCTGCTTCGAGGTCGGTCAGGCGAAGAACACCTATGGCACCGGCAACTTCATGCTCATCAACACCGGCACCAAGCCGGTGGCCAGCAAGAACGGTCTGCTCACCACGGTTGCGTACAAGATCGGCGAGGACGAAGCCGTCTATGCGCTCGAGGGATCGGTGGCCGTGACCGGTTCGCTCGTGCAGTGGCTGCGCGACAACTTCGGAATCATCAATGACGCCCCCGAGGTCGAGACCCTGGCGAAGCAGGTCGATGACAACGGCGGCTGCTATATCGTGCCCGCGTTCTCCGGACTCTTCGCTCCGCACTGGGAGTCCGATGCCCGCGGAGTGATGGTGGGGCTGACACGGTACGTGAACAAGAACCACATCGCCCGTGCGGCCCTGGAGTCCGTGGCCTTCCAGTCCCGTGAGGTCCTCGACTCGATGAACCTCGACTCCGGCGTCGAGCTCACCGAGCTCAAGGTCGACGGGGGCATGGTCGCGAACGAGACGCTCATGCAGTTCCAGGCCGACCTCCTCGGCGTGCCCGTCATCCGTCCCGAGGTCATCGAGACCACGGCGCTGGGCGCGGCATATGCGGCGGGGATCGCCGTGAAGTTCTGGAACAGTGGGGAAGACGTGCGCAAGAACTGGCGCGAGGACAAGCGCTGGAACCCGTCGATGGACGACGAGACGGTCGACCGTCTCTACCGCCTCTGGAACAAGGCAGTGGAGCGGTCGAAGGGCTGGGTAGACGAGGACACCGAAGCCCTCTACGGCTGATTACTACCCGACGGCGGCCCAGCAACCTCGCGCTGTGAGTATTGACAGTGGCTGGTCTGGGACTGGCTGGCAGAGTAGGTGTTGGCCTCTCCGTCCAGTGATCGTGACTCCACCTCGCGCTGACCCACACAATGGTGTCTTGACCTCGATTTGTCCGATCACATGGATGGTGCGGCCGGCACCTGCCCGGCCCACCTCGGTAACTTGATCAGAAGGTTGTCCACCCCCTGAAACCAGGGGGTGTGACTCATCACAGTGTTGTTCCGAAGTGATCTCTAACCCGGACCGGTACCGGCCGCAAGCGGCCACACAACCTATCGGTCAAACAGGGAGCTTCGAACCGCTATGTCCATTGTCGCGCACTTATACAGTTTCTTCATCGGCGTCGATACACACGCCAGAAACCACGTCTACACGATCATCACCAGCACCGGTGTCCTCATCGACACCGGCACCTTCCCGACCACTGCTGCTGGCATCAAACGAGCACTGAGCTGGGTCGGCCGGCGCACCGACGGCGACCTCGACACACTCTGGGTCGTTGAAGGTGCTGCTTCGTACGGGGCGATGCTGACCGGCCACATCGCCGCAGCCGGATACCCCGTCGTCGAAGCCGCCCGCATGGACGCCAAAGCCCGCCACGGGGTGGGTAAGAGCGATGAGCTCGATTCCCGCCGCATCGCAGAATCCGTGCTGCGGTTGGATGCCGACCAGCTGAGGTGGCCGCGCCAGGGCGAAGGCGTGCGGCAGGCACTGCGTGTCCTGCTGGCAGCGCGGAACTCGATGAGCACCGAACGCACCCGGCAGATCAATGCTCTGACCGCGCTGGTGCGCACCAACGATCTGGGACTCGACGCCCGCAAGTCGCTGACGGCTGAGCAGTTCGCTGAGATCGCCAGGTGGCGGGACAGGAAGGAAGACATCGGCCTGGCCACTGCCCGGGCTGAAGCGGTCCGTTTGGCCAAACGAGTTCTCACCCTCGACGAGGAGCTGGCAGGCAACCTCGCCAAACTCACCGAACTCCTCAAAGCCAGCCCGGCTGCGGCCTTGCTGGATGAGCCCGGGTTCGGGCCCTTCAGCGCCGCGGTGTGCTTCACCGCCTGGTCCCATCCCGGCCGGGTTCGCAACGCGGCGGCATTCGCCGCCCTGGCGGGGGTGAATCCGATTCCAGCGTCATCGGGCAACACGCATCGTCACCGGTTGAATCGGGGTGGTGACCGGCAGTTGAACCGGGCCTTACACACGGTGATCATGAACCGGATGGTCCATGATGAGCGGACCCGAGACTATGTTGCCAGGCACTACGGTGAAGACCCGACGAAGAAGTCGAAGAAGGAAATCCGACGCAAACTCAAATGGTATCTAGCGCGCCGGGTCTACAAGATCCTTAACGCGCTAGATACCGTTCCTCAACCCGCTTGACAAGACATAGAAGGATCGAGGTTGCTGGGCCGCCGTCAGGTAGTTCGGGGGTGGGGAGTCCGCGTTAGACTGGAATGGATGAGCAAGAAGTCGAAGTCCCAGCGAAAGGTGTTGACCACCAAGAACTCTGCGCGCTCGAATTCGCGGCGCCACAAGGAGTACTTCGACAGTCACGAAGTCTACGAACACGACGCCCATCACGTCTCGGACCACCGAATCCGCCTCGGCCTGTCCAGCTCGTCGGTGTCCCCGATGACCGTCGAGGAGACCTTCACCCAGGCCGCGAAACACGGCTATGACGGCGTCGAGATCATGGTCACGCACAACGCCGAGACGCGAGACGTCGACCTCATCAACGGACTCGTCCGCGACACCGGCCTCGACGTCATGTCCCTCCACGCCCCGACTCTTCTCTTCCTGCCACGGGTGCTGCACAAGGACCACTGGGAGAAGCTGCGGATCACCGCGAACCTCGCCAGAGAAGTGAATGCGGAGACCGTGGTCCTCCATCCGCCCTTCCGCTGGCAGGGCGAATACGCCCTCGGTTTCGTCGACGGGGTCCGAGAGGTCTCCCGGGAGACCGGCGTGAGACTGGCCGTGGAGAATATGTACCCCTGGCGGGCGGGGCTGCGCGAAATCCAGGTCTACTATCCTGACTGGAACCCGTTGGATGAGGACTACGACGATCTCACCTTCGACTTCTCCCACGCCTCGACTGCCGGGATGAACGCGGTGGAGACCGTGGCCGAGATCTTCGACAAACTCCGACACGTCCACCTCACCGACGGGGCGGGCTCACTCAAGGACGAGCACCTCGTCCCGGGGGCCGGAACTATGCCGGTGGCCGAAACCCTGCAGTACCTGGCCAAATACAACTGGGCCGGCGACGTCGTCGTCGAGGTCAACACTCGCTTCGTGCGCAGACAGTCCACCCGTGAGAAGATGCTCGCCGACTCGATCGCCTTCGCCCGCGATCACCTCGGCCTGGCCGAGGCGCCCCCGCGCCGCAACTCCCACAGTCACACCCGCACCTCGGAACGCGGTTCGTCGACCACCGACGGACCCGCCGGCGACTGACCGCCGACTGTGGAGACCGCCTGCCGCCTCCGTGAGCAGAAGACTGCAGCAAACAGATGACAACCTCGAAAGGCTGACTCGATTTGACCACAATCGCCTCCATCGGAACCGGCAACATGGGCACGGCACTGATCCAGGGGATCCGAAGCGCTGACGCGGACATCACCGTCCGCGCGACGACGAATTCGACCGCCTCGGCGCAGCGTCTGAGCAAGGAACTGCCGTCGGCGACGGTGACGGCAGTGGAAGAGGACGCAGAGGCGAACGGAAAGGCCGCGGCCGGAGCCGATTTCGTATTCCTCGGCGTCAAACCCTGGATGATGGCCGAGACCCTCCGCGAACTCGCCCCGAACCTCGATGCGACTGCCGTGCTCGTGTCGATGGCCGCCGGAGTCGCGGCCTCGGATCTCGCGAAACTGGCCCCCGAGAATCCGATCGTGCGGATCATGCCGAACACCCCGAGCTCCATCGGCCACGGCGTCATCGCGCTGGCCCCCGACGCCGAGGTGCCCGCTGACAGCGTCGACACACTTCGTCAGCTCCTGTCCGGAGCCGGACTCGTCGTCGACCTCGACGAATCCCAGATCCCGGCGATGACCGGCATCTCCGGGTCCGGAGTCGCCTACTTCTTCCTCCTCGCCGAAGCAATGATCGCCGCCGGAGTCAAGCAGGGACTCAGTGAGGATGATGCCCGACAGATGGTCGTGGCCACCGCCGACGGCGCCGGCCGCCTGCTCAGCCGGAAGCCCGATCCGGGCGCCCAGCGTCAGGCCGTGAGCAGCAAGGGCGGAACGACGCTGGCCGGTCTGTCGAAGTTCATCGATGCCGGGATCTTCGATATCGCCGAGGCGGCTGCGCAGGCGGCGGCTGACCGTTCCCTGGAGATGGAGCGGGAGAATTCCGAGGTCATCGACGGCTGAGGCGTGTCGACGGCTGAGGCCCGTCGACGGCGCTCGATCGTCGTTCAGGGGAGGACGTTCGAGGACCGAGCGATGGAGACCGCCTCGTGGCGAGTCCGTGCCGAGAGCTTGACCATGGCCGTGTTGAGGTAAGACTTCACCGTCGACTCACGCAGGCTCAGTGCGTCGGCGATGCGGGCATTCGACCAGCCCAACGCGACATGGGAGAGGATGTCTGTCTCCCGCGGGGACAGGCGCACGGCTGGCACCGGCGACGGATAGTTCTCCGAATTGTGTCCTGAGAGGATGTCGGCCAGCCGGGCCTCGACACTGCTGAGCTTCTCGCGAGTCTCATCGTCGAGGATGCCCGAGCGGATGGCTCGCAGCTCCGCATAGGTGTGGCGCAGCGCTTCCCTGCCCGATGGCTCGAGGTCGGGGTAGGACTGTTCGCTTTTGGATCCGCCGCGGGCCTCCTGCCGGTGGGCCAGCCGGGCGAGATCGACCGAGAGCTGCCGTACGCGTCTGACGAGGTCCCCTGTCTGCGGAGCCGCGGCATCGTAGTCCGAGCGGTGGCCGCAGTAGACCATGCCCGTGACCTCCCCGCCGAGCAGGGTCGGGACGGCGACGAGGACGCGGATGCCCTCGCCGAGTACCTCCTCATCGTAGTGGTGGGTGATATAGGGATCGATTTCGTAATCGCGGGTCAGCTGGGGAGTGCCTTCGGTCATGGCCCGGCCACCGAGGCCTCGCCCGGTGGAGACGATGAGTGAGGAGAGCAGATCCTGGTCTGCCCCGGCGACGGCCTCGACAGCGACCGATCCCTCATCGACGGTGCCTCCGAAGACAACGTCCCCCGTGCCGGTTCGATGGAGCGAGTCGACGGCCTCGACGAACAGGCGGCGGGTCTCGGCCCTGAGTGCCCGCGTTTTCCTGGCGTTCGCATTCATGTGAACAAGCTACCAACTTTCGGTGGTATTCCCTAGCGCATGCTGAACGTTACCTTTGGATCATGTGATTCAGGACACGGATGTTCTGGCCATTTAAAGGAGAGAGAATGACTGACTCGGTCAACACTGGGGTTGACTTCCTCGCAGAGGAGGAGCGCCCTGAATTCAAAGCACTCAAACGCAAGAGGTTCTCGGTGGTGATACCGCTGTCCATCGCCTTCCTCGTCTGGTACTTCCTCTACGTCATCCTCAGCACGTACGCGCACGACTTCATGTCCACGAAGGTCGCAGGGGAGATCAACGTCGGCCTCGTCTTCGGGCTGCTGCAGTTCGTCACGACGTTCGCGATCACGATGTTCTACGTCTCGTTCGCCAACAAGAAGCTCGACCCGCCGGCGGAAGCGATCCGTGAACGCCTTCAAGCCGAAGCGGAAGGACGTCCGTCATGAGCGCACTGGCATTCGGCGACATGCTCGCCTCGGGCAGAGACCTGCTGACTGCAGGGACGGCCGAGGTCGAGAACAACCCCATCCTCAACATCGCGATCTTCGCCGCCTTCGTCGCGGTGACGATGTTCATCGTCCTGCGGGCCAGCCGCAACAACAAATCCGCCTCCGACTACTACGCAGGAGGCCGGTCCTTCACCGGTCCGCAGAACGGCTTCGCCATCTCCGGTGATTACCTGTCTGCCGCGTCGTTCCTCGGCATCTGCGGTGCGATCGCCGTCAACGGCTACGACGGGTTCCTCTATTCGATCGGCTTCCTCGTCGCGTGGCTCGTCGCCCTGCTCATCGTCGCCGAACTCATGCGCAACACCGGCAAGTTCACCATGGCCGATGTGCTCTCCTTCCGCCTCAAGCAGCGGCCCGTGCGCATGGCCGCGGCCCTGTCGACCCTGGCCGTGTGCTTCTTCTACCTGCTCGCCCAGATGGCCGGTGCCGGCGGTCTCGTGTCCCTGCTCATGGGCATCGACGGCAAGATCGGACAGTCGCTGGTCATCGCCGTCGTCGGCGCGCTGATGATCATCTACGTCCTCGTCGGCGGGATGAAGGGCACCACCTGGGTGCAGATCGTCAAGGCCATCCTGCTCATCGCCGGTGCCTTCGCAATGACCGTCTGGGTGCTCGCACTCAACGGATTCAACCTCTCCACGCTGCTCGCCTCGGCGGTGGAGAACGCGGCCGAGGGAGTCGGGGACGGGGTCCTCAATCCCGGTCTGCAGTATGGTGAGAACCCGCTCGACTTCATCTCCCTGGCGCTGGCGCTCGTGCTGGGAACCGCAGGGCTGCCGCATGTGCTCATGCGCTTCTACACGGTTCCGACAGCCAAGGAGGCCCGCCGTTCCGTGGTGTGGGCGATCTGGCTCATCGGCGCCTTCTACCTCTTCACCCTCGTCCTCGGATACGGTGCGGCCGCACTCGTCGGAGCTGAAGAGATCAAGAACGCTCCCGGCGGCGTGAACTCGGCGGCACCGCTGTTGGCGCTCCACCTCGGCGGGCCCATCCTCATGGGCTTCATCTCTGCCGTCGCCTTCGCCACGATCCTCGCCGTGGTGGCGGGTCTGGCGATCACTGCAGCGGCGTCGTTCGCCCACGACATCTACGCCAACGTGATCAAGAAGGGCAAGGTCGAGGATTCCGAGGCCGAGGTCAAGATCGCGCGTCGAACGGTGATCGTCATCGGTGCTGTCGCGATCATCGGCGGCATCGGCGTGCAGGGGCAGAACATCGCATTCCTCGTGGCCCTCGCCTTCGCCGTGGCCGCCAGCGCGAACCTGCCCACGATCGTGTACTCGCTGTTCTGGAAGCGCTTCACCACCCGCGGAGCGGTGTGGTCGATCTACGGCGGTCTGATCTCGGCGATGGTCCTCATCGCGTTCTCGCCGGTCGTCTCCGGTTCCGAGACCGCAATGATCCCGGGCGCAGACTTCGCGATCTTCCCGCTGTCGAACCCCGGAATCATCTCGATTCCGCTCGGGTTCCTCCTCGGCTGGATCGCTTCGGTGACCGACAGGACGGTGGAGAGTCCGGAGCTCGCCGCCGAGATGGATGTTCGCGCTCACACCGGGTTCGGCGCCGAGGAGGCTGTCGAGCACTGACCCATCTGCCATCCGCGTGTTCAAAGTGCAGGCGACCCGATTCGGGTCGGGGGCGGATTCACTTTGAACACGCGGTTGTCGCTGACTGCGTCACGCTACCGAGTGGCGGGGCGTGTTGGTGGGCCTCGGCAGGGGGCAGCTGGAGGATGCGCATCAGGCGAGACGCTGTAGACTGGTTCGAGTCGCCGACCACGGCATGCTTGCACCGGGTCTACCTGGGCGGGCGGTTGCATTTCGGTGGCGACGTGCGGGCGTAGCTTAATGGTAAAGCTTCGGCTTCCCAAGCCGATGACGCGGGTTCGATTCCCGTCGCCCGCTCTCTTTGTGCCCGCATATTGCGTTTCTTTGTGGAGGCTGCGTGCGCTGCGGCGGGTTGTGAGTCTCGAAACGTATCTGCAGACTGCAGTCCGCGAAACGGTACTGATTTCTCTGAACTGCACACGGAAGAACGTGATCAGTTCAGAGAGACCAGTACCATTCGCGGCGTGAAGCTGGCGCGACGGAGAGGCGGCCGGGCGACCCCACGCGACCCACGCCGTGCGATCTCTCGGCGGCCCACGCGGCTCTTGCCGGGCGGTCGGGCCCCGCGCGGCCCCACGCGGCACCCGCCCTGCGGTCTACGGGCATGCCACGGCCCACGTCTTGCGGCCTATGGGCGGCCGGAGTCTACGGGCGGCCGGCGAAGCGGCCGAGGAGCTCCACGTGCCCGGCGACGATGAGCAGGTCCTGTTTGCCCACACGTGTCGTCGGGTCGGCGTAGGTGAAGTCCCGGCCGGGGCTCTTGATGCCCACGATGGTCACGCCGTATTTGTCGCGGACACCGGACTCGCTGAGCGTGAAGCCCTGGATCTCCCGCGGCGGACGCATCTTCACGACAGCGAAATGGCCCTCGTCGAACTCGATGTACTCCATCATCCGGGAGCTGACCAGATGGGCGACGCGGCGACCGGCATCCGACTCCGGATAGAGCACATGGTGGGCGCCGATGCGATGGAGGATCTTGCCGTGCGACGGTGAGATCGCCTTCGCCCACACCTGCGAAACGCCGAGGTCAACGAGGTTTGCGGTGGTGAGCACACTGTCTTCGATCGAGGTTCCGATACCGACGACGGCAGTCGAGAAGTCACCGGCACCCACCTGACGCAGAGCGTCGATGTTCGTCGAGTCGGCCTCAACGACGTGCGTGAGCTTGCCGCTCCAGTCCTTGACGAGCTCGGGATTGTGCTCGATGGCCATGACCTCGCGTCCCAGACGTGCAAGAGTCGCCGCCGTCGAGGACCCGAAACGTCCCAGTCCGATGACCAGGATAGAAGAGTGTTCGTTAGCCAACGACCGGCCTTTCTTCGGGGTAGCGGTACAGGCGCACCGAATCCTGCATCGACAGTGCGGCCGCCAGTGTAATCGTACCGAGTCGGCCGATGAGCATGATCACCGACAGCACATAGAGTCCCGAGTCCGGCGAGGTCGCCGACACCCCGGAACTCAGGCCCACGGTGCCGAAGGCCGAGATCACCTCGAACAGCACCCGGTCGAGAGGCTCGGCACTGATCTGCAGCATCGTCAGGGTGCCGATGAAGACGATCATCGCACCTGTGAGCAGGATCGAGATCGAGAGTTTGATCGTCGAGGAGGTCAGCCGCCGACCGAACACATGCACGTCCTGCAAGCCCCTGGCCTCGGCGAACGCGGCGAGGACGAGCACTGCCACCGTTGTCACCTTGATGCCGCCGGCCGTCGACGACGAACCCCCGCCGATGAACATCATGAGGTCCATGAGCAGGTGCGAAGCCTGGCTCATATCCGCGACCTCCATCGTCGCGAACCCGCCGGAACGGGGCATCACCGCCATGAACAGGACTTCGACGAAGGTGTGGCCGGCGTTCTTATCACCCAGGGTCGCCGGGTTCGCCGACTCGAACAGCGCCAACAGCAGCAGCCCGACGGCCAAGACCGTCGTCGTGGTCGTCAGCGTCAGCTTCGTATGCAGATCCCACCGGCTGGGACGGTTCCAGAACATCGCGACCATGAGCACGACCGGGAAGCCCAGCGAACCGACGAACACCCCGGCCATGAGCAGCGACAGAATCCACGGATCAGAGGCGAAGTAGGCCGCCCCGCCCTCGTGGATGGTGAACCCGGCATTGTTGAATGCCGAGATCGAGTAGAACACCGAATACCAGGCGGAGTCGCCGAGTGATTCCCCGCGGATGAGGAACCGTGGGAACAGCAGCACCGCGAGAATCGATTCGGCGGTGAGAATGGTGATGACCACGGTCTTGAGCAGTGAGCCGACCTGACCCAGATTGAGCGCCGAGGTGGCCTGCTGAGCGATCAGGCGCTGCCGCACGCCCAGCCGACGTGAGACCGCCATTCCCAGCACCGAGGCGAGGGTGAGGATTCCGAGTCCGCCGACCTGGATGCCGGCGGTGATGACCGAGATCCCGAAGTCCGACCAGTACTCCTCCGTGACGACAGGGGTCAGTCCGGTCACACACACGGCCGAGACCGCTACGAACACGGAGTTCGCGATGTGCGTGGCCTGATCCACCGAACCGGGATGGCGCATGCTCGCCGGCAGGATCAGCAGGATCGCGAACGCTGCGACGACGGCGACGAAGGAACCGATCGCCAAACGCGCCGGTGATGCCACAGCGAGGTCGTCGACGAAGTCACGGACCCACCGACCCGGCTTGAGCAGCCGGTCGTAGCGCGGCGAGGAATTCTTGGACACAAGCACCATGGTAGAGCCGGTCGCCCCGGAATCGGCGCAAGTGAGCTGTGCCATATAGCATGGTGGGCATGGCCGAAAATGATGTGTATGTCGTTTGGGACGACGAGGTGACCGGTTACAACTTCGGTCCCAGCCACCCCATGCACCCCCTCAGGCTCGACCTGACAGCGAAGCTCGCCGCCGACTTCGGACTCTTCGACGCCGACAACGTCCGCGTCAATCCCATCGGTGACATCGATGAGGCGAAGCTGGCCCGCCTCCACGACCCCGACTTCATCGCAGCGGTCAAGCAGGCCGGCACCGAAGAGGGCCTCGACGAGCAGGACGCGAACAGATACGGAATCGGCACCGAGGACGTGCCCGGGTTCGAGAATATGCACACCGCCTCGGCGCTGCTGTTCCAAGGCAGCATCGACGCTGCCAATGCGATCATCTCCGGGGACTACCTGCGCGCAGTGAACTTCTGCGGCGGAATGCACCACGCGATGCCGGGCAGGGCCAGCGGCTTCTGCGTCTACAACGATGCAGCCGGAGCGGTCACCGAATTCCTCGAGGCCGGATACGAACGCATCGTCTACCTCGACACCGACGCACACCACGGCGACGGTGTGGAGACGTTCTTCTGGGACGACCCGCGAGTGCTCACGATCTCGATCCACGAATCAGGGAAGTTCCTCTTCCCCGGCACCGGATATCCTGCCGATATCGGGGGACTCAAGGCAGCCGCCTCGGCGGTGAACATCGCCCTGCCTCCGCGCACCGGCGACGCGGACTGGCTGCGCGCCTTCGACGCCACAATCCCCCAGGTCGTCGCCGCATTCGAGCCTCAGGTCATCGTCTCCCAACACGGCTGCGACGGCCACCGCGCGGACCCGCTGACCCATATGCGCCTGAGCGTCGATGCCATGCGCATCGCCGCCGAACGCATCCGCGACCTCGCCGTCGAGCACGCCGAAGGACGCTGGCTGTCCGTCGGGGGAGGGGGATACGCGATCATCGACGTCGTGCCCCGCGCCTGGACGAATCTCCTGGCCGTGGCGGCGGGCCGTGATATCGACCCCGGTGCCCGGATCCCCGGCCGGTGGGCCGCCTCCGCGCAGACGACGACCGGACGAGAGGCGCCGCTGTCGATGACCGACGGATTCGACGGTGACTTCGAACCCTGGTCGAAGGGCTTCGACCCCGAGGCCGAACTCGACCGGGCCGTGATGGGCACCAGGAAGAACATCTTCCCCTTCTTCGCCCTCGACCCCTACTTCGACTGAGACTCGACCCCTGCTTCGACCCAGCGGTGCGGTCGGCCCGCCCGAACCGAGCGCGGTTCCTCGCCGAGCCCGGCCCCGCCCCGCACGCCGCCTGAACCGGTCCCGTCCCGCACGCCGCCTGAGTCGGACCCGAACCCCGCCGCCGCGCGGATCGGTCGGGGACGCCGTTGTGGATCTGGACACAGTTTTGGGAAAGCAGGCGCCCAAGCGATAGAATTGCACGGTTAGTTCAATGGGTGGGCACCTGCTGTTCACCCTCCACCGACAAGCACAAGGGGTACCCGAGTGGGCTCAGTCATCAAGAAGCGCCGCAAGCGTATGTCGAAGAAGAAGCACCGCAAGCAGCTTCGCAAGACACGTCACCAGCGTCGCAACAAGAAGTAAGACCCAACGGTCCTACGCCCCCGCTCGAGTGATTTCTCGGCGGGGTTTGTTGCACCCGATGAGGAGTGAGCCATGGTCGAACTGACCTTCCTCACGCGCGTCGACTGCCATCTGTGCGCTGCGGCGCTGCAGGCCGTCACCGAGGTGGCTGCGGGCAGAGATGTGATCGTGACCGAGATCGACATCGACAGCGATGACGATCTGGCCGCACGGTACGGCTGGGATGTTCCCGTCGTTCTCCTTAACGGGCGACAGCACAGTTTTCATCGAGTCGATAAGGATCGGCTGTCCAAGACGCTCGACGCCTTGGGCGCATGAGATCGATTGAAGGAGTGAGACGGATTCGTGGGCGAGATTCTGTCCGCCAACAGGATTGAGGGTGTCGTTCGCAAGGACGTACCCGAGCGCGTGATATCCCGACTCCCGATCTATCTGCAGACCGTCGAGACGATTGCCGCCACCGGCCAGGACACAGTGTCGTCGGAGGACCTCGCCGCACGCAGCGGGGTGTCCCCGTCGATCCTGCGCAAAGACCTGTCACAGCTGGGACGATCGGGAACCCGCGGTGTCGGCTACTCCTGTCCGGAGCTGGCCGCTACTCTGCGGACCTTCCTCGGCCTCGACCGAGATCGTCGCGTCGCCATCATCGGCGCCGGACGCCTCGGCTCGGCACTGGCCGACTACGCCGGATTCCGTCGCCGCGGCCTGCGTCTGACCGCCGTCTTCGACATCGACGAGGAGAAGATCGGCACCGCCATCGGTGCCCTGACCGTCTCCTCCTTGGACGACCTGCCCGCCTGGTCCGAACACATCGACCTGGTGGTCATGGCCGTCCCCGCAGCCGCGGCGCCCGCGGCGGCCCAGAAGGCCGTCGAAGCAGGTGTGCGCGGCATTCTCAATTTCTCACCCACCGTGCTCGACGCACCGGATACCGTCCGTGTCCATCAAGTCGACTTGGCCAGTGAGCTGCAAGTACTCGCATACTATTCGGCGCTGGACACGGCACCGCTCAACCCTGGTTTTGAGGAGCACAGGAATTGACTCTCTTGGTTCTCGGCATTTCACATCAGTCGGCTCCGATCGACATGCTCGACCGAATGGCCTTCGGCGCCGGTGAGGTCGGCACTCTGCGCCGGGACGCCCTGGTCGGAGAGAGCGTCGAGGGCCTCGCGGTGCTCTCGACCTGCAACCGCCTCGAACTCATCGCCGACGTCTCGGCCTTCCACGGCGGACTCGCAGACCTCGGCAACGCCCTCGTAACCTCGATCGACAAAGAATGGTCCGATATCGCCGGGCACTTCTACGCCCACTACGACCACCAGGCCATGGAGCACCTGCTCAGGGTCGCCTGCGGGCTCGACTCGATGGCCATCGGCGAGGCCCAAATACTTGGCCAGCTTCGGTCGGCGTTCACGGATTCGCAGTCGGACAAGGCCCTGACCTCCGAACTCTCCCAAGCACTGCAGCAGGCGCTGCGCGTGGGCAAGCGCGCCCACTCGGAGACCGACCTCGGAGAGGTCGCGCGCTCCCTCTTCGGTGCCGGCATCGAAGCCTCGGCCGCGCACATCGGGTCCCTGCGGGCTGCCAATGCGCTGGTCATCGGCGCCGGAGCCATGTCCGGACTCGTCGTGTCCGGGCTGCACAAGGAGGGCGTCGCCCACATCACCGTGCTCAACCGCACCCTCGACAAGGCCGAACGCCTCGTCGCCGAGGTGGGCGGACGTGCCCGCGAACTCACCCCGCGCATCATGGCCGAAGAGATCGCCGACGCAGACCTCATCGTCTCCTGCACCGGTGCCCGCGGAGTCGTCGTCAGCCGAGATGACATCGTCGCCGGCCTCTCGCAGAACCCCAAAGGCGCTGCGAACAAGGC
Source organism: Brevibacterium limosum (assembly GCF_011617705.1). Classification (NCBI taxonomy): domain Bacteria; kingdom Bacillati; phylum Actinomycetota; class Actinomycetes; order Micrococcales; family Brevibacteriaceae; genus Brevibacterium; species Brevibacterium limosum. The sequence continues at coordinate 3,011,477 of NZ_CP050154.1, read as the reverse complement.
CTTCATCGACCTCGCCCTGCCGCACGACATCGACCCCAGCGTCCGCGAGTTCGAACATGTCGCCCTCTTCGGCCTCGGGGAGATCCGCGAGCTGCTGCGCAGCTCCGACAAGGAAAGCGATGCGAAGGTCGCCGGCACCATCGACGCCGTCCGCGCGATCATCTCCGCCGAACTGGAGAACATCGCCACCGGAAACAAGGAACGCTCCGTCGCCCCGACCGTGACCGCCCTGCGCTCCCATGCCAAGGACGTGCTCGCGTCGGAGACGCAGCGGCTGGAGAAGAAGCTCGGTGATGCCGTCGACGAGAAGGCGTTCGCCGAGATCCGCAAGTCCCTGCACCGGGTGGCCGAGAAGCTCATCCACACCCCCACAGTGAAGGTCAAGGAACTCGCCGTGACCGAATCCGAGGTCGACTACGCCCAGGCCCTCATGCAGCTCTTCGACCTGCCCGTGAACAAGGTCGCCCACGCCAAGACGCCGCCGGAGACGAAGGTCGCGACGGCCGCCAGCGCCCACCACGTCGAGGCCGACGGCATTCGCCCGGTCGCCGACCACACCCTCGACATCGTCGAACCTGAGCACTTCAGCGGCCGCACAGTGCGTCTGGGCACCCGCCGGTCACAGCTGGCCCGCTCCCAGTCCACGGCGATCGCCCATCAGATCGCGGCCCTGACCGGCTGGCGCGTCGAGATCGTCGAGGTCGTCACCGAGGGTGACGTCAACATGTCGCCCCTGGCCGGGTTCGGCGGCACCGGAGTCTTCGTCTCCGCCGTCCGTCAGGCCCTTCACCAGGGCAAGATCGACCTGGCCGTTCACTCGCTCAAGGACCTGCCCACCACCCCCGAGGCGGGCATCCAGATGGCAGCCATCCCGCCGCGCGTCGACCCTGCCGATGTCCTCATCGGCCGTGACGGGCTGAGTCTGAATGATCTGCCCGCCGGGTCCGTCATCGGCACCGGTTCGCCGCGTCGCGCCGTGCAGCTGCGTGCCGCACGTCCCGATATCGAGGTCCGTGGTGTGCGCGGAAACGTCGACACCCGCATCGCCCATGTCCGCGACGGCCGCCTCGACGCCGTTGTGCTCGCCGCCGCGGGCGTCCGTCGCATCGGCCGCCTAGCCGAGGCCACGGATTCGCTCAACTTCGATGTCATGCTGCCGGCACCCGGTCAGGGCGCCCTGGCCGTGGAGACACGCGGGGCCGACAGTGCCTTTGCGACCTCCCAGGACATCCTCGACCGAGACGCCGAGGTGCGTGCTGCCCTGCGCCGGATCCACGACCAGACCACAGACCTCGCCGTGACCTGTGAGCGGGCGATCCTCTCCCGCGCCGAAGCCGGCTGCTCGGCACCCATCGGCGCGCTGGCGAAGATCGAAGGCACCGAATTCGTCGTCGACGCCGTCATGGCCGATGACGACGGCAAGCTCGCCCGCACTCGCCAGAGCACCGAGCTGCCCGCCCTCCTCGACGTCGACTGGAGCACCGGCGGCGAACAGCAGCTGTCTGTGACCGCCAAGGAGCTGGCACGGGTCGCCGACGAACTCGGCACCGCCGCAGCCGAAGACCTCTTGGGACGCCTCGGCATCGACCCGGCCACCAGCGCCGATCACCTCACCCCCGTCAAGGTTCAGGAGCAGGGATGAACAGCCAACCGACAACGGGTCAGGTGCAGCCGCGCCGACTCCTGCCGGCAGCCCCACGCGTCGTCTTCATCGGCAGCGGACCCGGCGAATCGGGTCTGATGACGATGCGCGGCGCCGAAATCCTCGCCACCGCCGAAACCGTCGTCTATGACGCCGATGTCCACTCCGAGATCGTCACCGCGTACGTGCCGCAGGCCGCGACCCTCATCGATGCCGCAGACCTCGGAGTCGCCGCCTCGACCCGTGGCCGCCGCATGGCCGAACTCGCCCGTCCGGACAAGACCGTGGTGCGGCTGAGCTCCGATGACGGAATCATCTTCACCACCACGACCGCAGAAGCCGCTGTCTGCCGGAAGGAACAGGTCGAGGTCGAAATCGTGCCCGGAGTCGGACTCTCCGCCTCGACGGCGGCTTACACCGGAACGGCGCTGACGACCAACCGAGTCCGATCCGTGCGCTTCATCGAAGCCGGACCGCAGACTCATGTCGACGTCTCCCGCCACCGCAACACCACCCATGTGCTCACCGGCACCGCCGCCGCCCACGAACAGGCCATCGAGGCACTGCTGGTCGACGGCTGGGACGAGGACACGAAGGTGCTCCTCGGCTGGGGGATCTCCACGATCGAACAGACGAGCGTGGAGACGACCTTGAAGCAGGCGCTGTCCATGGCGCAGTCAGGAACTGATCGTATGGTGGTGATCATGGGGCAGGGAGTGGAATCCAGAGGTGAGCTCGGCTGGTTCGAATCCAAACCGCTCTTCGGCTGGCAGGTGCTCATCCCGCGGACCAAGGAACAGGGAACCTCCACTGCAGAAGCCCTGGCCGAACTCGGTGCCGTCGGCACCGTCGTGCCCACCATCGCCGTTCAGCCCCCGCGCACGCCGACCCAGATGGAGAAGGCGATCCGCGGCCTCGTCGACGGATCCTACGAATGGGTCGGCTTCACCTCGGTCAACGCCGTACGTGCTGTGCGCATGTGGTTCGAAGACTTCGGACTCGACTCCCGCTCGATGGCCGGAGTCAAGGTCGCAGCCGTCGGGGGCCGCACCGCCGCAGCCCTGGTCGACTGGGGAATCACCCCCGACCTCGTTCCCGACGGGGAGCACTCAGCACGCGGCCTGGCCGCGGCCTGGCCGGACTTCGTCGATGACATCGACCCGATGAACACCGTGCTCCTGCCCCGTGCCGATATCGCCACCGAGGTGCTCGTGGCCGGGCTGCTCGAGAAGGGCTGGGACCCCGACGACGTCACCGCCTACCGCACCGTGCGCGCCTCTCCGCCACCGGCGCCGATCCGCGAATCCATCAAGGCCGGCGACTTCGACGCCTTCCTCTTCACCTCGTCCTCGACGGTGCGCAACCTCGTCGGCATCGCCGGCAAACCCGCCCCCACCTCGGTGATCTGCTGCATCGGTCCGGCGACGGCGAACACCGCGGCCGAACACGGACTGCGCGTCGACGTCCTCGCCGAGGAGGCCAACCTCACCTCGCTCATCGACGGTCTCGTCGAATTCGCACTCACCCAGCGCGCCGAAGACGTGGAAACCGGGATCTCCCCGCAGCGTCCGAGTCAGAAGCGCCGCAGAAGGAAGGCCTGACATGTCATTGGTCCCCGGATCCATCCGCCCCCGTCGGCTGCGGTCGACCCCGGCCCTGCGTCGCCTCGTCTCCGAGGTGCGCCTCCACCCCTCCGAACTCATCCTGCCGATGTTCGTCAAGGAGGGCCTGAGCGAACCGCTGCCGTTGGGCGGAATGCCCGGAGTCGTTCAGCACACGCTCGACTCCCTGCTCGAGGCCGCCCGGGAAGCGGTTGCGGCCGGAGTCGGCGGACTCATGCTCTTCGGCATCCCCGAACACAAGGATGAGATCGGCTCACAGGCCGACGACCCCGAGGGCATCCTCAACCGGGCCCTGTCGCTGCTGGCCCGCGAAGTCGGCGACGACACCGTGGTCATGGCGGACCTGTGCCTCGACGAATTCACCTCCCACGGCCACTGCGGAGTCCTCGATCAGGCCGGGGGAGTCGACAACGACGCCACACTCGATCGCTACGCTTCGATGGCACTGGCCCAGGCCCGCGCCGGAGCCGAAGTGCTCGGCCTCTCGGGGATGATGGACGGGCAGGTCGCCTACTGCCGGGAGGCCCTCGACGTCGCCGGATTCACCGACACCGTCGTCATGGGCTACACCGCGAAGTACGCCTCCGCCTTCTACGGTCCCTTCCGCGAAGCGGTGGACTCCGAACTCAAGGGCGACCGCAAGACCTACCAGCAGGATCCGGCGAATGGCCGCGAGGCGCTGCGCGAACTCGGCCTCGACCTCGCCGAAGGTGCCGATATCGTCATGGTCAAACCGGGACTGCCGTACCTCGACGTGCTCGCCGAGGTGGCTCAGGAATCCATCGTGCCCGTGTGGACCTACCAGGTGTCCGGGGAGTACGCGATGATCGAATTCGCAGCCGCCGCCGGAGCCATCGACCGGGAGAAGGCGATCGACGAATCCCTCATCGCCTTCAAACGCGCCGGCACCGACGCGATCCTCACCTACTGGGCCACCGAGGTCGCCCAGCGCCTCCAAGCCGACGCCGCAGGTCACACCTCGAGCCGCAGCGCAGTCGGGGGCCGGTGATGACCGAGCCTCGCTGGCTGTCCGCCGTCGACCAGAAAGCCTGGCGCAGCTACCTCAACGGCTCTCAGCTGCTCAGCGCACAGCTGGACAAGGAGCTGCGTGAGAGGCACGGCATCGGCCTGCCCGAGTACGAGATCCTCGTGCGACTGTCCGAACACGAGGACCGGACGATGCGGATGGCGCTGCTGGCCACAGACACCACCATGTCCCGGTCCCGGCTGACCCACAGCGTCGCCCGGATGGAGAAGCGCGGACTGCTCGAGCGCTCCGCCATCCCCGAGGACGGCCGCGGCGTCAACTGCGTGATGACCACAGCCGGGTGGCAGCTGCTCCAGGCCGCCGCCCCCGATCATGTCTCCGGAGTCCGCAGCCACCTCGTCGATCTCCTCGACCCTGAGGAGATGGAGACTCTGGGCCGGATCTTCACGAAAGTCTACGACCATATGACCGAAATCGACGGCGCCTGAGCCGTCCCCACGCGTATCCGACAACGTTCCCGGGACGAAACCCGACCCGCGAAGAATCAGAGGAGAACCATGACGACAGCAGAGACGAACGGTCACACCACCGATCGGTCCGCCGCCCTCTTCACCCGCGCCGAGGCGGTCATCCCCGGCGGAGTGAACTCCCCGGTCCGCGCGTTCAAGGCCGTCGGCGGCACCCCCCGTTTCATCACCGAGGCGACCGGCGCCTGGCTGCGCGACGCCGATGGCAACGACTACATCGACCTCATCGGATCCTGGGGTCCGATGATCATGGGCCATTCCCGTCCCGAGGTGGTCGCGGCCGTCCAGGAAGCCGCCGTCAAGGGGTTCTCCTTCGGCACCCCGTCGACCGGGGAGGTCGAACTCGCCGAGGAGATCGTCAACCGCATCGATCCCGTCGACCAGGTGCGCCTCGTGTCCTCGGGCACCGAGGCGACGATGTCGGCGATCCGCCTGGCCCGCGGATACACGGGACGGTCCAAGGTCGTGAAGTTCGCCGGCTGCTACCACGGTCACGTCGACTCCCTGCTGGCCCAGGCCGGCTCCGGACTGGCCACATTCTCCCTGCCCGACACCCCCGGAGTCACCGGAGCCCAGGCGCAGGACACGATCGTCGTCGACTACAACGATGCCGCCGGACTCGAAGCCGTGTTCGCCGAACACGGTGAGGACATCGCCTGCGTCATCACCGAAGCCAGCCCCGGCAATATGGGCGTCGTGCCTCCCCGCGACGGTTTCACGAACACCATCCGCCGCCTGACCAAGGCCCACGGTGCGCTGATGATCAGCGACGAAGTGATGACCGGCTTCCGCGTCTCGGCAGCCGGCTGGTACGGCTTCGAAGCCGAAACCTTCGGCTACCCCGAAGGCCCGGCCGACCTGTTCACCTTCGGCAAGGTCATGGGCGGCGGCTTCCCGGCGGCGGCCTTCGGAGGTCGCGCCGAGATCATGGCCCATCTCGCCCCCTCCGGCCCCGTCTACCAGGCAGGAACGCTCTCGGGCAATCCCGTGGCCACCGCCGCCGGGCTGGCCACGCTCAAGCTCACCACCGAACTCGATGTGTACTCGCATATCGGTCGCGCCGCGGACATTCTGCGCCCGGCAGTCGCTGCGAGCCTGGAGGCCGAAGGCGTCGCCCACGTCATCCAGTCCGCGAACTCGATGTTCTCCGTGTTCTTCACCGACACCGACGTGACGAACTACGAGCAGGCACGGGCCCAGAACGTCGACCGCTACACGGCGTTCTTCAACGCCATGCTCGACCAGGGCATCCACATGCCCCCGAGCGCATTCGAAGCCTGGTTCCTGTCCTACGCCCACACCGATGAGATCCTCGACCGGATCATCACCGCCCTGCCCGCAGCTGCCAAGGCTGCGGCCGCGGTGCCGGAGGCCGGAAAGACGCAGTCATGACCACCATCCACCTCGTCCGTCACGGCGAAGTCGACAACCCCGAAGGCATTCTCTACGGTCGTCTGCCGCATTTCGGTCTCACCGAGCGCGGGCATGAGATGGCGGCCCGTGTGGCCGAGCATTTCGCGTCGACGGCGAACCGGCCGGTCGAACTCGTCGCGTCACCGCTGCTGCGGACCCAGCAGACGATCGCGCCCCTGTCCGAGGCTCTCGGACTGCCGGTGTTCGACGACGATCGCGTCATCGAAGCGGCGAACTCCTTCGAGGGGCAGAAGGTGGGCGTGCGACGTCTGGCCGAACCGAAGAACTTCGTGCGCCTGTACAACCCGCTCACCCCGTCCTGGGGAGAGCCGTACAAGCAGATCGTGCTGCGCATGCGGGCCGCGATGGCCAGCCTGCGAGCCAAGCTCGACCTCCGCGGTCCGGACGCCGAGGGAGTCATCGTCTCCCACCAGCTGCCGATCTGGATGACCCGCCTGTCGGGGGAAGGGCGCTCGCTCGTCCACGACCCGCGCAGGCGCGAATGTGACCTGGCTTCTATCACCAGTTTCACATTCGATTCATCCACACTGGTGTCCGTGAGTTACGAGAGCATCTGCGCGGATCTGCAGCCGGGCACCGCGGTGGCGGGAGCATGAGTTTCGGTCGCCGCTCCCTCAATCGTCGGGCCCTCTTCACCTCCGCTGTCGCCGCCGGCACAGCCCTGGTCCTCAGCGCCTGCAGCGAGAACGATGAGCTGGCCGATCAGGCCGGATCCGACCAGGGCTATGTCTCCGGTTCGGGAGTCGTCTCGCAGGTGGCGGTCGAGGACCGCGGCGAACCTCTGGACCTGAGTTTCGAGACGCTCGACGGGAAGGCGGTGTCCCTGGCCGATCTGCGCCCGACCCCGGTCGTCATCAACCTCTGGTATGCGGCCTGTCCGCCGTGCCGGAAGGAAGCCCCCGACCTCAAGTCCGTGTCCGAGGAATTCGGGGACGAGGCACAGTTCATCGGCGTCAACGTCCGTGACCAGGACGCTGCGGCCAACGCGTTCATCCAGAACTACCAGGTGCCGTACCCGAACATGCTCGACACGAACGGTGAGATGGTCTCCCTGCTCTCCGGCGTCCTGCCCCCGCAGGCCACCCCCTCGACGGTCGTCCTCGATGCGAAGGGCCGGGCCGCGGCCAGAGTCGTCGGTGAAGTCGACGCATCGACACTCCAGGGACTCATCGAGGACGTGCTGGCCGAGTGAGTGGGATCGGGGCGGACTTCGCCCAGACCATTCTCTCGGGACCGCTGCTGCTGGCTGCCGGCGCGGCGGCCCTGGCCGGACTCGTCTCATTCGCTTCCCCGTGTGTGCTGCCCTTGGTGCCCGGCTACGTCGGGTACGTCACCGGACTCTCCGGATCCTCGCTGAAGGACAAACAGACGTGGCGAGTGGTCGTGGGCATCAGCCTGTTCGTCCTCGGCTTCACCGTCGTCTTCGTTCTGCTGGGAACCAGCTTCTCCGCTCTCGGAGCGCTGTTCTCCCAATGGCAGTCGATCATGCTCCGGATACTCGGCGTCATCGTCATCCTCGCCGGCTTCGTGTTCATGGGCGGTTTCGGTCTGCTCCAGAACGAGCATCGCATCCGCGCCCGACCGAGGGCTGGCCTCTGGGGCGCACCGGTGCTCGGAGCGACCTTCGCCCTCGGCTGGGCGCCCTGTGTGGGGCCGACCCTGTCGGCTGTGCTGAGCATGTCGGTGAGCTTCGGCGGTGACGGGACGATCTGGCGCGGAGCATTCCTCGCCTTCGTCTACTGCCTGGGTCTGGGCATCCCGTTCATCCTCCTGGCGCTGGCGATCCACAAGGGCGCCGGACGACTCGAATGGGTGCGGAGGCATCAGACCGCGATCGTGCGCGCCGGCGGCATCATGCTCATCATCCTCGGTGTGCTCATGGCCAGCGGCGTATGGAACATGTGGATGACCTCTCTGCAAGGTCTCATCAATGGATTCGAAGTGGTGATCTAGTGGCGGGCTCAACCGAAGGCTCGGAGAAGACGCAGCCGGAATCGGGCACGAAACCGACGCCGAAGCAAGGGAAGACACCTGCCGCGAAGTCGACCGTGACCCAGCCGCAGCTCGGTTTCCTCGGGATGTGCCGGTGGGCCTGGACCCAGCTGACGACGATGCGTGTGGCTCTGATCCTCCTGCTCGTCCTCGCTCTTGCCGCGATCCCCGGATCTCTGCTGCCGCAGCGCATCCAAGACCCGGGCCGTGTGAACACGTTCCTGGAGAACAACGGTGCCTGGGGGCAGTTCCTCGACACCATCCAGATGTTCGACGTGTACTCGTCCATCTGGTTCTCCGCGATCTACCTGCTGCTGATGGTCTCGCTCATCGGCTGCATCATCCCGCGGACGAAGCAGCACTGGAAGGCGATGCGCTCGTCCCCGCCCAAAGCACCGAGGCGGCTGTCCCGGATGCCCGGATACGCCGCCTTCGCCTCGGCGCAGGGCGGCGCGGAGACCCGCGACGACGCGGATGAGACGTTCCTCGACGCCGCCGAAGCCCGGTTGAAGAAGTCCGGGTACCGCATCAACCGACAGTCCGATCACATCGCCGCCGAACGCGGCTATCTGCGAGAGACCGGCAACCTCGTCTTCCATATCGCCCTGCTCATGGCGACCCTGACCATGGCGATCGGATCGCTGTTCGGCTACGAAGGTCAGCGCATCCTCGTCGAGGGTGAGACGTTCTCGAATTCGCTGGTCTCCTACGATTCCTTCGAACCCGGCTCCTACTACGATGCGGACAATCTGCCCGACTTCCGACTCAAACTCGATTCCTTCACCTCCACCTTCGACGATCAGGCGACGGGCAACCAGTTCGGTCAGCCGCGCAGCTTCGATGCGAAGGTGACGACGACGGCGGACGGGAACAGCGAATCGCACGTCCTCAAGGTCAACGAACCGGTGCGCGTGGGCGGCGTCGGCGTCTACCTCACCGGCAACGGCTACGCCCCCGAGGTGACCGTGCGCGATGCGAAGGGCGATATCGTCCATTCCGGTCCGCAGGTGTTCATCCCGGACGGAGGAGATCCCGGATATTCTTCCGAGGGCGTCATCAAGGTCCCGGATTCGGCCGGCACGCAGATGGGCTTCGTCGGGGTGTTCCTGCCCACCGCGGCCCAGAACCAGGACGGAGAGCTGATCTCGAGCTTCGCCGAACTGCGCAACCCCTACCTCGTGATGAGCGGCTACACCGGTGACCTCGGCCTCGATTCGGGCGTCCCGCAGTCCGTGTACTCCCTCGACGCCGAGAACATGACGGAGATGACCGATGACTCGGGCAATCCGCTCGTCATCCAGCTCGCCGAGGGGGAGACGCAGAAGCTGCCCGACGGCGGTTCGGTGACCTTCGACGGAGTGAAGAAGTACATCGCCGTCGACATCTCCCAGGACCCGACGCAGGCACTCATGCTCATCAGCGCGATTCTGGTCCTGGCGGGCCTCGGCCTGTCCCTGTTCGTGCCTCGCCGTCGCGTGTGGGTCCGGATCAGGAACGGCGACGCCGAGGTGGCCGCCCTGGCCCGCGGCGAGGATCCCATGGTCGAACGCGCCGTCGCAGACCTGGTGAAGAACCTGCGCGATCCGGAACCCGAAGACGGCGATGACGACGAAAGATGAACCCGAAGTACTACGCGGAGTAGAATAGCCGCGGAGTGCGTACCGTCTCCGGCTACTTCACGGAGTCGGGCGGGCGTACGGACAGTCAGACAGCATGCGATAGAAGAGCACTCTTGTGGTGCGGAGGATGAATGGACGTCAACACTGACCTCGCAATGTGGTCGAACCAGTTGGTCATCTCGGCGATGATCGTCTACGCGGTCGCCATGATCTTCTACGCCTTCGATCTCTTCGGCGCGCGTGAGCTCAAGTCGTCGGAGTCCGAGATCGCGAGCTCTGCCAAGGCCAGCACGGTGAGGCGGACGAACCGGAAGACGGCAACGACTGCGGTCCTCGACCGGCCCGACGACGATGACTCCGGGGCGGTGAAGTCGTCCCGGAAGAACAAGCACCGCGGAGCCCGCATCGGCACCTCACTGCTCGTGCTCGCCATGCTGCTGCACGTCGGCGGAGTGCTCACCCGTGCCCTGTCTGTCTCCCGTGTGCCGTGGGGCAACATGATGGAGTACGTCCTCACCGCCACCGCGATCACCGTCATCGTCTACCTCGTCGTGCTGACGAAGAAGGACGTGCGCTACCTGGGGACGTTCGTCTCGGGGGGAGTGCTGCTGTGCCTGGGTCTGGCGATCACCGTCTTCTACACCCCGGCCGCGAAGCTCATTCCGGCCCTGGACTCGTACTGGATCGCCATCCACGTGCCGATCGCGATCCTCTCGACGTCTCTGCTCTACATCTCTGCGATCCTCGCTGTCTTCCAGATCCTCAAGAGCGTGCACGAGACCAAGGATCCGAAGTGGCTGCGGTTCCTGCACCGTCTGCCTTCGAGCACCGACTTGGAGCGCACCTCGTACACGATCGCGGCCGTCGGCTTCATCACGTGGACCTTCACCCTCATCGCCGGCGCCATCTGGGCCGAGGTGGCCTGGAGCCGCTACTGGGGCTGGGACTCGAAGGAGATCTGGACGTTCGTCGTCTGGGTCATCTACGCCGCGTACCTGCACGCGCGTGCGACCCGCGGTTGGGGCCCGACGAAGGTGGCCGTGCTCAACCTCATCGGCATCGCCTCGGTCATCTTCAACTTCACCGTCGTCAACATGTACTTCAACGGCCTGCACTCGTACTCCGGCCTCGACTGACTCGTCAGGCCGCCTCCAGGCCGCTCGAACGTACCGCATCGGCAACCAGATCTGCTGACGGCCCAGTCCGAGTTGAATAGCCCAAGTTCAAATGTGTGCTATTCACCTCGAACTGGGCCGTCAGCGTACTGTACGCGTGGAGTGGCTGGCTGCGGCGGCGTCAGTCGTGATTCCAGCGAGGGGATTTCGCGGTTGGGCCGAATAGGTCTCGGCACCGACAGAAGCGCGGGCCGAAGACGGTTGTGGTCTTGTCTTCTCTGAACTCATCAGGTTCTTCGGTGGGCAGTTCAGAACAAGGTGTACCGATTCGTCGGATCGTGCCGTTGCAACGACGCCGCTGTGACCGTGCCGACGGTCGACATGTGACTGTGTGCCCCAACCGCGGCGAACGAGATCTGGCTCGAATGCCCCACCGCGGCGAACGAGATGTGGTTCAAACGCGTCCCCACCGCTGCGAACGGGACGTGGCCCAAGGGGCTCCAGAGTCGGCGACTGTGTGCTGACGCGTGCGGGGCAGGCTCAGTTGGAGCGGCCGCGGCCGTCTCCCTTGCTTCCCCGGTCATCGGTGTCGGCGGAGGAATCAGCGGGATCGCTGTCGTCATCCGACTTCTCGGAGTCTTCGCGCGGGGGCTCCTTCTCGTCGCCGTCCTGAGCCGGAGGCGCATGCTTGCCGAGTTTGAGCTCGCGATCGACCTGTCGCAGGTAGTCCGGGTCGTCATCGGGAGCGACCTGCCCGCGAGGGCGGGTACCGCGAGAGGGCTTGTCTTCCGAACCGCGTCCGAACAGGTACCAGAGGATGAACCCGAGGACGGGGATGAAGAGGATGATGAGCGCCCACGCGGGTTTGGGCAGGACTCGAATCAGACCCCGATCACGCAACAGGCAATCGAAGAGTCCGTACAGTGTCACCGCTGCCGCCAGGACGATCGCGGCAATGAGTAGTCGAGCCATGCATCAAGGATAGTCCACCAACCTGAACGCGGCCTCCAGCGGGCGGTGACAAGACTGTCACGATCGGAGGCTAAAATGAGGACAATGCGCACCTTCTGGCTCTACACACTCGCTCGCTTCGGCCTCATCATCGCCGTCGGCCTCGTCCTGTTCCCGTTCCTCGGCCTCAATCTGGTCATGGCAATCGCCGCAATCATCATCGGCGCACTGCTGAGCTACCTGTTCCTCGGAAAGCTCCGCGCTCGAGCGGCGACCGAGATCGAAACGAAGGTGGCCAAGCGGGCGTCCAAGCCCAAACGCGTCGGCGCCGATGAAGCGGCAGAGGATGAGATCGTCGAAGAGCGTCTCGGCGACGACCGCGACCAGCCCAAATGAGCTGAGGCCGCGGCCGAGGCGCTTCAGAGCGCCAGGCCGAGGCCCATCAGCCCGGCAAAGGCCAGCCCGGTCAGTCCCGTGGACTTGATCGGCGGGATCAGCCCTGGGCCCGTCGTGCCGCTGAGCACGGTCTTGAGCGGACTGAGCGCCGGGACGAGGGCGAGGATCGCCAGCGCCACAGCGGGATGACCGTCGAGGATCGCCAGCGCCAGCAGCGCGAACGGCAGCAGCACGAGCACTGCGTAGGTGATGCGTGCGGCATTGTCGCCCATCTTCACGGCCAGAGTGATCTTGTCCGCCTCGATGTCGGTAGGGATGTCGCGGAGGTTGTTGACCATGAGTACGGCAGATGCCAACGATCCGATCGCCACGGCGCCGGCCCAGCCGCTGAGGCTGAGATGGTCGACCTGCATCCACATCGTGCCCAGGGTCGCCACGAGGCCGAAGAACACGAACACGAAGACCTCGCCGAGACCCATATAGCCATAGGGCCGTCTGCCGCCCGTGTAGAACCAGGCGGCGGCGACGGCGGCGGCTCCGACGACGAGGAACCACCACGCCTGTGAGATGAGGATGAGCACGATGCCCGCGACTCCGGCCAGACCGAAGAAGATGAAGGCCGCGCGTTTGACGGCATGTGGTTCGGCCAGTCCGGTCGCCGTCAGCCGGACGGGTCCGACGCGTTCGTCATCGGTGCCGCGGATGCCGTCGGAATAGTCGTTGGCGTAGTTCGAACCGATCTGCAGACACAGTGACACGAGGAGGGCGAGGAAACCGCGCAGCAGGATCTGCCCGAAGCTGACATGGTCGTCAGTGCCGGAGATGTCGTCGAGGATGAACGCGGTGAATCCGCCGAGAGAACCGATCGCGGCGCCGGTTCCGATGAGGACAGGTGCGAGAGCCAGGGGCAGAGTTCGCAGTCGAGCTCCAGAAATCCACTGTGCGGCATCAGCCATAGGTCTCGCTCCCCTTCCTGTTGAGTTGTGGAGCCGTCTTATATTACCGGTTGTTCACCGGTATGGGTATTCGGTCCGGCCGTCATGAGATCGGCGGCGATCCGGGCCGCAGCGCTGCGATCGGGTTTGCCGATCGACCGGTGGGGGATCTCGGCGACCGGGAAGACGAGCTGCGGCAGCAGCTGCCCCGTCATCCCGTGGTCGAGGGCATTGAGTCGCTGTGCCGATTCTCGCGGATTCTCCGCTCCGGCTCCATTGTCGTCGGCGAGCCGAACAAGCGCGACGATCCGTTTTCCCCACTCCTCGTCGGGCACCCAGGTCACGAGCATCTCGGCTATTCCCGCCTTCTGCCAGCTCGGCAGCAGGCCGGTCTCCAGGGCATGAGGGGAGACGTTCGTGCCTCCGGAGACGATGATGTCATCGGCACGACCGAGCACACTGAGCACGCCGGAATCGATCCGGCCCAGATCGCTGGTGTGCATGGTCGGCCGTCCCGCCTCGTCGACGGTGAGGTCGGGGGAGACGATCGGGGCGATGGTCCGGTCGGCGCTGATCTCGACGTAGCCGTCGGCTACGACGGGTCCGGCCAGATCGATCGTTCCCGCCTCGGTGATGGTCACCTCGACCCCGTCGAAGGGGACCCCGTCATAGACGCAGCCGCCCGCGGTCTCGCTCATCCCGTAGGTTCGCACGATCGCCAGTCCCGCGGCTTCGGCGCGCTCGAGCAGCGACGGTGAGATCGCCGCCCCGCCGAGGAGGATGTGCGAGACCCGTCGCGCCGCCGCGGTGGCGCGGTCGTCCTCGAGGATCCGGTGGAGTTGAGTGGGCACGATGGACGTGTACGTGGGATGGTCGCCCGCCCGCTCCACCAGGTCGCCGACGTCTGTGGTGAAGGACTGGGCCGTGAACCTCGCCGAGGCGGCTCTGATCGGTGCTCGGCCGGCCAAGCGGGCGCGCAGCTCGACTTGGAAGCCGGCGATGTGGTTGACCGGCAGGCACAGGTGCCAGTCGCCGGGTCCGGAGAGGAACCGTTCGGTCGCCCGCGCCGAGGTGGTCAGTGCTCGGGCGGACAGAGCCACGGCCTTCGCCGTCCCCGTCGACCCGGAGGTGAAGAGGATGAGGGCCGGGGCGCGGCCGTGACCGGCCCACACATTTGGAGCCGCCTCGGTGACGGCACCATCCCGATCCGACGGGAGGATGAGGATCGATTCGCCGGCGAGCGCCCGATCGATGGCGTCGGGCAGCTCGTCGGGGCGCAGTTCGCGTGCAGTCATGCGTGGACCGGGCTCAGTAGTACCAGGGGAACGGTGACCAGTCGGGGTCGCGCTTTTCGAGGAACGAGTCGCGGCCTTCTACGGCTTCGTCGGTCATATAGCCCAAACGGGTGGCTTCGCCGGCGAAGACCTGCTGGCCCATGAGCCCGTCGTCGACGAGGTTGAAGGCGAACTTGAGCATGCGCTGCGCGTTCGGGGACTTGCCGAGGATCTCGCGTGCCATCTGCAGGGCAGCAGTTTCGAGTTCGGCGTGGTCGACGACCTCGTTGACGGCACCCATATCGGCCATCTCCTGCGCGGAATAGGTGCGGCCGAGGAAGAAGATCTCACGCGCCTTCTTCTGACCGACCATCTTCGCGAGATACGCGGAACCGTAGCCGGCGTCGTACGAGCCGACATCGGCATCGGTCTGCTTGAAGTTCGCATGCTGAGCCGAGGCGATGGTCATATCGCAGACGACGTGGAGGCTGTGCCCGCCGCCGGCGGCCCAACCGGGGACGACGGCGATGACGACCTTCGGCATGGTGCGGATGAGACGCTGGACCTCGAGGATGTGGAGCCGTCCGGCCTGCGCCGGGTCGACGCTCTCTCGGGTCTCACCGGAGGCGTACTGATAGCCGGAGCGGCCGCGGATGCGCTGGTCCCCGCCGGAGCAGAACGCCCAGCCGCCGTCCTTCTCGCTCGGGCCGTTGCCGGTGAGCAGGACGGCGCCGACGTCCGAGGTCTGGCGGGCATGGTCGAGGGCACGATAGAGCTCGTCGACCGTGTGCGGGCGAAAGGCGTTGCGGACCTCGGGGCGGTCGAAGGCGATGCGCACACAGCCGATGTCATCGCCGGTGGCGGGGTCGATGGCCCGGTGATAGGTGATATCGGTGAAGTCGAAGCCGGAGACTTCGCGCCAGGCCGTGGGGTCGAAGATGTCTGAAACCGTCATGGCCCCAAGCCTAGCGCTTGGCCCTTCCCGCACGGTCCCGGGTCGGCCGGTGAGCGTTAGTCTGGGGGCATGGCCGATACTGCGCGACCGCACCCCGGTGCACATGCCCCTGAACCCGTCGCTTCCGCACCGCTCGATCTGCCCGAACGCTTCGCTGAGGTCATCGAGGATCTGCATGTGGTGCGGCTGCCGATGGTCACCCGTTTCCGGGGGATCACCGAGCGGGAAGCGGCGCTCTTCTCCGGCCCTGCAGGGTGGTCGGAGTTCTCCCCGTTCGTCGAATACGACATCGAGGAGGCCAGCCGGTGGCTGCGCGCCTCCCTCGAATTCTCCGGGCTGATCCCGCAGCACACCGCCCTCGCCGAGGCGGCCGACTCCACAGACCCCGTGCGCGGTTCCGTTCCGGCCCCGGACGGGAGCGGTGAAACCGTCGCCGTCAACGGCACACTGCCCGCCTGCCCGCCGGATCAGGTCGAATCGATCCTGTCCCGCTACGGTCGGGTCGGCACCGTCAAGGCGAAGGTCGCCGAACACGGCCTCGCCTCCCTTGACGATGACCTGGCGCGGCTGCGGGAGTTCCGCAGGCTCTTCCCGGACACGACTCTGCGGCTGGACGCGAATGCCGGATACACGTTGACCGAAGCAGTCGATGTGTGTGAGGCATTCGCCGATTTCGATCTCCAATACTTCGAACAGCCCGTGCCCGGCGTCGAGCAGCTCGCAGAGCTGCGCGAAGAACTCGCTCGGAGAGGGCTGCCGATCGTGATCGCCGCCGACGAATCGATCCGCAAGGCCGAGGATCCGCTGCGCGTGGCCGAGCTCGGCGCCGCCGAGGTCATCATCGTCAAGGTCCAGCCCCTGGGTGGAGTCGGTGCGGCCCTCGACGTCATCGGCGCCTCGGGCCTGCCGGCCGTCGTGTCCTCGGCTCTCGAGTCCTCCGTCGGCCTGGCCGCCGGAGCCGAACTCGCCGCCGGGCTGCCGCACACCGACCGCAGCCGGGACATCCTCGGTGATCGGGTGGCCTGCGGTCTGGGCACCGGCCGACTCTTCACCGCCGATGTCGTCGCCGAGGACGAGGCCCTGACTCCGGTCGACGGGGCCATCCCGGTGACGCGAATCGTCCCGGACCCTGACCGCCTGCAGCAGCTGGCGGTGGATCCGGGACGATTCGCATGGTGGGCCGACCGGCTCCAGGACTGCTGGAGCGCCCTGCGCAGCTGCGGCGATTCTGCCTGAACCGACCCGCGGGTGAACCGAGTCAGCCGGCTTTCTTCACGGACTCGACGAAAGCGTCAGCGGCATTCGTCACGGTCGCTTCTTCGACATCAGCGACATTGGTCACAGCGACAAGGTTGTTGTCGACACGTGCGGCAACATAGCGAATCTCGGTGGCGGTCTGTCCTCCGGTTTCGACTGAGGCGACGATTCCGGCGGTCTCATCGGCTCCGGCCACATCGGGGTCAGAAGCTTTCATCTTCACCTGCATTTCGAGGCCAGCGGTCGTCAACTTCACATCGCTGCACTCTTCGGCGACATTCTCAGTGCCGTCGAGCTGCGTCTGAGCATCGTCGACGCTGTCGAAGCTGGAGAGGCCCGCAGACAGGACGTTGTCGCTTGAGGCTCCAGTCACACTCGTGCCGCCCTGGACGAGCTTCGAATCGATCAGGTTGAGAGTGATGTCCCTGCACTTGGCAGGCTCGAACTCCGAACCCTCCAGGGCCTTGGCCATTTCGCCAGTGGCGCCGCCGTTCTTGAACGACTGACCGTCAGCCTGAGTCGATTCGAAGATCTCCTTGAGCTGGGCTTCGTCCAGCTTCTCGGCTTCCGGCTGCGCTTCGGCTGCCGACGAGGATCCGCCGTCCGTGTCCGTACTCTGGTCCGGCTCGTCTCCTCCGCCAGTGCAGCCAGCGAGGGAGAGTCCGGCGACGAGAGCGATGGCTGGGAGAATGCGTTGCATTGTGTGCCTCTCTGGTCAGCGTTCTGAGGAATCAGCGGCCGACGATTCGCGACCGCTCTCAATATAGACGCCAGCGGGCGCTTGCGTCGTTTCTCCGGGTAATTGATCCGGATCATCAGCTGTGTACAGCCCTTCGTCTACCGCCGCCTTACCGTCGGCCTCGGCCGCAGCTGTGTGTCGGCGATCGGCCGCCGCCCTGTCGACCTCATCCGAGCTGTGCCTGCGGTTTTCTGCCGCATCCACCGGCGCCGAGGAGATCCTCACCGCGGTCACTTCGTCCTGTCCCAGCGCGGTGAAGTGCGCAGTGCGCTTCCCGGGGATGATCGGATCGTGCATGGCCGCGGCCAGCCGACCGGTGAACGTCAGCCGCCCCTTCTTGTCCGCCTTCTGCTGGTAGGCGTTGTCTCCGCCGGGCCCGGACACACTGATGTCGTAGCGTCGGCCGGGATCGAAGAGCGCTGGAGTGCGTACACGGAAGCTGCCGGTGCCGGTCAGGGAGAAACCGGCGGCACTGACGGCGTCGAAGCGCACGACCTGCCCGCGACGACGGGAGATCTCCACCCGCCAACCGTGGATGTCGAAGAGGGCATGACCGCTGAGATAGGTGAATTGTCCGCCATCGGCCACGCGATCGGTCCGGTCACGGTCCGAACTCGCATAGTCGCGTCGTTTGGCGAGCGTCTTCAGCCACGCTCCGAGTTCCCGTTCCCAGCTCGGCCAGTTGTGGAGACCGCTGGTGCGCGGAAACCAGGAATGGCGGATGCCGAGGGCGTTGAGACGGGCGGAGAAGCGCTCGCCCTGAGAGCTGATCATCGACTCCAGCAGGTCGCGATCCTTCGCCCCTTCGAGGCTGCCGGATCCGGCGCTGAACCACAGATCGAGACCGCGGAGATTCTCGGCCAGAGCATAGGGGGAATTCGCCAGCCATTCGCTGCGGTCGAGGCCGGGATCACCGAACAGGCTCAGCGACCGGGCGCCTTCGCGCATCGCGATGATGTCGAAGGCCGGAACGGTCGACAGCGGATCCAGGGGAGAGGAGAACGCGGCGACCGAACCGTACCGGTCCGGATGCCAGGCCGCGTACTTCATCGCCCCGTAACCGCCCATCGACAGTCCCGCCAGCAGCTGGCTGCCCGGTGCCCAGTCGACGGAGAAGTTCGCTGTGAGAAAGGCCGGGATCTCCTCGGTGTGGAAGCGCGGCCAGTCGTGGACCTCGCTGCCGACGGCCAGTCGCGAATACGTCCCGGCCCCGCCGTCGGGCATGACGACGAGGTACGGCGAGTCGAGGGTGAGCTCCTCGGCGGATCCGAAATCCGTCCATGACCGGAAATCGTCGCCGCCCCCGTGGAAGAGGCAGATGACGGGGCTGACCTCGGCGGGAACACCCGGCAGCAGCACACGCACCCCGACGGTGCGGCCGAGTGCGGGGGAGTAGAGGAAGAATTCGCGCAGCCTCGGTGAGAGTTTCCGTTTGTCACGGATATGCCAGGTCCGGGCGTCCTTCCCGCGGGGTTCGGGGCCGAGGAAGGAGGTGTTCTGGTCGCGGGCGGGGTAGCGTCCGCGCTGGGAGCGAGCCGCGGTCAGGGTGCGGATGGCTCGTGCTCCCATCGCGATGATCAACGAGCGGCGCATTTCTCGAGGCTAGAGGGCAGAGATGAACCACAGGTGGTCAAGTGGTTGAATATCAGGTGATGTCGAATTCGAGCGCGGTGGCGCAGCAGATTGCCCGAAGCCTGGTCCTGACCGGGGTCAGTGACGTCGTCTTTGCCCCTGGTTCGCGGTCCGCTCCCTTGGTCTACGCGGTGGCCCCTCTCGCCGAGGCGGGGCTGATCCGCACTCATGTGCGCGTCGATGAGCGCGATGCCGCCTTCCTCGCCCTCGGCCTGGCTCGCGGTCTGCGTGCCCGCGGCAGCGAGTCCGTCGTGGCGGTCGTGACGACATCCGGATCGGCCGTGGCCAATCTCCATCCCGCCGTCCTCGAAGCCGCGTACGGTCACCTGCCGCTGCTCGCGCTCACCGCGGATCGTCCTGCCCGGCTGCGGGCGACCGGAGCCAACCAGACCATCGATGATCAGTCGCAGGTGCTCTCGGATGTTCGTGCCCGTTTCGACATTCCCGCAGGCGACACCGCCGAAGCGGTCGGCCGTGCGGTGGCCGGGGCCGTGACCGCGGCCTCGGGGCGAATCGGAGGCACCCTCGCCGAGGCGGCCGGCCCCGTCCAGTTCAATGTGCAGTTCGACACCCCGCTCGTCCCCACCGAAGACGAGTTGAGGTCGTGGTCGGAGGAGATCGGCGAGTTGATCGAGACCGGTACGGCGGGTGATGGGCGGCGTTCTGCACAGATCGCGCCGGACTCTGCAGCACCCGGACCGCGTGCGAGCGTCGGTGTGACCATCACCGATGGGACGGTCATCGTCGCCGGAGACGCCGGCGGCCATCCGGCCGAGTCCCTGCGGACGCTGGCCGCCGACCATCACCTTCCGATGCTCGCCGAACCCTCGAGCACGCTGGCGTGGACGTCGACACACTCGGCCGGCAGGGCAGCCGAACCTTCACCCTCGGTGCCTGCTCATGCCCGCGTGCTCGGCGACCGCACCGAGCTGCGCGAGGCGATCCGCACCGTCATCGTCCACGGCAAACCGACCCTGACCAGATCCGTCGCCGCCCTGCTCGCCGACGAATCGGTGGATGTGCAGCGGGTGCCCGACGACATCGACGCGGCTGACCTGACCGTCACGGATGAGACGACCGTCAACTCGACGGCCGCAGGAGAGGCACAGAGCAGCGCCGCCTCGGGACCGACCTGGGCGCGCGCGTGGATCGAAGCCGGGACGTCCCTGGTTGCAGCTGCTCGGGCAGACCGGTCCGCGGAACCGGAAACCACCGGATCCTCAGGCCCCGCCTCGGCGAGGGAATTCCAGTCGACCGCACGGGCGATCACCGAGCATCTGGCGGCACAGGACATCACCCTGTTCGTGGCGAGTTCGAACTCGGTGCGCTACCTCAGCGACGCCACCGACATCCGCGCCCGCATCCACGCCTCGCGTGGGCTGGCCGGAATCGACGGACTGGTCTCCACCGCCACGGGGCTGTCCCTGGGGCTGGGCGAACCAGTGGTCCTGCTCATCGGCGATATTGCCATGCTCCACGACATCGGCGGACTCCTCACCCCGAGTGCCGAAGATGCCGGGAACGTGACGATCGTAGTGCTCAATGACGACGGGGGAGCGATCTTCTCCGGACTCGAACATTCCCAGTCCCACCTCGAAGGCTTCTTGGAACGGTATTTCACGGTCCCGCACGGACGCGGATTCGAGGACCTCGCCGCCGCCTACGGCTGGGACCATGTGCAGGTCACCGGCGCGGAGGAATTCGAAGCGACTCTCGGCATGCTCGACGGAGAGCGGAACACAGGCACGAGCGCCCGCCGCATCATCGAGGTGACCGCGTCGCACTGAGCTTCGGAACTGTCATCGGCACCTGGAGCGCCGGGAGTAACGGTGAACGACGGAAAGTCAGTCTCGGTCGAGACCGAGCGCCCGACGCATGGGAGCGAGCTTCGCATTCGTCTCGGCCACCTCGGTGGCGGGATCCGAATCGGGCATGATCCCGGCACCGGCATACAGCCGGATCCGATTGCGATCCTCGAGCTGACCGCAGCGCAGAGCGATGCCGAACTGGCCGTTGCCGCGCCCGTCCATCCACCCGACAGGGCCGGAGTAACGGCCGCGGTCGAGGGGTTCGAGTTCATCGACATGGGCGACCGCGCTCGCCTGCGGGTACCCGCCGACGGCGGCAGTGGGGTGGACCGCTGCGGCGACGTCGAGGGCGGTGAGCCCGGAGTCGGGGGAGAGGCTCGCCTGCGCGTCCGAGGCCGAATGGATGACATTGGCCAAGGGCAGCAGGTGGGGGCGCTCATCGACGGTGACATCCTCGGCGACCGAACCCAGGCTGCGCTGCAGCGAGGCGATGGCGAATGCATGCTCGGTGCTGTCCTTGTGGGCACTCAGCAGCTTCCGGGCCGCCGGCATCTCCTCCATCGGGTTCTTCTCCACCCGGTAGGTCCCGGCGAGGACACGTGAGGTGACTCTGTTGTTCTCGACTCCGATGAGCAGCTCCGGGGTCGACCCGATGAGACCGGCGATGTCGAAGGTCCAGCAGCTCGGGTAGCTGCGGTTGAGCGCGCCGAGCACCGCACGCACGTCGATGTCCTCCTCGGTGGTGACCACCTCGTCACGGGCGAGGACGACCTTGCGCAGAGTCGGATCATCCGAGAACGCGTCCACTTCCGCCGAGGTGTCGATCGGGGTGAGCATGTCAGCGACCTGCTCGACGAGCCGGGACCACCTCTCGGGATCGAGGTCCCCGGCCTCGGCGCGGGCGGAGTGCACGCGCTGCAGCGGTTCGGCCTGGAGGATCGGCGGCAGAGGAGGCACCTCGGCTGTCGAGATCGAGGTCAGCCACACACGGCCGCCGCGACGACCGAGAACGAACTCGGGGACGTGGATGATCGAATCGACAGCGGATTCGCCCGAATACGCGACCGTGGCAAAGCACATGAGTCCGGAGCCGAGCAGATCGACCTCGTCCTCGACCTCAGCCGCCTCGGTGATGGCCTTCCAGGCATCCGACAGGTCGGTGAACCTCTCGGGACCGCGGGCTCGGATGCGCAGGGTGCGGCCGAAGCCGATGAGTCCGGAGGTATCACGGACCCAGCAGGAGAAGCCGTCGGTCGGCAGCAGTTCGAGGGTCTGCTCCACGGTCGTGGGCAGGCCTGATTCGAAGGGGAAGCCGGGCCCGGGATCGACGTCGTCGACGAAACGGGAGCGCACGTGCAGGCGCGGAGGGGCGGAGAGGATGTCGGAAGTGCCGGAAGTCAAAGTCATGTCGCCTCGATTCTAGACGAGGATGTCGGCGGACCGGGATCCGGATTCGCCCTCCCGGTTCAGGTGTTGAGAGAATGTGGTCATGAACCGTGCCAAGCTCGACAAGCAGCCCGCCGACGTCGCGTCGATGTTCGATGATGTCGCGTCCCGATACGACCTCACGAATGACGTCCTCTCCTTCGGACTCGCCCGAGCCTGGAGGCGCACCGTCGCCCATTCCGTCGCCGCCGGACCCGGTGAGCGCGTACTCGATCTGGCCGCTGGAACCGGCACCTCGTCGATGACGTTCACTCACCACGGCGCCGAGGTGGTGGCCGGGGACATCTCCACCGGAATGCTCACCGAGGGGCGACGCCGGCACCCGAAGATCGATTTCATCTACGCCGATGCGATGGATCTGCCCTTCGCCGATTCCAGCTTCGATGTCGTCACGATCTCCTTCGGCATCCGCAACGTCAATGACGTCGATACGGCCCTTGACGAGATGCTGCGCGTGCTCAAGCCCGGCGGACGCCTCGTCATCTGCGAGTTCTCCACCCCGACGTTCGATGCTTTCAGCCTTGTGTACAAGGAATACCTGATGAGGGCCCTGCCGGCCGTGTCCCGTGCCGTGTCCTCGAATCCGGAGGCCTATGTCTACTTGGCCGAGTCGATCCGCGCCTGGCCGAACCAGGACGCCTTCGCCCACCAGATCCTCGACGCCGGCTTCGACCAGGTGAAGTACCGCAATCTCACCGGCGGAATCGTCGCCGTCCACCACGCCCTCAAACCCGCCGAAGCGACCACGGACTCGGCAGCAGCGGCCGACACCGCGGAGCCGACCAAGCCTTGACGATGAATGAGTTCGATGCCGAAGTCGTCGTCGTCGGTGCCGGCCCGGCCGGCTCGGCGATCGGCGCCTACCTCGCCCAGGCCGGGCACGAGGTCATCATCCTCGAGAAGTCCGGTTTCCCCCGAGACAAGATCTGCGGCGATGCCCTTACCCCGCGTGCGGTCAAGGAAGCCGGCTACCTGGGGATGGATCTGCCGGCCTCCGACGGCTGGCACCCGAACAAGGGACTGCGCCTCATCGGCGGCGGCCACCGGCTCGAACTCGATTGGCCCGACATCGACGGCACCCCGAACTATGGGCTGACCCGTCCGCGCATGAGCATGGACGAGGCCTTCGCCCGTCATGCTCAGCGGTCCGGGGCCAGGCTCTTCGAACAGGTGCGAGCCATGTCTCCGGACATCGGCGATGACGGGTGGATCAAGGGCGTGCATGCGTCGGGCACCGACCACCGGGGTCGCCGAGTCGGCCCCGAAGCCCACTTCAGGGCCCCGATCGTCATCGCCGCCGACGGAGTCTCCTCCCGCCTGGCCGTGTCCATGGGCCTGGAGAAGCGCGATGACCGACCGATGGGCATCGCCGCCCGCGCCTACCACACGACGCCCCGGCACGCCGATGACTACATCGAATCCTGGGTCGAGATGCGTTCGACGAACGCGGCCGGGGAATCCGAGACCCTGCCCGGGTACGGGTGGATCTTCCCCCTCGGCGACGGCACCGTGAACATCGGTGCCGGCCTCCTCGACTCCTCGCCCCAGTTCAGATCCGTGGACCTGCGCGGCATGATGAACCAGTGGATCGCGGACATGGGCCATGAGTGGGGCATCGACGAATCGACATCTCTGGGCCCGATCAAATCCGCGGCCCTGCCCATGGCATTCAACCGGACACCGCACTTCCACCGCGGTCTGCTGCTCGTCGGCGACTCCGGCGGCATGGTCAACCCGTTCAACGGCGAGGGCATCGACTATGCGCTGGAGTCCGCGCGCATCGCCGCCGAGGTGATCTCCACCTATTCGCGCTACCCGCAGGCCGTGATGCGCCGCCGACTCGAGGAATACCCGGCGCTGCTCGGGGACTCCTTGGGCGGATACTTCACTCTCGGCCGGGTTTTCGCCTCGATCATCGGCCACCCGGCACTCATGCAGTTCGGAATCAAGTACGGTATGGGTGTTGACGTTGTGATGGAGTTCGTCGTCAAATTGTTGGCGAACCTCTACCGCGACCCGAAGGTCTCCGAGGCCGATCTCATCGACAGGGTGATCTCTGCCCTGACCCGAATCGTTCCGGCCACCAGCAACGGCACACAGACGACGCTGAGACCACAGTGAAGAACTCTGAGCGCAAGGGCGAGGACAACGGCATGCCGAGACCGACTATGACGAATGACGAGGACATGAGCCACCTAGCCTCTCCGGCCACCTTCACCGGTGACGACGCCCAGCTCGCGGCAGAGATCTCGACTCAGTTGGAAACCGTGGAGTCCCGTCTCTACGAGGTCACCGAGCAGACCCGCAGGCTGCCCGACGCAACCTCGAAGCACCTGCTGGCCGCCGGCGGCAAGCGGGCACGTCCGAATCTCGTCCTGCTCACCGCCCGCCTCGGCGATGCTGACAACGAGGACATCATCGATGCGGCTGCCGCCGTCGAACTCATCCATCTGGCTTCGCTCTACCACGACGATGTCATGGACGACGCTCCCGTGCGACGCGGCGCGAAGGCCGCGCACGAGGTGTGGGGCAATTCGGTGGCGATCCTCACCGGCGATCTGCTCTTCTCCAAGGCCTCCGGGGTGACCGCGAAGCTCGGCCCCGAGGCCGTGCGCGTCCAGGCCGAGACCTTTGAGAGGCTCGTGCTCGGACAGCTCAACGAATTCGCCGGCCCGCCCGAAGACGCCGACGAAGTCGAGCACTACATCCAGGTGCTTGCGGACAAGACCGGATCGCTCATCGCCACCTCGGCGCGGTTCGGAGTCATGTTCTCCGGCGCCGACCAGGAACTCGCCGAACCCGTGCGAGTCTTCGGCGAACGCATCGGCGTGGCCTTCCAGCTCGCCGACGACATCATCGACCTGACCACGACATCCTCGGAATCGGGGAAGACCCCGGGCACGGATCTGCGCGAACGCGTCCCCACCCTGCCCGTACTCTACGTGCGCGCCGCCGCTGCTGCGGGCGATGACACCGCCGCCGAGGTGGTCCGACTTCTCGATGCCGACCTCAGTTCCGATGAGGCGTTGGAAGCAGCGCGCTCAGCCCTGGCAGCCCATCCCGTGACCGAGCGGGCCCGCGCCGAGGCGTCGCGCTGGGCGGATGAGGCCAAAGCCGCATTGGCACCGCTGCCCGAGGGACGAGTGAAGGAAGCGCTGTTCGCCTTCGCCGATTCCGTCGTCTCCCGCAGTTCCTGAGTTCCTGCCCCTTACCGTTCTCGACTGTTTCTCCGCCGTTTCGGCACTGGCGCAAAGGACGTACCGCGATGACGCGCACCTCGGCTTCGGCACCGATGAGGGCTCCGCAGAGACTGGGCGCCGCCGATTGGATCGGACTGGGCGTGCTCGCGCTGCTGCTCGTGATCGGTCTGAGCTGGTCGAAATGGCTGCCGTACTGGGACAAGGCGTGGACGCTGAGCGAGACTTCGCTGTGGGAGGGCACTCCGCTCTTCGATGCCGCGGGGCACACGATGTCACTGTCCGGGGCATGGGACTTCACGCTGGTGTACTTCACCGCAGTGTGGAAGGCCCTGCTCGTGGCGCTGCTCGTCGCGGCCGCCATCGACGCTCTGGTTCCCCGCGACTGGCTGCTGCGGCTGCTGAATCGGCGCAGCCAGACCGGTCAGTCCCTCGTCGGCGCGGCCCTGTCGATGCCGTCGATGATGTGCACCTGCTGCGCGGCCGCCGTGGCCGCGAGCCTGCGTGATTCGGGAGTGAGGCGCTCCGCGGCCCTGGCGTACTGGGTGGGCAATCCGCTGCTCAACCCTGCAGTGCTCATCTTCCTGGCACTCGTCCTGCCGTGGCAGTACACGGCCGTGCGTGTGGTCTTCGCCGTGGCCATCGCGGTCGGGGCAAGCGCCCTGATCGGACGGTGGGTGTCCGGGCGGAACGATTCGGCGCCCGAGCCGAGCCCCGCCTCGGTGACGGTGTCGTCCCTACCCGTGCGCTACCTGCGGTCCTTGGGCCGGTTCGCGGTCATCCTCGTGCCCGAGCATCTCCTGCTCGTCTTCCTCATCGGGCTGCTCGCCCCATGGCTGACCGGCGTATACGGCCTCGAAGCCCAATTGGGCGCCGGAGCGGTCATCATCGTCGCGATCATCGGCACCCTGCTCGTCATCCCCACCGGCGGAGAGATCCCGATCATCCTCACCCTCGTGCCTCTCGGCGTCGGTGCCGGAGTCACCGGCGCCCTGCTCATCGCCCTGCCGGCGCTGAGCATCCCCTCGATGGTCATGGTCGGCAGGGCCATGGGGTGGAGGACGACCGCGGCCATGGGTGCCGCCGTCGCCGTGGCCGCGGTGCTGGCCGGGGGAGCGCTCGCGGTGCTGAGCTGAGCTTCGGCACGATTCGGCCGCCTCGGCGATGGCGACTGCGGGTCGCCTCGGTGAGGCTCCCGCAGTCAGCGGCGGCGTCGGTTCGTGCGCACGAGATCGGTGCAGAGCAGGACGACGGCGATCCAGATGATGAAGAAGCCGATCCACCGCGTCGTCGACATCATCTCGCCGAGGACCGTGACACCGAGGATGAACTGGATCGTCGGGGTGAGGTACTGGAGCATGCCCACCCAGGACAGGGGGATGCGGCGGGCGGCGGCGCTGAAGAGGATGAGCGGGATCGCTGTGGCAGGCCCGGTGACTATGATGACCAAGATGTGCCAGCCGCCGAATCCGGTGAACGTCTGCAGGCCCAGAGAGCCGAGGACGATGAGGTAGATCGCCGAGGGCACGGCGAGGACGAGGCTTTCGACGGCCATGCCTTCGAGCGCTCCCACACGGCTGCCGACCTTGTTCTTCACCAGCCCGTAGAGGCCGAAGGACAGGGCGACGGTGAACGCAAGGTAGGGGACGCGGCCGAGGCCGATGCCGACGATGATGACGGCGAGCAGACCGAAGCCCACGGCCGTCCACTGCAGTCGACGCAGCTTCTCACCGAGGAAGACCACGCCCAGGCCGATGGAGATGAGCGGGTTGAGGTAGTAGCCGAGCGAGATCTCGACGAGCTGATTGGTTTCGACCCCGAAGATGAACGTCGTCCAGTTGATGGCGATGAGCACGGAGGCCAGAAGCAGGAGGCCGAAGAGGTGCGGCGAGCGCAGGATCTGCCAGGTGCGGAGGAAGCCGCCGGTGAAGATGAGGAGGATGGCGCAGAAGCCCAGCGACCAGATGACTCGGTGGGAGACGAGTTCGAGGGCGCCGGTGGGTGCCGCTGCCGCGAAGAGCAGCGGCATCACGCCCCACAAGAGGTAGGCGGAGAATCCGTTGATCAGGCCGGCACGGCGAATTGCGCTCTCATCGGGGGCAGGGTTCTGGCTCACAGGCTTCAGTCTAATGAGGTGGGGATGTGGTGGGGGTCGCGGGCCCGTCGGCGAGACGGCAGAGCGTGGAGGACTGCGGGCTGCCGATGAGGCCGTGGAAATGCGAGTTTGATCACGTCATTGTAAGGATGACCTACATTGACGATAGACTCGGTGGGACTGATTAGAGAGGTGTGAGAATGACTCGTCCCTTCCGGGTGGCTATCGTCGGCGCCGGTCCTGCCGGGATCTACGCTGCTGATCTCATGACGAAGGCGGAGCGCGATTTCGATCTGAGCATCGATCTGTTCGACCGCCTGCCGACTCCCTTCGGGCTCGTCCGCTACGGGGTCGCTCCCGACCATCCGCGGATCAAGGGCATCATCAATGCCCTGATCAAGGTTCTCGACCGAGGTGACATCCGTCTGTTCTCCAACGTCGAATACGGTGTCGACCTCCGCCTCGAAGAGCTCACCGACCGCTATGACGCAGTGGTCTTCTCCACCGGCTGCTTCGTCGATGCCGCACTCGATCTGCCCGGGATCGATCTGCCCGGATCCTATGGTGCCGCGGACTTCGTCAACTGGTACGACTCGCATCCCGATGTCGGGCAGGAATGGCCGTTGGACGCCGAACGCGTCGCGGTCATCGGCAACGGCAACGTCGCCCTCGACGTCGCGCGCGTTCTGGCCAAGCAGGCCGACGATATGCACACCACGGAGATCCCCGACCACGTGTACGAGGGCCTCAAGACCTCCCGCGTCACCGACGTCCACATCTTCGGTCGCCGCGGACCGGCTCAGGCGAAGTTCACTCCGCTGGAGCTGCGCGAGCTCGGTCAGGTCAAGGACGTCGACATCATCGTCTACCCCGAGGACTTCGAGTTCGACGAAGGGTCGATGCAGGCGATCGAGTCGAGCAACCAGACCAAACAGGTCGCAAAGACGCTCACGGACTTCACCATGCGTGAACCCACCGGAGCGAAGCGGCGCCTCCACCTGCACTTCCTCCACGCACCGATCGCCATCCTCGGCGAGGACAAGGTGACGGGACTGCGCACCGAACGCATGGAACTCGACGGTTCCGGCGGAGTCAACGGCACCGGCAGCTTCCACGACTGGGAGCTCGATGCCGTCTACCGCGCCGTCGGATATGCGGGCGCCCAGCTGCCTCAGCTGCCCTTCGACGACCGCAGACGGGTCATCCCCAACCACGAGGGGCGGGTCGTCGACTCCGACGAACAGGCCAAGGCCGCCGACGCCGACGTCGTTCAGGGCGTCTACACCACCGGGTGGATCAAGCGCGGGCCTGTCGGACTCATCGGCCATACCAAGGGCGATGCGCTCGAGACCATCGGCCACATCCTCGATGACCGGGCAGCCGGGGTGCTCACCGATCCGGTGTACCCGGACGAGTCGGCCATCGTCGAACTCCTCGAGTCCAAGGGCACCGACTTCGTCGACTGGGAGGGCTACCACCGGGTCGAGGCCGCTGAGAAGGCGGCCGGTGAGGTCGAGGGCCGTGAGCGGGTCAAGCTCGCCACCCGTGAGGCGATGCTGGTCGAGGCGCGCGGGCACGTCACCGCCGAATCCGTCGGCCAGCCGTCCGCCGGCAGCTGACGTGAGGCAACTAGACCCGGGGCGGCTGACCCGAGGCGGCTGACTCGGAGCGGCTGACTCGGAGCCATCGCCCACCGGCAACGGTGCGTTCTCCGCTTGGACGCCACAACGCCCCGGCAGTGACTTCTCCTCCCGTTGCACTGGGAAGACGAGTCGCTGCCGGGGCGTGGTGCGTCTACCGCGTAGAGTCAGAGCATCCGGACCGATGCGCACCATGCACCGGCACACACCGGACGTCCATCAGAATCCGCCGTCGGCAGGCAGGGGAGACCTCGTGAGAAGCGAATCGCTGCTCAAGACGATCGTCGAACGCGCGTATGCCGAACGACTCGACGCCTGGCAGACGGCGGCCGTGCGGATCAAGCACTGGCTGACCGAACAGCAGAAGGGTCTGCTCAAGGACAAGGACATCTCGCGACTCGACGTCGACGGGCACCGGATCAAGGATGCCGCCCGGACCCTGGCGAAGGTGACGGAGAAGACCGAGGACGACCCGCAGCTGACGATCACCTCCACCGAGGATGTCGAAGACCAGATCCGTGACATCGTCGGCATCAAGGTGCTGTGCAAATCTCCGCGCGATCAGCGGATGATGTTCTCTGCCCTGCGCGACCCCGAGCAGCTCGGCTCGTTCGAACTCATCGAATCGCGTGACTACACGGACCCGCCGAAGGCCAGCGGATACCGTGCCTGCCACGTCATTCTGCGCATCCCCTCGGACCAAGGTCAGCCGGTCTTCGCCGAGATCCAGGTGAAGACCCGACTCCAGGACGCGTGGAGCGAGCTCACCCATGAGGACATGTACAAACCCGGTGCGGCGATGAAGCCGAGCAAGCTCCACGGAGAATTCGCCCGCGCCATGGCGAACATGCTCGCCACCGTCGATGACATGGCCGATACCCTGGCCGTCGAGCTCACCGCGCTGACGAACCCGGAACCCGTGCGAGAACTCGACGAACTGCGCGAACAGGACACCGGCATCGATGTCCGAGTCCGCGCGACGGGCCCGAAATACGCGCTCGCCGTCGACGGTTCGGGACGTCAGGGCCTCATCCCCGCATTCGCGATCCGCCGCCTCAGCGGTCAGAAGGGCACCATCAAGGTCAACGACTTCATCCACCTCGATGATCGCCTCCGTGCCAGCGTCGAAGAGGACTCGAAGGGCCTGTACTACATCCCGCTCGAACTCCCCGAACACTGACCCGGATCTCGCCGAGGCGGTTCAGACCGACCATCGGACCTCGCCGAGGCGGCTCAGACCGTGACCTGGACCGAATCGAGCATGGCCTGCCGTGAGGCGACGAGGTTGGCCAAGGAGGCACGCACCTCCGGGTAGCCGCGCGTCTTCAGCCCGCAGTCGGGGTTGATCCACAGCCGCTGTGCAGGCACATGTTTCAGCGCCCCCTCGATGAGTTCGCGCAGCTCCTCGATGGTCGGCACGCGCGGGGAATGGATATCGTAGATGCCGGGGCCGATCCCGCGTCCGAATCCGAATCCGGCGATATCGTCGAGGACCTCCATCCGTGATCGGGCGGCCTCGATGCTGGTGACATCGGCGTCGAGGGCATCGATCGCCTCGATGATCTCTCCGAACTCCGAATAGCACAGGTGAGTGTGGATCTGTGTGTGCGGGGCCACCCGGGCACTGACGAGGCGGAAGGCACGCACCGCCCACTCGAGATACTCGGCGCGGGCCCGACTGCGCAGCGGCAGCAGCTCTCGCAGCGCCGGTTCGTCGACTTGGATGATGCCGATGCCCGCCGCCTCGAGATCGGCGACCTCATCGGACAGCGCGAGACCGATCTGGTCGGCAGAGACCCGCAGGTCGACGTCGTCGCGGACGAACGACCACGCGAGGATCGTCACCGGGCCGGTGAGCATGCCCTTGACCGGGTGCGGTGTCCGGGACGCGGCGTAGCGTGTCCAACCGACGGTGATCGGCTCCGGGCGGGACACATCACCGAACAGGATCGGCGGACGCGTGCACCTCGACCCGTAGGACTGCACCCACCCGTGCTCGGTGGTCGTGAAGCCGTCGAGGTGCTCGGCGAAATACTGGACCATGTCGTTGCGCTCGGGTTCCCCGTGGACGAGGATGTCGAGACCCAGCTCCTCCTGCAGGTCGATGATCCGGTCGATCTCGGCTCTCATCGCCTGCTCGTAGGCGGCATCATCGACACGTCCGGCTCGGTGATCGGCCCGTGCCCGACGGACCTCGGCTGTCTGCGGGAAGGAACCGATGGTCGTCGTCGGCAGATCCGGGATCCCCAGCGACTCCTGGGCGGCGATCCGTGTCGCAGCATCGGTGCGGAAGCCGTCATTGGTCGCCTCGGCTGCGGTGCGGGCGGCCACCTCGGCGTTGTGGACTCGGGTCGACGAAGCGCGGGTGCGCCGGACGCGTTCGGCACGGTTGAACGCCTCGGGCCGGGCTTCGGCCCCGTCGGCGAGAGCGGCGGCCAGGGCCTCGACCTCGGTCACCTTCTCCTCGGCGAAGGACAGCCAGAAGGCGACGTCGACGGGCAGCGTGGTCTCCTGGGAGACCGTATAGGGCACGTGCAGCAGCGAGGTGGAGGTGGACACGCTCAGCGATTCCCGACCCAGACCGGTGAGCACGTCGAGGCTGGCGGCCAGATCATCGGCCCAGACGTTGCGTCCGTCAATGGCCCCGGCGACGAGGTGGACCGACGGGGGCAAGGTCGCCGCCAGCCTGGGTGCATAGTCCGGGTCGGCCCCGCGGGTCGCGGCGGACAGGTCGACACCGAGGGCGTCGATGCCGGATTCGGCGAGTGCGGGCAGACCGTTCTCGAGGCTTCCGTAGGGGGCAGTGACGAACAGCTGCGGACGAATGGTTGCGGAACTCAGCGTCGCATAGGTGCGTCGGGCTGCCTCGGCGAGCCTGGCATCGGTGGTGCCGGGGATGTCGGCGACGAGGGCCGGTTCATCGAGCTGAACCCAATCGACGCCAGCGTCACTGAGTGCCGTGAGAATGTCTCGATAGACGGGGGTGAGCTCGTCGAGTCGGTCGAGCGGCAGAGTCGTGGCACCGGGTGCGGGTTTGGCCAGTGCGAGCAAGGTGACAGGTCCGACGAGGACCGGTCTGACCAGGTGTCCGGCGGCCCTCGCCTCGGCGACGAGGGAGAGCAGATGGTGCGGGCGGGCGGTGAAGACCGTGGAGTCGGCGAGCTCGGGGACGAGGTAGTGGTAGTTCGTGTCGAACCATTTCGTCATCTCCAACGGACTGCGCTGGGCTGTTCCGCGGGCGAGAGCGAAGTAGGCATCGAGGCCGGCGGCAGCGCCTGTGTTGGTGCCGCCGGTGTCCGTGGGGATGAGCCCGACGGTCAGTGCCGTGTCGAGGACGTGATCGTAGTGGCTGTAGGAGGCCGGGATCGCATAGTCCTCGCGCAGCCCCAGCTCGGCGAGTCGGTGGTAGGTCTCGACGCGCAGGGTGTGTACGAAACGGGTGAAGTCGTCGGCGTCGATGCGGCCGGCCCAGTAGGCCTCCAAGGCTCTCTTCTGTTCGCGGCGGGCGCCGATGCGCGGGTAGCCGGTGACGGTGGCTCTCGGGAATGGGGTGGTCATGCGTGGTTCTCCTTCGCGGTCGTTGGTGTGTCGTCGGTCGATGGCGGCCATCGCCGAGGCGGTGGTTGGGGTGGGAATGAGCTCACTGAGATCCCTTTCTGTTCGAGTGCGGTGAGCAGGTCTTCGGTCGTGTTCTGGTCGTTGAAGGTGTAGAAGTGCAGTCCGTCGGCATCGTGTTCGAGGATCGCTGCGGTGTGTTCGGCGGTGATCTCGAGTCCGATCCGCCGCGCCGAGGCGGGGTCGGAGATTCCGTCGAAGCGTGCGAGGAGATGGTCGGGAACGGGCAGACCCGAGAGTCTGGACATCGTGTGCAGGCGGCGAGCATCGGTGAACGGCAGGATGCCGGGGATGATCGGGAGCGTGATGCCGGCATGTTCGGCACGCCGGCGCAGACGGGAGTAGGCGGTGGGGTCGAAGAAGAGCTGGGTGATGGCGAAGTCGGCGCCGTTGCGCTGCTTGGCCGCGAGCACGTCGAGGTCCTCTTCGGGCCCGGTCGATTCCGGATGGCCCGAGGGGTAGGCGGCGACGCCGATGCCGAGGCGACCGGCGGCCAGGCGAGCGACATTGTCGGATTCGATGCGGCGGAGGAGGCCGACGAGCGCATCGGCGTGGGGGAGGTGTCCGGCTGGGAGACTCGTCCGACCGGCGGGGATGTCGCCGCGGATGGCGAGGAAGCCGCGCACGCCGACGCTGAGGAGATGGTCGATCCAGGTGAGCAGCTCGGGCTCGGTGCCGGCGGTGCATGCGAGGTGGGCCAAGGGCCGCAGCGTGGTCGTGGAGGTGACCTCGGCGATGAAGTCGGCCGTGCCCTGCAGCCAGCTGCTGGTGGCCGATGAGGTGACGGCCAGATAGTCAGGACCCAGCGAATCGAGGAATCTCAGCAGTCCCGGCATCCGCGCCGCTTGGGCCGCGGACCGGGGTGGGATGACTTCGAAGGACAGAGCTCGCCGCAGCCGGCGTCGACCGATGGGCAGCCGATCGGGTGTGCTGCCCGGGGCCGAGGCCGAGAGCCGCGGGGTGACGAAAGTGGATGACATGTCGCCATCCTGACGGGGGACCGGGGAACGTGCGGCACGGATGCATGATCGGTGTCACGACCCGTCATGAGCGAGTCTCAGAACGTCCGCGGGCGTCAGACGATGACGTGTTCCGACATATTCGCGGGGTGGGGGATGAGGGGAGTGCTGCCTGAGTCGTCGACCGGCCGAGCTTGACCGGCTGAGCCGAGCCGTCCGACGGCCCAGCTCAAACCGAGGTGGAGTCAGCGGTAGTTCGTGAACTGCAGGTCGACGTCGAGGTCCTGTCCCTTGAGCAGGGCGATGACGGCCTGCAGGTCATCGCGCTTCTTCGAGCTCACGCGCAGCTCGTCGTCCTGGATCTGGGCCTTGACGCCCTTGGGCCCTTCGTCGCGGATGATCTTCGAGATCTTCTTCGCATTGTCCTTGTCGATGCCCTCCTTGAGGGAGGCGTCGATGCGGTGCTCTTTGCCCGAGGGGTACGGTTCGCCGTCTTCAAGGGACTTCAGCGAGATTCCGCGTTTGACCAGCTTCGACTGGAAGACATCGAGGATGGCCTTGACGCGGTCTTCGCTGCTGGCCTTCATCTGCACGGCTTCGCCGCTCCAGGCGATCGAGGCATCGGTGCCGCGAAAGTCGTAACGGGAGTTGATCTCTTTCGCTGCCTGGTTCAGTGCGTTGTCGGCTTCCTGTCGGTCGACCTTGCTGACGATGTCGAATGAGGATTCGCTGGCCATGAATGCTCCTTAGTCTGCGATGGTGTGTACCCGTCGGGAACGGGCGTGGCTGTTGCCTCCGAGTCTAGTCGAGGCCGCGAATTGTGATCTGCGTCTATCGAGTTGGAGATTCGGGCCCGGGCCTTGTATTCTTTTCAGGTGCTCATCGAGCGCCACCTGCGGCAGATTGCCCGAGCGGCCAAAGGGAGCTGACTGTAAATCAGCCGGCATTGCCTTCGAAGGTTCGAATCCTTCATCTGCCACGCAGAGGGAAGCGGTCTCGCGACTTGTGGAAACACAGGACGCGGGGCCGTTTTCCATCTCCCCGCCGACAAGGGAGCGCCCGCCGGCACTAGGCACAGAAGTGGTCGCCCACTGCAGGCGCTGCGCCGAGAATAGGTCGCAAACGGACATTTCCGCCGAAAAGTATCCGATTGTGACCCAAGTTCGGTCCCCTCTGCTCTCAAGCTGCCGGGTGCCCACCCTTGCGAACCTCTTGCCGAGGCGCCTACCGTGTGAGGACACTTGGCCGGGGTGCCGCGTCGAGGCGAGCCGCGGTGTTCAGCCCACGGCGTCTGGTGCCGGGAGCCACGGCACTGTGGACCGGGGAGAGGCGAGACCATGAGTAAGGACCCGAGTGAGGACGAAGCGCCTCGGCGCCTGAATTCGCTCGAGGATCGCAACGCCGTCGTCGAATCGGCCCTTGACAGGGCCATCGAGCGCGGTGATTTCGATGATCTGCCGGGTTTGGGCAAACCGCTGAGCGGGCTGCACAGTTCCTCTGACCCCGATTGGTGGATCAAGCAGAAGATGGACGCCGAGGGCATCAACGGCGTCGCTCCGGCCGCGTTCCAACTGAAGAAGGAGAACGCCGTCCTCGAAGACGCCGTCGACGCCTTCACCACCGAATCCGAGGTCCGCGATTACCTGACCGGGTTCAACGCCCGGGTGCGGGAGGCTGTGATGGACCTGCGTGACGGCCCGCCGGTCTTCACACCTCCGCGGGATATCGACGCCGAGGTCACGGCCTGGCGGGAACGACGCGCGAAGAAGACAGACACCGGTTCCGAGGCGGAGCCGAGCGTCCCTGACCCGGAGCGAGGCACTGATGGCTCCGAGCCGGGTGGCCCGCCTCGGCGGTGGTGGCATCTCTTCCGCAGTCGATGACGCCGCTGAGCGGACTGATCTCGGTCGGTTAGTTCAGCGCTCTCAGGAGCTGGCGGACGGCCCCGCACCGGTCGCCTTCTTCAGTCGCGCGATCGCCAGATGAGCGAGGATCGCGGCCTGGTCGCCGAGCACAGAGTCATCGAAGACGACGTTCGGGGAATGATTGTCGCTCTGACGCTCCGGCGGCACGTCCTCACGTCTCGCGCCGATCATGAGATAGGTTCCCGGCACCTCTCGCAGCACGAACGAGAAATCCTCGCTCGGCATGATGGGCTGATCCAGCTCGACGACCCTGTCCGCACCGAGCGCTCCGGTGAGCTCGTTGAGTGTCCAGCGCGTCTCGGCAGCGTCATTGACCGTCACCGGATACTGGACCTGGAAGTCGACCTCGGCGGTGCAGTCGTGTGCGGCCGCGATGCCGTCGGCCAGTCGGCGAGACCGGGAGCGGACGATGTCGAGTGACGATTCGGAGAGTGTCCGGATGGTCGCACCCATGCTCGCCGAGGCGGGGATGATGTTGACGGCATCGCTGGCTTTCAGCTGGGTGATGCTCATGACGATGGGATCGAAAGTGCTGATGCTTCGCGTGATCATGTTCTGGCATGCGGTGACGAGTTCGGCCAGCGCGGGCACGGGATCGATGGCCGACTGCGGTTGCGAACCGTGTCCTCCGCGTCCGTGGATGGTGACGTTGAGGACGTTGGAGCCGGCCTGGAGAGTGCCGGGCTTCGTGCCGAGGATTCCTCGCGGGCTCGTCGTGACATGAATGCCGAACGCCGCGATCGCGGGTCGTCCGGCAGCTTCGAGCACGCCTTCGCGGATCATCACCGAGGCGCCGTTGTACCCCTCTTCGCCGGGTTGGAACATCAAGACCACATCTCCGCGCAGCTGATCGCGGTGTGCATGGAGCAGTCGTGCGGCACCGACAAGTCCCGCGGTGTGCAGGTCGTGTCCGCAGGCGTGCATGTTCCCATTGGTCGAAGCGAACGGTTCGTCGGTGTCCTCTTCCAGGGGCAGGCCGTCCATATCGCCGCGCAGCAGGACCGCGGGGGCGTCGGTCGGCCTGTCCGGGTGCGAACCACGGAGGACCGCGGCCACCGAGGTGGAGTCCTGACCCGTGGTCACCTCGAGATCGAGATCGGCCAGTGCAGAGATCACGGCTGCCTGTGTGCGGGGCAGATGGAGGCCGATCTCGGGATTCGCGTGGAGCTGTCGGCGCAGCTCCTGCAGTTCGGGAAGGAGGGTCTTCCCCTCGGCGAGCAGTTCGTGCATAACGTCCTTTCGGATGAGGCTTCAGAGCGGTGAGAGATCGTCAGAGCAGACTGACAAGCACACTGGCGATGACGACGGAACCGGCGCTGACCGAGGTGAACCCGCCGACGAGCATGGGCGGAAGCATCACATTGAGCAGTGCTTCCTTCTCATCGTCATTACGGGCGATCGATCGCGCGACCTCGTTCGTCAGGAGGTAGTCGGCAGGGAAGCCGTACATGGCGGTGAGGGCGACCGACATACCGAGCCCGGACTTCCAGCGCAGGAGCTTCGTGGCGACGAATCCGCCGATGACGATGCCCGAGCCGCCGACGACGAGAATGGTGATCGTGGGGACGAAGGCGTTGATGACGTCTTGGACGGATGCGGTGACGAGCGGTGCCATGACGATGGCGATGACACCGGCCATGGCGATGCCGAACGAATTCGACCGTTCCATGGCCTTGTCGGGGGAGAGGCCGATCGCAGTGGCCAGGATGCCGAGGATCAGGGCGAGGATGGATGAGGGAATGTGGGTCGGGACGGCCAGCAGCGTCGCGAGCGATCCGCCGACGAGGATGAGGAAGAGCATGAACAGCTGATTGTCGACGAGGAATCCCGGCAGCGTGACGAGCTTCTTCTTCTGCGCGGCCGCCTCTTCCTCCTCGTGATGGGCACGAGCGAGTTCGTGCAGCTCTCCGCTGTCGCGCAGCTTCGTGGCATAGCGACGCAGGAGGTAGTTCGTCAGCGGCATCGACGGCAGCGACTGAAGCATGAGGACCAGGGCAGGAAGCACGACGATCGACGAGGCGGCGCCGGTGGCTGTGAGCCCTTCTGTCGTCAGGCTGGTGGCGACGATGCCGCCGGCCAACGGGCCGGACCCTGCTACGAAGGTTTCGAAGCCGAAGAGCGGAGCGACGATCGCCAGAATGAGCAGTACGGCCACGAGCATGCCTGAGACGGCGATGATCACAGAACGCCATTGTTTGAGCATCACGCGCAGCGGGATCAGCGAGCCCATGTGGAAGAGCAGAGGTGCCACGAGGAACGAGTAGGCCTGAAGCAGCAGGGAGTCGTCGATGACCGTCTCCGGGACCACGCCCAACTTGGCGAAGACGAAGATGCCGAGCATCGCGACCAGAAGACTGGGAACTCGGGCTTTCGACCAGATTGAGACCAACTCGCCGAGAGCGATGAAGGCGAGGACGATCGCGGCAGCGTAGATAGCTTCCATGGTGAACCTTCGTAAATAGGAAGTGAGGTACCTCACAAGATATCCGCTGAGACCCGGTCTGTGTCGAAATCGAGTTGACTTCCCATCATCTGGGAATTGCTCAGGTGGAGGTGAAACGGTCACCTGCGCCGAGGCGGGAGCGTGGGTGCGATGGCGCAGCGACGGTACGGTCGCCTCGGTGGCGGTGGCCGTCATGCGACTTTGAGCGGTCAGGGCATAGGGTGAACTCATGAGCTTTCTGCAGTTCCTGAACGAACGAGGCATCCATGAGCGCCCCGGCCCCGGGAGTCGACCACTGGTGATCGCGCATCGAGGGTATTCGGCAGTCGTGCCCGAGAACAGTCTGGCCGCGGTCGACGCGGCTCGCGCGCTCGGAGTCGACTTCATCGAGGTCGACACCTCGACCAGCGCCGATGGTGTGCCCGTGATCCTCCACGACCCGGATCTGGACCGGACCACCAATCGCAAAGGCCCCGTCGCCAGCCTCACCGCCGAAGAGCTGTCGTTCGTCGACGCGGGCTCTTGGATGGGTCCGGGATTCCACGGAGTGCGGATCCCCACCCTGTCGGCCGTGATGCGCGACATCCAGCACCGAGGCGGCGAGCTTCTGCTCGAGCTCAAGGGGGAGTGGTCATCGGGCGCGGTGGCGAGGATCTCTGAGTTGGTTGTGGAGACCGGAATCGCCGACCGGATGATCGTCCAGTCGTTCAATATAGAGACGCTTGAGACCTGTCGAGACATGCTGCCGATGGTGGCTCGCTTCCTGTTGCGCATGGTTCCCAAGCCCGAAGATATCGAGATCGCTCGTGAGCTCGGAGCGGTGGCGATCAATCCTTCCTACAAGGGGTTTTCCATGCGCAGATCGGTGGTCACCGAGATCATGGACAACGACCTCGGTGTCTTCGTTTGGACCGTGGATGGGATGAACGAATGGCGGGAGCTCCTCGGGGCCGAGGTCGACGGGATCATCACGAACCACCCCGGTCGTCTGCAGGGATTCCTCGCGGGTCGATTCGACCCCGTGAAATAGGAATCCCCACTGGTCGTGACGCTGAGGCAGCGAGGACTTCTGCGAGCCTCGGTGCGGACTCAATCGTCTGTGAGTGAGGTCACTTTGTCCCAATTTGCCCTGGGAATGCGAACCCGTGTAAATTCTTACCTGTTGCCCCGATAGCTCAGTCGGCAGAGCATCTCCATGGTAAGGAGAAGGTCAAGGGTTCGATTCCCTTTCGGGGCTCTCGTGCCGCCTGGAATGCGGCGCTGGGGCGGGGTAGCTCAGCTGGTTAGAGCGCACGACTCATAATCGTGAGGTCGGGAGATCGAGACTCCCTCCCGCTACTTCGGAGGAACCTTCATCCATTGGATGGGGGTTTTTCTCATTCACGAGCTCCTCACCGAGCAATTGCGCGAGCGAAATTCCAAGCCACGAGGAGACTTCGGCCAGCTCACCAATACTCCAAGGAGTCTTACCCTTCATCCGGAATGACAAGCTAGTGGCGCTCAGGTCGAGCATCTGCGCTAGCCGCTTCTGAGTGATCTGTCGCCTGCCAAGCCAGCTGCGAATCTCGTTTGAAACCCTCAGGTTGAAGGCGGTTCCCGTTTCGATGTTTGTGCTGTGTTCGGTGATGGTCATGACAAACACTTTACCGTGTGAGGCAGACGCGAGCAACGAAAAATGACTTTCAGTGTGCGCCACGCAAACGTGATGCTTGAAGTGTTTGTGTGAGCCAAATAGTCTGTCGCTATGACTTACCTAGAGCTATTGAGAGCAAATATTGGTGCGGAACTTGGCCGCCGCAGCTTCCACCAGAAAGATGCCGCAGAAGCGTTGGGACTGAGTAAGGGCAGCTTTTCAGCGAAGCTTCACGGGCGCGGGAGCTTCAAAGTCGATGAGCTCATACAGCTCGCACGGTGGCTTGGAGTCCCCTTCTCACGGCTTGTCGAGGGATTCGACGATGCCGATGAAATCACTTCGCCGCTGGCGGGTGCCCAGTGAATAGCACGGTGCTGGCAAGCCTGTTCTCGAAAGTTGAAGCACGCGAGCTTACGGATGAGCTGAAAGCTGATTATGGTGCGCTCCAAGTAAAAATTTCCTCAGCGTGGAAGGGGCGTATCTGGATCCCACTCGGCTATGAATCGTGGCAAGAGTACCTGGACATTGAGTTTCAGAACGTAAGCCTCCGCCCACCCAAGGAACTCGAAGAGCAGATCGTTGCAGAGCTCCGTGCCGCCGGTATGAGTACTCGTGGCATAGCGTCAGCGACTGAAATCAGCGAGCCCACAGTGCGACGGCGAATTGCAGCAGGTGCGTCAAATGACGCAAGTGGGCAGTCCCCTGCAGAAGTCGTGGGCCTTGACGGAAAGCGCTATTCCTCAAACACACCGCATCCGGCACCACGTTCCTCTGATGAGGACATTATTGATGCCGAGGTCCTCGACGAGGACGACCTCGTTGACCGGTCGGTAGCTGATCTCGGGCTCGAACCGGCAACCGTGAACCTCAGCCCAACGGGGAACACACTGGGGCGTGAACACGTGATCCGCGCAATCCATGATCTCCACTTCGGTGCCTCGTCACCACTGACGATGGTCAAGAAGAAGTCGAAGCTGCTCGAGACTGCGTTCGCCGGAGGAATGGGTGACCTGGAATCCCTCGACGCTGATGAAATCCAAGACCTCGGGCGAGACGTCGCG
This sequence comes from Brevibacterium limosum, assembly GCF_011617705.1. NCBI lineage: Bacteria > Bacillati > Actinomycetota > Actinomycetes > Micrococcales > Brevibacteriaceae > Brevibacterium > Brevibacterium limosum. The sequence goes on along the minus strand of NZ_CP050154.1, from coordinate 2,970,577 downwards.
GACACTGCAGCGGTTCTGTCTGACTTGCTCACCGCAATCGCTACGCAGCGTGCCAGCACCTTCGTTGGGACAATCACCGATGCCGACACGACTGGCTCAATCGGTAAAACGATCCGCAACCTGCAAATCATCGCGGGCGACCAGTCATGATTCGGCCGCATTCGTTCCTCGCGCGATTCGGCAGCGGACCCCGCTTCATCGTCGATACCAATGGTGCTGACGCAGCTGTCTTTATCGATCCAATCGGTGTGGGTGACCGGCTAGCCGTCGTTGGTAGTTCCACAGTGACGTACCGACGATTCACCCCTGTCGCGCCAGAAGTCCGCCAGTGCGAGCTTCCAGTCGTCGGTGACGTACCACTGCGAAGTGTCGTCACCGGTGCTGTGGCGTTCGTGGTCGGCACGATTTTGTCGTTAGCTGCCAACGTCGGGTTCTTCATAGTCCTGGTCCCCGCGGCGGCGGTAGGCGTGCAACTGCTCACGAGTGGTGTTCGTAGGGACCGCCAATTCGGGACCAGTAAGTCCTTCGTGGTCCCCAGCCTCGGCGACGCCCGCCAATCTCGGCCGCCAGTTGGATGGTCCGGGACCGTCGATATCGTCCCGACCGAATGGGCGAAGTCAACAAAACGCCAACCCGAACTGATCCCACCCATTTGCGGATGGGCTCGGGCACACCTACACGCACTCTCGTTGGCAACTGAGATCGCCGATGGTCGCGCCCACGCCGACCGGGCGGCTGGAACTCCTGTCGAGGCCAGTGTGAACGCGAAGCTGACTGAACTGACAGATCAACTCGAGTTGATTGCTCACGAACAGTCCTGGGTGGAAGAAGATATCCGCCTCGAGTTGGCGCAACTGACCATTGCCGACGCCGAAACAGAAAGCGTCGATGCACAGAACCGGGCCCAGGACTGGCTCGATGACGAATGGAGGAACCAATGAAGGAAACCCCCACCAACGCTCCTGACACCGCGGATTCGCAAACTCATGATCCCGAAGACGTCAAAGGGACCGCACCCGAAGGTACGGCCCCAGCTAGCGCCATGGAAGAGCTTAATTTCTACAACACTAGCACCGCTGAGAATACACGTTCGGAGGCCGCTATGCCTACGAGTCCACCACCCCATGCAGAGAAAGCGCCGGGAAAGTCGAACTCTCGAATCAACCCGGATGATCCGAGATTCGTACGAGTCATCACGGTCGGCGTTGCATTCGCGGGCCTCGTCGCGTTCGCGGTGTCGTTCGTCACCCTGATGGAAGTTGGTGCCTGGCTGGGTCTGCCGTCATGGATGCATTGGGCAATTCCGGCATTCATCGACACCGCAATCCTCGTATACGCAGGATCTGTACTCATCCATAAAACCCGAGGTGAGCGGACATGGCCGTCCTGGTTGCTGCTGGGCACCTTCACCAGCCTGTCGGTGATTGCCAACGCCGCACATGCTCTGGCCTACGGGCAAGCACAGACAGCCTGGCAGGGCATCATCGGTGCGGTGATCGCCGGAATGGTTCCCATGGCCGTGTTCGCCGCGACGGAGCAGCTCTCCCGCGTGGCCGTTGAAGACCCCATCTCACGCCGTCACGAGCTCGAGGCTCAGGCAACGTGGTTGGCCGAGCAGGCCGAGCGGGAACGTCGACAGCTCGAAGTCGAAGCCGAACGCGAGCAAGCCCGTCAGCAGGCCGAGCTGGCGCGTGAGCAGCACGTGACAGAGCTCGAGGTCGTCAGGGCCCAGCGTGCAGGGCTGACTGCTCGGGCCGCAAGCGCGGCCGAATCGGGACAACTGTTTGCTCTGCCCTCGGCTGATACGGAACCGACTGACGCCACGACTGAGCCAGAGACGAAATCGGAGACGGCCCCTCGGCGTATGCGAGCGGTGGCCGGTCGCGAAGCGATCATCGAGTTCATCAGCGACCGTTCCGCCCAGGGGGTGGAGACCTCGGGGGCCGATCTGGCCGCGAAGTTTGGGTTCAGCGATAAGACCGGCCGTCGGAGGCTGGCCGAGCTGCGTGAGGCCCGACCTGAGCTCTTCCAGGCAGAGACCAATGAGTAAGTACACGGACATCCACAGTGCGCGAGATCGAGGAGTGGGCATGACGGAGAAACCAATCGAAGACCCCGTTGAGGAAGTCGAAGGTCAACTGGACCTGCTCGCGGCGATCGACACAGTCGATTCTGTCGGCAACGCGGCCAGGGACTGGGCGCGAGTCGTGGCCTGCTCGGGCGCGTTCAGCACAGAACAGCTGCTGCTGGTGTGGTGCCTTACGTCCGGTATCAACGAGCACTGGGAAAGCGACTGTTCCCTCGACGATCTTGTTGCCTCCACTGGGCTGGGCCTGGAAGAGGTCAAAGCACACCTCGAGATCCTGCGGGCGGGCCAAGCCGTGGCGTGGCATTCCAGAGTCGACGGCGAAGTCGTGGCCACACCATTCACGCTCAACCAGCACTTCCCCGAGCGGAGGCCCCGGTGAACACGGCACTCACATTGAGGTGGACAACGAACGAGAGGAGGTGGTGAACGATGGCTGTCGAGATGATCACGTGGGCCAGACGACAGGTGTTCGACCGATTCGAGCTGTCGGGGCCCGAACGGTTCGTGCTCATGCTGCTGGCCGACAACGCCTCATTCGATGACGAGTCGGGACTGTGGTCGGCGTTCCCGCTACAGAACACGCTGGCCCAGGAGTCGGGGTTCAACGAGCGCACGGTGCAACGAGCGCTGCGCCGGTTCCGCGATCTGGGGCTGGTGAGCATGGAACCGCGGTACAAGAAGTCTGGCGCGAAGTCGGGGAACACGTATCGGTTCCACCCCGAGACGGTGATGGCACCGATCGTGAGGACTGAAGCTGTCCCTGACATGTCAAGCCACGACACAAAGTCGTCCCTTGAGTTTTCAAGACACGACACAGAGTCGGGTCTTGAAAACTCAAGCCACGACACACAGTCGGGTAGGCCCTCCGAGGCCCGAGAATTCAAGACACGACACACAGTCGGGTCGGCGAGTAAGGGTGGCCTTACCCGACAGAGAGTCGGGTACCACCCGACACAGAGTCGGGTCCCGCGCGCGGAGACTAACGCGGGCGCGTCTCTAACCGTCAATGAACCGTCATCGTCGTCGTCTGGTTCCAGCGACTGTGACCAGGACGTGTCACAGGATGGAACCGGTGAGACGACGACGAAGACGGCGAGGGCTTCACACGATGAGACCGGCGGTGCCAGGAGTCAGGTCCGGTTCGGGATGTATCGACCGGGCAACGCGACGGGGACGGTCAACCTGGATCGTGTCGCGGCGACCGTGACCGGATGGGGAGTCACCCCGGATCGTGACCGGCTGATCTGGCTCGTCGAGGCCATCTGTGACCGGTCAGCCCGGGCAGTCCATTCCCCAGCCTCGTTCGTGCGCACCGCGTTGCGTGGCCAGTCCGGGCTCGAATGGGCGCAGGCGATGGCCGAGGAATTCGTTGCCGATGACCGTGTGGAAGAGCCTGGCCAGGGTCCGGCCACGGGTGGTCACGGGCGAGGCCAGAAGGCGAAGTGTCCACTGCCGGGCCACGCTGCGTCAGGGTATCTGCGGGTCAACTGCCCAGAGTGCCGGATCCACCATGCGTGGCCGAGCGTTCTCGATTGGGAGATCTATGAGCAGATGACCGCGGAGATCCGTGCCCTCGTCGATGCTGAACCAGCGGTCACGGTCACCGAGAGCCCGGACACGACCGCTGACAGTGTCCGGACACACGGTGACCGGACACCGGTCACGACTGACCGGTCACGACCGAGTGGTGTCCGGTCATCTGACCGGACAGCAGCCGCCGATGAGGTCGAGGTGACCGAGGGCGACCGGGACAGCGGTCACGGTCGCCGTCGGGCCGGATGACCGGGGAAGGGATAGTGATGCAGTCATGGAAGAGCTGACCGATTCGAATGCGTCCTTCACGGGCACAGAGTTGCTGGCGGCAGTCAGGACCGTGAGCCAGCATACGATCAAGCCGCGGCTGGGCAGGGTTGGCCTGTCGCGGTGGGTACCGGATGCTGAAGGTGCGGTGTTGGAATCCGCCTGGGCGAGGAGATCAACATTTGATCCGTCGAAGGGTCTGCTCGAGGCCTGGGTGACCGGCATCGCTCGTCACCGAGTGTCGGACATCATCGCGAAGGAGAACGGTCCGGCCAATGGAGACGTGGTGATGGTTGCATCGTCGTCGGGGTGGGCAACTCCCGAGCAGGTCCTCGAAGCCGCAGCGACCAATCAGAGCGGAGGGACCGGCCCAGACATTGCCGAACAGGTGGCCGAGCATCTGGAGCTGATGTCGGTGTTGCGGCCGGTGCTGGCGGCAGCGGCCTCGGTGATGGAAACACAGTCGTTCATCGTGGGGGTGCTCACTCACATGCGCTTCGATGACGATATCGCGATGGCGGCGAAGGCGTTCGGGCTCAGTCCGGGTCGAGTGCGAGACTGCCGGAGGGCCTTTGACCTGCATTGCCAAGTCATCCGCACCGGTATGGAGCTGCGTGACCAGGTGCGTGGGCGAGGCGTCCGGGCCAGGGACCTGTTGGCATGTCTTCCCCCGAATGGGTCAGCCGGAGCTTCTGCGCGAGACACAGCGAAGGCGCTGCTGGCGTATCCAGGGGCAATCAAGGATGTTCCCGTCGATCACGTCATGACGGTGACCGGGTTTGAGCGGAACACGGCCAGACAATACATGGCCACAGCACGATCACTGCTGCAAGTCGCGGCAGGAGTACTCACCAGCGAGACAACGAAAGGACGATGAGTGACATGACAGACGAAAGAGATCCAGAGACCGGGCTGTCGATGGACACCGGGGAGAAAGAAGCCGAGCTCGAAGCCCGAATCGCTGACCGGGTGGCCGAACAGTTGGACCGACAGCAGTCCTATCGGGGCCCCTTCGGCGGTTACCGGTTTATGCGCGACCGTGGCCGACGCGCGGTTCGGGCACGGTGGGAGCACTACACGCGGTTCGTAGCTCCACCGGATGACGACGATACGCAGCACCCGGGTGTGCCCGAGGTGTTCCAAGGGCGCCGAGGGCGGGTGCTGATGGGCATGGCGGCTGTGCTGGTGTTGGCCGGCTGGTGCGTCCTTGCATGGGCACTATGGCCATGATCGGGAATCAACGGTGGACGGTGACCATCGAGGATGGTCCCGTCGGCAAGCGTGGAGCACAAGTGCTGCGACAGGTGGCCTTGGTCGAGACAACATGGGTGGCCCGCCACCGGTTGACGATGTTCTGGGCAGTGACAGCGGTGGGCGTGCTCATTGCCATTGCAGCGATCACCTCGGTACCAGCCCCGATGCAGTGGGCATTGTGGACGCTGGGTGCCACGGTAGTGGGACTCGAGATTGGCGAGATTTGGCGCGACCACTTCGGGACTCGGCGAGTATGGACGGTGCCCGAAGAATGGTGGACGTGGCCGATGCCCGTCCTCGTGACTCTGGCCCCGGTCGGGGCAGAAGTCACCCGTCTGGAAAAGGCCCACGCCAACGCAGCCACCCCCTCGACCGGGCCAGCACGAGCCAAGGCTGTCGCATTGAAAGACCAGCTTGAGCAGGCTCGGATGACGCTCGGCCTTGCTGAACTGGAACTGCGGGCCAACCTCGGCCACGACGCAGCTACCGGGTCGGCGCAGACCGGCACGGCGCTGACATTGCAGCAATTTGTCGAAAGGAACGATCGTGGCCACCGTGATCACCGGTGATGAGCGGATAGCCCTCATCGCCTTCGTTCGAGAAGGACTGACCGACTTCGACGCGCAGATGAAAGACCCGCGGCTGATACGAGAATTCGGCACGCAGCTCAACGATCGGCACAGAGATTTTGTCACCGTGTTAGAGACCCTCGAAACCAATCCGGTTGTGCATCGCGATCTGTTCGATCGGGACCAGACGAGAGACCTGCAATTCCTGGTGCAGGCAGGCTGTGACCAGCCGGACGAGATGCGTACGCGAGTAACGAGAGCTGTCAGTGATTCAGCGATTGAACAAGTCGGCACGCGCCTGGTGAAACTGACAGAGGATTTGGACGCGGAACGACGGAAGACAGACTTCCCGGTCGACCCCATCACAGCACCGACGTCACCGGCACCGACGGGGGGAGAGCCCACCGTGTCCTGAACAGTGCGAGGTGACAAACACCGCACACGACAGGGCAGTAATGGTGGCGTACTTGGCCACCCCTCATCGGAGACGCACTCATGTTTGTATCCCTCGGAAACATCACCCCACCGGTGACTGACCTGAACACAATCGCCGGGTGGATGTTGGGCACCGTGCTCGTGCTCGTCGTCGCAGGAATCTTCGTCGGACTCTGGGCCTGGATTACAGGTAAGTCGTTCAATATGTCCGAATGGGCGATGAAAGGCAAGGTCACTTTGGGCCTGTGCGTCATCGCCGCAATGCTTCTCGGATCGTTGGTGCCAGGCATCACCTGGGCATCCAAAGAGGAGTGGACGATGGCTTTATTGCCTGATGGTGCAGGCAAACGCGACATCCGGGTCGATACCGAAGCACCAGCGTCGAAATGCCAGAACAGAGTCGGAATCAAAGCCGAAGACCATCGCAAAGCCACGGACCCAGGTGATGCCTTCGCGGATCCGCCGGTGTACATGCCGACCGATGAAGAGGCACATGAGATGTATTCGGTGATCAAGAGCATTGGTGCCCGGGATTGGGACGCCGATGAGGTCAAGACCAAGACGCTGACTTGGGGAGCCCGTACCGGTGATATTCCGTCTGCCGATGACTGGAAGAAGAATTGGTACGACTACAAGGAAAAGCACGAACCGAAGTACTCGGCGATCTCCTGGCAACCAGACGGCCTCAAGGGGCCCTGCGACAACACGAACCATCATGCAGCTCCCGGAGCCAAGATCGAGGTCGTGTTCTACGAGACCTATACGAAAGCCACCGGCGACAAAGGTAAACCGAACTACACGAAGGCTGAGTACGGGTACCGCTGGTTCTCCATCCCTGTCCCCTCCGATTCCTAACCACTGCTACTGGCCACTTCGTTGTCCCAGATCGGGTACAACGACCATTTGAAAGGACACCCTTGTTATGAATACTCCCCTCACATCCCTCGACCTGGTGGCGAAGAAGGGCGTCGATCCCGGAGTCGATATCGACATGGGAGCACCGTGGATGACCGCGCTGCGTGACCTCGTCGGATACGTCGGCGGCACAGTCCTGGTCATCGCGGTCCTGGGAATCTTCGTCGGCTTGATCATCTGGATCGTGGGCAAGTTCGGCAGCATGTCGAAGGCCCAGGACGGCGGAGCCATGACCATGCTCGTGGCGGTCGCTGCCGCAGTGATCGCTGGCTCGGCGACGGCGGCTGTGGCGTGGTTCGGCGGATTCGAACTCTTCTGATCCGACCGACCCCAGAGAAAGGTTGCGAACGCGATGGCAGATAACTGGTGGGAAGACTTCGGGAACCTCCCGGAGACCTTCGCCGAGTGGGGCGAATCCATTCAAGCCGTTTTTGAGGGATCCATTGAAGCGTTCGCTGTCAGCAGCTGGGAATTCCTCAAAGGATCGTTCGAAGTCGGCGCGTTCACCAATGGTGGGGGAGGACAGGACTGGTGGGTCTCCGTGATGGGAGGCACGATCAGTGTTTATCAGGATGGTGTGCAGCAGTACACGGTGACGTATCCGGGCATGCTCAACGTCATGGTCGTGGCGATGATCCCGATCCTGATCATCTTCGTGGCCTTCCAGATCGGGCTATCACTGTTTCGCGCATCGACGGCTGGCATGCTGCGCGCCTTCGCCACTTCGGTCCTGGCAATCCCATTGACGTATGTGTGTGCGGGTCTGATCTTCCTGGGCCTGCGCGGCACCGACCAATTGACGATGTGGATCCTCGAGATCGGTGAAGACGGAACGACCGGGGATGATGTGGGCATCGGCGCGCTCTTGCGGCTGTTTGGTCTGTGGGTGAACCCGGATAAGAACGATGGTGCCGGTGGGATCGCAGTCGACGCCAACAGCGAGATCTGGGCCATGGGCCAGAGCGGTCAGCCGGGAATGATCGTCGGGCCCTTCATCGTCGCGATCATCATGCTCTTGGCGTGCCTGGTGTTGATGCTCATGATGCTCTTCCGCACGGTCGTGACGTTGCTCATGGCCATGTTCACACCTGTGGCCGTGTTCTCCCTGGGCACGGACGCAGCGAAAGGAATCGCGTCGAAGTGGGGAGGCATGGTCGTGGCTCTCTTAATGGCTAAACCGGTCGCGGCGGCGGTGATCAAGATGGGGGTGACGATGATGTCGATGTCGTCTGATTTTGTGCAGATGGCGGCCGGGATCTGCTTGGTCGTCATTTCAGCAGCGATGCCGATCCTGATGCTGAGCATCGTCTCGTTCATGACTCCAGACTCGTCGCACTCTCTGGAAAGTTCGGCCGGTCGCATGATCGGCGGCGGCGTCGGGGGCGGTACACGTCGGGCAATGCGCGGCGGGCAGAAGATCGGCGGAGCCACTTGGAGAGGTGGAAAGAGAATGTTCGGTGTCGGAGTCAAGAATCTCGCCGGTGCGAAACGAGGACGGTAAACCATGAGTCAGCAAACAGTGCAGACCAGCGAATGGGACGGGGCGCGGTTCGGAAGGGAACAGGGCACCGGCGTGGCCTTCGGCCTTGGCATGGGACAGATCATCTTCATCGGGGCCGGACTGGCCGTGGCGTTGATCGTCGTGTTCCTGTTCAACTCAGCCTTCCCCGTCAATCTCTTGCCCGCAGGCGGGGTACTCGCGGTGACTCTGGCGATCGGAGTGCCGCGGATCCAGGGAAAGTCACTACTGGAATGGGCGAGTGTAGTCCGATTCATGGTCGGTCGGCGCAGGAGAGGCCAGAACGAGTTCGTCCCCCCTACCAGCGGCGTGGCTTTGGAACACACTGAGACAGGATGGGCCACGGCCCCGCATTTGGACGTCGTCGACGGACCCGTCAAACGCTCCGATGACACAGGACGGGACAAGAAGGGCCGGATCACGGTGCCGAAGGCCACGCGTCTGGTGTTGCCGGGTGAGTTCGCCGAACTGGTGATGTACCAACTGCCTGGTGGGGCTGCGTTCATCTATGACCCGGTGGCGAAGCAGGCCATCATCATCGCCGAGATCGACACTCATAAGGCGTTCGAACTCGAGGAATTTGAAGGTCAGGAAGACCGGTTGCGGGTGTGGGCGGAGATTGAAGCGACTCTCAGTGGCATTGAGGGAGTGGCCTGGGTGCAGATGTCGGACCAGACGACCATGGTGTCGGGTCAGGCAGTGTTGGACTACTACGAATCGCGGGTCAACGAATCTGACTACCGGGTTGATCCCGTCACTGACGAACACCTGCGCAACGCTGGTCAGGAGCTCAACCCGTGGCTGCACCAGGGCCTGGTTGAGATGCTTGCCTCCGTCGAGGGGCGGCCGGTGCATACACGGTGGTTGAGCGTTGTGCTCAATCGGGATCAACTGACCAAACGCATCCAAGGGGCTGGGCGTGGGATCCGGGGCTTCATGGAAGTTGCCCTGTCGGTGATGGACACGGTGGCGGAGGCACTGCCGGAGTCTGGGACTGAAGTCGCACGGTGGCATACTCCGACATCGGCGGCAGCGCTGATCCGAACGGCGTTCGATCCTGCGTCGTCGGTGGAGGTCACTGCCAGAGGCGAGGCGGGCGTGGCAGTGGGTGCGGCCGGGCCGATGTACACGAAAACGAACCTCGGGACGTTCGAGTCCGATGGGGCAGTTCACCAGACGCTGAAGATCTCAGAGTTCCCGCGGCAGCAGGCCAAGCTGGGTTTCCTGGCCGACATTGTGTTCGCGGGTGACTTCCGGCACACGGTGAGTATGTATATGAAGCCGAGGAATGTGCGGAAGGCGTTGAAGAAGAACGAACGCGACCGGTCGACGTGGCTGACCAATGACACGGTGCGGGAGAAGGTCGGGAAGATGAACACGTTGAAGAATGACCGGCAGCGTGAGGACCTCGAGCAGGAGGAAATGGAGATGACGTCGGGTCATGCGGCGTTGTCGATGGCCGTGTATGTGACGGTGTCGGCAATGAGCGAGCCCGAACTCGAAGCACAGCTGTCGCAGCTGCGGAATCGGGTAGCACGGGCGAATTGTGAGTTGCGGCCCTTGTTTGGTCAGCAGGACTCGGCGTTCGTTGCGGCTGCGACTCCGTTGGGAAGGTTGAAACTGTGATGCGGAAGAACCAGTCGAGTGTGTTCGGTGTCATCGGGGGAGACCGAAAGGCACGGCGAGCTCAGAAACGTGAGCTGCGGCATTTGGCGCGGAAAGCGGAGATACTCAGACGCGAGGCGTCTCCGAAAGCCGATGCTGAGGCGGGGTTCCCGCGGCGGGCGTATCCGTCGGGGGGGTGAGCGTCGTGGCCGTGCTGGTGTCGGGACGGTGATGATGCGTGATCCGGGGGTCAATGTTGCCGGACATACGGCGGCGACGGCGTATCCATTTATCTCTGGTCCTGATCTGGGAGCGTTCGGTCCTCCTGTGGGTACGAATCTCGATGGAGGGGGAACGTTCTGTGTAGACCCGTGGGAGTTGTACCGGGCGAATCTCATCTCTGGCATGTCGATGCTGCTGTTCGGGACGGTTGGCACGGGTAAGTCGACGCTGGCGAAATGCTGGTGCACACGGCTGGTGCAGTTCGGGAAGAAGCTGGCTGTGGCCTCGGATCTCAAAGGTGAGTGGACGGAGGTCGTCCAGCAGCTTGGGGGAGTCGTCATTCAAATCGGCACGGGCCTGCCGACGCGGCTGAATCCGCTCGAGGAGGGGGTACGCCCGTCGGTGGATTCGATGGGCAACCAGCTCACCGATGAGGGGTGGAGCCAAATGGTGCGTACCCGTCGAATGTCGATCATGGAGACCGTCATCAAGATCCTCACGGGTCAAGAAGAGCTGACCTCGGATGAGCACACGGCCCTCGATGATGCGATCGACCGAGCCACGACCCGTGCCGAGAGTGAGCAGCGGACACCGACGGTTGTCGATATCAGTTGGGCGCTGACCGAGGGCCGCGATGACACGATCACGGATGAGGAGTTGGCGCGGGCATCGAGAAGTTTGGCGAAGACGATTCGCCGTTTGCACTCTGGTGACCTGGGCGGAATGTTCGATGGAGAGTCAACGGTGACATTTGATCCGTCTCTGCCGGCCGTGTCGATTGATACTTCCTCGATGCGGTCATCGACTCAGAAAGCACGGCGAGTGGCCAGCGCCTGCTGTGGTACGTGGATCGAAGCGATGGTGACCAACCCGGATGCTGGGCAGAGAGTCGTTGTCTACGAGGAAGGGTGGGACTCGGTGACGAACCGGGCCGACTTGCAGCGGATGGTTGAAAATTGGAAACTCGCCCGCGATTACGGCATTTTCAACATCCTCATTATGCACAAGGTCACGGATTTGAACATGGCCGGTGATTCGGGGTCACAGATGGCAGCCATGGCCCAGTCGTTGCTGGCTGATGCGGATATCAAAGTCATTTATCGACAGGACCCGGCCGCGTTGCGGGCGACGACATCGCAGCTGGAACTCAACGACAAAGAACGCGCCCAGCTGCCGGTGCTGCAGAAAGGGACCGGGCTGTGGCGGATCGGGCAGAAGACCTTCCGAGTTCGCAATACTCGCACCACTCCGGAGGCGGAGCTGTTCGACACTGACCAGAAGCTGCGGACAACGAAGTCGGTCGACGATGTCAGCATGATCGAAGACGAACATGGGCACCTGATCACAGATTGGGCAGCATGATGGGACTCTTCCAGGAACGAGAGAACACGGCACATCCGACCGGACGCGGTGATGTCATTCTCTACTGTGTGGTCGGGCTCTTTGTCGTACTCGGGGTGCTGACCGGCACGGCGATGCTGGTCAACCGGGCAGCGTGTGGGGCCTGGGCACGTCCGAATGGGATCTTCGACGTGTTCTCGTTCATCGCCGCCGGTGACCCGGCAGTGTTCGGGACGACTCCGAACGGGTGTGCGGCCTCGTCGTCGGCCGTGCTCATCGCCTGGGCGGTTGTGGCGGCTGTGATCATCACCGGGACCATCATGGGCATCATTGCCTATAGGAACTATCTGCAGTCGGATCGGTACTTTGTGAAGTCGATCCAACGACGCAACGGGATCGCCAAACGCCAGGAAGTCAAAACCATCATGGGGGCTAAGCAGGCTCGGCAGATGACGGCGAAGATTCGGCCCACCCTGCCGAAGAAGCAGCTGAGCCCGCAGCTGGGCAATATTCGCCTCGGAGTGGCCGAAGGTGTCGAATGCTGGGCAAGCATGGAAGATTCCCTGGTGCTCATCGGTCCTCCGCGGTCGGGTAAAGGTGTCAACGTTTTGGCTAATGCGATCATTGACGCGCCAGGGCCAGTCATCACCACCTCATCGAGGGCAGATAACTACGCGATGACGGCGGGTCTGCGTGCCAAGCGGGGGCCAGTGACTCTGTTCGATCCGCAAGGGTTGACGGGTAAACCCACAACGTTGAAATGGTCGCCGATCACAGGGTGTGACTCGCCACAGACGGCGAATCAGCGGGCCACGTCTCTGATCTCGTCGGCGGGATTGTCCGAGGATTCGTCGAACGCGGAATGGCGGTCGCCAGCGGTGACGATCATGCAGGCACTGTTGCACGCATGTGCACTCGTAGGCGAAAGCGTTGACACTCTCATGCTGTGGGGCACGTCTCCGGCGAAGGCCAGGGACGCGGTGAAAGTGCTGCGGGAATACGAGAGAGCCGGGCGGGCGGCGCGTGGATGGGCTGCGGCGTTGGAGTCGGTCATCGATTCGGACCCGAAGATGCGTCAGAACAAATGGTTCGGCGTCGAGAATGCGGTCTCCGGGCTGTCGGTTGATTCGGTGCGGGACGTGATGAATCCACGCACGCGTGGTGAGGCGTTCGATATTGATGAGTTCATTGCTCAATCCGGCACGCTCTACATCATCGGTACCCGCACCGGCGGGTCGAGTGCAGGCCCGTTCCTGGTGGCGATGATGGATGCCATTACCGAACGGGCCCGTGAGATTGCCGCCAAGCGGGAAGGCAACCGACTCGATCCGCCGATGGCTCTGGTCCTCGACGAGATCGCGAACATCACCCGAGCCTGGGATGGACTCGTGCCGCTCATGGCCGACGGTGGAGGTACCGGCATCACTGTGTTGGCAGTGTTCCAGTCCATGGCGCAGGTGCGCAACTCGTGGGGTGAACAGGCAGCATCGGCCCTGTTCGACGCGGCAACGATCAAGATCCTCCTCGGTGGGGCATCGAACACTGATGACTTGCAAGTGTTTTCGACCCTGGCGGGTCGGCGGAAAGTGATGCGCTCGTCAACGTCACGGCAGAAAGATGGCACGAGTGTGTCTGATCAGGTGCAGGAGATGAATGTGCTTGAGGTCGACGAGCTGCGGCGGTTGCCGTTCGGGTACACGATCATCCTGATGCGCAATAAGCGGCCGATCTTCATGCGCCTGTCGCCGTACTACAAGTCAGTCAACGCGGGACCGATCGCGGAGATGAAGAAGCTGTACGCACAATCACTGCTCGACGACGATGCTGATGAGCGGTGGGAAGCCACACTGTATGGACCGACCGCGGCCACAGCAGCCCCGGAAGAACAGGCACCGGCGGAACCTCAGGCTGCCCCGGACACGGTGGCCGAGGCCGACCCGGCGGGCACGGCTGAGCCGAACGGGCACGGCGATGACTCCGAGGTGGAGGGCTCGTCACGGCCGACCGTGACGTGGTATTGAACCATGTCTCGGTGGAGCCTGACTCGGACTGGTTCATCGTCGTATCAGTCCGGGTACCTGCGATCGCAGGCGTGGCATTGGCGTCGCCGTCGCTGGTTTCGCGACCGGCGGGCTGAAGGCGTGGAACCGGCCTGCCAAGTGTGTGGTCTGCGGTTGGAGGACACGAAGAGTTTGGATCTGCATCATGTGTCCTACGACGGGGTGATCGAGAACCCCGGCGAGACGTGGAGGGCGGCGGAATTGGATGAGGACTTGATGCCGTTGTGTCGGTCGCATCACCGGGCAGTGCACCGGCGGATGGACCGGCGACGGGAATTCTATGGGTGGGATCGCCGCCGCGCCACGATTGTGATCGTGGCGTCGTTAATCAGACAGCAAGGAGCGGGAGACAAGTGAGCGAGTCGAAGGAGGCCGTGATGGTTGACGATGTGCCACCGGTGATGGTGTGTCAGGTGTGTGGACGATTCGCTGAGGTCGAATGGCATGGGATGCGTCACGACATCGACGACCGCCATGAATGCGCTCAGAGCCGAGACGGCGGTACAGGGTATTGGTTGTGTGCTGATCTGTGCCATCGGACGGCTCACGAACTCATGGTCGACGATGGGGCACCGGGGCGGGCAGCGCGGGTGATTTCGGTGATGGTCAAACGCTTAGCCGATGCCGTGGCTGCGAAGAATCGCCGGTACCACAAGAGAGGAGACAGTGGCCATGAGTGACGACGAGACTCCCGAGGGCGAGAATGAGTCGTTGGAAGAGATTCTGGCTCGGGTCACGGCCGAGGAACAAAGTGACGACAGTAGCGGGGACGATGATGATCTGGACGCGGCGATTGCGCGTCTGACTGACCCGCAACAGATGGTGGCCTCACGACCGGCGGCACCATCGTATCTGGATGCGGGTCTGGATGCGGCACTGGCCGGTCCGAGCGCACCAGCATGGTTAGGGATGCGGTGGCGAGACATTCCGGCCGAGATGCAGCAGGAGGCGTGGGTCGACCTGCGGAGGTGGACGGACTGGTTCATCAATGATTTCCGGGTCCCGGCCACGGTGATCCCAGCGTGTTGGTTCCGCCACACAGAGTTGGTCACCGAACTGCACGCGGCGATGAATATGGAATGGAAAGCCTGGGCCGAAGGCGACCCGACTGTGAACCCGATGTGGATGTGGATTCCTCAGGCGCGGGCGATGATCGAACGGTGCCGAGCGATTTCGACTGAGCTTGGGTGTGGCGAAACCCCGCATACAGAAGAAGAGCGCATGGAGCGTGAGTATGACTCCGCCCTGTGGGATGCCACCATCTTCACCCGACGTGAGACCCGGACGGTGCCGCGTCCAACAGACGAGGACGGGGTGGTGCTCGTGCGAGCTCGCGTCGTCGACGGTGATGGTGTCATCGCCGCAACCTCGAACGTGGGTGGTGCGGGGTGCCCACGAGAGGCACATTCCGACACTGGTGCGACGCTGACGGGGGATGGAGTATCAGGCGGTGATGATACTCGACTGCGCGTGACACTCCACCAGGTGCCAGCGGACGCGATGATCGTGTGGGAGACAGCCTCGAGCGAGGACGGACCGTGGCAGAACATGGACACGGTGGACGAGGAAACCAGTGAAGCCGAGGAGACGGGGCAGTGATCGAGCCTGCGAATGTTTGTCACAGTGCCGCAATAGCCCTTTGAACGAACTCATATGACAACGGTCGCGGTCGCCGCGGCCACCGATTGGATGAGGAGTAGTCATGGCAGGCGAGAAGAAGACAATCAGCGGGAACACGACCGGTGATCCCGAGGTGAAGACGCTCAATGATGGGCGACAGATCGTGGCATTCACCGTGGCAGAGAACAAAAGGTTCCTCGACCCGGACACTCAAGAGTGGAAGGACGCCAAGGCGACGTTTTATGACGTCGCGATCGAACGGGAACACTTGGCCAAACATGTGCTGGCTTCGGTGGAGAAGGGGCAGCGAGTGAAGGTCGAGGGGAAGGTGACGGCAAAGCCGTACACCGATCGGTACGGTACAGCCCAGGTCGGACACAGCATGTGGGCTACCGATGTGGCCGCGAGCTTGCAGTATGAGCCAGCGCGCCGCGGCATGACGGCACCCGGTCGCGAGCACGTCCTCGACAGCGGCCCGGAACCAGCGGGACCCGACCACACACAGTGGGGCCAGAATCCCAACCAGCAGGGCGTCGGGGCTCAGGCCCCCACGTGGGGCAACGACGTCTCATCGATGCAGCAGTATTCTGTTCCACCACCACCGCCGCAGATGCCCGAGACTGGGCTCCAGCGCTGATAGGGGGAGTGGACGATGGTGACGACCGATCGGAGACCGGACGGGGAGAGTGATGGTTGGGACTGGGAGGCGGGAGCGGATGCGCTGGTCCAGACTGGGCGACGCCGTGTCGTTGTCGCACTCGGAACGGCGCGTGCAGAACTGACGTCGTCCCCGACCAAACACCGTGACGAGATTCAAACCGAACTGATCCGCCAATTGAATAACGAAGCCACGGCGTTCACACATGCTGCGACGAAATATGCTGCTGCAACGGCGACGAACCGCGGTGATGCAGCGAAAGAACTGGAGGCGCGGGGAAACCAGTGTCGCGCATTTGCGGCAGCGCTGGAAGACATTGATGAGTCGCGCCCCTGGCTGGCGGCCCTATCGACCACGACTGCTGAGTGTGTGCGCACCGACCGTTTCGATGACCTGCAGGACACGCCGCAGTGGAGATCGGACCAGCGGGCGAGTATTGAAGCGACGGTGTCGTGCATGCCACCGGCAACGCATTCGTGGTTTGCTGCCGATGGACGAGGAATTCACCGTCTTGACGGCCTTGAAGCTGACGTCGCCGACTGGCGTGATGCCAATCAAAGGCTTCCAAGCCTGGCCGAGTCAGACCCGGTGACGTCTGCTCGTCTTCGGCGAGATGACTGGCCCCTGGAAGCGTTCACTCAGCCTTCGCCGCCGCCCATGAGCGGACCGGAGCTGAATTGAGCAGGCAGATGTGCAGAAGCGTGGCAGCGTTGGCAGGCATGTTTGCCGTGTCCAGCGTTCTTGGCGGATGCGGGCTGATATCGACGGAGGGAGCGGGTCGAACCGTGGTTGTCGAGAGGGTCATCGACGGCGACACGTTCGTGACGACCGATGACGAGCGGATTCGTGTGCTGGGAATCGATACACCAGAAATCGGACGAGACGGGGCGGACGATGAACCGTGCGCCCGGGAAGCCAAGCAAACCACGTCGGGCGTCCTTGAGGGAGGGGAAGCATCTATCGTGACCGACTCCGCTGCCGGTGACACTGACCGGTATGGCCGCACCCTGGCCTACGTTGAGACTGACGGTCGTGACCTCGGCCGCGAACTGCTTGAGAAGGGCCTGGCCGACGTGTACCGGGCCGAGCCGGGAATCACTCGCTTCAGCGACTATGTGACGGCAGCGGCTCAGGCACCAGCTCCGGCATGTCAATAGACCGGATCCCTCCAGCGGCCCGAGACCAGTGGTCTCGGGCCGCGAATGTTTGTCAGCACGCACCGTGACACAGATGACTCGTACTCGACGTAAGAAGAACAGTCGGATGAGGAGACAGACATGGATCACGAACAGACGAGACAGACGCCGTTGGTCACTGACGGCCACGAATGTGTCGAGCCGCCAACCGTGACCGAGGACCAGGAGGTGGAATGATCATGCCAGGAATCCACGAGCTCTATAACCGCTTCACGACACTCCCGCCAGCGGTGGCGTTGACGATGGGAGTCTCGATCTACGACGATTCCCATGCGGAGAAACGCCTGCAACGCGCCCGCTTATTCGCGGCAATCGAGCAGGACCTGGGTGCGGGAGAACGCCCTGCCGTCCGGGGTGTGTTCGGTACTAACGCGATCATCGCAGCGCGCGGACACCTGGACGCGGTGAAGGTGGACAACCTCGTTGAGGACATGAGTGTCCATCTGACCGGGACCGCCACCGCGGCCGAGGATGAGGCCTTGGTGTTCGCTGCGGAGGAGACACTGGCCCACGCGAGAATGTCGTCGACGGACCACGATGAGATTCCCGCGCAGGCGCGGTCGTGGTGGGCTGAGACTGGGGCGGCTGAGTTTCGGGCTGCGGCGACGGCGTTCGACGAGCGAGCTCGACGCGAGGTCGAGATCGCGAACATCGGCGTCGTCGCGATAGGATATCACGTTGATCACGAACAGAAGACAGCACGAGCGTGTCTGTCCGATTCCCGACAGTGGCGAGACGCTGATGAGCAATGGCGGTCGGCACTGAGTGGTCCTGTTCGCCAACTGACGACGATGGCTCGTGATTCGTACTGGCGTGCAGCTGACCTGTTCGACAAAGACGCGGACGTCAATGGTCGTCAGGTCAGCCGGGACCGGTCACGAATCTGTGAGGGGCGGGCCTCCGAGCTGGGCGCGTATGCGAAGGCGATCGATGCGGCAGTCGAGCTGCGGGCACCGAGTCTGCACAGCGCGGCGGCCGGATTGCGTGCCACGATGCCGTATCAGACTGGGTCGATCATGAATGAGTCGCGGCCAGGTCGTTGGACGCGGGCGGCGAGTCTGGAGACGTTGAGCGACTTGCGACCGGACTTTGGAACTGGCACGAAGACGTCTCCGGAGGCATCGAACGTGACAGCGATCCGAGACTACATGCGCTCCCTGGGCGGATTGACCGCGCTCAACCAAGAACGAGCACCCCAGGTGGCGATCGCCTTTGAACAGCATCGCCACGCAGCTCGTGACGGGCACCGCAACCAAGGTGTCGAGTCCGGTGCCGCATTGCGGATGGAGGCGTACACACAGATGAGTCCCGAACAACGGGAGATCTCCCGCGCCTGGTCAACTCAGGCAGCACCGGAAGATTCCCAGGCACAGGAGAAGACGGGTGTTCCCCCGATGCCGGGCCTCGGCGGACGCGCTGGCAGTAAGGCGGAGGGAATTCGGCTGCAACAACGAGCGGTCGGCATCACTCCGGCAGGAGACTTCCCCGATCCCACCGGGACCTTTGTTGCCGGTACGCCACGGCCGAGCACCGACAGTGCAGGAATTCAGCGATGAAGGAGGACCTGTCGAGGGCCCGTCAGCTGGTCGAGGCCATGGCAACTCGAAGCCGTGTGGCCGTGATGATGGCCAACGACGTCCGGGACCAGCGATTGGGCGAGGCTGAGTACATTCAACAGCTGACACAGTTGATGAAAGAGCAGGCGGAATCCGCGGACCTGGCTGCCGCGGCGGTCCGTGATGCCTCTGTGGACGCTGCCCGGTCATTGGAAAACTATCGAGATGTGCTCACGGCGGCTGCGGACCCGGTCACCGGCGGTCAGGAGTGGGCAGTCGCTGACCGGTCATTGACCGCGGAACTGACCGAGACCGAGAACGCGAAGCTGCTTCGTGATGACCGGATCCAGATGACCGTCCGGGCGAGCAAAGAATCCGCATTGCACACATGGTCCCCCGGAGCATCAATGTCAGAAGTCGAGGTGGCGTGTGACCACTTCTGGACTAACCACAACCAGCAGGATCAGGCACGATCACTGGGATTGGGAACATGGACGGCCGGCTATGACCGGTCACGACCGGTCACCGAGGCCATCCGCGCAGTCGCGTCCGAGGACACACTCAATCGGATCGCGAAGACGAAGTTCGAACAAAGCCAAGCACTGTCGACCGATCCGGACTCCCCGGCAGGGCGCGAAGCCGCTCGCCTGATGACCGTTGACCGGTCCACCGGTGTGACCCGGACACGGGAATGGGACCGTTCCCTCGGACGTGACCGGTCACCGGCCAAGGTCGGGCGGGACATGACCGGACCCGTTCCGGATGTGACCGGTGGCAGCCGGTCACCGGACACTCCAAGCCTGGACTGACCAGGCGACGAGACCCTGCAGCATCCATCCTCCACACCCTTGACTAAATAGAATGGGTGTTCTAATATGTCGGGAAGTAGATAATGGCGAAAAAAGTTCATGACGACACCGAGTCCCTGTTCGACCTCATCTTCGACGATGAGGGGGAGGCCCAGCCGACGCTGAGCGTCAGGCAGGATCTGGTGTCAAGGCCAACGACTGAGAATGGAGGGTCCGATGACCTCGAACCCCGAGCAGCTGCGGTGGGTGCCGAGGGGCACCCGGATTCGGGAGTACGTGGAGAGGTTCGCGCCGAGCCGGGCGAGGCTGATCACGGATCCGGAACATTACGCGAGACTGCACGAGGAGCTGAGCGAGAGGCAGGACCAGATCTTCCTGTCGCTGGAGCCGGACCGGCCACCCACAGTCGAAGAGACGCAGGATCCTCTGTCGCTGCTGGGCCGGTCGCGGAGGAACCATCGCCAGGCGCAGGAGATGGCGTGGCAGGAGATCGTTCTCGATCGGTATCCGGCAGAGGTGGACGAGGACGGTCAACCACTGGAGACCTGAACCTCGACGACGTCCTGGACTCGGACAGAGGCGAGGTCGTCTCGGTCACCGAGGCGGACTTGTCCCCGGTCACGGGCACTGACCGGATACCAGAGGCGCCTGGCCCCGTGTTCCGGATGGACCCGACGGTTGATTACGTGCCCTCGGGTCCCAAGGCACGGTTCGCTGCCAATATCGCGGCGATCGAACGTGTCCGGTCACTGGAGGCCAGTGGCCGGACAGCAACTGCCGAAGACCAGACCGTGCTGTCCGGCTGGTCATCCTGGGGAGCCGTGGCCGATGTCTTCGACACCAGCAAGGACAACTGGGCGGGAGAACGAGAGCAGCTGCGCAGTCTGCTCAATGATGAGGAATGGGAGGCCGCGAAGGCCACGACGATCAATGCCCACTACACGTCACCGGCGATCGTCGAGGCCATGTGGGGTGCCGTCACAGGGCTGGGGGTCAGCCAGGCGCGCGTGCTTGAACCCGGATGCGGATCCGGCAACTTCATCGGCACCGCACCCGAGGGCATGTCCATGGTCGGAGTCGAACTCGACCCGCTCACGGCCTCTATTGCCACTCACCTGTACCCGAATGCTGAAATCAAGGCGGAATCATTCGGCAAGACGACAGTGCGTCCGGGCCACTACGATGCCGCGATCGCCAATGTTCCCTTCGGTTCCTTCCCCGTCTTCGACCCGACCTGGAATCCCGGTGAACGCTTCTCCATTCATAACCACTTTCTACGCAAAGCTGTCGGCGGACTCCACGACGGTGGCGTGGCAGTAATGATGTCGAGCGCGTACACGATGGACGCGCAGAATCCGGCGTTTAGGGCCGAGATCAGCCGAGAAGCCGACTTCCTTGGCGCAGTCCGCCTGCCCAACGGCACCCATCGACGCACCGCTGGCACCGAGGTCGTGACCGATGTGCTCGTGTTCCGGAAGCGGATGGTAGGGGAAGAACCCACTTCGGAGACGTTGCGATGGGTCAAAGCAGTCCCGACCGAGATCGCAGGCGAGAGGGCGCAGCCGTTGATGAATCGGTATTTTCACGATCATCCAGACAACGTCCTCGGGACTGTGCGGGTGTCCTCGTTCCGAGATGGACAGATCGACGTGGTCGCCGACGACCTCGATGCTGTAGCAGGGCAGTTGGAAAGGCGACTGCAGGCTGTGGTGGAACACGCTCGAGAGCGAGGACGCGAGTACGTGCCCGTGACGGCTGAGATGCGTGCCGAACGTGAACAGGCTCAGGCCCTGGCACCTCAAGCCGGGCTGTGGCCGGGTTCGATCGTGGAAGTCGATGGCGAGTTCTTCCTCACCAAGGAGGACTCACCAGAGCAGCTGAAGGTGCCGAAGAACGCCGCCGAGGAACTGCGGTCGCTGATGGACCTGCGGGACCGAGCGGGGGCACTCATTGAGGGGCAGGTGTCCAATCCGGTTGACACGGACGAAATCATCGAGCTGCGCGCGGCCACTCACACAGCCTGGCAGGCGCATGTGGCCCGGTTCGGGCCGGTCAACAGGCACACTCTGGGGTGGAAGACCGAGACGGTCACGGACGACGACACCGGCGAACAGGTGAAGGTGCGCGTCCAAACGAGGAAGTACCCGAAAGCGATCCAGCTGATGAAGCGAGACCCGATGTGGTCATTGACTGCGGCGTTGGAAGTCTACAACGAAGAAACCGGTCAATCGCATTCAGCGGCGATTCTGCACCAGCGCACAGTCGAACAGACACGACCACTGCTCGGGGCAGACACCGCCGAGGAAGCCTTGGCACTGTGCCTGGATGCTCGCGGCCGGGCCGAGCTTGATCGGATCGCAGCACTGCTGGGCACCGATGAGGCGACTGCACGGGAGCAGCTGAGTGACCTCGTCTTCGATGATCCGGCCACCGGTCAACTGGCGACTCGGGCCGAGTATCTGTCGGGCAACGTGCGCACCAAACTGGACCAGGCGACAGCAGCATCCGAGGAGGATGAGCGTTTCTTGGTCAATGTGGCCGCGCTCAAGGAAGTCATTCCGGCAGACATCCCGCTGGAGGACATCGTGCCGACGATCGGTGCCGTGTGGATCGGGGAGAAGGACCACCAAGACTTCCTCCAGCTGATCGCCAGGGACCGACATGCGCGTGTGGTCAAAGCAGGCGGGTTCTGGGAGGTCCAGCGCGGGGCGGGAGACGCGCGGCAGAGCGTGGCCGCGACCTCAGAGTGGGGAACCGCGCGGATGCCGGTCTACGACCTGTATCTGAAGCTCCTGGGCGGAAAAGAAATCCAGGTTCATGACACCGACGAGGACGGGAAGCGGACCCTCAATCCAGCTGAGTCAGAAGCGGCCCGAGCCAAAGCCGATGAGATCACCCAACGGTTCGAAGAATGGGTATGGGAGGACCCGGCCCGGACTGAACGGCTCCTGGCCGAATACAATCGACGATTCAACAGTCTCGTCACCCGAGACTATACGGCGGATGCGGCCCGGCTGACGTTTCCTGGCATGAAGAAGGACTTCACACCCCACGACCATCAGCGCACCGCGGTGGCACGGATGATCGCCGAACCAGCGGTGGGCATGTTCCACTCTCCAGGGGCCGGGAAGACGAACGCGACGGTGATGGGGCTCATGGAGCTCAAACGGCGCGGTCTCGTGCAGAAACCGATGACGATCGTGCCCGGACACATGCTCGAGCAGTTCACTCGCGAATGGCAGGACCTGTACCCGAACGCGCGTCTGCTCTCGGCCGGCAGTGACGATCTCAAATCCAGCGGAGGAAGTGTTGACGGGCGTCGGGACTTCATCGCGAAGGCCACGACCGGGGATTGGGATGGGATCATCATGACCCACGCGGCCTTCGGGAAGCTGGGGATCAAAGAAACGACGGCCACAGCCTACTTCTCGAAGGTCACTGCCGAGCTTGAGGCAGCTGAGATGCAGATGCGGGAAAAGGTCGGCAAGGACCGCAACCGTGGGGTCAAAGCCATCGAAAGTCGGAAAAAGACTCAGCAGGCCCGACTGGAGAAAGTTGTCGCGGCCGCCGATGACACGAATCTGACGTTCGAAGATACCGGCATCGACTATCTCGCCGTCGATGAAGCGCACCTGTTTAAGAACCTGCACGTGTCAACGTCGATCGCGGGGGCACAGATCGATGGTTCGCTGAAGGCAGCTGACCTTGACATGAAACTGGACTACCTGCGTGCGACGTACGGGGCAAGAGTCGTGACCTTGGCGACGGGAACTCCGATCGCGAACTCGATCGCGGAGGCGTATGTGGTCACGAAGTATCTGCGGCCAGACCTCCTCGACGAGGCCGGAGTCGGATCGTTCGATGAATGGGGGGCGACCTTCGGTGAGACGATCACGCGGATCGAGCGGGATGCCGCCGGGCGGCTGAAGCAGAAGTCACGGTTCGCGAAGTTCAAGAACATTCCGGAGATGCTGTCGTCGTGGCACCAGTTCGCCGACACAAAACGGACTGAGGATCTCAACCTGAATCTGCCCGACTTGGCCGTGAATGAGGCGGGGGAGCGGCGTCCGGAAATGGTGGTCATTCCTCGCACGGATTCCCATGCCCAGTACATGGAGTTCCTCGAGCAGCGGTTGGACGCTTTGTCCGGAACGCGCCCGGAGAAGGGCGCAGACAACCACCTGACTGTCTACGCCGATGGGCGGAAAGTCGCCCTCGATCCGCGGCTGGTGGGCATGGATACCGGAGGTGAGGTCAAACTCGACTACGTGGCCCGGCGGATCGGACGAATCTGGAAGGAGAACCGGGACAACGAATACACCGTGCCCGGTACGCAGGAGATCAGTGAGCACCGCGGAGCCCTGCAGCTGGTGTTCTGTGACCTGGCCACACCCAACGATGAGGAATGGAACGCCTATGACCAGATCAAATCGGCTCTGGTGACCCGGCACGGGATGGACCGGTCTCGGATCGCGTTCATTCACGATGCCAAAGACGATGAGCAGCGGGCAAAGCTGTTCAAGGCCGCACGTGAGGGCGGGCTGGATGTGCTCATTGGGTCAAGCGAGAAGATGGGCACCGGTGCCAATATCCAGAACCGGGCGATCGCGATGCATCATGTGGATTGCCCATGGAGGCCGGACATGCTCGAGCAACGTGACGGACGGATTCTGCGACAGGGCAATGAGAACCCTGAGATTCAGATCTACCGGTACGCCACGGAGAACACATTCGATTCGACGTCCTGGGACATCATCACGCGCAAGGCCAGCGCGATCGCGCAGGTGATGCGGGGCCGGCTGGATGTCCGCGAGCTCGATGATCCCGGCGACATGGCCTTGGACGCGCAACAACTGATGGCGGCGTCGTCGGGCAACCCGCTGCTGATGGAGCGCACGGAGCTGGACGTGACGGTGCAGAAGCTGGCCCGTCGGTCGCGTGGTCATGATCGGGCACAGGAGGGACTGAAGTTCCGGAAAGCAGCCGCAGAGCAGCGTCGGATGTACCTGAACAAGGCGCTGCCAACGGTTGAGGCGGCAGTCGCTCGTCGGGTGGACACGCGAGGGGAAGCATTCAAAGCCACGATCGATGGACGTGTGTATGACGAACGGAAGAAGGCATCTCGAGCGATCTATGAGCTGATGTCACGGTCGATGGAATCGACTCAGATGACCGGACAGACGGTCAGGGGCATCCGTATCGGTGGTCTTGATGCGGAAGCGACAGTCATTCTCGATGAGGCCAGCCATTCTCGGCAGATCAAGGTGACCCTGTTAGACACAGGGGCAGGCGTCGATGCCTCGGAGGTGATCGTGGCCTTCCCGATGGACTGGAACACGAACGAGTCGAAGATCAAGGACGTTGCACACCTGGTGGAGAACAAAGTGATCGGACTCGATCGCGTCCTGGGGCGGATGCAGACGAACAAGGCCGAACTCGATGCAGAGGTGGAATCGATCGACGGCCAGTTGGGCAAACCCTTCAAGCAAGCAGACGAACTTCAGCAGGCTCGACAGCAGTTGGCCGAAATCGATCGAAAGATCGCGGAGGCCGACACAGCAGAGAACGGGCGGAAGACAGAACCGGACAACATCGATGAGGCCGTGAACCCTCATGGAGGGGGAGTCGGAACCAGTGAAACCACGGCCGCAGCCGACAAGGAGACTAAGGCGGTCGCTGGCGTATCGGTTGACGACACTGTGGGGCCAACACCGGCCGAACAGGCAGCCGACTCCGCCAAGACCGTTGAGAAGGCGAATGGGGTCCGCTTTGCGGGGCTGAGCGCAGACGAAGCGGACCAGACCCTTCAGGTGCGTGACCGTGAGCCGAAACCGGATCCGAGTGGCCGGGCCGACACTATCGCCCGGTTGGTCTCAGAGCGGTTGAGTGCCGCGGCACAGACATACCAGGCGGAGGCTGAGCATCCGTTGCGGAGAGCAGCGGCGATGACAACGTTCTGGCGGCAAACAAGCCGGTGCACGAAAGAACTGGCGTCAGCGGCACGAGGCTACGACGCAGCCAGTGACGAGGCACCGACTGAGGCGCACGCCAACTTGCTCCAGGCGAAGAAACAGTTGGTGATATCCGCGATGAACTCGATCGGTCGAGCCCATGAGTCGAAGGTGCCAGCACAGTTCATGACGGACGCATTTCTGGCCGAGCAAATGCCGCGCTTAGAAGATCGGATGCGTGATCAACACGAATACCGAATCGCGGCCGCCGCCGGAGCCGATCACATGGTCGAATACATGAAAGCCCTACGCATGCTGGAAACCACACGGGGATCAGACGGGCTAGAGAACGTGAGCCTGATCCTGGAGGGGTACGACGAGGAACTGACCACGTTTCGCAACTGGGAAGCCGAGGCCCAAGGCCGGCTGGGCAAAGCCGTGCCGGGCGCAGCGTTGGCAGACCGGGCGCGAGCGATGTCAAACCCCGAGGAACAGAAACTGATGACCGGGTGGGTGAGAGCATCCAGTGTTCTGGCCAAACGGCTGACACCCGATGAGATGGCGACCGCAATCGGGCAGTCCGAGGATGCCGAACAGGCGAATAAGCTCTCGGAATTGATTGAGCGGAAACCTTACCACGTCGCGGGTGTGGTCGCTTCGGTGGCTGCGTGTCACGGGGTGCTGCGTGCTCCTGATCATGGCCTCACCGACGCTGATGCGTCGGTGGAGGAACGAGTGGCTGCTCAGAATCGGCACCTCGACCGGGCAAAAACCGAACTGGAGGAACAGGCACCGAATGGTTCTGCTGTCCCGGCGGGAGCCAGCGTCAGTGTCGGTGCCCAGGCGACAGTATCTGTTGGGCTGGACTGACGGCTATCGCTGGCGGCCCCCAAAATTTGTGGGGTGAACGCATTCTGCGGGTCGTTTGTCGTCCACAGAGAACTGTCGGTGTGGTCGGGGACCGGTTGGCGGGTGCCAGTCGATATTCATTGCCTCAGCAGCAGCGTTCGTGGGTCGTCTGGACCGAATCAACCGACGTGAAAGTCTTGCTGCTGGGGCTCGCCCTCACTGGACCAACGAACGCGGAGGATATCTGCATCACTGCCAGCCATCACATGGTCGACATTGACGCGGCGAGTCTGGTTGGCATGGATAATTGTTGGCAGTGAACCGCTTAGAACGATCATGCTGGGGTTTTCACCAGCAGATTCGAAAGTGACGTCCTGCGCGTCAGTGTCGCCGGAGTTGGTGACATCGATCCAACGCCGAGTTTTGTATCGCGGTTTTCCCTTCTTATCGTAATCCCTGATCTCGCGTTCCTGTTGGGGTTGAACCTGGAAACGAACTCCGCTGTTTGGACGGTCCAACGCCGGTGTTCCAAGATCGAGGGTGGTGATGTCGAATTCGATGGCCTTCCAGATCTCGTGTTCGAGCTGGGACACGTTGCTGAATTCGCCGAGAAGTCCCTTTGCTTGAATCTGTTGCTTAAAGTCTCGGAGTCCTTCCAGCTGTTCCGTGTCGACATCGTTGGGCAATGGAGCAGTTGAGAAGTAGAGGTGCACAGGTTTTTTCTGCTCCAGGGCGCGCTCGATCTCCTCGACAGTTCCCGATACCGCGCCCGGAGTTGGCGAACCGAGCCGGCCACCGAACAGCGCGAAAACGAGATCGGATTCATCTACTCCCTGGGCATTTATTAATGACTGAGGATGGTCGCCGAGCTGAGGTACTGACGAGGTCTCCCACCGCCACGGCTGAAGGATGATCTGTTTGTTCTGGGCGTTCGCGTGATTCCAACTATAGATCGCGGCTTC
This sequence comes from Brevibacterium limosum, assembly GCF_011617705.1. Lineage (NCBI taxonomy): Bacteria > Bacillati > Actinomycetota > Actinomycetes > Micrococcales > Brevibacteriaceae > Brevibacterium > Brevibacterium limosum. Next base: position 2,943,167 of record NZ_CP050154.1, on the reverse strand, counting down.
AACCGCATTCCGAGCTTCGACAGTGTCAGCAGGAGACGCAATCATCACGCGCAGGACATTCGCAACATAAGTCATGACGCCATGGTATGGCAGAGCACGGGCACAGATACTGGTGTTGAGTCTGATTGCCCGCAATTTAGTCTTTAACAGCAATCATGAGTCTCGCATCTCTAGGGATACGAGACGTCTCACCGACGAGGAAGCGACACCCTGTCTGTCATTTTCCGAAGTCGCCTGCACATCCGGCCCCGTGTTCTCGGGGGTTGTGCAGTCGGCTGTTGAACGCTGGCCGTTCAGTAGTCGTGTGCACTAAAGTCGTTTTTGCTCAATAGTCCTGTTCTCAAAGGAGAGGCAGGGATGGACGAAGAACCATACGGGATCCCGTCGCCGGGGCATTTAACGATGTCGGATGCTCAGTGGGAGCAAACTCGGTTGCGTGCTGAAGTGATCGGCAATCTCGCCGAGCGTGACCATGTTGGGGTGGCTGCTGCCGATGAAGCCGCCGTCGAGCTGGGAATCTCTCGCCGACAGGTGTACGTGCTGTTGGAACGCTACCGTCAGGGCTCTGGTCTGGTGACCGATCTCGCCAGCCGACGGTCCGACGGTGGCAGGGGTGGTAATCGGCTGTCGGAGCCGGTCGAGCAGGTCATTCGCGAGCTTGTCCGCACACGGTACTTGACGCGACAGAAGCGAAGCATCGCTTCGCTGCACCGCGAGATCGCCCGAGTCTGTGCTGTGCGGGGGTTGCCGGTGCCGGCGCGGAACACGGTCGAGACGCGAATCGCACGGATGAATCCGATAGCAGTCGGTCGGCGACGAGAAGGGCCCGACAGTGTGCGGCCCTTGCAGTCGGCCGGTGATGACGTCCCAGCGATCGGATCCATCTTGGACCAGGTACAGATCGATCACACCGTCATTGATCTGATCGTCGTCGATGAGCGGGAACGGAAGCCTGTCGGCCGCCCATATCTGACGTTGGCGATCGATGTGTGCAGTCGCTGTCTCGTGGGCATGGTCGTGACTTTGGAGCCGCCCTCGGCGGTGTCTGTGGGCTTATGCCTAGCTCACGCAACCGGTGATAAACGGCCCCGGCTGGAACGACTCGGGATCGAAGCAGACTGGCCGATGAGCGGGAAGCCGAAGGCGTTGTTCGTCGATAACGCCGCCGAGTTCAAGAGCGAGGCACTCACCCGTGGGTGTGAGCAGCACGGCATCGCACTGGACTACCGGCCGCTGGGCCAGCCGCATTACGGCGGGATCGTAGAACGCGTCATCGGCACGGCAATGCGCGAGATCCACGAGCTGCCAGGCACGACGTTCTCGGACCCAGGTGAGCGTGGCCGGTATGACTCCGAGAAAATGGCTGCACTGACTCTTGCCGAACTGGAGAAGTGGCTGAGCCTGGCAGTGGCTGCGTACCACGGCACCGTCCACAGCACGCTGGGCCTGACTCCGGCTGGGCGCTGGGCTGAGGGTGTCCTCGCGGACGGCTCTCCTGTGGTCACGGCGAATCCGACAGCGTTCTTGGTGGATTTCCTGCCGGTGATCCGGCGGAAGCTGACGCGTACCGGATTCGTCATCGATCACGTGCGTTATTTCGCCAACGTGCTCAAGCCCTGGATCGCGCGTCGCGAGAGTCTCGAACAGTTCATCATCCGCCGAGACCCGCGCGACATCAGCCGAATATGGGTGCTGGACCCTGAGGGCGAGGAATACCTAGAGGTGCCCTATCGGACGTTGTCGAATCCTGCTGTCAGCGTGTGGGAGCACCGGCAGGCGCTGGCACGACTGCGTGAACGCGGTGCCGCCGAAGTCGACGAGGTCGCGTTGTTTCGGATGATCGAACAGATGCGTCACATCTCTGAGACCGCCGAGAAGACCACCAAGCGGACCCGCCGGGAAGCTGAACGCCGTAATCACGCGGGAACCACGAGAAAGGCGTCTCCCGCGCCGACACCGGCTCCGCCGGCGACTGCGCCGGAACCGGGCGCGATGCGGCCTGCGGCCCGCTTCGAGGAGATTGAACAATGGTGACAGTCGACGAGGACCAGCCACCGGATCTGTCGCATCTGCATCCATCTGCACAGTCGACGGCGCGGCTGCCAGCTGCCGAGCGGGTCCACAGGATTCGAGCCGACCGCTGGATCGGCTACCCGAAAGCCGTCGAGGCTGTCGGGCGGTTGGAAACGCTGCTCGGGTGGCCACGGAAGCAACGCATGCCCAACCTGCTGCTGGTGGGGCCGACGAATAACGGCAAGTCCATGATCATCGAGAGATTCCGTCGACAGCACCTGCCCACGACTGAGTTGGATCGGGAACACATCCCGGTGCTGTGCGTTCAGATGCCCTCGGAGCCGTCCCCGTTGCGGTTCTATACAGCAATCCTCGCAGCCCTCGGCGCGCCGCTACGGCCGCGCCCTCGTGTGATCGAGCTCGAGCGCCTCGCACTCTCCCTACTGCGCGAGGTCGGTGTGCAGATGCTGGTGATCGATGAGCTGCACAATGTGCTTGCTGGACGTGGTGACGTCCGTCGAGAGTTCTTGAACCTCTTGCGATTCCTTGGCAACGAGCTGCGCATCCCGCTCGTGGGAGTCGGCACCCGTGAGGCATACCTGGCGATACGCTCGGACGACCAACTGGAGAATCGGTTCGAGCCGTTCGTGCTGCCTGTCTGGAAGGCAGGCGAGGACGCCCGGTCGCTGTTGGCCAGCTTCGCGGCGGCCTTCCCATTGCGGCGGCCCTCCCGCATCGAGACCGACGACATGACGCAGTACTTGCTCGCCCGCAGTGAAGGAACGATCGGTGAGCTTGCGCACCTGCTGACCGCGGCCGCGGTCGCGGCCGTCGAGTCCGGCGCTGAGACGATCAACCACCGGACGCTGACGATGGCCGACTACGTTGGCCCCACAGAGCGGCGGCGATTGTTTGAACGCGAGCTGATGTGACCGCCCGCTGGCCGATCCATCCGCGGCCGATTCCGGGTGAAGCCCTCACCTCATGGCTGCACCGGATCGCCGACGGGTATGGGATCACCGTCGATGATCTTGCATTCGATATCGGCTACTCCCTCGACCGCGATACGGATCTCGACCTGGCCCCACCGGAGGGGTTGATCGAGCAACTAGCGATCCAAACCGGAGTCAGCTCCGATCGGATTCACGGCATGAGCATCAGCGGGTACACCCCGTGGCTCTTGGACGACGTCGAGCCTGGCCCCGACGCGTTCAGCACCTACATCCGGCAATTGACCGTTCTCTTGCCCGAGAGGAACCGTCGTCGCCGGACGGTGAGCTCGTGGCGAGCATGGGTCCCGACCGCCGCTGTCCGACACCACCGAACCTGCCCACAATGTGTGCGAGATTCCACGTCTCCTCACCCCTACCTCGTGGTGTGGTCGCTGCCACTGATGCTCTCCTGCCCCGTCCACCACTGCTGGCTTGAGCACCACGACGGTCCGCCCGGCCATTACTACGCATGGCGCGACCCATCGAGCGCCCCCGAACCGCAGAGAGCCTCGCTGGCGATCCGGCGCATGGACGACCGGACGTGGCAAGCCCTGACAGCCGGAGTAGTCGACCTTCCACGGCATCGCATCCACGCCGGCACGTGGTTCCGGCTGCTGCGCACTGTGGTCGATGAGCTTGGTGCAACCATGAGCGAGTGCGGTGCCGCGCAGCGGCTGACGCGCGAGGTGTGGCAGCGCGCGGGATATCCCGTGCGAGCCGGTCAAGCGATGTGGCGGCCCTTTGAAGCGCAGACCCTGCAGAGGCAGACGCGGACCCTCGAAGCCGCAGCCATCGCAATGCGCGTGCTCGAGAACGGTCACCTGACGGGTCTGGGCCGCGATGCCGCATTGTTCCTCCCGGAACCCGACACCTCTCTTGATCCTGGCAAGCCACTGGTAACAACAGGATGCCCGAAATCCCTTAACGAAGCCCTGCACGACGCCGTCGAGGATGCCAAGCAGAACCCGGACAGCGCACGCCAGCTATTCAATCTCATGACGCTCTACCGCAGCGACGACGACGAGCACGTCCACCGAGTTCGGAACGATTTTGTGAGTCGCAGCGGTAAGTGGCGTGGTTCTCGCGTCGGTAATTGTCGGCTACGTCGTTTGCGCTTTAGTGGCGAACCAGTTACATCCGTGTGAGCGGGTGACGGGGCCCTCAGAGTCCGAATGCTCCGCCGCTGATCAGGATGAAGATACCGAGGCCGATGAGGACAATGGGGAACAGGATGTGTTCCCAGCGTTCAAGGACTTCGGCGATCGGTGGGCGGGTGGCGACGAACTTGGCCAGCATTACCAGCACCGCGACCAGCGCGAGGAACACGATGCAGTAGGCCACCACCCCGGCCGGGCCCACGTTGAGGAAGACCGGGACGTAGACGCCGATGTTGTCTCCGCCGTTGGCGAACGTGACCCCGGCCACAGTCCAGACTGCGACGTTCTTGCCTTCGATCTCGGCGTCATCGTCATCGCCTCCGCACCAGGCCTGCCAGGCAGCCCACAGCCCCAGCCCCAGGGGGATGAGGCCGAAGTACGGGATGACCGCTGGAGGCAGGAATACTCCGGCCCCCAAGGAGACGAGCACGGCCGCACCCAGGATGCCCACGAACCCCAGGTACTGGCCGGCAAGAATTCGTGCGGTGGTTCCGCGCTGCCCGGCGCCGCGGGCGAAGAACAGGGAGAGCACGATGATGTCGTCAATATTCGTGGCGATGAACAGGCCGATCGCCTGTAGGGCCGAGGTCAGGATCACGTGCCCACCTTTGCTATACCGCATCCGGGAACCGAGCAGGCGGGATCAATGCACGGGGCGTTCTCGTCCACCGCGAGAGTGACGTCGACCAGTGCGGTGAGCGCCCGCGCCAGGTGCGGATCGGCGATCTTATAGCGCGTCTTGCGCCCCTCGGGCTCGGCGACCACGATGCCGCAGTCGCGCAAGCATGCCAAATGGTTGGATACGTTCGAGCGGGTCAGCTCCAGATCGCTGGCTAATTCTGCCGGGTAGGCCGGTCGATCTAGCAGCGTCAGGATAAGTCGTGACCTGGTTGGGTCGGCCATCGCCCGGCCCAACCGGTTCATCACGTCTAAGCGAGAAGTAATAGTCAGCACTTAGTGAACTATACAGTGGTGGCTGAACCACCGTCAATCCTTGCCCACTTTCCGGTCGTCCCAGTTCCTTGGTAGTGGGACACCGAAGACGAGCAACCTCATTGATCGTGTGAGCTTCAGCGATGAATGGCGGTTGTTTTACAGACTGAGATGGCGGCTCAAGTCGAGAAGGATTAATAGGCGAGTCTCTTCCGGTCCATATCGTGGTCGTCGAGACTACCTAGAGCGGTGACGACTCATCGCGTTGAGGATCACACGAGAGTGGACCAGTAGTCCCAGAAGCGGTTGGCGATCAGACCGATGATGAGGAGGAACCAGCCAGTCAGGATCGCTCCACGGTATTCGTGGATCAGGGTGATCCATTTCTGTCCCTTGCTGAAGGATCTGAGGTTTCGGGTAGTGGCGTACCAAAATATGGGGATCGTCACTGCCCACACTGCCATGCAGTAAGGACACAGTGCCCCGATGACATAGAGACTCTGGTAGATCAACCAATGCACGAATACGACCGCGAACGTCAGACCGACCTGAATGATGCCCCAGTACCAGGCTGTATATCGTCCTCCAGCAAGAAGACCTGCACCGATAGTCACGACGATGGCAAAACCTGCGACGCCGATGATCGGATTCGGAACACCGAAAGCGGCGGCTTGCGGAGTCCCCATGACCGAACCGCAGGAAAGGATCGGGTTAACGTTGCAGCTGGGGATGTAATCCGGATTGGCTGCTAGCGTCATTTTCTCCACCAGCAACACCACAGCCGCAATTAATCCGATGACCCCGCCGATGACGAACAACGTTCCCAGGTCACGGGGCGACGTGAACGGCGTTTCTTGCGTCTCCCTGTCGTTGCCCGTCTCAGTCTTGGAGGGCAGCATCGAAGGCTTCCTTTAGGTCAGTGACGCTTTCGGGTTGGAGCTTCTCACCGTCGAGGAAGAACGTTGGAGTGCCGGTGACCCCGAGGGCCTGTCCGTCCTTCTGACCCTGCTCAACGCGCTCGAGAGTGGCCGGATCATCATAGGCTGCTGTGAACTGCTCCATGTTCAGGCCGAGCTCCTTGGCATAGCCGGAGAACTTTTCGCGTTGTGATGTCTCTTGGTGGCCCCATTCGTCTACCGTTTCGAACAAGCGTTGATACATGGCCTCGAACTCGCCCTGCTCGGCGGCCGCCTCGGCGGCCAGGGCTGCGTTGACGGAGTTGGTGTGTAAGGGCATGTGCCGCACGACGAATGTGACACGGTCCCCGTATTCCTTTCGCAGGTCCTCGATGACCGGGTAAAGAGACAGGCAGCCTTCGCACTCGAAATCGAGAAATTCCACGAACACTGCTTCGCTACCCTTAGACAGGCGGGGGCTATCGTCGCGGACCAGTAAGTCGGCGGTGTCTGCACTGGTGGGAGCAGTCTCCGGTTTGGGTTCGTTGCTGTCGTTATTGAACACCAGCAAGCCGACGAGGACGAGGGCGGCGACGCCGATCATTGCTAGGGAGATTTTCACGCTGCGGCTCAATAGTCGCTCGCTTTCACTGGGGCAGTCGAGGACGGAGTGCTTCCGTCCCGGGCATCGGACGGGTAGATACGGCGTTTCGAACGGGCGGTCCTGACGCCATTGAGGATCACGACCACCTCCGCAACCTCATGCACCAGCACGACAGCCGCGAGGCCGAGGACACCGAACAGGGCCAACGGAAAGAGCACCACAATGATTGCTAAAGCCAAGACGACGTTGGCAGTCATGATCCCTCGGCCCTTCTTGGCATGTGCAAGAGCATCGGGGATCAAGCGCAGATCGGTGCCGGTGAATGCGACATCGGCTGATTCCACTGCAGCTGCCGATCCGCTCACGCCCATTGCGACGCCAACGGTCGCCGAGGCCAAGGCGGGGGCGTCGTTGATGCCGTCCCCGATCATCACCGTCGGTACCTGAGCGGTGGAAGCGCGGATACGCTCGGCCTTGTGCTCAGGCAATTGCTCGGCATGGATCTCATCGATGCCGGCCTGAGCAGCTATCGCCTCGGCAGTACGGGCGTTATCACCGGTGAGCATCACTGTCGAGATACCCTGATCGTGCAATGCCGCAATCGCTTCAGTCGCCTCAGGGCGCAACTCATCTCTAATACCGATGATTCCACCGATCTGATCATCGACTTCGACGACGATAATGCTCATGCCCTGATCGGCTAGCTCGGCAGCCTGTGTGGTCAATCCGTGAGGGGTAATCCACCGAGGGCTGCCGACGCGCACCCTACGGCCTTCCACTGTTCCAGAGAGACCGTGTCCAGGAAGTTCTTGGACCTCAACGGCTTCCAGTCGGGTTGGTGTGGCGGCGCTGATAGCCTGCGCCAACGGGTGGGTACTCGTCGCTTCCAGTGCTGCGGCGAGATCGAGAACCTCTGCCTCCGTGTGGTCGTTACTGATGTGGGTGGCCACGACACGAGGCTCGTTGCGAGTGAGAGTGCCGGTCTTGTCGAACGCGACCCGGCGAATGGTGCCAAGCTCTTCGAACGCGGCACCAGACTTGATGACGACACCCAACTTACTCGCCGACCCGATCGCGGAGATCACCGTGACCGGCACCGCAATCGCCAACGCACACGGTGATGCTGCCACCAGAACCACGAGAGCGCGTTCGATCCAGGTACTCGGGTCGCCGACGACGAACCCAAATGCGGCAATCAGCACAGCGGCAATCAGGACGAGCGGCACCAGGGGGCGGGCGATACGATCGGCCATGCGGGCACGCTCACCTTTGTTCGCGTGCGCCTGTTCGACCAGATGCACGATCTTCGTCAACGAGTTATCACGCCCGTCTGCACTGGCCTCGATGCTGAGGGTGCCCGTGCCATTGACTGACCCGGCCAGGATTTTGTCTCCAGGGGCGACCTCGATCGGGATCGATTCTCCCGTGATCGCTGAAGTATCCACCCACGATCGACCAGAGGTCACAACTCCATCAGTGGCGACTCGCTCTCCAGCTCCGACGACTAGAACGTCGAGCTCGCGGACGTCTGCGGCCGGGATCGTCTCTTCGCCAGTCAATCGGGAGATGCGGGCAGTGTCGGGGATGAGTGAGAGCAAAGCACGCAGCCCCTGCTGTGCCCGGTCCATTGCCCGGTCTTCCAGCGCCTCGGCAACAGAGAACAGAAACGCCAACGCTGCTGCCTCTCCGACGTGGCCGAGTACGACAGCACCGATCGCGGCAATCGTCATCAACAGCCCCACACCCAAGCGCCCGCGACCGGTGGCTGTGAACAAACTCCTCAGCGTGCCAGGCACGAATGTCCACCCGCCGGCTACTAAACCAAGTGCGAACACGACCAGTGCCGGAATCTCCAGACCGATCCATTGCAGAATCAGGCCAGTGGCCCACAGAAGCCCGGAGGCGACCGGCAGCGCCAGGGAGCGATCGCGCCACCACGGGGGCACCTCCTCGTGCTCAGCGACCGCGTCGGCGTCGACAGGGTCTGGGGCTGCGTCATCGGGTCCGCAGCATTCGCGGCTCACTGCAGGGCCTTCGTTACGGGGTCCTGGGGCGTGCAACACCCGGGGACGGAGCATGTCGGATTGATGCAGGGTGCGTGTTCGTCGACGGCCAGCGTCACATCCACCAGCGCCATCAGCGCGGCAGCAAGGTGGGGATCTGCGATCTCATACCGGGTCTGTCGCCCCTCTGGTTCAGCCACGACGATCCCGCAACCGCGCAGGCAGGCCAAATGATTCGACACATTCGTCCGCGACAACCCCAGATCACGTGCCAATTGCGCGGGATAGCCAGGCCGATCCAGCAGGGACAGCAAGATCCGTGACCGTGTCCCATCTGCCATGGCCCGACCCAAGCGGTTCATCACATTCACACGAGAAGCTATAGTCAGCATACAATGACTATACATCAATGACTGACCCTTCAGCGGAGGATGTTGCCGTCAATCTCGCCCATGTGAGCGACGGCGGAAGTAGCGGGAACCATGTTTCTACATAACGTAGAATAACGTCTAATAACTGTTACCTCAAGGAGGCCCCAGTGCGAGACGCGTATGCACAGCGATTCCGAATTTATGCCTTCTCCCGGTTGGCTTATGGGAGCGCTGTTCTAGCGGTCATGCTGGCCGCGATCACCGGATGCGCACCCTCCGACAAGAACGCCGGGGACACTTCCGGATCAAATGATCAGGGGTATGTGTCAGGCACGGGGGTGATCACCCAGATTCCCGAAGCGGAACGCTCAACACCCGTGCAGCTGGCTGGAAAAACGACGGACGGGGATGCCTTCGACCTGCAAGAATGGCAGGGCAGTCCAGTGGTATTGAACTTGTGGTACGCAGCATGCCCACCATGTCGAGAAGAGGCACCAGACCTTCAGGAAAGCTACGAATCGTTCCGCGAGGAGGGAGTGACCTTCCTAGGCATCAATGTCCGAGATGAAGCTGCTGCGGCAAACGCATTTGCTCGACAATTCGGCATCACCTACCCCTCCATGCTCGACAAAGAAGGGCGGGCAGTGGCGGCCTTGAGCGGTCTTCTTCCACCGCAGGCCGTACCGTCGACGGTGATTCTCGATTCCAAGGGCCGTCCTGCTGCTCGTGTCGTCGGGATCGTCGATCGCTCGACTCTTGATGGCCTCATCACTGACGTACTTGCCAAAGACACGTGATCGCTGTGGCAACGATCGGTGAACAGTTCTCACAGATAGCAAGCTCGGGCCCGATGCTGCTGGCAATCCCGATTGCTGTGATCGCCGGGATCATCTCGTTCCTGTCGCCATGCGTGTTACCACTGGTGCCTGGCTATCTTGGCTATGTCACTGGACTTGCCGGGAAGTCACTCGACGATCAGAAGACATTCCGCGTGGTCATTGGTGTGTTCTTGTTCATGCTCGGCTTTTCGGCTGTCTTCGTCTCAATTGGACTCGTCTTTTCTCTCACAGGGATACTTCTCAGCGCCTGGGCGGACGTGATCAATCGCATCATGGGTGCGATCGTCATCGTGGCGGGGATCATCTTCATGGGCGGATTGAGTCTCCTCCAGCGGGAGTGGCGTATCAAGAGCCGCCCTCAGGCGGGATTGTGGGGAGCACCGCTTCTCGGCGGAACGTTCGCGTTCAGCTGGGCCCCGTGCATGGGGCCGACATTAGCGGCAGTACTTGCGTTGACGACCAGTTTCGGGCCGACAGGATCCGGTGCCTTGCTTCGCGGGACCATATTGACCCTCAGTTATTGCCTGGGTCTTGGCATTCCCTTCCTGCTTGTCTCTTTGCTACTCATCAGAGGCGGCGGTCGCATGAGGTGGGTCAAAGATCATCATGCAGCAATTACCCGTGCGGGAGGGGCCGTTCTCATCGGAATAGGAATACTGCTGATCACTGGAGTATGGACTCAATGGGTCAACGGACTGCAGGGTCTCATTGGCGGCTTTTCCACCGTGGTCTGAGCGACCATTCACCGACACATCTGAACCATGGCTGAAGAGGAAGCACAGAACGTGTCTCACTCGACCATCAGTTGTGCGCATGCATCAACTGCGTCAGGAGCGCTACCGTGTGCGACAACGACTACGACGTTGGTTCTTCACGGGAGTAGTTGCGCTTCGTCATGGTAAACAGCTTCATCTGATCAGTGCGAGACATCGGGTAAGGACCGGCTGGTGTCTGTAGGCCTGGTGGAAGGTAGGCGGGATTTGTACGGAAGGAACGTGGCGAGCACAACTGCCAGAGGCGCAACCCCGATCAGGAGAACTGCCGTGCCCGCATTTTGCTGATCGACGGCGATTGACGGCCCCCATGTTCGGTCAAGGCTGCTGAACCAGTCCACCTCGAGGACTGGACTCACACCGAATGCGAGCATATTGGCCCAGAGCAGGAGGATACCTGCGACCCCAGCAACAGCAAGGATCTGCCGGAGACGTGTTCGCGGCTTGATTCGAGTCCGCATGACCGAGGCCATGAACCAGAATCCGATGATCAGGAAGTACAGATTGGTGACTTGGTGGGCGATCCAGAAATCTAATGACAGCCGCAACAACGGAGTGTAGTAAAGCAGAATGAGCGACAGGACTAAAACTGCACCGCTGAACAGCGGATTCCTGACCACGGAACTGACTATCGGGGTGCTTGCCTCGATCCATTCCCTCGGTCCCCGACTACCATCGGTCCGCCGGGGCACACTCAGGCGCAACAAGTCCAGGGGTGCGCCGAACGCCAAGAGAAGAGGAATGAGCACTGCGATGGCCAGAAGCATGACGGTGTGGGCGCTGATGAGGACCATGCCATAGATCGTTGGGGCACCACACGTGACATAAACCAGCAGGACAATGCCGGCTAACCAGCTGACAGTGCGTTTCCGTGACCATTTGTCTCCGCTCATACGAGTCTTGCGAACCCCGAGGAGATAGACGGCGGCAACAGTGAGGATGAACGCTAACCAGAGCCAGTCCCACCGCCATTCGCTGAGCCACCGGTACCCGGTCAGGACCGGTGGCACGGGATAGCCGGTGAGGACTTCGGCGGGGGTGATCGCTGGCTCGAGTTCCAGGGGGACAGGTGGGGCCGTTCGTCCCAGTGCCGCGGTGACGCCGATGACTGCGCCCATGATGAGGACTTCAGCAATGACCAAGCGCCAAGCAAGTAGTGTGCCGGCCTTGTTTCCGACTTGAGTCATGGCCCATCGGCGATGAGCGAAACCGATGGCTCCGAGCAACAGGGTTGCGGAGAACTTGATGAGGATCAGTTGACCGTAGCGGCTCAGCAGCCCGTCCCATTCGCCGAGTCGGAGGGCAGCGTTGATCACACCGGAGCTAAGGACGAGGACGAACGCTACCCCGGCCAGTGCAGAGAAGCGGGCGATCACCGATTTTGTCACAAGCATGGTACTCGTTGAGGCCAGCACGGGGATGGTGACGGCAAGTGCTGCCACGCCACCAACCCAGACAAGGACTCCGAGCCAGTGCACGGCCAGCGCACCGACACCGGCATAGTGGTCGTCGCTGCCTGCAGCATGACCGATTAGCGAGATGGGGACGATGGCAGTCAGCGCGAGCAGGGCTGTGCACGCTAGGCCGGTGGTGGAGCGAAAGAAGAAGGCTAAGTTGCAAACGAGGAAGGCAATGACGGTGATTGCACCCCAGGCTTGGCCGACGATGAGGTCAGTGAGGAAGTAGGCCAGCTGACTTAAGAAGGCCGCACTACCCGATACTGGCTGGCCCACGAGATTGGCATAGGTCAGCACCGTCACCACCACCACTGAACCCAGCCACACGAACGATGCGGCGACGGCGACGGTTCGCACGCGAGCGAATGCTGGATGGGCAGCCGAATACCCTTCTGTCGTGTCAGTGTCTTTGGACGGAACGAGTGTTGCCGCGAAGATCAGGCAGCCAACGACCACCCCCAACACCAGATGATGCACGGTCAAGGCAATCGGTAGCGCCCACCGCACAAATGCCCCGGGGTCCAACGCCTCACGTTCTGCTGCCGCACCGGAGAAGGCCGCGCTTGCTATGACAGCGGCGACGGCAACAGCCAGAGTAGCCAGAAGCCACACTATGGATTGCCAGCGCCCGCTCGTGGCCGGACGACCGGGAGTCGTACTATTCATCAGTGTGGACTCGCCGCTCAAAGTGCTGGTTCATGTTTCATTGCCTTTTATGCTTCTGTTGCAAGACGAGCGTGACGATGACGAGCACCGCTGCGACAAAGAGAAGGATCCAAACGACGATGAAGCTCGCGGGGAACTTCAAGTCCTCTTCGTCAGCAGCCTGCGCGGTTTCCGTTTGCGAGGGTTCTGGGGCCGAGGAGTCGTTCTCTGTCTGTTTGGGGCTAGGGGCCGAGGAGGGACTGGCACCGTTCGTCGCGGTGAAGGAGAACGTGCCGTCGATCGGATGAGAATCGGACGAGACCACTCGCCAGGTCACTGTGTATTCTCCGGCAGGCGCCCCGGACTTAATGGGTTGAACAGCCGCGTCGCCATCGATTTCGACATCTCCTTTGGCCCAGTTCGTGCCTGAAGAGTCGGTGATTTGGATCTTCGATCCCATCGACAGCGGAGTATCGCTAAACGAAATTTCGATGGCTTCGGGGGTGGTACTGAGTTTCTGCCCGTCTTCGGGGTTTGTCCCGGTCACGGTTTCGTGTGCCGAGGCCGGTGCGACCGGCAGCAGGAAAGCTACCAACACCAGTGCGAGAACGGTCAACATCCGGTTCGTGGGCCGCGGGATCACTGTGAGAGCCAATTTCTACCTCCTGTAGACAACGGGATTAGAGTACCAGTGCTGGGTCTGGGGTTAGCCATGACTGCCCGTCGTGGTCGCCAGTGCACGCCCTTCGGCCGCCTTTGTGGCTGCCCAGGAATGTCACGTTGCGTCCGTGCTGCCCAAGAGCGGCAGAAAGGGCGAGAGCTGCCGCCGACCAGGGTCACAGATCCGCCAGAAAATTCGTCTCGTTCGCCCGCGTGACGAGGTCAAACGCTACGGCATGGCAGGAGACCGATCGGTTCTTTACAGCGACACAACGGACTATAGTCAGCATTCACTGACTATACAGTGCATGTTGACTTTGCGAAGGATGCAGGAATGCGTTGACTGGAAAATAGAACTGAGCTGTACCAGGTGCTGCTCGTCATGGGAGTGCGTTTGGGTGTTCAGATCGTGATCTCACCGCGGTTGAGTGCCCTGAGGTATTCGTTGTAGGCATCAAGGTCTTTGTCTCCGTGAAGCGCGACTTCGCGATCACGGGATGCATTGTTCTTCGACTCCTGACGGGACCAAGTAATGAGTACGACGAGGAGAATTGCCACCGCTGGCCCCTCGCCGTAGGCCCAAGCAATACCGCCCGCAAGCTTCTGGTCTTCCATCACGTCTATGCCCCAGCTTGCTGGCATCTGGGTGAATCGGTCGACTAAAGGCAGGGTTGCCATCATGACAATGACACCGAAGAACGCGTGAAGGCCGGCTTCGAGGAAAGAATGAAAAATCCGTACAACGTGAGACTCGGGCACAGGAAGCGGGTCTGCCGGAATGAGCGTCGCATTGAAGATGATTCCAGTGAACAGGAAGACGAGTTCAAGGCCGATATGGCCACCAATGCCTGAGCTCAGCACGAAATTCGCAGCATTTGAGAGGTAGAGGCCATAGAAGAGGACGAGGAATAGAGGAATCGAGAACAGTGGGTGGACAACGACCTTGCCTACCCATGAGCGTAGACCGAAGATTGCGAGTTTGAGAACGATTCGCCCGGGTAGATTCCGCGGTGACGAACGTAGAAGAAGGGTCCCTGGAGCACCAAGGAGTAGAAGTGGTGGTACCGCCATCATGAGCGTCATCTGTTGGAACATGAAGACTGAGAACATGACTTGCCCGTATCCTTCGATGGCCAGCCCCATGACTGCAGCTAGCAGCAGGCAACCGAGGAGGAATAACACTCCGCGCCAGACTGGCCAGCGGCGTCCCTGGATTGCGAGTCGGATCCATCCGATGATGTAGAACAGGGCGATAATCCCGGCGAGGACGGGGATGACCGGGATTGGTTGTAGCTCGAAGCCAAGGAAGGTCTCAATCGAGGGGGCTTTGGTGGGAATCCAGGTGAAGTCTGCCATTGTATGTCCTTCCTCGGCGTCTTAGGCATGGACGCGCTTCTAATCAAAGACTACGCGCCGATCCGACGCAGCCGAGAACAAGATCTGCTGACTGACAGTCGGGCACTCGTCAAGGCTCTTGGTCGACGCTAAAGGGGGTCGTTGGTGTGTGCTATTTGACGATACGCGGAATCACTTTGACGTAGACAACCATTCCGACAAGCTCTACTAGTGTCTGAGTGACCACCACGAGGGCCACCAAAGTGAACGGCTCCGGTAGCGCTAATGCCAGCGGCAGCACGACCAGTGAGTTGCGGGTGGCACCGCTGAAAACAGCCGCCCGCGTACTTCCGGTATCAAGCCTGAAGATCTTTGAGGTGGCTAGGCCTACCGGGACCATGACGATTAAGAATGCTACGTAGATCGGTACGACGGCCCATAGGGAGGCGATCTCTTCTCCCACGCCGACGATTTGGGATCCGACAACGATGGCGAGGGTACTCATCATCAGGGGCACCATTAAACTCTCCGTTGTGGCCATAGCAGCCCTGCCGACCCTGCTCTTTGCGGCCAGCTTCTGTGTCATGGCTGCCATGACAAGTGGAATAATGATCAGAACAACCAGCGCTTCAACGAACGGTTTCGGGTCGATGGCTGAGATAACCTCGGGTCCGATGAAGATCAGTAGGTAGGCCGGGAGCGTCACCATCTGGGCCAACATCAAGATCGGGGCTGTTGCGAGCAGGCGATCGCTCGATGCCCCCGCCAGGCTGGAGAATACAATCACGTAGTCGACGCAGGGAGTCAGTAACACTAGGAGTACTCCCACAAGGAGTGCTTGGTCGCCCGCGATGAAGCGTGCCATTTACCGCTGCGACTCACAGGGACGGGCGGCGCGATCCGCCCGTCCCGTTGTCAGATTCAAAAGGCGGCTGCACGCTTTTCAGATGTCGACTGCATGCACTTCCCTAGGGCCAGCTTCAGGCAGCTACCGCGTTCCGCTCACATTCTGGCAGTAACCTTGCCGGATGCGGGGTCTCAAACCCGAGCCGATTGGGCTGAGATCTCAAACTTCCCACAGTGCCACCGACGAGAATGCAATTGTGCGAGCGGCTGCCTCCGCGGCACTAGCGAGCCGGGTGGCTCAATCGCATCAGCGCTCTACATTGACGGTTATCGATACGCTAATTAGGCTCTATATCGATAGTTCTCAAATCAGGGAGGATGACTATGAATTGCTGGGAGCATGCGGCCAGCGAGCAAATCATGGCGAGGGCAGTCGCGGTGTGTGTCCATTGCGGTGTCGGCCTGTGTCTAGAACACGCAACGATCTGCGAAGAAGTGCGAATTCATCGAAATGGTACCGGCGCCCCCTCGAGGCTGCTGCCGGACGGGCGGGAGATCTGTTGCTCAACCTGTCACGCGGCATTTTCTGAAGCAGTCCCCGCACATGAGGCGCTCCCTCGGTAAGCATTGGCGCTGAAGATGAGCCAGGTGATCGCGGGGAGTGAGCGCTGCCCGGTGCCATGCATTGGCAAAGGGTATGAGAGTTAGTGGACGACCTAGCGGTTGCGCTATATATTGATATAGGTCAATATAGAAGCATGTCGATTCAAGAGTTAGTGATTGTCGGGTCTGGCCCTGCCGGCTACACCGCTGCTGTTTACGCAGCCCGGGCCGGTTTGTCGCCGGTGGTTCTCGCTGGTTCCGTCACCGCTGGCGGATCACTGATGACCACGACCGAAGTAGAGAACTTCCCTGGCTTCATCGATGGAGTCCAGGGCCCAGAACTGATGGAGGCAATGCGTGCGCAGGCCGAACGGTTCGGTGCACGCATCATCTTTGATGACGCCATCCGTCTCGATCTGACTGGGGAGGTCAAGCCCGTTGAAACCGGCCTGGGTGAAACATTCCACGCCCGCGCGGTCATCCTTGCTACAGGATCGGCCTACCGCAAGCTCAGTCTGCCCGAAGAGGATCGATTGACCGGCCACGGCCTGTCCTGGTGCGCAACTTGCGACGGCTTCTTCTTCCGAGAGCAAGAGATCGCTGTCATCGGCGGTGGTGACTCTGCCATGGCAGAGGCGTTGTTTCTGACTCGTTTCGCTTCCAAAGTGACAATCGTGCATCGGCGCGAAGAGTTTCGCGCTTCGAAGGTCATGGCCGACCGAGTCCTGGCCGACGAGAAGATCGAGGTCGCTTGGAACAGCGAGGTCTCCGAGATTATCGGTCAATCCCACGTCGAGGGGCTGCGACTGCGCGATACCGTATCCGGGGCCGAGCGGACCCTGCCGGTGTCGGGGGTATTTGTAGCGATTGGCCATGATCCGCGCTCAGAGCTCCTGACCGGACAGGTCGCCCTCAACCCCGATGGATACGTCCAGGTCACCCACCCGTCGACAGCCACGAACCAAGACGGAGTGTTTGCCGCCGGTGATCTCGTCGATAGCCGGTACCGACAAGCGATCACTGCGGCTGGCACAGGCTGCTCAGCAGCCATAGATGCCCAACACTTCCTCTCTGCCGCACCCGCCATGTCCCACACCGAAACCCTGTTGGAGGTCCCCGCATGAGTACGACGACAGTCACAGACGCCACGTTCACCACCGAGGTCATCGATTCCGACATTCCCGTAGTCGTCGACATCTGGGCGACTTGGTGTGGACCGTGCAAACAAATCGCACCGATACTCGATCAGCTCTCCGACGAATACGAAGGACGAGTCAAGGTCGTCAAGATCGATGCCGATACCAATCCCGAAGCGGTCACAGCAGCCGGAGTGACATCTATTCCTACGCTCGGCTTTTACCGTGACGGCCAACGACGCGACGTCCTTATCGGTGCACACCCGCGCCCAGACATCGTGAACAAGATCGAGGAGCTCCTGGCATGACCGCAGACACCACCACACAACAGACGGCACCTGCACGCCTGTCGACACTAGACAAGTGGCTGCCGGCCTGGATCGGCCTGTCCATGATCGCAGGCCTCCTCCTCGGCCGGCTGATCCCCGGGGTCTCTGACCTGCTTTCCCAATTGGAAATCGGCGGCATCTCAGTACCCATCGCCCTGGGTCTGCTGGTCATGATGTACCCCGTCCTCGCCAAAGTCCGCTATGACAAGGTCGCCGCCGTCACCGGCGATAAGAAACTGCTGATCTCATCCTTGGTCCTCAACTGGCTCGCCGGGCCCGCAGTCATGTTCGCCCTGGCTTGGGTGTTCCTGCCAGACCTCCCCGAATACCGCACAGGATTGATCATCGTTGGCCTGGCCCGCTGTATTGCCATGGTCGTGATCTGGAACGACCTCGCCTGCGGTGACCGAGAAGCAACCGCCGTGCTGGTCGCGATCAACTCAGTCTTCCAGGTCATCATGTTCTCAGTCCTCGGCTGGTTCTACCTCACCTTCCTGCCCACTTGGTTGGGACTTGATACTCAAGGCCTGGAAGTGTCAATGGGTCAGATCGCTCTCAACGTGCTCGTCTTCCTCGGCGTCCCGCTAATCGCCGGATTCGCCTCACGATGGATCGGCGAGAAACGTCGCGGCCGTCAGTGGTACGAAGAGAAGTTCATTCCCCGAGTGGGGCCGTGGGCGCTCTACGGTCTCCTGTTCACAATCGTTTTGCTCTTCGCACTCCAGGGCGAACAGATCACCAGCCAACCCTTGGACGTCGTTCGAATCGCACTGCCATTGCTGGTCTACTTCTCACTCATGTGGTTCGCAGGGCTCCTGCTCGGCAAGAGCCTCGGTCTTGGCTACGCCCGCTCCACAACATTGGCTTTCACCGCGGCTGGCAATAACTTCGAACTCGCCATTGCCGTCGCCATCGGTACCTTCGGTGCCACCAGCGGGCAGGCACTGGCTGGGGTCGTTGGCCCTCTCATCGAGGTGCCTGTCCTGGTCGGCCTCGTCTATGTCTCACTCTGGGCCGCGAAAGCATGGTTCCGCACCGACCCCTACGCTGTGGAGGCGAGATCGTCATGACTGAAACCACTATGATCCCCACTGACGATGAAACGTGTGCCCCAGATCCGTCCCACGCCATTGCTGTCGACGTCGCGACGACGCTTGCCGGAACACTCAAAGCACTCGCTGACCCTCTGCGGTTACGGATGCTCTCAGCGATCAGCACCGACCCTCGTGGGGAATCATGTGTCTGCGATCTTGCAGAGCTTGCCGACGTTTCCCAGCCCACTGTCTCTCATCACTTGAAAGTACTGAAGACAGTGGGGCTGCTCGAGTCTCAACGTCGCGGCACCTGGGTCTGGTATTCCATCGCAGCCGGACGCCAGGCCGCTGTGAGCGCTCTACTGGAAGGTTTCGCCCCTGCCGTCATCGCACCAAACCCGCAGCCTGAGGCGCCAGTGGCTGTCAGTGCCTTCGACGTGGAGGCCCACATCAACCATTTGATCACAGACCTATCGGCAACATCAGCTGGTGTGTCGCCAGAGACTGTCACCGGCATCGTGCGCGATTCCTACACGGGCCTGGCTCGATCGGCGAAAATCACTCGCTACCTCGTCCCCTTGACCGAGCGCTTCGCAAAGCAACGCTTGGCTGACATCACCCGGGACACAGCCAGCGCGCCTCCGCAGGTGCTCTTCATCTGTGTCGCCAACGCCGGCCGATCCCAACTCGCCGCGGCCCTAACACGCCAACTCTCAGGAGGCCGCGTAATCGCCCGATCCGCTGGTTCGACTCCGGCAGCAGGACTCAACTCGAATGTCGCCGAACTCATCAGCGACATCGACGGGGAGAACGTCGAGGAATTGTTCCCGAAGCCACTGACCGATGACGCGATCCGTGCGGCTGATGTCGTGATCACGATGGGTTGCGGCGACGTCTGCCCCATCGTGCCCGGCCTCCGGTACGAGGATTGGTCAGTTGCCGACCCGGCATTGGCCTCCCCCGAGGGCGTGGCACTCATCCGCGACGACCTTGCTACCCGTGTCCAGGCCCTACTTGATTCCCTCACCAACTGATCGAAAGAGAGACCACCCCTATGGCTGACCAGAAACCCTCTGTCTTGTTCGTGTGCGTCCACAACGCTGGCCGTTCGCAGATGGCTGCCGGCTATCTGCGCCATTTTGCGAGCAACCGCATCGAAGTCCGCTCGGCTGGATCGGTCCCGGCCGAACACATCAATCCAATCGCTGTCGAGGCGATGAGCGAAGACGGCATCGACATCACCGCCGAGCAGCCGAAAGTTCTCACAGACGAGGCTGTGCAGGACTCAGACGTGGTCATCACCATGGGCTGTGGCGACGCATGTCCCTTCTTCCCGGGAAAGCGCTACGAGGATTGGGAGCTCGATGACCCAGCAGGCCAGGGCATCGAGGCGGTTCGCCCGATCCGCGACGACATCAAGACCCGCATCGAGGCGCTCGTGACCGACTTACTCAGTCAAGACTGAGTGCACCGGGTGACAGATGTCGTGGTCATCGGCGGTGGGCAGGCCGGTCTCGCCGCTGGATACTTTCTTCGCAGAACGGGTCTCGAATTCGTCATTCTCGACGACCACGCCGGCCCCGGAGGAGCCTGGCAGCACGGGTGGCAGTCGTTGCGTCTGTTTTCACCGGCCGGGTACAGTCCGTTGCCAGGCTGGCCGATGCCTGCGCAGAAGGGCGAGTCGTTTCCCACCGCCGATCATGTCATTGACTACCTGACCCGATACGAACGCCGCTACGATCTACCGGTTCACCGACCGGTCCACGTCAGCAATGTCTACCAGGACCGGGGACAACTGTTCGTCGATACCGATACCGGCACCCTAGAGACCACGGCGGTCATCAGCGCCACCGGAACATGGCAACGCCCATATGTTCCGGCCTATCCAGGCTGTGAGGATTTCACGGGACGGCAGCTACACACCGTGGAATACGATTCGCCCGAGGACTACACCGACCAACGGGTCGTCATCGTCGGCGGTGGGAACTCCGCCGCTCAGATCGTCTCGGAAGTCTCGACCGTGGCGCAGACACTGTGGGTCACGCAGCGCCGACCACGGTTCATGCCTGACGACGTCGATGGACGAGTCCTCTTCGACGTTGCCACCGCCCGCGAGGCGGCCCAGCGGGCCGGGCGCGACCACGATGGTGTGTCGGGCCTCGGCGATATCGTCATGGTCCCGCCCGTTCGGGCTGCACGCGACCGTGGTGACCTGAACGCTTCGCCGATGTTCGAGCGATTGACCTCGGCTGGGGTCTCGTGGGCCGACGGGAGCGAGTACAGCTGTGATGCCATCATCTGGTGCACCGGCTTCAAACCACACCTCAACCATCTCAATGGGCTCGAATTGACCTGGAAGAACGGGCATCCAGTCACAGAGGGCACTCGAAGCATCGATGCTTCTGGACTGCAGCTGTTGGGGTATGGCGATTGGACAGGGTTTGCCTCCGCGACCATCATCGGTGCCGCCCGCACAGCGAAGTCTGCTGTCGCGGACGTGAACGAATACGTGCGAAGCACTCAAGCACAGTAGCTACCGCGATACCAATACGGATCGAGTACTACCGCGGCTGGCAACACCGTGGACGAGAGAACCCTGGAACCTGGCATCAGGATCGAGTCGTCAGCCCAACAGCACCAATGAGCAATACCGCCATCACCATTGCCATAGCAGGATATCCGCCCAGCAGACCTGCTAAAGCGGGTCCGGCCACAGGGGCAAAGGCACCGACGAACGTCATTGGTGCGGTGAAGACTGCGTTGATCGTCCCGAAGTTCTTCGTCCCCCATCTGTCCGAGACCGCTGTGGCCTGAAGCAGCGTGTGACAGCCCCGCACAGCACCGGCAAGGACCGCAACCACGATCAGCAACCACGCTGGCCCCGGCACGAGAGCCAGCGTCAACAGGCTCACTGCACCAATAGCAAAGATGGTGACCGTGCGTGTGCGTGCCGAGGTCGCTCGTGCGAACTGGGGGTATCCGATTCGACCGACAACCTGCCCGGCCCCAATGAGTCCGAGGGCCACAGCAGCGAGTGAATAGTCCATGCCGCGTTGAAGAAACAGCGGAATGATGTTGATCGTGACCGCGAACAACGTGAACGTGGCCATGGCCATGGCGATCTGCAAAATGATGAACTTCGGTGTGCGAGTCACCTGCCTCACCTCGGCCTTGGATACCGCTGCAGACTGCGATCCAGCATCATCAGACCAGCGCCCATTAAGAAAAAGCGCATGCAATGGCACAGTGATCACAGCCAGAACACCGGCCATCACCACGTAGCCGCCGCGCCAACCGAGACCATCGATGAGGGCGACCACCAAGGGCGCGAACACCGTCGATGCTAGTCCTCCAACCAGCGTCAGCGTCGTCAACGGTCCGACTCGATCGGTCCCATACCACCGAGTGATGACAGCAAATGCTGGAGGATAGAGAACCGCGGACTGGGCAAATCCGGCAATGATCCACGCGGTGAAAAACACGGGAAGCGACGGCGACCACGCCACTAGCAGCAACGCCACGACACCGATGACTGAACCCGCTGTCATGACTGTTCGCGGGCCGTTGGCATCGAGGATGCGCCCGACTCGAATACCTGCCACAGCTGAGACGATGAGACCAGCCGAGAGAGCAGCAGTGATCGCTGTGGGGCTCCACCCTGTGTCCTGGGAGATCGGCGTTACCGCGACTGGAAGCGAATAGTACAGTAACCCCCAGCTGGTGATCTGCGCGGCAGACAGCGCGGCAAGACCACCTCGCGGTCGCCCAGTCACCGGATTGGTCACGCGGGAGAGAGAAAAGCAGCCAGCTTTTCCAAAGTACTCGCCTTGATCGAATAGTACGACCAAACGCCGCGCTTCTCGCGGTCGAGTACTCCGGCATCGACAAGGATCTTCAAGTGATGGGACACGGTTGGCTGGCCCAACCCGACGGGTTCGGTGAGGTCACATACGCACGCCTCATTACTCACGTTCGCCGCCACCAGCGACACCAGCCGTAGTCGGGTCGGATCTGCCACAGCCTTGAGGAGCCGAGCAAATTCCACCGCATCGTCCTGGCCCAAAGGTCTCATCGTCAGCGACGGGCAGCACGAGCGCGACACTGCGGCCGGGAGAGTCTGTTCAATCATCACATCTCCATTATGCCAAGACATTGACATTTGTCGATACGTGGTGCTTGAATACATATCGACACACATCGATGTTTGACGGTGGGAGTTTGAGACTTCGTGGATACGGTCTCCGCGGAAGAGTGGTTACTCGCCCGGTTTTCATCGATCAATTTGCCACTGCTAAGAAGGAGATTCATTATGCCTGAGAACTCGACCCTCGCTGATCTTCCGGTCGTCGTCATCGGCACTGGCCCCGTTGGCTTAGCTGCTGCCGCCCATCTGGTCACGCGTGGGATGAAACCACTGGTCTTCGAAGCCGGCGCTACACCGGCAGCAGCCGTCAGCGAATGGGGCCATATCGGGCTGTTCTCCCCATGGAAGTACAACATTGATCACGCCGCTCGCACTCTCCTCGAAGGCACTGACTGGCAAGAACCCGACAGTGACTATCTGCCGACCGGAACTGAACTCGTCAACGACTACCTCGCCCCCTTGGCCGCGACTCCACAGCTGCGCGAGGCAATCCGCACACAGACCCGCGTCATCGCGGTGAGCCGTCTTGGTATGGACCGGACACGCACACCAGATCGCGATGCCACGGCTTTCCTCGTCCGCACCCAGAGCGCCGACGGAGTGATCGAAGATCATCACGCCCGCGCCGTCATCGATGCTTCCGGCACATGGGCAACCCCGAACCCTCTCGGCCAAGCAGGCCTTCCCGCCATCGGTGAGACCGCGGCAAGGGAAGCCGGACTGGTCACCTCGCCACTGCCCGACGTCCTTGGACGAGACCGGGACGAGTTCGCTGGCCGCCACGTCCTCGTCGTCGGTGCCGGGCACTCGGCCGCAAATACGCTGCTGGCCCTGGGCGAACTCAACGAAGCAGAACCGACCACACGTATCAGCTGGGCAATTCGCGGAGCCGACCCCGCCAGCGTCTACGGTGGCGGCGACCAGGACGGGCTCCCGGCTCGTGGGGCACTGGGCACCCGTCTGCGCCACCTCGTCGAGACCGGACGCATTGACGTCCACACGTCAGTGACCATTACGGAGCTCAACACCACGGATGGACTCACCGTCTCAGGGACCACACCCGACGGGCCAGTCTCACTCAACGTCGACCGCGTCGTCCCGACCACCGGATTCCGGCCAAACCTCGACTTCTTGCGCGAGATCCGCCTCGAACTCGATCCGGTCGTTGAAGCACCGACAAAGCTGGGGCCGCTCATTGATCCCGAATATCACAGCTGTGGAACCGTCCCGCCCCACGGAGCCAACCTGCTGGCGCATCCGGAGAAGGACTTCTATATCGCGGGCATGAAGTCCTACGGTCGCGCGCCCACATTCCTCATGTTCACCGGATACGAGCAGATCCGCTCCATCGTCGCAGCCCTGGCAGGCGACCAGGCCAGCGCAGACAGAGTCGAGCTGGTTCTACCCGAAACCGGCGTATGTTCAGCCGACATCGGGTCCTCCTGTGACGCACCTGTTGCCGATACTGTCGAGGCTGATTCGTGCTGCGGTGCGCCCGCTGAGCCGGTCTCGATTGGCATCCCCACCGGCTTGGAGCACGGACGCAGTGCATACCAGGAGACACGATGACAACTCCACCACGCGTCCTCTTCGTCTGTGTGAAAAACGGCGGAAAGTCCCAAATGGCCGCGGGGCTCATGAGCGATCTCGCCGGTGACACGATCGATGTGGTCTCTGCTGGCACACAGCCCGGCACATCACTGAACCAACTCTCGGTGCAGTCGTTGGACGAGCTGGGCATCGATATCAGTCACGGCACTCCAAAGCCTGTCAACGACGCTGAGCTCGAAGCGGCCGATATCGTCATCACTTTGGGACGTGAAGCGACCGTGGAGGTGCCTGCGGGCACAGAATTGGAGAACTGGGATACCGACGAGCCGTCTGAGCGAGGAATCGAGGGCATCGAACGCATGCGCCTCGTGCGCGACGACATCCGCAGGCGTGTCGAGAAGCTTCATTCGCGCCTGATGTCATGAGTGACCTTCATGTTCGAGGGATGGTCGGCTCTGACTGGTCCGAGGTCAAGGACGTGTACCGCACTGGAATCGAGACCGGCCACGCCACCTTCGAGTCTGCTCCACCAGCCGCCTGGGAGGACTTTGGTGCAACCAGGCGGCTGGATCTGTGTCGAGTCGCCGTGGATGCCGATGGGAAAATTCTAGGATGGGTGGGCGCTGGGCCGGTATCGTCTCGCGAGGTCTATAGAGGCGTCGTCGAACACTCGATCTACGTGCACCCCGATGCTTCAGGCAAAGGTGTCGGCACTCAGCTCTTGTCTGAGTTCATCAGTCTCGCCGACCAGCGCGGCGTCTGGACGATACAGTCGTCGATCTTTCCCGAGAACACCGCCAGCCTTCGTCTCCACGAGCACGCTGGCTTTCGAACTGTTGGAAGGCGAGAACGTATTGCTTACATGACCTACGGGCCACTTGCCGACCGTTGGCGCGACACGATTGTCGTCGAGCGACGACGACCCTGAAATGAGTTGACTATCGTTTGGCTGCCGACATGACGTCGCGGCCAGCGTCGCGCAGCTCGCCTGTCGGTGACACATGTCGATACAAGGTTTGGCGACTGATCCCGAGTTCCTGGCACAGTGCACCCACATTGGTTCCTGATTGGCCCATAGAAGCCATCGCGAGGCGTACTTTGGCCGGAGTCATTTTGTAGGGACGGCCACCGTTGCGTCCTCGCGCTCTGGCAGATTCCAGGCCGGCTTTCGTGCGTTCGGAGATGAGTTCGCGCTCGAACTCAGCCAGGGCAGCAAAGATCCCGAATACCAGCTTCCCTGACGCGGTCGTTGTATCGATGGCCGCGCCTTGGCCGGTGAGGACTTTCAACCCGACGCCGCGGTCAGTGAGATCGTGAACGATGTTGACCAGATGTCGAAGATCTCGACCGAGCCGGTCGAGTTTCCACACCACCAGGGTGTCTCCTGAACGTAGAGCCTTGAGGCATGCGATCAGTTGTGGTCGGTCATCCTTCTTGCCTGAAGCTCTGTCTTCGTACAATTGCGCATCATCGACGCCAGCAGCAGACAACGCGTCCCGCTGGAGGTCAGTTGTCTGTGAACCATCAGCCTTCGAGACTCGAACGTACCCAACCAGCATCTGCACACCTCGTCACTTAAATGTTCGTTTACGTGACATGAGATGTGAGTCGCAGCGGTAAATGGCACGTTTCTCGCGGCGTTTAGTGGCCGATAAGGAGAGCCTGCCGAGCTGCCTCTGACAACCTCGGGTGTCAACTCGTTGAGGTCGTTCACGGTCTGCATGCGTTCGATCTGAGGGAGTAAACGGTCGACGAGTCGGAAGTTGCCTGCGGTGATCCGGACGATGGTCGGGATAGCACAATACTTCGCGGCCCAGCGTGACAATGTTCGCACTGGCACGCATGATTCGGCCGCGATCTGTGTCCAGTTGACGCGCTCGAACGTGTCGAACCATCTGGCGTGCCTGCGGGATTGCGAGTCGGGCAGCACCGGCGACGCGAGCGTTGGTCTTCTCCGGGGCGACCCGAAACTCCCTGGTTATACTGCCCCTCGCCCTGGCACTGCCCGACTCGCTGTCCCTGGTCGCGGTCGTCGTGGTCACGCAGACACTGGTCGAACTCGTCGGCATGGTCACCTACGTCCGACTCATTCCCCGGGTCGTCGCGCACCGCCCGACGCCGTCGCGTTGAGCGCCCATCACGACGGGGGCTATTCGCCCGCAGTGTCACCGACTTGCGCGACCGGCACATCCCGGCAGCAACAATCTGGATGGCGATCGCAAGCGTGCACGATTATGCCGCGTTGAACCACACATCCACAATCTGCACAGGCCATTTCCATAAGTTCAGGCTATCGCAAGACTATTGGGACATCGAGCGGCATGCCCACTCCGTTGGGGGAACCCCGCCATGGGCCTTGCGTCCGATGGCGGCAGCGGTGCCGCCCCCGGGAAAGAGCGTCGAGCGATGCCATCAGCCACTTCGGGGCACGGGATCCCTCCCTGGCCAGGCGGACCAGGCCGCGCCCATCCGAGGCGCGCACGCGTACAGCGTGTAGGTGCGTTCGCCAAGGCTCGCCTCCGCCGCGACCACTTCATGGACGTCCGCCCCACCTCCCCTTCATCGGAGGCGGTGCCGGTCCAGAAGTACACCCTGTACCGCGCGGACTCCAGTTCCGAGGTTTCGGCGCGTGGATTAACACCCATGGTTTGCATGCTAAGAGTATGGGGCGACCGGAAGCCCGAAGGTCATGCGCTGTGACAGCATTCCTGGCGGGGTGGTCGTGATGGATGACCACTCGGCGACAGCATGGCCCGCCACATAGCTCAGCAGAAGTACCGCCATCTGCGAATAACAGCTACACATCTCGATGAAGTGTCACAATAACTCTCGTCAGTATCGTCTGTGCAACGTAGAATAAGTAACGGGTTAAATGACAATTTCTGACGATCAGAGAGGTTCCCCAGGAGTGTCACACAAACGAACGTATAAATGATGGAGGAGAAACCTGATGCTGGTCGGCTACATGCGCGTTTCCAAAGCCGACGGCTCCCAAGCCACTGACCTGCAGCGCGACGCGCTCCTTGCCGCCGGCATCGAGCCTGCGCAGCTGTATGAAGACAAGGCCTCCGGCAAGAAAGAGGACCGCCCCGAGCTGGTCTCTTGCCTTCGGTCCCTGCGGGACGGGGACACTCTAATGGTGTGGAAGCTGGACCGGCTCGGTCGGGACCTGCGCCATCTGGTCAACATCGTCCACGACCTCACCGAGCGCGGCATCGGGCTCAAAGTCCTCACCGGTCAGGGTGCAGCGATCGACACCACCACCGCCTCCGGCAAACTGGTCTTCGGGATCTTCGCCGCCCTGGCCGAATTCGAACGCGAACTCATCTCCGAACGAACCATGGCCGGCTTGGCATCGGCCCGCGCCCGGGGCAGAAAAGGCGGCCGGCCCTACAAAATGACGTCCGCCAAAGTCCGCCTGGCGAAAGCGTCCATGGGTCAGCCCGACACCAAGGTTGGTGATCTCTGCAAAGAACTCGGCATCACCCGGCAGACGCTGTACCGGCACGTCTCGCCCACTGGAGAACTAAGGCCTGACGGCGCTAAATTGCTCTCCCGAAGCCGGGCGCAGTGAATATTGAGTACGACTGTATGGGCCGGCGCCCAGCGGCACGGAGGGTCCCCTTCACAGGCAGGTGTCTCTCTACCGCTTGCAGGTCCGACACCGCACCCAGTTGCTTGAAATCCAGTGCCAGGTTTGCTTACTAGTTGCAGATGCGGTTGGTGCATCGATCAACCCCGGTGGCGGTTACGGCACTGGGACAGTCGCTGAGCGCGGTGGAACGAAAGGAGCGGCGAATCGTCAGCCGCCGATGATGCCGATAATGGTGCTCACCGCCACGATGGCGGCGACGGCGAACACGAGGATGGCGAAGGCGGTGCGAACGTGTTTGCTGTTGAGTTTGTGTGACAGGCGGCTCGCGGCGAGCGAGCCGGCGATGGCGGGAATTGCGAAGGCCAGTGTTGGGACCCAGTCGATGGTGAAGCCGGTGGCGTGGGCACTGAATCCTGCTGCTGCGTTGATGGTGATGATGACCAGTGATGTTCCGACGGCCTGCGACATCGACAGACCGAGGAACAGCGTCAGTGCCGGAACGATGAGAAAGCCACCGCCGACGCCGAGCAGTCCGGTGAGAAAACCGATCCCAAGTCCGACGGCGGCTGCCTTGGGTAAGCACGATCGCAGGAAGGATCCCTGATCGGAGCCACAGTGTCCGGTTATCTCTGGTGTCTTGGTGAGCATCCGGGCCCCGGCGGCCACCATGATGGCGGCGAAGGCGAGAAGGAGCACCTCTTCGTTCAGGAGCCGGCCGGCGGCGGCTCCGCCCCATGCCGCTGGAATGCCGGCGGCCCCAACCGGCAGTGCGATACGCCAGCTGATACCGGTGCGGATACGGGGGATGACGGCGGCTATGGAGGAGAGTCCGACGACGAGTAGTGAGGTGGGGATGGCGTCGTGGGTGCTCATTCCCACGCCGTAGACAAGCGCGGGAACGGCAATGATGGAACCGCCGGCCCCGACCAGGCCCAGGACCGCTCCGACGAGCAGTCCCAGGGCCAGGGCGGCGGCGATCATGAAGCCTGGGTCTGCGGTGCCGGTCCCCGGGAGGGCAGTTGCAGGATGACTGCTTCGCGGGTTGGCTCCTGAGCCGCGCGGTTCCAGGGCATTGCGGCCAGTGCTTTGCCCATGGCGCAGGTGTTGGTCGCGGCGGAGAAGGTCAGTCCGGTGCCGATGGCCCCGGCGAGCATGCGGAATTTCGGTGAGAGGAACTTGCCGCCGGCGAGCCCGGTCACGACGAGGGAGCCGGCGACCAGGCGGACCTGGCGTTCGAGGTCCCAGCGTTGGGTGCCGTGGACGACGTCGCCGCCGGCGGCCGCGTAGGCGGGAATGCCTCCGGTCAATACATGGGCGGCTTCCACGCCGGCGCCGTTGAGGCGCTGCCGTGCCTGTTCGGCACGCGTGCCGGATTGGCAGACCAGTACGGTGCGTCGGCCGAGCCGCCCTGCGAGCTCATCGGCGTGTTCGGAGAGCAGCGGCAGCGGCACGTTGTATGAGCCGCGGATATGCACCGTTTCGAATTCGGCTCCGCTGCGCACGTCCAACACGATCAGGTCATCGTCGGTGTCGATCCAGGACTGCAGCGTTGCCGCGCCCACGGTATCGATCGTGGGTTTAGGTTGTGTTGAAGTAGTCATACTTTCCTTTGTGCTCAAGGTGTCCCCGCCGCCGGCAAGGACCGGCGGCGGACCGCCGGGATGGGTGGATGCGCCTTTTTAGGGCTTGTGGGTGGGTCGACCTTCGGTTTCCCAGGCGGTCATGCCGCCGGCCATCGTGTCTGCGCGGAAACCTG
Source organism: Brevibacterium limosum (assembly GCF_011617705.1). Classification (NCBI taxonomy): domain Bacteria; kingdom Bacillati; phylum Actinomycetota; class Actinomycetes; order Micrococcales; family Brevibacteriaceae; genus Brevibacterium; species Brevibacterium limosum. The sequence continues at coordinate 2,913,495 of NZ_CP050154.1, read as the reverse complement.
CGACCAGCAGGTCCACGGCCGCGTGGGCGCTTCGGTTTCCGCTGGCGCAGACGGTGATGACCGGCCGGCCCGCATCGAGTTCTCCAAGACGGGATGCCAGTTGGCCGAGCGGGATGTGCACTGCGCCGGGGATCATGCCTTCGGCGGTTTCAGCCTCTTCACGTACGTCCAGGATGGTCGCAGTATTGCGGCGTGCATTGGCCTCTGCGGTGGTGATTTCGGACATGGCGGTATTTCCTTTCCGGTGATGGTGCTGCCCGGTGTTCTTAGGCGTTGGATGGTTCGTGAGTGGCTGTCCAGGCGCTGTAGCCACCGGTCAGATCCTTAACGTTGGTGTGGCCGAGGGCTCGCAGGGTGCTGGCGCCGACGCTGGAGCGCCACCCGCCGGCGCAGTGTACGAGGACGGGCCGGTCCGCGGGGACTTCGTTGTGGCGCTGCGCCAGTTCTGCCAACGGAATCCGCACGGAACCGGGCACCGCGCCGTCTTCGATTTCACCGGGATTGCGGACATCGAGAACCGTGGCCCCTTCGTTTTGGCGTTCTGTGTCGAAGGTTTCGACGTCGACGCGTTCTCCCCGCTGGACAATGTCGCCGAGTTCGGTGAAGGCGCGTGCCGGTTCGTTGAGGTAACCGGCCACCCGGTCGAAGCCGATCCGGCCCAGCCGCATCGCGGCCTCTTCTTCACGTGACGCGTGGGTGATAAGGACGATCTCCTCATCTGATCCGATGACCATGCCGGCCGTCTCGGCGAAGCGTCCGTCGAGTCCGACGTTGAGAGATCCGGCGAGGTGGCCTTCGGCGAAGTCCTCCGGTGAGCGGGTGTCGAGGATCCGAGCGCCGCGGGCGGCGGCATCCTGCAGGTCCCGTACGGACAGTGCACGGAGGTCACTGGCGGCGCCGATCAAGGGGCGGTCCTGACGGTTCAGTACGGCATCGACGGCAAAGTACTCCGGGATGGCCGGCTGTCCACTGCGGATCATGGCAACGAATTCGTCTTCACCCATCGGCTGGACGGAGAGGTTCATCATCCGCTGCGCACCGATAGTGGACTCGAGTTCATCCGAAAGGTTTTTGCCGCATGCGGAACCGGCGCCGTGGGCCGGCAGCACACGCACGTCGTCGGGAAGCTTCATCAGCACATCATGGATCGACGCGTAAAGGGCACGTGCCAGCTCGTCCGGGTCGGCGCCGACGGCGGCAGCCAGGTCGGGGCGGCCGACATCGCCGATGAACAATGCATCGCCGGTGAGTACCGCATCCGGGCTCGCACCGGACTGTTCGCGTACCAGTACGCTGATCGACTCCCAGGTGTGCCCGGGAGTCTCCAGGATCTCGAGTTCGACCTCACCGAGGGAGACCTTATCGCCGTGGCTGAAGGTGCGGATCTCGTATTCGGTTTCTGCTCGGCGGCCGTAGCCGATCCATGCGCCGGTGGCCTGGGCGAGTTCAAGGTGGCCGGCGACGAAGTCGGCGTGGAAGTGGGTATTGATCACCCCGGTGATCGTCAGGTTGTTCGCCGCCGCGTCGGCGAGGTACTCGCCAATGTCGCGCCGCGGATCGACGACGACCGCCTGACCGCTTCTCTCATCGCCGATCAGGTAGGAGCCATGGGACAGGCAGCCGAGGTAGTACTGATTCACGATCATTATCGTCCTCCAAAGGATTGTCGTTGGTGGGAATGAAGCCAGTCTTACACATACCCTAGGGGGTATGCAATAAGCCCCTGGGGGTATACAATTGAAGGCAAGCACGAAAGACTATGGAGGAACAATGCAACTCGACACCACAGATCTGGGCCCGGTCGTGAACCGGCTCAAGCGTGCACAGGGACAACTTGGTGCCGTCACACGGATGCTCGAAAACGGCAGTGACTGCAAGGATGTGGTGACTCAGCTTGCCGCCGTATCGCGGGCGCTGGATAAGGCTGGATTTGCCATCATCGCCAGCGGGCTTCAGCAGTGCATGAGCCAGGAGGACCCCCGTATCGATAAGAAGGACTTGGAAAAACTGTTCCTCTCCCTCGCCTAACAGCACCCCCGCCCGCACGAATCGTCAAGCAGCACTGCAGGTACAACCAGCAAGGAGCAGCAGATGAGCTACACCCACACGATCACCGTCGACCTTTCCTACACCGACGCCGTGGAACGGACCAAGGAGGCCCTCTCTGAACAGGGGTTCGGCGTCCTGTCGGAAATCGACGTCCGCTCCACCTTCGAGAGCAAGCTGGGCGCTGAGGCCGCAGAGGCGCTCGGCGATTACGTCATCCTGGGTGCCTGCAACCCCGGCCTGGCCCAGCGCGGCCTCACCGCCGAGCCGGATCTGGGGGCGCTGCTGCCGTGCAACGTCGTCGTGCGCCGCGGCCCATCAGCCGGCACCACGGTGGTCCAAGCCATTGACCCGCAAACCATGGTCGAGCTCAGCGACACCGATGCTGTCCGCGAAGTGGCCGACGATGCCGATACCCGGCTGCGCGCCGCATTAGCTCAATTGCCGGCCGCCGCCGGAGCGTAGGAACCCCACCTATTCCATCAGCGTGAACAGTGCCCATAGTGAAGGAGCATCCCATGGACGTCATCACGATCGACACCCCGCAACTGGGCGACCGCAGCTACCTGGTCCACGACGGCACGAGTGCACTGGTGATCGACCCGCAGCGCGATACCGACCGGCTCGAAGCCGCCGTCCGGAATGCGGGGGTGAAAATCACCCACGTTGCCGAAACCCACATCCACAACGACTACCTCACCGGCGGGCTGATGCTCGCCAAGGCTCACGGGGCAGAGTATCTGGTCAACGCCGCCGACCCCGTCGACTACGAACGGACCCCGGTTGCCGACGGGGAGGTCTTCCAGGTCGGCGATCTATCCGTCAAGGCGGTGGCCACGCCCGGGCACACCCACACCCACCTGTCCTATATCGTCAGCGATGGTCAAGGGCAGGCGGTTTTCTCCGGAGGGAGTCTGCTGTATGGCTCCGTTGGGCGCACCGACCTGGTCAGCGACGATGACACCGAGACCCTCACCCGGAACCAGTACGCCTCGGCGCGGCGGCTCGTTGCCGAAGCCGTCCAGGACGCCCCGCTGTATCCCACCCATGGGTTCGGTTCCTTCTGCTCCAGCGGACCTGCCGCCCAGGTTGATTCGTCCACTATCGGCGAGCAGGCCCGGGACAACCATGCTCTGACAGATCCGGACGAGGACCACTTCGTTTCGGAATTGATCGCCAACCTCAGCGCTTACCCTGCCTACTACGCACACATGAGCCCCCTGAACATTGAAGGCCCCGGTCCCGCGGACCTGACAGTGCCAGAGTCGGTCGACGCCGGCGAACTCGGCCGCCGCCTCAACGACGGCGAATGGGTCATCGACCTGCGCAACCGGGTCGCTTTCGCCAGCAACCATCTGGATGGGTCCGTCAGTTTCGAATATGGCGACGGGTCCAGCTTCACCGGATATTTGGGCTGGGTGCTGCCCTGGAACGACAAACTGACACTGCTCGGTACGCACGAAGATGTGGAGAACGCGATCCGGGACCTGTCCCGGATCGGCATCGATTCCCCCGATACTGCCACCGGCGGCGGCCCGGCCGAATGGGCCCATGGAGTGCCAACCGCCAAGTATCCCCGGGTTGGCTGGGATGAGGTTCCCCGCGGCAGCACCGGTGACGAAGTCATTCTTGACGTGCGGCGCACCGACGAGTTCGAAACCTCCCACATTCGAGGGGCCGTCAACATCCCCGTCCATGACCTGCCGTCCCGGATGGGCGACGTCCCGCCACAGCGGCTGTGGGTGCACTGCGCCTCCGGCTACCGTTCCGGCATCGCCGCGAGCCTGCTGCAGCGCGCCGGCAAAGACGTGGTCCACATCGACGCCATGTTCAACGAGGCCGAAAGTGTCGGCCTGCCCATGGCCGAATCGTAACCGCTCCTCACAGCGACAGCCTTCGCGCTGGCTCACTAGGCTCTGCTGTTCCGTGCCCGATTCGCTGCTGCTGCGCTTCGGACAGGCCCAGCCCGGTTAGCGACCGCGATCGAAGAAGCCACCGAAGCTGGGATCGCCGCCGTCTCCATCGGCGGGGCCCCTGCAGCACACGGTCCATCCCGGTGGTGGTGAGCAGGAAATGCCCGCTGCACAAGGCTTGAGAGGTCAAAACTGGGTTGACACATACCGGCAAGAGACACATAGGACTGAAGATCTGACCATGCACGACCAGAGAGAAGGAGCACGATCATGATGAACGGCGGCGGTATGGGTGGTATGGGATTGATGTGGGTCTTCGGGCTGCTGGTGCTCGCCGGGGTAATCGTGCTGGTGGTCGTGCTGGTAAAGACCCTCTCCGGCAGATCCTCGAACACCGGCGCACCCGATCACGGTCGTGCCCCCGGCGCGGATCCTGGCCGGGGGCGGGAGATCCTCCAGGAGCGCTACGCCCGCGGCGAGTTGAGCGCCGAGGAGTACCGCGAACGGTTGCAGACCCTCGAAGATGACGGCCGGTGAGCCCGCTGACCCGCCGGCAGCTGCTGGCGCTTGGCGCGGCAGGGGCCGGTGCCACCGTCGTCGGCGGGACCGGGCTGTGGTGGACCGCCACCGGCGGCCGCGGGTACACCGGTGGTGAGGACCTGATCGAACCGCAGGTGCTGGCCAGCCGCGAAGGCGTGCTGGAACTGGACCTGACCGCCGCCCAGACACGCATCCAGGTCGGCGGACGGCAGGCATCCGTGAAGGCTTTCAACGGCTCCCTTCCCGGCCCGACTCTGCGCGTGGCACCCGGAGATACAGTGCGGGTTGCGATGACCAACCGTCTGGAGGCGCCGACGAACCTGCACGTGCACGGGATGCACGTTTCCCCGGAAGGCAACGGCGATAACCCGTTCGTGAGTATCGCACCCGGTGGGTCCTTCAACTATGAGTTCGCCTTGCCCGCCGACCATCCGCCGGGCACCTACTGGTACCACCCGCACCGCCACGGCCACGTGGCCGATCAGGTCGCCGCTGGACTCTACGGGGCCATCATCGTTGAGGACACCGAGCCGGTCCCGGTCACCCGGGAGCGGGTCATGGTGGTCTCGGATCTGACCCTGGATGCTTCGGGCAACCTCGCCGAGGTGAGTCAGATGCAACAGATGATGGGCCGGGAAGGTGAGGTCGTGCTGGTCAACGGAGCGGTCCGCCCGCAACTGAACGCCGCGCCCGGGGAGCGGGAACGGTGGCGAATCGTGAACGCCTGCCCCTCCCGGTACCTCCGACTGCGGTTGGAGGGCCAGCAGGTGCGGGTGCTCAGCCGCGACCTCGGCCGCCTGCCGACCCCCGAGGACATCACCGAAGTGGTGCTGGCCCCCGGCAACCGCATCGAGATGCTCGTGGAAACGACCGAGGGCTCCTCCACGCTGGTCGCCGCACCGGTGGACCGCGGCGGCATGGACGCCATGATGGGCGGGACCATGATGGGTGACAACGAGACCGGTAGCGGCGAGCCGGTCGAGCTGCTCACTCTGACAGTGTCCGGAGCACCCGTCCAAAAACCTCCACCTGTGCCTGAAGGACCGGGCCTGCGAGATCTGCGCGGGGAGCCGATCACCGCCCGCCGCACCCTGGACTTCGCCATGGGCATGGGTGGCGGGGCCATGATGGGCAGTGGGGGCGGTGAGGGGGACACCACGATGATGGCCTTCACCATCAACGGCCAGGAGTTCGGCCCCGACCGGGTCGACACCCCCGTGGCGGCCGGGACCGTGGAGGAGTGGACCCTGAAAAACTCCAGTCCCATGGACCACCCCATCCACCTGCACGTATGGCCCATGCAGATCGTCCAGGACGGAAACCGCGACCTCTCCGAACCGAGGTGGCAGGACGTAGTGAACGTCCCGGCCCGCAGCCAGGTAAAAGTCCTCATCGCCTTCGAGGACTTTCCCGGGAAGACCGTCTACCACTGCCACATCCTCGACCACGAGGACCAGGGCATGATGGGCACCGTAGAAGCCCGCTGACCGCGACGTGCGGTGACGACCGTGGCGACACAGTGCTCCGTGCCCTGCGCCGCCAGGCGAAAAAATGAGGGAAGCGCCGAAGAACAAGATCAGCAGGGTCGTCGATCAGAGCGCGGCCTCCAGCAGATAGTGCAGCCGACTTCGGACATTCCGTGCAGCCGACTTCTGAAAATGACATGCTCAGGCTTCTCGGCCAGACGCTGACTTCTTATAACCATGTCTTGTAATCTCGAGTGTGAATCCATGCACTCACCGTTAGTTATGAGACACTTTGGAGCCTCCCGATGACGAAACTGATCGGATATGCTCGCGTATCAACGCGCGACCAATCCACCGACCGACAACAAACTGATCTCTTCGCCGTCGGTGTCCGCCGTGACGACCTTTATGTCGACCATGGCGTCTCTGGCGCTAAAGCATCACGGCCAGAGTTCGACCGTGCGCTAAACGCTCTCATCGACGGTGACACGCTTGTCATCACCACGCTCGATCGTCTGGGGCGTTCAACCCAGAACATGCTCAGCCTCGCCGAAGAACTTCGAGGCCGCGGTGTTGGCCTTCGGATCCTCAATCTTGGCGGTGGTGATGTGGACACGGATACGCCGATGGGCTCGATGGTATTCACCATCATGGCCGCCCTGGCGCAGATGGAACGCGAAATCAAACGCGAACGCATCACAGACTCCGTTGCTAAACGCCGGGCAGCCGGCCTTGATCTCGGGGGCCGACCCCGTAGGATCACCGATAGTCAGGTGCGCAACGCTATTCGTTTAGTCGGTAGCGGCGAACCAGTCGCTCAGGTCGCGCGGGATCTCGGAATGTCGAGGGCAACGTTCTATCGACGTGCACGCACGCTCGTCGAGTAGCAACCTCGTCTATCGAAGAGCGCGTGGGTAGCGAAGACCGCCCGAGTCCTCTGCTCGGGACTGCCGGGCACGATCTGGTGTGGCATCATGTGATGTCAGTAGGTTTCGTAGCGAATCAAGCTATGTTCGAAAGTGAGTATGCGAATTGCCTGACGGTGATGTGGTGGAATTCCGTAGCGGACTAACCTCTGGAGGCAAGAGGTGATCAGAGACGCGCACGAGGCCAACGCGACTACCAGACCAACCGATTTCGAGCTGGCGCGCCTCCGCGCGGCCTTGCCAGAGTACTTCGACAAAGACGGCGGTTTCATGCTCGACCGCCTTCAGGAGACGCTGCGCGGTGGCGACGTGAATCTGACGCGGGAGGGGTACGAGCTCAAGTTCCTAGGTAAGTCGTACGCGAAGTACCTTACGTCGACCAAGACAGAGACCGTCGTAGTGCCCGACATGGACCACAACTCGGCAGACGCCAACGCGGACTCCCGGAACCTGTACATCGCCGGCGACAACCTTGACGCGCTGAAGCACCTGATCGGTTCATATAGCTCGCGAGTGAAGGCCATCTACATTGACCCCCCTTATAACACCGGTAAGGACGGCTTCGTCTACAACGACGACTTCGGTTTCTCAGCGTCCGATCTGGTCAAGAAGATCGGTCTGGACGAGGATGAGGCCCGTAGAGTCACGGACCTTCACGGCAAGTCTTCCCACTCTGCTTGGCTGACCTTCATGTACCCGCGGCTCGAACTCGCTAAAGAGCTGCTCGCGGACGAGGGCGTCATCTTAATCAGCGTCGACGACAACGAGCAGGCCAACGTCAGGCTCTTGTGCGACGAGGTCTACGGCGAAGGCAATTGGCTGGGCACGCTCGTGTGGAAGAACGCGACGGACAACAACCCCTCGCAGATCGCAATCGAGCATGAGTATGTGCTCGTCTACGCGAAGTCTCGGGACGACGTTGCGGCGGTCTGGAAGTCGGAGGTTTCGGCCGTCAAGGAGCTGGTCATCGAGACTGGTGACAAGTTCATCAACGAGTTCGAGGACGATGATGCGCGCCAGAAGGCCTACACGGCCTGGTTTCGCGAGAACAAAGGGCAGCTGGGTCGCCTCGACGGTTACAAGTATGTCGATGGCGACGGGGTTTACGCCGGCAGCCGAAGCGTACACAACCCTAGCGGCGAGGGCTACCGTTACGACGTCCTGCATCCCGTAACAGGCAAGCCTTGCAAGCAGCCCCTGTTCGGCTACAGGTTCCCTGAAACCACGATGCAACGGCTTCTCGAGGAAGACCGCATCCTCTTTGGGAACGATGAGAATAAGATCGTCGAGCTTAAGGCTTACGCGCGTGATTACAGCGACTCGCTGGCTAGCGTCATCACCATGGATGGTCGCTCAGGCGCGAACGAGATCGTTGACCTGTTCGGTGAGAAGGTGTTCACGAACCCCAAGCCGAGCCGTTTCTTGGCCCAGATCCTAGACTTCGTCCTTGAGCCTGGCGACACGGTGCTCGACTTCTTCTCGGGGTCTGCGACGACTGCTGACGCAGTCATGCAGCTCAATGCCCGCGACGACGGCGATCGGCGCTTTATCCTGGTCCAGCTCCCTGAACGGATCGAGTTGGGGAAGCCTGGCGCTAAGCAGGGGTACTCGACCATCGACGAGGTTGGTCGTGACCGGATTGTTCGCGCCGCCAAGAAGCTCCAGAGGGACACGGACGTGCAGATTGACGGCGGCTTCCGCCTGTTCCGTCTCGAGCTGCCGAGTCAGAAGACTCTCGACCAGCTCCAGTCCTTCGATGCCAATGAGACTCACGCCCTGCTTAGCGGCAACTTCGTCTCGAAATTCGACCTAGCGGGGACGCCTGGCAGGGACGTCGTGCTCACGACCTGGATGCTCGAGGACAAAGCCGGGCTGACAACACGGGCCGAGTCTATACTTCTCAACGAGTACGAACTGGCGGTCTGCGGCGATACGGGCTATGTCATTGACCCAGGCCTTGCTAGTACAGACGTGCTCCAGCTGGTGTCAAAGCTGGAGAACGGCGACCTCAATCTGGATCGACTGGTCGTCTTCGGCTACTCAGTGACCTTTTCGGTGATGCACGAACTGAAGCAGAACCTGAAGTCGCTGAGGTCGGGACACAAAGTGTCCGTCATTGAGCGGTTCTGACGATGCAGATCCGTCTTCAGAAGCTTGAGCACCAGCAGCGCGCGCTCGACGCCCTAACCCGCGTATTCGCTGGAGTCGAGCTCGACCACAGCACAGAGCCTGAGTCGAACGTCGCCTTCGACCCTGCCGACCCGCAGATCGCACACAACATTGCCGACATCCAGTCGGGCGTCCTCGATGGAATCGACTCGATTCCCCGTGCCTGGCGTGGCCGCACCGACGACGGGGTGCTCGGCGTGGATGCGAAGATGGAGACCGGCACCGGTAAGACGCTCGTGTATACGCAGTTTATGTACGAGCTCAACCGACTGTACGGCTTCACGAAGTTCATCCTCTTGGTGCCGTCCACCCCGATCAAGGAGGGCACGAAGGCGTTCATTCAGTCGAAGTATGCCGGCAAGTACTTCGCGGACGAGTACAGCGGCCGACAGACACTTCACCTTGACGTGCTTGACCCGCAAAAGCGCTCCAAGGGGCGCAGGATGTTCCCAGGCGCGATCGCCAGCTTCGCCCAGGGGTCGAGGCTCTCGCAGGGGCGAATCTCAGCGCTGCTGATGACCGATGGAATGCTGTTGTCGCAGACGACGATGGCCGCCGATTACGACCAGACCGTGCTGGGTTCTGCGAGTGTCCCATATGAGGCCTTACGTCGGACACGTCCGGTCGTGATCATGGACGAGCCGCATCGATTCCGACGCGACAACAAGGCGTATCAGAAGCTCGTCGACGAGATTCAACCTCTGGCGGTCTTTCGCTTCGGCGCGACGTTCCCGGAGCTCGGCAAGACGGGGAAGACCGACTACAACAACCTCGTGTTCAACCTCGGTGCCGTCGAGTCGTTCAACGAGCAACTGGTCAAGGGCGTTCAGGTCCAGTACCCGCAGGATAGCAGCAGTGATACGACGCGGCTGAAGCTCACGAGTCTCTCCGCGCGCAAGCCGAAGCAGGCCACGTTCCAGAACATCGGCACGGGGAAGTCGCTCACTTTCGATATTGGGGATACGCTCGGTATCGCCGACGGCGCATTCGCGGGCATCACGATCGAAGGGGTCGGCAAGACTGACAACCCGACGATCAAGTCCGGCGTCACCCTGTCTAACGGTCAGGCGCTGGGGTCGGGGGACATCCTCTCGGCTCGGGTCTACTCGGACACCTATCAGGGCCTGATGATGCGGCAGGCGCTCGACAACCATTTCGAGACTGAGTGGGAGAACTACCGCCGCTCGTCCAGGATCAAAACACTAACTCTGTTCTTTATCGACTCGATCGAGTCCTATCGCGGCAGCGACGGTTCGAAGGGTCATCTGAGGCAGCGCTTCGAGGAGCTACTCACCGCACGGCTCACTGCGGAGATCGAGAAGCGCGAAGGCGACCCTTCGCCCGTCGCGAAGGAGTACGTCGCCTACCTGCGTGCGTCGCTCGCTGACGTCGAGGCGACGAACGGAGGATATTTCTCCGCAGACAACTCCGCCACCGATGAGGATATCCAGCGTGAGGTTGACGACATCCTCCGCAATAAGGAGGCGATGCTGTCCTTCGAGACGACGAGCGGTGCGCCGAATACTCGCCGATTCTTATTCTCGAAGTGGACGCTCCGTGAGGGGTGGGACAACCCGAACGTGTTCCAGATCGTCAAGCTCCGGTCGTCCGGGTCGGAGATCTCGAAGCTCCAGGAGGTTGGACGTGGCCTCCGGTTGCCCGTGGACGCGAAGGGCACTCGTCTCGCGGGCGAGCAGTTCTACCTCACCTACCTCATCGACTACACGGAGCAGGAGTTCGCCGAGTCTCTCGTCGAAGAGATCAACTCCGATGTCGCTCTGGGCCCTGCCAAGGTGAGGGAGCTTCTGCCTAAGGTTGCCGACGAGCTCGGCAAGACGGAGACGGAATTCTTCATCGAGCTCCTCCAGCAGGGGTTTGTTGATTCGGACAAGAATGTCGTACCGGGGCGCGAAGAGGACTTGTTCGCTGCCTACCCCGCGTTCAACAAGAAGGGCCTGAAGCCTGACAAGATCGTGAAGGGCAATGAGAAGGTTAAGGTCAGGATTCGCTCCGAACGGTACTCCGAGCTTAAGGACCTCTGGGAGACGCTGAACGCGAAGTACTACCTCCGACTCGACGAGCTCACGCCGGATGAGATCGATGATTGCATCGATGAGGTGCTCAGCGCCGGGATCTACCGGCAGGAGTTCGGGCGGTTCGCGCAGGACGTCGTGGTGAGGACCGACGAGAGCACGTCTCTGGAGGTCCGAACGGAGACGAAGGCACGGTTCGACGCGACTGAGACGATGCCATACGGCGACTGGCTGAAGCGCGTGCGGGCGCAGACGGCTCTGCCAATCGAACGGGTCCACGCAGGTCTCGTCCGTCTCCACGCGAAGAAGAGCCTACCTGCGGACTTCTTCAACAAGGCGACCCTGCATGAGTTCGTCGCCGGGTTCACGGAGTGGATGGAGAGCAATTATCTCGAGCGGTTCACATACTCGAAGATTAAGGGGCTCGTGCTCGGCAGCGAACTCACCGATGCAGACGGCGCTCCTCTTGAAAGCATCACGCAGGGAAACATCGGCGTGTTCCGTGACGACAAGGCCATCGTGCCAGATAAGTTCCTGTACGACGCGTTCGTGTACGACTCTCCGAAGGAATCCGAGACGATCCGTGACTCCAAGTTGGATGAAGTCGTCGTCTTCGGGAAGATCCCTCGCCGGTCGATCAAGGTACCCCTGTACTTCGGTGGCACGACGAGTCCGGACTTCATGTACGTACTCAAGCGTGATGACGGGGGACTGTCCCTCAACTTCATCATTGAGACGAAGGACGTCAAGAAGCGCTCTGACCTCCGTGAGAGCGAGAAGCTCAGGATGACGGCAGCGCAGCGGTTCTTCGAGTCGATGAGCTCAGAGGGCATCGAAGTCACCTTCCGCGATCAGGTGCAGCGCGAAGACATCGCAGCACTGATCAGGCGGGTTCTGACGGACTGATTGATTGGGCTGGGGATGGTCGCGCGAAAGACGAAGCAGTACGTCGAGACGGCTGTCGAATCGCTGACCCTGGCCATCGAGCTGTTCAATCGGCCGAGCCCGACAGGCCGCGAGCACGCGACGGTCATGATGGCCGCCCACGCTTTCGAGATGCTGTTGAAGGCCGCGATCTATGAGCAACGGAAGAGGGTTAAGTTCTCCGGCAGTGATCGTTCCTTCGACTTCGGTAAGTGCATCACCGTCGCGGAGACATCGTTGGGCGTCATCGACGAAGGAGACCGAGTCGTGCTGCTCGCTCTCAAGGATGATCGGGACACCGCGACTCACGATGTCATAGTGATGAGCGATGACGTGCTGTGGCTGCACTTGCGGTCAGCTGTGACGATCTTTCGCAAGGTGCTCCTCGGCCTCACCGGCCAGGATCTCACCGATGTGATGCCCGGGCGGGTGCTCCCCGTGTCGGCAACCCCTCCCACCGACGTCGGCCTCGTAGTAGGCAAGGAGGCCGAGCAAATCGCGGAGCTTCTACGTCCCGGCAAACGGCGTAGCGCCGAGGCAAGGGCGCGCCTGCTGCCTCTTATGTCCCTCGACCGTGCGGCCCGTGGGGAAACGGAGCCGCCGACCGAGGCCGAAATCAGTCGCGCCTTGCGGGGGTTTAAGGAGAGCTCTGACTGGAAGTTAGCGTTCCCTGGCGTTGTTGGTCTGCAGCTCGTTGGGTCGCCACGCCCTTCGGATCAGGTCCAGGAGATCAGTCTCAGGATCGACCCCAAGCGAGGGGAGGTGCCTATTCGGCCAGCGCGCGAGGGCGAAGAAGCTGCCGCATACCGTGAGGTCGACACCTTCGACCGGTACTCGCTCAAGCTGAGCAAGCTGGGGGAGAAGCTGGGACTGACGCGGCACCAGGCGTATGCCGTGGTTCATCACCTCGATCTCAAATCAGATCCGGCGTGCTACAGGTGCAAGACGACCCCCAAGGGGAACATCGCATGGCAGGGTCTGAGCAATCGCGCCCTGGAACGCGCACAGAAGGCGTTGGACGACGGGCTGGACGTCGACGCAGCGGTCGTGAAGTACAACTCTCACAACGCCAGGAAGGCGAAGAAGAAGCACTAAACACTAGAAGACGTGGATCAGTAACTGATGCAAGGAGAGACGACAGTGCGAGTGTCATGCTGCGAGAGCAGTTGGCAGGGACGACAAGTCCGATTCAATCTCCAGCGTCGCCCATGAAAGCCGACGGACTCTGCGAGGTCAGCGGTCGAACCCGACGGCCGTGGACGGACCCGAAGAGCTAGTTGACGTGGTGTGCAGGTCAGCCTCGGAGATCGGTTGATGGCGTGGACGAAGTGCGGGCCATTCCCGTCGTGGCTGAGCACCGGTCCAGTCAATGGGCTCAACAGTAGGAAGGGGTATCGAAGCTTGGCCGAGTTCGATGTCCTCTGGCCTCTGCGCGGCCTGGGCCGTGACAGCAACTTGAAGGCGATCCCAGTACGGCCGTAGGTAGTCTCCGCGAGGCGGCTCCTTGCCAGCGAAGGTGTCGGCTTCAGTCTGGTCCGAGACTGCACGCCAAATGATGGCAGCGTTGACGACCTCGCGATGATTCGCAGAGTCCTGGAACTCGTGGGTCAAAGCGACGTACCAGTCGGGCTGGTCGCGTTCAAGGACAGCACGTCGGGCCGCAACCTGGTCAACGAGATCCGCCTGCAACTGATTCCAGATTCGATACTGTTCAGGGGTTTCGGGATCAACAGCCACGACCATGCTTGCCGGGCCAGTCATTGACGGCGAATCAGGCTTCTGACACTGCTCCACAATCGATTCCACAGTGACATCGCCGACAAGGACTCCGTTATGGGTGCAGGCCGGATCGGCGTGAATGAGCTGCTGCCACTGCGGTGACGCCATTACCTCAACTCGCGCATCGTCGGACAGAGTGTCATCGAGCCACTGTCTGGTCCGGGTCAACTTCGCCGCCCACCCCATATAGGCAGCCTCGTGGCAGAGCCGACCCACGTCATTGGCCCACCCAAGTTCGGCATCGCGGACTTCGTGGGCAGACCGTTCCGCCGTGGACCGGGCAACCACCGATTTGATGTAGAAGCTCGGATCGTCGAGGACTTCACCCTCATCATCAAGAGCCTGTGCCGTCAGCTGCATCCGCCAATCCTCCGGCGTGGGACTACCAGGATTGTCGAAATCCACGTAGGCGTGATTGTCGTCCTTACCGCGAGTCATCGCCACATAGAACAACTCACGACTCAGCTTCGGTGTCACCACACAGTGCCCACTGTCCACGGTCACGCCCTGACTGCGGTGAGCAGTGGTCGCATACCCCAGCTCGACCGAGGACGCGAGATAGTCAGCGTCGAGAACAATCGACGGCATGGACTCGGCTCCGGAGTTGACACTGGCGACAGCAGACCCGTCTGGCCGGATGTCCGTGATCGTCAACCGGGTGCCATTAGCCACGAACGCACCATCGGAATCTCTCAACGATCGGTCATTGCGGCGGGCCAGAACGACATCACCGACTCCGGCCGCCACATCGGCTCGCAGAGTCACGGTGTGTTCAACATTGACCTCTCCGGCCTCGGCCCGGTCGGCATGAGCGCGAGCATTCAGCTCTGCCACAGTCTGATTGTCTGAGGCAATGAGAATGGACTCCCGGCCGCGGCCGACGTCGGCCTTCCACGCCAGATACGCACTGTCAGTCGCGTCAGTGTCAGGGCGACCATGAATGCGGCCCTCCTCGGCGTACTGGTCGACCACATCGACATCACCATCACGCAACTTCAAAGACGCCGCCTTCTCCCACTCATTGCGGAAACGCCAGATCATATCGAGCTTCGAATGCTCCAGATGACGTTCGACGTGGCCAAGGAACCCACCCGCATCAACGGCCTCGAGCTGAGCCGGATCACCGACCAGGAGGATCTTCGCTCCGGCACGTTCGGCCTGCCGAGAGATCTCTGCCAGGTTCGCCGTCGACACCATCGAAGCCTCGTCAATGATGATCAACTGATCGGACTGAAACGCGTACTGGGCCTGAGCCGCGTAGTCGGCAGCAAGTTTCACCTGCAAGGCCTCGATGACCTTGACCAGATTCGTCCGCCGATGATGGGGAATCTTCGACAGCTGCGCCGTGAGGGCATCCAGACGCTGCTCTTGGTCAGCTACGCGGGCAGCTCTGCGAGCAGCACCTTCACCGACGCTTTCGTACAACCATTTCGCCACATTGTCGGTCTCAACACCGATCTCATCGCCAAGAACACCGGCAGCCACCGCCGACGGGGCCAGGCCGATGACCGTGCCCGGGCCATGGACCGAATGCCAGGTCGCGCTCATCGCCCCCATCGTCGTCGACTTCCCGGTCCCTGCCGGGCCGATGACTGCCGATATCCCCGCCTCAGACGCCAGCACGTTCTTTGACGCCGCCAACTGATCAGGCGACAGGGCATGACCGTCTGCAGTGCGCCAGTTCTCGAGGGTGCGCACATGCTCAGGATGAGAGGACAAGTTCGGTGCCCCGGTCTCGGTCACCCGTGAGATGAGATGGTCCTCATCGGTCATGACCGCCTCAGTGGTGTACACGCCAGCGTGCTCCTGGTGGTCGAACACGGACCGGTCACCGGCAGCGACCGTCGTGTCCGGACCGTCCGGCGCGATTGACCGGTCAGGCGTCAACGACACCGCCTTGGCCAAAGCCTTGGCCACTACCTGGTCAACAAGTTCCTGCCGGTCGGACGCGGTCGGACACCTCACCAAACGCAGCACCCGCTCGGCCGAGGCCCGCACATTGGCGCGAGTGAAAGTCGTCCTACGCAGAGAAGCATCGGTCAGCGCCCACGACGCCAGGCGGTCACGGACAGGGTCGGTCACCATGTCCGCGGTCACTGTCCGCACATGGTGGCCAACCGCGTTACGGACTACCGACTCCGGGTCGATACCGGAATCTATCGTCCGCTGCCGCCACCACGACAGCTTCTCCGGCAGAGTGACGTTCTCGATGGTGTCCTTGTCCGGACGGTTCTCCAGGGTGGCCTGCTGCCGGATGACGAGAACCTCCCGCGCGGTCGGTTGGCGACCGTACTCATCGATGAACGCTGCGATCAGCTCGTCCTTGCGTTGTCGGATGAGCACGGACCGATTAGAGAACTCTTCGATGAGCTCGTCGGGCACACCGGCAAGCTCAACCCGATTCGGTGGCTCGTATTCGCCGCTGGGCTGGCCACCCTCGGCCTCCTCGATGAGTGTGTTGATGTCGAGATCAACATCTGTACGGGATTCAGCCACCGTGCCTGCCGCTTCGGCGAGCCGGTCGAACAAGAGACTGTTGTACATCTCCGAGATCGCCACGACGTGCCGGTGCAGAGTGTATGAATCCAAAGTCACCCACGACTGATCCGAAACCCGTTGCACACGATTGGAGATCACCAGATGAGTGTGCAGCTGAGGATCACCAGCACGAGAGTCCCAGTGATCGAACGCTGAAGCGATCACCCCGGCCACATCTACGTGGGCGACTCCACCATGACCAGCTCGAGACTGGATGACATTGGCCTCCATCCACTCCACCGTCTCGAGCATCGCCTGCCGGTGGGCCGAATAGAGTCGCCCCTGGAGCTCAGGGCCAGCCAAAGCCCATACGGCCGAGACCGACTTCGGCGGCGAGAAGGTCAGATCGAAACCGGCCACACCTTCCCGGTCACGCTTGGCGGCATGACCGGACGGTGTGACCGTTCCAGCGGGAGCCGATGTCGACTTCATCAACGCCCGCCCCAGTGACCGGCCGGTCACGGGATCTTCGACCTTCTCGAAAATCGACCGGGCATCGGCCTCGGTCACCTCCTGACCGACCGACAGCCCAGCCAGACCGGACAGGCCAGACCCAAGCCAGTGACCGGGCGGGGCCTTGGCCTCCGTGTAGTAGGACGTGAGATCCCCGCACACCCCGTCGCCGGTCGCAGCGTGCTCGAGGTAGTAGGTGATGGACATCTTCGAAATGGACACGGTCACAACGGTCAGGCTCCCTCGGTCAAACGGTCACGGGTCTCAAGGCGGTGACTGGTCAACGTGACCGGTCCTGCTCGGTCAGCGTCGACCGGGTTTGTCCGCGCTTCCAGTCCACCCACGTCCGGACAATCGTCCGGTCATCGGCCGGAAGCTGACCGGACCGCCCGGACACCGCCTCGGCCAGACGACCGGCCAGGATGTCCCACTGATCGATGACCGCCTGGACACGCTCGCGCTCGGCGGTCAGCTCCTTGATGACCTGACCAGCCCGGTTATGGTCCTCGACGACGGACACGTACCGGTCACGAAGCGCTTCGTAGTGGCCGGTCAGGGTCCGGACACGTTCGTTCGCCGCCTTCACTCGCGCCTGCAAGTCCACGATCCGTCGCGCGGCCACCTCGAGGTCTGACCGGTCAACGTGACCGGTCATCGCCTCCGACAGCTCACTGCGCACGACCGTCAACCGGTCACGAGTGGCCACCAGAGTCTGCACCCGAGACATGATCGCCCGTTGAGCATGAGCCAGTTGCCGTCGCTCCCGCTTACGGAACTTCGACTCCTGCCGCCGCCCACGGCTGCGCTCGGCCGCGATCGTCTCCCGAGCAGCCGCCAGCTGCGACTCTTTCCGTCCCAGCTCGGACCGCAGCGCATTCAGCTGCGCCCGCAACTGGTCAGTCTCGGTCATCGTCGTCTTAGCCCGCTGAGCACGGGCATGATGGCGTTTGCCGCAGTTCTTCGTGCAGAACAGCCGCCGTTTCGTGGCGGTCGCCGGCAGTTCGCCACCGCATTCCAGGCAGAGTCTCGAATCGTTCGTCATACCCCGACTACACGATTTCACCGCCGCATGCATGTCATCGGGTCCACGCCGAAACGGACCGTATGCACCTTGGTGCCAGACGTGTGCTGTCCTTTTGGCTCTGAGTGCGTGTGGCGGTGACTGGAGTGCGGCAGCGTGACGTTGTTGAGGACGTGAGCGGCGCGGAGTGCTGGATTTGGATAGCTTGAGGATTCTGAGGTGGTGGGAGCACTTCTGTAGTGTGACTGCATGTCGATCGAATATCTGATGGAGCAGAAGTTGGAGAAGGACCGTGCTGCGGCTGTGCAGGCTCATCAGCAGCAGGTGCCCACCACACCCAGTGAGGCGGCGGTCGTGAGGAATGGGCATCGGCAACTGATGGCACTTTCGCCGTACTTGCACCCATGGGCGGGCTTGCTCGGGACGGTCGACGTCTATTCGGTGAACACGAGCCTGCGCTCGGGCATGCCGCTCGACCGGCGGGCGTCTGGGGCAACCAGCGACTGGTACGATCTGGGTTGCCAGCTCGAGTATTATCAGCGAACCACCAGTGTGTTCGCCGATCTCGGACGTCAACTCGCGTTCGACGAATCAATAGTCGTCCATCGGGGCCTCGGCTTGCCCGACCAAACGAAGCCGGACGCTGTGGATGTGGCCAACATTGGAAAGCACATCACCTTCGGCCACCGACCGGACCTCTACTTCACGGAAAAGGGGTTTGGTTTCGCAACTCCGAACCGTCTGGATGCCCTGCTCTACGACGGTGCCGACCGACTCCCCGCCACACCCCCGCCTCAGCTCGTGAGGCTGGAGCTGACAGCGTTCAGCGGACTGGCGATTCCCGCTGTCGAGCACCGAAGCCGAGAACTGTTCGAGCACATCTATGACGATCGATTTCTTCGAAGCTCAATGTGTCAGGTGATCTTCCCTCCGAGCACCGAGTGGAAGATCACCGACGTGCGGCAGGGCGCGGAAACCGTTCCCGGAACCGGTACACCTGTCACGGTGGTCAAGATGACCCAGGCGTGGCCGAAGTGGACATGATCGACCCTCGCCATCCGACGGAATAATAGACCAGAGCCCACCACCCAGCAGGGCACTGCAGTCCTCAGACTGGCAGACGCGAGTGGGGCCTCGCGCCATCAACTCAACCACCGCACCAACCGGGGTGTCGCAGCCCGGTTGAGCTACGGCACCTTGCCTCGCCGTCCGCCTGTGCGGGATTCTGGTCAGCCAACCCAGTTGCGGTGACTCCAAGCATGAGATCCCCAGACCCGCGTAGCCAGTCGCGCCTTGTGCTGTGCATCAGCTCTACGGCATTCAGTCGAACACTGCGTCTTCCGGAGCTCGTGTTGGAAGCACCGACCTTCGAGCCCCTGCACCCGCGGATCGCCATCGGCGATGCGTTGGGCGATTTGGGCATGGCGGGCGGTGAAGAGCATCAGCATGCACACACCGGACTCGGCCATTCCAGGTCCTCTGGGAAAGTGCTGCGTGCCCTCATCATCAAACTGGACCCCGTGAGTGATCTGGAGCCCTTTGCGGTCAGCTACCGCGCCACAACCGATGCACTCCTCGACGCCGTACCACCAATCACTGGTGTGTTCAGCCTTTGCGAATTCGTCGGGAAGGCGTCGAAAAGCGTGTCCTGTCGTCGAGTCCATGGGTTTGTCCTGCCCGGCGTTGGGGAGGTCGAAGAGGCATTCCTGACCGACGATCTGGGCACTCACAATTCCTCCTCGTCGAACAAGGCTGGCTGACTGAGCCGGTCCATTTGAGACCAGCGGATGAGTCGTGAGGGCTCACTGTAGGGGCCATAGTGGATTCCTTTCGAATCAGCCTGCCAGAGCATTCCGTTGAAGGCCCCGCCACAACCCTGAGCCATTTCCCGGTGGACGACCGGATCGGTGATCTCGCGCCCGTGCAGATGTGGGCGCATCATCTCGGTAACGAGGTCCAATTTCGTGTTCAAA
Organism: Brevibacterium limosum; assembly: GCF_011617705.1. NCBI lineage: Bacteria > Bacillati > Actinomycetota > Actinomycetes > Micrococcales > Brevibacteriaceae > Brevibacterium > Brevibacterium limosum. The sequence goes on along the minus strand of NZ_CP050154.1, from coordinate 2,893,714 downwards.
GCTCCTCCATGTGATGTCTTGACCTACCACCAGTATAACAACATATGTAGTTCTCGGGCAAGGGGAGTTGTTGTTAAAGTTTCTGGATTGAGGCAGTCTGAGGAGGCTTGCGGGACAGGGCTGCCGCTGAGCGACGACTTTTGGCGCGGGAGCACAAGCACGGATCAGATGAACTCGGCTCGTACCAGTGATCGAGACGGTGGCGACGCAGGCCACCACGACGACACTGAGCCTCCACCGAAACCGCAGTACAGAACTAAGCCGAACGGCCAGTGCGGCAGGATTTCATGAGCAAGTGGCCAACCCGTCGGTCACGGTGGATGCACTGTCTCTCAACCCCAGCACCAACCAGGGTGCCGCAGGCTAAGAAACTTCGTTGCGACGGAGTCCTCCAGCGAGTCAGCTGCTCGTGCCTGTTGCCGCCGTGCACACTGTCTCTAGATGGCTGGGGCCGCCTGTCAGGAGGTGGTCGGTTCCGGGGCGAGGCAGTCCTCAGAGGGGTCGGTGGCGACGAAGCTCGTGGGGTCCTCGTAGGTGTAGGAACTCACTCGGGGAGCCGGTTCGGGGTCGAGGGTGATTTCGTACTCCCGGACTCCTTCGATCATCGGCGGGGCATCATCGGAGATGAACGCCCAACACATGCCCACGGTGATCGTCGTGTCGTCGTTGGGGTCTTGATCGATGCGGATCGGCCACGAGTAGGAGCGCGCCTGGTGTTGAGTGGCCCAGTCCCAAGACTTGGAGTAGCCCTGACGGACGTCGTCGGTGGAGGCTTTGGCGAGTTTGTCGGTCATCAACGGCTCCGCCCGCTCGAGTGCCTTATTTCGGGTTTTGTCCTCGGCGGGGTTCCAGCTGGTCGTCGCTGTCGCGAATTCGACGGCTGCCTGTTGGTTGCTGTCGCCACTGGCGGGAACGCGGATGGCGTACACGTCGACATCGTCGGTGCTCATCACCTCCAGTTCGGATCGTGTCGGAGGGTCAACGGCGACACCTGGAGCCAGACTCGAATCGATGTGTTCGGTGATGGGGATGCCGTCGATGCTGTACCCGCCTTCGGAAAGCCATTTCTGGAACGCCTCTCGGCCGTCTTGTTCATGCCCTTTGTAGAGATAGAGGTGCAGCGTCCAGGCGGTCGGGTCGGAGCTGTTCTTATCGATACCCTGGTAGGCGCGGAAGAGCTCGGATTCGACCGGGAGGTCGCGCAGGACTGGCCACTTCTGTGTTTGGCGTTCCATAGCATTGGCCATGGCGTCGTCTTTGACTTCCTGCTCGGCTTCGTCGGTGTTCGGAGTCAGCTCGAGAGACAGAGTTGCGTCGTCGGTGATCTCGCGGGTCTCGTGGAAGTCGTCAAACCCATCCTTAGTCGCGGTGATCGTGATCGTGCCTCGGGTGCGCACGTCGATGGTGTCTCCGTCATCGACGAGGCCGTAGGAGTGTCCGTCGATTGTGACTGCGATCGCGTCCGTGGTGGAGTCGATCGTCAGCGTTCGCGTGCTCGGTCGCGTGAGGAGGACGGTTATGGCCGCGATGATGAGCACGAGGGCGGCTGCCAGGATGATCCAGAATGAGCGACGTCGCATGATTCCTCACTTGCCTTGTTCGAGTTCTTCGGCATTGTTGTCTTTGAGCCAGGTGCCGGGATTGGTCTCCGTGCCGCCGAACCGTCCGCCGTTCCACGTTTCGAAGTGCAGGTGGCATCCGGTAGAGCGGCCCTCGGTACCGACTGTGGCGATCTTCGTTCCGGCCGTGACTTTCTCTCCGGGTGCGACGAAGTCAGTGGAGTCCGACATGTGCCCGTATACGAAGTCCACGTCGTCGTAGCTCGACGTCATCACGATCCACTGCCCGAAACCGGAAGCACTGCCGGTGCGAACGATCGTGCCATCGGTGACGGCGTAGAGGTCGGTGACATAGCACTGCGCCCCGTAATCGATTCCGCGGTGTCCTGGCCGGTGCGGGCTCTTGTAGTCGGAGGTCTTGGTCCAGGAGCCCTTGGGCAGGGGAAACACGACATCTCCGGCCCCGCCGCCGCCATCGGTGCAGCCGGTGGTGTAGTTGCCCGCAGCCGCGTCTGTGATGACTTCGACGTAGTGCTGAGTTTGGTTCTTGTAGTCGGGTTTGGCGGGGTCGTTGAACATCTTGTCGAGGTCGTAGTCATAGGATGCGACGGCTCCTTGTCCGGCGTTGTATCCAGCAAGGATGAGTTTGACGTGGTATTCGTCGTCTCCGCGGTTGTGGGGTTCCATGAAGTCGAAGAGGTACTTCATGTACCGGCCCTGGGCAGCGATTGCGTCTTCGGGGTCGAACGGGTCCCCGCCCTCACCGAACGTCGCCCACGTCCCGGGCATGAATTGCGCCAGACCTTTGGCACCGACCGGGGAGACGGCTTTGGGGTTCCATCCGGATTCCTGTTGAAGCTGGGCACCGAGGATCGCGACCGCGACACCTGAGACGCTGGAGGCGTCTTCGACGAAATCGATGTATTCGTCGGGGATCTGCACTTCGCCCGGTCCCTCGCCGGGAGTGCAGACCGGGGCGGCAGCGGCACCAGAGCCGCCGGAGTCATTAACGGGAGCGAAGACAGCCAGGATCGCCACGAACAAGGCGATGGTGATGATCGCGGTAACAAAGGCCAGCGCCCCGAGGACGGGTCCGAGCTTGCGAACGAGGATGAGCATGCTGGGTCTCCGTGGTTGGGGATGCGAGGGGAGTGTGGGGTGTCAGTCCCGACGTCGACGCCGTGCGATGACGAAGATGCCTGCACCGGCGAGAACGGCGAGGCCGGCGAGCACGGCGATGGTGCCGACGGGGTTCATCGAGCTGGCCGCTGGTGCTGCATTGGCGTCCGGGTCTGTGGGGGTGTCATCGGTGATGACAGGCTCGTCGGAGTCTTCAGTCGGGGTGGGGCCATCTGTGGGGTCGGGCGAGGGGTGGTCTTCGTCTCCGGCGGTGATGAGTGTGCCATCGCGGGGAACGTCAATGTCGCGGCGATCGTGGCCATCGTCGGTCGGAAGTTCCGGAATATCGCCGGGCACATTCGGGGCATCGTTGTCGAGGTTGGAGTCGTCGACCACGTCGGAGTCATCTGCCGCGGAGTCGGCGGAATCGTTAGGCTCCTGCACGTCATCGGATGGATCATCATCAGTGGGAGGATCTTCAGGAGCGGGAGGTGTAGGGGGTGCGGGCTCTCCGGCAGCATCGGCGGTGCTATTGCCGTCGGGGGGAGGTGGGACGTCACCGGCAGCGGTGGCGTTGCCGTTGGCGTCGGTTTGGGCGTCAGCGTCCCCTGGGGGTGTGGTTGCGTCGGCGTCTGCGTTGGCTTGGGCAGAGCCAGCCGCGGCAGCGTCGGCTCCGGAGGCGGACCCGTCGCCGTTGGTGGCAGCATCGGAGGGACCATTGGCCTCAGCGTTGCCGTTGGCATCGTCGGCGGCCGAGGCGTCGGAGTCGGCGTTGGTGTCGTCGGTGGCTGAGGCGTCGGAGTCGGCGTTGGTGTCACTGTCGTGATCAGAACCACCGGGGGCCGGTTCGGACTCGCCGCCGCCAATGACAGTGAACCATCCGGTAGTCCAACCACCGGTAGTTGTCTGGAGCTGGTACTTTACGGTCACCGACCCCTCGAACGGGGCGAAGGGAGAGAAGGTGATTGCGCCGTCTCCGCCAGTGGTGAATGAGCCGATGTCGGCGACTACGACGACGAGCGTACGCTTGCCGGTCGCGGGATCAATCAGCTGCAGAGTCTTGGGTTTGAACGCGTCATCGTCGGTTCCGGGGGAGACGGTGACTGGGTCGGTGTTGTCCTCGGGGTAAGTGTGCTCGATGTCGTCGGGAGGAGCTGGCTGTCCCTCATCGGGTGTGTCATGTTCGCCGGGGTTCGTCGGGTCGTAGCCGTCCTCTTTCGGTGGGTCGGTTGGTTCGTCCGGTTCCGTGGGTTCATCGGTCGGCGGTGGAGACGGTTTCTTGGTGGGAGTATCCGTTGGCTCTTCGGTGGGAGCCGGTGGGCGGGGAAGTGTGGGAACTGTGACCGGGTCCGTAGGCTGGGTGGCAGGTAGCGGTGACAACTCGCCACGGTCGACGGTCGCGGTTTCGTCGGGGTTGAGGGTTGCGGCGATAGCGGGTGCCGTGCCGGTGGCGGTGGCGACCCCGATTGCGATGGTCGCTGCGGCGATGCGGCGGGAGACGGTCGGGGACTGTCGAGGGGGTGTCATGAGTTGGAGCCTTTCTTCAGGGCGGTGACGGTGCCGTCTGATGTACGGATAATGGCGATGTCGTCGGCGGTGTAGCCGATGATGCGATGGGAGCTTGTGGAGGCACGGCCATCGCGGATATAGACGCGTTGTGAGTCAGGTTCGGTTACGGCAAGCGGCCCCAGAGCCGTGATGAAGTCGGTTTCGGCGCGAGAAGTCGGGGTGCCGGTGTTCAGGTCGATGGCGTAAGGGCCGAGGATCGCCGTAGTCATTCCTCGCCCGATCTGCCAGCTCTCGACGGTGTCGGGGACTTCGACGGTGGCGGTGACGGTCCCGTTGTCGTGGAGATCGTGGATCGCGGCCATGGTGGTGTCGTGGAGCGTCCAAAGAGTCACGGCGTATCCGTGTCCGATGGACAGGTGCCGGGAGAATGCTGCATCTTCGACCGGTTCTGGAAGTGTGATGGTGGCGGGATCGTCAGCGTCGGAGCCGAAGGGAATCGCGACGAGCTCGGGTCGGTCAGCAGCGAACTCATACAAGGTGGAGGCGTCGATCGCGGCGGGGATGTATTGGGGGTTCGTCGTGACCTTGACGGGCTTGTCTTCGCCGAAGACGAGAGCGTGAACAGTGCCATCGGCAGTGGTGACCATGGGAGTGGTGCCAGTGACAGACACGGTTTGGTCGCCGGAAATGGGCCAGGTGTGTGTTTTGCCGTCGGCGGTGAGAGCGATCACGGACTTCTCGGTGCGGGCGGCAATCGCTGGAGTATCACCGATGAGGAATTCAGCGGTGTACTTCACCGGGGACTCAAGTGATGCGGTGGTGATGGTGTCGCCGGTGCCGGGGTCATCCAGGACCAGGTCGCCGGACTTTTTGTCGATATAGGCCACTCCAGCGCCGAACCAGGACAGGGCAGCGGCTTTCGACGAGTCGATCGACCACAGTTCGGTGTCGAAGCCGACCAAGGTATCGGTGTCGATTGGTGTCGCGGCGTCGAGGACGGTGACTTCGGTGGGCAGGGGTGGTTTGGGGTCTTCGCGGGGGAAGAAGATGATGACCATTGCCGTGACCACGGCGATGAGCAGGAGGCTGGCGATGGTGATCTGAGTGGCTGGGTGCCGGATCCATGCCCACCGGTTTGTTGTCGGGGGTGGGTTGTGGGTCGGAGTGTTGGGGGGAGTGCTGGTGCGTGGAGGAATGATGAGCTGTTCTGCGGTCTCGGCGTCCGAGCTGTCGGGGTCTGTGAACAGGGTTAAGGGGTCGTTGCTGGGTGTTGAAGAGCGTGGTTTGCGGAACCGGGACAGGAGTCGGGCCAGAGGAGAGGCCGGTGGAGTGTCGTCCTCGTCGAAGAGATGATCAGTGTCGTCCTCGTCGTCACCGTTGTCGAACTCTTGGGGATGGATGGTTTGGGTGATGAATCCGGGCAGTGTCGAGGTCAGTTGGAGGGGGTGGACGTGCCTGTTGGCTAGGGCTTGGACGGCGGCAATGACGGCGTCGAGGTCGGCTGTACGGGGCATGGTGGCGCCGGTGTCGGCGCTGATGATGGAGAAGTCGTGGAATGACAGTTTGTAGGTGGTAAGTTCGGTGGAATCGTTCGGGACAGGAGTGAGCCCGTTGGGGGTGACGTACCAGCGGTGGGCCTCAAATGCTGGGGGCGTGTCGTCACTGGGTTGAGTATGTGCTGGTGAGAGTTCGACGATCGGGGTATCACGGTGGCGGCGGCGCAGGATTAGCGTCGTGGCTTCGGACAGGGAAGTGGTGGGCACCGCGATGCGAGTGCGGTCGATGATCGTCACTGCTGCTGTGAGGATGAATCCAGTGGGAGGGGTCTCGGGGCCGGTGGACACAGAGTGCAGTGTCATGGGGACCTCCGGATCGTCTGTAATGTTTCGCATGACTCAGTTTCTCCACCTACCAATTGGGGGTTTCACGCCAGTTACCGGTGACGGGCCCGAAATGTTTGTCACTACGGCCCTTGCCCGCGAACACGAGTGTGGTCGTCGACTGGTGGAGTCGACGACCACACTGTGCAGGGAGTCGGTCAGGCGACGTGCGGACCATCGACCGAAACGGCCGGGCTGGGCGTTGCTGCCCGGTGATGGGCCACGACGGTGGACAGCTTGTCCGGTCTGAAACCCGACCACGTATCGGTGGGAGTCTGCACGATCGGTGCTTCACGGAAACCTTGAGCGACGAACGCCTCGAGCTGTTGTCGATGCTTCGGGTCGGTGAGGTCGTTTTCGGTGTAGGGCACATTCTCGTGGTTGAGAGTGCGTGTCGTTGCGTTGCATTGCACGCATCCTGGTTTGGACCACACGGTGATGGTGGGCATATCGGGCTCCTTACTCATTGGGGATCAGCGTCCGGGTTCCAGTCGTGGGGGTTTTCGCTCGTAATGCGATCGGTGGTATCGCGGGCATCGCGCTTGGCTTCTTCGGCGGCACCATCGGTGATGAGTTCAACGTATTCCTCGGGTCCGTAGTCGAGTTGGGTGCGGGTTTTGTATCCGAGGTTCGTTGCCCACCAGCCGGCCCAGGTCAGTGATCGGGCGGCGGTGAGGATTGTGTTGGTGTCGGTGGTTTCGTTGCGCAGGATTTCGTCGAGGACGGAGTAGCGGTCGCGGCGGGCTGAGGTGATCAATCCTGAGGTGACCATCTTCTCTGTGCCTTCGAGGCTGGGCAGGTGGTGTTCTTCTTCGAATGCTTCGGTATCGAGCATGAGCTGGTTGAGGAAGGCGTCTCGGTCGTGTTCTCGAGACTCGGCGAAGCAGCGTGGGCAGACCATGCCGTCGCCGTTCTTCCCGGCCTTTGTGGCGAAGAAGTCGGATTGGGCCGCCTGCGCTCGGCGGGAGGGTGGAACTTTGGACAGGTCGCGTTTGGCGGTGTGTCCGCATTTGTACTTCACCGGGTAGTGGGTAGGGATCTTGCTCATTGTGGTGTCCTTCCGTCTGGGGTACTGCCGGGAATTCCGGAAGACGGGAGCGAATGTGTGTCGCCGAAGAATTAGTCAGTGAGCTCGTAGCGCAGCTGTGTGAGACGAGCCCGACGTCCTGGTGGTTCGGGAAGGGCCGTGACCATGGCCTCGAGTCGGGCGGTTGAGGCTTTCGTGTAAATCTGGGTTGTTGCGACATTGGCGTGGCCGAGGAGATCACGGAGGGCCAAGATGTCGTGGTTGAGCTCGAGCGCGTCGACGGCGAACTTGTGGCGCAGACTGTGAGCGTGCCTGCCCTTTTGATATCCGAGAAGATGGCGGATACGGCGGCCGATCGAGCGGTTGAGCATGTGGCCGGTGGCGTTGAGTGCTGAGGGGAAGAAATATCCAGCCGGGAAGGTTGGCAGGATTTCGAGAAGCAGCGGGTGGAGGGGCACGATTCGTTCTTTGTTGCCTTTTCCGAGAATCCGGAGTTGTCGGGTGGCAAGGAGAACATCGTCTGAGTGTGATTGGGCGATTTCACCAGCCCTCATACCCTGGAGTTCCCCGAACAGGATCATCAGAACGTCTTTAGGGCGGGTGCATCGGGAGAGGCCTTGCGCGATCACGTCATTAGGGCACGGGTTCGGGACGCCGCGGGAGCTGCGGATCGGGGGCAGTTTCGATGATGGGTTAGCTTTGGTGTGCTCGACGTCGGTCGCCCACCGGTAGAAGGTCGTGAGAGCGGCGCGGCCGGAACGTTTGGTGGAGATCGAGGGGCCGATGTGTTTGGCCAGCCAGGTCATAAGGTCTTGGAGGCCAAGCTTGAGCACGTTCGCGTGTCCTTCGGCTTGTGCCCAGAGCATGAACCGTCTGAGGTAGTACTCGCGGATCTCGACGGTGCTGGCTGCGTTGTAAGCAGCAAGTGATGTGGTGTAGCCAGCGAGCAGTTTGGTGTGCTTGCGATTGAGCGTTGGGTTTGCAGGCAATGGGTCCTCCTTTGTTCCTGGTCACGGGCGGGGGGCTGCCCATTTAATGCCAGGAACGAAGAAGTTAGTTGCGGGCTGCTGTAGTTCGGACCCAACCGATTAGAGCGATTGTGAGTATGCCGCCAATTGCCATGAGCCAGAGCGTTGCGGTGTAGGGGCTGTCGATGTCGTAGCCGATGGTGACGATTACGCCGATGATTCCGGTGAGGGTGATCCCCCAAATCGCGAACCGCAGGATTGCGACCCCGATCGTGATCGCAAGAACGGAGATGAGTCCGATGATGGCTATGCCGATGACGGTCAAGATGATCGCGCTCATGGTACTGCTCCCTTGCTGGTATCGAGTTGCGATGATGATCTGAACCTACAGGTTAGGTCTGGCGTGGACTAGTTTGCTGATTGTCAGAACGGTTTTGCCCCGCGCGAGTAGTAGTCACAGTCGGGAGAGGGGGCACATTCGAGTCCTTGCTCGAACAGTGCCGATCCAGCTTGCTGTCGCAGTGATTTCGGTCCGGAAATCTTGATATCGATCTTCTCGACGTACTGCCCTTCGTAGGTTCCACCAGTGTGGATGGCAGACCGGTCGATGTGTTCGAAGGAGAGTTCCGAGTAGTCAACGCCAGTTCGCGTTAGCATCAACTTCATTGCGCGGATGGTGAGATGCTTGGCTACCACTGCCGGACACCACCGACCGCGAAGCGGATGAGGCTGAAGGTGATGACTGCAGCGGCGCATTGACCACTTGGGATTGGCTGGACGGGGCTAGCAAATTGATCGCTTAATCGTGAGGTCGGGGGATCGAGTCCCCCTCCCGCTACCGTTCAACTCCCTCATCGCGACGAAGAGTCCGGTGGGGGAGTTTCTGTATTCGGGAACTCTCCGTCCCGGTATTGCGCGTCTCCTGCCGACCGTGCAAGTCTTGCCGTGTGAAGCGCGCCACTGGAAGTGATGACAGGGAGTCCCGCACGGCGGCTGCCTACCTTCCCACCACGCCTGACGGCGCCGACCGACTCATCCTCCGGGGCGCCAGGCTCATCGACGGCACCGGCGGTGAGGTTGTCGCCGACGCCGAGATCGAGGTCGACGGCGGACGCATCGTCTACGCAGGCCCCGCCCGCCGATGTGACGAGTCCGCGGAAGGCGGCAGGCGCGACGAGCCGACTGTCACTGTCGTCGATCTGACCGGCAAGACCATCCTGCCGGGGTTCATCGATGCGCATGTCCACCTGGGCCTGTCCATCGAAGACCAGCCTGCCGAGGCGGCGCGATTCGATTCCGAGCGCGTGTTCCGGATGGGGCTGCGAGCGAATCAGACTCTGATGGCCGGTGTGACGACGGTCCGCGATCTCGGCGGAATCGACCGCGGAGTCAGAGACGCCGTCGAGGCCGGCCTCATCCGAGGACCGCGCATGCACATCGCCGTCGTCCCGCTCTCCCCGACCGGCGGTCACACCGACTTCACTCTGCCCAACGGCCGGCCGGTGCCGATGGGGCTGCCGATGGACCCGATCATCGACACCGATGACGACGTTCGGCGGATGGTGAGGCTTCTCGTGCGAGGAGGGGCTGACGTCGTCAAGGTCTGCACGACCGGCGGAGTGTCGAGTCCGACGGACACCCCGGATGACATCGGTGTCCCCGAGGAGCATGTGCGACTCATCGTCGCCGAAACGGCGAAGCGTTCACACCAGCCGGTCGCCGCCCACGCCCAAGGGGCGGAAGGAATCAAGGCTGCCATCCGCGGCGGCGCCGCATCGATCGAACACGGCTACGGAATCGACGATGAAGGCATCGACCTCATGCTCGAACATGGCACGTTCCTGGTCCCCACGCTCACGAGTGCCCTGCGCGTGCCGGATCCCCGGGACGTTCCCGCTTACCTCTACGAGAAGAAGGCCCAGTGGTCGGCGATCGCCCGCGAACGCGTGGCGGCAGCGCTCGAGGCAGGGGTCCGGACGGCTCTGGGCACGGACGCCGGAGTGTGCCCGCACGGGCAGAACCTGTGGGAACCAGTCCATGCCGTCGAACTCGGGCTGAATCCGATGGAGGCTATCGTGGCCGGCACCCGCAGCGCCGCCGAACTCCTCCGTCTCGACGGCGACATCGGCACACTTGAAGCGGGCAGACTCGCGGACCTCATCATCGTCGACTTCGATCCCATCACCGACATCACGCCGCTGGCCGAACCGGACAACGTCAAAGCGATCCTCCAGGGCGGGGTACTCGTCAAAGACAGCGACTCATGGTTCCCCGACCCTCCGAAGCGAGCACTGATCTCCCCCTGACCCGTTCAGCGGATGTCTGCGGTGGGCCAGAAGAACGACCTGCCGCTTCCTGCGCCGACTCCCAGAAGGACAGCACACCGTGACACTCGATTTCACCAGCGAAGCCCGCGCCTTTGCCGACGATCTGCGCGAACTGCGCCGCGATCTCCATCGCAATCCCGAAGTCGGCCTCGACCTGCCGGAGACGCAACGACGCATTCTCCGCGCCCTCGAAGGACTGCCGCTCGAGATCACCCTCGGTCGGGGACTCAGCTCGATCGTCGCTGTCCTGCGGGGAGCACACCCCGGCCCGACAGTGCTGCTGCGCGGGGACATGGACGCTCTGCCCGTCGTCGAGGCGACCGGACTCGATTTCGCGTCGGCGAACGGAAACATGCACGCCTGCGGACACGATCTCCATGTCTCGGGACTCGTCGGAGCCGCACAGCTGCTGTCCGCCCATCAGGCCGACCTCTCAGGGACCGTGGCCTTCATGTTCCAACCCGGCGAAGAGGGCATGGGCGGGGCGAAGATCATGCTCGAAGAACGGATGTTCGAAGCCATCGGGCAGAGGCCCGACGCCGCCTACGCGATCCACGTGGCCCCGGGACCGCCGGGAACCTTCGTGACCAGACCGGGCACGATCATGGCTGGAGCGAATACGCTGCACGTGACCATGCACGGCAGCGGCGGACACAGCTCGCGACCGGAAGACGCCGTCGACCCGGTCCGTCCGATCCTCGAACTCGGACAGGCCCTGCAGTCGATGGTCACCGGATCATTCAGCGTCTTCGACCCCATCGTCGCCCAGGTGACCCAGCTGGAGGCAGGAGAAGCCGTCAACGTCATCCCCGCCTCGGCGAAACTCGGGGCCTCCGTGCGCACTCTCTCCCACGAGACGACGCGGAAGTTCCCCGAACTCGCCGCACGGCAGGCTGAGTCGATCGCGGCAGCACACGGGTGCACGGCCGAGGTGGTCTGGACCGAGCAGTACCCCGTCACGGTCAATGACGGGGACGAAGCCGCCTTCGCATTGGCCGCACTGACCGATCGATTCGGCGTCGAGCGAGTGGTGCAGGTCCCGGACCCGCTCATGGGGTCCGAGGACTTCTCCTTCGTGCTCGAGCAGGTGCCCGGTGCCTTCGTGTTCTTCTTCGTGTCACCCGAAGGCATCGATCCGGAGACGGCTGCGATCAATCATTCACCCGAGGTTCTGTTCGACGATGCTCACCTCCCCGACCAGGCAGCCGCGCTCGCGACCTTGGCCTGGGAGCGGTCACTGCGCGGCTAAGCGGAGCTCTGCCCTCCCCGTTTCGGAGTCATGCGTCCGCCTCTTCTCGATCCTCCACACCAGCACTACAGCGATCGCCTGGGCGAGGATGAACAGCAGCATGTACGGTCCTGCGGCACCGGCCGAACGGTCCTGGCTGATCCCTCCGCCGAAGGCGAAGAGCGAACCGATCGCCATGGCGAAGACGTTGTTCATCGCGTGGAACGCAATGGACGCCTCCAAGCCACGACCGAGCAGCGCTATGAGAGCCGTGCTCGCACCGAGCCCGAGGTAGTTGAGGAACATCCACGGATCCGAACTCGTGTGCAGGAGCGCGAACAGCAGGGTCGACAGGCTGATTCCGACGATGAGCGTCGGACGCGCGGCACGGATCCACGACGCGTACGATGCCGTGAGCACTCCCCGGAAGGTGATCTCCTCAGCGGCGGCCTGAAGCGGAGTGGTCAGCAGCACGACTGCCAGCAGCAGGGTCGTCGTTCCGGTGACCTGGAAGGCCGAACCGGGAGAGGGGTGAACGAGGGCGAGGATTACGTTGAGGAAGATCATCAGCCCCGCAAACAGCAGCGTATAGCTTCCGAGCCGGCGCCAGGAGAACCGGCGGATGGTGGTCATGACGCTGCGCCACGGCGTCTTCGTCGCCAGTCGCAGGACCATGAGCGTCAGCGGAGCCAACAGGATGATCGCGAGGTTCGTCGCCAGATAGGTCAGTGGTGTCAGGGTGGCATCGTGGGGGTCCTTGCCCCACAGGCCCACCTCGATGATCGCGGCGGCGGAGAGGAACAGTGCCTGCAGCGCGTAGGTGGCTCCGACTACGAGGACGGTCAGCAGAATGGGCACCCACCAGCGCATCGTGAGCTGAGCACCGAAGGGACGGGAAGCCTCGTCCAGGCTGTTCGCAGCAGACATCGTCAAGTCCTTTCACTGGTCGTCTCTGTCTGACTGCCATGGAAGACCCTGTGCTCGGAACAGGGTCAAGGCCCGCCTCGGCGACGATCCTTTCAGCCGTCTTCCGCGACTGGGGTATGGTCATCGCACGGTTCGGCGCCTACTCTCGAAGAGACTGTTCGATCGATGTGGGAGATCAACGATGATCAGCACACAACTGTCCGACTGGCTGCTCGATTCCGATCCGGCACTGCGGTGGCAGGTCGAACGCGACCTGCTCGGTGCGGAGGAAACGAGCTGGCAGGCAACCCGAGCGAAAGTCGCCCACGAGGGATTCGGTGCCGATCTGCTGTCCCACCAGGACCCGGACGGGCAATGGGCCGGCGGGGCGTTCTTCCCGTCCGACTTCACCTTCGACGATGACCGAGCACAGCCCTGGACGGCGACGACGTGGGCGCTGAAGGACCTGCGCGAATGGGGGTTGGCCGCCTCGGCGTTGGAGGGAACGGCCGAGAGGCTCAGGGCCGCGCGGTGGGAATACGAAGACCTTCCCTACTGGGACGGTGAGGTCGACGTGTGCATCAATTCGTGGACACTGTCGAACGGTCTGTGGTTGGACGCCGATGTCGACGGCCTCGTGGACTGGTTCCTCGACCACCAGCTTCCCGACGGCGGGTGGAACTGCGAATGGGTCGAAGGCTCGGAGGTCTCGTCCTATCACTCCACCCTCAACGCGCTGATCGCCCTCCTCGACTACCAGAAGCACACCGGTGACGGCCCACGTGTGCAGCGCGCCAGAGCCGGGGGAGAGGAGTACCTCCTCTCCAGGAATCTGTTCCGCCGCGCCGGTGAACCGTCGAAATGGGTGACATTGCAGGCCCAGCGGGTCCTCGACTGGTGGGACGGAACGCAGCCCGCCTGAGCATCCACAGTCGCGGCCCAGGAACGCCACAGTCCTGCGCCAGAGCCGGTCACCACGATGGTGTCATCACACATCATCGAAGGAAGGACAGCTCATGGCCCGCGTACCCGAACCCGACCAGACCCCGAACGGACCCGCCTACGAAGGACGGCTCCTCGACCGTCCCGACGAGGAGGTCGTCGATCAGGGCGCCTCGTTCGACATCCGCACCCTCTTCAGCCGCCGCGGAGTCCTCGGACTCGTCGGCGCCGGTGTCGGCACCATGGCCCTGGCCGCGTGCACCTCCGCAGCCTCCGGCACGACGGATTCGGCCACGAGCGGCGGCGGATCGGTCACCGAGATCCCCGCCGAGACGGCCGGACCGTATCCTGCAGACGGCTCGAACGGCCCGGACATCCTCGAAGAGTCCGGAATCGTGCGTTCGGACATCCGGGCGAACATCGACGGCACCGACACCGTCGACGGTGTGCCCCTGACCTTCACCCTCAAGGTCACCGATATGGCCGGTGACAATGCCCCGTTCGAAGGCGTCGCCGTCTACGCCTGGCACTGTGACGCTCAGGGCCGCTACTCGATGTATTCCGACGGAGTCGAGGACGCGACCTGGCTGCGCGGTGTCCAAGTCGCCGATGCCGCCGGTGAAGTCACCTTCACCTCGGTCTTCCCCGGCTGCTACTCCGGCCGGTGGACCCACATCCACTTCGAGGTCTACCCGGACGTCGACTCCATCACCGATGCCGAGAACGCTATCGCCACCTCGCAGATGGCCCTGCCCGAAGATGCCTGCGACGCCGTGTTCGCCCTCGACGCCTACGACGGATCGGCGAAGAACCTCTCGGCCATCACTCTCGACGATGACAATGTCTTCGGCGACGACGGAGGAGAGCACCAGCTCGCCACGATCAGCGGCGACACGGAGTCCGGGTACTCCGCCTCCCTCGACGTCCCCGTCGACACCGACACCGAACCGGCCGGCGGCGCAGCCCCAGGAAGCGGCGGCGGTCAGAGCGGAACCCCTCCTGAGGGCGGAAACCCTCCTGAAGGAGGGGCCGGACCGGACGGCGGAACACCGCCTGCGGGCGGATCGTCCGCAGATGGTTCATCCGGAAGCGACGACAGCTGAACGCCCCGACCGAGAAGGGACCAACCGACACGAACCCCCGGTGACTTCGCCGCACCAGACCACCCATTCGAAAGGCCGACCATCATGCTGCACAACCTCACGGGCTGGCACGCCCTCGTCATCCTCGCTATCATCATCCTCGTCTTCGGCGCAGCCAAACTGCCCGCACTCGCCAAGAGCCTCGGACAGTCCGTGCGCATCCTCAAAGACGAAACGACCGACAAGCGGTCGGATGAGTCGGCGCCTGCACCGCCCCACCACGAGGCGGTGACCGACCCGGTCATCGCCGATCCCAACCCCACACCCGCCTCGGCGAGGGTCGATTCCACCACAGTGGACACCGCATCCGACGCGACGCGACCACGGTCATGACCACCGCCGCGGAGAAGACGCCGCTGTCCGCGCACCTGCGGGAGGCGCGGACACGAGCGGTGCGCGCGGCGGTCGCGCTGCTCATCGGCACCGTCATCGGCTATCTCAACTCGGATCTCGTCATGGACGTCCTTCGTGCTCCGATCACCGAACTCGCCGCATCCCGCAGCGCCTCGCTCAACTTCGACAGCGTCACCGGCGCCTTCGACCTTCAGCTGCGCATCGCCGTGTACTCCGGAACCATCCTCTCCAGCCCGGTGTGGCTGGGGGAGGTCTTCGGCTTCCTCACCCCAGGGCTGACGGCGAAGGAGAAGAAGTACACCTTCGGCTTCCTCGGCGTCGCACTTCCCCTCTTCGTCGGCGGCTGCTTCACCGGCCTGTTCATCTTCCCGCGGATGGTCGAGGTGCTCACCTCCTTCGCTTCGTCCGAGGACAGCACGATCCTGCAGGCGTCCTACTACTTCGACTTCGTGTTCAAGATCGTCATCGCCACCGGCATCGCCTTCGTCCTCCCGGTCTTCCTCGTCGTCCTCAACTTCATCGGCCTGCTCTCGGCACGGGCGATCGCCCGGGCCTGGCGTGTGAGCATCGTGGCCATCGTGGTCTTCGCCGCTCTGGTCACCCCGGCCGCCGATGTCCTCTCGATGTTCTTCGTCGCAGCCCCGATGGCGCTGCTCTTCCTCGCAGCGCTGGTCATCGCGTGGATCCACGATCGGGCTCGCGGAGACGTCGATCCCACGCGGATCGAACGGTCACAGGCCGCGCGATCGCAGAACTCGATCACCAGACAGACTCCGCCCGCGGAAAGGACTCGGACATGTTCGGCCTGAATTTCGAGAAGATGATCATCGTCGGCGTCATCGCCGCGATCATCATCGGCCCGCGGCGGCTGCCGCACTGCGCGCAGAAGCTCGGCGAGCTCGTCCGCCTGCTCCGTGTCCAAGTCGACACGGCACGGACTCGTGCGACCGAATCGATGGGCGCCGAGGACTGGCAGACGCTCGATCCCCGACAATACGATCCGCGGCGGATCATCCGCGAGGCCCTGGACGAACCGAGTCGACCTCCCACCGAGTACGTCATGAGCGGTTCGTCAGGTCATCCCCGGAAACGGCTCGTCGCCCGTAAGAGCGAAAGCTCTGCGGACGACGAAAGGAGTGCAGCCGGGCACTCGGCGGCCGAGCGATGACCTGAGGACCCGTCGGTGACCTGGGGAACGCCTCGGTGACCTGAGCGTCACCTCGGTGGCCCGACGGTCGGCTCGGTGGTCAGTCCTTGAAGTCGAAGTCATCCTTGTCGATGCCGGGGAACATGAGCTCGTACTTGACCATCTTGTCCTTGTGATCGACGATCTTCACCGATCCGAAGTACTTCTTCTCACCGTTGTAGGCCTCTTTGTCCTTGATGGTGACCTGGCACGATTTGTATCCGTACCATTCCCTGAGCTCCATATCGGAATCGCATGCGGCTTCCTTGACCTTCAATTCGAGCTTGTTCTCGAACAGGTCGACGAGGTCGGCTTCGATCGATGAAGCGGGCACGACGCCGTTGCCCTTCTTGTCGATCTTCATCCCGGCGTCACTGGCCCAGTTCGTGGTCTTCGCAGCGTCGGCGAACGGGTCGGTCGACTTCGTGTCGGTGGGCTCCGCCTCGGCGGGTTCAGAACCCGGGGCTTCGGCCGCTTCCGACTCGACGGCACCGCCGCCGAACCCGCCCTTTTCGGTCTGGGCTGCTTCGGACTTCTGATCCTCTGCCGGCTTGTCGTCTCCGGAGCCTCCGCACGCTGTCAGGGACAGGGCGAGAGCGGTTCCAGCCGCCGCCGTCAGCAGGCGGGGCATCCAAGTGGACCGGCGAATCGGGGTCATCTGTTTCTCCTTCGCGCTCTGGCGATCACAAGCGTTGTCGATACACCACGATTCTGCCACGGCCCATTGCCGCAGATCCCCGGTTCGGTGTGCAGATCCGGCGACACCTGTGACGATTCGGGCGCATCCGGGCAGTGGAATGATCATCTTTCGGGCAGAGAAGTGAGCATCACTCACCGCTCCTCGCATAACCACCCTTTGCAGCGGGTGTTCATGCGAGGAGCGAGGAGTGATGGGTGAGTACCTGTAGGGGAGCGCGTGGCCGGTGCGGTGCACGAGTGACCGTGCGGTGTGCGGGCAACGGTGCGTGATGCTCCGCGGCGTCCGGCTCCGACTGCTCCGCGGGAACGATGACGTTCAATTCGATGAGGTGGTGATGACGCTCATTCCGCGGCGGGGGAGTTGACGGCGTTCGCGAGAGCCTCGAAAGCCCGGATCGTCGGGAACATCTTCGTCGCATCCTGCGGCAGCCCCCAGCTCGAGAGTTTGACTCCGAGGACGTTCGCACCCGGGTTCATGTAGATCATCTGCCCGTGGATGCCGAGAGCGAGGAAGGCATGGGAGTCGGGGAACGGGAACCAGAACTGGTTGTGATACGCCCCGCCCGGCATCCGATTGTCTCCGGGCCCATCGGCGAACGCCTGCCGCACGTCGTCGGACGTGGTGAGCGTATCGCCGATCCACGTCGTCGGAGCAACCTGCTGACCGGTCAGCGACTGACCGCGGTTGGTGTAGACGAAGCCGAAGCGGGCGAGATCGCGCAGAGTCGTGTTGATGCCGCCGTCGAACATCCCGACCCCGTACTGGTCGGTGGCGATGAGCGCGTCCTGTTCGGCACCGATCCGCGACCACAGAACTCGCGACATGAGCGACTGCATGCGCTCGCCGGTGATCTTCTCACACACCCAACCGAGCACATCGGTCTCGCACGACCGGTACTCGAAGACCCCGCCGTGCTCGGACTTCGCCTCAAGAGTGGTGAGGAATTCGTACATGCCGATGCCCGGGCTCTCCCGCGTCGCCTCTGACCAGCCGATCGACTCCTCGATCTGCCTGACCTCGGAGTTCGGGTCGAGGTAGTTCTCGGAGAAGCGGATGCCCGAACGCATGTCGAGGATGTGGCGCACGGTGGCACCGGCATAGCCGGAATCGGCGAGTTCGGGCACATAGTCGGTGACGAGGCGGTTCGGGTCGAGGTCACCGGAACCGACGAGGACCCCGGCGACGGTGCCGACGAGCGATTTGGACACCGACATGAGCAGATGCTCGCTCGACGGGGTCATCTCCCCGAAGTACTCTTCGGTGAGCACGATCCCGTTGTGCATGAGCATCCAGGCATCCGTGTCGGTGGATTCGATCACGCTGCGGACGCTGCGAGCTTCCGAGTACTCCGTCGCGGGAACTTCGACCGCGCCGAGATCCTGCAGATCGGCGGGCAGCTCCGCCACCGGCCCGACGCCCCGTGAGATCGGCGTCGTCGGCAGGACCCGTGCGACGTTCTGGAACGACCAACGGACATTGTCGGGGTCCTGCCAGTTGTCCCGGTCGATTCCGGCCGCCGGATCGACGGGTGCCAACGGGGTCACGGCTTGGTCCGCCGGGGGAGTGGCCGCAGTCTGCTTCGGTGACGGTTCGATCACTCTTCACCTCTGATTCTCGGGTCGGTCTGTCCGCGGAACGGGTCCGCGGACGGCAGCTGAGCGCCGCCTCGGGTCATTTTGAGATTATCACCGAGGCGGCCCGACTCCGGTTCAGTCGCCCTTGGCTCCGGGCCCGCCGAGGGCCGGTGACGGATCCTCCGGGACGACCGGAACTCCGGCGTACATCGCACGGATCGAATCGATGAAGTGCTTGGCGCGGATGCTCAGCGCATCGGGCCCGCCGACGTTCGTCTGCAGCGGATTCTTCGTCACCAGCACTCCGAGGTCCGCGCCCTTCCACCGGTAGTCCCCGGCACCGAAGATGCGCAGGAAGAACACCTCGCTGCCGTTCTGCAGCGGGTGCCAGTCCAGGGCCGCGCGCTTGTAGGTCAGCGTCCTGTACTGATCGAGATAGTACTGACCCGTCAGCGGCGAATGCGTGATGTACTCGGTGATCGGAGCCGTCTCCTTGATGATCATCTGGCTCCACTCATCGGCTCCGGAGAGCTCCTCCCACCGCTCGTTGATCTCCTTGACATCGAGGTCGAATTCGACCTCGAGGTACTCGAGCAGGTGGAACAGGAACAGCGGCACATCGGCATAGGCTCCGGCGGTGACGTTCGTGATCGCCGACGCACCGGAGATCCGCGGATTGAGTTCGCCGAGGTAGCAGTCGTCGTTGTCGAGGTCGACGAGGACGTCGACTTCGAAGAAGCCTCGATAGCCGCGTTTGCGCAGACCTTCGCCCATCCTGCGCACGAGCTCGCGGGTCTTCTCCCGCTGTTCGGCGTTGAGGACATCGGGTTTCATCTCATTGCCGCACCAGCCGCCCTTGTACGGGGTGAGCTCGGCGAAACCGGCCAGCTCGGTCAGATACGGACCGACGACGACACCGCTGGAGGTGATGACCGCCTCGACGGCGACCGGGGTGTTGTTGATCCGCTTCATCACCTTCAGCTGCTCGCCGACGATGTCGTCCTTGTGCGTCTCCCAGCCTGAGGAATCGGAGATGAAGAACGTCGTCTTGCCCGAATCACCGTACGGAGTCTGCACGACGAGATCTGTGCCCAGCCCTGCCTCGGCGGCCCGCTCATTGAGCTCTTCATAGGTGTCAGCGGTGGTCAGCACATTCGGGACGGAGAACGCACCGGCCTCATTGCCCAGCTTCGTCGTCTCGATCTTCGAATCGAGCTGATTGCGCAGCGCCGCCGAAGGCAGGATGAGGTCGTAGCCGAGTTCCCGGCAGATCCGCTCAGTCTCCTCGTCGAAGAAGACCATCGCGACCTTGACCCGCTCACCGTGGGGAACACTGCGCGTCATATGAGCGCGCACCTCGGCGTTGAGCAGGAGCCAATTGTTGATCGCCTCACCCGATTCGAACTCGACATAGGGCTTGTAACGCGGGGAGAACACCCGCGGATGTCCGCCGTCCCACCCGTCGTAGTAGGTGATGTAGGAGAAATTGCGCACCCACCGGTCGAGGCCGAGCAGGTTGAACGGGGTGGCTCCGACGAAATAGATCGGCGTCTGATTCGTGCGGAAGAAGTGCCGGACCTCGGAGATGTTGCGCAGCGGTCGGCGCAGCTGGACTCTGTCGGCTTCCTTGCCGGCATATGCTGCATCGGTGGCCACGGCCACCTCGACCTGAGGTGGGGTGAGATCGGCAGGAACCGGTGCCGGCCCGGATTCGGAAGCGGCGGCTGCCGGCGCGGCAGCTGCGGGGGCAGCGGGACCGGGCGCCTGCGGTGAGGGGGCCGCGACTGCGTCTTTGACTCGGGCACCGGGGTTCACCGCCTGTGGCTCGGGGCTCGTCGGGTCAGCGCTGGGGGATTCGTTCGTCATCGCACTACTCCTTAGCTGATGTGATGTGGACAACATATACCAGTTTCGGGGCCATGAGCCTGATGGTGCAGGAATTGTGTGAACCGGATACGAACGTGCGATCAATTCTTCGCCGGTGAGCGTCGCCCGAGGGCCGTGCTTTAGGCTGGTGTCGATACCGACCCCAGTGGAAGAGAGAGCGCATATGCCGGTGAATACGGAGAAGCAGGGGGCCTCGTTCTCCCTGCCTCGGCCCTACGAGGTCTCCAGGGAGGCGATCGCGGAATTCGCGCTCGCCACCGGAGCGAAGGCCGATTACCATTTCGACACCGAGGCGGCCACCGCGCTGGGTTACCGCGACGTCGTCGCCCCGACCACATTCGCCGTGATCATCGCGCAGAAATCCGAAGCCGCCTATATCGCCGATCCCGATTCGGGCATCGACTTCTCGAGGGTCGTCCACGGCTCCGAGCAGTTCTCGTTCACCCGCCCCATCGTCGCCGGTGACGTCCTGTCCGCCGTCACCCACGTCGACGGCGTCCGGTCGGCCGGCAGCAACGCCATGATCACCACCCGCACCGAGATCGCCGATGCCGCGCAGCAGCCAGTCGTCACCGTGACCTCGACCATCGTCGTGAGAGGAGACGGAGAATGAGCACCATCGACTTCTCCACACTGACCATCGGTGACACCGTCGTGGAAGCCGAGATCCCGCTGTCGCGCGCCTCCCTGGTCGACTACGCCGCCGCCTCGGGCGACCACAATCCGATCCACTGGAACGAACGCTTTGCCCGCGAGGTCGGACTCGACGATGTCATCGCCCACGGAATGCTCTCGATGGCAGCCGTCATCGCCCCCGTCGCCGAATGGCTCGGCGACCCCGGTGCGATCGTGGACTACCGGGCCCGCTTCTCCGCACCCGTCGTCGTCCCCGATGCCGAAACCGGATCACCGGCGTCCCCGACGGCCTCGCTCAAGCTCACCGGCACGGTCGGCGCCGTCGACCCGGCAGTCGGCACCGCCCGCATCGACATCACTGTGAAGTCCGGTGCGGCCGATGTCCTCAGCCGCACCCAGGTTCGGATCTCGCGGTGACCGACGCTCTCAAGCAGGAACTCGCGGGCTTCACCACCTTCCGCCTCGGCGGATCGGCCTCGCAGGTCACCGTCGCGAACACCCGCGACGAGCTGCTCGACTTCTGCCGTGCCCATCCGCTCGAGCTCAGCGGTCAGGAGAGGTCCGGGGTGCTCTTCATCGGCGGCGGATCGAATCTGCTCATCTCCGATGCAGGGTTCGACGGCGCGGTCTGTGTGGTCCGGACCACCGGAGTGGAGACGACAGAGACCACGACGACCGACACCCGGGTCACCGCCGAGGCGGGGGAGGACTGGGATGCGTTCGTCTCCCATACGCTCGACCTCGGCCTCTCCGGGCTCGAAGCGCTGTCCGGAATCCCCGGATCGGTCGGTGCGACCCCGATCCAGAACGTCGGCGCCTATGGCACCGAGGTCGGTGAGCTCATCTCCTCGGTCGAGGTCTTCGACCGTGTGGCCGGGCAGATCCGCCACCTCACCGCCGTCGAACTCGAATTCGGCTACCGCACCTCGGCGCTCAAACGGGCCCAGATCGCGGTCGGCACCCCGCAGTTCGTCGTGCTCTCGGTGACCTTCGACCTCCGACGCAGTGACGAGTCGCTGCCGGTGCGCTACGCTCAGCTGGCCTCGACCCTCGACGTCGAAATCGGTGCCTGCGTCCCGGCGAAACGCGTGCGCGAGAACGTCATCGCGCTGCGCCGCTCGAAGGGCATGGTCCTCGATGCGGCCGACCATGACTCCTGGTCGGCCGGTTCCTTCTTCACCAACCCCATCGTCGAGGATGCAGAGATCCTGCCGGCCGAGGCTCCGCGCTATCCGGTGACCGATCCGCTCAGCGGAGCGAAGCTCGAGGGGAAGACGAAGACTTCGGCGGCCTGGCTGATCGAGCATGCCGGTTTCGCCAAGGGCTTCAGCATCGGCGGGGGACGGGCATCGCTGTCGACCAAGCACACCCTGGCACTGACGAACCGGGGACACGCGAGCACGGACGATGTGATCGAACTCGCCGCGACCGTCGTCACCGGTGTCGAGGACGCCTTCGGCATCACACTCGAGCCCGAGCCGACCTTCATCGGGTGCTCCATCGATGACGGGCAACGTCCTTAGACTGGTGGCCGTGTCATCACGTCGCAGAATCACCGCACTCGTCATCACCCTGGCAACGGTTGCACTCGCGACCCTGCCCTGGGCGCTGTTCTCCTCGCGAGCCGATCTCACCTTCGGCCCGCATGAGGCTCAGTACCGGGTCACCGCGGATTCCCGGCTCACCGTCGACTTCGGCCCCCTCGGCAAACTGCTGGTACCCACCGACGATGTCATCCCCCTCGGCCTGGGTCTGCACGTCGACATCGGCGAGATCCCCGTCTCCGGCGACTCCAGCGACGAAGACCGCCCCGCGGCCGACCCCGAGGCGGTAGCCGACCCCGGTGGGGGAGCCGTCGACGCCCTCGGCGGCGACATCGCCTCCTACGCCTCTCTGTTCTCGGCCCCGCAGGCGCAGATCGACCAGGTCATCGAGGGACTCAGCCAAGAGATCCTCACCCGGTGGGCGCTGGCCGTCTGCGTGATCACCGGCGGACTCGTTGGTCTGGCCCTCTTCCTCGGACCCACCCGGTTCGACTCCGTCATCCGTGCCTTCGTCGGCAAAGAACTCCTCGGCATCGGCCTGGTGCTCGTGCTCGTCCTCACGGGGCTCGGCGCCGTCGTGCTCAACCGTCCGAAGCCGATCGCCGCCGATCCGGCGTTCGAGGACACGCCCCTGGCCGGTTCCCAGGTCACGGGCCGCCTCGGCGGGATCATCGACACCGCGTTCGGTGCGGTGCAGGACTTCGCCGACGACAACGATGCCTTCTACGACGACGTTCTGGAGACTCTGCGGGCGCAATGGAACGATCGCCCGCTCACCGGCAGCTGGACCGAACGGGGACTCGTCCCGCCCGCCGGGGTCGGAGCCTCCGCCGCCGACAGCGGTGAGGGCCAGGGACAGAAGGGCGTGTCGACGTTCGTCCTCGGCACCGATATCCACTGCAATATCGGAATGGCCCGCGTCGTCGGTGCGGTCGCAGGAATGAGCAGGGCCGACGCGTATATCGACGGCGGTGACATCTCCATGACCGGAACCTCGGCAGAGAACTACTGCCTCGACGTCCTCGACGACGAACTGCCGGATAGGCTGCCGCGCATGATCGTCAAGGGCAATCACGATTCCAGGGGCACGACCCAGCATGCGAAGACCCGCGGCTGGAGGGTTCTCGAAGACTCCACCGCGGAGATGGCCGGGGTGACCTTCTTCGGTGCCGCCGACCCCCGCCGCACCGTGTTCGGGTCCGGGCCGCAGCTCGAGACCGACCTCACCGCCGACCAGTATGCGCAGAGGCTGCGTGATGAAGCCTGCGCGGCTGACTTCGACATCATGCTCATCCACGATCCCGCCGTCGGCGGACCGACTCTGCGCTTGGGGTGCGCCGACTACGCTCTGAGCGGACACTGGCACCGCCGGGTCGGACCGGAGAACTTCGGTTCGGGGACCCGCTACGTCAGCTCCACGACCGGGGGAGCACTGGCGAATGCGCTGACGCCGGGACCCCTGAAGATGAACGCGGAACTGAGCATCATCCGCGTCGACAATGAGACGAAACGCCCCATCGACCTGCAGATCATCACCGTCACGCCGGACAAGAAGGTGCAGATCGACCCGTGGGTGCGCTTCCCCGAACCCAGGCCGCTCGTGGGCCAGCCGCCGGTCGATGAACCCGGCCGGTAGGTGAGCGTCGACACGTTCGAGACAATGCTTCGAGACTCGGTTCGACGAACGACGGTCGGGCACGGTATGCTCGTTTCTCGTGGTCGGACACCACAGGGATCGGCAAGATCTCCCAGGTCCGATCAGAGGGGTGTGGCGCAATTGGTAGCGCAACGGTCTCCAAAACCGTAGGTTGCAGGTTCGAGTCCTGTCACCCCTGCGCAGTTGACTCTGCCGAAGTCTCATCGGCCAGGCGCCGTCCTCGACCGGCACGAACAATTGTGAAGCCAAACGAAACCGACCGAGTGAGGATGTGTGAGCGACACACCGGCAAAGAAGACTGGCAGCGCACCCAACAGTGCCTCCAGTCCCAAGAAACTCGGATTCTTCGGACGAATCCTGCAGTTCTTCCGCGAAGTTGTGGCAGAGCTCAAGAAGGTCGTCACTCCGACCCGGAAGCAGCTGCTCAACTACACGCTCGTCGTGCTGGGCTTCATCCTGTTCATGATGCTTCTCGTCACGGGGCTCGACCTGGTCTTCGGCAAGCTCGTCGGATTCGTCTTCGGCGGAACTCCGCTGTGGCCCCTGTGGTGACACGGCCTCAGCCGTGACCCACCCTAAGCTCAAACTTCATCCCCATCCGGGAATCACAAAACGCGAAGCGAGGAATTGATCGGTGTCGGATACCAACTCACCTGAGCAGGAGACCCCTGAGACCCAGGACGTCACTCCCGAAGAGTCGGGTGCCGCTGTGGTGCCCGAAACCGAGGAGGCGGCCAACGACGCCGAGGCGACCGCCGCCGAGAACGCAGACGTTGCCGAGTATGCAGACGCCGAGCAGGACGATGCCGCTGAAGTCGGCGACGCTGCGCAGGACGATGCCGCTGAAGCCGCCGACGTTGCCGACGAGGTGGACCCGGCCGAGGAATTCATGGCCGAGCTGCGCATGCAGGAGGGTGACTGGTACGTCATCCACTCCTACGCAGGCTACGAGAACCGCGTCAAGCAGAACCTCGAGAACCGCACCGTCAGTCTCAACCTCGAGGACTTCATCTTCGAGTCCCAGGTTCCGATGGAAGACGTCGTCGAGATCAAGAACGGTCAGCGCAAACAGGTCCGCCGTGTGCGCATCCCCGGCTACGTGCTCGTGCGCATGGAGCTGACCGACGAATCGTGGGGCGCCGTCCGGCACACCCCGGGCGTCACCGGATTCGTCGGCAACGCCTACGACCCCACTCCGCTGTCGATCGACGAAGTCTTCTCGATGCTGGCTCCGATCTTCGAAGAGCGCCAGGCCGAAGCCGCCGCTGCCGAAGGTCCGGCCGCCGAAGCCGCTGCGAAGTCCGCGCCCGTCACCGAGGTGGAGTTCGAGGTCGGCGAGTCCGTGCTCGTCAAGGAGGGCTCCTTCGAGGGCCACCCCGCCACGATCCAGGAGATCCGTCCGGAATCGCAGAAGCTCACCGTGCTGCTGTCGATCTTCGAACGCGATGTTCCCGTCGAACTCGGCTTCGATCAGGTCTCGAAGCTCTGAGACCACGCAGATCTGTCTGATCGTCTCGCCGCTCAACGGCGCGATCATCACAGAAGGGGTCCGGACCGTTCCGGGCCCCTTCTGTGTTGCCTGGGCGGCCGCCTCGGCGACGATATCGTCTCATTCAAGGCCGGGCCCGGATGTCCGACCGTCCTCGGCACGGTATTCGCGCCTGCGCTTGAACGACGGCCGGCCTCGCGCTTGCCGGGTGGCCTCGACGGGACTGAGTCGGGGCAGCGGCGTGAGCGTGACGGCGTCGGGGTGGGGAGGGATCGGCCGCCTCGGCGAGATTTCGATCCGGTGATGCGCCTCACGCGCATTTGCCCGCAGGTGTGCGCGCATGGAATACTGGTGTGGTTTGATTGCGGCCCTTATCGGAAGGCCGCCGTCGAACGATGTGCTGTATATGTCTGGCACATCGAAACCTCAAGATTAAGGACCGTACATGCCTCCCAAGAAAAAGGTAGCCGGCCTCGTCAAGCTCCAGATTCAGGCAGGTGCCGCTAACCCGGCTCCTCCGATCGGTCCGGCGCTTGCCCAGCACGGCGTCAACATCATGGAGTTCTGCAAGGCCTACAACGCCGCCACAGAATCCCAGCGTGGAAACATCGTTCCCGTCGAGATCACCGTGTACGAAGATCGTTCATTCGACTTCGTCCTCAAGACCCCGCCGGCAGCCGAGCTGATCAAGAAGGCCGCCGGAGTGAAGTCGGGTTCGGCCACCCCGCACACCGTCAAGGTCGCTCACCTGAGCGCCGACCAGGTGCGTGAGATCGCCACGACGAAGTTGCCCGACCTGAACGCCAACAACCTGGATCAGGCCGACCGCATCGTTGCCGGAACCGCGCGTTCCATGGGCATCACCACCGACATCGAGGTCTGAGACCTCACCCCACACAGTGGCAGGGCCCACGCAGCCCACACCACGACTGCAAGGAGTAAAGCAGATGGCAAAGCGTTCTAAGGCCTATCAGGCCGCGGCTGAGAAGATCGCCGCAGATGTGAACTACGAACCGGCTCAGGCAATCGCCCTGGCCAAAGAGACCACCGTGGCGAAGTACGACGCCACCGTCGAGGTCGCTCTCCGCCTGGGTGTTGACCCCCGCAAGGCGGATCAGATGGTGCGCGGCACCGTCAACCTTCCGCATGGTACCGGTAAGACCGCTCGGGTCCTGGTGTTCGCTGCCGGCGACCGTGCAGAAGCTGCCCGTGAAGCAGGTGCTGACTACGTCGGTTCCGATGACCTGCTGGAGAAGGTGGCCGGAGGGTTCACCGACTTCGATGCCGCTGTTGCGACCCCCGACATGATGGGCAAGGTCGGTCGTCTCGGTAAGGTGCTGGGTCCCCGTGGCCTGATGCCGAACCCGAAGACCGGCACCGTGACCATGGATGTCGCCAAGGCCGTGACCGACATCAAGGGCGGAAAGATCGAATTCCGCGTCGACAAGCACTCGAACCTGCACTTCATCATCGGAAAGGTCTCCTTCTCCGAGGACGCTCTGCAGGCGAACTTCGATGCTGCGATCGAGGAGATCCTGCGTCTGAAGCCGTCCTCGTCGAAGGGCCGCTACATCAGCAAGGCCACGATCACGACGTCGAACGGCCCCGCCGTTCCGGTCGACCACTCGGGTCTGCGCATCTGATCGATGCACTGTGAGAGGGCGGGAAGCGAGCAATCGCTCCCGCCCTCTCTCTTTCCCCAATTGCTACCTGACGGCGGCTGAGCAACCTCGCGCGAGGTTGCTCAGCCGCCGTCAGGTAGTTCTGATGGGTGGACGGGCACTTGTCCAGGGACGGGTTCGCGATTAGATTATGAGCAGTTGAGACTCTCTTCCGAGAACCGCCGATGGAGGTGGACCGTCCGCCATGGATTCGACGCTGCTACTCGAAGACGCCTATCAGCGCGCCGTTCGACGCGCACATGAGCGTCTGGCCGGACCGTCGGACACGAGCCTCCACACCCACTCGTCAGGTCCTGGGGTGCGCACCTCGGTACTGGAATCGTGGGATCGGTCTCTGACCCGGCTGCGTGACCCCGACAGCGTGCAGGTCCGGGTGGCGTTCGAAACCGACCGACTCGCCGAGGTGCGGCGACGTCATCCCTTCCACGCGATCATGCCGCTGCTGCGGTCTCACCTCATCGAACCTGCCAAGGACGCCGGACTGCTCGCCGCTCTCGGCGACGAACAGGGTCGACTGCTGTGGGTTGAGGGGGAGCGGGGCGTGCGCAACCGTGCCGAAGCCATGGGATTCGTCTCCGGTTCTGACTGGTCAGAAGAGGTCATGGGCACCTCCGCTCCGGCGCTGGCGCTGCGTTCGGGCCGACCCGTGCAGGTCAGCCGGGCCGAGCACTTCGCGCCCGACGTTCACTCCTGGAGCTGCAGTGCAGTTCCCGTCACGCACCCGCTGACCGGACACGTCATCGGCATCATCGACGTCACCGGGGGAGACGACGCCGTGTCCTCCATCGTGCTGCCCCTGCTGTCCTCGACGGCGAAGGCCGCAGGTGCCCAGCTGTCCCAGCTCTTCACCCCGCAGCAGATGCACACCGGCACCGAGGCGGCCGGAACCAGACTGACTGTGCTCGGTCCCAGCCCCGCTCTGGTCGGTCCCGGCGGGACCCGGATCGCCTTGACCCGCCGCCATGCCGAGATTCTTCTCCTGCTCCACCGGTTTCATGAGGGCATCAGAGGTGCCGGGCTCGTGGAGCGGTTGTGGGCGGTCGGCGGCAGCGAAGTCACGGTCCGGGCGGAGATCAATCGTCTGCGCAGAACGATCGGCAGCCTCGGCGATCTGCGCATCGAAGCCCGACCCTACCGACTGTGCGGGGACGTCGATTCGGATCTCGACCGGACCGTTCAGGCTCTGGCGAGCGGAGACGCGGATTCGGCCCTCGAGCAGTACACGGGAACCGTGCTGCCGGACTCCGAAGCGCCGGGAGTGCGCGAGATCGGAGCGGAGGTCGATGCGCTCATGCGGGAGACCCTGCTGCAGGACGGGACCTGGCAGCAGCTGTGGCGGTTTGCGAAC
This sequence comes from Brevibacterium limosum, assembly GCF_011617705.1. Classification (NCBI taxonomy): domain Bacteria; kingdom Bacillati; phylum Actinomycetota; class Actinomycetes; order Micrococcales; family Brevibacteriaceae; genus Brevibacterium; species Brevibacterium limosum. The sequence goes on along the minus strand of NZ_CP050154.1, from coordinate 2,865,050 downwards.
CTGCCGGACTTCCGCGACGACGTTGAAGTGCTCATGACCGTGCTGCGCCTCGCCCCTCCCGAGGCCGCCGAACGCAATGCCGCGGTCGTGCGTCTGGAGGCGCTGGGCCTCTGACTCCGGCGAACCCGCTGCGGTTCGGTGTCTGAGGCGGTGCGGCCGCCTCGGCGATGTGATGCAACCCATATGCAACGTCGGACTCGGTAGCGTCGTGGTCACACGGAGACAATCCGGTGGAATCAGACGCATCAAAGGAGTTGCAATGACTGTCTACGCACAGCCTGGTCAGGACGGGTCGCTCGTCACCTTCAAGTCGCGCTACGAGAACTACATCGGCGGTCAGTGGGTGCCGCCGGTCAAGGGCAACTATTTCGAGAACCCCAGCCCGGTCACCGGCAAGGCCTTCACGGAGGTCCCGGCCGGCACTGCTGAGGACATCGAACTCGCTCTCGACGCCGCCCACAAAGCGGCTCCGGCTTGGGGCAGGACGGCGGTCGCCGAACGGGCCAACATCCTCAACAAGATCGCGGATCGCATCGAGGACAACCTCGAGATGCTCGCCGTCGCCGAAACCTGGGACAACGGCAAGGCGATCCGTGAACCTCTCAACGCAGACCTGCCGCTTGCGGTCGACCACTTCCGCTATTTCGCCGGAGCGATCCGGGCCCAGGAAGGCGGACTCTCGCAGATCGACGACGACACCGTGGCCTACCATTTCCATGAGCCGCTCGGCGTGGTCGGTCAGATCATCCCCTGGAACTTCCCGCTTCTCATGGCCACGTGGAAGCTCGCACCCGCTCTGGCCGCCGGAAACTGCGTGGTCCTCAAGCCGGCCGAGCAGACCCCGGTCTCGATCCTCGTGCTTGCCGAACTCGTCGGCGACCTGCTTCCGGAGGGCGTGCTCAACATCGTCAACGGCTTCGGTCTGGAGGCCGGCAAGCCGCTGGCGTCGAACAAACGGATCTCGAAGATCGCGTTCACGGGTGAGACCACGACCGGCCGCCTGATCATGCAGTACGCCTCGCAGAACATCATCCCGGTGACCCTGGAGCTGGGAGGCAAATCGCCGAACATCTTCTTCGAGGATGTGCTGGCCAAGGACGACTCGTTCGCGGACAAAGCCCAAGAGGGCTTCACGATGTTCGCACTCAACCAGGGTGAGGTCTGCACCTGCCCGTCCCGTGCACTCATTCAGGAATCGATCGCCGATCCCTTCCTCGAAAAGGTCGTGGCCAGGACGAAGCAGATCGTCCAGGGAAACCCGCTCGACACCGACACGATGATGGGCGCGCAGGCCTCCAACGACCAGTTCGAGAAGATCATGTCCTACCTCGACATCGGTCGTCAGGAAGGTGCCGAAGTGCTCACCGGCGGCGGCAAGGCCGAGCTGGACGGGGACCTGGCCGGCGGCTTCTACGTCCAGCCGACGATCTTCAAGGGCACGAACACGATGCGCGTCTTCCAGGAGGAGATCTTCGGACCCGTCGTCTCGGTGGCGACGTTCGCTGACTATGCCGATGCGCTGGCCACCGCCAATGACACGCTCTACGGCCTCGGTGCCGGAGTCTGGTCGCGTGATGGCAACACCGCCTACCGGGCCGGGCGTGAGATCCAGGCCGGACGCGTGTGGGTGAACAACTACCACGCCTATCCGGCGCATGCGGCCTTCGGCGGGTACAAGGCCTCGGGCATCGGTCGCGAGAACCACAAGATGATGCTCGACCACTATCAGCAGACGAAGAACCTGCTCGTCAGCTACTCGGAGAACGCCCAAGGCTTCTTCTGACCCCAATTGCTACCCGACGGCGGCCCAGCAACCTGGCGCCACGTAGCTGGGCCGCCGTCGGGTAGTTCGACCTCAAGCTCAAACCCCGCATCGTCCCATGAACCATCATCACAAAGGAGCGAATGATGTCCGCAATGAAAGCTGCAGTTGTCGAGGGCTTCGGCCAGGAACTCGTCGTCGGAGACAATGCGATTCCCGAACCCGGCCCCGGTCAGGCGCTGGTCAGACTCATCGCCTCAGGCGTCTGCCACACCGATCTCCACGCCGCACATGGTGACTGGCCGGTCAAGCCGAAGGTCCCGCTCATCCCCGGTCACGAAGGAGTCGGCATCGTCGAAAAGGTCGGCGACGGCGTCACCGATGTCGAGGTCGGCCAGATGGTCGGCAACGCGTGGCTGTGGGGCGCGTGCGGAACCTGTGAGCATTGCCGTCAGGGCTGGGAGACCCTCTGCGAATCCCAGGTCAACGGCGGCTACGGCGTCGACGGATCCTTCGGCGAATACATGCTCGTCGACACGAGGTTCGCAGCGATCATCCCCGAAGGCGCCGACCCCTATGAGATCGCCCCGGTCCTGTGCGCCGGAGTCACCGTGTACAAGGGGCTCAAACGCACCGAAGTCCAGCCGGGCCAATGGGTCGTCATCTCCGGAATCGGCGGTCTCGGACACATCGCCGTCCAATACGCCGTCGCCATGGGCATGCGCGTCGTCGCTGTCGATGTCGCCGACGACAAGCTGGCGCTGGCGAAGAAGCACGGGGCAGAGATCACCGTCAACGCCTTCGCCGAGGACCCGGCCGAGATCATCCAGGAGAAGATCGGCGGCTCCCACGGAGTCCTCGTCACCGCTGTGCACCCGGCAGCGTTCGGTCAGGCGATCGGAATGACTCGCCGAGGCGGCACCATCGTCTTCAACGGACTGCCGCCCGGTGACTTCCCGGCCCCGATCTTCGACATCGTGCTCAAGGGCCTGACGATCCGCGGTTCGATCGTCGGCACCCGGCAGGACATGGTCGAAGCGCTCGAGTTCTACGCCGCAGGCAAGATCCATCCGACGTTCACGAAGCGACCGCTCGAGGACATCAACGCGATCTTCGATGAGATGATCCACGGCAAGATCGACGGTCGCGTCGTCATCGAATACTGACGAACCAGCAACACCCGCCCCCAGAACTACCTGAAGGCGGCTCAGCAACCTCGCGCCAGGTTGCTGAGCCGCCGTCAGGTAGTGTGGGAGGGGTCTCGGTGGGTGGATTGGACTTGCCGGTACGGACTTAGCTAGACTTGAAATACCCAAGACCGTCGGTCTCTGCGGAATCATCAGGATTCGCCATCGGATCCCGATGCCCGCAGACGAAGACTCCCAGTGAGTGACCCACGCAGGTGAGCTCGAGATTCTTCCGTCGGATTCCCTATGGAATCGTCGGCCAAGCGTTTCACGCCTTCCTGCGTGGAGCGCTTTTTCTGTTGTCGGGACAGACCGGACGACTTATGAAAGGAACACCATGGCGAGGCCAGACAAGGCAGCCGCAGTCGAGGAGATCAAACAGCAGTTTGAGAACTCCGACGCTGTGTTGCTGACCGAGTACCGCGGTCTCACCGTCGCGCAGATGAAAGAGCTGCGCGTCTCTCTCGGTGAGAACGTCAGCTACGCCGTGGTAAAGAACACGCTGACCAAGATTGCAGCCAAGGAAGCCGGAGTCACCGGTCTCGATGAGCACCTCAATGGGCCCACCGCGATCGCGTTCGTCAACGGCGAACCACCTGAGGCTGCCAAGGCTCTGCGTAACTTTGCCAAGGCGAACGACAAGCTCGTGGTGAAGGGCGGCTACTTCGATGGAGCCGCACTCAGCCCCGAACAGGTCAACCAGCTCGCCGACCTCGAATCCCGCGAAGTGCTGCTTGCAAAGGCAGCCGGTGCCATGAAGGCAAGCCTCCACCAGGCGGCTTACCTCTTCACCGCTCCGCTGGTCAAGGCCGTGCGCACTGTCGATGCCCTCCGCGAGAAGCAGGACGACGCTCCTGCTTCCGACGCCTGAGCATCACCCCAAACCCAATCGGTCACCGACCGTGACCAAAACAGGAAGGACTAGCCACCATGGCTAAGCTCACCACCGACGAGCTCCTCGACGCTTTCAAGGAGCTCACCCTCATCGAACTGTCCGACTTCGTCAAGAAGTTCGAAGAAGAGTTCGACGTCGAGGCTGCCGCTCCGGCCGCCGCCGTCGCCGTTGCCCCTGCCGCCGGTGGCGGAGAGGCCGCTGCTGAAGAGCAGACCGAATTCGACGTCATCCTCGAATCGGCCGGCGAGAAGAAGGTTCCCGTCATCAAGGAAGTTCGTGGACTCACCTCCCTCGGACTCAAAGAAGCCAAGGACCTCGTCGACGGAGCCCCCAAGGCCGTGCTCGAAGGCGCTTCGAAGGAAGACGCCGAGAAGGCCAAGGAGACCCTCGAGGCTGCCGGCGCCACCGTCACCCTCAAGTGATCTTCTTCGCAGCATCCTGACTGCTGCCTAGGCTTCGAACCCCCACAGTCCGCTGTGGGGGTTCTTCGCATCCCGCACCGAGGCGGCCCATCCCGCACCGAGGCGGCCCACTTCGGGTCCCCGGCGACCCACTTCGGGTCCCCGGCGGCCCACCGTGTCGGCTCGCATCCCCGAGTGTGACCGATTCGGAACACCACCCGACAGAGGCCGGGCAGAAGCTGAACTATCCTTGACTGGTGACTGAGACGACGAGCTACGCCCGCGCACAACAGCAGCTGCGCGACCGCATCCGCGGCACCTGGGCGCGGCGTCCCCTCTATATCGATGAGATCATCAGGCCCGGACTGACGGCGAACCAACTCGCCTCCATCAGGCACGCCCCGAAGCAGACCGAAGACACCGGCCTCACTCATTTCCTCGCCATCGTCCCCGGCCTCCAGAGCATGGGCTACGGAGACTGGGCGAAGTTCACCTCCGATTTCGCATTCGCCATGCACGAGGAGTCAGCAGAGGAGCAGACTCTCGTCCTCTTCAGCGAAGGCGAGACCTCCGCCCGCTCGTTCGCCTACCTCGTCACCGACAACGGGCCCGTCGTCCCCTCGGGTGCTCCGGAACTGATGCGGTCCCGCAGCGACGACTTCCTCCCCGTCGAACTCGCCGTCCTCTACTATCTGCAGGTTCTCGTCGCCGCCGCCCACGGCACCGAACCTCCGCCGGCGCCGGATTTCGACACCCGCGACCCTGGTTCTCGCAGCGAGGACTACATCGAACGCTTCGGCCTCGACAACGCCGACCCCGACACACTCGTCTTCGGTGCGACGGCCGCCGCGGCCCTCGGCGCGACCGTGTGGCTGCTGCGCCGTCGCAATCGGTATTCCTGGCGAACCGATCTGACCACAGAACCTGAACTGGTCAGGGCCCGGAACCTGTAGACCGCCGTCGCCGAGGCGGTCGCACCGATCCCCGAACCCGACCATCCCGATGACGCGACGTGGGCCCTGTACGACCGGGGCAGACGAATCCAGGATGCTCTGGCGATCCTGACGAAGGTTCACCCGGACTGGGCCGAAGACGCCGACTTCTCCCACCGCAACGGAGTCTTCGTCCTCGTCACCCTCGACCGCTGGGTGCGCCGACAGCTGCGCAGACGCTCGACTTCAGCAGAGGACGAACCGCGCTTCTGCTTCCTCTTCCCACACCATCGCAGAGGCATCGACGACTATGTGCTCAAACAGTCCGGCCGCAGCCTCACCGTGGCGCTGTGCGCCGACTGCCGGCAGGAGCTGGACGCCGGCCACGACCCGGAACGACTGATGGTGCCCAAGCGCCCCGGCTCCACCCGCGCAGTCCCGTACTTCCAGCGCTCGGACGCCTACGCACTCTCCGGTTTCGGCAGCTTCCAACATCTCGACGAGGCGGTGCTGGACGAAATGAGCCCACAGTCGTCCGCTGTCGGAAGGAGCCGATGATGGCAGCTGCCAGGCCCCCGCGACCTGCCGGTGCACTCGACTGGATCATCGCCGTCATCGCGGTCGCCGCAGTGTCGGTCGGTGCCACTCTGCTCAGCGGATTCCTCTTCGACCAGACGAAGACCGAACGCATCGAGATCGCCGACAGCGGCAGGATCGACGTCGAATCGATCTACACCGACCGCATCAAGGGCTCCACCGACCCCGACTACTACCCGTCCCGCTATCAGGCGATCGCGAAGTCGTTGGCCACAGACCCCGTCTATTTCGACGGGTACCCGGAATTCGACATCAAGGACGAAGAGATCACAGCGATCAGGACCGTCGTCGCCGATGCCGATACCCCCATCTTCGTGGCCTTCCTCAACGCCTCCGACCTCGACGACGCCGACGGCGACCTCGACCTGCTGGCGGCCCGGATCGTCAACGAGATGGACGACGCCGAGGCGGCCGTGCTGACCGTCGACGCCACCGGACTCATGGGAGTCGGTGAGAAAGGGGTGCACCGCCCCGCGATGTCCTACCTGAGCGGTGAGTACGAAGACACCGACTCCCGCAATGCTCTGACCGGTGTCGAACAGCTCCGCTCCGCGGAGACCGTCGACCTCGCCTCAAGCCATTCGTACAAGCACGACGACAACGGCAGCCCGCTGCCGGTCAGACCGGAATCCGCGACCGCTCCCCACGACCTCGAGTACAGCACCGGCGGCGCCGTGGCCGGCGCCGTCATCGGCATCATCGTCGGCGGGGGAGCCGGAATCGGAATCCACTTCGTCCGCCGCGCTCTGAAGAAACGGACAGCGAAACAGTGACTCAACAGGCTCAGAAGATCGCCGAGGCGCTAACGACCGACCCCGTCTACGTGACGAACAGCGCGAAGGGTGAGGTCAATGAGACGCTCCTGCAGAAGGCGGATGAGAAGATCGACTCCCTCGACTTCGATGTCTTCGTCATCGTCACCGGTGAGGCAGGAGCCGACCCGGAGCTGCTCGAACAGATCAAGGTCTTCAACGGCGGCGAAGGCTCCTTCATCAAGATCGACACGAGCACGGATCTCGCCGTGGACTACTCCTTCGGCGACGACTTCGACCAGCACACTCAGGCGATGGAGCAGCTGTCCGCCGGCCGCGAGCAGTGGAGCTACAGCACGCCGTCGGTGACGAAGCTCAACATGCTCCTCGACCTCTACGCCGACCCACGGGAAGCCCCGAAGCACGAAAGCGGGCAGGAGGCACCGGGCAGCGAAGTGCAGACGGTCGACGGATCCAGCTCGACGGCGACACTGTTCCTCGGGGGAGCCGTTCTGGTCCTGGCGCTTGTCATCGCCGTCATCTGGTTCGCACGCTCTCGGCGGGAACGATTGAGCGCCGCGCGCACCCGCCGCCGGTTCGAACTGCCCGCACGGCTGCTCGAGCGGGTCGATGACCTGCAGCGGAAGACACTTCGGGAAGGTCTCAGCGAGGACACCACGGAGCTGGCCGCCGAGATCACGCAGCTGCAGACCCAGGACCTCAGCAGCGCCGACGCCGAAGGGGTGGAGCGTGCACTCGACGCCTACCAGATGGCCAGAACCATCGTCGGTGACGCAGAGGCCGAACGCATCGACCTCGCCGGAGCCATGGTGCTGCTGCGCCAGGCCGGTCGCGAGATCGCCGAGGTGAAGCTGCACAGATCGGCCAAGCGCGGGATTCGAACACGGAAGGCCGGCAGCACACGGGCCTCCGGCTCGACGAGGTCAGCACAGACCAAGGGGCTCCCGCAGAGCCTGTGCACGGTCAACCCCGTTACCTTTTAACTAGCCCCACCATCCGTCAGGATAGAAGGGGTCGCTGGCCTGAGGACCCCGGCATGATTTATACCCCCAGTCACCCATGATCCGGGGGGTGTTGTCACCGGGGTTCGAAGGCACCAGGGAAATCGCTGATAGGGGCCAGAACCACTGGCAGAACCCATGCCTTGAGCCCGACCGTAACGTGGATGCCGAACCTTGGAGCCACCCAGCACTACCGGCCAGCCGAACCACAACCACTATCCGGTCACATGAGTCGAAGAAGATGAGTGACATGATCACCAACCACGCTGACATCGACGTATTCATCGGCATCGATGTCGGCAAACACAACCACCACGCCGTCGCGGTGGATCGCGACGGAAAACAACTGTTATCGAAGGCGCTGCCGCAGAACGAAACGAAACTGAAGACCCTGCTCACCCGGCTTTCCAAGCACGGAACCTTACTCGTCATCGTCGACCAGCCCGCCACGATCGGGGCCCTACCAGTCGCGGTCGCCCAAGCCGAAGGCATCATGGTCGCCTACCTGCCGGGGTTGGCGATGCGCCGCATCGCCGACCTACACCCTGGTGAGGCGAAGACCGACGCCCGCGATGCCAGCATCATCGCTGACGCGGCCCGAACCATGCCCCACACCCTGCGGGACATCCGGGTTGCCGACGAGAACGTCGCCGAACTGTCCATGCTGTGCGGCTACGACGATGACCTCGCGAAACAAGCCACCGCGACGTCGAATCGCATCCGCGGGCTACTCACTCAGATCCACCCCGGATTAGAGACCGTGATCGGTCCCCACTTGGATCATCCGGCCATGCTGGCCCTGCTGGCGAAATACCCGACACCGAAAGCACTGCGGCATGCCGGCAAACACCGTGTCGAGACTCTGCTGCGTAAGCAGGCACCCAGGGCGTGGAAGAGGTGGGCGGCAGCGATCTTCACTGCCATGGACGGTCAGACGGTGGTGGTGTCGGGCACCGACGCCGCCGGCCTCGTGCTGCCCCAGTTGGCGACGTCGTTGGCGCAGACGCGGTCGTCACGCGATGACGTGCTCGCCCGGATCGAGGAGCTGGTTGAGGCGCATCCGCTTTTCGAGCTCCTGACGTCGATGCCGGCAGTCGGCGTCAGGACAGCGGCGAGGATCCTGACCGAGGTCGTGGGTAAGGACTTCGAATCAGCCGGACACCTCGCATCCTATGCGGGACTGGCACCGGTGACGTGGCGGTCAGGAACCTCGATCCGCGGGGATCATTCCTCGCGTCGGGGCAACAAGATCCTCAAACGAGCGTTGTTCTTGTCCGCGTTCGCGGCGTTGAAGGACCCGTTGTCGAGGGCGTATTACGACAAGAAACGTGCCGAGCACAAGAAACACAACCAAGCCCTGATCGCGTTAGCGCGCAGGCGCTGCAACGTGCTGTACGCGATGTTGCGTGATGGTGCCTATTTCCACGCACCCGAGCAGGTGACTGCGGCCTGAACCGTTCTGCAGCGAAGTACCTGATCAGTCTGGGAAACAGTTCTCGGACCGATCACCCCTGCCCTTCGAGTCTTCCCAAATATTCTTGAAGAATCTGGGCGCTACCCCTTGACTTAAAACATAGGGGCACCCCCTCCACGGAGAAGCACGGTCGACGACGCTGGTGAGCACGGAGCGCAAGGGCCATCTGGCCGGAAGGAGCGTCCGCGTACCCGTGTGCGACAGCTGCCTGTCGGATCTGCACGCCGACCGCGAGCTGCAGTGGATCTTCGACGGCGACCGCCCCTACGTCGAGGGCGGCAGCGTCTGGGCGCAGACGCTGTTCGGCGCCATCGGCGGCGATCTCGTCACCGCCCTGCATCGGCGAGGAACCTGATATGTGGATTTACTTGTCAAGGGGCAGAATAATGTTTTCCCGGATCGGTTTCCGCTGGCGTCCAGGATGGTAAGAGTGCCACCGCGGTCAGGGGCGAGGTTCAGACGCGTCGTTGTCGACAAGCATTGTCAGCCTGATATTCGGGGGTTGGTTACCCCATGACGATTATTCGAACCGGAGCATCCCGTTGTCTAGAATCGAGCGTCACCGCACCTTCTGGCGGGGTTGCCCATAGGTCAAACTCGGATCAGCTCCTGATGCTGCCTCGAACCGTCGCCCCTGCCGCGGGGCACGATCATCGTGAACTTACCCCATCTGGGCCTCCTGCCCCTCGGGGCCAGTCACGTTCATCTGTAAGGGTGCGGCCACCGACCAGCACCACCCTGCAAGCTCTCGGGCAACTGCGGTGTTCGCCTTGACCCGACGCTTCTTCCGAGCATCGAAGTTCGCCCATACCCGGTGCAATCGTTGATTGCCCTCGATCGCACGAACTCGGGTCGCAGCATCGACTTTGTCGAACTGTCGCAACAGGCGCGCCCCGGGTCGCGAGTACGGGCGGGCGTGTGACCACGCGGCCTCGATGAGCAGCTTCCTCGCATACGTGTTCCCGGCCTTCGTGATCGCTCCCTGCGACCGCGACTGCCCACTCGAGTGCTCCGACGGGGTCAGACCCAGATACGACCCGATCGTGGCCCCGGTGAATCGCGTCCAGTCGCCGATCTCGACCGCCAGCCCGAACCCAGTCGTGATTGAGATTCCTCGAAAACACATCAGAGCATCGATGATCGGTGTTTCCTCGGCTTCGGCGACCAGATCGGCAATCGTCGCATCGAGACGTCTGACATGGGCCATCAGCAAAGTCTCGGTCTCGAGCTCCGCAGACAACGCTTGCTGCGATGCGGCTGGCTCGAGTCGTTGTCGAGCCAACCAGTCGTGATGAACCTGAGTCCACTTCGTGTCCTTGGGATACCGCAACCCGTGACGGAGGATCATCGCGTTGATCCGCTGCCGGGCATGCGTCAGATCGAGCACAGCGCGTTGCCTGGCCCGGGAGACATCCCGGAGTCCTTCCTGACCGATCGGCGGGACGCGGACCGCGGTGATCTCACCCAACGACAGCATCCTCGCCAACCCCAGGGCATCACGCTGATCGGTCTTGACGCGGTCTCCCGGGGCCCGCAGCAGTTTCGACGGTGCCGCGACCGTGCAGGTGATTCCCTGATCTGTGAGGTCGCGGGCGAGTCCGTATCCCGTTGGGCCGGCTTCATACGTGACCGCGGTGTCGTCGCCGTGGGCCTTGATCCACGAGATCACCGTGGGGTTATCGGCTGGCATCGTTGCCTGGTCGATTTCGCCGGTGTCAGCGTTCAGTGCTGCCGCGGTCACGGTTTTCGCGTGAACGTCTAATCCGATGAAGGTAGTCTTGAGCATGTCGGGACCTCCAAAAGCTCAAATGTGGCTCTACCAGTACACACCCGAAACCGGTGTTCCCGGTAGGACGGTGGTGGAGTCTGGGCAACCCACGATTCCTTTGATGCACGGAGGCCCCGGCCCCGCCCTTACCTCATATTGTCTAGCCCCGGCCGCTCACACCAGCCGGACCTCCCGCGGTATCGCCCGGTCGTGCTCACCCGGCATGGAGCGGGCGGGCAGGGCCACCTCGGCGTCTCCCTGATCGACCATCAGCCCCTCGATATCGGCGAGCTGCCGGGTGAGGAAATCACGGTCCACATGGATCCCATGTCCGGGAACGAATGTCTTCGCTTCGGGAAACGACACCAGAGTGCGCAGGCTCGAGGCCCATTCGCTCAGGGCGGCGTCGGCACCGGCCTGCGGGGGAGCGGCCTCCTCGACGAGGTCGCCGGTGAAGACGATGCCGAGCTCGGGCAGCCGGACGACGAGGTCGGCCGTCGAATGCCCGCCGAGGACATGGAATTCGACCGGGCAGTCGCCGAGGTCGAGGTGCCACACATCACCGGGCGACGGATCGACAGGCGAGACCTCGACGATGAGGCCGCCGGGATCGTCGGGGAGACTCACCCGGTAGTCATCCGGGAAGTCGCCGCCCGCGACCCCGTCGAGAGCGATCCAGGCCGTGGCCTCCTGATCGGCGGCGAATGACGACGACGCGTACACGGCGGTGACGCCGGCGGACACGGCCGCGGCGGCACCGAAGAAATGATCCCAATGATCATGGGTGATCGCGAGGCCGATTGCGCGCCGTTGACCTTCGCCGATCTCCTCGCCGAGGCGGCCCGCCCGCTCCACCAGATGTGCGGCGGCCGCGGGGCCGGGCCCTGCATCGACGAGCAGGATTTGATCGGTGCCGACGATGATTCCGCAGTTGACCGCGGCAGGATCGAAGCTGAGAACATTCACTCGTGTCATGCCCGCAGTCTAGAATGTCTGGCATCGCCTGTCGCGCGACGAAGCGCACGACGGTCCGTCTGCGGTCCGCCCGGCGATGCCGTCGAGTGAGGGAAGGCGTGGAGAACCCGGATGGAGATCACGCGGATCCGCGCGGGCACGCAGGCTCCTGCCGATATCGATGCGATTCTGCCTGAGATCCTCGCCTTCGACCTCGAGATCAATCGGGCAGCAGGGCTGGGGGAGGACTTCGATCCGATTCCCGACGAGGTGCGTCACTCACTGACCAGCACGAGCGAGTACCGGACATCTGTGATCTGGCTCGGCCGCATCGACGGGGCGGTCGTGGCCAAAGGTGTGGCCGAACTCCGCCTGGACAGCAACACCGACACCGCGGAGGTCTGGATCGGCGTGCACCCGGACCACCGCCGTCGCGGACTGGGTGCCGCAATGCTGACGGTCATGGAGAACGATCTGCGGGCAGAGGGCCGGACAGCGCTGTCGAGCTACTGTGAGATTCCGCAGTCTGTCAGGAATGCCGATCTGCGCGGTGCCCATCTGGCCGCAGAGACCGGTGCGGGGTCGCTGCCGGTCGCTCTGCCCGAGGTGACTTTCCTCAGCAGCCGCGGCTACGAGCTCGCTCAGATCGAACGGTGCTCGGTCGCTCCGACCGCAGCCGCGGCCGAACTCGACCTCGGCACAGACGCCGACGACTACGTCATCGAGACATGGCGAGGGCCGGTCCCGGAACATCGGCAGGAGCACATCGCTCTGCTCAAGCGTCGGCTGAGCACCGACGTGCCGGGAGCGGCGAAGTTCGGGGGAGAGGAGAGCTGGGACGGAGAGCGCGTGAGGGCCCTCGACGCAGAGAAGAAGGCGAAGGGCGAATCCATGGCCACGGCACTCGCCCTCCTCGGCGGGGAGCCGGCAGGATACACGCAGGTCGGGCACTCGACCGACAGGCCGACCGTGGGGTGGCAGGGCGGAACCTTGGTGCTGAGGGAGCATCGCGGGCACCGCCTCGGTGCGCGTCTCAAGGTCGCCAATCATCGCAGCCTCGCGGCGAACTCGGCGGTCGAGCGCATCTACACGTGGAATGCGGTGGAGAACAGGTGGATGCTGGCGATCAACGATCAGGCGGGATTCGCCACCTGGGCGTGGGTGGGACTGTGGACGAAGAGCTTGCGCTGAAACCGTCTTGCGAGACTTGACCAGATGCTATAAGCTTGATATTTGCATCGTTCTGCCTGTGGTGTGCCTTCATATAGCGGTGGGCACAGCATTTCCACTCAAGTGAACCATGCCGACGCCGGGAGTCGAAATCCGACACACCCCGTGGACGTCGCCGGAGCGAGTGGGCAGACGAAGTATCAGATGGTGAAGCACTCGGAAGGAACCAATTGGCCGCCGCCAACGACAACACCAGGACCGCTAATCCCCCCAAGAGAATTTCCTTCGCGAAGATTCGCGAGCCCCTCGAGGTTCCCGATCTGCTCGGTCTGCAGACGGACAGCTTCGACTGGCTGATCGGATCGGAGGCGTGGCAGGACCGCGTCGCCGAGGCCATCGAGATCGGGGACGACTCCGTCGCAACCACCTCGGGCCTCGAAGACATCTTCGAAGAGATCTCGCCGATCGAAGACTTCGGCGGATCCATGTCGCTGTCGTTCCGCGAGCACCGGTTCGAAGCTCCCAAGTACTCGATCGATGAGTGCAAGGAACGCGATATGACCTACTCGGCGCCGCTGTACGTCACCGCCGAGTTCATGAACAACAACACGGGCGAGATCAAGAGCCAGACCGTGTTCATGGGTGACTTCCCCCTCATGACCGACAAGGGCACGTTCATCGTCAACGGCACCGAGCGTGTCGTCGTCTCCCAGCTCGTGCGTTCGCCCGGTGCCTACTTCGAATCCAGCGTCGACAAGACCACGGACAAGGACATCTTCACTGCGAAGATCATCCCGTCCCGCGGTGCCTGGCTGGAGTTCGAGGTCGACAAGCGCGACCAGGTCGGCGTTCGCCTCGACCGCAAGCGCAAGCAGTCCGTGACCGTTCTGCTCAAGGCCCTCGGCTGGTCCGAAGCGAAGATCCTCGAAGAGTTCGGCGAGTTCGAGTCGATCCGCGAGACGATGGCCAAGGACACCGTCACCACGCAGGACGAAGCGCTGCTCGACATCTACAAGAAGCTGCGCCCGGCAGAGCCCGCGACCGCTGAGGCCGCCCGCAACCTGCTCAACAACCTGTACTTCAACCCGAAGCGCTACGACCTTGCCAAGGTCGGCCGCTACAAGGTCAATCGCAAGCTCGGCGTCGAAGCCCCGCTGTCGGACTCGGTGCTCTCCACCGACGACGTCGTCGCCACCATCCGCTACCTCGTGTCGCTGCACGCCGGAGTGGACACCGCCAAGGGCACCCGCGACGGCGAAGAGGTCGAGATCAGCGTCAAGCTCGACGACATCGATCACTTCGGCAACCGCCGCATCCGCGCCGTCGGTGAGCTCATCGAGAACCAGATCCGCACCGGTCTGTCCCGCATGGAGCGCGTCGTGCGCGAGCGCATGACGACTCAGGACGTCGAAGCGATCACGCCGCAGACCCTGATCAACATCCGCCCCGTGGTGGCTGCGATCAAGGAGTTCTTCGGCACCTCGCAGCTCTCGCAGTTCATGGATCAGAACAACCCGCTCGCGGGCCTGACCCACAAGCGCCGTCTCTCCGCACTGGGACCGGGTGGTCTCTCGCGTGACCGTGCCGCCATGGAAGTCCGTGACGTGCACCCCTCGCACTACGGCCGCATGTGCCCGATCGAGACCCCCGAAGGTCCGAACATCGGTCTGATCGGTTCGCTGGCGTCCTACGCCCGCATCAACCCCTTCGGCTTCATCGAGACGCCGTACCGCAAGGTCGTCGACGGTGTCGTGACCGATGAGACGCAGTACCTGACCGCCGATGACGAACTCGAGTTCAACATCGCCCAGGCCAATGCGCCGCTGACCGAGGACCAGCGTTTCGCCGAGGTCGAGGTCCTGGCCCGTCCGAAGGGCGGCGGCGGTGAGGCCGAACTGGTCCAGCACGACCAGATCGACTTCATGGACGTCTCCGCACGGCAGATGGTGTCAGTGGCTTCTGCCCTGATCCCGTTCCTCGAGCACGACGACGCCAACCGCGCCCTCATGGGTGCGAACATGCAGCGTCAGGCCGTGCCGCTGGTGATGGCCGAATCCCCCGTCGTGGGCACCGGCATGGAATACCGTGCCGCCGTTGACGCCGGCGATGTCATCACCGCTGAGAAGTCCGGTGTCATCACCGAGGTCTCGGCCGACTTCGTCACCGTCCTCGCCGACGACGGAACCCAGCTGACCTACAAGGCTGCGAAGTTCAAGCGTTCGAACCACGGCACCTCGTACAACCAGCGCATCCTCGTCGACGAAGGCGACCGCGTCGAAGCCGGCACCGTCCTCGCCGACGGACCGTCCACCGAGAACGGTGAGATGGCTCTGGGCAAGAACCTCCTCGTGGCGTTCATGTCCTGGGAAGGCTACAACTACGAGGATGCGATCATCCTCTCCCAGCGCCTCGTCCAGGACGATGTGCTCTCCTCGATCCACATCGAGGAGCACGAGGTCGATGCCCGCGACACCAAGCTCGGTGCCGAAGAGATCACCCGGGACATCCCGAACATCTCGCCCGATGCGCTGGCCGACCTCGACGATCGTGGAATCATCCGCATCGGCGCTGAAGTCACCGACGGCGACATCCTCGTCGGCAAGGTCACCCCGAAGGGCGAGACCGAGCTGACCCCGGAGGAGCGCCTGCTGCGCGCGATCTTCGGCGAGAAGTCCCGCGAGGTCCGCGACACCTCGCTGCGCGTTCCCCACGGCGAGATCGGCACCGTCATCGGCGTGCGCGTCTTCGACCGGGAGGACGACGACGAGCTCTCGCCCGGTGTCAACCAGATGGTCCGCGTCTACGTGGCGCAGCGCCGTAAGATCACCATCGGTGACAAGATGGCCGGTCGTCACGGCAACAAGGGCGTCATCTCGACGATCCTGCCGGTCGAGGACATGCCGTTCCTCGCCGACGGCACCCCCGTCGACGTCATCCTCAACCCGCACGGTGTTCCCCGTCGTATGAACATCGGTCAGGTCTTCGAAGTCCACCTCGGATGGATCTCGAAGCAGGGCTGGAAGATCGAGGGCAGCCCCGAGTGGGCCGCCGAGCTGCCCGAGGCCGCTCGCGAAGCGGAGGCCGGCACCAACCTGGCCACCCCGGTCTTCGACGGTGCGCACGAGCAGGAGCTGCGCGGACTGCTGGATTCGACGACCCCGAACCGCGATGGGGACCGCCTCATCGACTCCTCGGGCAAGGCCCAGCTGTTCGACGGTCGCTCAGGTGAGCCGTTCCCGTACCCGATCTCGGTCGGCTACATGTACATGCTCAAGCTCCACCACCTCGTCGACGACAAGATCCACGCGCGTTCGACCGGACCGTACTCGATGATCACCCAGCAGCCTCTCGGTGGTAAGGCTCAGTTCGGTGGTCAGCGCTTCGGTGAGATGGAAGTCTGGGCCCTCGAGGCCTACGGCGCCGCCTACACCCTGCAGGAGCTTCTGACGATCAAGTCCGATGACATTCCGGGCCGTGTGAAGGTCTACGAAGCCATCGTCAAGGGTGAGAACCTGCCCGATCCGGGAATCCCCGAGTCGTTCAAGGTCCTCATCAAGGAGATGCAGTCCCTGTGCCTCAACGTCGAAGTCCTGTCTTCCGACGGAGGCCATGTCGAGATGGGCGAATCGGAGGACGAGGTCTACCGTGCCGCCGAGGAACTCGGCATCGACCTCTCCCGCCGCGAAGCACAGACCGTAGAAGAAGTCTGAGGACTTCCACTTCAACCGACACAACTTTTTGATGAACGATTCGTTCATCGCCAGGAAAGAGGATTTACGTGCCTGACGTCAATTTCTTTGATGAACTGCGCATCGGTCTTGCCACCACGGAGAACATCCGCGGCTGGTCACACGGTGAGGTGAAAAAGCCTGAGACCATCAACTACCGCACCCTGAAGCCGGAGAAGGACGGACTCTTCTGCGAGAAGATCTTCGGACCCACCCGCGACTGGGAGTGCGCCTGCGGAAAGTACAAGCGAGTCCGCTTCAAGGGCATCATCTGCGAACGCTGCGGCGTCGAAGTGACCCGTGCCAAGGTGCGTCGTGAGCGGATGGGCCACCTCGAACTCGCCGCTCCCGTGACCCACATCTGGTACTTCAAGGGTGTGCCCTCACGTCTGGGCTACCTGCTGGACCTGGCTCCGAAGGACCTCGAGAAGGTCATCTACTTCGCCGCCTACATGATCACCTCGATCGACGAGGACTCCCGTCACCGCGATCTGCCCAGCCTGCAGAACAAGATCGACGTCGAGAAGCAGCAGATCGGCACCCGCCGTGACGCCGATATCGATCGTCGTGCCAAGAAGCTCGAAGAGGATCTCGCCGCACTCGAGGCCGAAGGCGGAACCGCCCAGGCCAAGAAGAAGCTGCGCGACACCGCCGAGAAGGAAATGGACAAGCTGCGCAAGAACGCCGACCGCGAGGTCGACCGTATCGAGCAGGTGTGGGACCGGTTCAAGAACCTCAAGGTCAACGACCTCGAAGGTGACGAGAGCCTGTACCGCGAGATGTTCCACCGTTTCGGCCTGTACTTCACCGGTGCCATGGGCGCCGAAGCCATCCAGAAGCGCCTCATCGACTTCGACCTCGAAGCCGAAGCCGAGAAGCTGCGTGAGCTCATCGCCACCGGAAAGGGACAGCGCAAGACCCGTGCGCTCAAGCGCCTCAAGGTCGTCAACGCGTTCCTGACCACCGACAACAATCCTGAGGGCATGGTCCTCGACGTCGTCCCGGTGATCCCGCCGGAGCTGCGCCCGATGGTGCAGCTCGATGGCGGACGCTTCGCGACCTCGGACCTCAACGACCTCTACCGTCGTGTCATCAACCGCAACAACCGCCTCAAGCGACTGCTCGACCTCGGTGCTCCCGAGATCATCGTCAACAACGAGAAGCGGATGCTGCAGGAGGCCGTGGACTCGCTGTTCGACAACGGACGTCGCGGACGTCCGGTGACGGGACCGGGCAACCGTCCGCTGAAGTCGCTGTCGGACATGCTCAAGGGCAAGCAGGGACGTTTCCGTCAGAACCTGCTCGGAAAGCGTGTGGACTACTCGGGCCGTTCGGTCATCGTCGTCGGTCCGCAGCTGCACCTGCACCAGTGCGGTCTGCCCAAGACCATGGCCCTGGAGCTGTTCAAGCCCTTCGTGATGAAGCGTCTGGTCGATCTCAACCACGCTCAGAACATCAAGTCGGCCAAGCGCATGGTCGAGCGTCAGCACCCGCAGGTGTGGGATGTCCTCGAAGAGGTCATCACCGAACACCCGGTGCTGCTCAACCGTGCACCGACCCTGCACCGTCTCGGCATCCAGGCGTTCGAGCCGCAGCTCATCGAGGGTAAGGCCATCCAGCTGCACCCACTCGTCTGCTCGGCGTTCAACGCTGACTTCGACGGTGACCAGATGGCCGTGCACCTGCCGTTGAGCCCCGAGGCGCAGGCCGAGGCCCGCATCCTCATGCTCTCGGCCAACAACATCCTCAAGCCCTCGGACGGCAAGCCCGTGACCATGCCTTCGCAGGATATGATCATCGGTCTGTTCCACCTCACCTCCGAGCGCAAGGGACTGGCCGGCGACGGACGCGCATTCTCCGGAATGGGCGAAGCCATCATGGCCTTCGACCGTGGAGAGCTCGACCTCGGTTCGCCGATCACCATCCGCCTGGAGGACGTCGTTCCCGGTGCGGACATGGAGGTTCCCGAAGGCTGGGAGGCCGGCGATCCGCTGGACGTGCAGACCACTCTGGGTCGCGCACAGTTCAACGAGTATCTGCCTGCCGACTACTCGTTCGTGAACTCGACGATCGACAAGAAGGCTCTGAGCCGGATCGTCAACCACCTGGCCGAGGAGTACCCGAAGGTCGAGGTCGCACACACGCTGGACAACTTCAAGGCCGGCGGCTTCTACTGGGCCACACGCTCGGGCATCACCATTGCGATGTCGGACGTCGTCTCACCCGAGGCGAAGACCGAGATCATCGACGATGCCGAAGCCATCGATACGAAGGTCCAGCAGCAGTACGAACTCGGAGCACTGACCGACGACGAGCGCCGCAACGAGCTCGTCAAGCTGTGGACCGAGACGACCGAGAAGGTCGACCAGATCATGCGCACGAACTTCCCCGAAGAGAACTCGGTGCTGCGTCTGGTCGAGTCCGGTGCGTCCGGCAACTGGATGCAGGTGCGTCAGCTGGCCGGTATGCGTGGTCTGGTGACGAACCCGCAGGGTGAGATCATCCCGCGCCCGATCGTGTCGAACTACCGTGAGGGACTCGCAGTCCTCGAGTACTTCATCGCCTCGCACGGTGCTCGTAAGGGTCTGGCCGACACCGCTCTGCGTACCGCCGACTCCGGTTATCTGACCCGTCGTCTCGTCGACGTCTCGCAGGATGTCATCATCCGCGCCGCAGAGGCCGAGTCGAACAAGGGCATCACCCTGCCGATCGCCGAACGCGATCACGAGGGCAACCTGGTACCGCACGAGTACGCCGAGACCAGCGTCTACGGCCGTCTCACCGTCTCCGACGTCACCGACGCCGAGGGCACTGTGCTCCTGCCGGCCAAGTCCGATGTCACCGGCGCTGTGGTCGACATGCTCGTGGCCAACGGCATCGAGGAACTCAAGGTCCACTCCGTGCTCACCGCGGACTCCGATGCGCAGATCTCCGCCGAGCACTACGGTCGCTCGATGGCGACCGGCCAGCTCGTCGACATCGGCGAGGCCATCGGCACCGTCGCTGCCCAGTCGATCGGTGAGCCCGGCACCCAGCTGACGATGCGTACGTTCCACACCGGTGGTGCGGCCGCATCATCGGGTGATATCACGCAGGGTCTGCCGCGTGTGACCGAGCTCTTCGAAGCTCGCACACCGAAGGGCTTCGCCCCCATCGCCGAGGCGACCGGACGGGCCAAGATCGACGACAGCCGCAAGACCCGCTTCGTCATCATCACCCCCGACGACGGCAGCGAAGAGATCGAGCACGCAGTGTCCAAGCGTGCCCGTCTCATGGTCGAGGACGGCCAGCACGTCAAGGCCGGAGAGCAGCTCATCGTCGGTGCGGTCGATCCGAAGCAGGTGCTGCGTATCCGCGGTCGTCGTGAGGCCGAGCGCTTCCTCGTCGAGGAAGTCCAGAAGGTCTACCGTTCCCAGGGTGTGGGCATCCACGACAAGCACATCGAGGTCATCGTGCGGCAGATGCTGCGTCGCGTGACCGTGATCGAGTCGGGCGATACGAACCTGCTGCCCGGCGAGCTCGTCGACCGTGGCCGCTACCAGGCGGAGAACCGGCGTGTGGTCGCCGAAGGCGGCCAGCCGGCATCGGCTCGTGACGAGCTGATGGGCATCACGAAGGCTTCGCTGGCCACCGAGTCGTGGCTGTCGGCCGCGTCCTTCCAGGAGACCACCCGCGTCCTCACCGAGGCGGCCATGGAAGGCAAGTCGGACACGCTCATGGGTCTGAAGGAGAACGTCATCCTCGGTAAGCTCATCCCTGCCGGCACCGGCCTGCAGACCCACCGCAACCTCGTGGTGGAGCCGACCGAAGAGGCCAAGGCAGAGATGTTCACGAACAGCTACGGCGACTTCTACGCGGGCATCGGGGCCGATTCCGGTTCCGCCATCCCGCTGGAGGACTACGACTACGGAGCGTTCAGCTGATCTGCTGATCCGTCAGCCGTAAGGCATACATGAGGGGCATCCACCATTCGGTGGGTGCCCCTTCTGCATGACCGCAGAGGCCGAACTCGGCTTCGTACGCGAAGACAACGGCGGACCGCCGAGACCACTGTGTCTGCACAGGTGTCACGGCGGTCCGCCGGTGCCTCGGCAGGTCGGTTCTAGCCGAAGAGCACCTGAGCCTCGTCCCAGCGGTGCAGCGGCACCGATTTGAGGCTGTGCACGGCCGAGGACATCTCGACGGAGACGATGTCCGTGCCTTTGAGACTCGCCATCTTCCCCCAATGACCGTGCTGGGCGAGGTCGACGGCAGCCATGCCCAGCCGGGTGGACAGCACACGGTCGTACGCGGTGGGGGACCCGCCTCGCTGCAGGTGTCCGAGGATGGTGGCCCGGGATTCGATCCCGGTGATCTCTTCGATCTTCGGTGCGAGGTAGTTCGCGATGCCGCCGAGGCGGACGCGGCCCTGGTTGTCGACGCCGTGGTCTGCGACCTGGGAGTCGAAGCCTTCGGGAACGAATCCTTCGGCGACGACGACGATCGGGGCGCGACCGCGTTCCCTGGCCGAGGTCACCCAGTCGGCGATCTGGTCGAAGGAGACGGGGAATTCGGGCATGAGGATCGCATGGGCGCCGGCGGCCATGCCGGCGTGCAGAGCGATCCACCCGACGTTGCGGCCCATGACCTCGATGACCATGCAGCGGTGGTGGGATTCGGCTGTGGTGCGCAGACGGTCGATCGCTTCGGTGGCGATGGACTGGGCGGTGTCGAAGCCGAAGGTGTAGTCGGTGTTGCCGAGGTCGTTGTCGATGGTCTTGGGCACGCCGACGATGTGCAGACCCTCCTCGTTGACCAGTCTGGAAGCGCCGGCGAGGGTGCCTTCGCCGCCGATGGCGATCAGCGAATCGATGCCGTGGGCGGCCATGACCTCGCGCATGCGTTCGGGACCGCCGTCCTCATAGGGGTGGGTGCGGGAGGTGCCGAGGATGGTGCCGCCGCGACCGGAGAGGCCCCGCACATCGAGCATGGTCATATCGAACATGTCGTCGTGGAGCAGACCCCGCCAGCCATCGCGGATGCCGACGAACGAGGCGTTGTGAGTGCGGATTCCCTTGCGGACGATTCCGCGGATGACAGCGTTGAGGCCCGGGCAGTCTCCGCCCGACGTGAGTACACCGATCTTCATTCCAGTTGACCCTGATCCTTTGCTCGGTAGCCTTTTGCCAGCCGGACGTCATGTCCGGCCATGAGTGAGAAACCTCTGAGGACGACGGTGCCGTTCGAACCATCGCCCTGGGCAGAACGCCGGATCTCGTTCCCGGCCATGATGTTGATCGTCTCGTCACGGATGTGCACGCCCGGCGGAACGTAGATGCTGTTGCCGGCCCACATCGCATAGGCGTTGAGCACGATCGTCACCTCGGGGCCCATGACATCGCAGAGGTCGATGTCGTCTCCGCCCATGAGGGAGTAGCTCGTGACTTCGGCCGTGCCGGGCCGGACATCGATCTGGCGTCCGGACATGATGGCCACGGAGCTCATCGGCGGGGCCGACCCCGGATCCGCGGCAGGACTGAGCTCTGCGGCACCGCGGCGCTGCAGCTGCGCACCGGGAGCGGCCGGACCGCTTCCCTGACCGGTCTGCCGGGCGAATCTGCGGTGGAGTGCCGCACCTTCGGGAAGATCGTCGAGGAGGGGCAGCAGTTCGTCGATGAACTTCGCGGAGATGGCAGCGTCCTGACGCTGCGCGGTCTCCTCGGGGTCGAGGCGTCCGTTCGTCACCGCCTCGGTGATGACGGAGAGAACCTCGTCACGGTCCTTGTCGGAGGCACGGATCCGGCGCTGTGGGGCAGGGGAGTCATCATCGGCCATGGCCCCCAGTGTAGCGGGATTCACCTGCACAGACCGGGCGGCCCGTTGAGGAGGTCGGACAGGACGGTCCGGTGGGTCGCTATGTCCACAGCCGGGCCACAGGTGCGACCGATGCTGGGCCTAAGCGGGGACGCGAATGTGGAGTCCATGAGATACGAGAGCAGCGCCGGGAACCAGCCCGCAGCGCCCCCATGGCCCCCGTCCCTCCGGCCGACCACGACCGTCGACCTCGTCGTTCCGGTGTATGACGAGGAGGCGACTCTGGCCTCCTCGATCGAGACCCTCCTCGCCGCCGACACCGGCCCCGGAATCGAGGTCACGATCATCATCGCCGACAATGCGAGCACCGATTCGACCCCGCGCATCGCCGCAGCTCTTGCGGCCGTACGCCCGAACGTCGAATACGTGCGGCTCGAGCAGACGGGGCGCGGCCGCGCACTGTCCCGGGTGTGGCAGTCCTCGACTGCGGACATCGTGGCCTATACGGATGTCGACCTCGCCACGGACATCAGAGTCCTCGAACCGATGGTCGAGGTGATCCGCTCCGGGCTGGCCGATGTGGCCATCGCCTCTCGTCTGCATCCCGGTCTCGAGATCGAACGCGGAATCAGACGCGAGATCATCTCTCGCTGTTACAACCGACTGCTCAAGCTCAGCCTCGGCGTCGGCTTCAGCGATGCCCAATGCGGGTTCAAGGCGATGTCAGCGCGTGCGGCACGGGAGCTGCTGCCGCTCGTGGAGGACACCGAGTGGTTCTTCGACACGGAGCTGCTCGCTCGTGCCGAATGGTCCGGGTACCGCATCCACGAGTTCGGCACCGACTGGATCGACGATCCCGATTCCTCCGTCGACGTCATCAGCACGGCGTGGAAGGACTTCAAAGGCATCGTCCGCCTGCGCAAGGAGGACCGGTCCCGGGCCTCGGCCGAGCCGCCGGCACCGAACACGGGTGCTCAGATCCTCCACTTCATCGACGTCGGAATCATCAGCACCGTCATCTACGCGACGATCTTCCTCTTCGGCTCCCAGGTCGTCTCCGCCATCACGGCGAACATCATCGCCCTGCTCCTGTCGACGGTGGCCAATACGGCGCTCAACCGCTGCCACACCTTCGGAGTGCGCTCACCGCACCGTCGGGCGACCTCCCAGCTGAAGGGTCTGGCGGCCTTCGGACTGTGTCTGGCCTTCACCACTGCAGGGCTGGAGGTGGCCGATGGGTTCACCGGTGCGTGGGCGGACCTCGGCACACTCGCCGTGCTCACCGTGGCGAACCTCGCCGCCACCGTGGTCCGCTTCGTGCTCATGCGCACCTGGGTGTTCGCGCGGGGAACCCGTCTGAGCGTGTCGCCCGCTGACAGGCCGGCGGTGACGTCCAGATCCGGGCGCCTCGCGGAGGCAGGGTCCGACCATGACTGAGACCCGCACGTCACCGACCCCCGAGCGATCCCACACGACCGGATTCCGACGCAGCTGGTATCCGGCGGCACTGACCGTCCTCACCCTCGGCACCATCGCTGCCTACCTCGTCAACCTCAGCGAGAACGGGTGGGCGAACTCCTTCTACGCGGCGGCCGTCCAGGCCGGCTCGGAGAACTGGGAGGCCTTCCTCTTCGGCTCCCTCGACTCGGCGAACGCGATCACCGTCGACAAACCCCCGGCAGCTCTGTGGCTGATGGCGCTGAGCGCCCGCGTCTTCGGATTCTCATCGTTCTCGATGCTGCTGCCGCAGGTTCTTCTGGCCGGAGTCAGCGTGCTGCTCATCGTCCACTCGACGAGGTTGGGCCTGCGCTCCCGCGTCGGTACCGGAGTTGAGAGAGCAGCGGCGCTGGGTGCCGGTGCGATCTTCGCGGTCTCCCCGGTCGTGGCGCTCATGTTCCGGTTCAACAACCCGGACGCTCTGCTCGTGACCCTGATGATCGGCGCGGTCGTCGCGACCCAGCGCGCCCTGCGAGCGGTGAACGCTCGCCCCAGAGAGAACCCGACCGGGGACGGCCGCTCGGGCACCGCGCGCAGCGTGACACTGTGGCTGATCCTCGCCGGGATCTGCCTCGGTCTGGGGTTCCTCACCAAGCAGTTCCAAGTCTTTCTCATCGTCCCCGGAATCGCTCTCGCCTGGGTGCTCTTCGCCCGGGCATCGTGGCCGCGACGTCTGCTGTGGCTGCTCATTCCCATCGCGTCGACGGTGCTCAGCGCCGGCTGGTGGATCGCGCTCGTCGAACTCACCCCCGCGGACTCCCGCCCCTATGTCGGAGGTTCGCAGACGAACTCGTTCCTCGAACTCACTTTCGGCTACAACGGGTTCGGTCGGCTGACCGGCAATGAGACCGGGTCCGTCGGCGGCGGTGGCGGCGGCTGGGGCGAGACGGGGCTGACGCGCCTGTTCACGGGCAGCTTCGGCCAGCAGGTGTCGTGGTTCCTGCCCACCGCGCTCTTCCTCCTCGGCGTCACCGCGGTTCTTCTGGTCCTCGCCGAGGCGGCCCGCCGCAGAGTCACCCCCGCCGTCACCGACGGCGATGGTTCGGACACGACCGACAGGGGCAGCCTCGGTGCCGCCGTGCTCATCTGGGGCGGCTGGCTCATCATCACAGGGCTCGTCCTGTCGATGATGAATGGAATCGTCCACGAGTACTACACGGTCGCTCTCATCCCCGCGATCGCCGTCGTCATCGGCCTCGGTGTCGGGGTGCTGCTCGACCGGCCCGGCATCGTCTCGCGACTGCTGCTCGCGGTGGCCTGGGCGCTGACCGGAGCGTGGCAGTTCATCATCAGTTCGTCGATGACCGGTCTCCCGGGAATCCTGCGGTGGAGCGTGCTCATCGTCTCAGTGCTCGGTGCGCTGGTGCTCATCGCCACTTCCCAGAGGCGGATCGGTGCGGCAGTCGCCTCGGCGCTCGTCGCGGTCGCCATCATCGGCAACGCAGCGATTCCCGCACAGCTGAGCGTGCGCACGATCGCCGGGACGACTCAAGGATCGATCGTGACGATCGCAGGCACCGGCTCCGGAATGGGCGGCCGCCCTGGCGGTGGAGGGATGCCGCGCGGCGGCGGTCCCGACGACGGCGCCGGTGTCCCCGGCGGAGGGGCCGATCTCCCCGACGGCAGTGCCGAGCGTGCCGGAATCCCCGGCGGCGGTGGAGGCATGGGCGGTCTGCTCAACGGCTCGGAACCGTCGGATGAGCTCACCCAGCGCCTCGATGAGGATGCTTCGGACTACACGTGGGTCGCAGCCACCACGGGAGCCAACCGGGCCGCCGGCTATCAGCTCGGCCTCGAAGAGCCGGTGATGGCGATCGGCGGCTTCAACGGCACCGACCCGTCACCGACCCTCGAACAGTTCAAACAGCTCGTGGCCGAGGACCGGATCCACTACTACATCGGGTCGAGCTCCGGGGGTGGTCAGGGGCCCGGAGGAGCGGACTCCGGCTCCTCCTCGGCGCAGATCGCAGCCTGGGTGGAAGCGAACTTCGAATCCACGACTCTCGACTCCGCGACGCTCTACGACCTCAGTGCAGGTTGAGAGGGATAATCGTTCTATGACTCCGACAGAGAACTCGCCGGCACGCATCCTCATCGTCGATGACGAAGCGAACCTCGCTGAGCTCCTCGTCATGGCCTGCCGAGTCCGCGGGTGGGACGCCGAGGCGGTCGGCGCGGGCCGTGAGGCGGTGGCCGTGGCCCGAAGCGAGCACTTCGACGCGATCGTCCTCGATGTCATGCTGCCCGACCTCGACGGTTTCGCAGTCATCGAAAAGATCAGGGGCGAGGGCATCGACACTCCGGTGGTCTTCCTCTCCGCTCGGGACGAGGTCGATGACCGGCTCACGGGCCTGCGCCTCGGCGGGGACGACTATGTGACGAAGCCGTTCAACCTCGACGAGGTCATCGCGCGGATCGAGGCCCGTCTGCGGCGCAGCGTGCCGGCGGGGCCGGACGACGACGAGGATGTGCTGCGAGTCGGCGACCTCGAACTCGACGAACGTTCGCATGAAGTCACTCGTGCCGGCCGGCAGATCGAGCTCACGGCTCGCGAATTCGAGGTCCTGCTGCTGTTCATGCGCAACCCGCGGGCGGTCCTGTCGAAGGCGCAGATCCTCGACCGGGTCTGGGACTACGACTTCGGCGGCAACGGAAATATCGTCGAGCTCTACGTGTCCTACCTGCGGAAGAAGATCGACGCACCGTTCCCGGACCTGCCGAACCTCTTCCACACGAAGCGCGGGGCCGGCTACATCCTGCGGGCGGAGCAGTGAAGCTGCGACGGTGGCGGCTGCAGACGAGGCTCATCCTCCTCGCCGGACTCGTGCTGCTGCTCGTCGGCACCGGAATCGGCGCCGCCTCGTGGCTGAGCGTGCGCACCTCTCTGATGTCCGACCTCGACGCGCAGCTGACCTCGATGACTTCGCACGCGCGGACCGGCGGTCCCGGTGCCGGTCCCGGCGCGGGACCGGGCACCGAATCATCGTCGGCGGTCGATTCGGCTCTGCGATTCCTCTTCCAGCCGGGAGTCGGTGATGGTGCACTCGCCGTCGTCGACTCCGGCAGCGGGGGAGAGGGGCTCATCGCCGAGGCGGGGCTGACCCGTCCCCGGTCTCTGTCCTCGGACGCGATCGAAGCCCTCCTGGCCGTCGAACCCGGCATCAGCGAGACCAGCCACGAATCCGTGCGCGTGCCCGGGTTCGGCGCCTACCGGGTCGTGGTCTTCGAAGACGACGGAGCGAGGACCGTCTATGGGGTTCCGCAGGGCAGCGTCGACGCCGCGTTGGACCGCACCGCCTGGACGACCGCGGTCGTCGTCCTCATCGGAGTCCTCATCACCGCCGGTCTCATGGCCGTGATCATCCACCGCCAGCTGCGCGACCTCAGGGACGTCGCCCGCACTGCCCGCGACGTCACGGACCTTGAGCTCAGTGCCGGCAGACCCGAGCTCGCGCTGCGGGTACCGGCGGAACTCGCCGTTCCCGGGACCGAGGTCGGCGAGGTCGGAGCCGCGGTCAATCGGATGCTCGACCACGTCGGGACCGCTCTCGACGAGCGCTACCGGGGCACGGAGCAGATGCGCCGCTTCGTCGCCGATGCCTCCCATGAGCTGCGCACTCCGATCGCGACGATCCGCGGGTGGGCCGACCTCACCCGACCGTACCGTGAGGATCTGCCCACCGAGGTGACCACTTCCTTGGCGAAGATCGATTCCGGTGCGATGCGGATGTCCACCTTGGTCGATGACCTGCTGCTCCTGGCCCGCCTGGAGGCCGGCAGGCAGCCGGTGAAGGAGGACACGGTCGATGTGTCGGCGGTGCTGGTCGAACTCGTCGAAGATGCCCATGTGGTCAATCCCGACCATTCGCTGATCCTCGATGTGCCGCCGGAGGCTCTCGAGGTGTGTGGTGCTCTCGACCTTGTGCGGCGTGTCGTGTCGATCGTGCTGACGAACGCCTGCGTGCACACTCCTCCGGGAACGCGGGTGACTGTCGAAGCCGCGACCGTGCGGAAGCCGGTGGCGGGGCAGATCCCCGGTGATGTCGTGGCCATTCGCATCAGCGACGACGGCCCCGGCATCCCGCCGGAGATCCGGGAGACGGTCTTCGACCGGTTCGTCCGCGGAGACCCGTCACGGTCGCGTCAGCCAGGAGCCGAGGGCGGGTCATCGGGTCTGGGCCTGGCGATCGCCTCGGGCCTCGTCGAGCTCATGCACGGCAGCATCACCATGTCGAGCTCGGACGACGGCACGGTCTTCGAAATGCGGCTTCCCGCGGCCTGAACGGATGGGCTCTGCGCCCATCAGACTGATGATCGGCAGGGTGCTGAGAAGCCACAGGCTGGCCACAGCGTCGGCTGGGATGGGCTACAGCGGCGGGGCCGACAGTGGACTCACTGTCAACCAGAGGAGATTCCATGACCGAGAACCACCACCCCAACCAGGGCCCCGGCACCGACCACAACCAGATCCCGAGCCAGCACCCGACTGACGGTCCCGATCAGGGACTGGGCCGGCCTCTTGAGCAGAATCCGGTGCAGCCGATATCCGGCTCGCCGACCACGGGCACGGCCGAACCGAAGCGCCGTGTACCGCTCGTCCCCGCGATACTCGCAGGCTCCGCGCTGTTCATCGTCGGCGGACTGGCCGGAGGTGCGGTCGGGGCATCGGCCGTCATAGTTGCGGACAGCTCCGGAACGAGCCAGGGGCCGGGAGGACAGAACGGTCCGGGAGGAATGGGCGGGCAGACCGGGGACGGCTCCCAGCCCGGCGGACAATCCGACGATGGTCAGCCCGGCGGACAATCCGACGGCGGGGGAGTGCCGGGAGGACAGCCGAACGGAGGAGCGCCGAACGGTCAGTCGAACGGCGTGCCCGGTGTCCGGAACGGGACCTCCTCGGCCGGGGCGATCGGGAATGCAGGCGTCACCCATTTCGACCAGATCTTCACCGGATTCGCCGTTCTGGGCAGAGAGGACTGAACGACTCCGGATATGACGATGCCCCCACCGATTCCGGTGGGGGCATCGTTCGCGATCATCCGAGTGCCGCCTCGGCGGGGGAGCGCCGAAGAGTCACCTCACCGAGGGGATCAGTCGAATCAGCGCTTGAGATCGTAGCGATCGGCCTCGATGAGCTTGGTCCAGACCTTGACGAAATCGGCAACGAACTTCTCATTCGCGTCATCGGATCCGTAGACCTCGGCGACGGCGCGCAGTTCGGAGTTCGCACCGAAGAGCAGGTCGACGCGGCTGCCGGTCCACAGCTTCTCTCCGGCAGGTGAGAAGCATTCGTACTCTTCGGCGGTCTCGGAGTCGCCGACCGGCTTCCACGCGTTGCCGAGTTCGAGGAGGTTGACGAAGAAGTCGTTCGTCAGCTCGCCCGGACGATCGGTGAAGACACCGAGCTCGGAGTCTCCGTAGTTGACGCCGAGGACGCGCAGTCCGCCGATGAGCACGGTCAGCTCCGGCGGGGTCAGCCCGAGCAGGCTGGCCTTGTCGAGCAGCAGGTACTCGGCCTTGAGCGGAAGTCCTTCGGTGAGGTAGTTGCGGAAGCCGTCATGAGTCGGCTCGAGGAAGCCGAAGGAATGCACATCGGTCTGTTCCTGAGTGGCGTCCCCACGACCGGTGGACACCGGCACGGTGACCTCATGTCCAGCGACCTTCGCCGCGGTTTCGACTCCGACGGCACCAGCAATGGCCAGCACATCGGCGAATGAGGCACCGGTCGACTCGGCGATGCCTTCGAGGACAGGAAGCACCTGCGCCAGCTCGGCCGGTTCATTGACGTCCCAGCTGCGCTGCGGCTCGAGGCGGAGACGTCCGCCGTTGATGCCGCCGCGCATATCCGAGACACGGTGGGAGGAGGCAGCGGCCCATGTGGTCGAGACCAGCTGGGACACGGTCAGACCCGAATCGCGAACAGCAGCCTTCACGGCGGCGAGTCCGGCTTCGTCGAGCGGAGTGCCCGCAGGAACCGGGTCCTGCCAGATGAGCTCCTCGGTGGGTGCCTCGGGCCCGAGGTAACGCGTGGCCGGTCCCATATCACGGTGGGTGAGCTTGAACCAGGCGCGAGCGAAGGCATCCTCGAAGGCCTTCTGGTCGTCCTTGAAACGACGCGAGATCTCTCCGTAGATCGGGTCGAAGCGCAGCGCCAGATCGGTCGTGAGCATGCGGGGTTCACGACGTCCCGCGCCCTGGGCCATCGGCACCATATCGTCGCCGCCGCCGTCGATGGGACGCCACTGCAGGTGACCGCCCTCATTCTCGAAGACCTCCCACTCGTAGGCGAAGAGGATGTGGAAGAACTCGTTGTCCCAGCGCGTGGGGTGGTAGGTCCAGGTGACCTCGATGCCGCTGCCGACTGTGTGGTTGCCCTGACCGGATTCGAAGTCGCTGCGCCAACCCAGACCCTGCTCTTCGAGGGGAGCTGCCTCGGGATCGGCGCTCTTGTGCGACTCGGGAGCCGCACCATGTGTCTTGCCGAAGGTGTGGCCGCCGGCGATGAGAGCGACGGTCTCCTCATCGTTCATCGCCATCCGGGCGAAGGTCTCACGGATCTCGACCGCCGACTTCAGCGGGTCGGGTTCGCCCTCGGGACCTTCGGGGTTGACGTAGATGAGGCCCATGGTGGTCGCGGCCAGCGGCTTCTGCAGCTCACCGTTGCCGACATAGCGCTTGTCGGTGCCCAGCCATTCGCTCTCCGAACCCCAGTACACGTCGTTGTCGGGCTCCCACACGTCGACGCGACCGCCGGCGAAGCCGAAGGGCTTGAAGCCCATCTGCTCGAGAGCGACGTTGCCGGCGAGGATGAACAGGTCGGCCCAGGAGATCTTCTTCCCGTACTTCTTCTTCACCGGCCACAGCAGGCGACGCGCCTTGTCCAGCAGGACATTGTCGGGCCACGAGTTCAGGGGAGCGAAGCGCTGCTGGCCCTCTCCGCCTCCGCCGCGCCCGTCCTGGACGCGGTAGGTGCCCGCCGAGTGCCAGGCCATGCGGATCATGAAGGGGCCGTAGTTGCCGAAGTCAGCAGACCACCACTCCTGGTTCTCCTTCTGCAGCGCTTCGATGTCGGCCTTGAGCGCGAAGTAGTCGAGGCTGTTGAACTCCGCGTCGTAATCGAAATCCGGATCCATGGGGTCGCGTGCCGGCTGGCCCTTGGCGAGGATCTTGAGGTTGAGGCGGTTGGGCCACCACTGAGCGTTGGCATCACCCTGGACGGGGTTGACCAGCTGGTCGGAATCCGCCTCCGTCGCCGGCTCCGTGGAAGTGTGGGCGACCGGGCAGCCGCCGGTGGTCGTCTGGGTCATTGTGTTCCTTTCACAGTCGAGCCGCGGTCGACGACTCGGATGACGGGATGGGCCACCCTCGCTAAAAGGGCATAGTCGTGTCCTCGGGAGAAGACGGGTGGTGGTGAACGGAAGCCGGGAATCACACGGCCGAGGGCTGACTGCCGCCGGTCGTCTGCGCACCGACAGGCGCACAGTCGGGGCACAGACCCCAGAACGTCACTTCAGCCTGTTCGATGACGAAGCCGGCATCGTGAGACGGGGTCAGGCACGGGGCCTGCCCGATCGTGCAGTCGACATCGACGATGAGATTGCACGATCGGCACACCAGATGATGATGGTTGTCACCGATCCGACGCTCGTACCGAGCCACCGAGCCCGAAGGCTGGATGCAGCGGACGAGTCCCACCTCGGTGAGCGTGTGGAGCGAATCATAGACGGCCTGGTGGGAGACCGCCGGCAGCGATTCGCGGACGGAGCCGATGACAGTCTCGGTGTCCGCGTGCGGATGGTCCCGCACGGCATCGAGCACTGCGACCCGTTGTTTCGTCACGCGCAGCGACGTCTGCCGCAGAGCCGCGGCAGCGTCTTCGTCGTGTTCATGCTTCGTCCCGTTCACAGCACCAGAATGCCTGCTTCTTTTGAATCAGTCAAGGAAAGCCTCGGCGCATCCTCGCCGAGGCGGCCGACCGGCACTCACGGAAGCGCTGCTGACACGCGAGTGCAGTTCGCAGGCGGTCGTGGAGAGCGCCGCCGTTCCGTGATTTCCGAGGGAAAGGGCGTGCCGCGTGATTTCGGCAGCGCGGCGAGGTAGCGATCGACGATCGCCATTTTGACCAGACGCGCTCGGGAGAGATATTCTGGTAGGCGACTGATTGTGTTATCTGCGTCGTCGATTGATCCTGCCGGGTGTTCTGTGAGGCCCGGAATCCCTGAGAGAAGTCGTCGCTGCAGGCCGCCGAGAAGTCGTCACTGCGCTTCCGTGTCCTTGCGACACACCCGGGCGCAGGGGCCGACGACTCGCGTGGTTACTGGCATCGGGAGCCGAGCTTCACCCGGTGTCCGGTCGGATATGTCCCACGGTTCATAGAGGCGACTGCGGTCGTGGCCGAAATTGGGAATTAGGTCTATCGAGAAGCAAATGGAGAACGCTTAGTGCCGACTATCCAACAGCTCGTCCGCAAGGGACGGCATGTCAATACAGCAGGATCGGACGCTCCTGCCCTCAAGGGCAGCCCGCAGCGTCGTGGAGTGTGCACCCGTGTGTACACCACTACCCCCAAGAAGCCGAACTCGGCTCTTCGCAAGGTCGCTCGTGTCAAGCTTTCGAGCCAGATCGAGGTGACCGCCTACATCCCGGGCGAGGGACACAACCTGCAGGAGCACTCGATCGTGCTCGTGCGCGGTGGCCGCGTCAAGGATCTGCCCGGTGTTCGCTACCGGATCGTCCGCGGTTCGCTCGACACCCAGGGCGTCAAGGGTCGCCAGCAGGCCCGCAGCAAGTACGGTGCGAAGAGGGAGAAGAAGTAATGCCACGCAAAGGTCCTGCACCCAAGCGACCGATCGTCGTTGACCCGGTCTTCAGCTCACCGCTCGTCACGCAGCTGATCAACAAGATCCTGCTCGACGGCAAGCGCTCGACCGCAGAGCGGATCGTCTACGGTGCCCTCGAAGGCACTCGCGAGAAGAACGGCAACGATCCCGTTGTCAACCTGAAGAAGGCTCTCGACAACATCCGTCCGTCCCTCGAGGTCCGCTCCCGCCGTGTCGGCGGCGCGACCTACCAGGTGCCGATCGATGTTCGTCCGGCTCGTTCGACCACCCTGGCTCTGCGGTGGCTCGTGGGATACTCCCGCCAGCGTCGTGAGAAGACCATGACCGAACGACTCATGAATGAGATCCTCGATGCCGGCAACGGCCTCGGTGCAGCAGTCAAGCGCCGCGAGGACACTCACAAGATGGCCGAGTCCAACAAGGCCTTCGCCCACTACCGCTGGTAATCGTCTGTCCTGTGCTCTGGTCGGCGGACCTCGTGCGCGAGTTCTGTCGGCCGGCAGCCCAGGGGAGTCGAGCAAATCATCGATTGAGAGAGAGACACCGTGGCACTTGACGTGCTCAGCGACCTGAACAAGGTCCGTAATATCGGCATCATGGCCCACATCGATGCCGGTAAGACAACGACGACCGAACGCATCCTCTTCTACACCGGCGTCAACTACAAGATGGGCGAGACCCACGACGGCGCCGGCACCATGGACTGGATGGACCAGGAGAAGGAGCGCGGCATCACGATTACGTCCGCCGCGACGACCTGCTACTGGGACGACAACCAGATCAACATCATCGACACGCCCGGTCACGTTGACTTCACGGTCGAGGTCGAGCGCTCTCTGCGCGTCCTCGACGGTGCCGTTGCTGTGTTCGACGGCAAGGAGGGCGTTGAGCCCCAGTCCGAGACCGTGTGGCGCCAGGCCGACAAGTACGACGTTCCGCGTGTCTGCTTCGTCAACAAGATGGACAAGCTCGGTGCTGACTTCTACTTCACCGTCGACACCATCAAGGAGCGCCTCGGCGCGAAGCCGCTGGTCATCCAGCTGCCGATCGGTGCCGAGAGTGAATTCGCCGGTGTCGTCGACCTGCTTGAGATGAAGGCCTACGTCTGGCCCGACGAGTCCAAGATGGGTCAGGACATGACCGAGGTCGAGATCCCTGATGATCTCAAGGAGAAGGCTGTTCAGTACCGTGCGCAGCTCGTCGAGGACGTCGCCGAGAGCTCGGAAGAGCTCATGGAGAAGTACCTCGAGGGCGAAGAGCTCACGACCGCTGACGTCAAGGCCGGTATCCGTGAACTCGTCATCAAGTCCGAGGCCTTCCCGGTCATGTGCGGTTCCGCGTACAAGAACAAGGGCGTGCAGCCCATGCTCAACGCGGTCATCGACTACCTTCCTTCGCCGCTCGACGTGCCGCCGATGATCGGCCACAACCCGAGCAACGACGAAGAGGAACTGACCCGCAAGCCTTCGACGGACGAGCCCTTCTCGGCTCTGGCCTTCAAGGTCGCCTCCCACCCGTTCTTCGGATCGCTGACCTACGTGCGCGTCTACTCCGGTCACGTGAAGTCCGGTGAGCAGGTGCTCAACACGTCCTCAGGCAAGAAGGAACGCGTCGGCAAGCTCTTCCAGATGCACTCCAACAAGGAGAACCCCGTCGAAGAGGCTTTCGCCGGCCACATCTACGCCTTCATCGGTCTCAAGGAGACCACGACGGGCGATACTCTCAGCGACCCGGCGAACCCGATCGCTCTCGAATCGATGACCTTCCCGGAGCCTGTGATCTCCGTGGCCATCGAGCCGAAGACCAAGAGCGACCAGGAGAAGCTGTCCTCGGCCATCCAGAAGTTCGTCAAGGAAGACCCGACCTACCAGGTCGAGCTTGACGAGGAGACCGGCCAGACCGTCATCCGCGGAATGGGCGAGCTCCACCTCGACATCCTCGTCGACCGCATGCGTCGCGAGTTCAAGGTCGAGGCGAACGTCGGCAAGCCGCAGGTCGCCTACCGTGAGACCATCCGTCGCACTGTCGAGAAGTACGATTACACCCACAAGAAGCAGACGGGTGGATCGGGACAGTTCGCGAAGGTCCAGGTCACCTTCGAACCTCTCGAGGTCGAAGGCGATACGATCTACGAGTTCGAGAATGCCATCACGGGCGGACGCGTTCCGCGCGAGTACATTCCGAGCGTCGACGCCGGCATCCAGGACGCCATGCAGCTCGGTGCCCTGGCCGGTTACCCGATGGTCGGTGTCAAGGCCACCCTGGTCGATGGCGCCTACCACGATGTCGACTCTTCGGAGATGGCATTCAAGATCGCCGGTTCGATGGTCTTCAAGGAGGCCGTCCAGCGGGCGAACCCGGTTCTGCTCGAACCGGTCATGGACGTCGAGGTGCGTACCCCTGAGGAATACATGGGTGACGTCATCGGCGACCTGAATTCCCGGCGTGGACAGATTCAGTCGATGGACGATGCTTCCGGTGTGAAGGTCGTCAAGGCTGTGGTCCCGCTCTCGGAGATGTTCGGCTACATCGGTGATCTGCGGTCGAAGACCCAGGGCCGTGCGGTGTACTCGATGACTTTCTCCAGCTATGCGGAGGTCCCGAAGGCTGTTGCCGAGGAGATCATCCAGAAGGTGCGCGGCGGAGAGTAATCTCCGAATTCCGGTCGCCCCGGTGATCAAGAACATGATCACCGGAATGAAAGATAACCAACAAAAGGTCTAAGATATGAACCGCATATCTTTTGACAACCACGAGGAGGAACCCAGTGGCAAAGGCTAGTTTCGAACGGACTAAGCCGCACGTCAACATCGGCACCATCGGCCACGTTGACCACGGAAAGACCACCCTGACCGCTGCGATCACCAAGGTCCTGGCGGATC
This sequence comes from Brevibacterium limosum, assembly GCF_011617705.1. Lineage (NCBI taxonomy): Bacteria > Bacillati > Actinomycetota > Actinomycetes > Micrococcales > Brevibacteriaceae > Brevibacterium > Brevibacterium limosum. Next base: position 2,829,396 of record NZ_CP050154.1, on the reverse strand, counting down.
AGTACCCTGATCTCAACGAGGCGCGCGCCTTCGACCAGGTCGACAACGCACCTGAGGAGAAGGAGCGCGGCATCACCATCAACGTCTCGCACGTTGAGTACCAGACGGAGAAGCGTCACTACGCTCACGTCGATGCCCCGGGCCACGCCGACTACGTGAAGAACATGATCACCGGTGCCGCTCAGATGGACGGTGCGATCCTCGTCGTTGCCGCCACCGACGGCCCGATGCCCCAGACCCGTGAGCACGTGCTGCTCGCGCGTCAGGTCGGCGTTCCCTACATCGTGTGCGCGCTGAACAAGTCCGACATGGTCGATGACGAAGAGCTCCTCGAGCTCGTCGAATTCGAGGTTCGCGACCTGCTCTCGAGCCAGGACTTCGACGGCGACAACGCTCCGGTCATCGCGGTCTCCGCTCTCAAGGCGCTGGAAGGCGACGAGAAGTGGGTCAAGAGCGTCCAGGATCTCATGGCTGCTGTCGATGAGAACGTTCCGGAGCCCGAGCGCGACGTCGACAAGCCGTTCCTCATGCCCGTCGAGGACGTCTTCACGATCACCGGTCGTGGAACCGTCGTCACCGGTCGTGTCGAGCGCGGCGTCCTCCTGCCGAACGACGAAATCGAAATCGTCGGCATCAAGGAGAAGTCGTCCAAGACGACCGTCACCGCCATCGAGATGTTCCGCAAGACCCTGCCGGATGCCCGTGCAGGTGAGAACGTCGGTCTGCTCCTGCGCGGCACCAAGCGCGAGGACGTGGAGCGCGGTCAGGTCATCGTGAAGCCGGGTTCGATCACCCCGCACACCAAGTTCGAAGCCCAGGTCTACATCCTGAGCAAGGACGAGGGCGGACGTCACAACCCGTTCTACTCGAACTACCGTCCGCAGTTCTACTTCCGGACCACGGACGTCACCGGCGTCATCACGCTGCCTGAGGGCACCGAGATGGTCATGCCCGGCGACAACACCGACATGTCGGTCGAGCTCATCCAGCCGATCGCCATGGAGGACGGCCTCCGCTTCGCTATCCGCGAGGGTGGACGCACCGTCGGCGCAGGTCGAGTCACCAAGATCAACGCCTGATCTGACTCGCTGAGCACCACCAGGCAGGGGCCGCAGTTCTTCGGAACTGCGGCCCCTGCCGCATGTCCGAGCGGGGTACGCGTCGGCGTCCGGCCGGATGCAGGTGGGGGGAGCTGGGGCACCAGGTGCGTGACCCGCATCCGGCGCGCCCGGATCGTGAGAGTTCCCTCACAGGCACCGTTCCCGGAATTGCGCGGGTTCAGTGCACTATGACAAGATGGTGAAGTTGCGTTTTGGGCGTTGACCCCTGCACTGCGGTAGTGATACCGCGAACAGCCCGAAACACTATCGGATCGATGAATCTGCATCATGCGGGTTCGGACCGAGCAGCCAATGAGTAGAAGCGCCGTCGGTGCTTGGGGGAGAAGTGAGAACTTCTCCGTCAGGAACAGCCGACACGCCCGACCTCGGGGGTCGGTCATGGTCAGCCGGCGCAGACGGCAGAGAGTCCGAGACGCTCTGCGAGTTGATGGCCGGAAGTTACTGAAGAAAGAGACGACGCCATGGCGGGACAGAAGATCCGCATTCGGCTCAAGTCGTACGACCACGCTGTGATTGACAGTGCCGCACGCAAGATCGTGGACACCGTCACTCGCGCAGGTGCGACTGTAGTGGGCCCCGTGCCGTTGCCAACGGAGAAGAACGTGTACTGCGTCATCCGTTCGCCGCACAAGTACAAGGACAGCCGTGAGCATTTCGAAATGCGCACGCACAAGCGTCTGATCGACATCGTCGACCCGACGCCGAAGGCAGTCGACTCGCTGATGCGTCTCGACCTCGCTGACGACGTCAACATCGAGATCAAGCTCTAAGGGAGGCAGCAATGGCGAACACTCGTTCATCCGCTCTCCCGACCACCCGCAAGGTCAAGGGCCTTCTGGGAACCAAGCTGGGCATGACCCAGGTCTGGGATGAGCAGAACAACCTCGTGCCGGTGACCGTTGTGGCCACCGGAAACAACGTCGTAACTCAGGTCCGCAACGAGGAAACCGATGGTTACCCCGCTGTGCAGATCGCGTTCGGCGAGATCGATCCTCGCAAGGTCAACAAGCCGACTGCAGGCCACTTCGAGAAGGCCGGTGTGACCCCGCGCCGTCACCTCGTCGAACTGCGCACTGCTGATGCTGCTGACTACGAGCTCGGCCAGGAACTCGGCGTCGACGCCTTCGAGGCCGGACTCAAGGTCGATGTGACCGCGAAGACCAAGGGCAAGGGAACCGCCGGTGTCATGAAGCGTCACGGCTTCGCCGGTGTCGGTGCCTCCCACGGTCAGCACCGCAACCACCGCAAGCCAGGTTCGATCGGCGGAGCCGCGACACCTGGTCGCGTGTTCAAGGGTATGCGCATGGCCGGCCGTATGGGCGCTGTCAAGCACACCACCCAGAACCTCACGATCCACGCCGTGGACAACGAGAACAACTTCCTGCTCATCAAGGGTGCCGTTCCCGGCCCCAAGGGTGGAGTCGTCCTCGTTCGCTCGGCCGTGAAGGAGGCCTGAACGTAATGACTGATGTCAAGACAGTCGACGTCATCGACGCCGCTGGTGCCAAGACCGGCTCCGTTGATCTGCCCGCCGAGGTCTTCGGCGTGCCGACCAACGTGTCCCTGATCCACCAGGTCGTCGTTGCACAGCTGGCTGCGGCCCGTCAGGGTACGCACAAGACGAAGACCCGCTCCGAGGTTCGCGGCGGCGGTCGCAAGCCCTACCGTCAGAAGGGAACCGGCAACGCCCGTCAGGGTTCGATCCGCGCTCCTCAGTACAACGGCGGCGGTATCGTGCACGGACCGGTCCCGCGCGACTACTCGCAGCGGACCCCCAAGAAGATGAAGGCGGCCGCTCTGCGCGGAGCCCTGTCTGATCGTGCACGCCTCGATCAGGTCTTCGTGATGAAGAACCTGGTCACCGGCGACGCCCCGTCGACCAAGCAGGCGAAGGCCGCACTGGCCGGCCTGTCCGAGCGCAAGAACACTCTCGTGGTGCTCGAGCGTGACGACGAGCTCACCTACCTGAGCGTGCGCAACCTGCCCCACGTTCACGTGCTCACCTCCGATCAGCTCAACACCTATGATGTGCTGCTCGCCGATGACATCGTGTTCACCGAGGCAGCTCTTGCCGCGTTCCTGAGCGGAAACCGCAAATCGGAGGACGCATCATGAGTCTGAACTTCAAGGACCCGCGCGACATCATCGTCGCACCGGTCGTCTCGGAGAAGACCTACAGCCTGATGGACGAGGGCAAGTACACCTTCCTCGTCGACCAGGGCTCGAACAAAACCGAGATCAAGCAAGCCATTGAAACGATCTTCGATGTGCAGGTCGCCAAGGTCAACACCCTGAACCGTCAGGGCAAGCGCCGCCGCACCCGCACCGGTTGGGGAAAGCGCAAGGACACCAAGCGTGCCATTGTCGCTCTCAAGGACGGATCGATCGACATCTTCGGTGGATCGCTCTAAGCGATCCTTCGTCAAAGAAGGACAAGACTCATGGGAATCCGTAAGCACAAGCCGACGACCCCGGGCCGCCGTGGCTCGTCGGTCGCCGACTTCGTCGAAGTGACCCGGTCTACACCGGAGAAGTCGCTTCTGCGCCCGCTGCCCAAGCGCGGCGGCCGCAACAGCCAGGGACGCGTGACCACCCGCCACCAGGTCAATACCGTGTCATCGACTTCCGCCGCCATGACAAAGATGGCGTTCCGGCGAAGGTCGCACACATCGAATATGACCCGAACCGTACGGCTCGCATCGCTCTGCTGCACTATGCAGACGGAGAGAAGCGCTACATCATCGCCCCGCAGAACCTCAAGCAGGGTGCACACGTGGAAGCCGGTCCGGGTGCAGACATCAAGCCGGGCAACAACCTTGCCCTGCGCAACATCCCGGTGGGTACCGTGGTGCACGCAGTTGAGATGCGTCCCGGCGGCGGTGCCAAAATCGCTCGTTCTGCAGGCTCGTCCGTGCAGCTCGTGGCGAAGTACGGCCGTTTCGCACAGCTGCGGATGCCTTCGGGCGAAATCCGCAACGTCGATGCGCGCTGCCGTGCGACGATCGGCGAGGTCGGCAACGCCGAGCAGTCGAACATCAGCTGGGGCAAAGCAGGCCGTATGCGTTGGAAGGGCAAGCGCCCAGGCGTCCGCGGTGTCGTGATGAACCCGATCGACCACCCGCATGGTGGTGGCGAGGGCCGTACTTCGGGTGGTCGTCACCCAGTCAGCCCGTGGGGTCAGTTGGAGGGCCGCACACGCCGGCCGAACAAGGAGAGCGACAAGTACATCGTGCGCCGTCGCCGGACCGGCAAGAAGCGCTGATTGGAGTACTGACTTATGCCTCGTAGCCTCAAAAAGGGTCCTTTCGTCGACGAACACCTCTTCCAGAAGGTGGCTCGTCAGAACGAGAAGAACACCAAAAATGTCATCAAAACATGGTCTCGTCGCTCGATGATCGTCCCGGACTTCCTGGGACACACCATCGCAGTACATGACGGACGCAAGCATGTCCCCGTCTTCATCACTGAGTCGATGGTCGGACACAAGCTCGGCGAGTTCGCACCGACACGGACGTTCCGTGGCCACGAAAAGGACGATCGCAAGGGGCGCCGCCGCTGAGGCGGGGCACTCTTTCGATCCTAGAGAAGAGAGAAGGAAGCGATGGAAGCCAAGGCTAAGGCGCGGTACCTGCGCGTTACGCCTCGCAAGGCTCGGCGCGTCATCGACCTCATTCGTGGTCAGCAGGCGACCGAAGCACTTGCAGTGTTGAAGTTTGCAGAACAGTCGGCATCAGATCCGATTTACAAGCTCGTGGCCTCCGGCATCGCCAATGCGCGTGTCCGGGCCGACGAGGAAGGCGTTGCGTTCGATGAGAACGAACTGGTCATCTCCGAAGCCTTCGTGGATGAGGGGCCGACCATGAAGCGGTTCCGTCCGCGTGCCCAGGGTCGCGCTTTTCGCATCGAGAAGCGCACCAGCCATGTGACAGTGGTCCTGGCCAGCGGTGACGACCTGCCTCAGCGCAAGAGCCGGAAGGGGAACCGTTAATGGGCCAGAAGATCAATCCGAACGGATTCCGACTCGGAATCACCACGGATCACAAGTCAAAGTGGTTCGCTGACTCGACCAAGCCGGGGCAGCGCTACAAGGACTACGTGCTCGAAGATGTCAAGATCCGCCAGATGATGAATACCGGCCTCGAACGGGCCGGCATCTCGAAGGTCAACATCGAGCGCACGCGTGACCGTGTCCGCGTCGACATCCACACCGCACGCCCGGGCATCGTCATCGGTCGTCGCGGAGCCGAAGCAGACCGCATCCGCGGTCAGCTCGAAAAGCTCACCGGCAAGCAGATTCAGCTCAACATCCTTGAGGTGAAGAACCCCGAGGTCGACGCACAGCTCGTCGCCCAGGGAGTTGCCGAGCAGCTCGCCAGCCGTGTGGCCTTCCGCCGTGCGATGCGCAAGGCCATCCAGAGCGCCCAGCGCGCAGGTGCCAAGGGCATCCGTGTGCAGTGCTCGGGCCGCCTCGGCGGAGCTGAGATGAGCCGGTCCGAGTTCTACCGCGAAGGTCGTGTGCCGCTGCACACCCTGCGCGCGAACATCGACTTCGGCGTTCACGAAGCCCACACCACTTTCGGACGCATCGGCGTCAAGGTGTGGATCTACAAGGGCGACATGACCGACAAGGAGCTTGCCGCCGAGCAGGCCAAGGCTCCTGCTGCTCGTGGCCCGCGTGGCCGTGGGCGCGGTCGTGGAGGCCGCGGACGTGGTCAGGAAGGCGCACCGCGCCGAGGCGACCAGGCCCGTAATACTGAGAACAGTGCTGAAGCCTCCGCGGCTGAGGCCGGATCGGAGGGCTGAGATATGCTGATCCCTCGTCGAGTGAAATTCCGCAAGCAGCACCACCCCAACCGGGGCGGCGCCGCCAAGGGAGGCACGACGGTGTCCTTCGGTGACTACGGCATCCAGGCTCTCGAGCCGGCTTATGTCACCAACCGTCAGATCGAGGCCGCACGTATTGCCATGACCCGCTACATCAAGCGCGGCGGCAAGGTGTGGATCAACATCTACCCTGATCACCCACTGACGAAGAAGCCTGCCGAAACCCGCATGGGTTCCGGTAAGGGTTCGCCGGAGTGGTGGATCGCCAATGTCAAACCCGGTCGAGTCATGTTCGAACTCGGCGGTGTGTCCGAGGAAGTTGCTCGCGAGGCCCTGCGCCTGGCGATCCACAAGCTTCCGCTGAAGGCCCGTATCGTGGCCCGCGAAGGTGGTGAGTGAGAATGGCTATCGGTTCGAAGAACCTTTCCATCGACGCGCTGGACGGTTACGACAACGAGCGTCTGCAAGAAGAGCTCAAGAAGGCCAAGGCCGAGCTGTTCAACCTGCGTTTCCAGTCGGCCACGGGTCAGCTGGAGAGCCACGGTCGCCTCAAGGCCGTGCGTCGCGACATCGCTCGTATCTACACCGTGCTCAACGAACGGGAGCTGGACATCCGTCCGAACCCCGCTGATGCCAAGGAAGAGAGCAAGTGATGGCGGAGACCACGAACACCGAGGCCACTGCTGCGGAACGCAACTCCCGCAAGACCGCACGTGGTTACGTAGTATCCGACAAGATGGACAAGACTATCGTCGTCGAGGTCGAGGAGCGCATGAAGCACCGCCTCTACGGCAAGGTCATGCGCCAGTCGGTCAAGTACAAGGTTCACGACGAAGAGAACACCGCCGGTATCGGCGACCTCGTCCTCGTGGCCGAGACGCGGCCCCTTTCGGCCGCGAAGCGTTGGCGGCTCGTCGAGATCATCGAACGCGCCAAGTAGTCAACGCCACCCCACCCACCCGGTCCCGCCCGCGGCCTCTCGGAGGCCGCGGGCGGCTACCGGGAACGGGGTGAAATGTCAATGAATCCGTTCCGCAAGGCTCGCGCTCAGGCGTGAGAACCAGCGCGACGACAGGAGAGAATAGTGATTCAGCAAGAGTCGCGACTCAAAGTCGCCGACAACACTGGCGCCAAGCAGATCCTGGCAATCAGGATCCTGGGTGGCTCCGGTCGGCGCTACGCCTCGATCGGTGACACCATCGTGGCAACCGTCAAGGATGCAATCCCGGGCGGCAATGTGAAGAAGGGTGACGTCGTCAAGGCCGTCATCGTTCGCACTGCCAAGGAACGTCGTCGTCCCGACGGTTCCTACATCAAGTTCGACGAGAATGCTGCTGTCATCCTCAAGAACGATGAGGAACCACGCGGTACCCGTATCTTCGGACCCGTGGGACGCGAACTCCGCGACAAGAAGTTCATGAAGATCGTCTCCTTGGCACCGGAGGTGTTGTGAGCATGGCGAACAAGCTCAATATCAAGAAGGGCGACCTCGTCCAGGTCATCGCCGGCGCTCGGCAGTCCCGTGGTGGCGATCGTGGGAAGCAGGGCAAGGTCCTTGCCGTCTACCCCGAACGCAACCGCGTCCTCGTTGAGGGCGTCAACCGCGTGATCAAGCACAAGAAGGCTACGCAGACTCAGGCCGGCGGCACCGCTGGTGGCCGTGAGACCCACGAAGCCCCCATCCACGTGTCCAACGTGGCGCTCGTTGATCCCAAGGACAACAAGCCCACCCGCGTCGGATACCGCGAGGAGAGCGTCGAACGCGACGGTCGCACCAAGACTGTCCGGGTTCGCGTCTCGCGTCGCACCGGGGAGGAGATCTGATGACGGAAACAACCACCAGCCGTCCCGCACCGCGTCTCAAGCAGATTTACCGCGAAGAGATCGTTGCGAAGCTGCAGGAAGAGTTCAACTACGCCAACCCCATGCAGGTTCCCGGACTGACCAAGGTCGTCGTGAACATGGGTGTGGGTGACGCAGCACGCGATTCCAAGATGATCGAAGGCGCGATCAACGACCTGACTCTGATCACCGGTCAGAAGCCCGTCGTGACCCGTGCTCGGAAGTCCATCGCACAGTTCAAACTGCGCGAAGGTCAGCCCATCGGCGCTCACGTCACCATGCGTGGAGCACGGATGTGGGAGTTCATCGACCGCGTCATCTCTTTGGCGCTGCCGCGTATCCGCGACTTCCGCGGACTCTCGGATCGTCAGTTCGACGGAAACGGTAACTACACCTTCGGCCTCACGGAGCAGTCCATGTTCCACGAGATCGATCAGGACCGGATCGACCGCGTCCGCGGTATGGATATCACCGTCGTCACCACCGCGGCAACCGATGACGAGGGACGTGCACTGCTGCGTCACCTCGGGTTCCCGTTCAAGCAAAAATAATCGCTACGTTGCAGGTCCAAGCACAGTACGTGGGCGGAAACCGTAACGAGGAAGGGCAAGTGCCCAAATGACAATGACTGATCCAGTCGCAGATATGCTTACGCGTCTGCGCAACGCCAACTCGGCTTATCACGAGGACGTCAGCATGCCGTTCTCGAAGCTCAAGTCGAACATCGCCGAGATCCTCAAGACCGAGGGCTACATCACTGGCTGGAGCGTCGAAGACGCCGAGGTCGGCAAGACGCTGCTCCTGGACCTGAAGTTCGGACCCAACCGGGAACGTTCGATCGCCGGCCTGCGCCGAGTCTCCAAGCCGGGACTGCGCGTCTACGCGAAGTCCACGAACCTGCCCAAGGTTCTCGGCGGCCTCGGCATCGCCATCCTGTCGACCTCGTCAGGCCTCCTGACGGACCGTCAGGCCGCCAAGAAGGGTGTGGGTGGGGAAGTCCTCGCCTACGTCTGGTAAAGGAAGGAGAGAAGAACATGTCACGTATTGGCAAGAACCCGATCTCCGTTCCCAGCGGCGTCGAGGTCAAGGTCGACGGCCAGGATGTCGCCGTCAAGGGACCTAAGGGCGAGCTGTCCGTCACCATCGCCGAGCCGATCACCGTATCGCTTGAAGACGGTGTCATCACAGTGGTCCGTCCGGATGAAGAGCGCGAATCGCGTTCGCTGCACGGACTGTCCCGCACGCTCATCAACAACATGATCGTCGGTGTGACCGAAGGCTACTCCAAGGCCCTCGAGATCGTCGGAACCGGTTACCGTGTCCTAGCCAAGGGATCGAACCTCGAGTTCGCCCTCGGCTACAGCCACCCGATCGTCGTCGAACCGCCGGAGGGCATCTCCTTCAGCGTCGACGGTCAGACCAAGGTCGCTGTCCACGGAATCGACAAGCAGCTCGTCGGTGAGACCGCTGCGAACATCCGGAAGCTGCGCAGGCCCGAGCCTTACAAGGGCAAGGGTGTGCGCTACGCCGGCGAAATCGTCCGTCGCAAGGTCGGAAAGGCTGGTAAGTAAAGATGGCCTTTGGCAAGAAGGAAAGCTACGGCAAAGGCAGGGCAGCTGCTCGCAAGCGTCGTCACGCTCGACTGCGCAAGCATGTCAGCGGCACGGCCGAGCGCCCTCGCCTCTCAGTGACTCGCTCCACGCGCCACGTCTTCGTCCAGGTCATCGACGACACCGTCGGCAAGACCCTGGTCTCGGCCTCCACCATGGAAGCCGACCTGCGGACATTCGAAGGCGATAAGACCGGCAAAGCCCGCAAGGTGGGCGAGCTGGTTGCTCAGCGCGCCAAGGACGCCGGAATCGAAGCCGTCGTCTTCGACCGTGGAGGCAACGCCTACCACGGCCGTGTGCAGGCAATCGCCGAAGGTGCCCGTGAAGGAGGATTGGCCCTATGAGCACTGAAGAGAACAACGAACAGCAGCCAGCTGCTGAGACCCGCACCGACAACAGCGGTGACCGTTCCTCCCGTGGCCGCGGCCAGGGCGGTCAGGGTCGCGGACGCGGCGAAGGCCGTGGACGCGGCGGTCGCAACGACCGTGAAGACAAGAACCAGTTCATCGAACACGTCATCACGATCAACCGCGTGTCGAAGGTCGTCAAGGGCGGACGTCGGTTCTCCTTCACGGCTCTCGTCGTGGTCGGAGACGGCGACGGCATGGTCGGCATGGGCTATGGCAAGGCGAAGGAAGTTCCTGCCGCCATCGCCAAGGGTGTCGAGGAAGCGAAGAAGAACTTCTTCCGCGTTCCCCGCATCCAGAAGACCATTCCGCACCCGATCCAGGGAGAGGAAGCCGCAGGCGTCGTCCTGCTGCGTCCGGCCGCTCCTGGTACCGGTGTCATCGCCGGTGGACCCGTTCGCGCGGTCCTCGATGCGGCAGGCATCCAGGACGTTCTGTCCAAGTCGCTGGGTTCGGCGAACGCGATCAACATCGTGCACGCTGCGATCACCGCGCTGAAGGGCCTCGAGCGTCCGGAGGAGGTCGCGGCTCGCCGTGGCCTGCCCGTCGACGAGGTTGCTCCGCACGCACTGCTGCGGGCAGCTGCTGAAAGTGGGGCGAAGTCCTGATGGCAAAGCTCAAGATTACTCAGCGCAAGTCCGCAATCGGATACCGTCAGAGCCAGCGTGACACGCTGCGTTCGCTCGGTCTCAAGCGGACCAACGACGTTGTGGTGCAGGAAGACCGCCCCGAGATCCGGGGAATGGTCAACACTGTCCGCCACATCGTGACTGTGGAAGAGGTCGATTGATATGTCGAACAACGACTCGCTGAAGCTGCACGATCTGCGCCCTGCCCCCGGAGCCAAGACCTCCAAGACCCGCGTCGGTCGTGGTGAGGCTTCGAAGGGCAAGACCGCCGGACGCGGAACCAAGGGCACGAAGGCCCGTTACCAGGTTCCGCACGGCTTCGAGGGCGGCCAGACCCCGATGCACATGCGTCTGCCGAAGCTGCGTGGGTTCAAGAACCCCGCCAAGGTGGAGTTCCAGGTTGTCAACCTCGACAAGCTGTCCAGCCTGTTCCCCGAGGGCGGAGACGTCACCGTCGCCGATCTCGTGGAGAAGGGCGCTGTGCGCGCAAAGCAGCCCGTCAAGGTTCTCGGCACCGGTGAGATCACCGTGGCCCTGAACATCACTGCAGACAAATTCTCCGGCTCCGCGGCCGAGAAGATCAAGGCTGCAGGCGGAAGCGCCAACGAGGCCTGATCCGTTCCACTCGGAACGGTTTCCCGGCTTCAACGCTGGTAAGGGGGCGGTCACTTCGGTGACCGCCCCCTTCTGCCTCCCCGGAACCAGGACGGAGACAGGCTGGGAACCTGCCGGAGGCCACTCGGATGCCTCCCGGATCACTGCCTGAGACGAGCCTGAACGGGGCTTCGCCGGTTTCGGCCTGGAGGGCATACCCTGATAGTCTTTTGCAGGTATTTGTCTCATTCGCCAGGTCGCGACCACGACTCTGACTTTTCATCCCCCAACGAGGAGGACGCTTGATCGGCGCAATCCGGAGGGCCTTCAGAACGCCCGACTTGAGGAAGAAACTCCTCTTCACCCTGGGCATTCTTGTCATCTTCCGACTCGGCTCGTTCATTCCTTCGCCTGGCATCGATTACACCAAGGTGCAGGAATGCGTGGCTTCGCCTCAGCTCAACGAGGGCGGATTCGCCATGATCAACCTCTTCAGCGGCGGCGCGCTGCTGCAGCTGTCGATCTTCGCCCTGGGCATCATGCCCTACATCACCGCGAGCATCATCGTCCAGCTCCTGCGCGTGGTCATTCCGCGCTTCGAAGCGCTGCACAAGGAAGGCGCATCCGGTCAGGCGAAGCTGACTCAGTACACCCGCTACCTCACCATCGGCCTCGCGATCCTGAACTCGACGACCCTCGTGGCGACCGTCCGCTCCGGCGCACTGTTCGGAAGCGTCGAAAATTGCCAGGACCTCATCGCCAACGACACCTGGTGGGGCATCGCAGTCCTCGTCCTCACTCTCACTGCAGGCACCGGCCTGATCATGTGGCTGGGCGAGCAGATCACCGAACACGGTGTGGGCAACGGTATGTCGCTGCTCATCTTCACCTCCGTCGCATCCGCCTTCCCGTCCTCGCTCGGCGCGATCTTCCGCGAGCAGGGCGTCGACATCTTCCTCATCGTCATGGCCGTCGGACTCGTCCTCGTCGCGCTCGTCGTCTTCGTCGAGCAGTCGCAGCGCCGGGTGCCCGTCCAGTACGCCAAGCGCATGGTGGGCCGCCGCATGTTCGGCGGGACCTCGACCTATATCCCGATCAAGGTGAATATGGCCGGCGTCATCCCCGTCATCTTCGCCTCTTCGGTGCTCTACCTGCCGAGCCTGGTCTCGCAGTTCTTCGACCCGGAGTCCCAATGGGTCGAATGGATCAACACCTACTTCACCCGCGGTGATCACCCGATCTACATCACTGTGTACGCGCTGCTGACGATCTTCTTCGCCTACTTCTACGTCGCCATCACCTTCAACCCTGAAGAGGTTGCGGACAATATGAAGAAGTACGGCGGCTTCATCCCCGGCATCCGGGCCGGTCGCCCGACCGCCGAATACCTAAGCTACGTGCTCAGCCGCATCAACTTCCCCGGCTCGCTCTACCTCGCCTTCGTCGCCCTCATCCCGCTGATCGCGCTGGTGCTCATCAACGCGAACCAGAACTTCCCGTTCGGCGGCACCTCGCTGCTGATCGTCGTCGGCGTCGGCCTCGAGACGGTCAAGCAGATCGACGCGCAGATGCAGCAGCGCCACTATGAGGGGCTGCTGCGCTGATTCGACCGGACGCTGACGTTCAGCGGACATCCCACTGGAAGGACACCTTATGAGTTCACGCATCATCCTGATCGGCCCTCCCGGCGCCGGCAAGGGCACCCAGGCCGCACGCCTGTCCGAGGCGCTCGGGGTCCCGGCCATCTCGACCGGAGACATCTTCCGGGCCAATGTGAAGGGCGAGACCGAGCTGGGCAAGCTGGCCAAACGCTATATGGATGCCGGGGAGTACGTGCCCGACGAGGTCACGAACTCGATGGTCGCCGACCGTCTGGCACAGGATGATGCTGCCGAAGGCTTCCTCCTCGACGGATACCCCCGCACCAGCGCCCAGGTCGATGAGCTCGACCGGATCCTCGCGGCCGAGGACAAGGCCGTCGAACATGTCGTCGAACTCACGGCCGACACCGACGAGGTCGTAGCCCGTCTGCTCGCCCGTGCGCAGACCGAGGGCCGCAGCGATGACAGCGAAGACGTCATCCGCCACCGCCTCGACGTCTATGAAGAGCAGACGCAGCCGCTGACCGACATCTATCGCAGCCGCGGGCTGCTGCGCCAGGTCGATGGTCTCGGCGACGTCGACGACATCACCGAACGCATTCTGTCGACCATTCGATGATCTTCGGACCACGTATCGAGCTGAAGACTCCTGCGGAGCTTGAGCTCATGCACCGGGCCGGGCAGCTGACCTCTCAAGTGCTCTCAGCGGCCCGGTCCGCGGCTGTTCCCGGGGCCACCACCGCCGAGGTCGACGCCGCCGCCGAAGCCGTCATCGACTCCGCTGGAGCCCGCTCGAACTTCAAGGGCTATCAAGGATTCCCCGCGGTCGTATGCGTGTCCGTGAACGAGGAGATCGTCCACGGCATCCCGGGACCACGTGTGCTCGAAGCCGGCGATATCGTCTCGATCGACGGCGGCGCCATCGTCGAAGGCTTCCATGGGGACTCGGCGTTGACGACGATCGTCGGCGGCGACGAAGCAGGCACTGCTGCCGACCGTGAGCTGACATCTGCCACCGAGGCGGCCATGTGGGCCGGCATCGCCGCATTCGCGACCGGCACGAAGGTCAGCGACATCGGAGATGCCATCGATGACTTCGTCACCGAGTCGTTCCCGCATCTGGGCCTCGTCGAGGAATTCACCGGCCACGGCATCGGCACCTCCATGCATATGGCACCCGAGGTGCTCAACTACCGTGCACGGTCGAACGGCCCGAAGGTCAAGCCCGGAATGTGCCTGGCGATCGAGCCGATGCTCACCACCGGCGGTGCGGACACCCGCACACTCGCCGACGACTGGACGGTCGTGACGACAGATGGTTCACGGGCGAGCCACTGGGAACACAGCGTTGCTCGCCATGATGGGGGAGTCTGGGTACTCACGGCCACCGATGGGGGAGCGGCCGGACTGGCGCCGTTCGGAATCACTCCGATGCCTCCGAAGGGTGCCTGAGGGGAGATCCCGGGGGAAGTGCCTGAGGGGAGAACTCAGGTCGCCGGCATCTGCTTTCGCAGGGCCGATCTGCCGACGAAGTAGACTGCGGCGAAAGTTCCGGATGCCGCCATCAGCGCGAGTGCGAACATCCACGTCGCGGTCTCGACGATGGTGAATCCGAAGATCTGGAAGGCGCAGAAGGCGATGAAGGCCGTGATGGCCCCCGCCAGCAGTCCCGATGTCCGGGACATCTGATACGCGCGCTGACCGATTGTGTGCTTCTCGTCATCCATGTCGTGGCTCCTCGTCGCTTCGCTGCGATCTCGGTCCTGTCGGCACCGTTCCTTGTGTCTTCACGGTAGGATCAGGCCATGGCGAGTGTCCACGATGTCCCGAAACGTCGTACAGATGTGGGTGATCGGTATCGGATGACTCGGATCGCCTTCGATGTGATCTCCGTTTTCGGGTGTCTGCAGGCGAGCGGACTGCCGGGACCTGTCATCGTCAGAGTCTTGGGTGAACACGGGTATTCGTCCTCGAGCGTGCACAACCAGCTCGTGCGGATGGTCCGACGCGGCATCATCAGCAGTGAGCGGGCCGGGCGAATCTCCGTCTACCGCCTGAGCGAGCACATCCTCTCAGACTTCGGCGACATCGCCGGGGACCATGTCTTTCCCGACTACGAGGGACACTTCCACACGATTGTGTATTCGGTTCCGGAGGCCGAGCGTGGTCTGCGCGACCGACTGCAGTATATCTCCCGGAGCCTCGGCTTCAGGCAGCTCCGACCGGGAATCCTCATCGGCTTCGCAGACCGGTCCACTCAGCTCCTGGCGCGGCTGCCCGAGATCCCCGGGCCCGGCTGGTCTGAGGCGGGAGTGCTGACACCCGACTCCATCGCGGCGGCACGCAGGATGACGGCTCGGGCATTCGAACTCGACGCCGCCCTCGCCCAGCTGCCTCCTCTGGAGGAGCGCATGAGGGCACTGAGTTCGGGCGGATCAGCGCCGGGCACCGGATGCGCCGGGCTGAGCCTGGGAGGCTTCTTCGATCTGTACTACGACGTCGCCCGTGCCGTCATGACCCACCAGCTGCTGCCCGAAGACCTCGTGACCGGCAGGCAGCCGGCCCTGCGGTTCCGCGCCCTGATGCAGCAATGCAACCTCGAATTCTACCTGCGCTTCGATCAGCAGATCCGCGAGCGCGCGGCAGCCAGCTCATCCTTCGACCTCATCGAATGGCTGCCCGAGCACTGAGCCGCAGGATGGCAGCGGACGGGAACGGACTTCAGAGGATTCGGGCGATCCTCTCGACCGCCTCGGTGAGCAGAGGGCGGGGGAGTGCGAAGTTGAACCGGATGTGACCGGCTCCGACCTCACCGCACAGTCGTCCCTCGGTCACGGCCACCTCGGCGCGGGAACGGATGTGATCGGACAGGCCCGACTCGAAGCCGTAGCCCCGCAGATCCAGCCACGCCAGATATGTGCCTTCGGGCTCGATATAGGCGGCGCCCGGCAGCAGCGAGCCGACGAGATCGGTGAAGTGATCGCGATTGCCCTTGAGATAGCCGTTGACCTCGCTCAGCCAGTCGTTCGCACGGGTGTAGGCAGCGGTGGTCGCCAGGATTCCCGGGTTCGAGGCCGCTCCGGAGACGAACTGTCCCTTCTTCGCCCAGACGTCACGGTCGGCGGGGGAGGTGAGGATGAGCTGGGCGCATTTGAGGCCGGGGATGTTGAAGGCCTTCGACGCGGCCGTCGCGGTGGCGGCGTGGGCCGCGGTCGCCTCGGTGAGGGTGGCATACGGGATGTGCCGCGCGGGGGCATAGATGACCGGGGCATGGATCTCGTCGGAGAACACGCGAGCTCCGGCCTCCTCGACGACCTCCGCGAGGGCGAGCATCTCGGCCTCGGTGTAGACCTTGCCGATCGGGTTGTGCGGATTGCACAGGACGAACGTCGCGCCGGGGGTCAGAGCGGAGGCGATGGCGTCGAGGTCGAGGGACCAGCCGGTCTCCGACCGCAGCATCGGAACCTCGATGAGTTCGCGCCCGGTCACGCGTGCGACGTCGAAGAAGGGCATATAGGCCGGCGTCGGCAGCACGATCGGAGTGTCGACCGGGGTGAGGTGGGTGAGCACGCCGAGGAATGCGGCCAACACATCGCTGGCCGGTTCGATGTGGCCGACGGGGATCCGCCAGCCGTAGTGCTCGGAGCAGAAGCTCGAGGTCGCAGTTCTCAGGTCGGCGACCAGATCGGCCGGAGCGTAGCCGTAGAGGTCGCGGTCATCGATGGACTGCAGCGACTGGCGCACTGCGGGAGCGACCCCGAAGTCCATCTCGGCGATGAAGGCACCGATGGAACCGGGGAAGGACGACCATTTGCGGCCGCCCTTCGACACCAGGGATTCTTCGGTGATGGCATCGAAATCGGACATCTCTGTACTCCTCTTCGGGGACTGCGTCGGGTGCGGTTCTCACGCTAGCAGTCGGGGCGGCGACGGTGGGGTCCGATCGACGTCAGGGGTCACGGGAAAGGTGGACCGCCTCGGCGAGGATGGGATTGTAAGGGACTTCACGCCCAGAAGCGAACACCGTGTGGAAGATTCTTTCTCCGTAGTGTAGGGTTGATGATTGGTCTGTTCTCATTCAACTCACCCTTTTTCAGATGTGGGCGGCTTCTGCCATCCACTTCTTTTCATGTGGTGACGAGGACCGCAGGCCGAGGGGTCACCGGCATTGAGTCGGTGATACACGATTACGTCGAACGCGATGGTTTCGCGGGAATACGAGGTTAGCGAACGATATGGCCAAAAAAGAAGGGGTCATTGAGATCGAAGGCACCGTTGTCGAGGCTCTTCCGAACGCATCGTTTCGGGTTGAGCTGAGCAACGGGCACAAGGTGCTCGCACACATCTCCGGAAAGATGCGTCAGCACTATATCCGCATCCTTCCCGAGGACCGGGTCATCGTGGAGCTGTCTCCATACGATCTCTCGCGCGGACGAATCGTTTACCGCTACAAGTAAGGATCTTCGATCATTCGCGTCCTGCCCTGCCGGGCAGGGACCGAAAGAAGGAAAAACGATGAAGGTTAAGCCCAGCGTCAAGAAGATCTGCGAGAACTGCCAGATTACCCGCCGTCACGGCCGGGTCATCGTCATCTGCTCCAACCCGCGCCACAAGCAGCGCCAGGGCTGAGCAGCTCGTTCTGAGCAGATCGAGGCTCCTCTGAAGGGGAGCTTCAGCAGCACCACACCCGCGCAAACCTCGCCATCTGCGTTCGGATCCATGAGAAGTGAGAACTTCCGGGCAACGAGCACAGGACGATACCTCCGGTCGGGGGCCGGAGACCTTGGGAGACTGAGGACAGGTTTGCATCAGCACCTCCGAACCAACAACAGGAGACAGTACCCATGGCACGACTTGCCGGAGTCGACATCCCGCGTGAAAAGCGCGTGGAAGTCGCCTTGACTTACATCTATGGTGTGGGCCGCACCCGTGCGCGCCAGACCCTGACCGAAACGGGAATCAGCCCTGAGACCCGTGTGAAGGACTTGAGCGACGCAGAGCTCGTCCAGCTGCGTGACTACATCGAGGGCACATTCCAGGTTGAGGGTGACCTCCGTCGTGAGGTGGCCGCCGATATCCGCCGCAAGGTCGAGATCGGAAGCTATGAAGGCCTGCGTCACCGCCGCGGTCTGCCGGTTCGCGGTCAGCGGACCAAGACGAATGCGCGTACCCGCAAGGGACCCAAGCGCACCGTGGCCGGTAAGAAGAAGTAACTCGCACACCCGGTTGGCCAGACCCAACCACCTCGATCAGGAGTAGGACATATGCCTCCCAAGTCACGCGCCGCTACAGTGCGCAAGCCTCGCCGCAAGCTGAAGAAGAATATCGTTGCCGGCCAGGCTCACATCAAATCAACCTTCAACAACACCATCGTGTCGATCACCGATCCGACCGGTGCTGTCATCTCCTGGGCCTCCTCAGGTGAGATCGGCTTCAAGGGTTCGCGCAAGTCGACCCCGTACGCCGCTCAGATGGCTGCCGAATCGGCTGCTCGTCGGGCGCAGGAACACGGCCTGAAGAAGGTCGACGTGTTCGTCAAGGGACCGGGCTCGGGCCGCGAGACGGCTATCCGTTCGCTGCAGGCCGCCGGCCTGGAACTGGGAACCATCCAGGATGTCACCCCCGTTCCGTTCAACGGCTGCCGTCCCCCCAAGCGCCGCCGCGGCTGATCCTTCCGTGGAACTGCAACGGATGACGGGCACGAGCCCGACATCGGTCGCAGAACGGATTCCCAGATAACCCGAACCGTTCTTCATGGCCCCACGGCCATGACGTGCAGTGCGAACGTCATATAGCGGATGTTCGCTGAAAGGAAGCCCACGTGCTCATTGCACAGCGCCCAACGCTCACGGAAGAAGTCGTCTCCGATAACCGCTCACGGTTCGCCATCGAACCACTCGAGCCCGGATTCGGCTACACCCTCGGCAACTCGCTTCGCCGGACCCTGCTGTCCTCGATCCCTGGTGCCGCCGTCACGTCCATCCGGATCGACGGAGTGCTCCACGAGTTCAGCACCGTGCCGGGAGTCAAAGAGGATGTCACCGAGTTCATCCTCAACCTGAAGTCCCTGGTCGTATCGTCCGAATTCGACGAACCGGTCGTCGCCTACCTGCGCAAGCAGGGACCTGGCACCGTGACCGCTGCCGATGTCTCTGCTCCGGCCGGGGTCGAGATCCACAATCCGGACCTGCACATCGCCACGCTGAATGGTGAGGGTCGTCTGGACATGGAACTGACCATCGAACGCGGACGCGGATACGTTTCGAGCGCTCAGAACAAGAACGCGGATGCAGAGATCGGCCGGATCCCGGTCGATTCGATCTACTCCCCGGTTCTCAAGGTCACCTACAAGGTCGAAGCCACGCGTGTCGAACAGCGCACCGACTTCGACCGTCTGGTCCTCGACGTCGAAACCAAGCCCTCGATGACCCCGCGCGATGCCATCGCATCTGCGGGCAAGACCCTGGTCGAACTCTTCGGCCTGGCTCGAGAGCTCAACGTCGAAGCTGAAGGCATCGAGATCGGGCCCTCGCCTGTGGACGCGGCACTGGCCGCCGACCTGGCGCTGGCGATCGAAGATCTCGACCTGACCGTGCGCTCCTACAACTGCCTCAAGCGCGAAGGCATCCACACCGTCGGTGAGCTCGTTGCTCGCAGCGAAGCCGACCTGATGGATATCCGCAACTTTGGTTCGAAGTCGATCGACGAGGTCAAGGCGAAGCTCAACGAGCTCGGCCTGAGCCTCAAGGACAGTCCTGCCGGATTCGAGCCCGGTCTCGTTGATGAGGACCAGTCCTACGTCGAAGACGAACAGTACTGATTAAGACCTAGGAGTAACTGACAATGCCAACCCCAACCAAGGGCCCGCGCCTCGGCGGTTCGCCCACACACGAGCGCATGATGCTCAACAACCTGGCAGCCCAGCTGTTCGAGCACAAGCAGATCAAGACGACCGTGACCAAGGCCAAGCGCCTGCGCCCGGTCGCCGAGCGGATGATCACCAACGCCAAGAAGGGTGACCTGGCTGCACGTCGTCGCGTGCTCGGCCAGATCTCCGACAAGTCGATCGTGCACGAGCTCTTCACCTCGATCGCCGAAACGATGGCCGAGCGTCCCGGCGGATACACCCGCATCACCAAGATCGGTCCGCGCCCCGGCGACAACGCCCCGATGGCCGTCATCGAACTGGTCCTCGAGCCCTACTCGCCGAAGCAGGCAACCGTGAAGGAAGCCGAGCAGGCCACCGCCGCTGCTGCCGCTCCGGCAGCCGAGGCACCGGCTGAGGCCGAGGTCGTCGACGAGGCTCCGGCCGAGGACGCCGCTGTCGAAGCCGACGCCGAGACAGCCGAAGAGTCCACCGAGGCTGCCGAGGAGAAGTAAGCTCCTCGACCGACTCGGAGCTCCGCAGCCGCAGTCGCACACTCAGGCGGGCACCCACGGGTGCCCGCCTGAAGTGTATTCACCGCGGCCCGGCCCACCGCCTCGGCGCAGCTGATCACCTTTCGTTCCATTCATCAGGGTCGACCCTGATGATCTGTCCCAAAGGCGGCTCTTGCGGGGACGAAATCTGATGACGTTGTGGACGATAGGTGATGATGTTCGGGACGGAACGCGAAGAAGGCCGGGGCACCGTCATGCCCCGGCCTTCACTCGATTCGCGTCGGCGTCTACTTCACACGGGAGAGCTCCACCGACTCGTCGAACTCGACGTCGGAGGCCTCATCGTGCTTGTACGTGAAACGGCTGACGACGACGGCCACGATGAGGTTGACGATGAAGCCGGGGATGATCTCGTAGATCGCATCCGTCAGCGGGGTGCTCACCTGGCCCCAGACGAAGGCCACGACCGCGCCGGAGAGCAGACCGAACAGGGCGCCCCAGTTGCTCAGACGCTTCCAGAACAGCGTGAGCAGGACGACCGGGCCGAAGGAGGCGCCGAAGCCTGCCCACGCGAACGCGACGAGGTCGAGGATGCTGTTCGACGGCGAGATCGCGAGCACGACCGCGATGACGGCCACGACAAGCACTCCGAGGCGGCCGAGCAGCACATAGGTCTTGTCCTGCAGTGTGCGCGTCGACCCGGTGCGCAGGGCCACGATCTTGAACAGGTCCTCGATGAGTGCCGAGGAAGTGACGACCAGCTGCGAGGAGATCGTCGACATGATCGCCGCCAGCACCGCGGCCAGCACGAGGCCGGCGATGAACGGGTGGAAGAGGATCTGCGCGAGGTCGAGGAAGACGGTCTCGGCGTCGGCGGGTTCCTTGTCCGCGTGCTGGGAGAAGTAGGAGATGCCGACGATGGCGGTGGCGACGGCGCCGAGGGCGGAGATCGCCATCCAGCCGACGCCGATGCGACGGGCGATGCTGGCATCCGCGGGAGTGCGCAGAGCCATGAAGCGGACGATGATGTGGGGCTGTCCGAAGTAGCCGAGCCCCCACGCCAAGGCGGAGACGATGGATGCGATCGTCGCGAAGGTCCAGAAGCCTTCCGAGCCGAAGAGACTGAGCAGCCCGGGATCGATCTCGGAGACGTTGTCGATCACGGTCGCGGGCCCACCGGCGTTGAGGACGGCGACGATCGGCACAGCCACCAGGGCGGCGAACATCAGCAGCCCCTGGGCGACATCGGTGAGGGTCGCACCGAGGAAGCCGCCGAAGAGTGTGTAGATCATCGTGACGGCGGCGACGAGGAGCATTCCTCCGAGATAGTTGAGTCCGAAGCTCGACTCGAAGAACTTGCCGGCCGCCACCATGCCCGAAGAGACATAGAAGGTGAAGAACACGAGGATGATGACGCCGCAGACGATGCGCAGCAGTCGCGTCCGATCCTTCAGGCGCTGTTCGAAGAAGCTGGGGATCGTGATCGAGTCGCCGGCCTTCTCCGTGAACGCTCGCAGTCGAGGAGCGACGAGCTTCCAGTTGATCCAGGCACCGATCGTCAGGCCGATGGCGATCCAGGCCTCGATGAGACCCGAGACGTAGATGGCGCCGGGCAGACCCATCAGCAGCCAGCCGGACATATCCGAGGCGCCGGCACTCAGAGCCGCAACACTGGGGCGCAGTCCACGCCCCGCGAGCATATAGTCGTCGAGGTTGTTCTTCGTCCTACGGTAGGCAAACCAGCCGATGGCCAGCATGCCGATGAAGTAGAGGGCGATTGAGATCGTGCGGAAAGTGGTTTCGGACACCTGTGCTCAGCTCCTTCGATAGGCCGAGCCGACCTTACAGCACAAGAGGTCGCAGGTGTGAATTACCTGAGTGCCTACCTGCTGTGAGGATACACCTCGAAGTGCCTCCGACGGCAGGGCTAGGGCGGTGACAATCGAGGTGCACGGGGGACCGGCGTCGTGGAGGCTCCCACCGTGAATGCGGCTATCGGTCGGTCGAAACCCTGATTGTGGGTGCGGCCGGCCGCCGGATCATCGCCGAGCCCGTTCTGCGTCCGGCGACCGTCCTGAGCCTGTTCGCTTTCCCGTTCCCGTGCTCGAACGCGAAGGCAGGTCGCCAGTTCGCTCCGGACAGTCGGGCTGTCCTTGAGCTCGGAGTGGACATCGACGCGCAGCCCGTGCCGGTCGAGGGTCAGCCAGACCCGCAGCAGGATCCGTCCGATCTCCACCTCGTCCGCGGCCGACAGCGCCGGTCGGTCGGGGACACAAAGGACCAGATGATGAGGATGTCTTCGCTCGGGGCGAGCTGCCGCCGCGGGTTCCGTCGCTGCAGATGCCCGGGGGAACCTGTCACGCAGCGAATGAGTCAGCGTCGCGAGTCGTGACCTCGCGAACGGCTTCATCACCGCGCCTGCCAGCGAGACCGGTGTGAGGCCCGCCGATGCCAGGCCGACGATCCAGGGATGCAGACAGGGCCGATCGAGGACTGCTGCGGCTCGCACTGCCACCGCGGGGATGCGCAGACACTCGGCGGTGAGACCGTCCTGGCGGTAGCGCGGATCGTCGGTGTCGAAGCGCAGCCAGCGCAGGGTCTCTGCAAACACCGACCGGTCGCCATAGGAATGCAGCGCGGCTCGACGCAGCCATCCGCGCCAGGCGCGGTCGGGGATCTCCACCAGGCGCACCGCTGTTTCGGACATGGCGTGGCGGCAGATCGCCGTGGCCTCGGCGAAACGGGAATCGGCCCGGTCCAAGGGGCCGCGGTCGACCTGTCGATGGCGGAGGTCGGCAGCCGTGAAAGTGGGCCATGTGCTCCCGTCCGTCGCTGCCGAGTCCGTCCCGGTGGGGTCTGCCTTGGATTCCGCTGGGGTGAGGCGCAATCGGATGTCCACGGCGGGACCGCGCCCTCGGACGGCGACCGATTCGGTGTGCACTCCCGCCTCGGCGGCGGCGATCGCCAACGATTCGATCCAACAGCCCATGCTCAGGTGGAGATCCTCCCCGCGCGGGTCCCCGTGCGGCAGTGCGCGAGCGGGATCGACGCCGACCCGCACCTCGGCGATCGCGGGCGTGCAGTCCGTGATCTCGGGAACCCACGGCTGGGTGTTGTGGGCGGAGGGGGCGGAGGCCGCGACGGTCAAGAGCGACTCGACGAGGGTGGTGGACAGCGTCATCGGCGCTCCTCAGACGGAGACGGGGACAGGTTGCGATCGACGAACACGAGCCGGTGCATCTCCCTGCCGCCGGAGCGGGCGAAGACCGCCGCCGAGGCGGGATTGTCGTCGGCGATGAATGTGACGCGCAGCCGTCGATATCCGTTGGCGATCAGTGCCGAGTTGAGTTCGCGGATGGCGAGGCTGAGCAGGCCCGACCCCTGATGGCGGGGGTCGGTGCCCTGGATGACGAGCACGGCGTCTCTCATCGTGCGGCGGTGCCGGAGCAGGTCGAGAACGGCTCGGACACCGAGGCGGCCGCCGTGGCGGCGCAGGGTCGGCACCGGGTCGGGGACGACGAGTGCGAAGCAGCGAGGCGGGGCGTCGGCGGGATCGTCCGCACCGGTGATATCGACGATGAGATCAGGATCCATCAGGGCGGACAGTCCCTGCATCTGCGAGCGCAGCTGCTCGGGCGAGATGTCTGTGTAATAGGGCAGATCGGAAAAGGCCGCGTTGAGAGTCGGCAGCAGCCGGTCGGCGAAGCGGCGCAGACCGAACCGAGAGACATGGCGGCGACGCAGACCTCGTCTGCCCCATTCGGCGGCGGTGACCGCGGTGGCCCGGTTCGCAGGAATGGAGCCGACGGGCACCTCCCACGTGTGCGCGGGAGCCCAGGCGGCGAACCCGGCCTCGGTGAAAGCCGGCCAGTAGAAGGCGGGATTCCATGCGGTGTCGAAGAAGCCGGGCCGGTGCTGACCCTCGGTGAGCAGACCGCCGGTGACGTTCGGCAGGGGTGAGACCGGACCGAAGATCCGCGGTGCTGCCACTTGCTCGGCTCGCTCGACGAGGAAGGCTATCAGCTCGCCCAGCGCCTGCGCGTCGGCGGCTTCGACGGCACCGAAGAACAGAGGTGGTGCGGAAGCCTGATCGATGTGCAGTCTGGTCGCCAAGGCAGTCGAGCGGTGGCACATGACTCGGGCCGCCGCTTCTCCCGCACCGTTGTCGAACAGCCACAGTTCGACGGGTTCGTCGAACCAACCCCGCCCAGCGAACCAGTCGCGGATTTCGGCGGCGAAGAGAGGGACATAGTGGTCCTCTTCACCGCGCGCCCGCGCCAGGCGCGGGGCCAGGTCGATGAACTCCGCGAGATTGGCCCGGGAGCTCACCTGCCGCGGTCTCATTCGGAACTGAGCTTCGTGAACTCGTCGATCATGCCCAGTCGGCCGTCCTCGGCCCGGTACTCACCATTCGTGTATCCCCATTCCTCAGCCGTGAGGATCCGGATGAAGCCGCCTCGGGCCGGGGAGTCCCTGCCGCTTCCGACCAGCCACTTCATGATCTCTCGATGTTCGGGTGTGCGCGCATAGGCCAGGAGATCGTCCTGGGTGGCGAAGGCGACCATCAGCCCGATCCGGTCGGGGAACTCGAAGTAGCTGCGGTGCCACAGGTATCCGGCGGAGTCTTTCAGCCCTTTGGCCACCCGCGGCCACCGCCGCAGCTGGCCCATCATCGCCAGCGGATTGCGGTAGCGGTTCGCACCGAGGAAGAACGCCTCGGCGCGGGCCTGGGGCGGGGCCTGGGAGAAATCATTCGATCGCATTGTCGCCCTCCTGTGTTCTCTGCACATAGACGTTCTTGATCTTCGTGTTCGCCGTCGCGAACGGACCGGTGGCGTGAGCATGGATCTCGACGTGGATCTCCGCGGTGGTCGGGTCCTCCTCCAGACTCTGCGCGAAGTCCCTCGACACCGACGCCAGATGCCCGAGCACCCCGGCCCGGATCGTCTCCGCGAGCTCGTGCCGTGCGGCAGCGGACATGGTCGGTGCTTCTTCCCGCAGCTGGATGTGCAGGGCCGGGCGCTGTTCATGGCCGGCGATCTCGCGCAGCTCGATGCGGAAGGACTCGATGAGGTGGGCCCGGGGATTGTCGCGGTAGAGTCCGTTCTCGATGTCGAGGGGGTAGATATTGGCGCCCATATACGAGATCGTCGAATCCGCGCGCCCGAACAGCAGCACGAACGGCAGCTTCATCCCGTTGCCGGCGAACGCCGCCGAACAGGCCCGCGCCAGATCCGGATGGCGGCGGGTGAGTTCGACCATCGTGGGGAAGTCTATGAGCGTGGCCTCGTCGCCGATGTTGTAGCGCAGCCGAGGACTCATCACCGCGGCCGAGTTGATCGTGGCGACCAGCTCACCCTTCTCCGTGGTCTCCAGGTAGGTCTCCAAGGGGTTGTACTGGAAGACCATCGGCACCCGCGACTCCTCGGGGCCGAGCACATCGGCACGGAAGTCGAGATCGTGGGCAAGCGCCCGGCGGATGACGACGGAGAGGTCGGATTCGCCGGCCATCCCGATCGTCAGGTCGCTGGCCCCGTACCCGGAGTACACCCGGTCGAAACGCACCTCGAGGTAGTCGCGCAGACCTTCCGTCATCGCCTCTCCGCCGACGAACCCGTTGAGCCGGTAGGCGGCCCATCTCTCGGGTTCGGAGTCCAACCGGTCGACGAGATGTTTGAGGAACGGGGGATAGGCGCTGATGAGGTAGGTGTGGTTCGGTCCGAAGTGCTGCATCGTGTCGAGGATCTTCTCGAGATCCGGGCCCGTGTTCTTCACCATCGCCACTTTGGCCATGGCCAGTCCCGTGTTCGTCCCCGTCGCCCAGGCCCCCATAGAGAAGGCGTTGATGCAGAACAGGTCCGTGTGGTCGAAGAGCATCGTGACGTAGCCGGCGACGTTCTTATGGACGGTGTCGAGCTCCTTCTTCGACCGCATCCAGTTGAACGGGGTGCCCGAGGACCCCGAGGACTCGTCGACGACGGTGCCGATGCGGTCGATCCGGCCGTCCCAGCAGCGATGCTCCTCGCTGTAGCGGCGAACGAATTCGTCCTTCGACGTCGGTGTGTAGGCCTCGAGGTCCCACCACCGGAACTCGAATCCGGAGCGGGCCAGGTAGTCCTGGTACGCGGGCACATCGAGGGAGGCCTGCTGGCAGATCATCCACGCGTTGAGTTTGGCGAAGGGTTCGAGTCTCGGGTTGTAATGGCGGGCGGTGAAGCGCCAGATCGCCGGATGCGCCCGGTAGGCGCCGTAGGCTGCGGTGAGTCCGACGTTCGCCAGGCGCAGCACGGCCTGCCGGGCCAGGTTCACCGGACCGCGGGGGATGGGCAGACGGCGGAGTTCGGCTTCCGGTGTGAGGTGGGTCTCTCTCATGATTCGAGGCTAACCCAGCCTCCGGGCCCAGGACACGAAAAAACGGGAGTTGTGTCAGAACCGCATCAAACGACGACGCGGACCACGACCATCACCGAGGCGGCCCTGTGAGGGTCCGGCCACCTCGGCGAGGTGACGGCTCAGTCGAAGACGACCGTGCGGTGACCGTCCATGAGGACCCGGCCCTCCGCATGCCAGGCAACGGCCCGGGCGAGCACGGCCGCTTCGACGTCCTGACCGTGCCGGACGAAATCGGCGATCGCCTGATTGTGATCGACGCGGGCCACATCCTGTTCGATGATCGGTCCCTCGTCGAGATCGCTGGTGACATAGTGTGCGGTCGCGCCGATGATCTTCACGCCACGGGCGTGCGCCTGATGGTACGGTTTCGCGCCCTTGAAGCTCGGCAGGAACGAATGGTGGATATTGATGACCCGACCCTCGAGGCGGTCGCAGAGCTCGGGCGAGAGGATCTGCATGTACCGGGCCAAGACGATGAGTTCGACATCGAGCTCGTCGACGAGGGCCGAGAGCCTCGCCTCGGCTTCGGCCTTCGTGTCCCGGGTGATCGGAACATGGTGGAAATCGTGGCCGTGGAACTCGGCGAGCGGGCGCAGATCATCATGGTTGCCGGCGACGCCGACGATGTCGATGGGCAGCTGACCGGCCGAATGCCGGAACAGCAGAGTATTGAGGCAGTGCGCGGCCTTGGACACCATGATCAGGGTGCGGGTCATCTTCTTCACCGGCTGCAGACTCACGGTCATCGCGAACGGGGGAGCCACCTCGGCGAGGGCGTCTTCCACCGCCCGGGCCGTGATCTCAGCGGGCGTCGAGAACTGCAGGCGCAGGAAGAACTGACGGGAGTCAGGAGAGGAGAACTGCTGGGATTCGGTGATGTTGCCGCCGAGGCCTGCGAGCACCCCGGTCACGGCATGGACGATGCCGGTCGAATCGGGGCAGGTGACTCTCAGGATCCATTCGCAGCTCATGGTCTCGATCCTAATCGGTGGACGTGGATTCCACGCATCCGGTGTCGGCATCCGGATCGCAGTCGCGGCCCCGGAACCAGGCGGCGTCGCTGTTAGCATGGTGCCGGGTGACGGCCGCAGTCTGCGCGCTGT
Organism: Brevibacterium limosum; assembly: GCF_011617705.1. Lineage (NCBI taxonomy): Bacteria > Bacillati > Actinomycetota > Actinomycetes > Micrococcales > Brevibacteriaceae > Brevibacterium > Brevibacterium limosum. The sequence continues at coordinate 2,801,892 of NZ_CP050154.1, read as the reverse complement.
CTCGCTCCCATCATCGGATGCCACAGGAGAGTACTCATGACCGAAAACTCGATGCAGGCTTCGCTTGCCGACATCGACCCGCAGATTGCCGAAGTCCTCGACCTCGAGCTGGGCCGCCAGCGTTCGACGCTTGAGATGATCGCCTCGGAGAACTTCGTCCCCCGCGCCGTGCTCGAAGCACAGGGGTCGGTGCTGACGAACAAATACGCCGAGGGCTATCCGGGTAAGCGCTACTACGGCGGCTGCGAATACATCGACGTCGCAGAGAACCTCGCCATCGACCGCGCCAAGAGCCTCTTCGGAGCCGAGTACGCCAACGTCCAGCCCCACTCGGGAGCCTCGGCCAACGCTGCAGTCATGCACGCTCTGGCCCGGCAGGGTGACAAGATGCTCGGCCTGTCCCTGGCCCACGGCGGCCACCTCACCCACGGCATGAAGATCAACTTCTCCGGCCGCCTCTACGATGTCGCCTCCTACGAAGTCGACCCCGACACCCACCGCATCGATATGGACAAGGTGCGCGAGAAGGCTCTCGAGCACCGACCCGATGTCATCGTCGCCGGCTGGTCGGCCTATCCCCGTCAGCTGGACTTCCAGGCCTTCCGAGACATCGCCGACGAAGTCGATGCGAAGCTGTGGGTCGATATGGCCCACTTCGCCGGACTCGTCGCCGCCGACCTGCATCCGAACCCCGTGCCCTTCGCCGACGTCGTGTCCTCGACGGTGCACAAGACCATCGGCGGTCCCCGCTCCGGTTTCATCCTCGGCAAGGAGGAATATGCGAAGAAGCTCAACTCCGCCGTCTTCCCCGGCCAGCAGGGCGGACCGCTCATGCATGTCGTCGCCGCGAAGGCCGTGGCCTTCAGACTCGCAGCCTCCGCGGAGTTCAAGGAACGTCAGGAACGCACCGTGCGCGGTGCCCAGATCCTGGCCGAACGCCTGCTGGCCTCCGATGTGGCCGAAGCCGGAGCCACCGTGCTCACCGGCGGCACAGATGTCCACCTCGTGCTCGTCGACCTGCGCAACTCCGCCCTCGACGGACAGCAGGCCGAGGACCTCCTCCACTCGGTCGGCATCACCGTCAACCGCAATGCTGTGCCTTTCGACCCGCGCCCGCCGATGGTCACCTCGGGGCTGCGCATCGGCACCCCCGCCCTGGCCGCCCGCGGATTCGGCGATGACGAGTTCACCGTGGTCGCCGACGTCATCGCCGAGGCGCTCAAGCCCGGAGCCGATGTGGAGGCGCTCGCCGCCCGCGTGAAGAAGCTCAGCGACGATTTCCCCCTCTACGAAGGCCTGGAGCAGTACTGATGAGTGCACAGATCCTCGACGGCAGAGCCTGCGCGAAGCAGATCAAGGCCGAACTCACCGAGGCGGTGGCGGCCCTGGCGGAATCCGGGATCGTCCCGGGTCTCGGCACCGTCCTGGTGGGGGAGGACCCGGGATCGAAGTGGTACGTCGCGGGCAAGCACCGTGACTGTGCCGAAGTCGGGATCCACTCGATCCGCCGCGAACTTCCGGAATCAGTGAGCCAAGACGAGCTGTTGGCCGTCATCGACGAGCTCAACAGCGATGATGCCTGCACCGGTTACATCGTGCAGCTTCCGCTGCCGGACCACATCGACACGGACACGATCCTCGAAGCCATCGATCCGGCCAAGGACGCCGACGGTCTGCACCCGACGAATCTCGGGCGCCTCGTGCTCAACGTCAATTCGGAGATCACCACACCGCTGCCGTGCACTCCGCGCGGAGTCATCGAACTGATCACGCGCAACGGGATCGATCTGGCCGGCAAACACGTCGTGGTCATCGGTCGCGGGGTCACCGTGGGTCGGTCCATCGGCGCACTGCTGACCAGGCGTGAGCACAACGCGACAGTGACGCTGACACACACCGGCACACGAAACCTCGACGAGCTGCTGGCTCAGGCCGATGTCATCGTCGCGGCCGCCGGTGCCGCCCGAATCGTCAAGGCGGAGGCCGTCAAGCCCGGTGCGATCGTCCTCGACGTGGGCGTCTCCCGTGAGACCGACCCGGAGACGGGGAAGTCGAAGATCGTCGGAGACGTGGATCCGGCGGTCGCCGAGGTGGCGTCCTGGGTCTCACCGAACCCCGGAGGTGTCGGACCGATGACCCGAGCCCTGTTGCTCAAGAACGTCGTCGACACCGCTCAGCGATCAACCACCTGACCCCAATTGCTACCTGACGGCGGCCCAGCAACCTCGCGCAAGGTTGCTGGGCCGCCGTCAGGTAGTTCTGGGAGGTGGCTGCCGGGCGGTCAGTCCTCAGCGAGCTTGAGCTCGAAGAAGACACGCGGGTTGCCGACACCGGCATAGTCCTCGATGAGTTCGCCGTTGAACCCCATGGATGAGTGGAAGGAGATCGCGCCCGACGATTCCGGCAACGTCGTCGCCTGGACCGAATCCACACCGAGGTTGCGCGCGTGGTCGATGAAGTGCTGGTAGAGGTGACGACCGATTCCCTGATGCCGGAAATCGGTGCGCGCTGCCACCAGGTGGATGTAGGCGGGTCCGTCGTGCGGGATGACGCCGAGGAGGTACCCCACGATCTCGGAACGGTAGCGGGCGACGAGTCCCGAGGTCACGAACTGACGGAACCAGTAGGCGTCGTGGTCACCGCTGAGGTCGCGGTCTCCCCAGAAGTTCGCCTGGGCGTCGAGCAGGAATTCGCGCATCTCGCGGGCGTCGACCTCATCGAGCGGACTGATGCTCAGCTGCTCGGTTTCGATAGTTTCGTCAACGGCCATTGCGCCTCCTGATGTGTTCGTTCTTACCCTCACTCTATAACGCCCTGTCCCTGAAGAATAGTGCGCTCCATGTCATCATAGATCACATGATTCGGATTGCTTCAGTCAACGTCAACGGAGTCCGCGCAGCATGGCGAAAGGGGATGCCTACCTGGGTCGATGCAGCGAAACCCGACTTCATCACCCTCCAGGAGGTGCGCGCTGCCAACGACATCGCGCACAGTGTCCTCGCCGACACCGGCTACACCACGATCAGCCATGATGCCGAAGCCAAGGGCCGCGCCGGCGTCGCCGTGATGGCGCGCACCGAACCGGAGGCGGTGCGTGAAGGACTCGGCGACGACGGCTACTTCGACCGTGCCGGGCGGTGGGTGGAGACGGACTTCCGCCTCGGTGACGGAACACTGCTCACCCTCGTGTCCGCCTACGTCCATTCCGGTGAGGCCGACACTCCCAAGCAGGATGACAAGTACCGCTTCCTCGACCGCATGATCGAACGGATGCCGCAGCTGGCCGAGACCGCCGACCATGTGCTCATCACCGGCGACCTCAACGTCTGCCACACCGAGCGCGATCTGAAGAACTGGAAAGCCAACCGCAAGAAGTCGGGATTCCTGCCCGAGGAACGCGCCTACTTCGACAGGTTCTTCGGCGAGATCGGCTATGCCGACGTCCACCGCCGTCTCAGCGGCGACGTCGACGGCCCCTACACCTGGTGGTCGATGCGCGGCCAGGCCTTCGACAACGACACCGGATGGCGCATCGACTATCACATGGCCACCCCGAACCTGGCCGGCACCGCAGTCAAGGCCACCGTGGACAAGGCCGACAGCTGGGCCGAACGCTGGTCGGACCACGCTCCGCTGGTCATCGACTACGACCTCCCGGCCGTCAGGGCCTGAAACAGACAGACCCTTGCCGAGGCGGCTGTCCGAGATCTGTACACCGACAGAGGCGCTGAGGTCGTTCCGCGGCACCGCGACACCGCGGCAGACCGCACCGCGGCCTTACCGTGCCCTCGCGGCAGACGGTACCGTGACTCACAAAGAGCCCGGGTGCTCAGGACGAAGTGTCCTGAGCACCCGGGCTCTTGATTGACTGGTCGCCGATCAGAGGCTCCGGCGATTGAGCACCTCAGCAGCAGCGGGCCTTGGGATTGCGGTCCTGCTCATCGGTGAGATCACGCCAGAAGGCCTTCTCCTCCATCGCACCCTCACGGGTGCCGTGACGGCGTTCGTAGGATTCGAGGTAGTGGATGTAGGCGTTCTCGCCCATGATCTCCTTGAGGTACCAGTGGAGCCAGAAGACGCCTCCGCGCAGGGACCCCCACGGATCGCTGGCGATGCGGCTGAGCGGATGTGCGGTGCTCATTCCTTCTGCCTTCCTGCTGCGTGCTCGTCCCACTGCGCCTGCAGCTCACGCTCGGGTTTGCGAGCGATGAGACCGGCCGGGGCGAACATCTTCGTCTCGACGAAGGGTTCCTCCGTCGTCGGCAGGGAACCCTTCTTGATGGCCTCGATGGACTTCCAGACTGCCATGACGACGACCATTGCGACAAGGAGTGCGAAGACGATCGACAGGGTGCCCTGGACGAAGGTGTTGCGCACGACGGCGCTCATCGCTTCCACGCCCTGGGTGTTGCCCATCGAGGTCTCGCCGGCCGCCAGCGCGTCCTTGTAGGCGAAGTGCTGAGCCCAGTAGCCGAGCTTGGGGTCGGAGGAGAAGATCTTCTGCCAGGAGGCGACCATCGTGACCAGCAGGTCCCAGACGAGGGGAATGCCGGGGATCCACGCCCATTTGGCCAAGCCCATCTTGCACACGATGGCGAAGACGACTGCCAGAGCGATCGCGGCCAGCAGCTGGTTCGAGATGCCGAAGAGCGGGAACAGCGTGTTGATTCCGCCGAGGGGGTCGGTGACTCCCATGAGCAGGATCGATCCCCAGGCGGCGACCATGATCGCGGTCGTCAGCCAGGCGCCCGGCGTCCACGAGGGATCCCGGAAGCGCTTGGAGAAGTTGCCGAGCGCATCCGAGAGCATGAAACGGGCGACGCGGGTGCCCGCATCGATCGTGGTCAGGATGAACAGCGCCTCGAACATCACGGCGAAGTGGTACCAGAACGACATCCAGGCCGGCCCGCCGAAGACATTGTGGAGGATGTGCGCCATTCCCATGGCCAGCGTCGGGGCACCGCCGGTGCGCGAGACGATGCTCTCCTCACCGACGTCCTTGGCCGCCTGGTCGAGGACCTCCGGGCTCGTCTCGACCCCGGACATGCCCAAGGAGTTGTTGATGAAGTCCGAGGCTCCCTGGACCGTCCCGCCGGTCAGCGGTTCGGCGGCGTTCATCGCGAAGTAGAGACCCTTGTCGAGGCAGATCGCGGCGACCAGGGCCATGATCGCGACGAAGGACTCCATGAGCATTCCGCCGTAGCCGATGAGGCGAGCCTGCGTCTCCTTCTCGATGAGCTTCGGCGTCGTGCCCGAGGAGATGAGGGCGTGGAAGCCCGACAACGCTCCGCAGGCGATGGTGATGAACAGGAACGGGAACAGGGCACCTGCGAAGGCCGGACCCGCCGTGTTGAACGCGAACTCGGTCAGAGCGGGCATCTGCACGGTCGGATTGACGATGAGGATGCCCACGGCCAGCAGCACGATGGTGCCGATCTTCATGAACGTCGACAGGTAGTCGCGCGGGGCCAGCAGCACCCACACGGGCAGCACGGCGGCGAGGAAGCCGTAGATCATCAGGCACCAGGCCAGAGTCACCTTGTCGAGGTGGAAGACCTCGGACCAGAACGGGGAGTTGTGGACCCAGCCGCCGGCGATGATGGCGATGACGAGGAGCACGATGCCGATCACCGAGGTCTCGATGACCTTCCCGGGGCGCAGGTAGCGCATGTAGATGCCCATGAACACAGCGATCGGGATGGTCATAGCGATGGAGAAGACGCCCCAGGGGCTTTCGGCCAGAGCGTTGATGATGACGACGCCGAGGACCGCGATGAGGATGACCATGATGAGGATGATGCCGATGGAGGCGATGATCCCGCCGGTGCGTCCGAGCTCGTCACGGGTCATCTGTCCCAGGGAGCGGCCGTTGCGGCGCATGGAGAAGAACAGCACCATATAGTCCTGGACGCCGCCGGCGAGGACGACGCCGAAGACGATCCACAGGGTTCCGGGCAGATAGCCCATCTGTGCGGCGAGGATCGGTCCCACGAGCGGGCCCGCACCGGAGATCGCAGCGAAGTGGTGGCCGAACAGGACGCGGCGGTCGGTCGGCGCAAAATCGCGGCCGTTGTCGTTGAGCTCTGCGGGGGTGGCACGTTTCGGGTTCGGACGGCAGATCTTCCATTCGATGAGCTTCGCGTAGAAGCGGAAGCCGATGAGGTAGCTGCCGACGGCGGCGGCGACGAACCAGCTGGCGGACAGCTCTTCACCGCGCACGAACGCGATCATCGACCAGCCCGCACCGGCGATGAGGGCGATGACCACCCAGAGCACGATCTTCGCCGGCGTCCAGCGTGGCTTCTCGACCACGGCGACCGGCGGCAGGTCGTCCTCGGTCTTGAAGTATTCGACCGACATAGTCCTCCTCCTTGAGAGATGACGCATCAGAATTATTGGGTACTCAGCATGATCGGACCGTCGCTGGCCACTGCTCGACAGATGTTCGAGGACTGGGAGACACCTTGGTGAATCATGTGATCTGCTACGTCACTATACCGCTGGTGCGCATGTATGCGTGATCCCCGACACCAGACCGAGCACCTGATCAGAGGCCGACAAGGGGAGATGGCATCATAGGACTATGACGAACTCTTCACAGCCGCGCACTGTCTCAGGTATCCAAGCCACCTCCGATTCCCTTCATCTGGGCAACTACATCGGAGCCCTGCAGCAGTTCGTGACTCACCAGGAGTCGCACGACGCCTTCTACTTCATCGCGAACATGCACGCGATCACCGTCGAGCAGGATCCTGCCGAGCTGCGGGAGCGCACCCTGCGCACTGCTGCGCAGTTCATCGCCGCCGGCCTCGACCCGGAGAAGTCGACGATCTTCGTCCAGTCCCAGGTGCCCGCCCATCCGCAGCTGTCCTGGGTCCTCGAATGCACCACCTCGATGGGCGAGGCGAGCCGAATGACCCAGTTCAAGGACAAGTCCGCAAAGCAGGACCATGTGTCCCTGGGGCTGCTCACCTACCCGGCGCTGATGGCCGCCGACATCCTCCTGTACAACCCGCAGCTCGTTCCCGTCGGTGAGGACCAGCGCCAGCACCTCGAGCTGACCCGCAACCTCGCCGAGCGCTTCAACTATCGTTTCGGCAAGACCTTCACCGTGCCCGAGGCGCAGATCCTCAAAGCGACCGCGAAGATCTACGACCTGCAGAACCCGGGCGCGAAGATGTCGAAGTCCCAGCCCAGCCCGCAGGGCCGCATCGACATCCTCGACGATGCGAAGGCCCTGACGAAGAAGATCAAATCCGCCGTCACCGATGACGGGACCGAGATCGCCTTCGACTCGGAGAGCAAACCGGGAGTGTCGAACCTGCTGACCATCTACTCGTCACTGACCTCGCGGCCGGTCGACGATATCGTCGCCGAATACGAAGGGAAGATGTACGGTCACCTCAAGGTCGACCTCGCCGAGGTGGCCGTGGAGACCCTGACGCCCGTCCGGGAGCGTACGGTGGAACTCCTCGAAGACCGGGCCCAGCTGCAGACGATCCTCGACCGCGGGGCCGAGAAGGCCAGTGCCATCGCCGAGGCGACCCTGCGCGAGGTCTATGACAAGATCGGCTTCATCTGATCGTGGCGAAGAAGAAGCCCGAAGAGGGCCCGCTCAACCTCACACCGGATATGCTCCACACCGCTGCGCGGGTGGAGGACCGGTTCAATGGGTGGATCCAGAATCGGGCCACCGACCACGCCTACCATCGCACCGTCATCGCCTACGACACTTACGGCGGGACCGGGTGGGTCCGGGTGCTCGGGCGTCTGGTCCTCACCCCGAACGGCCAGCCGGCCGCCGATGTCCACGCGAGCATCCGCGGGTGGAAGTCCTTCGTCAGCGTGCCTCTGCCCAATGACACCGCATGGGTGCGCGTCAACGACGAAGAGCATATGGTCACCTCCGACCGCGGCGGCATCATCGACACCGTGATTCCCGGCGAGTTCGAACCGGGGGAGACGGAGATCGAGTTGTGGACCGACGGTTCGCTCGTCGACTCTGCGGCGGTTCGCATCATCGGCGAGGACTCGACCTTCGGCATCATCTCCGATATCGATGACACGGTCATGGTCACCTCGCTGCCCCGGCCCTTCCTCGCCGCCTGGAACACCTTCGTCCTCAGCGAGCATGCGAGATCCCCGGTGGCGGGAATGGCAGTGCTCTATGACCGAATCACCTTCATGCGCCCGGACACTCCGATGATCTACCTGTCGACGGGGGCGTGGAACTCGGCGCTGACGCTCAAACGCTTCCTCTCCCGCAATCTCTACCCGATGGGTCCGCTGCTGCTCACCGACTGGGGTCCGACGACGACCCGCGTGTTCCGGTCGGGCAAGGAACACAAACGCAACTCCCTGGAACGTCTGGCCAGGGAATTCCCATGGATGAAGTGGCTGCTCATCGGTGATGACGGTCAGAACGACGAGGAGATCTACGGTGAGTTCGTCGAGAACCACCCGAAGAACGTCGCCGCTGTCGCGATCCGGCAGCTCACCGTCGGCGAGGCGGTGTGGGCCGGCGGCCGGTCGAAACGACATGGTCGCGGCCAGGGTGTGCCGTGGATCTATGCTCCCGACGGTGCGGGCCTGGCCTCCCGTCTGACCGAACGCGGAATCATCTCGACCATCTGAACGGAACCTCACAGCTACCTGACGGCGGCCCAGCAACCTGGCGCCGGGTTGCTGGGCCGCCGTCAGGTAGCAATTGGGGCTGAGGTGGTCTTTGAGGTGCTCGGTGGGGTCAGCGCAGCTGTGCGATCAGCTGCTGCTTCGCCTCATCGAACTGGGCAGCGAAGGCCTCGACGAGCTCACCGGTCGTCCGCTTCTGGCCGAGTGCGCCGATGCCCTGGCCCGAACCCCAGATATCGCGCCACGCCTTCGAATCCGAATCCGGATCGGAGCCGAAATCCATCTTCGTCGGGTCGGCATCGGGCAGATTGTCCGGGTCGAGGCCCGAAGCGACGATGGATCCGCGCAGGTAGTTGCCCTTGACCCCGGTGAAGTAGTTCGAGTACACGACGTCATCGGCACCGGATTCGACGATCATCTTCCGGTAGTCCTCGACGACATTGGCTTCTGGTGTGGACAGGAAGGCCGAACCGACGTAGGCGAGGTCGGCACCGGCCGCCAGAGCGGCGAGGATCGAACGTCCGTGGGCGATGGCGCCCGACAGCAGCAGGGGACCGTCGAACCAGGAGCGGATCTCCTGCACGAGAGCGAACGGCGACTGAGCTCCGGCGTGCCCGCCGGCGCCGGCGGCCACGGCGATGACTCCGTCGGCGCCCTTTTCCACGGCCTTGCGGGCGAAGCGATTGTTGATGACGTCGTGGAGGACGATGCCGCCGTAGGAATGGACGGCCTCGTTGACCTCTTCACGGGCACCGAGCGAGGTGATGACGATGGGCACCTGGTGGCGGACCACCTCGGCGAGGTCGGCCTCGAGGCGATTGTTCGACCGATGCACGATGAGGTTGACGGCGAACGGGGCAGCCGGTCGATCCGGATTCGCCGCAGTATGGGCGGCATTCGATTCGGTGATGTCGTCGAGCCAGTCGGTCAGCGCCGATGCCGGCCGCGCGTTGAGCGTGGGGAAGGACCCGACGATTCCGGCCTGGCACTGAGCCTTGACGAGCTCGGGTCCCGAAGCGATGAACATGGGGGAGCCGACGACGGGCAGACGGAGTCGGGAGTGCAGATCGGTGAAGGAACTCACGGTGCCTCCTTGTGAAGATGAATGCATAACCCCACTCTAACTGAACGTTTGTTAAATGCGATGCGTGACACATTGCCGGTGATGTATCCCGGCCCTGATTGTTCAGCCGAACACCGGATTCGCAGAAGCCGCACGCGTGCCTCAAACCGCAGCCGAGACGACAGCGGCGCAGACTCCGCAATGGAGTCTGCGCCGCTGGGATCGCAATCGGCCGAGGTTCGAACGGCTCCTGCGAAGAACTCAGGAATCCGTGAAGTTCGGGTCCCGCTTATCGACGAAGGCAGCCATGCCCTCGGACTGATCATTCGTGGCCAGTGAGGAGTGGAAGAGGCGACGCTCGTAGCGCAGGCCCTGTTCGAGGGTCGTCTCGAACGCGGTGTTCACCGCTTCCTTGACCATCGCCGAGGCGATCCGGGACTTGTGAGCGATCGTCTGCGCGATCTCGTTGGCCGTCTCCAGCAGCGCCTCGGGCTCGACGACGCGAGCGACGAGACCGGAGCGTTCGGCCTCCTCGGCACCCATCATCCGTCCGGTCAGGCACATGTCCATGGACTTGGCCTTGCCGATGGCGCGGGTCAGGCGCTGCGATCCGCCCATGCCCGGAAGCACGCCGAGGTTGATCTCTGGCTGTCCGAACTTCGCCTTCGTCGAGGCGATGAGGATGTCGCCCATCATCGCCAGTTCGCAGCCGCCGCCCAGGGCGTAGCCGCCGACGGCGGTGATGACCGGCTTGCGGACATCGGTCAGCTGGGTCCAGCCGGCGAACCAGTCGGCCTTGTACGCGGTGGAGAAGTCGAGGCTCGACATCTCCTTGATGTCGGCGCCGGCGGCGAAGGCCTTCTCGCTGCCGGTGATGATGATCGCCTTGACCGAATCATCGGCGTCGAAGGCGGTCGCGGCATCGGTGATGTCGGTGAGCACCTGCAGGTTCAGCGCATTGAGCGCCTTCGGTCGGTTGATGGTGATCGTCGCGACTCCGGAGTCGACGGCGGTGAGGATGGTTTCGAATTCGCTCATGAGAACACCTTGTCTTCGTGGTCGGTGGTGAGGATGGAGTGGATCTGCTCGTCGCTGACCTCGGCCAAGGTGGCAGGGTTCCACTGCGGATTGCGGTCCTTGTCGATGACCTGGGCGCGGATGCCTTCCTTGAGGTCCGGCAGTCCGGTGAGGGCGACGGCGACGCGATAGTCCTGTTCGAGGACTTCGGCCAGGGTCATGGACGCGGCCCTGCGGATCGCGGCCAGGGTCACCTTCACCGAGGTGGGGGCCTTCGTGCCGATGAGCTCCGCGGTGGCCCGGGCGTCGGGGTTCTCGTGCGCGGCGAGAGCCTCGACGATGGCCTCGGCGTCCTCGCCGACGTAGCAGGCGTTGATCCAGTCGGCCGCCTCGGCGAGATCATCGGCAGGAGCCTCTCCGACGTACTTGCCGAGGACGGACTCGAGGTCCTCACCGGCGGTGAGGTCGGCGATGAGATCGGGGATCTGTGCATCGGGGACGAAGCAGTCGGCGAGCCCGAGACTGATCGCGGTGCCCGCGCCGACGGGCTGCCCGGTGAGCGCGAGGTGCGTGCCGAACTCTCCGGGACCGTTGGCCAGCAGGTGGGTGCCGCCGACGTCGGGGAAGAGCCCGATTCCGGTCTCCGGCATTCCGATCTTCGTCGAATCGGTGACGATGCGGTGCGATCCGTGTCCGGAGATGCCGACTCCGCCGCCCATCGTGATGCCGTTCATGATGACGACGTAGGGCTTGGGGAACTCTGAGATCGCGTGGTTCATCTTGTATTCGCGGTTCCAGAACCTCGCGTTCTCGTCGCTGCCGGCCACGATGTCGTTGTACACGGCCTTGATGTCGCCTCCCGCGCACAGTCCGCGTTCCCCGCGGCCGGTGACGAGGACGAGCTTGACCGCGTCATCGTCGCGCCAGGCCTTCAGGGCCTCATCGATGCGTGCGACCATGTCCTGGCTGAGTGCATTGATCAGCTTCGGTCTGTTGAGTTCGATTCGGCCGACCCCGTTGGATACCGAGGTGATGACGGAGGCGTCCGCCTGCTCTGCCGAAGGTTCTGTCATATCAGCCCACTCCTGTGCTCTTGCGCGAGATGATCACGCGCATGATTTCGTTGGTGCCTTCCAGAATCTGGTGGACTCGCAGGTCACGCACCAGCTTCTCAATTCCATACTCTGTCAGATAGCCGTAGCCGCCGTGCAACTGGAGTGCCCTGTTCGCGACTTCGAAGCCGGTGTCGGTGGCCTTGAGCTTGGCCATGGCCGAGAGCAGTGAGGTGTTCGGATCTCCTGCGTCATAGGCTCCTGCCGCCCGCCACAGCAGGGATCGGGCACCCTCGAGGTCGGCCTGCATCTGCGCGACCTCGAAGCGCAGCGCCTGGAATCCCGAGAGCTCGGTGCCGAAGGCCTGGCGTTCGCCCATGTAGGAGACGGCTTTCTCCAGCGCCGCCTGTCCGCCGCCCAGAGAGCAGGCACCGATGTTGAGGCGCCCGCCGTCGAGACCGGACATCGCGATCTTGAAGCCCTGGCCGGGTTCGCCCAGCATGTTCTCCTTGGGCACACGCACGTTCTCCATGATGACCTGGCGCGTCGGCTGGGCGCGCCAGCCCATCTTCTGCTCGTTGGGGCCGAAGCTCAGGCCTTCCATGTCCTTCTCCAGGATGAAGGCGGAGATCCCCCGTGCACCTTCCTGACCGGAACGCGCCATGACGAGGTAGGTCTCGGACGTGCCGGCACCGGAGATGAACTGCTTGGCTCCGTTGAGCACATAGTGATCACCGTCCTCGCGGGCGGACGTGCGCAGAGCGGCGGCGTCGGAGCCGGCGTTGGGTTCGGTCAGGCAGTAGCTGCCGAGGTGCTCCATGGAGACGAGCTTCTCGAGGTACTTTGCCTTCTGGTCGTCATTGCCGAACTTGTCGATCATCCACGCGACCATGTTGTGGATGGAGATATAGGCGGCGACGGACGGGCATCCGGTCGACATCGCTTCGAAGATGAGAGCGGCATCCATCCGGCCCATTCCGGTTCCGCCGGCTTCTTCGCTGACGTAGATTCCGCCCATCCCGAGGTCGGCGGACTTCCTGATCACATCGACCGGGAAGAAGTGCTCGGCGTCCCACTCGAGGGCGTGCGGGGCGATCTCGGTATCGGCGAACTCGCGCACCATCCCGGCGACGGTCTGCTGTTCGTCGGTGAGACCGAAAGGTAGGGCAGCGGCTGTACTGCGGGACATGATTCCTCCAAGAATCGGACGCGTATGTGGTGTTCGACACCACGATACGTCCATATTACTTGGACATCCAACTAATTTCTCGCCGAGGTGGCCCTCCGTCCATCTGCCGACCGGCGATGGGGTGGTGGGGCGGTTTCCGGGGTGAGCGCCTGCGGTCGATTCCGTCGCCGCAGCCGGCGCCGTCTGCGGCGGTCCGGTTCAGCTGTCGGTTTCCAGGCCCGAACGCAGCATTTCGAGATGGGGGAGCAGAGAGTCGAGGTCGATCCCGGCGAAATCGGGGGAGGAGAACACCTCGGCGTTGAGTGCCGTCGTCGCTTGGGCGGCGAGCTCTCGTCCGGCATCCGTGAGATCGACAAGGGTCGTCCGGCGATCATCGGGGTGGCTGCGCCTGGCGACCAGTCCGGCCTTCTCCAAACGGCCGACCGAGTTCGTCGTCGACGTCGCATGCACCTGCAGGCGAGCGGAGATCTTCGACATCGGCAGGGTGCCGGCCCTGGTGAACGACAGCAGAGTGAGGACTTCATAGCGCGAGAACGTCAGCGCGAAGGGTTTGAGCGCAGCGTCGACTCGAGCCAGGAACAGCTGGTGGATCCTCATCACCGAGATCACTGTCGTCATTCCGTCGGCTGCGTCGTCCCATCCGTGGGCCAGCCACTGCCGACGGGACTCTTCGATCGGATCGAATCCGGTGCCTGTATTCTCTTCTGCCGCCATTGTCGACAGTGTAGTGAAGTGAGAAGATGGGCGCATGTGCGGTCGACTCAATATGTCTCTCGATCCGGCAGACCTCGCCGACGAGCTGCGGTTGGACGTCGTCTCCTATGACTACACCCCACGCTTCAACGTGCCGCCGGGATCATTCGTGCCGATCGTCGTCGAACGCCTCGACGAGGATGGTCAGCTGCACCGTCGGCTCGAAACCGCCTCCTGGGGATTGGTCCCGGGCTGGGCCAAAGATCCCAAGATCGGTTTCAAGGCATTCAATGCCCGTTCCGAGTCCGTGCTCGAAAAGCCGATGTTCCGGCAGGCCGTCAAACGCCGTCGCTGTGCATTGCCGATCCCGGCCTACTACGAATGGGAGAACACAGAGGACGGCAAGCAGCCGTGGATGATGACCGCCGCCGGCAAGGACCCTCTCTTCATGGCCGGGCTCTTCGAATTCTGGAAGCAGCCTGATGAGACGTGGCTGGTCTCCGCGACGATCTTGACCATGGAATCCGCAGGGCACCTCAGCGATGTCCACCACAGGATGCCCGTGTTCCTCGGGCGCGACCAGATCAGCGACTGGATCGACCCGGGAGTGCTGACGAACGATGTGCCGGGCCTGCTGGGAGCGACTCTCGACCAGGTCGATCCCGCGAGCGTGACTCGACATAGGGTCGGCAGGGCGGTGGGCAACGTCCGCAACGATTCCCCGGAGCTCGCCGAACCCGTGGCGTGAGTCTGTCCACCTGTCACCTGAATCCTCAGGCAGCTGTCTTCGGAATTCGGTCCGAACCTGTTTCCTTAAGTGCTGACTTCAACTCCGCATGGCAATGAGCGCGACCGATCTGAGGTCGTTGCTCTGGTCGTTCTCGCCCGAGATCTCGGGGATTCGTAGGTCAGGGGAGAGGGTGCGGTCGGAGTGGTTTTGCAGGTGGCCGCAGATGTGTGTATTGTTGACCAGGTTGCCGGGACGCAAGGAACGGCAGCAGTCGCTCTGATCGGGGACGATGCGAGCAAACCGAAGATGAACTTCGAGTTGCGCGGATCAGAACAAGCATGTAGAGTAGACATCCGCTGGCACAGCGAGTCGCAAGACGAAAAGTGCACAGAGAAACTGATACCCCCAGTGAACACGCTGCTTTTGTGTGGTGTGGTGATGGGTGTGTGTTTGTGGTTTGAGAATCCAATAGCGTGTTTGTTTGAACAAGTTGTGATGCCAGAACATTTAATATTTTCTGGTGAGACAATCACCTGATCGAACATCTGGTTCACCCTGGTGGGTGGTTCTTCGCCGAACCTCCCGCATCACATGGGTGGATGGTGTGTTTGGTCGGGATATTTTTTGGTCAACCTTCTCACCCCGTGAGGGGTTGGCTGTCTTGCTGGGATTGATTCGTAACATAAAGTTTTTTTATGGAGAGTTTGATCCTGGCTCAGGACGAACGCTGGCTGCGTGCTTAACACATGCAAGTCGAACGCTGAAGCCGGGTGCTTGCACCTGGTGGATGAGTGGCGAACGGGTGAGTAACACGTGAGTAACCTGCCCCTGATTTCGGGATAAGCCTGGGAAACTGGGTCTAATACCGGATACGACCGGAGAAGGCATCTTCTCTGGTGGAAAGTTTTTCGATCGGGGATGGGCTCGCGGCCTATCAGCTTGTTGGTGGGGTAATGGCCCACCAAGGCGACGACGGGTAGCCGGCCTGAGAGGGCGACCGGCCACACTGGGACTGAGACACGGCCCAGACTCCTACGGGAGGCAGCAGTGGGGAATATTGCACAATGGGGGAAACCCTGATGCAGCGACGCAGCGTGCGGGATGACGGCCTTCGGGTTGTAAACCGCTTTCAGCAGGGAAGAAGCGAAAGTGACGGTACCTGCAGAAGAAGTACCGGCTAACTACGTGCCAGCAGCCGCGGTAATACGTAGGGTACGAGCGTTGTCCGGAATTATTGGGCGTAAAGAGCTCGTAGGTGGTTGGTCACGTCTGCTGTGGAAACGCAACGCTTAACGTTGCGCGTGCAGTGGGTACGGGCTGACTAGAGTGCAGTAGGGGAGTCTGGAATTCCTGGTGTAGCGGTGAAATGCGCAGATATCAGGAGGAACACCGGTGGCGAAGGCGGGACTCTGGGCTGTAACTGACACTGAGGAGCGAAAGCATGGGGAGCGAACAGGATTAGATACCCTGGTAGTCCATGCCGTAAACGTTGGGCACTAGGTGTGGGGGACATTCCACGTTCTCCGCGCCGTAGCTAACGCATTAAGTGCCCCGCCTGGGGAGTACGGTCGCAAGGCTAAAACTCAAAGGAATTGACGGGGGCCCGCACAAGCGGCGGAGCATGCGGATTAATTCGATGCAACGCGAAGAACCTTACCAAGGCTTGACATACATCAGACCGTTCTGGAAACAGTTCTTCTCTTTGGAGCTGGTGTACAGGTGGTGCATGGTTGTCGTCAGCTCGTGTCGTGAGATGTTGGGTTAAGTCCCGCAACGAGCGCAACCCTCGTTCTATGTTGCCAGCACGTGATGGTGGGAACTCATAGGAGACTGCCGGGGTCAACTCGGAGGAAGGTGGGGATGACGTCAAATCATCATGCCCTTTATGTCTTGGGCTTCACGCATGCTACAATGGCTGGTACAGAGAGAGGCGAACCCGTGAGGGTAGCGAATCCCTTAAAGCCAGTCTCAGTTCGGATCGTAGTCTGCAATTCGACTACGTGAAGTCGGAGTCGCTAGTAATCGCAGATCAGCAACGCTGCGGTGAATACGTTCCCGGGCCTTGTACACACCGCCCGTCAAGTCACGAAAGTCGGTAACACCCGAAGCCGGTGTCCTAACCCCCGTTTGGGGGAGGGGGCCGTCTAAGGTGGGACTGGTGATTGGGACTAAGTCGTAACAAGGTAGCCGTACCGGAAGGTGCGGCTGGATCACCTCCTTTCTAAGGAGCACACATTAAGATCCTCATGGCATGACCCGCATGTGGTCATCATGAGAGCTCAAGGGTGGAACATCACTTCTTCCGCTCATACCTTCCAGCGTTGTCCGGTGACTGCCGTGTCGACGTTGATTGTTGTATGGGCTAGGACAAACACGTTATTGGGTCCTGGAATCACAAACCCCACACGTAGGTGTGGGTGTGGTTTCAACCAACAGGACCAACCCGGTCATTTCGCAGCCACGGTGTGGTTGTGGGTGGTGGGTGTTTGGTAGTGGTTTGAGAATCGTATAGTGGACGCGAGCATCAAATGACACAATTTTTTGTGTTGTTTATGTAATGTGATTTTTCTTGTCATCATCGAGTAAAGGTGAATGAAACAATTTTTCGCGCACACGAACCGGCCCCTTCTTGGGGGTGGGGTGAGTGTGTAAGAGCGCATGGTGGATGCCTTGGCATCAGGAGCCGATGAAGGACGTGGAAATCTGCGATAAGCCTCGGGGAGCCGATAAACAGGCGTTGATCCGAGGGTGTCCGAATGGGGAAACCCCGCCACTCGTGAGGGTGGTGACCCGTGTCTGAATATATAGGGCATGTGGGGGGAACGCGGGGAAGTGAAACATCTCAGTACCCGCAGGAAGAGAAAATAACAATGATTCCGGCAGTAGTGGCGAGCGAAACCGGATGAGCCTAAACCCTGTCAGTGTCAAGCGTGCTGGTTTTGCTGGCAGGGTGTTGTGGGGTGTGCATGGTCTGGTTCAGCATGGCCGGTCTGTGAGCGTGATTGGTGTAGTCGAACCTGGTGGGAAACAGGACCGGAGTGGGTGAGAGTCCCGTAGGCGAAACGTCAACACGTCGCAGTGTGTGCGTTGCCCGAGTAGCACGGAACTCGTGGAATTTCGTGTGAATCTGCCAGGACCACCTGGTAAGGCTAAATACTTCCTGATGACCGATAGCGGATAGTACCGTGAGGGAATGGTGAAAAGTACCCCGGGAGGGGAGTGAAAGAGTACCTGAAACCATGTGCTTACAATCCGTCAGAGCAGCATCTTGATGGCTGTGATGGCGTGCCTTTTGAAGAATGAGCCTGCGAGTTAGCGGTGCGTGGCGAGGTTAACCCGTGTGGGGTAGCCGTAGCGAAAGCGAGTCCGAACAGGGCGATTGAGTCGCGTGTCCTAGACCCGAAGCGGAGTGATCTAGCCATGGGCAGGGTGAAGCGTGTGTAAGAGCGCGTGGAGGCCCGCACCCACTTCAGTTGAAAATGGAGGGGATGACCTGTGGTTAGGGGTGAAAGGCCAATCAAACTCTGTGATAGCTGGTTCTCCCCGAAATGCATTTAGGTGCAGCGTTGCGTGGTTCTTGCTGGAGGTAGAGCTACTGGATGGCTGATGGGCCCTACCGGGTTACTGACGTCAACTAAACTCCGAATGCCAGTCAAGGTTCAGCGTGGCAGTGAGACAGTGGGGGATAAGCTTCATTGTCGAGAGGGAAACAGCCCAGACCATCAACTAAGGCCCCTAAGCGTGTGCTCAGTGGGAAAGGATGTTCAGTTGCGAAGACAACCAGGAGGTTGGCTTAGAAGCAGCCATCCTTGAAAGAGTGCGTAATAGCTCACTGGTCAAGTGATTGAGCGCCGATAATGTAGCGGGGCTAAGTACACCGCCGAAGTTGTGGCAGCACCACATACGCCGTAATGGTGTGGTGTTGGGTAGGGGAGCGTCGAGTTGCTGGTGAAGCTGCCGTGTGAACGAGTGGTGGAGGCGATTCGAGTGAGAATGCAGGCATGAGTAGCGAAAGACGGGTGAGAAACCCGTCCACCGGATGACCAAGGGTTCCAGGGCTAGGCTAATCCGCCCTGGGTAAGTCGGGACCTAAGGCGAGGCCGACAGGCGTAGTCGATGGACAACCAGTTGATATTCTGGTACCGACACACAACCGACAGTACCAAAACACACGAAACTAACCCCGTCGCTCACCCCTGACATCTTCGGATGTTGGTCTGGGTGAGAAATGGGGGACCTGAGTGTGGAGTCGGTAAGCGTGAGGTGTGACGCAGAAAGGTAGCCAGGCCGTGCGATGGTAGTCACGGTCTAAGGTTGTAGCACGTGGGGGTAGGTAAATCCGTCCCCACAGGTGTGTGAGAGCTGATGGGCGCCCCACATTGGTGGGGTGATCTGGTGATCCTCTGCTGCCGAGAAAAGCATCGACGTGAGGGTGTGTGTTGCCCGTACCCTATAACCGACACAGGTGGTCGAGTAGAGAATACTAAGGTGATCGAGAGAATCGTGGTTAAGGAACTCGGCAAAATGCCCCCGTAACTTCGGGAGAAGGGGGACCATCCCGGTGAACCAGACTTGCTCTGGGATGTGCTGGTGGTGGTCGCAGAGGCCAGAGAGAAGCGACTGTTTATTAAAAACACAGGTCCGTGCGAAGATGTAAGTCGATGTATACGGACTGACGCCTGCCCGGTGCTGGAAGGTTAAGAGGACCTGTTAACCCCTTTTTTGGGGTGAAGCGGAGAATTTAAGCCCCAGTAAACGGCGGTGGTAACTATAACCATCCTAAGGTAGCGAAATTCCTTGTCGGGTAAGTTCCGACCTGCACGAATGGCGTAACGACTTCTCTGCTGTCTCAACCACGAACTCGGCGAAATTGCATTACGAGTAAAGATGCTCGTTACGCGCAGCAGGACGGAAAGACCCCGAGACCTTCACTATAGTTTGGTATTGGGATTCGGTGTGGTTTGTGTAGGATAGGTGGAAGACTGGGAAACCCTGACGCTAGTTGGGGTGGAGTCGATCGGTGAAATACCACTCTGACCATAGTGGATTCCTGAACTTCGGACCCTGATCGGGTTCAGGGACAGTGCCTGATGGGTAGTTTAACTGGGGCGGTTGCCTCCTAAAGAGTAACGGAGGCGCCCAAAGGTTCCCTCAGCCTGGTTGGCAATCAGGTGTCGAGTGTAAGTGCACAAGGGAGCTTGACTGTGAGACGGACGTGTCGAGCAGGAGCGAAAGCTGGGACTAGTGACCCGGCCATGGCTTGTGGAAGCGTGGTCGCTCAACGGATAAAAGGTACCTCGGGGATAACAGGCTGATCTTGCCCAAGAGTCCATATCGACGGCATGGTTTGGCACCTCGATGTCGGCTCGTCGCATCCTGGGGCTGGAGTCGGTCCCAAGGGTTGGGCTGTTCGCCCATTAAAGCGGTACGCGAGCTGGGTTTAGAACGTCGTGAGACAGTTCGGTCCCTATCCGCTGCGTGCGTAGGAAATTTGTGGAGGTCTGTCCTTAGTACGAGAGGACCGGGACGGACGAACCTCTGGTGTGCCAGTTGTTCCGCCAGGAGCATGGCTGGTTGGCTACGTTCGGGATGGATAACCGCTGAAAGCATCTAAGCGGGAAGCCTGCTCCGAGATGAGATTTCCGACCAACATTTGTTGGGGGAGGTGTCCTATAGATGATGGGGTTGATAGGCCGGGTATGGAAGCACTGTAAGGTGTGGAGTTGACTGGTACTAATACACCGATCACTCATCAACCATCCAATTTTTGGGGTTGGTGTGTGCGAAAACAGTTTTGTTTGTTTTTCTAGGATGATGTGAAGAGTTCACACCCATAGGGTGTGCATGTTGCATGAGTTTTTGGTGTTCGCGTTCGCTGTGCGGTTCTTGGACCACTACCACCTGAGCATGGGTTTGGGTGTGGTGGTTTGTTGGTTTTGCGGTGGTGATAGTGGTGGGGAAACGCCCGGTTAACCGTTCCGATCCCGGTAGCTAAGCCCATTCGCGCTGATGGTACTGCAACTTGGTGGTTGTGGGAGAGTAAGTGACCGCCGCAATATTTTTTGAGTGGGGAGGCCTCATCCAACTGTGTTGGGTGGGGCCTTTCTGCTATTCACCGGTGGTGGTGTGTTGGTGCTACCTGACGGGGGTACTGCTACCTGGCGCGAGGTAGCTCAGCCGCCGTCAGGTAGCAATAGCGGTGGTGTGGAGGTTGAGGAACTCTCGGACTGTGTCGTTGCGATAGGGTGAATACCCGAGCTTCTCCGATACCCGCCGGCTCGCGTGGTTGCCCTGGAAATAGGCTGTATCGAATCGAGCAGCACCGAAGTCTCCGATGAAGGCTTCGATGACGGCCCGTCTCATTCGGGTGCCGTAGCCATGGCCCTGCTCAGGAAGCGCCAGCCACGATCCGGTCGAGACGGTCCTCGTCAGCGGATACCGATGTCCGTTCACGCCTTGGACACCCAGCGCGGCCCCCGGCTCTGACAGTGAATTCCATCGTCCAATCGTCAACGGTGAAGGTCGCGCGAGTCGACCAGTGATACTGAGCGAGGCTGCGCGCGACCTGTTCATCGCTGCCCGAGTCCCAATCGTCGAGGAACGCCTCGATTCCGTCCCGTCTGACTCCGCCTCGGGCGATCTCTGCGAGCTCGGGAGTGTCGGCCTCCCGCGCAGGGGAGAGCTCCATATCACCGGATCGCAGATGAAGTGCGAATGGTGGCCAGACCTCTGGGATGTCCATCCGCATTGTGCTCATTCTTTCCTGTTCTGCTGCCACCGGACTGCGCGGAAGACCTATATCCCACTTGAAGTGAGCGGACAACGCTGTCCATTATCTGGTCGCTCGGATTGTTGTTATGCGGGTCACGGTATGTTTGTGCGCATGAGTCTACATCCATCACTGCAGCCAATCTTCGACACTGTGCTCCAACGCAACCCTGGAGAGTCGGAGTTTCACCAAGCGGTACAGGAGGTTCTCTATTCCCTGGGCCCCGTCGTGGACAAGCACCCCGAATACCTGGAACTCTCAGCGCTCGAACGCCTGTGCGAACCCGAACGCCAGATCATCTTCCGGGTTCCCTGGATCGACGACTCCGGAGAGGTGCAGATCAACCGTGCCTTCCGGGTGCAATTCAACTCGGCTCTGGGCCCGTACAAGGGCGGAATGCGCTTCCACCCCTCGGTGAACCTTGGCATCGTCAAGTTCCTCGGTTTCGAGCAGATCTTCAAGAACGCCATCACCGGCCTGCCCATCGGCGGGGGCAAGGGCGGAGCCGACTTCGATCCGAAAGGTCGCAGCGACCGAGAGGTCATGCGCTTCTGTCAGTCCCTGATGACAGAGCTGTCCCGTCACATCGGCGAATATCGCGATGTGCCCGCCGGTGACATCGGCGTCGGCGGGCGGGAGATCGGCTATCTCTTCGGCCAGTACAAGAGAATGACCAACTCCTATGAAGCAGGAGTGCTCACCGGCAAGGGACTGTCCTACGGCGGTTCCATGGTCCGCACCGAAGCCACCGGATTCGGGGTCGTGTACTTCCTCAAGGACATGCTCGCCGCCGCGAAGAAGAACATCGACGGCCGTACCGTCTCGATCTCCGGTTCGGGAAATGTCGCCGTGTACGCCGCAGAGAAGGTCGCGGCCTTCGGCGGCACCGTCATCACGATGTCCGACTCAGCCGGCTTCATCCATGACCCGGACGGCATCGACACAGAGCTCGTGAAGCGCATCAAGTTCGACGAGCGCGGACGCATCTCCGAATACGTCGAGCAGCGCGGCGGACGCGCGACCTACCACGAGGGCGGCAACGTCTGGGATGTCGAGGTCGACGTCGCACTCCCGTGTGCGACTCAGAACGAACTCGACGGAGAATCGGCGGCGACCCTGGTCAAGAACGGCGTCATCGCCCTCGCCGAAGGCGCGAACATGCCCTGCACCCCGGAAGCCGTGAAGATCTTCGCCGACGCCGGTGTGCTCTTCGCCCCCGGCAAGGCCGCGAACGCCGGCGGCGTCGCCACCAGCGCCCTCGAGATGCAGCAGAACGCCAGCCGCGACTCCTGGGACTTCGACTTCACCGAGGCCCGCCTGGCCGAGATCATGGGCGATGTCCACGACAGCTGCGCGGCCGCTGCCGACGAATTCGGTTCGCCCGGAGACTACGTCGCCGGAGCCAACATCGCAGGCTTCATCCGTGTCTCCGAGGCGATGCTCGCCCAAGGAGTCGTGTGATCGTCTGATCCAGAAGCGTCGGGGGACCGACCGCGCTCTGTGCGCTGACAGGCTGCGGCCGCCGGCGCTGTGCGCTGCGACAGGCCCTGCTCGGGACGGATTCGCTTCTCTGTGAAGCGCATCTCTCCAGAGCAGGGCCTGTGTTGTGCCTGCCGGGCTCCGGTCGTCCCCGGTGGGTTCGGTCGGGCTGGCCTCGGTCGGGCTGGAGGGGGCCGTGCGCGTTCGGCTGGTCAGCGCTTTCCGATGGTCCCGTAGGCCTTGCGCCACCGCAGCAGGGGGCGGCTCGTTCCCGCGTTCGCCCCAGCACCCAGGGACACCACCTCACCGACGACGATATTGTGGGTCGCCACCTCGAGCACCTCGGTGAGTTCGAGCTCGAACCAGGCGATCGCCTCGGTGAGCACCGGCTGCCCGGCCTGCGGGGCGGGAAAGGTGTCGATGCCCTTGAGCGATCCGTACAGCGGCTGGCCCGAGGCACCGAGGCGTTCGGAGATGTCGCGCTGATCGGAATTGAGCAGCGAGATCGCACAGTGAGTACTCGTTTCCAGGGTCTCCATCATCCGTGAGCCGGAGTAGACGCTCACCGCCATCGTCGGGGGATCGTACGACACGTCGAGAAACGAATCGACCGTGATCGCATGCAGTGCACTGCCCCGGGTGGCGGAGATCACGGCGACCGCAGCGGCGATGTCATCGCTGAGCTCGCGATAGCGTTCTGTGAGGGAATCGTCGTGGGCCTGGTCCATGACTCTCATTCTAGGGAACTACAATGGAGCCATGACCATTCCAGCTTCAGGCGGTTCAGCAACGATCGAGCGCGAGCAGTCCGAGCAGCTAGTCGAGCCCGGCGACCACGAGCGCTTCAGCCACTACGCGCCCAAGGACAAGATCATGGAGTCCATGGTGACCGGGACTCCGCTGATCGCCTTGTGCGGAAAGGTGTGGGTCCCCACGCGTGACCCGGAGCGGTTCCCGATCTGTCCCAAATGCAAAGAGATCTACGCGTCGATGTCCGAAGGACCACAGGAGTAGATGTCTGCGGATCGTCTCCCAACAGCACCAGGGACTTCCGCTGCAGAACAACTTCCACCGGCTTTCCCCGAGCGCGCGGCTTGGGGAACGGCCGGAAAGTTGCGTGCCTGGCAGGCGGAGGCTCTCGAACTCTACTTCCAGGAGCAGCCCAAGGACTTCCTCGCGGTCGCGACACCCGGCGCCGGTAAGACCACCTTCGCTCTGCGACTGGCGGCCGAACTGCTGGCCCAGCGAGTCGTCAACCGAGTCACCGTCGTCGCTCCCACCGAACACCTCAAGGTGCAGTGGGCCGACTCGGCGGCACGTGTGGGCATCAAGCTCGACCCGCACTTCAAGAACTCCCAGGGCAAGCACGCACCCGGATACCACGGTGTGGCTCTGACCTATGCGCAGGTGGCGGCCAAACCGGTGCTCCACCACAATCGGACCGCCGCCGGCCGAACGCTGGTCATCCTCGACGAGGTCCACCACGGCGGCGATGCCCTGTCCTGGGGCGATGCCGTGCGGGAGGCCTTCGGTCCCGCGGTCCGCCGCCTGTCCCTGACTGGAACACCGTTCCGTTCGGACACCTCACCGATCCCGTTCGTCACCTACGCTCCCGACGAGAACGGGATCCGCACCTCGGTGGCGGACTATTCCTACGGCTACGGTCGTGCGCTCAAGGACGGCGTCGTCCGTCCTGTTCTCTTCCTCGCCTACGCCGGCGCCATGACGTGGCGGACCAAGGCCGGCGACGAAATGTCGCATGTCCTCGGCGAGGAGACGACGAAGGACATCAACTCGCAGGCCTGGCGCACGGCCCTCGACCCGAAGGGCGACTGGATCCCGGCCGTCCTCAAGGCCGCCGATATGCGACTGACCGAGGTCCGTCGCACCGTCCACGACGCCGGCGGCCTCGTCATCGCCACCGACCAGGAGGCGGCGCGCGCGTACGCCAAGCGCCTGCACGAGATCACCGGAGAGAAGCCGACCGTGGTGCTCTCCGACGAAGCGGGAGCCTCGGAACGGATCGAACAGTTCCAGAACTCCACCGACCGGTGGATGGTCGCGGTGCGCATGGTGTCCGAAGGCGTCGACGTTCCGCGACTGTGTGTCGGCGTCTACGCGACCTCCTCGGCGACCCCGCTGTTCTTCGCCCAGGCGATCGGACGTTTCGTGCGTGCCCGCAAACGCGGCGAGACCGCCTCGGTGTTCCTGCCCTCGGTGCCGATCCTCATGGCACTGGCGAACACGATGGAGGTCGAACGCGACCATGCCCTCGACCGGCCGAAGAACGAGGACGAGAACGACGTCGTCGTCTTCGACGACCAAGCCATGGAGCAGGCGAACCGCAGCGACAGCGCTTCCTCCGACCAGCTGGGGTCGTTCGAAGCCCTCGGCGCCGAAGCCCTGTTCGACCGTGTGCTCTTCGACGGCGGTGAATTCGGCACCGGCGGCGCGATCGGCTCCGAGGACGAACTCGACTTCATCGGCATTCCCGGTCTGCTCGAACCCGACCAGGTGCGTGAGCTGCTGAGCACCCAGCAGGCCCGGCAGGCCAAGCGCAAGACCGCTGCGGCGCCCCCGGCCCCGGAGGCGGAGACGAGCGAACTCGAACACCGGGCGATGAAGGAAGAGCGCAACCAGCTCCAGAGCCTCGTCGGCGCATGGTCGAGACGTACCGGCACACCCCACCAGAACGTGCATGTCGAACTCCGCAAAGCCTGCGGGGGACCGGCCGTCGCCCAAGCCACACGTGAGCAGATTCAGGCGCGGATCACGAAGCTGCAGGGCTGGTTCATCGGCAAGAAGTGAGATCCGGACGCCGGTCGGGCAGACCCGCCGGGCGTGAGATCAGCGAAGCCGCCGAGGCAGCCGGTGCGGCCGCCTCGGCGGCTTTGTCGGTGACAGGGCCGGGCCCTTTCAGCGGATGCGGATCAGGCGGAATAGAAGACGGTGGGGATGGCGGGTTCGCCGTCCTGGAGGCGGCGGGCTGAACGCGGCAGCTCCGCCAGGGATTCGTCGTGCCGGGCGCAGGCCCTCCTCACGCCTGCCGCACCGATGAACGATTCGTCGACTTCACCGTCGACGACGAGATCGGCGCTGAGCCGACGCCCTTCACCGAGGTCATCGGGCAGAGCCGGAATGCCGACCGCCTCCTCCACCGCGATCGGGCCGTCGATGAGGCGCAGCGCCTCTTTGTGCCCGCCCCGGGAGGGCTTGCCGGAGGAATGTTTGGCCACCGAGGTCCACTCGCCGGCCTCATCGGCTCGCGCCACGAGCTTGTACACCAGCCCCGCGGCGGGGGCACCGGAACCGGTGACCACGCGCGTACCGACACCGTAGGAGTCGACGGGGGAGGCGGCCAGGGCGGCGATCGCATACTCGTCGAGGTCGCTCGTGACGGTGATCGTCGTGTCGCGGGCCCCGAGACGGTCCAGGCTCTCCCGAACCTCGCTGGCCTGTTCGATGAGGTCACCGGAATCGATGCGCACACCGCCGAGGTTCGCCCCGGCCAGCTCGACCGCCGTGGCCAGCGCCTCCTCGACGTCGTAGGTGTCCAGGAGCAGAGTCGTATCGGTGCCCAAGGACTTCAGCTGGGCGGCGAAGGCCTCCCGTTCGGAATCGTGGAGGAGAGTGAACGAATGGGCCGAGGTGCCGATCGTGCGCAGACCGTACTGCAGGCCCGCCGCCAGGTTCGACGTCGAAGCGAAGCCGCCGATGACAGCGGCCCGAGCCGCAGCCACCGCCGCGTGCTCGTTCGTGCGTCGTCCGCCCATCTCCGCGCAGGGCCGATCGCCGGCCGCCTGGGCCATCCGGGATGCCGCCGAGGCGACCGCACAGTCGTAGTTCATCGCCGAGAGGATGAGCGTCTCGAGGATGACGCCCTCGGCGAACGTCGACTCGATCGTGAGCAGCGGAGATCCCGGGAAGTAGATCTCGCCTTCGGCATAGCCGCGGATATTGCCGGAGAACCGATAGTTCGCCAACCAGTCGATGGTGCGCGAGTCGACGATGTTCTCCCGGCTGAGGAACGACAGCTCGGCATCTCCGAAGCGGAAGTCGCGGATCATCTCGAGGATCCGACCGGTCCCGGCGACGACTCCGTAGCGGCGGCCTGCGGGAAGACTGCGACCGAATACCTCGAAGAGGCTCTTGCGGTGGGCGGCGCCGGATTCCAAGGCGGCCTGCACCATCGTCAATTCGTACTGATCCGTGAAGAATGCCGTCGAATCGGTCCGTGTGAGATCACTCATAGGCGCGATCTTACGTCACGACAGCGTCAGTGTTCTGCCGTAAGCTGGAAACGTGAGCAATCCAACGACACCAGTCCTCGAGCCGGAGGTCGACGTCCGACCCGCCGAGGACCTGGCCAAGCCCTGGAGGACCGTGGTCTTCAACGACCCGGTCAACCTCATGAGCTATGTCAGTTTCGTGTTCCAGACCTACTTCGGATACTCCGAGGAGAAGGCCCACTCACTCATGCTCGAAGTCCATGAGAACGGCCGCTCCGTGGTCGCCACCGGAGGCCGCGAAGCCATGGAACGAGACACCCAAGCGATGCACGAATACGGCCTGTGGGCCGCGTGCCAACCCGATTCAGGATCCGACTGACACATGGCCGCTATCGACGCACGAGGGGACGACGTCGTCCTCACCCTGCAGGACAACGAACGCTCGCTCATGCTCACCGTGTTCACCGATCTCGCAGCTCTGCTGGCCGAAGACGGTGACGGCGATGATGACCGTCCGGACTCCGAGAACTGGGAAGCCCGACTCGGACTCGTCGACCGGCCCCGCCCGGAGGACCCGGCGCTGCTGCGGCTGCTGCCCGACGTCGATCCCGAAGACGCAGAGCGTTCAGCGGAGTTCCGCCGCCTCACCGAGTTCGATCTCAAACAGGCCAAGGCACATAATGTGCGAATCGTGCTGCTGGGACTGAGCAGGGGCAACGACATCTCCCTGACCCGCGATGAGGTGCTGGCATGGATGAAGGGTCTCAACGATCTGCGACTCGTCCTCGCCGTCCGCCTCGGGATCGACACCGAGGAGGCGCAGGAGGAGAAGTACGATCACCGCGAGGACCTCTCCGAATCGGAAGACCTCACCCTGACCCTGTACGACTTCCTGACCTGGATTCAGGACCGACTGACGACGACCTTGCTCGACCAGACGCAAGGGGATGACGAGATATGAGACTCACCGCTATCGGCACCGCCGGGTCCTTTCCGGGGCGCGGCGCCCTCGCCAGCTGCTACCTCATCGAAACCGACGAGGACACACCCACTCGCATCATCCTCGACCT
The DNA here is from genome assembly GCF_011617705.1 of Brevibacterium limosum. NCBI lineage: Bacteria > Bacillati > Actinomycetota > Actinomycetes > Micrococcales > Brevibacteriaceae > Brevibacterium > Brevibacterium limosum. The sequence continues at coordinate 2,773,970 of NZ_CP050154.1, read as the reverse complement.
CGGGTCCGGTGCGCTCAGTCCCCTGCAGGAGACGATTGACACCGATCGTCTCTCCGGGATCGTGCTCAGCCACCTCCACCCGGATCACTGCATGGACATGACGGGGCTCTACGTCAAACACTGCTTCGACCCCAAGTTCTTCAACGGCGACATCTCCGACACGGGAACGATCCGCACCCGCACCCCGGTGTTCGCTCCGGCCGGTGCGAAGGAGCGCCTGTACCGGGCCTACTACACGGATCCCGGAAAGTCCCCGGTCGCCAATGGAGGAGACGACTCGGACTTCGACCACGCCTTCGAGTTCACCGACCTCGACCACGGCAGCAGGCACCAGATCGGGTCGCTGACCATCGAAGCCTTCCTCGTCGACCACCCCGTCGAGGCCTACGCCCTGCGGATCACGGACGCGGCCGGCAAGGTCATCACGTATTCCGGTGACAGCGATGAGTGCGACAACCTCGTCGAAGCAGCGAAAGGCGCCGACCTGTTCCTCTGCGAGGCCGCCTTCCAGGAAGACCGTGACACCGCGCGCGGCATCCATCTCACGGGCAGACGCGCCGGCCGGGTGGCGCAGAACGCCGAGGCGGCAGCGCTCGTGCTCACCCATATCCCGATCTGGACCGACTGCTCCATCGTCCGCGGTGAGGCGGCCGGCGAGTACCGTGGACCCATCGAGCTCGCGAAGCCCGGAGCCACCTGGACCGTGTGAACCGGCTCCGCCGACCGACACGCACCCCCGACCAGACAACCGAACAACCAGCAGGGCGTCGACGACCCAGGTCCGCCGACGGTCCGAGACACGGGCAGCCCACAGGAACCAGCTACACCGAGACGAAAGAGGCAGACAGTGCGAGCAGACGGCCGTGCAGCAGACGAACTCCGTGAAGTCAGGATCACCCCGGACTGGATCAACACCGCCGAAGGTTCCGCACTCGTGGAATTCGGCAACACCCGCGTCCTCTGCGCGGCCTCGCTGACCGAAGGCGTGCCGCGCTGGCTCAAGGGCCAGGGCCGCGGATGGGTCACCGCCGAATACGCCATGCTGCCGCGGGCCACAGATTCCCGCAGCACCCGTGAGTCCGTGAAAGGCAAACAGGGCGGACGCACCCACGAGATCTCCCGCCTCATCGGCCGCAGCCTGCGCGCGGTCATCGACATGGACAAGCTCGGCGAGAACACCCTCGTCCTCGACTGCGACGTCCTCCAAGCCGACGGCGGCACCCGCACGGCCTCGATCACCGGAGCCTATGTGGCCCTGGCGAAGGCCATCGACAAGGGACGCTCGACCGGGCTCATCCCCGCCGCCCACCAGCCGATCATCGACTCGCTGTCGGCCGTCAGCGTCGGCATCATCGACGGACAGCCCCTCCTCGACCTGCCCTATGTCGAGGACTCGCGTGCCGAAACCGATATGAACGTCGTCATGACCGGTTCCGGAAAGTTCATCGAAGTCCAGGGCACCGCCGAGGGAGCACCTTTCGACCGCGATGAGCTCGGCAAGCTGCTCGACCTCGCCGCTCACGGCTGCACCGAACTCACCCGCATCCAGTCCGAGGTGCTCGCAGGATGACCACCTTCGTCCTCGCCACTCACAATGAGGGCAAGAAGCGGGAGCTGCTGACCATCCTCGGCCCCGTCCTCGGTGCAGACACCCAGGTGCTCACCGCCGCCGAGGCGGGACTCGGCGATGTCGCCGAAACCGGAATCACGTTCACCGAGAACGCCCTCATCAAGGCGCGTGCCGCGACCGCCGCGACCGGGCACACCGCCATCGCCGACGACTCGGGCATCAGCGTCGACGTCCTCGGCGGTGCACCGGGGATCTTCTCCGCCCGCTGGGCCGGCCGACACGGCGACGACCGGGCGAACCTCGAACTCCTGCTCGCCCAGCTGGGCGATATCGCGGCCGAACACCGCGGAGCACAGTTCCGCTGCGCAGCTGCCGCTGTGACCGCCGACGGTCGCGAGTTCACCGCCGAGGGCGTGATGCCCGGGCGGCTGGCCACCGAACCCAAGGGCGGGAACGGCTTCGGATACGACCCGATCTTCGTCCCCGACGGCTCGGAGCTCAGCGCCGCAGAGATGAGCGCCGAGGAGAAGAACTCCCGCTCCCACCGCCGGATCGCCTTCGACGCACTGGCCGCGATCCTCGCCGACGAGCCGAACCTCTGAACGGTCTGCTCGAGACGCCCGGCATCTGAACACAGCCGCCTCACCAGCTGAGAACTTCGGATACACTGACGATGCTTGAGTGTTGGCGAACGACCCTCTTCGTGGTCGGCGAAATCGAGGAGAACAATGAAGACTCCGGGCATCATGACGTGGGTGGCGGCAGCGGCCGCCACAAGCCTGCTGATCACGGGCTGTTCGGCCGGAGCCTCCGACACCGGAGGCGATGCGCAGAAGAAGGACTCGATGACCATCGCGTTCACCGCCGAACCCGTCAATCTCGACTTCACCTCCACCTCGGGAGTCGCCATTCCCGAAGCGCTGATGGAGAACGTCTACGAATCGCTTGTCCGCCTGGACGACGAAGGTGAGATCCAGCCCGCCCTGGCCGAGGACTGGTCGCTGTCCGATGACCGCAAGACCTACACCTTCGAACTCCAGGAAGGTGTGAAGTTCTCCAACGGTGCGGACTTCACCAGCGAAGACGTGAAGTACTCCTATGAACGAGTGCAGAAGGATTGGAAGAACGCGCTGAAGTCGAAGATGGATATCGTCGAGTCCATCGAGACCCCGGACGATTCCACCGTCACGATCGAACTGAAGAAGCCGTCGAACACCTGGCTGTTCAATCTCACCAGCCTCGTCGGCGCCGTCTTCGACACCGAGGGAACCACGGACCTGGCGAACGAAGCCATCGGCACCGGGCCCTTCGAGATCGAGAAGTTCACGCGCGGACAGTCCATCGACTTCGCCGCCCGGGACGACTACTGGGGCGAGAAGCCGTCTTTGAGCACGGTCCAGTTCAAATACTTCAAGGACGCGGTCTCGGCGTCGAACGCCCTGAAGTCCGGAGAGATCGATCTCGTCTCCAACCTCCAGGCACCCGAATTGGCCGGAGAGTTCCAAAGCGACGACTATCAGATCGTCTCCGGCACCACGAACGGCGAAGTGGTGCTGTCGATGAACAACGCCGAGGGCATCTTCAAAGACAAGAAGGCCCGCGAAGCCGTGATGCACGCGATCGACCGCAAGGCCGTCCTCGACACCGCATGGGCGGGCTACGGCGAACTCATCGGCTCGATGGTGCCCCCGACCGACCCGTACTACGAAGATCTCACCGGGGTATGGACGTACGACCCGAAGAAGGCCAAGCAGCTCGTCGACGAGGCCGGAATCAAGGGCGAGGAGTTCTCCTTCACCGTGCCGAACCTGCCCTATGCGAAAGCGATCTCCGAAATCGTCTCCGCCCAGCTCGAAGAGGTCGGGCTGAAGGCGAAGATCTCGACTCAGGAGTTTCCGGCCGTGTGGCTGGACAAGACGTTCACCGAACACGATTTCGACATGTCGGTCATCAACCACGCCGAACCGCGCGATATCCTCACCGTGTTCTCCGAGGACTACTACATCGGCTACGACGACTCGACGATCAAGAAGATCGCGGAGAAGGCCGATACCGGCACGGAAGAGGAGTACATCTCGGGGATGAAGGAGATCGCGAGGACGATCACCGAGGATGCCGCCTCGGACTTCCTGTTCCTGTTCCCGAACCTCGTCATCGCCAAGTCCGATATCGAGGGGATCCCCGCCAATCGGGTCTCCGACGCGTTCAAGATCGCCGACCTCGCCTGGGCCTGACCGCACACGTCCATGCTCACCTACGCGATCAGCCGTGCGATCCAGTTCGCGCTGTCCCTCCTCGTCGCCTCGGTGGTGGTGTTCGCCCTGATGAGCCTGCTGCCGGGCAATGCGGCACAGGTGGCACTGGGAACGAACGCCACCCCGGAGGCGGTGGCGGCACTCGAAGCCCAGTACGGGCTCGATCGGCCGCCGCTCATCCGCTACTTCGACTGGATGGGGGGAATGCTCACCGGAGACTTCGGCACCTCCTACGTCACCGGCGCCGAGATCACTCCCGTCATCATCGACAGCGTCCAGGTCACCGCGATCCTCGTCGTCGCCGCCATCGTCCTATCCATCCTCATCGCTGTGCCCCTGGGCACCTTCGCCGCCCTCGAGCAGCGCAACTGGATCGGTGTGACGATCTCGGCGATCAGCCAGGTCGGCATCGCGATCCCGAACTTCCTGGCCGCGATCATCCTCGTCATCATCTTCTCGCTGACCCTCGGATGGTTCCCGTCCCAAGGCTGGATGGCCCCGATCGAAGGCCTCGGCGGCTTCCTGCTCCGCCTCGTCCTGCCGGTCGTGTCGCTGGCGCTCGTGCAGGCGGCGATCCTCACCCGCTACGTCCGCTCGGCCGTGCTCGACGTGATGCGGGAAGACTATATCCGCACCGCCCGCGCCAAGGGACTGACCAGGACGAAGGCACTGTTCGTGCACGGACTGCGCAATGCGGCGATCCCTGTCATCACCGTCGCCGGAGTCCAGTTGGCCACCCTGCTGGTCGGAGCCGTGATCATCGAACAGATCTTCGTTCTGCCCGGAATCGGCTCCGAACTCGTCCGCGCCGTGGCCAACCGCGACCTCGTTGCCGTCCAGGGCATCGTCATGGTCCTCGTCCTGCTCGTGCTCATCATCAACCTCATCGTCGACATCCTCGTGCCCGTCGTCGACCCACGCATCAGGAACGCCGCATGAACCCGACCTCGACCGGTGCCCCGAACCCCCGCGATCGCGTCGACGTGAACGGCACGACCGCCTCGGCGACGGGCGGAACGGCCCGGCCCCACAAGGGCGGACGACGGGCGAACGCGTCCATGATCATCGGTTCGGCACTCGTCGTCCTCATCGTCGGGCTCGCCCTCGTCTCCTTCGTGTGGACCCCGTACGATCCGAACGCCATCGATCCTGCCGCCCGTCTCCAGAACGGCAGTCTCGCCCATCCGTTCGGCACCGACACCTTCGGTCGGGACACGCTGACCTGGGTGATGGTCGGGGCACGGATCACGCTGCTCGTCGGGGTCGTCGCCGTCGGCATCGCCCTGCTCATCGGCACCCCGATCGGGATCATCTCCGCGTTCTTCGCGAAGCAGACGTGGGGGATGTGGATCGACGCGGTGATCATGCGCGCCAACGACATCCTCCTCGCCTTCCCCGCCCTGCTGCTGGCGATCATCTTCGCCGCCGTCTACTCACCGGGGACGGGGCCGGCGATGGTCGCCGTCGGCATCGCCGCGATCCCCGGGTTCGCCCGAGTCGCGAGGTCCGGGACGCTGCAGGTCCTCGGCTCCGAATACGTGCGCGCCGCCCGGGCCTCGAACCGTCGGGTCCCGGCCGTCGCAGTCGTCCATGTGCTGCCGAACATCGCCGGAATGGTCATCGTCCAGGCCTCCGTGGCGTTCGCGATCTCCGTCCTCGCCGAGGCGGGGCTGTCCTTCCTCGGACTCGGCACCCAAGCCCCGACCCCGTCGTGGGGTCGGATGCTCCAGGAGTCCCAGCAGTACCTGTCCGCCCACCCCGAACTCGCACTGTGGCCGGGAGTGTTCATTGCGCTCGCGGTGCTCGGATTCAACCTCTTGGGCGATGGGCTGCGTGACCGGTTCGACCCGAAGATGGAGGCCAGAGGTGCCTGAGAACCTGCTCGAGGTCCGTGATCTCACCATCACCCCTGCCGGTGCAAGCGCACCGGTGCTCCACGACATCAGCCTCAGCCTCGCACCCGGGGAGCGGGTCGGACTCATCGGCGAATCCGGCTCCGGCAAATCTCTGACCGCGCAGTCCGTGATGGGCCTGCTGCCCGAAGAGCTGCATGCCCGAGGGCAGATGCACCTGCAGGGACATTCCGGGAACCTGCTCGAGGCGAACGAGAAGACCCTGGCCGGGCTGCGTTCGGACATCGTATCCATGGTGTTCCAGGAACCCATGAGCGCACTCAACCCACTCATGCGCATCGGCGACCAGATCGCCGAAGTCCTGCGCATCCACGGCAAGGTGCCGCGGGGGCAGATCCCGGCGCGCGTACGCGAACTGCTCGGCGACGTCCACATGCCCGATCCGGACAGCGCCCGATTCGCCTACCCGCACCAGATGTCGGGCGGGCAGCGACAGCGCGTCATGCTCGCGATCGCTCTGGCCAACTCGCCGAGGCTGCTCATCTGCGACGAACCCACCACCGCTCTCGACGTCACCGTGCAGAAGCACATGCTCGACCTCATCGCCGACAGGGTATCGGCAGTGGAGGCGGGACTGCTGTTCATCACCCACGATCTCGCCGTCGTCGCCGGAGTCTGCGACCGGGTCATCGTCATGTACCGCGGCCGCATCGTCGAGACCGGCAGCGTCGACGAGATCTTCACCGCGCCGAAGCACGAGTACACGCGCGGACTCCTTGCGTCCTCGGATCTCGAGGCCACCGACGACCGCGGACGACTCTTCACGCTGAAGACCGCGCTCGCCTACTCGGGGCCGCAGGTCGAGGGAGCAGAGCCGACTTCGGCGGCAGGGGAGTCGGAGGGCTCCGACCAGCAGGAGGAATCGCCGGCGCCGACTCGAGAGGACGGCATCAGCACCTCCGTCGAGGACCCGATGGACGATGACGACGACAGGGCCGCCTCGGAGCGCGATTCTGCACCGCTCATCGAGGTCTCGGACGTCACCCGGGTCTTCCGCGGACGGGGACTGTTCGGGCGCAGACGCTCGGACGTCACCGCTCTGGGCGGGATCGACTTCACGGTTGCGGCCGGAGCACGGCTGGGCATCGTGGGGGAGTCGGGCTCGGGGAAGTCGACTCTGCTGAACATCCTCTCCGGCCTCGACCGCCCGACCACCGGGCATGTGCGCGTCGGGGACATCCGGGTCGAGGCAGCGAGCTCGCAGGCTCTGCGCCGCCTGCGAGAGAACCTGCAGATCGTGTTCCAAGACCCGTTCGCCTCGCTCGACCCGCGGATGAGAATCGCTGATACCGTGGCCGAACCGCTCATCGCCGCCGGAGTCGACAAGGACGAACGCACCGCCCGGGTCGAGGAGATGATCGCAGCCGTCGACCTCGATGCGGACTCCCTGCGTCGGTACCCGCACCAGTTCTCGGGCGGGCAGAGACAGCGCATCTCGATCGCCCGGGCCCTGGTCACCCGACCGCAGATCCTCGTCGCCGACGAACCGGTCTCCGCCCTCGACGTCTCGGTGCGCGCGCAGGTGCTCAACCTGCTCACCGACCTCGTCGACGAATACGCGCTGACCCTCCTCTTCGTCTCCCACGACCTCGGCGTCGTCAGACACCTGTGCTCCGACGTCATCGTGATGAAGGGCGGTCAGATCGTCGAATCCGGTGCGACGGACGACATCTACGCGAACCCGCAGGAGGAGTACACGCGGCGTCTCATCGCCGCCACCCCGAGCCTGGCCGAGGCGCTCGCCGCCGGATAGGCCCGGCCCGCGTGCGTTTGGACCGACGAACCATCGAGAGAAAGGGCAGCACATGACCACATCGCTTGCCGACCACAGTGCGGCCGAACTGGCGGCCGCATTCGCGGGCGGAGACTGCGACCCGATCGAGGTCCACTCCGCGGTCGTGGATCGCATGGACGAATGCGAACCGATCATCAACGCCCTGTTCCACCGCGACGACGAACGCTCCCGGGAAGCCGCCGCGGCCAGCGCCGCACGTTGGCGTGAGGGCCGACCGCTGAGCGACCTCGACGGTGTGCCGGTGACGATCAAGGAGAACATCGCCCGCCGAGGAGTCCCGCTGCCCAGCGGCCACGCCTGGGTGGAGATGCCGGTGGCCGAGCACGACGCCCCGATCACCCAGCGCCTCGAAGAAGCCGGTGCAGTCATCCTCGGGTCGACCACGATGCCCGACTGGGGAATGCTCTCATCCGGAGTGTCCTCCCTGCACGGAATCACCCGCTCACCTCTGGACCCGAGCCTGACGACCGGAGGTTCGAGCGCCGGTGCCGGTGCTGCGGCCGCCGCCGGATACGGACCCATCCACATCGGCTCCGACATCGGCGGGTCCATCCGCCTGCCGTGCACCTGGCTCGGTCTGGCCGGACTCAAACCCAGCTTCGGCCGAGTTCCGCTCGACGCCCCCTACCTGGGCAGGTGTGCGGGACCGCTCGCGCGGACGATGGCCGATGTCAAAGCCGGCATGGACATCATCTCCGCCCCGGACGACCGCGACTATTCGCGGCTGCCGCGCTTCGCCGCCGATGATGCACAGTCGCTGCCGGGCAGCGACGCGAAGGGAGCATTCGACCCGCGGGGACTGCGCATCGGTCTGCAGCTCGACGCCGGGTGCGGGGTCGCCGCCGATGCGCAGGTGCGCTCGGCCATCACCGAGGCGGCCGACCGGTTCTCAGCGGCCGGCGCCGAAGTCGTCACGCTCGATCCGTTCATCGACGATGATCTGCTCCGTGACATGGACCTGTTCTGGCGGGTGCGGTCGTGGGCCGATCTCAAAGCACTGCCCGTCGAGGAGCAGGCGCTCATCCTGCCGTATATCCAGCAGTGGGCTCAGGACGGGGCCGACACCAGCGGAGTCGATCTGATGGGCTGCTATCACAGTGTCCAGGAGATCCGGCGTCGGACGATCGCCGCCACCGCCGAGTTCGACCTGGTGATCTCGCCGACGGCTCCGGATGCGGCATTCCCGGCCGAACAGCCCATGCCGTACCCGCAGGTGCACGAACCGATGGGGCATGTCGGGTTCACGATGCCGTTCAACATGTCCGAACAGCCGGCGGCAACGGTGCTGGCCGGATTCATGGACGACGGTCGGACCATCGGTGCGCAGATCGCAGGACGACGCTTCGCCGACGAACTCGTCATGGCCGCCGGCACGTGGTTCGAGGCCGCGGCCGACCTCGACCTGCCGACACGGTCGGTGACGAGCTGACAGAAGAACGACAGCGGGCCTGTGATGACCGGGAATCGGTCGTCACAGGCCCGCTCTCGTCGGACAGCGCCGCCTCGTCGAGGGTGCTGCCTCACCTCGGGGGAGGCGAGGTCATCAAAACACCGACGGCGGACACCGGGATCAGAAGTCGAAGAATTCGACGGTGAGCTTGTCTCCGTCGATCTTCACACTTCCGGACACCGACAGTGAGTTTCCGTTGGAGAAGTACGAGGATCCGGCTTTCTTGCCTTCGACGGAGAAGTTGAACTTGCCGGGTTTGTCGGTGAAGAAGGAGCCGGTGCTCGTGTCTCCGGTGCCGAAGCTGGCCTTCACCTCGGGCATCTCCTTCATATCCCATTTGGCGGTGTCCTTCTTCGCCAAATCATCGAGTTTCTTGTCCGAACCGCCGACGGGAATCTCGGTCGGGTCGTACTTGATAAAGTCGCACTTCGGTTCGATGCTCTTGTTGTCGAAGCACTTCTTGAGTTCCTTCTCGACCTGTTTCTGAACTTCCTTGTCGAAGTCGCCCGTCGGGGACAGATCGAGGTTGAGGGTGGTGGGCGCCACCTGTCCCTTGTTCGGCTGCCCACCAGGAGCGAAGGCTTTCGGGAAGTTGACCTTGGCCGTATCGGAGGCCTCGGAGACCCACTTGCTCTTCGGGATCGTGAAATCGTAGCTGCCGGGGTAGACGGCGAACGAGGTGGTCCCCGACTTCGCCTTGTAGTCCGTGCCGTTGACGGAGAGACCGTCGGCGGCGGGAACATCGAGGGAGATGACATTGAGGTCGGGGCCGGTCATCGTCCACTTGTCGAAGAACAGATCCTGCTTGCCGTCCTTCTTCGCGGAGAGTTCGACGTTGTAGGGGCTGCCGTCGAGTTCGTAGGAGATGACGACGGTTCCTTTGTCTCCGTCGGTCTTCGACGATTCGACCTTGGCCTTCTCGATCTTCGCCGAGGAGGAATCGGTGAATTCCTTCTGCAGCAGATCGAGGTTCGTGCCCTCCGGCCGTGTTGAGGGAGCGATCTTCTCCGCGGCTGCGAAGTCACCCTTATTCAGGGCTGCCACGTAGTCCTCGGCGACCTTGTCAGGCCCGTATTTGTTCTTATTCACACTGCCGATGACGAAGAAACCGACGAGGACGAGGATGATGACGAGCGCGACCGCACCGAGGGTGATGAGGAGGGGAAGCTTCCCCTTCTTCTTCCCGGGGCGATTCTCGGCACGCGTCGCGCTGCTCTGAGCGCCGGCGAAGCCCGGAGCCGGAGCCGGCTGCGGAATCGCCTGCGACGGACCGGAGCCGGTCTGGTTGGTGTTGGGGCCAGACCCCGTCTGGTACTGCCCGGACTGGTTGTGCGCGGCGTTGTACTGACCGGGTTGGTTCTGGGCTCCGGGATAGGGAGTGCCCGGCTGGTTCTGAGCTCCGGGGTAGGGCGAGTTCGAGTACTGGCCGCCCGATTGCTGACCAGCCTGGGGCTGACCGCCGGGGTAGCCGCCGTTCGGCTGCGGCGGGTTCTGGTACTGGCTGTTCGGGTACTGACCGTTCTGGGACTGTCCGCTCTGGGACTGCGAGCCGGGATAGGGACCTGCCTGCGGGCCGCCCGGAGCATTCGAGCCGCTCTGCTGACCGGGGCCGAAGGACTGGTCGTTCTGGGCGCCGGGTCTCGAATACTGAGGCGGCTGGTTCTGCTGAGAAGCAGCCGGGGCGACCGTGGGGCGTGACGGTGCATCGTCACCGGGAGCCCCCAATGGAGGTGCCTGGTCATCGGGCACCGAGGACGGAGTCTCATCGCCTGCAGCGTCAGTCGAATCCGGAAGGCCCTCATCCGTCGGCGGCTCCGACTCCGGCTTCGGTCTGCCGCTCTCCGGAGGCTCGCTGGGTGGTGGCGGGAAATTGGGGTGATCGTTCCCGTTGCTCATCGTGGGGTCATCCTTTGCATGTACAAGCCTGTCCTGGCGCAATTGTACTTCCCGGAACAGGGAATCGCGTGGTCAATACCGCGAACCCGAGCCGGGTTAAGCGAAAATGGTCCTGATGCACACTTCTCCACACCCTCAGCCGTACCGTCGGACGATCTTGGCAGCCCTCATGGAAGTCGTGAAGATCGACCTCATCGTCGTGCCCGCAGGATTCGTCGTCTCGACCGTCTTCTGGATCATCGGTCTCGGCTCACAGCTGCCGTATTCGGCGATTCCCGAATGGGCGTTCGCGCTGTGGGCGACGGTCTCGGGACTGAGCGTCTCGACTCTGGGATTCGACTTCTCCCTGGCTCCGAGTCTCGTGACTCTGGGGCTGTGGTTCCTCGTGGCGGCGGCCGCCAAGCGAGTGGTCGACAGCACAGCCGCAGCCAGTCAGACGGAGAGTGAGGACGATCCGGGTGGATGGTGGGCTCTCATGGGCACAGCTGTGGGCACCTTCGTCGTCGCCTACGCCGGTCCTCTGCTCGCGCTGGCGATCCTGGTCGGTCAGGCCACAGTGACTCCGGGCGGATTCCTCCGAATCGTCCTCTTCCTCATCTCGGCCGTTGCGTGGGGCTTCGTTCGTGTCCGTGGAATCGGTGACATTCCCGGGCTGTCCATGCTCGGGATCGACGCCTGGAGCGTCGCCTCCAGTCTCGTCCGTCGTCTGCTGTGGGCGGCCGTGGCCGCTGCTGCGGTCGTGATCGTCGTCGGCATCGTCCTCCGCTGGAACGACGTCGCCGACACTGCGCAGGTCTACAGCTCACCGGTCGCCGCCGGCATCGGTCTCATCATCGTCCAGGTGCTCTTCGCGCCGAGCGTCTTCTACTCGGCTCTGTCCTGGACCGCCGGGACAGGGGTGAGCATCGGCGGGGCGGGGACGAGCTCGGCATTCAGGTCGACGTCCGCACCGGTGCCCGATGTGCACGTGCTGCGGCTGCTGACCGGTGACTATCCGGCGTGGACGGCGGCCGCACCGGCACTTCTCGTGCTGGTCGGTCTGCTGTGCGTCATCCTCGGTCGTGTCCGAGCTCGCGAAATCGCCGCACAGTCCTGGACGGGGCTCGGAATCGCGATCGGACTCCTGTTCGTCACCTTCGAGATCCTCGCACTCTTCGCCGGCGGAGCCCTGGGGCCGCTGGGCCTGTCCGGATTCGGGCCCTCGGCGCTGACGTCAGCGCCGGCGATCACGGGGTGGATCGGTGTGGGGACGGTCGCCGGCCTGCTGCTGATCAGACTCTCCGGTCTGCACACCGTCTACTCCGATTTCGCCGATGATGACGGAGAGGATGAATTCGGCGAGGGCGACACAGCGGATGCCTTCGGCAAGGACGTGCCGGAACCGGTCGCCGACGACATCGTCGACGAAGACGAACTGCGATAGACGGGTGGGCCGCCTCGGTGCCCCGTGATGAGGGGAAGCGCACTCGCCGCAGTTGCGGCGTGAACTGCACGCCGACTCGGAGGTGGTCTCAGACGTGAGTCAAGGGCATCCTCGGTGTGGAGATCAGCGCTGAACGATCGGGGATCGGACCATGTCGGTCAGTTGGTGCCGGGCAGATCGAGTTCCTGGCCGGTGATCTGCTTGAACCAGTCACCCAGACCCGACTGATATTCGCTGGTGCAGGACAGCTGCGCCTGCTGCGTGATCGCATCGCGCAGGCATTCCTCGTACTTCGACTGCACCGGCCAGAGGACGACCGACGACATCGTGGAGAAGATGAGATAGACGCTGAGCAGGCCGCCGAGGATGCCCAAGGACATGTTCCGGCGCTGCTTGGTCCTGACCACGGCGACGATGTACTTCACCGACCACACGACCGCGGCGATGGCGAAGCCGATGGCGGCGAGCTTGAATGGCAGCTGATAGGTGAACGTCAGCACCGAGGCGAGGATCAGCAGGATCAGGACGAGCCCATGTCGTGCCGGTGCGGCCTGTGCCTCCTCTTCGGGGGTCGGCGCCTTCTTCTCTTCGGTATTCTGCGGTGACGTCACCACGCCAGTTTCTCACAGTCGACTGACAAATGCCTCGGCGGGCCGTGTCCGCACGATGACAGCCGGGCATCGTCCGTGCGCGGCAGACGTTAGACTGTGCGGGTGCGCACCGTTCTTCTGGCCTCAGGATCCGGGACCCTCACGCAGTCCGTCATCGACGCTTTCGCCGACGGGGCCCGCGGAGTCGACATCGTCGCCATCGGAGCCGATTCGGCCACGGCCGGAGTCCTGGCCAGAGCCGAGCAGCATTCGATTCCCTCCTTCGTCGTCCGGCCCAAGGACTTCGCCGACCGTGACGAGTGGAACGCGGCCCTGAAGGACACGGTGGCCGGACTCGCCCCGGACTGGGTGGTCTCAGCCGGTTTCATGCGCATCCTCGGCGCCGGCTTCGTCGAAGCCTTCCCTTCTCGGATCATCAACACCCACCCGGCCCTGCTTCCCTCATTCCCGGGCGCACACGGAGTCCGCGACGCGCTCGCCCATGGGGTGAAGCTGACCGGCGGAACCATCCATCTCGTCGACACGGGAGTCGACACAGGACCGATCATCACCCAGTACGCGGTGCCCATCGGCGATGACGACACCGAGGAGACCGTGCACGAGAACATCAAAGCCCGTGAACGCGAAGAGCTCGTGCGTCTGCTCGCGCACCTGGCCCACACCGACCTCGTCGTCGACGGTCGGCATGTCCGCGGATATGCCGCCTCGGCGACGACCGCCCACTGACCCCGCCGTGCGAAGAACCGACCGGCGACCGAACCTCAAGGAGGATCTGTGACAGGAACCCGCGCGATCAAGAGAGCGCTGATCAGCGTCTACGACAAGACCGGACTGGAGGAGCTGGCTCGCGGCCTCCACGCAGCCGGAGTCCAGATCGTGTCGACCGGATCCACGGCGGCGAAGATCGCCGAGACGGGGGCCGCGGTGACGAAGGTCGAAGAGCTCACCGGGTTCCCCGAATGCCTCGAAGGACGGGTCAAAACCCTCCACCCGCGCGTCCACGCCGGCATCCTCGCCGACTCCCGCAAACCCGAGCACCTGGAACAGCTGTCCGAACTCGAGATCGAACCCTTCGACCTCGTCGTCGTCAACCTCTACCCGTTCGCCGACACCGTCGCCAGCGGAGCCGGCTTCGACGACTGCATCGAGCAGATCGACATCGGCGGGCCCTCGATGGTGCGCGCGGCGGCGAAGAACCACCCCACGGTCACCGTCGTGACCGATCCGGCCGACTACTCGGCCGTGCTCGACGCCGCTGCCGCAGACGGCTTCGACCTCGAGGCCCGACGCTCCTTCGCCGCAAGAGCCTTCGCCCACACCGCGGCCTACGACTCGGCTGTCGCCTCCTGGTTCGCCGCAGAACTCGCCACCGAGGAGAAGGCCGCATTCGCGGGACTCACCGGTGAGAAGATCGCCGAGCTGCGCTACGGAGAGAACCCGCACCAGGCCGCCGCCGTGTACTCCGACGGCACCGCCGGAATCGCCGGTGCAACGCTGCTCGGCGGCAAGGCGATGTCGTACAACAACTACACGGACACCGATGCCGCGATCCGCGCAGCCTTCGACTTCGACCAGCCGGCCGTGGCCATAATCAAGCACGCGAACCCGTGCGGAATCGCCGTCGGTGAGACCGCAGCCGCAGCGCACAAGACCGCCCACCAATGCGATCCGCTGTCGGCCTACGGCGGTGTCATCGCCACGAACCGTGAGGTCGACGCCGAGCTGGCCGCTTCGATCAAGCCGATCTTCACAGAGTGCCTGGCTGCTCCGTCCTTCAGCGCCGAGGCCCTCGAGATCCTCACGACGAAGAAGAACCTGCGTCTGCTCGAACTCGGCGACATCGATGCCCCCACCGTCGAGATCAAGCCGATCAGCGGTGGCTTCCTCGTCCAGGACCGCGACGCCTTCCAGGCCGAGGGAGACTCCCCGGAGAACTGGACCCTGGCCGCAGGATCGGCAGCAACCCCGGAGGTTCTTGCCGACCTCGAATTCGCGTGGAAGGCCGGGCGGGCCGTGAAATCCAACGCGATCCTGCTCGCCAAGGGCGGCGCCTCGGTGGGGGTGGGCATGGGCCAGGTCAACCGTGTCGACTCGGCCAAACTCGCCGTCGAACGGGCCGGAGCCGAACGCGCCGCGGGTGCGGTCGCCTCGTCGGACGCCTTCTTCCCCTTCCCCGACGGTCTGCAGATCCTCATCGACGCCGGGGTCACCGCCGTGGTGCAGCCGGGCGGATCGATCCGCGACGATGAGGTCATCGCGGCCGCGGAGGAGGCCGGCATCACGATGTACCTGACCGGGAGCCGCCATTTCTTCCACTGAGATGAAACGACCCCACCCCCGCCATGCACGGCGGGGGAGAGGGCCGATCGCCAAGCGATGGATCTACTGGAAACGCCGGTACGCCCATCCCACCCGGCGTGACTGGGTGCTGCTCGGCTGCCTCCTGGGAGTCGCCGCCGCCGCGGCATGCTCGGTCGTCGACTTCCGCCTCGGCGCTGTCATCCTGGCGATCGTGCCCGCCGGCCTCGCCGGGTTCCGCGCGATGCCCCCTCCGTGGACCGAAGTGTGGACGAACCGGTCGAAGGCCGTCGACATCACCACCTGTCTGCTGTTCGCCGGACTGCTTGTCGGATTGGCCTTCCTCGTGCCCCTGAGCAGATGACGGGTCGACCTCGGAAAAACGCAGTATGTGCATTTGCTGAGAAATGGAACCGACAGGTGTCGTCTCGTCGGGAACAATGGCAAGGTGAGTGGCGTCAGGAGGTTCGCTGAGAACCTTTTCCGATGAAAGGAGACAGCATGGGACTGGACGATCTGACAAACAAAGCCAAGGACGCCATGAATAGCGACAAGGGTGAAGAGATCAGCGACCAGGGCCTGGACAAGGCTGCTGACGCCGCCAACAACGCCACCGGCGGCAAGTTCGAAGACCAGATCGACAAGGGTCGCGACGGAGCCGATGGCAAGTTCGGCAACGACTGACTTTCACTCCATAGCCGCGTCCGGCATGGAAAAGGCGCCGAGGAGAACTCAGGTTCTCCTCGGCGCTTTCTTGTGCACCGCAGCGGGGGAGCAAGCACGGCTGAACCGTGCATCCGCCGCCGCGGTCGACTCAGCCGAGCTTCTCGATCGGGGCGTAGCGCAGCAGCAGTCGCTTCGACCCGGCCGAACCGAAATCGACGACCGCCACGGTCTTGTCGCCGACGCCGTTGACCTCGGTGACGGTGCCGAGCCCGAAGGACTCGTGCGAGACCTTTTCGCCGACCTCGACGGAGATGACCTCACGGTTGGGGCGGATTCGGTTGGGGAATCCGGCGACCGGGGCCGATGGACTCGCACTCGAGCGGGATCCGCTGCCGGACGAGCGCGACGACCCGAAGCCGCGTGAGCCTCCGGAGTATCCGGAGGAATAGCCGCCGGAGCCGTACCCGCCGGATCCGAACCCTCCCGAGCCGAAGCCGCCGGAGAATCCTCCGGAGAAGCTGCCTGTGTTCTCCCAGCTGATGAGGTTCTCCGGGATCTCGGACAGGAACCGGCTCGGCGGATTGTACTGAGGCTGACCCCACATGCTGCGGGTCTCCGCGCGGGTGACGAGCAGCCGCTGCCGGGCGCGCGTGAGCCCGACATACGCCAGACGTCGCTCCTCCGACAGCTCCTGCGGATTCTCGAACGACCGCGAATGCGGGAACCCGCCGTCTTCGAGTCCGGTGAGGAAGACCACCGGGAACTCCAGGCCCTTGGCCGTGTGCAGAGTCATCAGCGTGACCTGGCCGAGTTCGGCATCGGGAATCTGATCCGTGTCCGAGGCCAGAGCCACCTGTTCGAGGAACTGGTCGATCGCCGCGGGCCCGACACCCGGAGCGGCGGAGGCGTCAGCGGAACCGGTGTCACCGGCGTCGGGAGCGGCCCCCTCGGCGGCGGTTTCGTTCCCTGTCTCGGTCGCCGTTTCGGCGGCGGTCACCTCGGTGTCGATGCCTGTGTTGGTGTCAGCATCATCTGGTGTGCCTGGTTCCGCAACCGCGGCTTCACGAGTGGCGACGAAGTCCTCGGCCACGGCGACGAGCTCGGCGAGGTTGTCGACGCGGGACTCGTCCTGCGGATCGGTGCTCTTCTGCAGCGATTCGAGGTACCCGGACTGTTCGAGGATCGCCTCGATGACGCGGGAGAGAGGAGAGGACTCGGCGGTCGAGCGCAGATCCTGCATGAGGTCAAAGAACTTCTTCACCGAGGTCAGGGCGCGCGAACTCAGGTGCGGGATCTCGTCGAGGCGGCCCAGAGCGGTGAAGAAGCTGATGTTCTCCCGGTCGGCGAAGTCGGCGATGAGGCCTTCGGTGCGGTCGCCGATGGAGCGTTTGGGCACATTGAGGATGCGTCGCAGGTTGACGTCGTCATCGGGGTTCGAGACGACGCGCAGGTAGCCGAGGGCGTCCTTGATCTCCTTGCGCTCGTAGAAGCGGGTGCCGCCGACGACCTTGTACGGGATTCCGGAGCGGACCAGTGCATCTTCGATGGCACGCGACTGCGCGTTCGTGCGGTAGAAGACTGCGAAATCACCGTAGGTGTACTTCTCTTCGTCGATGAGGTCGTCGATGCGGTCGACGATGAACCGGGCTTCGCCCTGCTCGTTCTCGGCCACCCAGCCGACGATCTGCTCACCCGTTCCCTCCGAGGTCCACAGCTTCTTCTCCCGGCGGTCGTCGTTGTTCGCGATCACGGCATTGGCCGCGTCGAGGATGTTCTGCGTCGAGCGGTAGTTCTGCTCCAACAGAATGGTGTCCGCATTCGGGAAGTCTTTCTCGAACTCGACGATATTGCGGACAGTGGCACCGCGGAAGGCATAGATCGACTGGTCGGCGTCGCCGACGACAGTGAGTTCGGCTCCCGTGGGACCTCCGGCACCATTACCGGCCAAGGCCTTGATCAGGGCGTACTGTGCCGGGTTCGTGTCCTGGTACTCGTCGACGAGGATGTGGCGGAACCGGCGACGGTAGGAATCGGCTACCTCGGGGAAGGCGCCGAAGAGATGGACGGTCTCTGCGATGAGGTCGTCGAAGTCGAAGGCATTGGCCAGGCGCAGGCGAGAGGTGTAGCGCTTGAAGACGTCGGCGAGGACCTCGTCGGCGGGGTTGTTGGGGCGCGGGATGAAGTCATCGGGGGTCTGCAGCTCGTTCTTGAGGTTCGAGATCCGGTGCAGGATGGCCCGTGGTGCGTATTTCTTCGTGTCGAGGCCGAGCTCCTTGAGGATCTGAGCGACGAGTCGCTGAGCATCCTGGGCGTCGTAGATGGTGAAGTTCGACTTCATGCCCAGCACCTTCGCCTCGCGGCGGAGGATGCGCACACACGAGGAGTGGAAGGTCGAGACCCACATGGCGCGGGAAGCGGGGCCGACGATCGAGGACACGCGTTCGGCCATCTCCTTCGCGGCCTTGTTCGTGAATGTGATCGCCAGGACTTCACCGGGGTGGGCGCGACCGGTGGCCAGAGCATAGGCGATGCGTCGAGTGAGCACGGTTGTCTTGCCCGATCCGGCTCCGGCGACGATGAGCAGTGGGGACCCGGTGTGGATCACGGCCTCGCGCTGCCTGGGGTTGAGTCCGGTGAGGAGTTCGGCCGCTCGGGAGTCGGCGCCGGCGGCATGGTCGGTGTGTTCAGCTGCAGCAGTCATGTCGCCCCCAACGATACCGTCAGCCCCGGACACGAGGTCACACCCCTCAGAACTACCTGACGGCGGCTGAGCAACCTCGCGCGAGGTTGCTCAGCCGCCGTCAGGTAGCAAATGGGGGGTTATCAGTGGACGAAGACGGCCACGATCACGTTGATGACTGCGAAGATGACGACCAGGTGCGCCATGGTCGCCGACGGATTCTTCACCGCCACGGCACCGCCCTCGGCGGGGGCAGACGCCGCGAAGGCCTTCTGCTTCCTGTCGCCGATGAAGGCGAAGACCGTGACGAGGATCGCCACGACCAGCTTGATCCCGATCTTCATATGGTTGACGGTGCCATCGCCCATCTCGGCCAGGCCCATGAGCAGCAGGCCGGTGAGCAGCTGCAGATAAGCGCCATGCAGCATTCCCGGCATCACTCTGGGGGAGCGGATGACGGTGAAATAGCCACCGACAATGATCGCCATGCCCAGCAGATGCAGGGTCAGAAGAATCTCGCGTAGAATTTCCATACAGTTAATCGTAGTGGCATGATGGTGTCTCGTGAGCGCGGGCCCCTCTCCTGGTGCACGCTGTTCCGCCCTGGTGTAATGGCAGCACGCCGGCCTTTGGAGCCGTGCAGTATAGGTTCGAATCCTATGGGCGGAGCTGGCCCAACCCGACATGCGAAGGATTCAACTATGTCGCAGACTCATCCGACCGCCGTCATCGTACTGGCAGCGGGCCAAGGCACTCGAATGAAGTCGGCTCTTCCCAAGGTGATGCATCCCATCGGCGGACGCTCCCTGCTCCATCACTCCGTCGCAGCTGCGGCCGGAACCTCTCCCGAACACCTCATCGTCGTCGTCCGCCACGAGCGCGATCAGCTCGTCGCCCACCTCGACTCCCTCCCCGTGTCCTCCCAGCGGACCCTGCTCATCGCCGACCAGGATGACCTCCCCGGCACCGGACGCGCCACCGAATGTGCGCTGACGCAGCTGCCCGAGGACCTCAGCGGAACCGTCGTCGTCACCTACGGCGATGTGCCGTTGCTGACGACCGAGACGATCACCGGGCTCGTCGAGATCCACGAATCCGACTCCAACGCCGTGACCGTCCTGTCCGCCGAGGTGGACGACCCCAACGGGTACGGCCGCATCGTCCGCGACGCGAACGGCGCCCTGCTGAGCATCGTCGAACAGAAGGACGCGAGCGAGACCGAGCGGGCCATCCGCGAGATCAACTCCGGGATCTACGCCTTCGACGCCTCCGCGCTGCGGCAGGGTCTGGCGTCTCTGACCACCGACAACGCCCAAGGTGAGAAGTATCTCACCGACGTGATCGGACTGTCCCGCGAAGCCGGGCTGTCCGTTGCCGCCACCGCCACCGACGACCTGTGGCAGGTCGAAGGAGCGAACGATCGCGTGCAGCTGGCCAACCTCGGCAAGGAACTCAACCGGCGCCAGTGCGAGAAGTTCATGCGCGCCGGAGTCTCCATCATCGACCCCGACACCACGTGGATCGACGTCGACGTCTCCATCGCCGCCGATGCGACGATCCTGCCGGGCACCCAGCTGCTGGGCGCCACCGACATCGGAGCCGGTGCCATCGTCGGCCCCGACACCACGCTCAAGGACACCGAGGTGGGAGAGGGCGCACAGGTTGTGCGCACCCACGGTGAGCTCGCCGTCGTCGGTCCGAAGGCCGATGTCGGACCGTTCGCCTATCTGCGTCCGGGCACCAAGCTCGGCGAGTCCGGAAAGATCGGCACCTTCGTGGAGACGAAGAACGCCGATATCGGCAAGGGTGCGAAGGTGCCCCACCTCTCCTACGTCGGCGATGCGGAGATCGGGGAGGGTTCGAACATCGGAGCCGCCTCGGTGTTCGTCAACTACGACGGCGTCAACAAGCACCGCACCGTCATCGGCAAGCATGCACGCATGGGCTCGGACAATATGTATGTCGCCCCTGTCACCGTGGGCGACGGCGCCTATTCGGGTGCAAGCACGACGGTGCGCAAGGATGTCCCTGCAGGAGCGCTGGCCATCTCCGTGGCCCCGCAGCGCAACTTGGAGGGCTGGGTCCAGACAAACCGTCCGGGCACGCCTGCAGCGCAGGCCGCCGAGAACGCGTCCGAAGGGGAACGGATAAGTGAATGAGATAACGACGACGGGCGATAAGAAGCTCGTCCTGGTCAGCGGTCGGGCAAACCCCGAACTCGCCGAACAAGTCGCGGAGAACCTGGGGACCGAACTCCTCCCCACCGACATCTACAACTTCGCGAACGGTGAGATCTACGTCCGCTATTCAGAGTCGGTCCGCGGCAGCGACGTCTTCGTCCTCCAGTCCCACTGTGCTCCCATCAACGAATGGCTGATGGAGCAGCTGATCATGGTCGACGCGCTCAAGCGCGCATCGGCCAAGCGGATCACCGTCATCGCCCCGTTCTTTCCGTACGCACGGCAGGACAAGAAGCACCGCGGCCGTGAGCCCATCTCCGCTCGCCTCGTCGCCGACCTGTACAAGACCGCCGGTGCCGACCGCATCATCACCGTCGATCTGCACACCGCGCAGATCCAGGGGTATTTCGACGGCCCCGTCGACCACCTCATCGCCATGCCGATCCTCGCCGGATACGTCAAGGAGAACTATCCCGGCGATCTCGCCGTGGTCTCTCCCGACGCAGGGCGCATCAAGGTCGCCGAGAACTGGTCGAACTCACTGGGCGGAGTGCCGCTGGCCTTCATCCACAAGACCCGCGACATCACCCGACCGAACGAGACGAAGGCCAACCGCGTCGTCGGTGAGGTCGAGGGTCGCACCTGCGTGCTCGTCGACGACATGATCGACACCGGCGGCACCATCGTCCAGGCCGCCGAGGCCTGCATGGCGGCCGGCGCCAAGGGCGTCATCGTCGTGTCCACCCACGCCGTGTTCTCCGGCCCGGCCGTCGAACGCCTGTCGAACTCCGTGGCCGAAGAGGTCATCGTCACCAACACCCTGCCGCTGAGCGAAGACAAGAAGTTCGACAAGCTCACCGTGCTCTCGATCGCCCCGCTCATCGCCCGTGCCGTGCACGAGGTCTTCGAGGACGGATCGGTCACGAGCCTCTTCGAGGTCTGAGCCCACGACCGTCCGCACGGAGGTGCGGCCACTGACACCGACGGAGCCCCGAGTCGATCATCGACTCGGGGCTCCGCCCCGTTCAGACCAGGTGAGCTCGGGGCTCCGCCGCGTTCGGACCAGGTGATTCGGCCACGCCGGAGCCGGCGGCCCGGTCGGTTCGATGCGCGGAACCCCATCGTCGCCGCTGCTGTGAGGTCCTACACTGGAGACAACGCCTAAGCGAAGGGATCAGGGACGATGTCCTCACACGATTACAACCGGTACCGCGTGGACGTTCCCGGAGGGCAGCTGTCCGTGGGAGTGTGGGAGCCGGTGGCGACCGGCCCCGGACGTGTGCCCACCGTGTGCGTCATCCACGGCATCACCTCCAACCACCTGTTCTTCGCGGGCCTCGTCTCCGCACTGCCCAGCGTCCGCGTCATCGGCCCGGACCTGCGCGGGCGGGCCGATTCCCGCACCCTGCCCGGCCCGTACGGAATGGCCGCCCACGCCCAGGACGTCCTCGCTGTCGTCGACACCTTCGCCCCGGACGGGCCCGTCACCCTGGTCGGGCATTCCATGGGCGGGTTCGTCGCCGTGACCCTGGCCGGGATGTCGGCTGAGCAGATCACTGATGCCGGCGCCGAGGCGGCCCGTCGTTTCTGCGGTCCCGTCCTCATCGACGGGGGGCTTCCCCTGCCCGTGGGACAGCCCCATGGAGACGGTCCCGTCGATGACCTCAACGATGAGGATCTCGACACCGACGACCTCATCGCCGCCGTCCTCGGCCCGGCCGCCGAGCGGCTGTCGATGAGCTTCGGCAGCGTCGAGGAGTACCTGGCGTACTTCGCCGCTCACCCCGCCTTCGTCGACGGCCTCGACACCGTGGCCACCGAGAGCTTCGTCTATGACCTGGCGGCCAAGGACGACCATTCGTTCCAGCCGTCGACCTCGGTGGAGGCGATGCAGGCCGATTCGGCGGACATGTACACCGGGTCGGCCTACCGTGAGGCGCTGGAGACGATCATGGGCAGTGACGACTCCCAGGCCGAGGTGGTCTTCCTCTTCGCCGAACGCGACCTCGTCGCCGCCGAACCTGGCCTCTACCCGCCCGAGCTGACCGCTGACTTCGCCCGGCGATGGCCGCGGATGGGCATGGTCGATGTGCAGGGGACCAATCACTACGACATCCTCCTCACCGAGACCGGGATCGATGCCTGCGCCGCAGCCGTGACCTCTCGAATTGGTGCCGAAACGGACGGTGCCGTAGAATAGCTGGGTTGCCTCGGCGAGGGAGACTGATGTCTCCGTGATCGACGCGGTCCTGTCCCACGAACTCAAGCCCACTGGGTTCGAGGTTCGCGTGGGTTCTCAGGCTGTTTCGCCGTGGTGCTCGAAGGTAAGTTCACCACGAAGGAGAGAAAATGGCTGACTTCAAACTTCTGGCCGAAGCTCGCAACGAGTTCGGCAAGGGCGCAGCACGCCGCATCCGCCGCGCGGGTCGCATCCCCGCTGTCATCTACGGTCACGGCGGAGACCCCGTCCACGTGTCGCTCGAGGGCCACGCCACCATGCTGGCTCTCAAGCACGCGAACGCGCTGCTCGAGATCGAAAGCACCGACGGATCGAAGAACGTCCTCGCCATTGCGCGTGACGTCCAGATCGAACCCGTGCGTCGTGATATCGAGCACCTCGACCTCATCATCGTCAAGCGCGGCGAGAAGATCGAGGTCGACGTGCCCATCCACGTCGTCGGAGAAGCCGCTCCCGGCACCATGGTCTCGCAGGAAGAGTCGACCATCGCCGTCATGGCCGATGCGACGAAGCTGCCCGAGCTCATCGAGGTCACCATCGAGGGCCGTCCCGCCGGCGAGCACGTCCTGGCAGGTCAGGTCGAGCTGCCGGCAGGCGTCGAGCTCGTCGCCGACGAAGAGCAGCTCATCGTCAACGTCTCCGAAGAGGCCGAGATGGACACCGAGTCCGATGCCGAGGAAGAGACCGCTGAAGAGTCGACCGAGGCAGAGGCTGCTGCGGAGTCCGGTGAGGAAGAGGCCTCCGAAGAGGAGTGATCTTCTCTCCTCACTGCACCGAGATGCCGTGAGGAGCACTGACTGACTACGCTGTTCGGTGGGTCGCCTGTCTGGCGGCCCACCGAATTCGTCTCACGGGAGAGAACCCCGGCTCACGCGTCTCGCGCGAGCGAAGGCAGCAGCATCACCGCCCGGTCGGCGGACATGGACACGACGGACAAGGACGGCAATGTCGAACGAAGCATGGTTGGTCTTCGGACTGGGCAACCCCGGACCCAAGTACGAAACGACCCGGCACAACATCGGACAGATGGTCGTCAGCGAACTCGCCTCCCGCGTCGGGAGCACTCTGACGCGCACGAAACTGCGCTCGCACGTCGGCACCGGGCGTCTGTCTGCCGGCCGCGTTCCGGGACTGCCCGGTCCGCGAGTGGTGTTGGCCACCTCGACGGGGTATATGAACGAATCCGGCGGGCCGGTGCGAGCACTGGCCGACTTCTACGGAATCACCACCGACCGCATCATCGCCGTCCATGACGATGTGGACCTGCCCTTCGACGCGATCAGAGCTAAGCTCGGCGGGGGAGAGGGCGGACACAACGGCCTGCGCTCGATGACCTCGGTGCTGGGGACGAAGAGCTATCTGCGGGTGCGTGCGGGAGTCGGACGCCCACCGGGACGACAGGACACCGCCGACTATGTGCTGCGTCCCTTCTCGAAGGACGAACGGACGACCCTGCCGATCTTCATCTCAGACCTCGCCGACGCCGTCGAAGAGCTCATCATCAACGGACTCACCGACATGCAGCAGAAGTTCCACTCCCGCTGATCAGGGCTCAGGCCGTCTTCTGCTTCTCCGAGCGCCGGTGCAGCCACCATGCGGCGACGATCCCGCCGGCGAAACCGAACAGGTGGCCCTGCCAGGAGATGTCGTTGGTCTGCGGCAGCATGCCGAAGATCATCGATGCACCGTAGGTGACGAAGATGAACAGGCCGATGGCGAAGTAGACGATCTTGCGCAGCACGTCGTCGGTGAACCAGGTGCGCACTGCGAGGTAGCCGAAGAAGCCGAAGACGATGCCGGAGGCACCGACGATGTGCTGGCCGGGCAGAGTGGTCAGCCATGCGCCGAGCCCGGAGCTCAGGGCCGTGATGCCCGTGACCATCCAGAAGCGCCGCCGGCCCTCGAAAGCGATGACGATGCCGAGGACGAGGAACGGGAAGGTATTGGCCAGGAGATGGCCGAATCCCGAATGCAGCAGCGGTGAGGTGACCAGGCCGTAGAGCGACAGCGGGTTCCACGACTGCAGACTGAACATGTCGAGGTCGAGGGGGAGGATCGCATCGACGATCTCGACGACCCACATGACCGCCAGCACAATCAGCACCGGAGTGAACCGGGAGAGCAGGTGCGGTCGGTCGACGGTGGTGTTGAGGTGTGCGACCGGGGGATTCGCCGAACGGCCGGAACGGGGAGATCCGGAGTCGGAGGAGTCGGAGCCGAAGAGGAGGCGGGATTCCTCGGCGGAGAAACGTGGGGAGTGGTCGGTCATGTCCTAATTGTGGGCGATGAAGATTGGAGAACCCCGAATATCCGGGCCCTCCGACCAATCGTGATCGTTCCGTTAGGCCCGTTATCGCCTTGAGATAATACTGAGTGAGTCCGTGCTCCCGCTCGAGGTCCGCCCCGCGGCGTGCCTCACCGGGAACGAAGCCGAGCTATTCGCTTCGTGGGTGCACTCGAGTCGAACCGAGGGATCCGCCGTCGGCGTCGAGAGCTTCGGCGATGATCGTCGAGCCGTTCGGGGTGATGTCTGCCGCGGTCTCGAAACCGGTGCGCTCGACCTCGGTGTTCTCGACCAGATGATCCTCGTCGTCTCCGCTGAGCACCCTCCACGAGGCCACTTCGGTGGCGCCGTTCCAGCTCATGTGCACGCGAGTGAGGTCCGCCTGGGGCTGCGACTTCGTCGCGGTCGGGGGAGCGGTCGGCTGAGCATGCCAGTCGAAGCGGTAGGCCCGGTAGTTCGATCCGCCGGTGAAGGTGAGGTCGGAGAGCAGCTTCCCGTCCTTGGTGAACTCCGAGACATAGGGTTCCGAACCCCAGCCGAGGACGACATTGCCGTTGGGCAGCTCCTGGAAGTTCCCCTGACTGCCCGAGGAGCGGTCGTCGGGAGCGGGATACTCCGTGACCACCTCGGCGCGCTTCTTCTCCTCATCGACGTCGAGACGCAGACCGCGGGTATCGCCGAGACGGGGAGCGGCGTGGTTGTCGAACAGGGTCAGCGTTCCATCGGAACGACGCTGAGCATCGTGCTGCCAGGCGAACTGGGCGCCGTCGCCCATCTCGAAGTCCGAGGCCGTGCCGCCGAGGACCCAGTTGAGATCGGCGCTCTTGCGATCGAGCTGGTAGACCGCATGGGTATTGCGTGCCGAGACGAGCAGAGCCTTGCCGTCATCGTCCTCGGACACGGAGTTGAGGTGGATATAGTCGAAGGGCTCGTCCTTCGTGCCCTCACCGTCCTTGAGCTCCGCCTCGGACTGGTCGACGGGCACGGCGTCGAGGGTGCGCCACTCGAACAGCGGATCACCGGATTCGATGTCGACCTCCTGGACGATTCCCTCCCAGGCCCAGCCGTCCTCGTCTCCGCCGACCGAGCTCAGGTCCGTCTGGGTCTTCACATAGGAGATGAGGAACATGGTGTCATCAGCAGTGATGGTCGTCTCGTGGAGGTCGGAGGTGTCCTTGGGAAGTTCCCCGCCCATGCCCACTCGCGCGATCTCCTGATACGAGGTGTCGAGGATGACGACCTCACCGGCGGTGTGCGGCGTTTCGGCCAGGCCCTCCCACCATGTGAGTACCGGCTGCCCCTGATATTCCTGGACGCGCAGATCCCACAGGGCACCGGTGTTCTCCCGAATCCACAGCGGGTCACCGGCGGAGTCGAGGATGAGACCGCCGACCCAGGACTTGTCATCGATCTGGGTCTGTCCCTTCGGAGCGAGGAACGTCTCCAGATCGCCGTTGTCGTCGGGGAAGGATCCGGAGTCGATATCGACCTTCGGCGGGGCGAGCTCGGGGCGCGAGTGGAAGTCCCACCGTTCGGCGACGGCGATGTCATCATCGGCATCGGCCGCGCATCCTGTGAGCAGGAGCGCCGCTGCGGCCAATCCTGCAAGGACAGTTCTCTTCATGACCATATGCTCATCCTCACATGTTTTCGGCCCACGCGCGGCGTCGGTGCCTGCAGGGGCACACCGGATGGGCCATGTCAGCTGCGTGGCCTAGACTGTTCGGGTGCTCAACGGACTTGATCTCACCCGCCGGAATCCCACCATCACCGAACTCGTCGCGGCCTTCAACGACCCGAACACCGACGGCGGCACGATCGATGCGATCAAGGGACTGTGGCCATCGATTCTGCGCCGAACCGTCACGACCGGCGGGGCAGCCTCGGCGCCGCAGCTCATCGTCACCGCCACGACACGTGAAGCCGAAGACCTTGCTCAGGCGCTGGCCGACTGGGTGCCGTCGGCGTCGATCGCGATCTTCCCCAGTTGGGAGACCCTGCCGCACGAGAAGCTGTCGCCGCGTTCGGACACCGTCGGCCAGCGTCTTGAGGTGCTGCGCCGTCTGACCCATCCCACCCCCGGTCGGGAGCTGACCTTCGTCATCGCGCCCGTGCGCGCATTCCTCCAGCCTCTGGCCAAGGGACTCGGCGACATCGAACCGGTCCAGCTGGCCGTCGGCGACGAGTCCGAGATCGACGACGTGGCCGAACGG
The DNA here is from genome assembly GCF_011617705.1 of Brevibacterium limosum. Taxonomy (NCBI): domain Bacteria; kingdom Bacillati; phylum Actinomycetota; class Actinomycetes; order Micrococcales; family Brevibacteriaceae; genus Brevibacterium; species Brevibacterium limosum. The sequence continues at coordinate 2,746,497 of NZ_CP050154.1, read as the reverse complement.
CTCACCGAACTCGCATATTCCCGTGTCGACATGGTCTCCAGACGCGGCGAATTCGCGGTCCGCGGCGGAATCGTCGATATCTTCCCGGCCACCTCGGAGCGGGCGCTGCGCGTCGAGTTCTTCGGCGACGAAGTCGATGAGATCCGCGAATTCTCCGTCAGCGATCAGCGTTCCATTCCCGCCGCAGACGGCGATGAACCCCTGGAACTGTCGGCACCGCCGTGCCGGGAGCTGCTCCTGACCGATTCGGTGCGGAAGCGGGCGGCAGAACTCGCCGAGGAGGTGCCCAGCGCCGCCGATATGCTCGACAAGATCGCCGGCGGAGTCGCCGTCGAAGGCATGGAATCCCTCTCCGCCGTCCTCGCCGACGGAATGGAGCCGATCATCGCTCTGCTGCCGCCCGCGTCGAAGATCATCATCACCGAACCCGAACGCGTCGACGCCCGCGCCGCGGACCTCGTGGAGACGACGAACGAATTCCTCGAGGCCGCCTGGACCGGTGCAGCCGGTGGGGGAGAGACCCCGATCGACCTGTCGGCCGCGAGCTTCCGCACCGTGGCCGAGATGGAGGAGGGCGCTCGCCTCATCGGTCTGGCGTGGTGGGAGGTCGGTGGATTCGCAACCGATGAGGAGCTCGCCGGTCCCGAAGAGAACATCTTCTCTGTTCCTGCCCGCATCCCGAAGGGCTATGCCGGAGACGTCGAAGCGATCCTCGCCGACGTCAAGGGACTCATCCACGACAAGTGGCGCATCCTCGTGCTCACCGAAGGTCAGGGACCGGGCCGACGCATGGTCGAGGTGTTCTCCGAAGCAGGAGTGCCCGCCTCCTTCGTCGATGACCCGACCGATCTGCCCGAAGCGCTGGTGACAGTGACGACGGCCGCCTCCTTCGGCGGATTCGTCTTCGACGATCTCAAGCTCGCCGTGCTCACCGAGGCCGATGTGCTCGGTCGGGCGGCGGCCACCTCGACGCGGGATATGCGCAAGCTGCCCACCCGACGCCGACGCAACCAGGTCGACCCGCTCAACCTGGCGCCCGGCGACTATGTCGTCCACGACCAGCACGGTGTCGGACGATTCGTCGAAATGACGCAGCGGACCACGGGCAGGGGAGCGAACAAGCACACCCGCGAATACCTCATCATCGAATACGCGCCGGCCAAACGCGGACAGCCCGGCGACCGCCTCTACGTCCCCAGCGATGCGCTCGACCAGGTCACCCGCTATGTCGGCGGGGAGAGCCCGAACCTCAACAAGATGGGCGGCGCCGACTGGCAGACGACGAAGGCGAAGGCCCGCAAGGCCGTCAAGGAGATCGCCGGGGAACTCATCCGCCTCTATTCGGCACGGCAAGCCACCGTCGGCCATGCCTTCGGACCGGACACACCCTGGCAGCGCGAACTCGAGGACGCCTTCCACTATGTGGAGACCGCCGATCAGCTGACCACCATCGACGAGGTCAAATCGGACATGGAGAAGACGGTGCCGATGGACCGTCTGATCTGCGGCGATGTGGGCTATGGGAAGACCGAGATCGCGGTTCGCGCCGCGTTCAAGGCGATCCAGGAAGGCAAACAGGTCGCCGTTCTCGTGCCGACGACGCTGCTCGTCCAGCAGCACTACGAGACCTTCGCCGAACGCTACTCGGGATTCCCCGTCACCATCGGCGCCCTCTCCCGGTTCCAGACCAAACAGGAATCGGAGAAGGTCAAAGAGGATCTGGCCGACGGCAAGCTCGACCTCGTCATCGGCACCCACCGGCTGCTCAGCGGCGAAGTGCGGTTCAAGGAACTCGGGCTCGTCATCATCGACGAGGAGCAGCGCTTCGGCGTCGAACACAAGGAGACGCTCAAGGCGCTGCGCACCAACGTCGACGTCCTCGCCATGTCGGCGACCCCGATCCCGCGCACCTTGGAGATGGCCGTGACCGGCATCCGTGAGATGTCGACCCTGGCCACGCCGCCGGAAGAGCGGCACCCGGTGCTGACCTATGTGGGCAAACGCGAAGACAAGCAGATCAAGGCCGCGATCCGCCGCGAACTCATGCGCGAGGGCCAGGTCTTCTACATCCACAACCGGGTCCGCGATATCGAAGCCGTCGCCGGCCACATCGCCGAAATGGTGCCCGAGGCCCGGATCGCCATCGCCCACGGCAAGATGAACGAGACCCGACTCGAGCAGGTCATCGTCGACTTCTGGGAGAAGAAATACGACGTGCTCGTGTGCACGACGATCGTCGAAACCGGAATCGACATCGCCAACGCGAACACCCTCATCATCGACAACGCCGACCGCTACGGACTCTCCCAGCTCCACCAGCTGCGCGGACGTGTGGGACGAGGACGCGAACGCGCCTACGCCTACTTCCTCTACCCGCCGGACACACAGCTGACCGAGACCGCACATGACCGTCTGACGACCCTGGCCGCGCACACCGAACTGGGTGCCGGAATGCAGGTGGCGATGAAGGACCTCGAGATCCGCGGAGCGGGCAACCTGCTCGGCGGTCAGCAGTCCGGGCATATCGAAGGCGTCGGCTTCGACCTCTACGTCCGCCTCGTCGGTGAGGCCGTGGCGAAGTTCCGCGGTGAGGAGACCGAACCCGAGGCGGATATGCGCATCGAACTGCCCGTCGACGCCCACCTGCCGGCCGACTACGTCGACCACGAACGGCTGCGTCTCGAGGCCTACCGAAAGCTTGCGGCGGCGGCCGACGAAGCGCAGCTGCAGGAAGTCCTCGACGAACTCACCGACCGCTACGGCCCCTATCCGGAACCCGTCGGCGTCCTCGCCGATGTGGCCAGGCTGCGCATTCGCGCCCGGGCCTCCGGGGTCAACGACATCGTCATGCAGGGCAACTTCATCCGCTTCGGACCCGTCGAACTCTCCGACTCGCAGGTGGTCAGGCTCAAACGCCTGTACCCGAAGTCGCTGCTCAAACCGGCGCTGCGCTCGGTCCTCGTTCCCAAACCGATGGCCGGCAGCGGATTCGACTCCAAGGAGATGACCGATTCGGACATCCTGCGGTGGGCACACCAGTTCCTCGACGCCATCCTGCCCGTCATCGAGTCCGAAGTCACGGAGGACAGCGAGGCCGGAGCGCCGAATAACGGTTGAGAACTCCCCGACTGTTCATCGCTGACCGGCCCACGGGCAAGGGCAGTGGCGTAGAGTGCGAAGCGCGGAGGCATCCGCAGCAAGTGCACATCACTCAGCTATCTGCTAAGGAGAAGCCCCATGGGTGTTGACGACAAGTTCGAGAACAAGGCCGAGGACCTCAGCGGTCGGGCCAAGGAGACCATCGGCGATGCGACCGATGACGACAAACTCAAGGCCGAAGGCGCCACCGACCAGCTCAAGGCCAAGGCCAAGGATGTCGGCGAGTCGGTCAAGGACCTCGGCTCATCGGTCAAGGACAAATTCTCGAAGTGACCGACGAATCGGCCCTCACCGTTTCTGCGGTGGGGGTCTTTCGTGCCGGCAGGAGGATATTTCGTGGGTGAATGTGACGAGCAGAGTGCGGTCGAACGGGGAGCAGACCAGGTCGAAACTGGAGCGGAGCACGCCGAAACTGGAGCGGAGCAGGTCGAACCTCGGCTGCAACCGGTGATCGACGCCATGGCGACCCTGCGGCGACGCTGTCCCTGGTCGAGCCGACAGGACCACCAGAGCCTCGAGAAGTACGCTCGGGAAGAGACCGACGAACTCATCGTCGCTCTCGAAGACTTCACCACGACACCCACCGCAGATCACCGGGCGGCCGTCGTCGAAGAACTCGGCGATGTGTTCTACCAAGTGCTCTTCCACTCCGCCCTGCTCGATGAGAGCAGCGGGCACGCCTACGGCCACAGCCTCGGTGCCATCGTCGACGGTCTGGAGGCCAAGCTCATCCGCCGCCACCCCCTGGCTTTCACCGAAGATTCCGTGGATGAGATGGCGTCGCTGGAAGACGTCGAACGCGAATACCACCGGATCAAAGCAGAGGAGAAGACCACGGTGCGGGAAGAGGACAGCGCAGAATGAGTCTGGAGCGGCTCGAGATCGACGGCACCTTCAACTTCCGAGACATCGGAGGACCCGCCACCGAGGCGGGGGATCGTCGAGTGCGATCCGGAAAGGTGTTCCGCGCCGACGGGCTGGCCCAGCTGAGCGATCGGGCGCGCGCCGACATCGGCGAACTCGGCATCGGCACGGTCATCGATCTGCGCGATATCGGCGAACGGGCGAAGCTGCCCGATGCGCTCAAGGGCCTCGCCGTCCGTCACATCGAGCTGCCTGTCTTCGACGACCATTTCTTCCCCAGCCGACCGATGAGCCGCAAAGAGATGAAGGCCGCCGCCGAGGCGACCGGAATGGACCTCAGCGACCGGAGCCTCAACCGCATCTACGAACTCATGATCACTCACTTCGGCCACCGGCTGGCCGCCGCCGTCGACTTGATCGCCGACCACTGCACCGACGGTGTGGTCTTCCACTGCTCGGCCGGAAAAGACCGCACCGGTGTGATCGGAGCCTTCCTGCTCGACCTCCTCGGTGTGGGACGGCAGGAGATCGTCGACGAATACGCGATCACCTCCACCCACCTGTCCGGGGGATTCCTCGAAGCGATCACCCGGAACTTCTCCGATGCCGGGATCTCCGGCAACCTCGCCGAGACCGCCACAGCCGCTCCTCCCGAACTCATGCACGAGATCCTCGACCGGATCGACGCCGAGCACGGGCCCGCCTCAGCGAAGGACGGAGAACGGATCGGGGGAGTGGAAGCCTATCTGCTCGCGCACGGGATGGACCCGGCAACGCCCGAGCGACTGCGCGAATGCCTGCTCGAGTCCGCCTCGGACAGAGGGTGAGCCTGGCCCCGCGGTGCATTAAGCTGTCCTGCAGGCACATGTTCCCCATGTGAAACCAAACGCTAAGGAGTACTCAGTGGCCGAGATCGTTGCCGCAAATGCCCGTGAAATCCTGGATTCCCGGGGAAATCCCACCGTCGAGGTGGAAGTGCTGTTGGCCGATGAGTCCGTCGGTCGTGCCGGTGTTCCCTCCGGCGCCTCCACCGGTGAGTTCGAAGCCGTGGAGCTGCGCGACGGAGATCCGGAGCGCTACTTGGGCAAGGGTGTCACCCAGGCCGTCGACGCCGTCGTCGACGAGATCCACGAAGTCATCGTCGGGCTCGAAAGCGACGATCAGCGTCTCGTCGACCAGGCGCTCATCGAACTCGACGGCACCGACAACAAGTCCCGCCTCGGCGCGAACGCGATGCTCGGCACCTCTCTGGCCGTGGCCCGCGCGGCCGCAGTCTCGGCCGATCTGCCCCTCTACCGCTACCTCGGCGGACCGAACGCCCATGTCATGCCCGTGCCGATGATGAATATCCTCAACGGCGGTTCCCACGCCGACTCGAACGTCGACATCCAGGAATTCATGATCGCGCCGATCGGTGCAGCCAGCTTCCACGAAGCACTGCAGTGGAGCGTCGAGGTCTACCACGCGCTCAAGGGAGTGCTCAAGGAACGCGGACTGTCGACAGGACTCGGCGATGAGGGCGGATTCGCTCCGAACCTCGACTCGAACGCCGCCGCACTCGACCTCATCATCGAGGCCATCGACATCGCCGGGCACCGCCCCGGACGCGATATCGCCGTGGCCCTCGACGTGGCCTCCTCGGAGTTCTACACCGACGGAGCCTACGAGTTCGAAGGCGGCAAGAAGACGGCCGAGGATATGGCCGCCTACTACGAAGAGCTGCTGGCGAAGTACCCGCTCGTGTCGATCGAGGACCCCCTCGACGAGAACGACTGGGACGGCTGGGCGACCCTGACCGAGACGATCGGTTCGAAGGTCCAGCTCGTCGGCGACGACCTGTTCGTGACCAACCCCGAGCGTCTGCAGCGCGGAATCGACAACGCCACCGCGAACTCTCTGCTGGTCAAGGTCAACCAGATCGGCACACTGACCGAGACCCTCGACGCTGTGTCGCTGGCACAGACCAACGGCTACACCACGATGATCTCGCACCGTTCGGGTGAGACCGAGGACACGACCATCGCCGACCTGGCCGTGGCCACCAACGCCGGTCAGATCAAGGCCGGAGCCCCGGCACGCTCCGAACGCGTCGCGAAGTACAACCAGCTGCTGCGCATCGAAGAGCAGCTCGGCGACGCCGCGCGCTACGCCGGCCGCAGCGCCTTCCCGCGCTTCGAAGCCTGAAGCACGCCGGACAGCGGGACCGGTTGCTTCATCAGGGCTGCTTCAATCCTGAGGCACCCGGACTGACCGTAGGCCGGTAGGCACCGAACTCCACGAGGCGGGGCCGGACGATCATCATCGATCGCCCGGCCCCGCCTCGGTGACTCTCGGATTGTTGTCGTCACCTTCTGTCACCAGTCGTCTCAAATCTGCCCATGAGCGGCTGACCCGCGCGTTCCTCGCATGTGACACCGATGCACCACTCTGACGAGCCGCTATCGGTGAGGGAATGCTGAGCAACTGTAGGAACTGCCAGCAACGGGGCGGGATGAAGCTTCGAAAATCGCGCCTTTCGCGACGGTGTGCTCGACGCAACGAGAGTGTGCGACAGCAACGGTGTGGTATGCGCCAGCGGTTCGGGTGCGGCTGCGGCGCTGGAGGCGGTGCCGGAGGGGGCTATCGTGACGGACGCCCCTACGGTGAAAATGCTCGCAGCGAGGTCAGGCGGTGGCGTTCTGCGTGCGGCGGATGGCGCGGAGGATGTCATAGAACTTCGCCTCCTGGAACAGTTCCTTCCAGCTGATCCGAATCACCTGCCAGCCCTCGTCGCGCAGCCACTGCTCGCGGCGGCGTTCCTCTTCGAGCTCTTGGCGGGGGACACCTGAGCCGAGATAGAGCTTGCCGATGCCGTCGATCTCGATGATGAGTCGAGCCTGGCGGTGACAGAAGTCGACGCGGATCTCGCGGTTCACGCTGTCGGCACGGAACGTGACCTGCGGTTCCAAACCCGTGATCCCATGTTCGTAGAATCGCACAGCGGCGACCGCCTCGGCGGGGGATTCGCGACGGGAATCAGCGAGATCGATGGCCAACCTCACTTTCGCGGCGTTGCGTTTTTCCAGGCATTGGGCGAGGGTCGCGCGGATCTTCTCTCTGGTCGTCAGCTTTCGGTGCAGCGCATCGTCGATCATAGGCACCGAGACGTCGAGGTTGTAGCTGCGGGCGACGTCGATGAGTGTGCGCTCGAGCGTGGTCACTTCGGCGCCGTTGATCGTTGCGCGATGTTCTTTCGGGATGAGATTGCCGCGGACGTGGATGCTTTTGAACTTGCGATTTGTGCCTGGTCGCACGACCTCGACCTGGTGCGTGACAGGGTGGGAGATGGGCAGATTGTGGATGAGAGCCGCAGAGATGTGCGAGAAGACCTCCGGCGGTGGATTCGTCTTCGCCTCGTCGATTCTCTGATCGGCACGTCGGGCGAAATGAGCCATCACCGAGGCGTTGAGGTCGTTGATCTCGTCGCGGATGTCTCCGTGTTCGATGAAGACTTGGTGAATCTGCTCGTCTATGCTCGCCCACAGCGGGCGATGGAAGTCCTGCTCGCAGACACGCCGGACGAGATATGTGCCACGCGACAGCCGACGCAGACAGCATTGGCGGGCGCGTCTGATGTCGCCATGATTGAATCCGAGTCGAATGATGTCATCAGTGCTCAAGAGTTTGTACATGCATATAAAATGTAGTAAAAGCACATAAAAGGCAATGGAGCACGGTCAAGGTGTGGATAAGCCTGTGGAAAGAAGTCGGTTCGAGCGTGGATTGGGGCGTGAATCGGGAGCAACTGTCGAGGCTTCCGGGGCATCGGTCACTGGTCGCGGCAAAACGCCCTGCAGGAGCGGGGTGGATTGTCGCAATAGGTGAGAGATGCGTGAGCAGATGTAGGAGAAGCGGCTGCGTGGAGGAAACGGCCGTACGGGTGAGTGATGCTCTGCGGAAGGTCGGGCGAGGGGAGCAGACGTGACGGAGCAGACCTGAGATTCGAACACGCCACGGGCTCGAAATCCTCGCGCCGAGAATGCGAACACGGCACACTTGGAGATGTTGCGACACTCTTCCCCGATCCCCAGTCGCAGAGGAAAGAAGCATGGTCCCGAGCAAGCCCAGAAGAAGCGCCCCGAAATCGGCTCCTGGCAAGGCCGCCCCTCGTCGACGCCCGAAGCCGGTCATCGAAGCCGACGCCGATCTGGACGCCGAGGCGCGGGGACGTCGTATGTCGTGGCGCACGGGCCTGTTCCTTCTCGTCATCGCCATCGTCCTCTTCGCATTCCTCTCGCCATTGAACTCCGCGCTCAAGCAGGCCCAGCAGATCGCGGCCCTCAATGATGAGATCGAGACGACGAAAGCCGAGGTCAACAGCCTCGAGGAGAAGAACGAGAACCTCAAAGACCCCGACTACATCAAGCGCAAGGCCCGCGAGGACCAGTACTACGTGGAAAAGGGCAAGAACGCGGTCATCGTGACGAACCAAGAGGCCGTGGACGAAGAATCCGAGTCCGAACGGCCGGTTCGCAAGCAGGCCTGGTACCTTGAGTTGCTGGAGTCCATTCAGGAAACCGGGAACACCGTGGAGAAGAGCTGATGATCACAGAGTGCACCGAGGCGGATTTCGCTGTCCTCCGAGACCAACTCGGACGCATTCCCCGAGGCGTCGTCGGCATCGCCGCCCGCAGCACCTCCGGTGAACCCCTCGTCGTGGCCACGGCTCCGCGCCTCGAGGACGGTACGCCGTTCCCGACGACCTTCTACCTCACCCACCCCGCCTACGTGGCCGAATGCTCACGACTGGAAGCATCGGGGATCATGGCCGAATGGACCGCTGAGCTCAGCGAGGACGAAGAGCTCGCCGCCGCCTATGCCTCCGCGCACAGGGCCTACCTCGACGTCCGTTCGGAGATCGGCTCTGCAGGGGGCCTTGGCGAAGTCGAAGAGATCAAGGACTACTCCGCCGGCGGAATGCCGACCCGGGTCAAATGTCTGCACGCCCTCGTCGGCCATTCGCTGTCCGCCGGGCCCGGCGTCAACCCGATCGGTGACCGTGCGCTGTCGTTCATGAACGATGTGCCGCCCCTCGCCGAAGCCGCCGTCACCACCGAACCGACCGACTAGGACCTGCCATGCGAGTTGCTGCCTTCGACTGCGGGACGAACTCCCTGCGCCTGCTCATCGCCGATGTCGCCGCCGACGGCACCCTCACGGATCTGCGCCGCGAAACCCGGATCGTCCGCCTCGGCCAAGGCGTCGACGCCACCGGCGAGTTCGCCCCCGAAGCACTGGAACGCACCTTCGCCGTGACGAAGGAATTCGCCGAGGTGGCCGCGGAGTACCAGCCGGAGAGACTGCGATTCGTCGCGACCTCGGCCAGCCGTGACGTGAAGAACCGCGATGAGTTCTTCGCCGGGATCTTCTCGATCCTCGGGGTCGTCCCCGACGTCATCGCCGGTGAGGAAGAGGCCCGACTGTCCTTCCTCGGCGCCACCGCCCATCTCGGTGCTGCAGAGGGTCCGTTCGTCGTCATGGACCTCGGCGGCGGATCGACCGAACTCGTCCTCGGGCAGGACGAGGTCGACGCGGCAGTGAGCATGGACATCGGTTCGGTGCGCCTGACCGAACGGCACATGCCGGTCGAGACTCCCAGCGAGGACCAGATCCAGGCAGCGATCGCCGATATCGACGCTCAGCTCGACCAGGCTGCCCAGATCGTCGACTTCTCCGCCCCGCGGACCTTCATCGGAGTCGCCGGAACCGTCACCACCATCACCGCGGGCATCCTCGGGCTCGAGAGCTATCAGAGAGAACGCATCCACGGAGCACATATCAGCGTCGCCGATGTCGCAGCCGAATCCCGCAGACTTCTGGCCATGAACCGTCAGGCACGCACGGACCTGCCGTATATGCATCCGGGGCGCGTCGACGTCATCGGAGCCGGATCCCTCCTCTTCGCCCGAATCGTCGCCCGCTTCGACCACGCTGTGGCCGCCGCCGGAGGGACGCTCGACATTCGGATCTCCGAAACCGACATCCTCGACGGGACCGCGCTCGACCTTGCGCTGACGAGCTCGTGAGAGGCGCCGCCAGACTCCTCGCTGTCACGACCGTCGTCCTCGGCCTGGTCGTCGGCACCACACAACCGGTCATGGCCGCTCCGAAGGCCGGGCCAGGCCAGTGGTTCATCAAGGACTACGGAATCGACAAGGTCTGGAAGAAGTCCACCGGCAAGGGTGTCAAGGTCGCTGTCATCGACTCAGGGGTCAACACCGACCACGAAGACCTCAAGGGCGTGGTGAAGAAGTCCAAGGACTTCAGCGGACTGGGCAAGGACGGAAAGACCCCGATCGGCGGGAAGACCACGATCCACCATGGAACCGCCGTGGCCGGAGTCATCGCCGGGCGAGGAGTCGGCGCAGGCCCGACCGGAGTCGCACCGGACGCAGAGATCCTATCGGCGTCGATGTGGCTCGGTCCCGACCGTCCGAAGGAATCCGGATCGACTCGCGAACAGGCCGACGAAGCCATCCGGTGGGCCGTCGACTCCGGCGCCGAGGTAATCAACATGTCCTTGGGCTGGGACGATCCGGGCTGGCCGGAGAGCTGGGACGAATCCTTCGCCTATGCCTACGAGAAGGACGTCCTCGTCGTCGCCTGCGTCGGCAATGCTTCACAGGGGGCGACCCAGGCGTGGTCGCCGTCGACGGTGCCCGGCGTCATCGGAGTGGGCGGACTCGACAAGAACGGCAAGGTCCTCAACGACTCCACCGCACCCGGCACCGCCGTCGACCTCATGGGCCCGGCCAAGGACATCCCCATTCCGTACTACAGCGGCGGCTACGCCGAAGGCCAGGGGTGCTCCTTCGCCTCACCGGTCGTCTCCGGTGTCGCAGCACTCATCCGCGCCGAGAATCCGAAGCTCAGCGCCGATGAGGTCCGAGCCAAGCTGCAGTCGAGCGCCGAGCCGGTGGACGGCCACAAGGGCGTGAGCAAGAAGGACGAACCCGACCCGATCGTCGGTTGGGGTCGCGTCGACCCGCAGGCCGCCGTCAAGGCGAAAATGCCCAAGGACGTGTCCTCCGCCGAGGATGAGCTGGCGGATTGGGTGAAGATGCATCGCCGCGGGGATGCGAAGGCCAAAGAGACCGAAACGGCCGCCCCGGATGAGACCGAGAGTCCGAAGGCTCTCGCGCCGACTGATATCGCCGCCACGCAGTCGAGACCGATCCTCGGCTTCTCCGTCCTCGGCGCCGGTGCCCTGATCGCTCTCATTCTCGTGATCACCTCGATCGTCTTCTTCGCCCGTCGTCGCCGCTGAATCCTAGGCTCGGATCGGCTCTGATCTGGGGCGTTCGCGTCCGCGTGACAGACAATTAGTGAAAGTTTTCACAAGGGTCTAGCATGGGAATATGGCACTCATCAGAAACTCAAAACTGCGTCCACGTATCCTCGTCGTCGGTGGGGGCTCCGTCGGTCTCCTCGCCGCTCAGAATCTGCTGAAGAACCTCGGTCGGGGCGAAGCCACCGTCACCGTGGTCGACCCCAACCCGTACATGACCTACCTGCCGTTCCTCCCCGAGGTGGCAGCCGGTTCGATCGAGCCGCGTCACGCCGTCGTGCCGCTGCGCCGCAATCTGCCGGGTGCCGAGGTCATCACGGCGAAGGTCACCTCGATCAATCACGCCGAGAAGTTCGCCACCATCGAACCCGAGAACGATGAGGCCTTCGAACTCGACTACGACCACATCATCCTCGCCTCCGGTTCGGTCGCGCGTGCGCTGCCGATCCCGGGTCTGAAGGAGAACGCGATCGCGCTCAAGCGCATCGAAGAGGCCGTCGCCCTGCGCGACCACCTCCTCTCTCGCCTGGCCGACGCCGCTCTCATGGAAGATGATGAGGAGCGTCGCAAGGCTCTGACCTTCGTCTTCGTCGGCGGCGGCTTCGCCGGCATCGAAACTCTCACAGAGCTTGAGGACATGGTCCGTTCGGCCATCGCCCAGTACGAGACGCTGACTGAAGCCGATGTCCGCTTCGTCCTCGTCGAAGCCCTCGAGCGCGTCATGCCCGAGGTCGGCGAGGCTCAGGCCCGCTGGGTCGTCGAGCACATGCGCGAACGCGGAATCGACGTCTACCTCGAGACCTTCCTCCAGGACTGCACCGACAAGCACATCAAGCTCTCGAACGGTGAAGAGTTCGACGCCGACACCATCGTCTGGTCCGCCGGCGTCAAGGCCAACCCGATGCTCATCGACTCCGACCTGCCGATCAACGAGCGCGGAAATGTCACGGTTCGTGCCGACCTGCGGGTCGAGGGCGAAGACGGAGTCGTCGAAGGTGCGTGGGCAGCCGGCGACAACGCTGCGGTTCCCGACCTGTCCGGCGGCGGCGTGGCAGGCTTCTGCGTGCCCAACGCCCAGCACGCCGTGCGTCAGGCTCCCGTGCTGGCCGCCAACGTGCTCGCGGCCCTGCGCGGAGAGACCGAGTTCAAGCAGTACTTCCACAAGACCATCGGGACGGTTGCCGGTCTGGGTGTGTACAAGGGCGTCTCGCAGATGGGCGACTTCGAAGCCCGCGGAATCCTCGCCTGGCTCATGCACCGGGCGTACCACGGCTACGCCATCCCGACCGTGGACCGCAAGGTCAAGGTCTTCGGCAACTGGTTCCTCAACGCCGTCCTCGGCCGCGACGTCATGCCCCTGGCCGACCTCGACGTCCCGCGCAAGAACTTCGTCGAGGCCGCCAACTCGAAGCCGGCTCCGAAGAAGGAACCTGCCAAGGCCTGATTCGAGGCAGCCGGCGCCATCCGGCGACACGCCCTGATGAGACGACTGACGCCGGGGATGCAGATGCATCCCCGGCGTCAGTCTCGTCTTATCGGTTCGCCACGGTGAATCGGGCGTCGATGTGTTTGGGGTCGGCGATCTCGTCGACCATGGCCACAGCGAAATCCTCGGCAGAGATGAAGTCGCCCGCGGGCACCTCGAGTTCGGAGCTGTACTTTCCGGTGCGCTCACCCGGGCCGATCTCCGGGGCGGGGGGGATGAGCGTCCACGGTGAGGGGTTTTTCGCACGCAGCAGCTCGAGGGCCTTCGTGCCGGTCTCGGCCTCTGCCTTGTAGGCGTCGGGGAAGCCCTCGGTGTCCTTGAGCATCGTGTCCCCGGCGAACAGGGAACCGGCACCGCCGACGATGAATAGGCGGGTGTCGCCGCTGGCCTCGGCCAAGGTGGCGAGTGCGTCGAGCCATTCGTGGTGGTCTCCGCCGGTCCGGCTGGGCCCGGTGGTCGAGACGATGACATCATGCTCGGCGGCCATGCGCGCAGCGAGATCGGCGTCGGCCATATCGCCGGTGAGCGAGCGGCTGGCTCCTGCCACCTCGGTGCCGGAACGGGTGAGGGCGGTGACCTCGATCCCGCGGTCGGCCGCCTCGGCGACGACGCGAGAGCCGATCATTCCCGATGCTCCAAAGAGTGCGATCTTCATAAGAGTCTCTCCGTTCTTCGTGCGGCGCAGCGGCGATGCACGGTGGAAGTCGTAGTCTGACATTCCTAAGGTATCTTTGGGATATCGAGTACCTCAAAGATACTATTGGGGTATGGCCATGAGAGTTCACTGGGAAGGCGACGCCTTCGATCCCGAGTGCCCGACGCGAGTGGTTCTCGACCGAGTCGGGGACAAATGGACTGTGCTCATCGTCGACATCCTCGATTCGGGTCCGAAGCGGTTCAATGAGATCCGTCTGGCCATCGGCGGGATCACCCCGAAGGTGCTGACCTCGACCCTGCGCTCCCTCGTTGCCGACGGGCTCGTCGACAGGGAGGTGTTCGCTGAGGTGCCGCCGCGTGTGGAGTACTCGCTCACCGGCCTCGGGCGGTCGCTGCAGGAGCCTGTGGCCGCACTCCGGAAGTGGGCAGAGGCCAACGTCGCTGAGATCGCCGAGAACCGGGAACGCCACGATGGAGCACACATGTCCGCACCTGAGTGAGAGTTCCCGTGAACGCAGCGTCGAATGTTCCGCCGTTGAAGGCGAAGTCGTGTGACTCCTCCGCGATACGCAGGGTGCCTTCGCCTTCCGAATCGCCTGGGCAGCTCAGCGAGAGGATGGTCAGGCTCGGGTGAGTTCTCCGAGCACGGTGACGAAGTCGCGCAGCGTTCCGGCGACGCGGTAGGCCCGAGGCGACCCGGTGTACACCCAATTGTTCGTGATTATCGAGGCGCTGCCGCCGTTCGTCGCGGTCTTGAACTCGGCGACGTCGAGCGTCGCCAGATGATCGGCGACGAGGCGGCCACGCAGCTCCGATCCCATCTGCACCCAATGATCGGCAGCCTCGAAGTCGACCTCCGTCCAGTGCCCGCCGGCCTCGCGAAAAGCGGCCGGACGGCCATGCAACGGGACTTCGGTCGCGGTGGAGTCGTCGGCCCCACTGGGGGAAGCCGCCTCGGGGGAGGCGATGATGACGGCGGGACCCTGCTGTGCGCGGGCGAGATCGTCGTCGACGGTGGCGATCGGCTGCGGGGCCTGACCGGGGCTGAAAAGAAGGAACGGCATAGGACGATCATGCCGCAAACGGCGCAATTCGGCGATCTCAGTCGGTATGCAGTCGAGGCGAAGACTCCTCGGGGGAGGATTGCAGAAGGTCCGTGGCCGGTCATCGCTCAGCATCGGAGAAGAATGGTCCCCCCAGTGGGACTCGAACCCACACTGAATCGATTTTAAGTCGACTGCCTCTGCCGATTGGGCTATAGGGGGAATGCTCAGAACACAGCTTATCGGCAAACCTGGGCCACCGCGATCTGAGACATTCCGCGAACAATTCGGCCTCACGGCTAACCTGGAGCGATGACGTCGAACGGACCGATCCGGCAGGCCTGGGTGATCCTCGTCGTCGGTGTCCTCACGCAGATGGCGGCGACCATCGCGATCGCCGGACCTGCCTTCCTCATCCCGTATATGCACTCCGACCTCGGGTTCACACTCACTCAGGCCGGCACCGTCGCTGCCGCACCGAGCTTCGGACTCATCCTCACCCTCATCGCCTGGGGCGCTTTTGCCGACCGGTGCGGGGAACGGTTGGCCATGACCTTGGGGATCGGGCTGACCGCCGTGTTCTCGGCCGCCGCGGTCCTCGTCGTCGACTCGCCGATCTGGATGGTCATCGTCATCGCCGCCTCCGGTGCTGCCGCCGCCTCGGTGAACTCGGCGAGCGGACGCGTCGTCATGGGCTGGTTCCCCCGCCACCGCCGCGGACTGGCCATGGGCATCCGCCAGATGTCCCAACCCCTGGGCACGAGTGTGGCCGCCGTGACCATCCCGGCGATCGCCGCGACCGGCGGATTCCCCGCCTACCTGTGGTTCGTCGCCGCCGTGACCGGCGTACTCGCCCTCATCTGCTTCGCCCTCATCCGCAACCCACCGGACCAGACCCCCACCCGCGCCGAGGTGGCCGACTCCGACCACGCCCACGAACCTGACAGCGCAGCCGCAACTGACCCAGCCGATCCGGCAGGGGCGGGCCAAGGACAGCCCGAACCGGGAACCGCCTCGGCGGGGGAGGAGAAGCCCAGTCCCGCCTCGGCGATCAATCCCTACCGCAGCGACTCCTTCCTGTGGCGGATCCACGCGGTCTCCGCGTTCCTCGTCGTTCCGCAGTTCGCGTTCTCCACCTACGGCCTCGTCTGGCTCATCGCCGTCCAAGGGATCGGAGCGACAACCGCCGGAGCGATCGTCGCGGTCGCGCAGATCGTCGGCGCGGTCGGCCGCATGGTCGTCGGCGGGCTGTCCGACCGCACCAGCTCCCGTGTCGGCCTTATGCGCCTCGTCGCCGTCGCCGCGGTGATCTCCGTCGCAGCCATCGCTGTTCTGTCACTGACACAGCTGCCGGCTCTTGCCGCCGTCGTGTTCGTCCTCGCTTCGGCCGTGTCCGTGGCCGACAACGGTCTGGCCTTCGCCTCCGTCGCCGAGGCGGCCGGGTCCCGCTGGTCGGGCAAAGCATTGGGAGCCCAGAACACGGGGCAGTTCGTCATGTCGGCTCTGCTCGGTCCCGGATTCGGTGCCCTGGTGACCGCCTTCGGCTATCCGCTGTCCTTCGGCATCATCGCACTCGCCCCGCTGCTGAGCATCGGCATCATTCCCAGACGGGACATCGATCGCATAACCTGATATTCACCTGGGCACGCTAGCGTGCACGAGGCACGTTACCGTGTCGTCATCGAAAGGGAAGGGTCTCGTGAACAATCTGTTCCAAGAGAATCTGCGGGAGTACATCGACAAACTCCGCCTCGAAGGCTATGCCGTCGAGGACAGCCAGACCACGGATCCGCATCTCATCGACCCCATGGGCCGGGCCGTCGAAACGTGGCGGGAGGGGTATCCGTACGACGAACAGATGGACCGCGAAGAGTACGAACTCGAGAAGTACAAGCTGCAGGTCGAACTGCTGAAGTTCCAATACTGGGGCCAGGACACCGGTGCCAAACACGTCATCGTCTTCGAGGGCCGTGACGCCGCCGGCAAGGGCGGGACGATCAAGCGCTTCACCGAACACCTCAACCCGCGTGCCGCCCGCGTCGTCGCTCTGAACAAACCCTCTGACCGCGAAGCCGGCCAATGGTACTTCCAGCGCTACATCGCCCACCTGCCCACGAGCGGGGAGATCGTCATGTTCGACCGCTCCTGGTACAACCGGGGCAACGTCGAGAGAGTCATGGGATTCTGCACCGACGACGAGTACGAGACCTTCATGGAACAGGCCCCCGTATTCGAGAAGATGCTCATCGACTCCGGCGTCCATGTCACCAAGTTCTGGTTCTCCGTGACCCAACGAGAGCAGCGCACCCGGTTCGCGATCCGCCAGATCGACCCGGTGCGGCGGTGGAAACTCTCACCGATGGACCTCGAGTCCCTCGACCTGTGGGACGACTACACGAAGGCCAAGGAAGAGACGTTCCGTCGCACGGACACCGACCACGCACCGTGGATCACGATCAAGAGCAACGACAAGAAACGCGCCCGCCTGCATGCGATGCGCTACTTCCTCAACCAGTTCGACTACGAGGACAAAGACCCCTCGGTCGTCTTTGACGCCGACCCGCTGCTCGTCCGCCGCGGCCGCGACGCCGTCGACGACTAGTTCGGCGGTCTTCCACTGTCACCGAGGCGGGGGATCGGTGGTCCGGTCAGCGTGCCTGTCTCCTGTGGGCGGATCCACCGCGAAATCCGCTCCGAAATCGAAGTGGATCCACCCACAGGAGACGCCACAGCCGAGACACGGAGATCGGGGATCGTTGGTCCCGTCGACTGACTCCGGACAGGAATTCGGCCGGGTGGAAGGGGAAAGACCACCCGGCCGGAACCGTGGAGCGGGACTCTCACCCGCATTCGATCGCAGAGACTCAGCTCAGTCGCACAGACTCAGACCTCTGCTTCGGCGTCCCTGCGCGCCTTACGCAGCGCCCGACGCTTCTTGTGACCGGCGAAGCTGAACAGGAAGAGGAGGATCGCCAGGAGCACGAACAGTCCTCCGCCTGCGATGCCCGCATCGACCCAGAACTGGGGCGGGAAGAGGCGGATGAGCGAATCATCGGCGTAGAACTCCCAGGTCCCATCCGCGAAGAACACCTTGTGGAATCCGCGGAAGAAGCTGTCCCAGCCGAGCACAGCGACAACGGCGACAGCTGCCATGAAGATGATGCTGAAGATCGAACCCAACCGCACGCCTGTGTGGATGCCCGAGCCGCCCTTGCGGCACATGTAGAGCCCGAAGAGCACAGATCCGATGATGCCGACGAGCGCCACGAGGTAGAGCAGCGAGATCAGGCCCTTGACGTCAGCCATGTGGCTGAGCTCTTCGGAGATGAAGATCGGCTCCCCGTTGGGCATGACGATATCAGCGAGGTAGCGCCGGGAATCGAAGTTGTGCAGATAGTCGATGACATAGGTCCCGTAGTGCTCACGGTCGGCGGCACTGAAGCCGAACTGATCGGCCGGGAACCCGGGCCGGAAGTACTCGAACTTGAGGAAGATCCCGGAGGCGATGAAGCGCACCGCCAGGGCCAACAGGACGAATGGAGTGGCGAGCATGATCCAGATCGTGCCGATGACATCGAGGACGGACCGGCGTCGCTCGGGCACCTCGGGGTCGCGGGCATCGGTCGACGTCGCCGCCTTCGACACTGCGGCCCAATCGGCTTCGCTCATCACCGCGGTGCGAGCGTTCTGCGGCACCTCACGCGTGGCTCCGGTATCCGTCGCGGCTGAGGTCGCGGCGGCCGAATCCGCGCCGGCGGTCTTCTGCGCGGCGTTCTGTTCGGCGGCGCGCGTGCTCGCGGTCGCGGGCTGAGAGTGCGGATTCGTCGAATGGGCGGGAGTCACCCTCACCGGGCCCGTCTGGGGCTTCGCGTCCGCGGAATGCTTGGGGGCATCCTCGGCGATGGGATCCGTGATCGGATCGAACGCCTCGGTGTCGGTCGAGGGATCATTTGCCGCCTCCAGAGGAGCCTGCGACTGCTTATCGGCAGCACTGGCAGACCCTGAACTCATCCGCCTGCTCAGGAGGTCTTCGGTCTCGTTCTTCTCGTCTCTGGACACATTCCCATTGTCAGTGACCACGGGGCCCAAGCCGGGGAGGACACGCCACGGCGGCGGATTTCACCGGAGCCCTCGCCGAGGCGGGGCTGCGGTGATCCTCACCGTGACGGTGAGGGCGGGGCCGGGGTGGGGCCCGCCGTGTCGGTGTGGGACTTGTCGGGTCAGCCGAGGAGGGCGGCGATGACGACCAGTGCTGGGACGGACAGGACTGTGGTGATGAAGACGGCATCGCGCATGAGCGCCTCGGACTGTCGGTACTGCATCGAGTAGATGTAGACGTTCTGCGCGGTCGGCAGGGCGGAGGTGACGACGATGGCGAAGAGGTCGATTCCGTCGTAGCCGAGCAGGGGACCGCCGATGGCCCAGGAGATGAGCGGTTGGACGATGAGTTTGGCGCCGGTGATAAAGCTCAGCTGTGCGCGGCTGCCTTTGACGGGGATGCCCCACCCGTCCTTGAGCGAGATTCCGAAGGCCAGCAGGGCGCCGGGGACCGCGGTCGCGCCGATCATGTCGATGGGTTCGAAGATGAACCGCGGCAGTTCGAAGCTCGTCGCCGAGGCGGCCACTCCGGCCGCCGCGCCGAGGACGATGGGGTTCTTGAGCACTTGGAGGACCGCGGAATACCAGTGCGAATCATGCTGCTTCTTGCCGGCCCCGTCGAGCACGGCCATGCCGATGGGAGCGAGGACGAGCAGCTGGAAGAGCAGCACGGGGGCGACATATCCGATGTCGCGCAGCACGTAGGCGGCGATCGGGATGCCGAGGTTGCCGATGTTGACGTAGCTGGTCGCCCAGGCGGAGAACATCGCTTCACCGGTGCTGCGCCGCCGGATCCACTTGGTGAGGACGAAGAGGGCGGCGCCGACGATGAGCGCCGAACCGCCGGTGGCGAAGAGGGCGGTGTTGAAGATCAGCCCGAGATCGGTCTCGGCGACCGTGACATAGAGCAGGGTCGGGGTGCCCGCATAGAAGACGAGCTTCGCGATGACCTGCTGGCCGTGGGGTCCGAGAACGCCGGAGCGGCCGAGGACGAACCCGACCAGAATGACTCCGGCGATGACGGCGAAACCTTCGAATACGGCCAGCATGGGCTACTCGGGTTCCTCGCTTCCTGCGTCTGCGACGGTCGGGGTCGGTCCGGGGCGGGATCAGCCCAGGACTGTGTGTCAGTCCGCCTCGGCGGTATCGGAGACGACATAGGACGCGGCGGCGCTGACCGCGCTGACGGCGAAGACGGCCGGCCAGGCGCCGATCTTCTTCGCCAGCGGGTGGGAGGCGCCGAACCCGCCGAGGTAGGCCAGACTCAGCCCGGTTGCGGCCGGCCACCCCTTCTTCACATACCAGGAGCGGGCGGCGTAGGCGCCGGCCGCGGCGAGGACGACTCCGCCGAGAGGGCGGATCCCGGTTTCGCGGGCGGTGAGGAAACCGCCGATGAGGCCGACGGCGACGAGTGGGGCGGTGGAGACTTCGCGTGCATCCTTCATGCGCACCAGTTTAGGCGTGCAGGTCAGCGGCTCGGACGGCGGTCTCATAACGAGGAACGCACAGCGGGTGGGAAAGGTGCGGGTCAGGGAGCCTGCGTGGGTGCGCGGGGGGTGGAGGCTCAGAGCAGGCTGATCTTGATGACCGAGGCGATGCTCAGGATCGCGATGAGGCACACCGAGGTGGTGAGGAAGGCGACGGCCCACGGGGTCGGGCGGCCGCGTTCGGCCCGGATCGAGACCGAGCCGAGCCGGTAGCGCCTGACCTGCATCGCGATCGCGACGATGGCCATGCCCATGCAGACGACGAAGATCGCCACGGACCAGCCTTGGAAGACGTTGATGAAGCGCATGAAGACGAGGCTGACGACCGTCATCGTCAGGCTCGTGCGCAGCCATGACTGAACGGTGCGTTCCGGCTGCAGCGCCGGATCGGCATGCGGCTGCGGGCGGGGACTGCGCTGAGCGGGCCGGGGCAGTCGGGGGTGCCGATGCGGTGAGGGCTCTGACGCCTGGGGCCCGGTTGACTCCGACATCACAGCAGGCCGGCGAACACCAGGACGAGCAGACCGGCGCCCAGCGCCGAGGCGAGGCTGACGATGGGGATGATGAGCGGCAGCGGCAGCGAGGTCTTGCGGCGCATCGCCGATTCGATGCGATACCAGCGGACGGCGGCACCGGCCGCGAGGATGAACCCGATGACCATGAGCACGATCGACAGGGTCGCGCGCAGACCGGTGGTGAAGATCTCCGAGGTGAAGGCCTCGACGGCGATTCCGCCGCCGATGAACGCCAGAGCAGTGCGGATCCAGGACAGGAAGGTCCGCTCATTGGCCAAGGTGAAGCGGGGATCGGGATCGACGCCGTCGGGGAAGACCCGACGGGCGAGGCGGCTGCGGGAATCCTGCGAAGAATTGTCGTCACTCACCCTTCGAGGATAACGGTAGACGGTGCGGGGCGGGTGTGGAACCCTGAGCTCATGAGCGACGACGAGACGATGAAGTCCCTGCTGCGACGGTCCCTCCACCGGGGCCGCGATAACCTGCGATGGAAGCTGTCCGAGCTCGACGAGAGATCGCTGAGGTGGCCGCGCACCCCGACCGGATTCAACCTCCTCGGCGCACTCAAACATATGACGCAGATCGAGATCGTCTACTTCGGCGACACTTTCGGCCGGACCTGGCCGAACCCCGAGGAGGTCGTCACCGACGCCGATATCGACCAGGACCCGCAGGCCGACTGGTGTGCGGCCGAGTCAGAGACGACCGAGTATCTGCTCGACCTCTACACCCGCGTCGCCGACTTCGCCGACGAGACCATCGACGACCTCAGCCTCGATTCTCCCGGACGGGTGCCGCATTGGCCGGACGGTCGTGACAAGACCACCCTGGGGCAGATCATGGTCCACGTCCTCGTCGACCTCACCCGTCATCTGGGCCAGATCGACATCGTCCGAGAAGGCATCGACGGGGCCGCCGGACTGTCCGAGGCGGCTTCGAACCTGCCGCCGGCAGCCGACCGTGCAGCGTATCTCAAGCGTCTGCGAGGCATCGCCGACCGGTTCTGAAACCGGGCACCAGATGCCGCTCCGCTGGGGCGGGGTGCGCAGAACGACTCTCGACGCTCACGATCCCAATCGCCTGCGTACGATCCCAATCGCGGGCGTTACGAATGTCACAGCAGGCGGTCCTGTCGAATATCATGTCCAGAGACAGACGGAGACCGCTGCGCCGCCGTTGTCGGCAGGATCCCCGCGTGGGGCGATCCGCGACCGGGATCGCGCACGGCCGAAGACGAAGGTTGAAACAGCATGAGCGAGAACACTCACGGACCCGGCGCCTCCGGAAGCGACCCCGAGGCAGTGTCAGGCATCGAAGAGGCCTCCGGGCCTGCCAAATGGAAGGTCATCGGCCCCGGTCTCGTCGTCGCTGCCACCGGTGTCGGTGCCGCCGATATGGTTGCGACTCTTGTGGCCGGCAGCCAGTTCGGCTACGGACTGCTGTGGGCGGTGATCGTCGGCGTCATCCTCAAGATCGTCCTCGTCGAAGGGGCCGGCAGATTCAGCCTCGCGACCGGAAAGACGATCTTCGAAGGCTGGCGTTCACTCGGCCGCTGGACCACGTGGTATTTCGGCCCGTACATCATCATCTGGGGCTTCGTCTACGGAGCGACGGCCATGAGCTCGGCGGCACTGCCGCTGGCCGCGCTCTTCCCCGGACTCAACCTCACCGTGTGGTCGGTGCTCATGGGACTGGCCGGATTCGCCATGGTGTGGTTCGGCCGCTACGCCGTGTTCGAGAAGATCACCGCCGTCCTCGTCGGGATCATGTTCATCACCGTCGTCGGACTCGCGATCATCGCCGCCCCGAACATTCCCGATATGCTCACCGGACTGATCCCGCTCATCCCCGAAGGCGGAGTGATCTACACTCTCGCGCTCGCCGGAGGAGTCGGCGGAACCATCACCCTGGCCGCCTACGGGTACTGGCTGCGTGAGAAGGGGTGGCACACCCCGAAGTGGATGCGGGTGATGCGCATCGACAACTCCATGGCCTATGTGATGACGGGAATCTTCGTCATCGCCATGCTCGTCGTCGGTGCCGAGGTCGTGCGTGCGGCAGGCGTGTCGATCTCCGCCGACGACAAGGGACTGCTCGAACTCGCCGACGTCCTCAAAGCCCGCTACGGCGATGTCGTGGGCATCGGATTCCTCATCGGCTTCTGGGCCGCCTCGTTCTCCTCGATCATCGGCGTGTGGAACGGAGTGTCGCTGATGTTCGCCGACTTCTGGGGCCATATGCGCAAGAAGCCGGGCGGACACCCGGACACGCTGACCGGGGGCAAGTACTTCAAGTTCTATGTCCTGTGGCTGACGTTCCCGCCGATGCTGCTGTTCATCCTCGGCAAGCCGATCGGCCTCATCCTCGCCTACGGCGTTCTCGGGTCGCTGTTCATGCCGTTCCTCGCCATCACCCTCCTCGGCCTGCTCAACGGCAAGAAGATCCCGAAGGAATGGGCGAACAAGCTGCACACGAACATCGCTTTGGCGATCACCGCACTGCTGTTCATCATCCTCGGCGTCCAGCAGCTCTACTCGGCGCTGGCCCCGCTGTGGGGCGGCGGAAGCTGAGCCGGACTCCGCACCGTCGTCAGGTGCTGCCGCGGGGTTGACGCTAAGCTGGGAGGGCAATGGCAGAAGAGAACCCCACCCCGTCGACCACGCCACCGGGTCAGACTCCGCAGCGGCCGCCTCGGCGCCGGAACACACGACGAACACCGTCGGGGCGTTCGCAGCAGCGACGCAAGTCCACGGCAGCCCGCCACCAGCAGCGCCGGGCCCGTCTCAAGGACGCCCGGGCCGCCCACCCTGTGACCGTCACGTACCCCGAGGATCTGCCGGTCACCGCTGCGAAGGACGAGATCGCTGAGGCGATCCGTGACAACCAGGTCGTCATCATCGCCGGTGAGACGGGATCGGGAAAGACCACCCAGCTGTCGAAGATCTGCCTCGACCTCGGCCTCGGGATCGACGGACTCATCGGCCACACCCAACCCAGGCGCATCGCCGCCCGGACCGTGGCCGAGCGCATCGCCGACGAACTCGATGAAGAACTCGGCAACACCATCGGCTACCAGGTGCGATTCACCGCGCAGGTCGCCGAGTCCACGCGTGTGAAGGTGATGACCGACGGCATTCTGCTGTCCGAGCTCTCGCGCGACAAACTGCTGCGCGACTACGAAGTCATCATCATCGACGAGGCGCACGAACGCAGCCTCAACATCGACTTCCTCCTCGGCTATCTCAGGGAAGTCCTCGACAGACGCCCCGACCTCAAGGTCATCATCACCTCGGCGACGATCGACCCCGAATCGTTCTCGGCTCACTTCGACGATGCTCCGATCATCTCCGTCGAAGGCCGCACCTTCCCCGTCGAGGTTCGGTACCGACCGCTCGGCGACGAGGTCGCCGATGACGATGTCGACGGTCCCGGCGAATCCGGGAACTACGAGGCCGGAGTCGAGGAGCAGACCGATGGCATCATCGCCGCCGTCGACGAACTCGCCGCCGAGGCCCCCGGTGACATCCTCGTCTTCCTCTCCGGCGAGCGAGAGATCCGTGACACCGCCGACGCCCTGACCGACCACCTGCGCAGACGTCCGCGGATGAGCAATTGGGAGGTCGTGCCGCTGTTCGCCCGACTTTCGGCCGGGGAACAGCAGAAGGTCTTCCAAGCGCATTCGCGACCCCGCATCGTCCTGGCCACGAACGTCGCCGAGACCTCGCTGACGGTGCCGGGAATCAAATATGTCATCGACGTCGGCACCGCCCGCATCTCCCGCTATTCCAACCGCACTCGGGTGCAGAGGCTGCCGATCGAGCGGATCTCCCAAGCCAGCGCGAACCAGCGCAAGGGCCGGTCGGGGCGCACCAGCGACGGCATCTGCATCCGGCTGTACTCGGAGGACGACTTCGAGTCACGCCCCGAGTTCACCGACCCGGAGATCCTGCGCACGAACCTCGCCAGCGTCATCCTGCAGATGGCTTCGCTCGGATTCGCCTCGAGCGATCAGGAGATCCTCGACTTCCCGTTCCTCACCCCGCCGGAGGCCAGGGCTGTCCGTGACGGACGCACGATGCTCACCGAACTCGGGGCGCTGACCAGTGACTCTGCTGGGAAGATCCACGTCACCGAGATCGGTCGGAAACTCACCGTGCTGCCGATCGACCCCCGCCTGGCCCGGATGGTCATCGCCGGTGCCGAAGCCGGCTGCGGGGGAGAGGTCACCGTCATCGTCGCCGCACTGTCCATCCAGGATCCCCGGGAGCGGCCGGCCGAGGTCCGTGCCGCCGCCGATGAGAAGCACGCCCGATTCACCCACCGCGGCAGTGACTTCCTGTCCTAC
This sequence comes from Brevibacterium limosum, assembly GCF_011617705.1. NCBI lineage: Bacteria > Bacillati > Actinomycetota > Actinomycetes > Micrococcales > Brevibacteriaceae > Brevibacterium > Brevibacterium limosum. Next base: position 2,721,516 of record NZ_CP050154.1, on the reverse strand, counting down.
CTCAACCTGTGGAATTACCTGCAGAGCCTGCAGGCGGACATGGGATCCTCGAAGTTCCGCCGCCGCTGCAAGTCGGAGTTCCTCAACTTCGTGCGCATCCGCGAATGGCAGGACCTCGTGGGCCAGCTGCGCTCGCTGCTCGGCTCGGCCGGGATCCGGATCGAGAAGTCCGTCTGGCAGCCGACCGCCGCGGGGCTCGCAGCGGAAGGGCCCGATCTCAGGGCCGACGACGGCAAGGCGGCCGTCTCCGAGGCTGCCGAGGGTCCCGGCCGTGGTGCGAACGGCTCAATCGGATTCGCCGAACTCAGCGCCGCCAAACGCAGCGTGAAGAAACACGGAGCGACCGGCCCGGCCGGGCAGAACGGGAAACAGGTGGCCGCAGCCAGACTCGACCCGCATGCCGCCGCCATCCACCGGTCCCTGCTCACCGGACTGCTGACGATGATCGGCTCACGGTCGGAGAGGCACAAGGACTATCAGGGCGCCCGCGGCACACGCTTCGCCATCTTCCCCGGATCCGGGCTCTTCAAGGTCAATCCGGACTTCGTCATGGCCGCCGAGCTCGTCGAAACCTCCCGGCTGTGGGCACGCACCGTGGCCGCGATCGACCCGGACTGGGTCGTCGAAGCCGCAGGCGAACTGGTCACCCGCCAGCATTCGGACCCGCACTGGTCGACGAAGGCCGGCGCCTCGATGGTGTACGAGAAGATCTCCCTCTACGGAGTCACGCTCGTCAGCGACCGCCGCGTCGGATACGGACACATCGACCGAGAAGCCGCACGCGACGCGTTCATCCGCAAGGGCCTCATCGAAGGCGACTGGCACGAACGCTTCGGCTTCCTCGACCACAACGCGGCCGTCATCGAGGAGGCCGAGGAACTGGCCTCGCGGACACGGAATCGTCGCGTGCTCGACCAAGACGATGCCCTCTTCGAATTCTTCGATGAAAGGATTCCGCCAGGCATCACCTCGGCGGCGGACTTCCGGGGGTGGTGGAAGAAGCAGAAACGACGGGACGCGCACCTGCTCGACCTCACCACCTCGGTGCTGCTCAGCGATGACAGTGAGGAGCTCACCGCCTCGGTGGCCTCGGACTTCCCGATGGAATGGGAACTGGCCGACGGCACACAGGCGAAGCTGCGCTACTCCTTCGATCCCGGAGGCACCGAGGACGGAGTGACCGTGGAGATCCCCGCCGAGGCGGTGCCCGTGGTCGACGCGGACGAATTCAGCTGGCAGGTACCCGGGCTGCGCGAAGAGCTCGTCGCCGCCTATATCCGCTCACTGCCGAAGAACAAGCGCCGCTACTTCGTTCCGGCCCCGGACGTCGCCCGCGAGATCCTGCCCGCGCTCACCCCATACCGAGGGAACCTGCCGGACGTGCTTGCCGCGCATCTGAGCGAACGCGCTGGCGGGGGAGGGCTGAACGACCTCGTGCCGATCACGGTCACCGCCGCCGATTTCGACCGATCGCGCATCCCTGCTCACCTGCGGCTGACGTTCCGCGTCGTCGACGGGAAGACGACCGTCGGCCTCGGGGAGGACCTGGCCGCACTGACGACGAAGGCCAGACCGCAGGTGCGCAAGGCCCGGCAGAAGGAGAGCGCGTTCACCTCGCAGACCGGATTGACGGACTGGTCGTTCGGTGAGCTGGCCGATCCCGACCAAGCTGCGGCCGGTGTCGTTCCGGGGCTCGCAGACCGGTCGACGTCGGTCGACCTCGTGGCCTTCGACACCGCACCAGAAGCACGTTTGGCCACGCGAGAAGCGATCATCACCCTGCTGGCGCAGCACACCGGTGAAGCACTGAAATACCTGCAGGACGGGCTGACCACCCAGGAGAAGCTCATCCTCGCCGGTCATCAGAAGACCGCCGACGAGCTGCTCAGCGGCCTCATCAGGGTCGGGATCCGCGGACTCGTCGGCGACCGGTTGGGTCCGGCAGAGACGTCGTGGGTGGCCACCGCCGATGAGTTCAAACGGCTGCGTCAGGACGTCGACGCCGGGCTGCCGGTGACCTGTTCGTCGCTGCTGCCGTTCCTGATGAAGGCACTCAAGACGGCGACCGAGCTCGACAGGCTCGTGTCGAAGGCCTCCTCGTTGGCGATCCTTGCCAATCTCGCCGATGTGCAGGCGTGGAGGGCCACGCGGACGAGTGCCGCGGCGATTGCGGCGATGACTCCGCAGATGCTGCGCGAGCTGCCCCGCTGGGTGCGGGCCGAAGTGGTGCGCATCGGCGGAATGCAGGATTCGCCGATCCGCGACAAGCAGCTCATGGACCGGGTGGCCGGCTGCGGCGATGACGTGGTGAAGAAGATCGGCAATCGATTCCCGGCGCTGGCGAGGGCTGAATGGTCGCAGCTCATCGCCTCCCTGCCTGAGGCGTGGCTCGAGGTCGTCTCAATGCTCGAAGAGCTGCGAGTGTCGCTGTTCGCGAATTCGCTGGGCACCGCGCACCCGGTGTCGGAGAAGCGCATCGCGAAGGCCCTCGCTCAGCTCTGACGTGGGTGCTCGCGTGCGGCTCTGAGCATCCCTCACCCGCAGCGGCACAACGACCCGCTGGGGTGGTTGGTCGTATGGTCTTTTGCCCCGCGATTCAGGCATCCCTCACCGGTCGCGGCTCAACGACTCATTGCTTCGGGGCGTTATGGCACGAACGGTGATGGATGCGCCACCACCTGTAGGAGAAGTCGACTGCGGTAGGGAACGCCGCGACGTGTAGGGAATGCCGCGAAGAGTAGGCAGTGCGGGACGCTGGGTGAATAGGCGGGGCGTTGGGTGCATGGTCGGTACCCGCCGAGGCGGCAGCGAGGCGGAAGGTGTCTAGATGGGCTGGGCGCCGCTGAGGAGCCAGTCGATGACTACCCACAGCGGCAGGGCGGCAGCGGCGAGAAAGGCGGCAGCTGCCCACCAGATGCGCCAGCTCCAGGTGCGTCGTCGAGTGCCGATGAAGAGGAAGGCGATGAAGAAGATGACGCAGAAACCGCCCGAGAGGCTGGCCAGGACATAGCCGGTGGCCTCCCACCCGGAGGTGCCGAGGTCGAAGAGGTATTTCGTGATCTGAGCGATCTGCAGTGACAGCCAGATATCGGCCGCGAGCAGCGGGACGCCCAGGATCCCCGCGATGATGAGCGGTAGGGCTTTGAGCCAGCGTTCCTTGGGCTCCGAACGGCCGGCGTATTCGACGAATTCCTCAGACATCGCACACCAGCATATGGGCAGATTCCGACAGGACGCTGGACGCACCGGCGACAGGATGAGCGACCCACACAGACCGAACTTCGAACCCCCGGCCACCTGGGAACAGCGCCCCCGGCCACCTGGGAACAGCGCCCCCGGCCACCTGGGAACAACGGCCCCGACCGGCTGTGAACAACGACTCCGACCAGCTGGGCACAGCGGCGCCGGCCACTGTGACTGAACGGACACGCCGGACGAGCGCGAAGAACGATAGGATATTGCGGTGACTTCTGGCCAGTATTCCGACAAGGACATCCGACACGAGGCGTCCCGCCGCCGCACGTTCGCTGTCATCTCGCACCCCGACGCGGGCAAATCGACGACCACCGAGGCGCTCGCCCTGCACGCACGTGCCATCGGCCAGGCGGGAGCCACCCACGGAAAGGCCGGCCGCCGCGCCACCGTCTCCGACTGGATGCAGATGGAACAGGACCGCGGAATCTCGATCTCCTCGGCGGCCCTGCAGTTCGAGTACCGCGACGCCGTGTTCAACCTCGTCGACACTCCGGGTCACGCCGACTTCTCCGAGGACACCTACCGTGTCCTCTCCGCCGTCGACTGCGCCGTCATGCTCATCGACGCCGCCAAGGGCCTCGAGGCACAGACGATGAAGCTCTTCGAAGTCTGTGCCCACCGCAATATCCCGATCATCACGGTCATCAACAAGTGGGACCGTCCCGGCCTCGACGCGCTCGAACTCATGGACGAGGTCCAGCAGCGCACCGGCCTCCTGCCCACGCCGATCACCTGGCCCGTCGGCCAGTCCGGAGACTTCCGCGGCGTCCTCGACCGGTCCACCGGCGAGTACACGAAGTACGCCCGCACCGACGGAGGCGCCACGATCGCCGGTGAGGAGACCCACACCGCCGAGGCGGCCGCCGACCTCGAGGGCGATGCGTGGACGACCGCTGTCGATGAGTCGGATCTGCTGGAGATGGAAGACCAGAACCATGACCAGGAGACCTTCCTCGCCGGCCGATCGACCCCGGTGATGTTCGCGTCCGCCGTGCTCAACTTCGGCATCCACAAACTCCTCGACCTCCTCGTCGACCTCGCCCCGGCCGCCGAAGCCCGCCTGGACAAGGACGATCAGCCCCGCCCCGTCGACGATCCGTTCTCCGGTTTCGTGTTCAAGGTCCAAGCCGGCATGGATTCGAACCACCGTGACCGACTCGCCTATATCCGAGTCTGCTCGGGAGTCTTCGAACGCGGTACCGTCCTCACTCACGCCAGCACCGGCAAGCCCTTCGCCACGAAATATGCTCAGCAGGTCTTCGGACGCGACCGCGACGTCGTCGACGAAGCGTTCCCCGGCGATGTCGTCGGATTGGTCAACGCCTCCGCACTGCGGGTCGGTGACTCCCTCTACCTCGACAAGAAGGTCGAGTTCCCGGGTATTCCGACGTTCTCGCCCGAACACTTCATGGTCATCCGCGCGAAGGACTCCTCGAAGTACAAGCAGTTCCGTCGCGGCATCGAACAGCTCGACCACGAAGGTGTCATCCAGGTGCTGCGCTCGGACCTGCGCGGCGATCAGGCACCGGTGCTCGGCGCGGTCGGACCCATGCAGTTCGAAGTGGCCGAAGACCGGATGACCAACGAATTCAACGCTCCCTGCACCCTGGAGCGTCTGAACTTCTCCCTCGCCCGACGCACCACTCCCGAATGCGTGCCGACCCTGGCTCGGGAACGCTCGGTCGAGGTGCTTCACCGTTCCGACGGTGAGCTGCTGGCACTGTTCTCGGATCGGTGGCGGCTGCAGGGTGTGCAGAAGAACCACCCCGACCTGGTCCTCGACCCCCTGGTCGTCAGCTGAGTCCTCAGCAGCCGCGTGCGGATGCCGGTGTCCGGCATTTTTGACGCGGACATTATTATGGATAGTTGGGGCCGAAGCGAAGCCCCACAGGGCGATCCGCCCGCGGGGACAGTCCCGCCGCTCGGTGAAACCCGTACAGACAAAGGAGAATTGTGGGAACGAAATCGATTCGAGTCGCGATTGCCGGACTGGGCAACTGCGCCTCGTCCCTGATCCAAGGCGTGGAGTACTACCGGAATGCGTCCCCGGGGACGCAGGTCCCGGGCCTCATGCACGTGGAATTCGGGGACTATCACGTCGGTGACATCGATTTCGTTGCCGCCTTCGACGTCGACGGCAAGAAGGTCGGCGTCGACATCGCCGAGGCGATCACCGCCAGCGAGAACAACACCCTCAAACTCGCCGATGTGGAGCCGACCGGCATCGAGGTCCTGCGCGGGCCCACCCTCGACGGACTCGGCGAGTACTACCGCGACACGATCGTCGAATCCGACCGCGACGCGGTCGACGTGGTCAAGGCCCTCAAGGACGCCGAGGCGGATGTGCTCGTCTGCTACCTGCCTGTGGGTTCACAGCAGGCCGTTGAGTTCTACGCTCAGGCCGCCATCGACGCGAAGGTCGCGTTCGTCAATGCCCTGCCCGTGTTCATCGCCGGCACCAAGGAATGGGACGAGAAGTTCCGTGCCGCCGGTGTCCCGATCGTCGGCGACGACATCAAGTCCCAGATCGGGGCGACCATCACCCACCGTGTGATGGCGAAGCTGTTCGAAGACCGCGGTGTCGTCCTCGACCGGACCTACCAGCTCAACGTCGGCGGCAACATGGACTTCAAGAACATGCTCGAGCGTCAGCGTCTCGAGTCGAAGAAGATCTCGAAGACTCAGGCTGTGACTTCGAACACCTCCGCCCAGCTGTCCGACCGTGACGTCCACATCGGTCCCAGCGATTACGTCGAATGGCTCGACGACCGCAAGTGGGCCTTCGTCCGCCTCGAGGGCCGCAATTTCGGTGATGCCCCGGTGTCCCTGGAGTACAAGCTCGAGGTGTGGGACTCGCCGAACTCCGCCGGCGTCATCATCGACGCCGTGCGTGCGGCGAAGATCGGCCTCGACCGCGGAATCGGCGGAGCCCTCATCTCCGCTTCCTCATACTTCATGAAGTCGCCTCCGGAGCAGAAGGACGACGACGCCGCCCACGAGGCCGTCGAAGCGTTCATCCGCGGAGACATCGAACGCTGATCTGACATTCGCTGAGGGCGCCGATCGCAGCTGACTGCGATCGGCGTCCTTTCGCATTCACGCCCCAGCGGAAGGCGCTCGTGCACGACAGCTTCGGCACGGCAGGGATGCGACGGTCCTCCTCGGCGCATCCGGAATATGAGATTCCCGTGACACAACGCTGATTGTCCGTGACACTTGCTCCTTGAGGTGATCGCACTCACATGAGCGGCACCCGGCTCAACGCATTCGCCAGCGCCACCCCCGACCGAGGAGACCTGATGTCGAGCACCACACCTGCAGCTGCAGAGAAGAGGAGTGACGGACCTGAGCTGAACTGGCTGATGCGCGTCCTCGTCATCATCGAGAAGGCCGGCAACAAACTGCCGCACCCGTTCTGGCTGTTCCTGTCGCTGGCGGTCATCGTCATGATCCTCTCGGCGATCTTCTCGGCCACGGGACTCAACGCCGTCAACCCGGCCACGGACGAGAAGGTGACGGTGACGAACCTCTTCGCCACCGATTCGCTGCGTGAGATCGTCGCGGGAGCCACGGACAACTTCGTCACCTTCCCGCCGCTGGGACTCGTCCTCATCGTCCTCATCGGTGTGGCCGTGGCCGAGCAGTCCGGCCTGATCCCGGCGATGCTGCGCGGAACCATCGCCGGGGCCTCCCCGAAGTGGATCACGTTCATCGTCGCCCTGGCCGGAACCGCCTCGTCGATCGCCTCCGACGCCTCGTACATGATCATGATTCCCCTCGGCGGGCTTGCGTTCAAAGCCGTCGGTCGCAACCCGCTGCTCGGCTGCCTGGTCGCGTACGCCGCGACTTCGGGCGGGTATTCGGCCGCGCCGATGGTCAATTCGCTCGACACCATCCTCGGCGGCCTGTCGACCTCGGCCGCGCAGATCATCGACGCCGACTACACCGTCAGCCCGGTCGCGAACTTCTACTTCAACTTCGTCTCCATGTTCGTCGTCGCCGCCGCCGTGACCCTGGTGACCGAGCTGGTCCTGTCCAAGCGAGCCGACCAGATCGAACTCGACGAGGAGACCGACGACGATCCGGACAACTTCGACGTCAAGATGGCCCTCGACGCCAATGAGAAGCGCGGCATCGTCATCGCCGTCATCAGCATCGTCGTCTGTGCGGGTGTGTTGTTCGCGCTCGCCTGGCCCGCCGGATCGTTCCTCCGTGACGAAGCCGGCGGCTTCGGTCCAGAATCAGGACTGATGGCCGGGATCGCCGCGATCATCGGCTTCGGTTTCTTCATCGTCGGCATCGTGTACGGCTACGCGACCGGATCGATCAAACGCACCGCCGATATTCCGGAGATGATGGGCAAGGGGCTGCTGCCCTTCGTTCCGGTCATCGTCCTGTTCTTCGCGGCCAGCCAGTTCCTCGCCCTGTTCAAGATGTCCAACCTCGGCGAGATTCTCGCGATCAGGGGCGCCGACGTCTTCGGAGCGCTCAACACGGGCCCGTTCGTCATCCTGCTCGGCGGGTGGCTGCTCGTGGCGCTCGGCGCCCTCTTCCTCACGTCCGGGTCGGGACTCTGGACACTCATGGCCCCGGTGCTCGTGCCGATGTTCATGCTCCTGTCCATCGCCCCCGAGACCACTCAGGCGCTCTACCGCATCGGTGACTCGACGACGAACATCATCTCCCCGATGAGCCCGTACTTCGTCGTTGTCCTCGGCTTCGTCCAGCGGTACAAGAAGGATGCGGGCATCGGCACGGTGCTCTCATTCACGATTCCGCTGTCCTTCGCCATGTTCGTCCTCTGGGGACTGCTGTTCTTCATCTGGTGGGCCACGGGAATCCCATGGGGACCGGGCGCAGCCACCCACTACCACATGGGCTGAGCCGCATCGGCCGTCCGCCGAACATCACCTCCGCGTCGGTCGCCGGGAATGCTCGCCCCGATCCCACTGTTGTCCACCACAGCATCACGATCATGCAACGTCGGGCGACGCAGGCCGGAATCCACAGTTCCCGTCCAGACCGTCCGGTTAGACTGTGACCGTGAACGACATATGTGCAGCCTCTCGGCTGTGCACATTCTGCTCAGATCGAAAGGATCTCGACCGTGAGTAACCCCATGATGAACCGGGCGATCAATCAGGGAGCCCAGGCCGGCCGCAATCAGCCGGTCATGTCCGATCAGGAACTCAACAACCTGTTCAACCAACCGGCCGCCGAGAACCGCAACGCAGGCCCCCAGGTCGCCGACCGTGCGATGACCTACGACGACGTGATGATGAAGACCGGCGTGCTCTTCGCCATCCTCCTCGCCGGTGCCGTCGTCGGCTGGCTCGTGCCCGTCCTCGCTCTGCCCGCGGCGCTCATCGCGCTCGTTCTCGGCCTCGTCAACGCCTTCAAGAGGGAACCGAACAAGGCCCTGATCATCGGTTATGCCGCATTCGAAGGCGTCTTCCTCGGCGGCATCTCCGCCATGTTCGAGGCGGCGTTCCCCGGAATCGTCGTCCAGGCCGTGCTCGCCACGCTCTGCGTCTTCGGCGTCATGCTCGCCCTCTTCAAGTTCAAGGGCGTGCGCTACGGCTCGAAGATGATGAAGTTCATGATGATCGCCGTCGGCGGTTACGCGATCTTCTCGATCATCAACTTCGGCATCGCCATGTTCACCGGCACCGGCGGTGCCCGCAGCGTCGAGATCAACATCATGGGAATGACGTTCCCCCTCGGTGTCATCATCGGCATCGTCGCCACCGTGCTCGCCGCGATGACGCTGATCATGGACTTCCAGATGATCGAAGAGGGCGTCAAGCACAAGATCCCGGAGAAGTACTCCTGGATGTGCGCATTCTCGCTCATGGTCACCCTCGTGTGGCTCTACATCGAGATCCTGCGCCTCATCTCCTACTTCAGAGACTGAGAGCGGCCCGCAGCCGATACGTACGGGCTGCGACCGAGCGCTGAATGAAGGGCGGATCCCCGAGGTGGGGATCCGCCCTTCGTCGCCGTGTTCCGGCTCGTCGACCGTCGATCAAGGCGCAGCGCGGTTGCCGGCAGGTGCACTGTTCGATATTCGCGCTTCACCTTGAGCGACGGAAATCGGGCCTCCCCATTGCTTGTGATCACTTTTCTGCCTATCGTCTGAGTTACCGACGAACTGCGTCGGCGGACCGTCTTCATCGTCGAAGAGCGGACCAAAATTCTCATTGTCAGAGAGGACGATTCGATGACGAATCCGATGCGCGGTGTGTTCGCCGTTCCGACGACTCCCTATACCGAGGACGGAGACCAGAACCTCGACGCCCTGGGCAGCCGCATCGAGGAGGTGCTCGACTCGGGCGTGACCGGTCTCCTCGGTCTCGGGGCCACGGGGGAGGCGCTGGCGCTGCGTGCCGCCGAGCGGGAAGCGCAGATCAAGACCATCGTCTCTGCCGTCGACGGCCGGGCACACGTGGTCATCGGATGTATGGCCTACACTCCGGCCGAAATGTCGGCCCACATCACCGCTGCCGCCGAACGGGGAGCCGACGCCGTCATGGTCACCCCGCCCTTCTACGGCGGGCTCGAACCCGAAGCCGTCATCGCCGCCCTTCACCCGGTCCTCACGGCGTCCGAACTGCCGGTCATGGTCTACAACAACCCCCACTCCACGGGCACCGACCTGCTCCCGGACCACCTCGCCTCGCTCACGGACACCGGTCGACTCTGGAGCGTCAAAGAGACCTCGGGCGCGGCCACCCGCATCCGGGAGCTGCGCAGCCGCCTCGGTGAAGACACCGAGATCTTCGTCGGAGCCGACGGGATCGCACTCGAGGGCTTCGCCCAGGGCGCCAGCGGCTGGGTGGCCGCGTCCGCCTGGCTGCTGCCCGATCACTGCCAGAGGCTGTGGGGACTTGCCGAGCGCGGTGACTGGGCCGGCGCCGTCGACCTATGGAGAAGCCTCGGGCCGGCTCTCGGGCTCATCGAGGACGACTCCGCATTCATCTCACTCATCAAACAGGCGCTCGGACGGTCCGGCCACGAACAGGGGCCCGTGCGTCCACCCCTGCCGACCGCCGGCCCCGAAGCACTGGCGACGCTGCTCGACGCGATCGCCGAACTGGAGAGGAAACACACAGCATGAGCACCACGACAACTGCGACGAACACTCTCGTCGACCGCGGTCGAACCGCGGTGCGGGCCATCATCGACGGCAACTTCGGACAGTGGATCGGCGGCCGAGCCGTGACCGGCACCGGAGATGAGATCGGTCTCATCTCACCGAGCGACGGAACGGTCATCGGCAGCCTCTCCGCGGCGAGCGAGCAGCAGCTCGATGAAGCGGTCGCCACAGCACGCACCGCCTTCAACGAGACCGACTGGGCCGAGGACGCGAAGTTGCGGGCCCGGGTGCTGCGCCGACTCGCCGACCTCGTCGAAGCCGACGCGGAAGAGATCGCCTATCTCGACGGCATCGAAGCAGGAAAGGTCGCCGGCGGCAGCGTCGAGGAAGACGTCCCCGACGTCGCCGCGAATCTCAGACTCAGCGCCGATCTCATCTCCCGCGATGACGGACGGTATCTGCGCAGCCCTGATGGGTGGGGATGGGTGACGAAGGTGCCCAGTGGTGTCGTCGGGGCGATCCTGCCCTGGAACTACCCCGTGGCCATGCTCGGCTGGAAGATCGCCCCGGCTCTGGCCGCCGGCAATGCGATGGTCGTCAAGACCTCTGAGGATTCGACGCTCAGCGCCCTCCACCTCGCGAAGCTCGCCACCGAGGCAGGTGTGCCCGACGGCATCCTCAACGTCCTGACAGGCACCGGCGCGGACATCGGCGCCGCCATGGGGCTGCATCTGGGCATCGACGTGCTCACCTTCACCGGATCGGGCCCCGTCGGCAGGTCCTTCCTCGAATCCTCGGCCCGTTCGAACCTCAAGAAGGTGTCCCTCGAACTCGGCGGACGAGCCGGCTACATCGTCGACTCCGCCCACGCCACGGACTTCGAGGCCATCGCCGCCGACATCGCCGGTGCCGCCTTCGGCACCAGCGGCCAGAACTGCACCGCCGCGTCTCGGGTGATCTATGTCGGCGACGATGACGAGAGGTTCGCCGAATTCCGCACCGCGCTCATCAATGCGACCGAAGCACTCACCGTCGGCGACCCGTTCGACGCCGATACGGATGTCGGGCCGGTGATCAACGTCCGCGCCCACGACCGCATCACCTCCTGGGTCGACGAAGCGGTGGAGAAGGGAGCACGGATCCTCAACACCCGTGCCGCTGTCCCCGACACGGGCACCTGGTACCCGCCGACCGTCATCGAGAACGTGCCCGATGACAGCGAACTCGGTCGCGGCGAGATCTTCGGCCCCGTCACCCAGCTGCTGCAGCGCACCAGCCGCGACGACGCCGTCGACCTCATCAACGGCGAACCCTATGGGCTGGCCTCGAGCGTGTGGTGCGAGGACATCGCCCGAGTGCGGTGGTGGGCGAGCCGGCTCCGCGTGGGCACCCTCGCCGTCAACGGCTACAGCGAAGGCACCGAAGCCACCCCGTTCGGCGGTATGCGACAGTCGGGATTCTGGGGCCGCGACAACGGCCCGGAAGCGCTGGAGACCTATCAGGAGACCATGACCGTCTGGGTGGCCGACACCTGAGCGGCGTCTCGAGTTCCGCCGCAGTTCCGATGGACGAGGACTATCATGAGTCCATGACCACAGCAGCGGCGGAACTCGAGACCGAGGTGCGCCGTCTGCGCATCCGGATCATCTCCCTGACCACTGCCCAACTCGACGAGGCGGCCCCACCGGCTCCGAGCAGACGCGCAGCGATTCGTGGGGCCCTGACCGAATTCTCACAGATCGGCTCGGACTCTCGCCCGGTCCCGGAACTCGGCGACCAGAACCTCGCCGACCAGGTCGTCGTGCTCCTCGAACACGGACTGCATTCGGCCCAGACACTGCCCGATCGCGAGAACCGGATCAACGCCCTCACCGAGGCGGCCGTGCGTCTGCGTCGAAATCTGGCCTGATGACGAGGACAGGGAGGGCATGATGGCGAGCGCCCCACGCACATGGGCCTCCGTGATCGCCGGGATCGTCGCCACCCTCATCTACTTCGGCGCCGCCGAACTCATCGCTCTCTCACTGGCAGCGGCGTCAGCCCCGGCACTGCTCATCGGCCAGGCCCTCATCCCGCTGCTGCCGACCGTTCTCATCAAGTCCGCGATCGCAGTCTTCGGCACTCACGACAAACTCGCCCTCGTCATCACCATCGTCGCAGGCGGCACCGGTCTCGGGGCGATCATCGGGTGGATCGGCGCCCGCCGCCGCGGTCTCGCTCTCGTCCTGCTCATCGGCTTCGCACTGCTGCCGGCCGTCGTCGGATTCAGCTCGGGTGTCGGACTTCCGGCCACCGTACCGAGTCTCGGCGGAGTCGCGGCCGGTGCCGTGGCTTTCGCCGTACTCCTCCGGCTCGCCGATGTCCCCGACCGTGCTGGAGGAAGCTCGACCGACACATCCTCGGCAGGCTCGGCTGCGGACCATTCCACGGCCGACTCTGCGGAGGCGGGAACCGGCAAGCAGGACCAATCTCCTGCCCGACCCGGGCGGCGGGCCTTCTTCGGGCTGGCCGCGGGCCTGAGCGCGGTCGGCGTCGCCGCCGTCGCGGCCGGACAGTCCGCGGCCACACTGGCCCGCAGTGCGGCAGGAACGGTGACGAAACTCGTCCTTCCGCGACCGGCCACCTCGGCGCCGGCGATCCCAGCAGGAGCCGAACTCGACGTGTCCGGACTGACCCCGCTGGTCACCGCGAACGATGATTTCTACCGCATCGACACCGCACTGATCCCACCGTCGATCGACGCCGAGACCTGGCAGCTGCGCATCCACGGCCTCGTCGAACACGAAGTCACGATCACCATGGCCGAACTGCTCGACCTGCCGTTGGAGGAACACTATGTGACCCTGGCGTGCGTATCGAACGAAGTCGGCGGAGACCTCGTCGGCAACGCGAAATGGTTGGGCTATCCGATCCGGGAGCTGCTCGCACGGACGAAGCCGACAGCCGGTGCGGATATGGTGCTCTCGGGCTCCGATGACGGGTTCACCGCCTCGAGCCCACTCGAAGTCCTCACCGACGACCGGGCGGCGCTGCTGGCCGTAGGGATGAACGGTCACGCCCTGCCGCGCGACCACGGTTACCCGGCGCGCCTCGTCGTCCCCGGACTCTACGGATATGTCTCGGCCACGAAATGGGTGACCGACCTCGAAGTCACCCGCTTCGCGGACAAGGAGGCCTATTGGACGACTCGCGGCTGGTCGACGCACGGACCTGTGCTCGTCGCCTCGCAGATCGACGTGCCCCGACCCGGGGCCACAGTGACGCCGCAGGGCGACGACCGAGTGGTCACGGCGGGCATGGCCTGGGCCCAGCACACGGGAATCGGGAAGGTGCAGGTGCGCATCGACAACGGTGATTGGCATGAAGCCGACTTGAGCGAAGAGCTGGACAACGACACCTGGCGGCAATGGCGATGCGAGTTCACCGGCTTGGATGCGGGAACGCATACGGTGACGGTGCGCGCCATCGACGCCGAAGGCACGGTGCAGACCTCCCAGCGTCGCCCCGCCATCCCGAGTGCCGCAACCGGGTTCCACGACCGCCAATTCACCGTGGGCTGACCGGGCCCGACCCGCCGATTCTCACCTTTCGGTCTCGACGCCTCGGTGTGACCGGTTTCAGGCCATACTGTGAACACACTCACAGCTTCTTGATTCTCTGCGACACAACGAGGTGGTCAACGTGTTCGGTCTGCCGACGGCGACGGTCGTCATCATCTTCGGAATCCCCGCCATCTGGGTGATCTACACCCTCGTATTCGTCTTTCTCTCCCGGGGATGGAAAGCCGAGGACGTGGTCGAGGACGAAGCCCTGGCCAAATCTCGGGCATCCGGCAACGGCGGATCCGCGACCAACGGCGGGACCGCCTCGGCGAAGGGGAACGGGGGAGTGGCATGAATCTCGAAACCTGGTTCCTCGTCATCTACTTCGTCGCGATGGCCGGCATCGGCGTGTGGACGCTCAAGGTCGGATCGAAGGGCAGCGAAGGGTATCTGCTCGGCGGTCGCAGCCTGGGACCGGCGGTCACCGCTCTGCGTCTGCAGTCCTCGTCGATGTCGGGCTACATGTTCCTCGGCGCGGGTTCGCTGGCGTACACGAAGGGGTATTTCTCGCTGTGGTACGCGATGGGCGACATCGGCGGCGGCGTGCTCAACCTCTCCATCCTCGGCCGGCGGATGCGCAAGCTCTCCCAGATCCTCGGCTCCCTGACCTCGATCGAGTACCTCGAACACCGCTACCCGTCGAAATGGATCCGCGCAATCGCGGCTCCCGTAGCGGTCTTCTGCATCTTCTTCTACGTCATGAGCCAATTCATCGCCGGCGGTCGCGGCCTCGAGATGGTCACCGGCATCCCCTATGCCTGGGCACTGCTCATCGCCGTGGGAGTCATCGTCTTCTACACGTTCCTCGGCGGCTACCTGGCCGTCGCATACACGGACTTCGTGCAGGCGATCATCATGCTCATCGGCATGGTGTGGATCCTCATCGGCACGCTTCAGGCCGTCGGCGGGTGGACCGCGGGCAATGAAGCGGTCGGGCAGATCAACCCGAACCTGCTGACCATGTGGGGCCCGGACGGAATCGAATCCGTGCAGTGGGGCGTCATCATCGGCGCCGTCCTCGTCTTCTCGATCGGCTACATGGGGTGGCCGCACGTCAACGTCAGTCACATGGCCATGAAGCGGCCCTCGGTCGCCCGCACGGCGAGCATGTACGCCACCGGCTTCAACCTGCTGTTCATCCCGGCGCCCTATATCGTCGGCATCATGGCGCTCATTCTTCTGCCCAACCTCGACAACCCGGAGCTCGCGGTCTTCCAGGTCGCCGACACCGTGCTGCCGAACTTCGCGGTCGGCATCGTCATGGCCGGCATCATGGCCGCGATCATGTCCACCGCCGACGCACTGCTGCTGCAGTCGGGCACGATCGCCAGCCAGGACCTGTTCCAGCGCTTCATCAAGAAGGACATGTCCGATCAGCAGTCGGTATGGGTCTCGCGATTCACTGTCCTCATCCTCGCCGTCATCGGCTACGTCGTCGCCGTCAACGATCCGCCGGCCGTCGCCGAGGTGGTCATCTTCTCCACGACCGTGCTCGGCGCCGCATTCGTGCCCGTCTACATCGCCGCCGCCTGGTGGAAGAAAGCGAACGTGCCCGGAGCCATCTGGTCGATGATCGCCGGGACCGTGTCATCCGTCGTGTGGCAGCTGACCGGACTCGTCGACGTCACCGGCGTCGACCCGATGGGTGTGGGCATCGTGTGTTCGACGCTTGCGCTCATCCTCGTCTCCCTGGCCACCCAGCGTTCGCACCCGGTGCCTGCCCACGTGGTGGAGGCGCTGAAGGAGACCGACAAGATCGGCGCGATCCCAGCTTCCATGCTCACCGGGCAGAATGATTCTCTGGCCGGGCAGGTGCCGAAGGACGCATGAGATGAGCGCCGATATCGGAACCGGTTCGCAGACGTCCACCGCCTCGCAGATTCAGCTGCCGGTGCGGATGAATCCGCACATCACCTCCGCCGAGGCGCTCGCCGCCTTCCAGCGGAAGATCCCCGGCGCGACCGCCGAGGTCAGAGCGGTCTTCCACCCGTTCTGGTGGGTACCGCTCACGGTGCGAACCCGCGGGCTGCTGCGGCGACGTGCGGTCGGTCCGGGTCAGCGCATGGACATCCTCGTCAATGCGGTGTCCGGCCGCGGCATGATCGCTGACTTCATACCTGATGGCGAGGCCGCTGCGCGGCAGGAGTGGGCCGACATCATCGGCGCACGCAGCGAACAGCGGCAAGCTCCGAGCGGGTCGGAAGCCGAGAGGACCGCTCAGGCACTCGCACGCACGAAGGTGCTCAAAACAGTCAAACTCGGCATGGGCATCGACATCTCAGGGGCAGACGATCGAGGAGCGCGCAAGGTCCTCAAACCCAACTGGCTCGTCACCGGTGGGAACGAGAAATATGCGGCGACGATCCTCGTCGACGGACTCGATGCCTCCCACTACATCGTTCGAGTGGAAAAGCTCAGCCCCAGTTCTTCGCGTCCGTGATGCAGAACGGGTGACCGGCAGGATCGATGAGCACGATCCAGGTGTCTCCTGGCTGCGGGTCCGCGCGGGTGGCTCCGAGTTCGACGCAGCGATCGGCCGCGGCCTGGACATCATCGGCGGCGAGGTCGAGGTGGAACTGCTTGTGCCCGTCGTCGGGCCAGCTCGGGCGCTGAAAGTCGGGGGTCGTTCCGATGCCCAGAGCGTGACTGGGGCCGGAGAGCATCGCATAGTTCTCGTCCGAGTAGGCGATGGGCCAGCCGAGGACGGAGGAGTAGAACTCGCCGAGCTCGGCAGCGTTCGGGGCATCGAGTGTGACCATCGCGAGTGTGGCGACGGGCTTTGCGCTGGTGGTGCCGGCGGTGCTCGGGACGGTGTCGGTCTTCTGTGTGTCAGTCATGTCTGACATTCTTGTTCCATGGACGATGACGTCACTAGGAAAAATGCGTCACAGACTGAAGAGACGCCGCAGCATTTCTATGGTCGGGTTCTCAAGCCGGACGAAATGCTCGAACACGCGCAGTATTCGTCCGTTCGTGTCGTCGCTGAGCGCCTGCGTCCCTTCGTCAAACGCTATTGGGCCGTCGAATGGGACCTGCCGGACGGTGAGAGCTACCAGACGGCGACAGTCTCCGAACCGACCATCAATCTGACCTTCGAGTTCGGCAACAGCCGGCGGGCACACGTTGACGGTCCCGGAGCCTGGGTGACCGGTCCGGTCACCCAACGGCGATTCGATGTGGGAATCTTCGGTCGTGGCGGAGTCTTCGGGGTGAACTTTCACCCGGGCGCGACACTGGCCTTTTCCGACCAGAAGCCGGTGAGCATCCGCGATTCGACAGTATCTGCCGAGCAGTGGTTTCCGAGGTTGGAGGCCGACCTCGGGTTGGCGGACATGTTTTCGCAGTCGCAGAGGGACGGGGCACCGGAATTCGGCGAGCTGGCTTCGTCGGTCGAGAGCTGGCTGCTGTCCTGGAGGCCGCAGATGACCCCGGGATACGAACGATTGAAGCGCGTTTTCGGCATTCTCGACGACCCCGAAGTCGTGAGTCTGAAGATCCTCGCGGAGAGAGCAGAAATCAGTGAGCGCACTCTGCAGCGGATGTTCAGCAGCTTCTGCGGGGTCGGAGTGAAGAAGATCTTGGCCAGGGCACGTGTCATTGATGCGGTCGGAGCGATCGACCGCGGCTGGGGCGGGACTCTGGCCGATCTCGGTGCTCATTTCGGGTGGTTCGACCAATCGCACTTCAGCACAGATTTCGTTCGCGTCACCGGATACAGCCCAGCCGAGTACGCACACCGGAAGTCTGCGCGCATCAGCCGAAGCTGAAAGTGGCCCGGAAGCGTCGAGGAAAAATCATCAGATCAGTTGTCTCAGCGACGTTCGGCGATGCCGAAACCGGTGTAGCCGAGAATGATGGCGAACGTGAAGCCGACGTAGCAGAACACCGCCCACGGCGCATAGTCGAGGACGGAGACTCCAAGGACGCCTGCCATGTAGACGCCCGCTGAGGACCACGGAATGAGTGGGACGACAACGGTGCCGGAGTCCTCGAGCGTGCGCGAGAGGTTCTTGGCATCCAGACCGCGGTCGGCGTAGGCCTTCTTGAACAGTTCGCCCGGCACGATGATCGAAAGATAGGAGTTGCCGGTCACGACGGCCATCGTGACGCATGACAGAACAGTTGAGAGCACCAGGTCTCCCGTGCGCTTCACGAACTTCAGCAGCGAGCGGATGATGGTTTCGAGGGCTCCGGACTTCGACATTATCCCAGCGAACGCGAAGGCGCTGAACGCGATGAGAATGACACCGGTCATCGACGCCATCCCGCCCTGCGACACCAACTCGACGACATCGGGGTCCAGACTCTCGAGCGTCGAGGGCCCGACTTCGAGCATGTCCGGGGTGAATCCATCGACCGTCGAGGCGAAGATCGATTCGACGCTGGCCTTCTGGAAGATCGCCGCAAGGATCCCGGCCACCAGTGACGATCCGATGATCGTCGGCAGCGTCGGCAGTTTGAGCACGGCACCGGCGAGGACGATGACCATCGGCAGAAGCAGGAGGACGTTGAAGGAGAACAGACCCTCCAAGGTCCCTGTGACGGCGCTGATCTGGTCCGAATCGGTGCCGCCCGAGTGCTGATTGATGCCGACGAACAGGTAGAGCGCCAGCGCCACGGCTGTGGCCGGGACCGTGGTGTAGAGCATGTGGCGAATGTGCTCCCACAGTGTGGTTCCCGCAGCTATCGGAGCTAAATTCGTCGTATCCGACAGCGGAGAGAGCTTGTCGCCGAAGTACGCGCCCGCGACAATCGCTCCTGCTGTCGCTGCCAGCGGGGCGTCGAGGCCCGTGGCGATGCCCATGAGGGCCACGCCCACTGTTCCGGCCGAACCCCAGGACGTTCCCGTGATGACCGAGACGATCGCTGAGATGACGAAGGCGATGAGGACGATGAACTTCGCGCTGATGAGGCCGAGACCGTAGTAGATCATCATCGGAATGGTTCCGGCGATCATCCACGTGCCGATGAGGATGCCGATGGAGATGAGCACAAGCAGAGCCGGCATCGCCGTATCGAGCTTCTCTCTGATCCCCAGCAGCATATCCTCCCAGGTCAGCCTCATGCGCAGAGCCACCACGCCGGCGATGATCGCAGACAGGATCAACAACGGCTCCGGGGCGAGGCCGAGGACGCCGTAGCCCACGGCCAGCAGCACGAGCATCGCGGCCAGGGGAACCAGAGACCATCCCAGCGACGGGCGCTTTTCCTCGACGTCGGCAGTGTGGGTCGTGGTGCCGGGTTCGTGGCTCATTCGAAGGTCCCTCGGATCTGGGGTTCGCCGTCGCGGACGATCTCGCGTCCCCGGGCAAATGCGAGCTGAATGCTGTGTTGGTCATCGGTGAGGAGGACGTCGGCGTCGCACCCGCTGCGGATGCGGCCCTTGTGCCCGAGCGCGAGAGCATCTGCCGTATTGGAGGTGACGAGGGCGAGGGCCTGAGACAGATCCATACCGGGCAATTCGGCACACTCCCACACCTGTTCGTAGAGTGTGGTCTGTTTGGCTACATCCAGGCCGAGCAGCCTTCCGTCTGCGTCGAATTCGGGCAGACTGCCGTTGGCGTCCGACGACAGAGTGAGGCGGGTGAGGTCGCCGCCGAGTTCGATGTAGTCTCTGACCGACTCTGCGGTCGTCGAACCCGCGGTCATGTCGACGGTGGCGCCCTTGGCCGCGAGGTTCACCGCATCGGCCAGTAGCTCAGGACTCCTGGTGACGTGAGTGGCATAGACGGCCCGCGGGGCGATCGGGTACTCGTCGAGCAGCCGGTGCAGCGGGGTCAGCCGCGACGCGTACGGTCCGACGTGGAAGTGGGTGACGCCCGCTTTGCCGCTCAGCAGCCCACCGACGTGGCTGTGGCTGACGAGTTCGGCCAATGCTTCTACGGTGGGCTGGAAAGAACGCCGATCCGAGATCGCAACCTCGCCGACGCCGATGACCTTGTCGATGAGGACAACATCGTCGACGACGGTGCCGGTCAGCGTTCGTGCCGGGACCTGGTAGCTGCCTGTGTAGATATACGTGGAGATTCCGTCGCCCTCGAGCCCTCGGGCCTTGGCGAGGAGATCCGCATGGCTGCGAGTCACCCCGTCGGTTCCCAAGCAACCGACCACCGTGGTCACCCCGGCGCTGACGATGTCGCTGACGAGGATCTCCGGGGTGCGGTTGGCGTACCCGCCTTCACCGCCGCCACCGGCGATGTGGACGTGCGGGTCGACGAATCCCGGTGTGGCGGTCAGACCGCGGGCATCGATGACAGTGGCATGAGGCAGGTCGGTCACTGCTTCGACGGGAACGTCACCGATGAAAGTGATCTGCTGCCCCTCGATGAGGATGTCCTGCCGTCCGAGTCGTTCCGGGGCGAAGACTTCGGCCCCTTGCAACAATGCCACCATGTCATGTCCTCTCCTTGCCGCGGCTAACCAGGTATGATCCCCTTGCCGTCGACCTGCGGGATGGCAGCGAGGAGCTTCTTTGTATAGGGATGGTGTGGATCGTTCCAGATCTGTTCCGTCGAACCGACCTCGACGATCCTGCCTGCCTCCATCACTGCCACACGGTCGGCGATGTCACGGACCACCGAGAGGTCATGGCTGATGAAGATCATCGACGCCCCGGAACTGATGGCCAGGTCGCGCATCATGCGTGCGATTCGGGCCTGCAGGAATGCATCAAGAGAGGCGATCGGCTCATCGCCGATGAGCACTTTCGGACCCGCCGCCAAAGCACGAGCGATCGCGATGCGCTGACGCTGACCCCCGGAGAACGAATGCGAGTAGCGTCCTGATGCGTTGGCTGGAAGGTCGACTGCGTCGAGGAGTGACTCGACACTCCAGCGTCCAGACGGATCCAGGGCCAGCGCGTCTTCGAGCTGGTCGCGGATGCGTCGACGTGGATTGAGCGAGGCGTAGGGATTCTGGAAGACCATCTGGATTCCCAGCAGGCTCTTCGCACGCTTCTTCAACCCCAGCGCTTTCACGGAGTTGCCGTAGAAGGAGATCTGTCCACCGGCTGGTTTCTCCAGGCCGCAGATGAGTTTGGCCAACGTGGATTTGCCGCAGCCGGATTCTCCGACGAGCCCGAGCACTTCAGAACGGCCGAGCTGCAACGAGACTCCGTCGACGGCGCGGAAGCGTCCCCCGCCATCGAGTTTGTATTCGCATGACACGGAATCGAGTGAGAGCAGGGGTGCTTCTGAGGCAGCGGTCTCGTCGCTTGCCGCGGTCTGCGAGTAGTCAACCGATGTCATTGTGTAACCTCTGCTCCCGGCAGTGATTCGATGAGTGAGCGGGTGTATTCGTGCTCAGGCGCGGTGATGACCGTTTCCCGGTCTCCGGTCTCAACGACGACGCCGTTCTTCATCACCACGATGGTGTCCGCCACCGACGACAGCACACCGAAATCGTGAGTGACGAGAAGGACAGCGAGGTCGAGGTCGTCGCAGAGGTCCCTGAGCAGGCGGAGGATGCCTGCCTGAACGGTGACATCGAGTGCCGTGGTCGGTTCGTCGGCGATGAGGACCTTCGGGTCGCAGATGATTGCCGAGGCGAAGGCGATTCGCTGCAGCTGTCCGCCGGAGAACTGGTGCGGGTACTTCTTCACCGCTTCCTCTGGGTGCGGGACCCTGGTCCGACCGAGGATGTCGATGGCTTTGGCCAGGGCTTCCTTCTTCGACACTTTCTGGTGGTGCCGAAGGTGGTCGGTGATCTGGTCGCCGACCGTGAGCATGGGATGGAACGCCGAGGCCGGATCCTGAAAGACCATGGACAGCTGCACCCCGCGCAGACGGTTGTGCTGCTTGCCCGGCATACCCACCAATTCGACTCCGTCGAAGTCGATGCTCCCGCTCAACTCCGCGCCCGCGGGAGAGAGCCCCATGATGGCCAGGCCGGTCTGGGTCTTACCGGAACCAGACGCCCCTGCGACTCCGGTGATGCGACCTGCTTCGAGGTCGAAAGAGACATCTTTGAGGATATGAGTAGTCTGCTTGCCCGTGGTGACAGAGAGATTGAGATCTCTGATGCTGATCATGCTCATGAGGTCGTCTCACCAACTTCCTGGGCAGTATGCGGGTCGAGACTGTCGCGCAGACTGTCACCGATGAAATTGAACGCCATGACGATGGTGAGGATGCACAGACCGGGGAAGAACGCGATCCACCAGGCCGCGAACTGGGAGACTCCTTCGCTGATCATTGCGCCCCAATCCGGGGTCGGCGGAACGGCGCCGAGAGAGAGGAACGACAGCCCTGCCATCGTGAGAATCGCCGAACCGACGTCGAGGGTGGCGAGCACCACCACAGGAGAGATGACGTTCGGAGCGATTTCGCGGACCAACGATCTGCCAGCGCTGAAGCCGAGCAGGCGTCCGGCGATGACGTATTCGCTGCTGCGCGCGGTCATCACCAGTGACCTGGTGACACGTGCGTAGGACGGCCAGGACACGAGCAGGATCGCGATGATCGCGTTCTTCAGTCCTGGCCCGAGTGCGGCTGCGATGACCATGGCGAGAATGATCGTAGGGAAGGCGAACACCAGATCGGCGATGCGCATGATGATCTCATCGACGGCTCGACCGAAGTATCCGGCGATGGCACCGAGGACCGAGCCGAGCAGCGCCGAACAGATGACGACGAACACCGCGGCGGGCAAGGTGGTCCGGGCGGCCACGAGGATACGGGAGAGCACGTCTCGCCCCAGGGTGTCTGTTCCGAGCAGATTCTCACTGCTTGGGGCCGAGAGCCGGGGGAAGTTCTGAGCCAGAGGATCGAACGGGGCAAGGAGCGGTGCGAAGATCGCCACGATCAGCCAGAGCACGAGGATGCCCGCACCGACGAACCCCAACGGAGTGCGCAGAGCCTTCGGGAAGCGGATCTGCCGCCTCTTCAGCCCGGGGTCGACGGGATCGCGCGGAGCCGCCTCGGTGCCGGTAGGGGCATTGGCCGGGAGCTTCGGGGTGCCGATGCTCATCTCACCCTCACTCTCGGATCCACGAAGCCGTAGATCAGGTCGACGATGAAGTTCACGAGGATGTAGACGACGCCGATGACCAGGCCGACGCCCATGATGACCGGCAGATCGAGCGTCGTCGCCCCGCGGTAGGCATATTGGCCCAGCCCGTTCCAGGCGAACACCGTCTCTGTGAGGACCGCTCCGGAGAGCAGGGAACCGAACGCGAGTCCGACGACGGTGATGATCGGGACCAGTGCGCCGCGGAAGATGTACTTGAACACCACGGTTCTGCTCGGCAGGCCTTTGGCCTTCGCCGCGGTGACGTAGTCGAATCTGATGATGTCGAGGACGCTGGACCGGCTGAAGCGGGTGAGCAGTCCGATTGTGAACAGTGCGAGCACGCACGAGGGCAGAATGAGGTGGCCGAGAGCGTTCGTGAAGGTCGCCATCTGACCGGCGAGGAGGGAATCGACGGTATAGAGTCCGGTGACCTTCGGAGGCGGTGTGATCCACGGGTCGAGTCGTCCGGCGCCGGGAACGACGCGGAGTCTGAAGAAGAAGACGAAGTAGGCGACGGTCGCGATCCAGAAGGTCGGTGCGGAGATGCCGATGAGGCTGAGCGTGCGGATCGCGTGATCGACGATCGTGTTCTGCTTGAGTGCACTGAGCAGTCCGAGCAGCAGACCGAGGATGACGGAGATGAGGATGGCTCCGATGCCGAGCTCGATCGAGGCGGGAAAGACCTGTCCGATCGACGCGAGCACCGGTGTGCGCGTCTGGTTGGACACACCCAGATCACCCTGCAGGAGATTGCCGAGATAGGTGAAGTACTGGACGATGAGGGGTTGGTCGAGCCCGAGCTTCGCCCGAGTCTGCGCGACGATCTCGGGATCCGCCGCGGCCCGGTCGCCGAGGATGGCGGCGACCGGGTCGGTGGGTACGAGGTTGGTGAGTAGGAACGTCACCACAGTCACGCCCCAGATCAGGATGATCGAGATCCCGATCCGGATGAGGATGAATCGGAGCAGCGGATGGAGCTTCGGCGGTTTGATTCGCTGAGCCGCGTCGGTGTCATCAGGCGCGGGCGCAGTCTGCCCGCCCTGTGGTGCTGTGGTGGCTTCCGCCATCCTCACTCTGCCTTTGCGAAGTCGAACGAGACGTCGGCGTTGGACACGAACTTCGTGATGCTCGAACCGACGGCGACGGTGTCGACCGGCTGGACGAGTGGGATCCACACCGCGGTATCGGTGGTCGCTTTGAACAGCTTCGCGTAGGCGGAATCGCGCTCATCACCCTTTGCCTTGGCTGCTTCGTTCGCCAGCTTCTTCAGCTGTGGGTCTTCGTTCCAGTTCACGCGTTCGGCGACGCTGCCTCCGGGGATGAAGACGTTGTAGTTCGTCGGATCGGGGAAGTCCGCACCCCAGGTTCCGATGCCCATCGGCTGTTTGGCGGATCGGAAGCCGTCGAGCTGAGTCGAGCTCGGGGCGGGTTTGAGGTCGAGGTTGATGTCGGCTTCCTTCAGCTGCGCCTGCAGAGTCTCGGCGAGCTGCGCGAGGTCGACTCCGTTGACGGCCTGATCACTCGAATAGTGGAAGGGGACCTTCTCCCCGTCGTAGCCTGCCTTCTTCAGCAGCTTCTTCGCCTTCGCGAGGTCGCGTTCAGGAGCTTCGTCCTTCGAGACCGCGCCGACGAATTCGTTCGGCACCAGGCTGGCCATGCGCTGCGATCCTTCACCGGCGAGGTCGATGAGTTTGTCGTAGTCGATCGCGGCCATCACAGCCTTGCGGAAGTCCGGATCTGCGGCGGGGCCGCCGGTCTTCTCATCTGTGTTGTTGAAGATGTAGAGGCTGCGGGTCGAGGGCAGGCTGGAGATCTTGCCCATGGACTCGTCGATCTGCTTCGCCTGATCGGAGTTGAGATCGTAGGCGACCTGAGCCTGACCCGACTGGATATCTGTCAGCTGGGTCTCTGCCGAGACATTGCGCAGGACCACTCGCTTGTACTTCGGTTCGGGGCCGTTGTAGTGCTCATTCGCGGTCAGCACGACCTGACTGTCGGCGTCGTACTTCTCCACCTTGTACGGTCCCGAGCCCTGTGAGTTCTCGTTGAGGAACTGTTCGGCGCCGTCGTCTTCATCGGTGGTTCCCTCGTTCTCCTTGACCACCTTCGAGTTCACGATCCCGATGGAGGCGTTCGGAAGAATATAGGGCAATGCGGGGTTGGGGTCCTTGCTGATGAGCTTCACGGTCTCGTCGTCGACCTTTTCGACGCTCACTCCGTCGAGGAAGAACGAGGGATTGCCCTTGATTCCTTGGAGTCGTTCGAAGGAGAAGACGATGTCGTCGACGGTGACAGGATCGCCGTTGGAGAATTTCGCATCCTCATCTTTGAGGGTCAGCGTCATCTCTTTGCTGTCGTCGGACATTTCGAAGGAGCAGAGTCCATCGGTCGGTTTCGTGAGGTCACCGTCCTCGAATTCGAGAGCCGTCTGGTAGACAGCATTGTCGATGGTCGATCCCGTGAACTCGAACTGACGATGCGGGTCGATCGTCTTGAGGTTGAAGGCAGTCTCGGCCACGATCGTGTCGCCGGCACCGCCGGCTTCGTCGGAGCCGCTGCCGCAGGCGGCAAGCCCGGCGGTCAATGCGAGGGTGGAGCAGATTGCGACGAAATTGCGGGTCAGACGCCTCATGTGTGATCTCCCTAACAGTAAGTGTTGTGAGTCACATTAGAGTTGAAAAGCCTCCTATGCAATTCAACCTGCCACAATGCTGGGTGTTTTCCACTGTGCATTTCCGCCAACGTCTCACTCGGCGATGCAAGGTTTCTGATCTGCGGCTGCTGTCCACGCACGGGTGCCTCATCTGGCGAGGGGGAGTGAGTACGCACACCGGAAGTCCGCGCGCATCAGCCGAAGCTGACCTCAGACAGTCCGAGTGCCTCATCGGTCTCGGTATGAGAGCGATCGACCGCCTCGGTGGTCCAGTCGCTGCGATCGAGGTCGGGGATCGCCTCGGCGATCTGGTTCTTCCAGCCGCCGTGCCACTGGGTGGGGAAGGCCCGTCTGAGCAGATCGAACATGATCGGCACCGCCGTCGATGCTCCGGGGGAGGCTCCGAGGAGACCCGCGATCGACCCATCGGCGGACACGACCAGTTCGGTGCCCTGCTGCAGGACCCCGATCCTCCTCGGGTCCGGTTTGACCAGCTGTGCTCTCTGCCCGGCCGGCAGCAGCGTCCACTCATTCCGTCGGGCGAGCGGGAAATAGCGACGCAGCTGCGCGAACTTCCGCGATGGGCGGGCCGCAAGCTCCTTGATGAGGAATGACACGAGGCTGAGATTCTGCAGGCCGGCCGCCGCGATGACGTGAAGATTGTTCGGTCGCAGAGCAGTGAAGAAATCGGTGAGCCGACCGTGCTTGAGCAGCTTCGTGCTGAAGGTCGCATAGGGGCCGAACAGCAGATGTTCCCGACCGTCGACGATCCGTCGGTCGAGGTGAGGCACCGACATCGGCGGGGCGCCCACATCGGTTTGACCATAGACCTTCGCCCGGTGCCGGGAGGTCACGGCCGAGGTCGAGCACCGATAGAACGCCGCGCCGACCGGCAGGACGGCGTAGCCGCGGACTTCGGGGATCCTGGCTTTCTGCAGGAGTCGCAGCGCGAAGCCGCCGGCCCCGACGAACACGGTCTTCGCGTGCACGGCGAACGGTCCCGCCGGCGTCGATCCGCTGACCGTCCAGCCCGATGCGCGCGATTCGAGCCCGGTCACTGTGTGACCCGCACGCACCTCGGTGGACCCGATGCTCAGCAGCGCCGAAGTCAGAGCGCCGAAATCGACATCGGTGCCGCGCGGGTGACGGGCCGCCGCCATGGGCTCGTCGCTGTCGGCTCGTCCCTCCATCGTCAGGGGAGCCCACCGGGCGATAGTGTCCGGATCCTCTGTGTACTCCATTTCGGAGAACAGCGGGTCGGCTTTCAGGGTGTCAACGCGTCGACGCAGGTAGGTGACGTCCGTGTCCCCGAAGACGAGGTTCATATGAGGGGCCGAGCGGATGAAGTCCGCCGGGTCGAGGAGCCCGAGTCGGACGAGATGGGCCCACCATTGGCGGGTGAGGTGAAACTGTCCGGCGATCTCTGCCGGTTTCGCGCCATCGGCGGGATCGGGCATGTAGTTGAGCTCGCAGTACCCCGAATGCCCGGTGCCGGCGTTGTTCCACGGGTCGCTGCTCTCCGCGGCGATGTCCTCGGCGGCTTCGAGCATGAGGATGCGCCACTGGGGTTCGAGCAGGGCGAGCATCGAGCCCAGAGTCGCTGACATGATGCCACCGCCGATGAGAACGAGATCGGCATCGGGAACGTGCGTGGAATGTGCGGAGTTCGTCGTCATGCTTTTACCCTGCGCCCGAACGAATCATCCGTCCAATGAGCTATCGGAACTGTATGATCCGAATATGGAACGATCACCCGCTGCTCGAACGGCGCCGCTGACGGCATTGCGGGAACTCGTCGAACTGGCCGACCAGGACGGGCACCTGACCGAGGCCGCCGCCGCCCTCGGAATACCTCAGTCCACGATGAGCCGACGCATCCACGCACTCGAGGGCCACCTCGGTGTGCCGTTGATCGTCCCGCGCGGACGCGCCATCGGCCTGACGACGGCAGCACTGGACCTCGTGGCTGCGGTGCGTGCCCCGCTGACGGAGATCGATGCGGCGCTGGCCGATCTCGCCGAGGCGGCCGATCCCGAGCACGGCACGATTCGGTTCGGATTTCCGCTGACGATGGGCGCCGGTGAGGTGCCCGACCTGCTCGCGGCTTTCAATCGGGCTCATCCCGGCATCCGCCTCGATCTCAAACAGGCCCACGGTGCCGAGCTCGTCGCTGATCTGCAGCGGGGCACTCTCGATCTGGCGATCATCATTCCGCCGCCGCCCGAGGTCAGCCACGAGGTGCTCGCACGGCAGACGATCATCGCGGCGCTGCCCGATGTGCACCCGCTGGCAGGTGTCCGCAGCATCACCCTGGATCGGTTGGCGTACGAGGAATTCATCGCCACCCCTGCGAGTTACAACCTCCGGGTGCTGACCGACCACTGGTGTCAGGCCAGCGGATTCGATCCGGAGGTGAAGATCGAGGTCACCGAGTTCTCGACGATCCGCGAATTCGTCGGTCGTGGAATGGGCGTGGCATTGATCCCGCCCGCGGTGCGTCCGGTCGACGGAATCACCGAGGTGGCTCTGGACGGGGCCGAATACGTGCGTGAGGTCGCGCTGTGTTCGGCTGTGCGTCGGCCCGGCCGGGTCGTCGAGCGCCTGCGCGATTTCATCCGCGAGCACGCGGCCGCGTGGGCAATTGAGGGCTGAAGCGAAAGTGCGTACATCGTTGAGACCGTCGCATGTGGAGATGCTCGGTCCTGGAGTCGGAGGGAGCTGCTAGGTCCGCCATTCCTTCGCGCTGGCGATCTTGCGGAATGCGCGAACCAGAGACAGCACAGCCGGTGATGGCACTCGTTCGGGCAGTTGGGAAAGGACGATGCGTCTCGGCGCTGGATTTCCTCTGATGGAGACGACCTTCACGTCGGGGCCATGGGAATGGACTGCAAGGCGAGGGGCGATGGCCACCCCCAGCCCGGCGGCGACCATGCCCAGAAGCTCTTGGTAGTCATTGGCCTCGAAGACGATGCGCGGCGCGAACCCGGCATCACTGCATATCCGTCCGAGCACCGAGGCCACAGGGTGGGAAGAGCGAGTGATCCATGGATTGTCCGCCACCTCTTTGAGCTCCACGACTCTGCGTCGTGCCAGGGCGTGAGTTGATGGCAGAAGCAGCATCGTGGGCTCTTTGAGCAGCGTCGTCGTCACGGGGATCTGGTCGTCGATCGGCGCCCAGGGGTAGTCCCACACTGTCGCGAGATCGACTTCGCGGCGTTCGAGCGCCTCTTGGATACGGTCGAGACGGTAGCTCTTGACCGTCACATCGAGGTCGGGATGCAGTTCATGGAAATGCTGAAGGATCTTCGGCATCACCGACGCGGCGAAGGTCGGAAAAGTGGCAATCCGGACTTCGCCTCGGTCGAGCTGAGCAAACGCGGACATGTCGTTCCGTGCGGCCGTGAGCGCATTGTCGATGGTCGCCGCATAAGACGAGAGCTTGACTCCGGCATCTGTCAGGCGCATGCCCTTCGGGTGACGGACGACCAGCGGAAGGCCGACTTCGCGTTCCAGTTTGCTGATCTGCTGAGACACTGCCGAGGTCGATAACGCGAGTTCGTCGGCGGCGGCAGAGAGGCTGCCTGTCCGAAAGACGAGAAGCAGCAGGAGGAGGCGGTCGACGTTGTAAGGCGCTGAACTCATAGTTTAAGCGTAGCTTATAGAGAGGTTACTAAGTGTTGATTGAACTTAACTGGCCGATGTGAAAACTTGATGTTCGTCGTCGCAGACAGCGGCGATGGACCAAGGAGATGCGAGTGGAAAGTCAGCTCCACGGACAGTGGTACAGAGGCGGAACGTCCAAGTGCTGGTTGTTCGCCAATGCCGAGATGCCGGCGGACAGAGCTGGGATCGCGCAAGCCTTGTCTGCGGCCTTCGGGTCGGGAGATGACCGTCAGCTCAACGGAGTCGGCGGCGCTTCCTCGACGACCTCCAAGGCTGCCGTCATTTCGCCGTCGGCGATCCCCGGCATCGACATCAGCTACCTGTTCGCGCAGGTCGGAATCGGCCAGTCGGCGGTCGAGTTCACGTCGAACTGCGGCAATTGCGCTTCGGCTGTCGCGCTCTACGCTATTCAGAACGGACTGGTCCGACCTGACGGCGAAGTCACTCCGGTGAGAATGGTGAATGAGAATACTCGCTCCGTCGTGGTCGCTCATGTAGCTACGCCCGGAAAGAAGATTCCATCGAACGGCTCCGAAACGATACCGGGAAGCTCGATGCCGGGCATTCCGGTCAACGTCTTCTTCGAAAACGTCGACGGTGCTTCAACCGGCGAGCTGCTGCCGACCGGAGAGGCAGCCACCGAGGTGAGCTGCGACGGTGCTTCGATCACCGTCAGCTGCATCGACGCCGGTGCTCCGGCCTGCTTCGTCAGTGCCGCTGAACTCGGACTGTCCGGGACCGAGCCGACCGCGGAGATCCGTCTGAGACTCAAGGAGCTCGTCGAGATTCGATCGGCCGCCTCGAGGTCAATGGGGCTGCGTGGCGAAGGCGAGGAGCCGAGCCCTGCCGTACCCAAGGTAGGTCTCATCGCGCCGCCGTCCGACTACACCAGCATCTCCGGAGAGAGGATCTCCGCCGGAGACTACGACATCTCTGCGCGGATGGTATCGATGTTCGATCTGCATCCCGCCATCGGAATCACTTCGGCGATCGCCCTGGCACGTGCTTCCTTCGTCGAAGGAAGCCTTGTCAATGACGCCATCGACAAGCGGGCTCTTCAGCACACCGGGGCCGACGACGAGGTGGCTATCAGAATCGGCACCCCCGTCGGAGTCATCGTCTGTCGAGTTCAGCTCACCGAGTCAGGGCAAGTCGCTCGTCTCGGAGTCAGACGAGTGGCGCGGCGGATTGCCCACGCAGACATAGATCTGCCCCTGGTCTCATGAACGACCGTCCCTAGGAATACCTGAATCTTTTCAAGGAAGATCAGCTGACAATGAAGTTGGAGGAACACCCATGTCCCTAGTCCAGATACTCATGCTCGTGGTGCTGGTGGTGATGTTCATCGCCGCCACCAAATGGCCCATCAATATCGGGATCATGGGCCTCGTCGGGGCTTTCGTCTTCGGCACCTTCGTCTTCGGCATGGATGACAAGGAGATCCTTGAGGAGTTTCCCGCGAGCATCGTGCTGACGATCGTCGGCGTGACCTTCTTCTTCAGCATCGCCCAGAAGAACGGGACCATCAGAGTCCTCG
Source organism: Brevibacterium limosum (assembly GCF_011617705.1). Lineage (NCBI taxonomy): Bacteria > Bacillati > Actinomycetota > Actinomycetes > Micrococcales > Brevibacteriaceae > Brevibacterium > Brevibacterium limosum. Next base: position 2,690,701 of record NZ_CP050154.1, on the reverse strand, counting down.
TGGATCTGGCTATCCGCGCAGTCCGGGGTCGGATCAATATCGTGCCGTGGATCTTCTTCTTCGTCTCCTCGCTGCTGACGGCGATGGGCACATTCTCTCCCGCCGCGGTTGCTCTGCTGGCACCGGCAGCCATGGGCTTCTGTGCCTCGACCGGCTACAGCGGAGTGGTGATGGGCGCGATGGTCATCAACGGTGCACACGCCGGTGGGTTCTCACCGATCTCCGTGTCGGGAAACATTGTTCGTGACATTGCCGAGGCCAATGGCTTCGAGATCAACGGTGGCGCTCTCTTCCTCGCAGCCTATGTCGTCAACTTGTTGGTCACTATTCTCACTGTTGTCGTGATGAAGGCCCTCGGGCGACTGCGTACAGTGCCCGATCCAGACACGCTTGAAAGCTGGGGAGCTCAGCGAGACGCAGGCTCGGGGAGCCGGAGACCCGACACGGCAGGTGGGACGACTGCGCCGAGCAGCGGTTCCGGAACGGCCGTGGCTGTTGAAACCGAGGTGCCCACGACGACATCGCCGATGACTCGGCAGGTGTGGATGACGATCGGTCTCATCGTTGTCATGGTCATCGGTGCCGTAGGGTTCGAGCTGCCGATCGGCTTCCTCGGGCTGGCGTGTGGACTCGTGCTGGCGTTCACCTCCTTGAAGAGCTCCGAGAACCTCGTCTCAGGAATCTCGTGGTCGACCGTCCTTCTGGTGTCGGGCATGATCGTCTATGTCAGCCTGCTCACCCACGCCGGTGTCATCGATTCGCTCTCGAAGATGGCGGTGGCAATAGGTGCTCCACTCATCGTCGCGATCGTCCTCTGCTACGTCATCGGAGTGAGTTCTGCCTTCGCATCCTCGACTGCGCTGCTCACCGCCCTGATTCCGATGTCCATCCCTCTGCTCGAGCAGAGTGCCCTCAGCGCGACAGCCGTCATGTCGGCGCTCGCGGTATCGGCGACGATCGTCGATGTCTCTCCGTTCTCGACAGACGGTGCGCTCATCATTGCCAACACGCAGGGCGGCGAAGCCAAAACAATCTGGCGCGATCTCATGATCTACGCCGGGTTCGTCGTCCTCATCGCCCCGCTTCTTGCGTGGGCTCTGCTGGTGCCGACGGGAATCATCTGACAACCGAACGATACACAGGTCGCCGCCGAATGCCATCGTGATTCGGCGGCGACCTTTCGTCTGTTGATCGTTACTCGGATCGGCTGGTGAGTGCACATCGAATTGCAAGGCAACCGGGCAGGCGAGGAACAGCGCGGGACCTTGCGAGTCTCACGCAATGTCAGGCTCGGGTGCGTGCCAGCAGGTAGACGAAATACGGGGCGCCGATGAGGGCGACGATGAGACCGGCCGGGATCTGCGCCGGAGCGATGACAGTGCGACCCACGGCGTCGGCGACGACGAGGCCCACGGCTCCGAGCAGCATCGCCGTGGGCACGACCCGGATATGACGGGCGCCGACCAGAGCGCGCGCAGCGTGCGGGGCGACGAGACCGATGAATCCGACGACGCCGACAGCCGATACGCTCACCGCAGCGAGCACCGCAGCGGTGATGAGCACCGCCAGGCGCACCGGTTCACGCGGAACCCCGACCAGCCGTGGGGTGTCATCATCAAGGGCAAGCAGGTCGAGCTCGCGTGTCCACACGAACACCAGCGGTACGGCGACGAGCAGGGCGAGGGTGACCGGTGCGATGTCCGCCCACGCCCTTCCGTACGTCGATCCGGACAGCCACGTGAAGAGGGCAGGCGTGTCCCAGGGATTTGCACGGACGAGGAACAGCGTGGTCAGCGCGGTGAACCCGAACCACAGGCCGATGCCGATGAGGACGAGACGATCGGTATTCATTCCGCCCCGCCACGAGAGCCCGTAGACGATGGCGAAGGCGACCAGGGCGCCCACGATGCCGACCCCGGAGACGAGTCCGACACCGGCGCCGGGGATGAGGGTGACGACGATGACGGCACCCAGCCCGGCACCACCGGTGATGCCGAGCAGGCCGGGTTCGGCCAGGGGGTTGCACGCGCTGGCCTGGACGAGGGTGCCGGAGAGTCCCAGCGCGGCACCGGCGGCCAGGGCAGCGGTGACCCTGGGCGCCCGTGAGTCGAAGGCGAAGTCGATGACGGGTGCCGCCCGGTCCTGGAACCACAGCAGCACATCGCCGAGGAGGTAGAACCGTTCCCCGGTGAGCAGGCCGGTCACGGCGACGAGGATGAGGACCACGACGCCGATGCCGATGACGAAGCCGGCCCGTCGCGGACCGACCACAGCCGAGTTCGCCGCCGAGGTGGCCGCGGCCGGTGATGCCGTGCGCATCGATCGCGCCAGAAGAACGAGGACGATCGCCCCGAGCACAGTTGTCGTCACTCCCGACGGGAGGGTGATCGCCTCGGTGGCACCGACGATGGCGCGCAGGAGGGCATCGGCGACGATGACGATGATCGCGCCGATGAGACCGGCGGCGGGAAAGAGCACGGCATGACGGCCGAGGCTCGGTACGACGCGGGCAAGGAGTCGGGCGATGACCGGGGCACAGAGGCCGACGAAGCCGATCGGACCGGCCAGGGTCACCGCAGTGGCGGTGAGCATGACAGCGAGGAGGATCCCGATGGCCCGCGTCGACCTGACCGGAACCCCGAGCACCGAGGCGGCGTCGTCGCCGAGACCGAGCAGGTCCAGACGCCTCGACAGCAGGATCGCACCGCCGGCGATGACGGCGATGACGGGAATGCTGCGCAGGGCCGCGGTCCCGTCGAGCTGATTGAGAGTGCCCGAACCCCAGGAGAAGAGACTCGTCGTCTCTTCGGCGAAGAGGATGAGCAGAGTCGATGTCGCCGCCTGCAGCGCCATCGCCGTGGCCGTGCCCGCCAGCACGAGCCGAGTCGTCGAGGCTCCGGCACCTCCGGCCAGACCCATGACCAGGCCTGCGGCGAGCAGACCGCCGAGGAAGGCGACCCCTCCCGAGGCCCAGATCGGAATCGCAATGCCGAAGGCGGTGACCACGGTGACGGCGAAGTACGCACCGCCGGTGACCGCCAATGTGTCCGGCGATGCCAAGGGGTTGCGCGCCAGTGATTGGAACAGGGCGCCGGCCACACCCAAGGCGAGGCCGACGAGGATGCCCGCCCCCACACGCGGCAGCCGGGATCCGACGAGGATGTCACGGGCACTGGGGCCATCCTCGGCGGGGGAGAGCGTGCCGGTCACGGCCGTGAACAGTTCCCTGATGCCGATGCCCGAGGTTCCCTGCGTGATATGCCAGGCTGAAGCGATGAGGAGGACGGCAACGAGACCGAGCAGAGCGGCGGCGGTCGACAGGGCACCGACGACTCCGCGGCCGCGGACTGGAACCATGGTCGGTTCCGGTGCCGCAGCCGTCCGCTGGGAGGTCATCGGGCGGGTCAGGGGAGAGGCCACGGTCTACTTCGTCAGTGCGTCGACGTAGGCGTCGAGGGCCTGCTCGGACGATTTGGGTCCGCCGAAGGTCCAAATGCCTGCTGGGAAGGCCGTGGTGCGTTCGTCCTTCACTGCGGGGATGTTCGCCCAGATGTCGTTCTTCTTCAGCAGCTCCACATAGTCCTCGGACTCAGGGTCCTCGGTCCCGGTGTAGAAGAAGTTCGCGTCACCGACCTTCGAGATGCCTTCGATATCGGTCTGGCCGAGTCCGTACGCGGGATCGACTTCACCGGTCCACGCGTTCTTCAGGCCCAGCTCCTCGCCGAGTTCGCCGATGAGCGAACCCTGGCCGAAGGGACGCAGCGCCACATTCGAACCGTTGACCCAGCCGTCGAAGTAGACGAATTCGGTGGTGGCCGGGTCCGCCTCGGCGATGGCCTTCTTCGATTCTTCGAGCTTCGCATCGAAATCGCCGAGGACGGTGTCGGCGCGCTCGGTGCGACCGGTCGCCTCGGCGACGGTGGTGAACGTGTCCTTCATGTACTTGACGGGGTCCTTGCCGTCGGCGCCGGCCATCGCCATCACGGGGATTCCCTGCTTCTCGAGCTGACCGACGATCTTGTCCTTGCGATTCGTCGTTTCGATGATGACGAGATCCGGATCGGCCGACAGGATCGATTCGACGTTGGGTTCCTGGCGAGTGCCGACGTCGGTGGTGGAGTCGGGCAGCTTCTCTGCCGTGTCCCAGGTGGTGAAGCCCTTCGCATCGGCGACGGCGGCGGGATCGACGCAGAGGGAGAGAAGATCCTCGGTGTACTGCCATTCGAGGGAGACGACCTTCGCCGCCGGCTTGTCCAGTTCGATCTCGTGGCCAGTGTCGTCGGTGACGGTGACCGGATCCGCCGAGGTGGTGCTCGAGTCGTCCGCACACGATGCGGAGGTCTGTCCCTTCGCATCAGCAGGTGCGTCGGTATCGGTGGTGCCGCACCCGGTCAGGGCCAGTGCACAGACCGCCGTTGCCGATGCGAAGGCGGCGAACGAGGTGCGCGACAGAGGTGTTCTGGTCATGGTGTTCTTTCTGTGAACCGATCGGCGATCGGAGATGAGGTGGTGCGATTTCTGGGTGTGACTGTCAGAAGGTGCGGTGGTGCGCTCAGAGGGCTGCGGCCGGGCGACGAGTCCGTCGGTGGAGGGCTTCGACCCGGACCAGGCCGGTGTCGGCATCGATCCGTGTCGAGATGGGCAGCCCGTAGACCTCGCTCAGCGTCTCGGCGGTGAAGACGTCTTCGCAGGTGCCGACCGAGCGGATGCGGCCCTGTTCGAGCAGGACCACGTGATCGGCGACGGTGGCGGCATGTTCGAGGTCATGGAGGACGACGCCGACGGCGATAGAGTGGTCATCGGCGAGTTCGCGCATGAGGCCGAGGATCTCCGCCTGGTAGCGCAGGTCGAGATGGTTCGTCGGTTCGTCGAGCAGGAGGACTCCGGTGTCCTGGGCCAGACAGGTCGCTAACCAGACGCGTTGGAGTTCGCCGCCGGAGAGCTGGTCGACCGGACGGTCGGCCATCACCATGGTGCCGGTGAGGGAGAGTGCGCGATCGACAGCAGCGCGATCGACGTCGGTGAGCCCGGCGAAGCGCTTACGGTGCGGGTGGCGGCCGAAGGTGACGATCTCACGGACGCTGAGGCCCGACGGGTGCGGGCGCGACTGGGACAGCAGGGTGACGAACCGGGCGAACTCTCTGGCCGTCAGAGTGCTTGATGGAGTGTCTGCGTCAGCCTCGGTGATGACGACATCGCCCGAGGTGATCGGGTGCAGCCGGGCCAGTGAGCGCAGGACGGTGGACTTGCCCGACCCATTGGGTCCGAGCAGGGCGGTGACCCGTCCGGGGACGATCGTCAGGCTCACGTCATGGACGACCTCGGTGCGGTCGTAGCCCAGATTGAGGCCGGTGGCAGTCAGTGCAATCGCGTTCACAAATGATTAGCCTAACCTAAGTCGGCGTTTGAGGGTATCGGTGTGGTGCAGATCACTCGCGTCAGTGCCTGCCGATAGTGTGGGTCTGCGACCGTAGGATGGGACCGATTGAGGAGGAGCAGATGAGATTCATCGCCACGGGGGACTGGCAGCTCGGCATGACCGCGCACTACCTCAGCGACGAGGCCCGGCCCAGGTTCCACCGCGCCCGCCTCGACGCAGTTGCCCGCATCGGAGCGCTCGCCGCCGAGACAGGCGCGGAGTTCGTCCTCGTCTGCGGAGACGTGTTCGAAACCAACCAGCTCGACCGCGCCATCATCGCCCGGACTTTCGAAGTCCTCAACGCATTCACCGTGCCGGTCGTGCTGCTTCCCGGCAACCACGACCCCTTGGACGCCGCATCGATCTATGACTCCCCGGCCTTCTCCTCACGGGTGCCCTCGCATGTGCATGTCCTGCGCGGCAGCGACCCCTTCACTGTCGTTCCCGGGGTCGAGATCATCGGCGCCCCCTGGTCTTCCAAACATCCCCAAGGGGATCTCGTCGCCGCAGCGACGACAGACCTCGCCGAGGTGGCTGCCGGTGATATCCGGATCATCGCCGGCCACGGAGCCGTGAGCGTCCTCGACCCCGATCGGGAATCGCTGGCCACCATCGACACCGACTATCTGCAGGCACTGTTGCGCGACGACCGTGCCCAGTTCGTCACGCTCGGCGACCGGCACGCGACCTTCGAGGTCGCCGACCGCATCTGGTATCCGGGGGCACCGGAAGTGACCTCTCGGCGGGAGACCGATCCGGGCAACGTGCTCCTCGTCGACATCGATGCCGACACCCACCGTGCCGAGGTCGAGAAGGTCCACGTCGGCACATGGGCATTCACCGTCATCGAAGCCGACCTCAACTCCGCCGAGGATGTCGCCGATTTCGAAGAGCGGATGAATGCCATTCCCGACAAGGACCGCACGGCGGTGTGGCTGATCCTGCGCGGCACTCTGCCGACGGCGGCGAAGGCCCGACTCGACGAACAGCTCGACCACTTCTCCGACCTGTTCGCGCTCGTCTCACTCTGGGAGCGTCACGTGGACCTGGCCGTCGTCGCTGCGGACGACGACTTCGCCGATCTCGGACTGAGCGGATACCTGCAGGAGACCCTTGACGAACTCTCCGCACGTGCCACAGCAGACGACGACTCAGCAGTCACGGCCCAAGACGCACTCGGTCTGCTCTATCGATTCGCCAGGAGCGGCTCATGAGACTCCATTCCATCCGCCTCATCGACTACCGCGCCATCAGCGATGCCACCGTCGACTTCAGCTCTGGGGTGACGATCGTCGAAGGCCCGAACGAGGTCGGGAAGTCCTCGATCCATCAGGCCATCACGCAGCTGCGCGAGGACAAGGACAGCTCCCGCAAGGCCAGCGTCAAAGACACCCAACCGGTCGGTTCCGACGTCGGTCCGCAGGTCGAATTGCACCTGAGCACCGGGGACTACGAACTCCGATACAGCAAACGCTGGATCAAACAGCCCTTCACCGAGCTGAGCATTCTCAAGCCCGTCCCCGAACAGCTCAGCGGCAGCGAAGCACATGAGCGGTTCTTGGCGATCCTCGACGAAACCGTCGATGTCGACCTGCTCGACGCTCTCGACGTCGCTCAGGGCCGGAGCCTCGACCAGGCTTCCCTGGCCGAGATCAAGGCACTGCACGGTGCTCTGGGCGAGGCTGGGGAGGAACCGGCTGATCACGATGCCTTCCTCGACAGAGTCGAAACCGAATACCTGAGGTTCTTCACGGCAAAGGGCAAGGAGACGGGTGAGCTGCGCAGGCTCACCGAAGAACTCCCCGGTGCCGAAGAGCAGCATCGTGAACTGGAGGCTCGCAGCGCCGATATGGACGGGCTCGTCGACCGGCATGCTCGAGCAGCCGAGCGGCTGACGAATGGGCGCACTCAGCTGGAATCGGCCGTGACCGAACGCGAAGACGCCGAACAGGCTGTGCAGTCCGTGTCCGGGCTCAAGACCGAACTCGATCGAGCTCTCGAACGCGCGGGTGTCGCACAGAGAGAACGTCAGCGCGCCGAGGAGGCGCGAGACCGTCGCCGGGCACTCATCGCCGAGGTCACCACGGCCGAAGAGTCGGTGAAGACTGCCGACGATGCGCTCGAGAAGGTCACGACCGCACAGCAGGAAGAGGACTCGTCTCTTGCCGAGGCGCAGAAGGGCCTCGAGGCCAGACAGACCGTACTCGTCACCGCTCAAGATGAAGCGAAGACCGCAGCCGCTGATCTCGCTCGGGCCCGCGCACGCAGAGAGGTCGACACTCTGCGAAAGAGGCTGGCCGACATCCGCGACCAGGAACGCAGAGCAGCCGAGGCGAAAGCGACGATCGGGTCGATCACCGTGACCGCGAAAGACGTGGAGAAACTCGGAGGACTGTTCACTGAGCTGCGCATTGCGCAGAACGCGAAGACCGCGGCCGCCGCGCAGATCGTCGCCCGCCGCCTCGGCGATACCGCCGTGAGCATCGACGGAACCGATGTGCCCAAGGGGTCCGCCGAGGAATTCGCCGTCACCTCGGACCTGCAGATCCTCATCGACTCCGTCGTCGACATCACCGTGCGACCGGGACAGTCACCAGCCGAACTCGACCGGGCCGTCGACTCCGCGCAGACCCTTCTCGACGCGGAACTCAACCGGCTCGGCGTGGCCACCCTTGAACAGGCACGCGAACGCAGCGAGGTGCGCACCGATGCCGAGGCCATGCTGGCCGAAGCCTCATCGACTCTGCGGGTGCTCATCGGCGACGACGACCGCGACGGACTCGATGCCGCGCTCACCCGAGCCGAACACCTGGCGGGGGACCCCGCTGATACGAGCGGAACCGCCGCATCGATCGACGACCTCGAAGCACGAGTCGAATCGACGTCAGCAGCCGTTGACGATGCGACCGCACAGGTCGAGACGGCCAGAACCACGCTCGAACGCATTCGAATCGGCCGTGATGAGGCACGTGTGGCAGCCGTGCGTGCACAGTCGACGCGCGAACAGGCGGCGACGACGCTGCAGAACCTCAGCACCCGCCTGAGCACGGACAGGGAAGCGAACTCCGATGAGTCCCTCGACGAAGCACTGACCGCTGCCACGGCGACACTGACACAGCTCGAGGACGAAGCCGCTGCCGCACGCTCCGCATACGAGGCCGCCGACCCCGAGACTCTCGAGATGCGACTGCAGAACGCTCTCCAGCTCGTCGACAGCAAACAGAAGCAGCAGGAGAAGGACCGGCAGGAGGTCGATCAGCTCTCGGCTCTCATCGATGATCGTGCGGCCGAGGGCATCTACGACAAGCTCAAAGCTGCAGAGCAGAACGTGGAGTCCATTCGGTCGAAGCAGGCTCGCATGCAGCGGCAGGCAAATGCGATCCGGCTGTTGCGCGACACAGTGCTCGCACACAAGGAAGAGGCTCAGCGGAGGTACGTCGCCCCGTTCAAGGAGGCGATCGAGAAGCTGGGTCGGGTGATCTTCGGTCAGGGACTGTCGGTGGAGATCTCCGAGAACCTCGAAATCGTCTCCCGCACGCTCGACGGACGCACCGTGGCCTTCGACGCGCTCTCGGGTGGGACGAAGGAACAGCTGGCGCTCATCGGCCGACTCGCCGTCGCCACCCTCGTCGATGCGGAAGCCGGAGCACCGGTCATCCTCGACGATGCCTTCGGCTTCTCCGATGAGCAGCGCCTGGCCGCCCTCAACGTCATCCTCGGCAATGTCGGCCGCACGGCTCAGGTCATCCTGCTCACCTGTCAGCCCGACCGCTTCGCCTCCATCGGCGGCGCCGAAACCGTCAGCCTGGGCTGAACCTCGGCATCCAGTCTCGGCATCGACAAGGAAGCATGCGTTAACCTGGGGGTCATGAGCGAGAAGACCTATGCCGATGAAGTCATCGTCCGCTGCTCCGGCGGCGGGTACTACCGCACCCGCTGGATTCCGCTGGTGTCATTCAAATCCATCCGCTTCGGTGCGTATCGCTTCCAACATTGCCCGGTCCACGGCCGATGGGAGATGGCAGGCATCGTCGAGGACGACGATCAGACTCCGGAGATCATCAGCGAGGCAGACAAGTATCCGGCATCCCGCGTCCCCTGAACGACACCGACGCCGCGGAAGCCGGATTCGCGCAAGACAGCCCCGGCCTCAGCCTCAGTCGGCAGTGCCCGCTGCTGCCTTGGCCGCCTGGGCGGCTTCGACGGCATCGGCGCGGATGGTCCGTCGCAGGATCTTACCGGAACTCGTCTTCGGCAGCTGATCGATGAACGTCACCTGGTGCGGAGCCTTGTAGGAAGCGAGCTTCTGCCGGCAGAATGACATGATCTCCTCAGCGGTCGCCTCGGCGCCGGGCTGCAGCGTGACGAAAGCCGACACATCCTCGCCGCGGTAGTCATCGGGGATGCCCACGACAGCTGCCTCCTGGACGGCCGGGTGCATGTATAGCACATCCTCCACTTCACGCGGCCAGACCTTGAAGCCGGAGGCATTGATCATGTCCTTCTTCCGGTCCACGATGAACAGCCACCCGTCTTCATTCATGAACCCGACATCGCCGGTGTGCAGCTCGCCGTTCGGGATCTGCTCGGCGGTGGCCTGCGGGTTGTTGAGGTAGCTGGAGACCACCTGCGGTCCGGAGATCGCAACCTCTCCGACCTCCCCGGGGCCCACGGGCTGACCGTCGTCATCGAGGATGCGGATCATCACATCAGGCTGCGGCAGACCGCAGGCGAGGTTCCCGCTGTCCGGGTCGACCGGAGCTTGGAATCCATGCGGCACGGTGGCGACCTGAGCGCAGGTCTCCGACAGGCCGTAGCCCTGACCGACATAGATCTCGGCACGCTCTTCGAACTTGTTGACCAGTCCTTCGGGCAGCGGTGCACCGCCGGACATGAGGGACTTGAAGGATGCGAACTTCTCGGCGCTGAAGTCGGGGTGCGCCATCATCGCCGTGTAGATCGTGGCCGGGCCGGCCATGTACGCAGGCTTCTCCCGATCACATAGAGCGATGAGCGAACCGGGTTCGAAACGATAGTTGAGGATGAGCCGGGCACCGCCGGCCACGGCTGCAAGGAACTGGCAGATGAATCCGGTGATGTGGAACAGGGGAGCCAGTGAGACGTAGCCGTCGCCGGGACCCAGGATCGGGTTGCGCAGGCAGTAACGCGAGTTGCTCGAGATATTCGCATGAGTCGCCGCCGCTCCCTTCGACCGTCCCGAGGTGCCGGACGTGTAGGCGATGAGACCGAGGTCCGAAGGAGCGGGGGAGTGCGGGGTGAAATCGGTATCGAGGTTGTCCTCCACCGCCTCTGCGAATGCAAAACGTCCTTCGGCCGGCGGCAGGTCCTCGAAGCGCGGCAGCTTGTCGAACATCGCATAGATCGCATCGGGACCAGCAGTTTGGAAGCTCCGGTCATCACTGAGCACGACCAGGGGCAGGTTCGCAGCATAGTCCTTGACCCGGTCGAGATAAGCGGCCTGAGAGACGACGAGTCCCTTGAGCTCGGAATCGGCGAAGATGTGTTCGAGCTCCCCGCGGTACATTGGGTTGAGCGGAACGACCGTTGCCCCGGCCTTCCAGATCCCATAGGTGGAGATGGCGAAGGCGGGGGTGTTCTGGTCGTAGATGCCGACGCGATCGCCGGGCTCGATGCCGTGGCCCGCCAGGAAGGCGGCGAACGCCGTCGACCAGCGATCGAACTCCGCCCAGGTCAGGGTGAATCCGTAGTAGTTGATGCCCTCCTCATCGCCACGGGCTTCGACCGTGGCGGCCAGATCGGCCAACGGCGTGGAATCCGGCAGCACATAGGGCTCCTGAGCGAGGTCGCCCATCGTGGTGATCCACGGGCGGTCCTCAAACCAACTGTTCGTCATCGAACATCCTTTCGCAGGCTGTACCGGACCCGTGCAGAATGCTGCGGGCTCGGTGGGGTCTCACTGTATCGCGGAGAAGACGACCTCAACCACGGTATTTCTTGATCTCGTTGCGGGCGATGGAGCGCTTGTGCACCTCATCCGGACCATCGGCCAGACGCAGAGTGCGCATATGTGCCCACATCCGGGCCAGCGGGAAGTCCTCGGTGACACCGCCGCCGCCGTGGACCTGAACGGCCCGATCGATGACCTTCAGCGCCATCGTCGGTGCGACCACTTTGATCTCGGCGATCTCGTTCTTCGCAACCTTGTTGCCGTACCTGTCCATCATGTCCGCGGCATGCAGAGTCAGCAGCCGGGCCTGATCGATCTCGATCCGGGATTCGGCGATCCAGTCCTGGATGTTCGCCCGGTTCGACAGCTTCTCACCGAAGGTCACACGTGATTCGGCGCGCCTGACCATGAGTTCGAGTGCCCGCTCGGCGGCTCCGATGGCGCGCATGCAGTGGTGGATGCGGCCCGGGCCCAGGCGTGCCTGGCTGATGGCGAAGCCTTCACCCTCACCCTTGAGGATGTCCTTGAACGGCACCAGCACGTTCTCGAAGACGATCTCAGCATGTCCCTCCCGATCGGCGTAGCCGTACACGGGCAGATTGCGCACGACGGTGACACCTGGGGCGTCGATGGGCACGACGAGCATCGACTGCTGCCGGTGCACCTCGGCGGTGGGATCGGTCTTGCCCATGACGATGAGCACCCGGCAGTTCGGATGCATCGCGTTCGAGGCGAACCACTTGCGGCCGTTGAGGACGAAGCCGTCGTCGGAGCGCTCCATGCTCATCTGAACGTTCGTCGCATCGGAGCTGGCCACAGCCGGTTCGGTCATCGCGAAGGCCGAGGCGATCTCACCCTCGAGGAGGGGTTTGAGGTACTTCTCCTTGTGCTCATCGGTGCCGAAGACCGTGAAGACCTCCATATTGCCGGTATCCGGAGCATTGCAGTTGATCGCTTCGGGCGCGATCTCCAGGCTGCGTCCGGTGATTTCGGCCAGCGGAGCGTATTCGAGGTTCGTCAGGCCCGGTCCCCATTCCGGGTGCGGGTGGAAGAGGTTCCACAGACCTCGCGTCTTCGCTTCGGCCTTGAGGTCTTCGAGGATCTGCGGCTGCGTGTGGGGGCTGGCCGCCGCGGCCATCTGCTCGGCGTAGACCGGCTCGGCGGGGTAGACGAATTCGTCCATGAAAGCGTTGAGGCGCTCCTGATATTCGCGTCCGCGTTCGCTGTTTTCCAACACGTGGGCTCCTTGTCTCTTGGTGGGTCTCACACTGCTGTGAGCTCTGGTCGCATCCGGTGGTCAGGCTCGGTGTCACTGTTCGCTGAGTCGGGCTTGGTAGCGGGACATTCCACGCAGCCAGCGGTCGTAGTCACTGCCTTTCATCCGATACATCTCGAGGACTTCGGGGTGCGGCAGGATGAGGAACTGTTCGTCCTCGACGGCGTCGAGGACGATGGCGGCCACCTCGGTGGGTTCCAGGACGGTCCCGGCCGACGTCACGGCCCTCTGCGCGGCACCTCCGTCGGTGCCGGCGTCCTCGAGCAGGTTCGTGTTGACGCCCATCGGACAGATCACCGAGGCGCGGATTCCATCGTCGCGGTAGGTCATGGCCAACCATTCGGCAAACCCGACCGAAGCGTGCTTGGTCACCGAGTATGCTGCCGATCCGATCTGCGTGAGCAGCCCTGCCGCCGAGGCGGTGGCGACGAAGTATCCGGAACCGGCTTCCTGCCAGCGGGGGACGAGCGCCTGAGCGGCGCGGATATGAGCACGCATATTGACGTCGATGATCGCGTCCCAGGCCGCGTCGGTTTCCCCCAGCATCGCCGGGCCGATGATCCCGGCATTGGCGAAGTACAGATCGATCCCGCCGAGGCGGTCGTCGGCGAAGTCGATGAGTGCGCCGATTCCGTTCACCGAGGCCACGTCCCCGGTCCAAGCGGAAGCGGAGGCACCGAGCGCGGCGGCGGTGTCGCTGACCGCCGGGGAGATATCGGCCAGTACGACTGTTGCGCCGCGGTCGATGAGTTCGGCGGCCAATGCGGCACCGATTCCTCCGGCGGAACCGGTGACCACCGCACGCTTGCCGTTCAGTCTCGAGGTCATGATCTCTCCAGCAGGTCGAGCGCCTGACGGGCGAGATCCTCGACACCGGCTCCGGCCTCTTCGGGGTCGATATCGAGGTCGCCCATCTTCCCGGTCGCCAGGCGCGTGTAGACGCCTTCGCGGATGCAGGCGAGCTTCCACATCGCAAACGCCGAATAATAGCCGACATCGTGGACTTCGTTCCCGCTGGCTTCCTGGTAGCGGTCGATGAGTTCGTCTGCGGTGGGGAAGCCGTCATCGGTCCGGGGCACCCAGATGCTGGTGTATTCTTCGGGCACCGTGAGCATGGCGACGAAATAGCCGAGGTCGGTGAGCACCTCGCCGATGGCTGTCAGCTCCCAGTCGACGACGGCGTTGACCGCCCCGGAAGGGGTGAAGATCATATTGTTCGGTTTGAAATCCCCGTGCGCGATTCCCACAGCTGAGCCCGTCGGGTCGGGCATGGCCTCGCGGAGCACGTCGTGGACCTCATGGATGATCGGGGTCTCGCGCATCGCGATCTTCTCGACCTGACCGATCCAGCGGCGCAGCTGTCGGTCGATGAGTCCGCCGGGCCTGCGCAGATCGGACAACCCGACGGCATCGACATCGACGGAATGGATAGCCGCCAGCGCATCGACCATGCCGAAGGCGCAGTCACGGCGGTTCTCGGCAGGGATGGATTCCCACTCTGCGGGGGTGTTGACGGGGAATCCGGGACAGTGGTCCATGAACACGAAGGGGACGTCGAGGATCTCGGGGTCATCGACGATGTCGAGGACGGTCGGCACCGGAACACTGCTGTCGTTGAGTGCTGCCATGATCCGTCCCTCGCGGGCGACGTTGTGCGCACTGCCGCCCTCGTGGCCCAACGGCGGGCGTCGCAGGACCCACCGCGGACTGCCGTCGACGACGATGGTGAACGTGAGATTCGATCGACCGACCGACATCACGTCGACGTCGAAATCGCTGATCCCGAATTTCCGCTCGATCCATCTGCCGATGCTGTCCGCATCGAATCCTGCCGGTGATTGCGTCATCCTTGACCTTCCCGAGTGAACAATCGTTCAGTAGAGTTCACAGTATTCATCTCAAGCGAGGGAGTCAAGCTGTGAAAGTGATCACAGTCACAGCCTCTCGGTGTGATAGAGGTGAGATGACCGCCGACACCGGAGCCGAGCGGCTCCGTGTGGACCAAAATGTTAGCGAGGAACCCATGAAAGCCATTCGCGTCACCGCTCTGACCGGCCCCGATGATGTGGAGCACCTTGATGTGGAGCGCCCGGTTCCGGGACCGGGGCAGGTGCTCATCAAGGTCGCCTATGCCGGAGTGACGTTCCCCGAAGTGCTGCAGACCCGCGGGATGTACCAGGTCAAGCACGACCTGCCCTTCACCCTGGGGTCCGAGGCCTCCGGAATCGTCGCCGAGGCCGGGCCGGATTCCCGCTATTCCGTCGGTGATCGTGTCGCTGCGATCACCGGGAAGGGAACCTTCGCCGAATACCTCATCGCCGGTGACGAGGCCACCGTGAAGGTCCCGGACTCGGTCCCTCTGGCTGCCGCCGCGGGTATGCCGATGAACGTGCTCACCGCTGACTTCGCACTGCGTGTGCGCGCGCATGCGCAGCCGGGCCAGAGCCTCCTCGTCCACGGTGCCGCTGGTGGACTCGGCTCGGCCGCCGTGCAGCTGGGCTTGGCAATGGGCCTCGAGGTCGTCGCCGTCGTCTCGACCGAGGCGAAGGCCGAAGCAGTGCGGGAACTCGGCGCGACGCACGTCATCTTCGCCGACGGTTTCAAAGACGCGACGAAAGAGATCCGTCCGGGCGGCGTCGACTTCGTCTTCGACCCCGTCGGGGGTGATCGCTTCACCAATTCGACGCGAGTGCTCGCTCCGTTCGGGCGTCTCCTCGTTCTCGGTTTCACCGCCGGTGAGATCCCTTCGATCAAGGTCAACCGGCTGCTGCTGAAGAACATCTCCGTCGACGGCGTCGCCTGGGGTGCGGCGGCATGGGGCCACCCGCGCTATATCCACGAGCAGTGGGAGGCTGTCCTCGACCACGTCGCCGCAGGCAGCCTCAATCCGCGCATCCACGCGAACTATCCTTTGGCCGAGGCCTCCTCGGCGATCAATGAACTCGATGCGCGCTCCGTGATGGGCAAGGTCCTCCTCGAGGTCGCCGGAGAGTAGTCTCCGACGCCTCTACTTCTTGCGGTGGCGCTTGGCGATATCGCGTCCGATGAGCTCCTTCATCACTTCGTTCGCTCCGCCGAAGATCGCTTGGATGCGGTTGTCCTTGAAGACGCGGGCGATGGGGAACTCGAGCATGTAGCCGTAGCCCCCGAAGAGCTGCAGGCAGCGATTGACGACCTCGATCTCGAGATCCGACCCCAGATATTTCGCCTTGGCGGCATCGATGGCGGTGAGTTCGCCGTCGTTGAGCGCCAGTGCGCACCGGTCGATGAACGCCTCGAGCGCATCGACGCGGGTTTCGAGCTCGGCGAGTTCGAAGCGGGTGTTCTGGAAATCGCCGATGGTCTTCCCGAAGGCGGGGCGGTCGAAGACGTATTCCGCCGTCCACTCCAGCGCCGCCCGCGCTGATGCCAGAGTCCCCGATCCGATGAGGAGGCGCTCGGTGGGGAGATTGACCATGAGGTGGATGAAGCCGTGGTCGAGTTCGCCGAGGAGGGCATCGGCGGGGACCCGGACGTCAGAGAACGAGAGTTCGGCGGTGTCTTGGGCGTCCATGCCGAGCTTTCTGAGTTTGCGGCCCTTCTCGAAGCCGGGTGTGTCGGCGTCGACGATGAACAGCGAGGTGCCCTGAGCTGCCTTGGCGTCTGGGTTCGTGCGGGCGACGACGATGACGAAATCACAGTGGATGCCGTTGGTGATGAAGGTCTTCGTCCCGTTGATGACCCAATCGTCGCCGTCGCGGACGGCTTTCGTCGTGATGCCCTGCAGGTCCGAACCGGCATCAGGCTCTGTCATGGCGATCGCCCCGATCATGTCGCCGGAGGTCAGCCCCGTCAGGTACTTCTCCTTCTGGGCCTGTGTGCCCAGCTCCATGAGATAGCCGGGGACGATTCCGTCCGAGACGCCCCAGCCGCTTGTGGCCGCGCCGACGCCGCGGCGGGCGATCTCCTCGGAGCGGACCATCTCGAAACGGAAGTCCGAGACTCCTCCGCCGCCGAATTCCTCGGGAATGGCCAGGCCGATGATTCCCGACTGCGCCGCCTTTCGCCACATCTCCCGATCGACTAAGTGGTCGTCCTCCCACTGCTCGAGGTGGGGAACGACTTCGCGGTCGAGGAAAGCTCCGACAGAGCCTCGGAATGCCTCGTGGTCGTCGTTGTAAAGGTTCCTCTTCACGGGATGGGTCCTCTTCTGGAGTAGCGATTGGCCGAGTGCCGGGCCCCGTTTGCGGGGCGGGAGACCGTGGTGACTGTGTGGCCCTTGTCACTGATCGTGCGTTCAGTCTGACATTCTCCTGAAAAACAGTCAATGCAGACCGGAAGTGTGGGATAGTCGAAAAACAGTCACTGTCGACGGCTGACGGAATCGGCCCGAACGGCTGCTCTCGGATTCGAGCGCTGCGAGGAGGAAGCATTGGACGTTCGCAATCAAGCCGATCGCACTGCGCATTCTCGCGAGCTCATCCTCGACGCCACGATCGAGTGCTTGCTCAGCGAGGGCTACGCGGCGACGACGACGGTGCGGGTGCAGGCGATGGCGGGCGTGACCCGTGGACGTCTGCTCCATCATTTCCCCTCCAAACAGGACCTTCTCACGGCGGCGGTGGCCCGCCTCGGCGAGCAGAGGCTCAACCGTCGGCTGGAAGGCGAGGACGACGAATTCGATCGCATGCTCGGCGCAGAGCGACCGGCCGAGGCTGATGTCGGTGCGCGCAGCGATTGGGCGATCCTCACGCTGTGGACCGGACTCATGCACAGCAGCTTCTTCTCGGCGCTCGAACTGTGGACGGCTTCGCGCACCGATAACGATCTCGCCGCCAGCGTGCGCAGCCACGAGAAGGTCGTCCTCGATCGGGTGCGAGAGAACGCTCGTGAGCTGTTCGGCACGGAACTCACCTGTCGCCCCGGCTTCGACGAGTTCTTCACCATGGTCTTCGCCAGCATGCGCGGAATGGCTGTGACCTACACGTTCTCCCGACGTGACCCGCGTCGGGAGCCGATGCTCACCACCTGGCAGCGGACCGCGCGAACCCTGCTGTCGGGTGCGGCACCCGACTGACCCCGGCGGCAGAGAAGACTGACGACTCTGCAGGACGAACGTCCATCCTGCAGAGTCGTCGCCTGATTCCGGCACCGGCCCCAGATCAGTTGCCTAGGGGTGGTTCGACCGCCTCGGCGCAGAGTGGATCATTTCGTGTCGCCGACGAGCTCGGATTCGTCGAGGACGACGTCCGCCCCGGCCTCGGGAAGACCGCAGCCACGCAGCGAGGCGCCATTCGTCTCCTTCATGAAGATCGTGGCGACGAAGCCGATCGCACATGCCGCCATGACGAGATAGGCGGGAATGATGGTGTTGCCCGTCGCTCCGATGAGGCCATCGCTGATCGATGGAGCGGTACCGCCGAACAGAGCGGTCGAGACGTTGTACGCGATCGCGAAACCGGCAAAGCGCACTGGTCCGGGGAACATCGCCGGGAAAGTCGCTGAGATCGTCGAGATCTGCGGAATGTAGAGGATGCCGAGGACAGCCAGTCCGATGAGCGCCCAGACGAAGCCGTTGGCCATGAGCATGAACATCGGTATCGCCGCGACGAAGAGGCTGATGAGTGAGAAGTACCAGACCGGCTTGCGTCCGACCTTGTCCGAGAGCATGCCGCCGAACGGGATGAGGATCATCATGAACGCCTGCGCGAGGAACATCACGGTCAGTGAGGCGTTCGGGCTCATGCCGACCGGGTTCTGCAGATAGGTGGGCATGTAGGACAGCAGCGTGTAGTTGACGACGTTGACCGCGACGACCATGCCGCCGAGGACGAGCAGCTGCTTCTTGTAGTTCGCGAACAGAGTCGCGAAGACTTCCTTGACCGACTTGTCCTGATCGGTGCTGTCGAGTTCCTCGTAGACGGGGGACTCGTCGAGCTGAGAGCGCAGGTAGAGACCGACGACGCCGAGGACACCGGCGAAGACGAACGGAATCCTCCATGCCCAGTCCGTCATCGTCTGCTCTCCGAGGCCGAGCTGCAGGAGCAGAACGAACAGCGAGCCGGCGGCCATTCCGGCCAGAGTACCGAATTCGAGGAAGCTGCCGAAGAATCCGCGCCGGTTGTCGGGGGCGTATTCGGCCATGAATGTGGCGGCACCGCCGTATTCACCGCCGGAGGAGAAGCCCTGAATGACTCGGAGCAGGACGAGGACGATGGGGGCGGCGACGCCGATCGTGGCGTAGGACGGCAGCAGGGCGATGCAGAAGGTCGAACCGGCCATGAGGAGAATCGTCAGCGCCAATACGCGCTTGCGGCCGAGGCGGTCGCCCATCGGGCCCCAGACGATTCCGCCGAGGGGGCGGAAGACGAAGGACACGGCGAAGGTCAGCAGCGCCATCAGCTGTGCATGCTCGCCGGGGAAGAAATGCTGGGCGAGGTAGGTGACCGAGACGGCGTAGAGGCCGTAGTCGAACCACTCGGTCGCATTGCCCAGCGCCGAGGCGGCGACGGCCTTGCGGACCGTCTTGAGATCGGGCTCGGTCGGGGACGTCGGTGATGCGGATCCTGAGGTGCTGGGGATGCTCATGAATTCCTCCATTCATGCGGACCACTGTCGAAATGATCCTTCTTTCGAACCGAAGCAACATTACGAGCACGTGTTCAGCTTCTCAATCGAAGAATCCTGTCAAATCATCGGCGTGTCATTAGACATATAAGTGCCACCGACATGTCTGACCAGGAGGAATGCTCAGGTCGTTCAGAATTGGAGCGGCAAGCCAGCTTCACAGGGAACAGTGAAGTTATCGTTATGGAAATCCGGTTGACAGAAAATTCGATCAATGGCTGAATTTGTCCGTACGTTCCTGAGGAGTATGGTTCTCGTTCGCGTCTTCCGAACCATTTCTCAACTGTGGGCAGATCACGTCTGTTCGACTGGGAGCTCGCCTCAGCTCTGAGCGTGTTCCCCACCTTCGTCGATCCACGTCCAGCCGGCTGGAAGCAGTGCCCAGGCGGCGACCTCACGCCCGGCTTTCGAACTGTCGGCCAGTACGACGACGTGGTCTGCCCGCTCGGCGATGAGCTCTTTCGTGCGTGCTTCGTCGAGACTCGGTTCGCCGAGTCCCTGCGCCGGGTCGACGGCATCGGCGCCGAGGAACGCGATGTCGACATGGATGCGGGACAGCGCATGATCGGACAGTGCCCCGGTGGTGCCGTGCGAGAGGGTCGAGACCTCACCGCCGACCATGATCACCTTGGGGCCGACGGGATGAGCCAGGGCCAGCGCGATCTCGAGACCGCGGGTGAAGACAGTGAGCTCACTGCGGTCCCTGATCCGCTCGGCCAGTCGCACGGTCGTCGATCCGGCGTCGAGGAACACAGTGCGCACTCGGGCTTCGTCGAGCCGTTCAAGAGCCCGGGCGGCGATGGCGTCCTTCGATTCGGCCTGCTGCTCCATCCGCTCACCCAGCGGCGGTTCGACATAGCCGACCGGGGCGGCTCCGCCGATGGTGCGGATGATCTCACCGTCAGCAGCCAT
The DNA here is from genome assembly GCF_011617705.1 of Brevibacterium limosum. Lineage (NCBI taxonomy): Bacteria > Bacillati > Actinomycetota > Actinomycetes > Micrococcales > Brevibacteriaceae > Brevibacterium > Brevibacterium limosum. The sequence continues at coordinate 2,670,559 of NZ_CP050154.1, read as the reverse complement.
CTCACGCAGATCGCGGCGGATCGTCGATTCCGACGTGTCGAGTTCCCCGGACAGGCGAGGAATGCTCCACGAACCGGTCTTGAGCAGGCCGAGAATGGCTTCGCGGCGTCGCTGAGTGCCCGATCGGATCGCCATCTGTCTTCCTCTCCTTCGGCACGGGGCCGATCGCAGCGGTCATCGCCGCGATCGGGCATGCGACTCAGCCTACTGTGGCAGGTACTCGGCGCGGATGCCGTCGACGAACGGAGCGTATCCGATGGCGGCGCGGTAGGCCGAGCGCATGGTGCCCGCATCGGCGATTCCCCGACCGGCGATGTCGAAGGCAGTGCCGTGGTCGACGGAGGTGCGCAGGATCGGCAGGCCGACGGTGACGGAGATGGTGCCGTCGAAGTCGAAGGTCTTCGACGCGATGTGTCCCTGATCGTGGTACTGCGAGAGGATTCCGTCGTACCGGCCGGTCAGTCCCTGGTGGAAGACGGAGTCGGCCGGGATCGGTCCGGCGACGTCGAACGCACCGTCGGCATTGACCTGCTCGACGGCCGGGCGGAGGATCTCGATCTCCTCGTCACCGAAGGCTCCGTTCTCACCGCCGTGCGGATTGAGCGCGGCGACGGCCAACCTCGGCGAGGAGACACCATAGAGCTGAAGGGCGCGGTGGGCGCGTTCGATGGAGTCGATCTGCGTGTCCACGGTGAGGGCGTCGAGAGCCTTGCGCAGGGACATGTGGCGGGTGGCGAAGAAGATCTGGAGTTTGTGGTCGGGGACCTTCGTGTTCTCCACGACGAACATCGTGTCCTGCTTCGTCACGCCGGTCAGCTCACCGAGCATCTCGGTGTGCCCGAGGTGCTGTGAACCGGACTTCCACACGGCTTCCTTGTTGATGGGGCCGGTGACGATGCCGGCGATCTTCTCGTCCATGGCCGCCTGCGCGGCGATCTCGATCGCGGCCACCGAGGCCCGGCCGGCACGAGCGTCGACGACGCCCCATCCGGGCAGGTCGGTGCCGAGGACGCCGATATCGAAGACGTCGATGACGCCTTCGCCGGCCGAGGGGGTCGACCAGTCGGAGATGGCGCGCAGCTCGACGTCGAGTCCGAGGACGTCGACGGCGCGTTTCATCACGGCCAGATCCGCCACGGCGATTCCGTGCTGATCGTCCCTGCCGGCGAATTCCGCGAGCACCGTGGCGGTGATCTCCGGTCCGATACCGACGGGGTCGCCCACGGTTACGGCGAGTGCTGGTGCTGTCATTGCTGTCTCCTCAGATGGTTCGGATGATTGTCGGTCGATGGGGTGCAGAGTTAGTCCCGCACGATTCAGTTCCGCCTGACGCGGGCAGTGGTCGAGAGGAATTCGAGGCACTCGACGGCGGTGCCGGCTTCACCGATGAGTCCGCCCTTCGTGACGATCGGCAATCCGTCGGCGCGCCCACCGACGAGGCGACCGCCCACCGCCAGGGGCACGATCTCCTTGTCGATCTCCATACCCAGTGCGCCGAGTTCGCGCATCACCGTGGCGGTGACGTCGCCGCCGGTGGTGTAGAGGCCGCAGATCGGCATCGCGGACATGACCGCTGAGGCGATGAGTGCCAGGCGCCTTGTCGTCTGTTCGGATTCTGCATCGGTGAGTTCGCGCAGATCGCTGGTTTCGAGGACGGTGGCGATGATGATCGCCCGCGCCGAGGCGGCCCGTTCGATGAGGCCGAGTGTGGCCTGGATGTCGGGCAGGCCCGCGTCGTCCAACGGTGGGCGGAGGACCGTGATCGTGGGATCCTCGGCTGCTGCCGCCAGTTGGGAGCGCGTGACCTCGGTGGCCGAGCCCGAAATGCCGAGCAGGATGCCGTCGGCCGGGGTCGGCAGCTGGGACAGGGCCAGGGAGAGGCTGCCGGGGCCGGGATCGATGGTCACCCAGTCCAGCTGCTCACCGACGGCCAGACCTGCCCGATTGCGAATGTCAGGATCGGCCGCCTCGGCGATGTCGTGGCTGATCTCGGCGATGACGGAACCGACGAGGTCGATGTGGTCGGTGGTCAGAGCATCGGCGATGATCACTTCCGCCCCTTCGCCGAGGGCGTCGAGCACGGCGGTGCGGACGGCTGCACGGCCGGCCAGCACCGTGGCGATGTCGATGAGACGGCAGTCGAGATCCGTGCCGACGGCCAGGATCTCATCGATGACGGAGGTGCGCATGGGGGAGCGGACATCGTGGGCGAGCTCGGTGTGTTCGAGCAGTCGGCCGCCCAGCAGCTGCCGTCCCTGCACGGTGGTCCGGCCGGCGGCGGGGAAGGCCGGCATGCACAGTCCCAGCACGCGGTGCTGCGGACCGCCGGATGCGGCGAGTCCGCGCCTGCGCGCCGAGAGGGCGGCGGCTGCAGCAGGCCCGACATTGCCGCGCAGTGTGGTGTCGATGCGGCATGCCACGAGGTCGACGGCACCGGCGGAATCGATGAGTTCGGTATAGAGCTCGCTGGCCTGCCGCGGTGGCAGGTGCCGGGAATCGGTGTTGACGACCACCGCGTCGAACTCATCGAGCAGGCCGCTGAGGTCGATGGTGCCCGCCGGGCTGGTATCGGTGACGGTGATCGTCCGCAGGCCCGCCTCGGCGAACAGGGCCCCGCAGGCATTGCCGCCGGTGAGGTCGTCGGCGACGATGAGGATGCGCGGGCTCGCCTGCGTCGAGGAGGCGGCTGCGGTCATTTCGGAGTCGGACATGCGGGAGGCGCTCATACGACCAAGTCGAGCACGAACAGCAGCGGAAGGGAACAGATCCACACGGCGGTGGTGATTCCCGACCAGCCCTTGATGGCATTGATTCCGTCGAGACCGGTGAACCGGGTGACGACCCAGAAGTAGGAGTCGTTGAAGTAGGAGAAGACCATCGAACCGGCGGTGCAGGCCATCACGGCCACGAGCGGGTCGAGTCCCAGCGGGGCGATGAGCGGAGCCGTCACCGAGGCGGCGGTGATCATCGCGACCGTGCCCGATCCCTGCGCCAGGCGGACCAGGGAAGCGATGAGGAACGGAACGAGGAGGGCCGGCAGGCTGATGGAGGCGATCGCCTCGGCGAGGGCGTCACCGACGCCCGATTCGCGCAGCACCAGTCCGAAGCTTCCCCCGGCGCCGGTGATAAGCAGGATGAGTCCGGCCGAGGCGGCGCCGTCGGCCAGCCAGCTCTGCACCTGGCTGCGCGGGGTCACGCGGGGCAGGAGCGTGTAGACGGCGAGGACGAGGCCGATGATCAGAGCGACGACGGGGTTGCCGAGGAAGGCCAGAGGTGCGACCCAGGCGGAGGGTTCGTAGGCGTCGCCGGCGAGCTCGCCCTGAGCGTTCTTGTCGATCGCGGTGCTCACGGTGTTGGCGACGATGAGCAGGAGCGGGACGATCAGCGGCAGGAATCCGAGGAAGGCCCCCGGCTTCTTCGGCGAACCAGGGGTGGAATCGGTTCCGACCGAGTCTCCGCCTTCGGCCGTGAGGACGCTGCCGCCTGTCGAACCGGATGCGGACTCGACGACCGCTTCGGCGTAGACGTCGTGCTTGACCTGGGCGTTGAGGACGGGTTCGAGCTTGGGTCCGATCCAGCGGGCATAGACGACGACCACCGGCAAAAGGATGACCGTGAAGACGAGGCCGGCCAGGATGACCGATCCGATGTCGGCTCCGAGGATGCCGGTGGCTGCCAGCGGGCCGGGTGTCGGCGGCACCATGTGGTGGGTGAGCGTCATTCCGCAGCCCAGAGCCAGGGCGAGGGTGACGTAACCGCCCTTCTTCACCCTGGCGATCGAACGAGCCAGCGGGTTCATGATGACGTACCCGGAGTCGCAGAAGACCGGGATGGAGACGAGGGATCCGACCGTGCCCATCGCCCAGGGCTCACGGCCCTTGCCGAAGGCGCGGAGGAAGGCCCGAGCCAGAGAGTCGGCGGCGCCGGAGACTTCGAGGATCTTGCCGATGCCGACCCCGAGCCCGATGACGATGCCGATGCTGGCCAGGGTGTCGCCGAAGCCCGTGGTGATGGAGTCGACGATCGAGAGCAGATCCTGACCGGCGACGATTCCGGTGACGACGGATGCCAGGAGCAGAGCGATGAAGGCGTCGAGTCGGGTCGCGAGCACGATGACGACGATCGTCGCGATTCCGGCGATCAGCGCCAGGATGAGTTGCAGGTCCATAAGGTCCTCCGCAGTGAGGCCGGCTCGGGGAGCCAGGGTGTGTGGTTCTCATTGACTTCGACACGACCTGCGATGCCTGGGGCCGCGATGATCAGAACGAAGTTGAACAGTATGAGCAAGTATGTGTCATAACTGCGCATTTATGCAATGTCGAGTGCGGGTGCTTTCCTTCTGGCTCGGTGAATGCGGAGTCGAGCGTGTGAATGCGGAAATTCGAGGGAGCCGAATGTTGATTTCAGCGGACCAAATCTACATTCCGCTCCCTCGAATATGTGGGGTGCTCGCGGAGAGGGTACCGAGGAAGTTTCTGGTGGTTCAGGCGTGCGGATCGACGATGATCTTCACGTGTTGCTCGTTGTTGTTGATGAGTTCGTCGAACCCGCCCGTGATGAGCTCGTTCAGGCCGATGCGTGCGGTGATGAATGCGGAGAGATCGATGGTTCCGTCGGCGGCGAGTCTGATCGTCTCGGGGTGATCACCGGAGTAGCCGATCGTCCCTCTGAGATCGATCTCTTTGAGGACCAGCTTCGGCATATCGACTTCGGGCTTATGCCCCCAGATGGAGACGTTGACGATGACGCCGCCGGGGCGAGTAGCGTCGATGAGCATGTCCAGAACCGCGGGAACGGACGAGCATTCGAATCCTACGTCGGCTCCTCGCCCATCCGTGCGCTCGCGAACGGCTTCTGCGACATCGGATTCTCGCGGATCGAGAACTTCATCGGCAACGCCAGTCGACAGTGCCATCTCCTTCCGCGCCTCAGAGAGTTCGGAAATGTAAACGGTCAGCCCCTTGGCTTTGAGGACGGCGGCGGTGAGGAGACCGATCGGGCCCGCGCCGCCGACGACGGCGATCTGGCCGGCTCCAGCATCAGATCGCACAACTGCGTGGTGTGCGACTGACAACGGTTCGATCAGTGCAGCTTGATCGAGGGGAATGTCGCCGATGGGGTGCACCCAGCGACGCTGGACGACGATCTTCTCCGATAGCCCTCCACCGCGGCCGCCGAGGCCGATGAAGTTCATATTCTCGGACAGCTGATAGCTCTGGGCGGGGCCGGTGTCGACGTCGTCGGCGATGATGTAGGGCTCGACGACGACGTTCTGGCCGACCTCCAGATCGCTGACACCTTCACCGAGTTCGGTGATCGTGCCGGAGAACTCATGTCCCATAGTCACCGGCGCGGATTCGCCGGAGATCGGGTGGGGGTGGCCCGCCGGTGGGACGAAGATCGGCCCTTCGAGGTATTCGTGGAGATCAGTTCCGCAGATCCCGCACCATGCCACGTCGATGGCGACTGTGCCCGGTTGCAGTTCGGGCTCTGGAATATCGTCGATCCGGATGTCTTTGCGTGCGTGGAACCGTGCTGCTCTCATGCTGAGTCCTTTCGTGCGGCCTGTATGAGCCGTTCGGCGTTCTTCGACGCTAGAGCGCTTGCGAGATGAGAGCCAGGGTTGCATGGGATTGCACGTGAGGGGACTCACCGTTGATTTGTACCCCTAGGGGGTATATGTTCGAGGCATGGACAACCAGCAGAATCATCAGCATATGCGGCCCGACGAACCGGGGCACTCCGGACATGTTGAGGCCATGGACCATGCCGATCACGCTCACCACGACCACGACGGCCACGGCGGGCATTCCAGTCACGAGGGACATTCCGGACATTCGGGCCACGGCGATCATGCAGGTCATGCCGGCCACGGCGATCACGTCGCGCAGTTCCGACGCCTGTTTTGGGTCATGCTGGTCATCGCCGTTCCCGTCGTCGCATTCAGCCCGATGTTCGGCCACCTCGTCGGATATGAGGTTCCGGAAACCGGCTTCCTCGGTGCGCTCCGATGGCTCTCGCCGATCCTCGGCACCGTCATGTTCATCTGGGGCGGCAGGCCGTTTCTGACCGGCGGTCTCGACGAGATCAAGGGCCGCAGCCCGGGCATGATGCTGCTCATCGCTCTGGCGATCACGGTTGCCTTCATCTCCTCCTGGGGGTCGTCGCTGGGTCTGCTCGACCCGCAGCTCGACTTCTGGTGGGAGCTGGCGCTGCTGGTCGTGATCATGCTCGCCGGTCACTGGATGGAGATGCGCTCGCTGGCGCAGACCACCTCGGCGCTGGACAGCCTCGCCGCACTGCTGCCCGATGAAGCCGAGAAGATCGTCGACGGAGAGACGGTGAGCGTCGATCCGGCCGACCTCGTCGTCGGCGACATCGTCCTCGTCCGTCCCGGTTCCTCGATTCCCGCCGACGGTCGGATCATCGACGGTTCGGCCGATATGGACGAGTCCATGGTCACCGGAGAATCAGCCGCCGTTCGACGGGGCGAAGGCGAATCCGTCGTGGCCGGTACCGTCGCCACGGATTCCGGACTCCGAGTCGAGATCACCGCGATCGGTGACGACACCGCGCTGGCCGGAATCCAAAAGCTGGTCTCCGATGCCCAGAACTCCTCATCGCGCGCCCAGCGAATCGCCGATCGGGCCTCGGCCTGGCTGTTCTGGTTCGCTCTCGGGTCTGCCGTGATCACTGTGGCCGTCTGGTCGCTCATCGGTCTGCCGGATTCGGCGGTCGTGCGCACGATCACCGTGCTCGTCATCGCCTGTCCTCACGCTCTGGGCCTGGCCATTCCGCTGGTCGTCTCCATCGCCACCGAGCGGGCCGCCCGAGCCGGAGTCCTCGTCAAGGACCGTCTCGCACTCGAGACGATGCGCACGGTCGATTCCGTGCTCTTCGACAAGACGGGCACCCTGACGAAGGGCGAGCCGACGGTCACCGGCATCGAGGTGGTCCCGAGTGCAGGGCCCCACCGGACCGAGGGCGAGGTGCTCGGTCTGGCTGCCGCGGCCGAATCCGACAGCGAGCACCCGTTGGCCGCCGCCATCGTCCGGGCCGCGGCCGAACGGGGCGTCGATGTGCCGCGAGCATCCGACTTCTCCTCGTCACCCGCGGTCGGAGTCAGGGCCGTGATCGCGGGAGAGACGGTCGAGGTCGGTGGTCCCAGGCTGCTCGAGGAGCGCGATGCTCCCGAGGCCGAGGCCGCGGAGTCCTGGCGAGCCGAAGGCGCCATCATCCTCCATGTGCTCGTCGCAGGAGCCGTTGTAGGTGCCCTGCGTCTGGCCGACGAGATCCGGCCGGAATCTCGCGATGCCGTCGATGCCCTCCATGACATCGGTGCGCAGGTCGTGATGATCACCGGAGACGCCGAGGCGGTCGCGCAGTCCGTGGCCTCCGAACTCGGCATCGACCGTGTCTTTGCCGGTGTTCATCCCGCTGACAAGGCGGCGAAGGTCGCCGAACTGCAGGATGAAGGACGCCGTGTGGCAATGGTCGGTGACGGTGTCAACGATGCCCCTGCTCTGGCGCAGGCCGATGTCGGCATCGCCATCGGCGCCGGAACCGATGTGGCCATCGGCTCTGCCGGGGTCATCCTCGCCTCCGACGACCCGCGTTCCGTGCTCTCGGTGGTCGAACTCTCTCGGGCGACCTACCGGAAGATGAAGCAGAACCTGTGGTGGGCAGCGGGATACAACCTGCTGTCGGTGCCGTTGGCGGCCGGAGTCCTCGCCCCCATCGGGTTCGTCCTGCCGATGAGCGTGGGCGCGATCCTGATGTCGATCTCGACGATCGTCGTCGCCCTCAACGCTCAGCTGCTGCGCCGACTCGACCTGCACCCGCAGGCGGCGGTCGAGCGAGTGCGGAGCCAGCGCTGATCGCAGCGGGCACGACTGAGGCGGGCGATGCTCTTGGCATCACCCGCCTCAGTCCGTTCATGCCGACAGAGTCATTCTTGTCGGCAGAGCGTCAGCGCGCCAGTGTCTCGCCGATCGAGCTGGTTCCGATGGCCAGCGTGACCTGCGTGCCCCACGGATCGTCGACGCGAACCGAACGTCCGTCATCAGCGAAATCGAGGTCGTGCGCACGCAGGCGAGCGACGAGGGCATCGAGGTCCTCGCGGCCGGGAACGGTGATCGCCACATCCCCGAGGCCGAGTCCGGCCGCTCGGGGACCGGCGCCGCGGCTGTTCCAGGTGTTCATGGCGACGTGGTGGTGGTATCCGCCGGCCGCCGTGAAGAGGACTCCGGGCATCGATGACAGCGACGGCTCGAAGCCGAGTGCGTCGACGTAGAACTCGCGGGCCTGCGGAATGTTGCCGACCTGCAGGTGGACGTGTCCCACGATGCCGGGCTCGGCGGAGGCGTTCGCGAGGACGTCCTGGTCGAGGTGGCGTTCGAGGAAGCGGTTCGGGTCGAGGTAGAGCGTATCCATCTGGACCTCGCCGTCGAGTGAGTGAGTCCATTCCGAACGCGCGCGGTCGATGTAGAGCTCGATGCCGTTGCCTTCGGGATCGGTGAAGTAGAAGGCCTGGCTGACCAGGTGATCGCTGGAGCCGACGAAGGTGCTGTTCGTGTTCTGCGCGGCATGGGCGACCGTGGCTGCCAGCGCTTCCTTGGTGTCGAAAAGGAAGGCGGTGTGGAACAGGCCTGCCTGCTTGGGGTCGACGCCGGGCAGGCCCGGGGTGGACACGAGCTTGACCAGGGGAGCGGTGCCGCGGCCGAGCACACGATGGACCTCGCCGCCGCGCGCGGTCTCCTCGAGCGGTTCCATTGCCAGGGCGTTCGAGTAGTAGGTCGACATCTTCTCGAGGTCGCCGACGCGCAGAGTCACGGCGTCCATTCCGATGGCCGCGCTGAGGCGCTTCTCATCGACGGCGGGAGTCTGCCGGTCGGTGGGAATCGGTGCCTGGGTGGGGGTGGTGATCATGCTGTCCTCCTGAGCTGGGCTCTTGATCTGAGTGTAGAGCAGAATAGTTGAATGTTCAACAACCGGTTTGACGGATGCGTTCTCGAGCTGCGCCGAGGCGGCCCGTCGGCCATGATCATCGCCGACCCAGGCGTTGACAGGTCCGATAGATTCTCGGTCATGGAACACAATCAGCGCCCGGAGGTGCCGAAGGCGGGCCGCACCGTCACCCACAAGGTCCTCAGTCTGATGACGACCTTCGAAGAGCCGCGGCGCCGAGCGACCCCTCGATGACCGAGGCGATGCGACACCAGTCGACTCTCGCCGATAGGCTGGTGCCATGAGGTTCGATTCGAAGTCCACCCCTGCGCTCGCAGTCGCGGGGCTCCTGACGGCCGCGCTCATCGGTCTCAGCGGCTGCGGCAGCGACACTGACTCCGCACCGGAGCCCGAGTCGACACCGACAGCAACCCTGGACGTCGTGGCGCAGGGCTTCGATTCCCTCGCCGAGCTCTCAGACTATGTGGCGCAGTCCTTGGACGGGGTCGAGGTGAGTCTCGAATCCGAGACGAACCCCGACTTCAACGAGGAGACCGAACCCGAGCGCCTCCATGTCGACTTCGCCTCGGATGAGAACAGAGCACAGGACATGGAGGCCACCGCACTGATCGTCCAGGCGACCTCACAGGCGGCCTTCGACTATGACATCCTCATGGTCACCGGCGACGTGTCGGCTGGGGAGTGGTCATACCTCTACGATCGATCGACCGTCGAAGAGCTCACTGGCGGCGGCCACATCGTCGTCGCCGACATCTGGGACTCGGCCGAACAGAGCTTCGACACCATTCATCGATGAGGCTCTGCCGCCCTACTTCTCGACGGCGACGCCGTCGGCGTCGGCGAAGACCATCGCTCCGGGGCGGATCGTCGCGCCGCCCATCTCCACAGCCACGTCGATCTCACCGGCGCCGTCCTTCGCACTCTTGCGCGGGTTGCTGGCCAGTGCCTTGATCCCGAACTCCATCTCCGCCAGAGCCTCACGGTCGCGGACGGCGCCGTTGATGACGACACCGTTCCAGCCGTTTCGGACCCCCGCCTCGGCGATCATGTCTCCCATGAGAGCAGTGGCGATCGAACCGTCACCGTCGATGACGAGCACGGCGCCGTCGCCAGGCTGATTGAGGGTCTGCTTGACCAGGCCGTTGTCCTGGAAGCAGCGGATCGTGCGAGCCGGCCCCGAGAACGAGGTCTTGGCTCCGAAGTCGCCGAAGTCCAGGGCGATCGAATACAGGTCCTCACCGCGTTCGTCCCACAGGTCTGCTGTCGAAACTGTCATCTGTCTGCCTTCCGTTGGTGGTGTGATCCGGAGTCGGTCAGGCGAATGCCTGGGTGCGGGCATAGAGTCCGGGGACTCCGCCGGAGTGGACGAAGACGACCGTGTCGTCGGAGGAGAAGCGGCCGATGCGGATGAGATGAATGAGGCCGGCCGCGGCCTTGCCGGTGTAGACGGGGTCGAGGAGGATCCCCTCGGTGCTGGCGAAGAGACGCACGGCCTCGACCATCTCGGGAGTCGGCAGAGCGTATCCGGTCCCGAAATAGTCGCCGAGGCCCACTGTGGCTTCGCGAGGAACCGAGGGCAGATCGAGGAACCGTGCCGTGGAGTCGACGAGGTCGACGATCTTCGGTTCCTGTTCCGCCTGTGTCCGGCTGACGTTGATGCCGATGACCGGGATCTCGCTTCCCGCGCTGTGAAGTCCCACGATGAGCCCGGCCTGCATCCCGGCCGAGCCGCTGGGGGCCACGATCGTGGGGGACTCCACCCCCGTCTCGGCGATTTGGTCGAGCAACTCAACGGCACAGTCGGCGTAGCCGAGCGCACCGATCGGATTCGAACCGCCCACCGGGATGACATAGGGTTTCCTGCCCTCGCCGCGCAGCTTTTCGGCCAGATTCTCAGCCTCGCCGAGGAGGTCGGCCCCGTGGCCGAGCACCGTGACCGAATCCGCGCCGAGGAGGTCGAAGAGCAGGAAATTTCCCGTGTACTCCGGCGGGTTCGCCCCTGCCGGACCGAGGGCGCTGCCGTCAGGTCCGAGGTCCTCCTCGACGATGAGGTGGCAGCCGAGACCCTCGACGCGTGCAGCCGACAGGGTCAGTCGGCAGTGATTGGACTGGACCCCGCCGGCGGTGATGAGTGTGTCCGCGCCCTGGTTCAGGGCATCGGCGATGAGGAACTCGAGCTTGCGCGTCTTGTTCCCGCCCTGGGTCAGTCCCAGCCGGTCATCGCGTTTGATCCAGATCTGCGGTCCGCCGAGTTCGGCTGACAGGCGCTGCAGAGGCTGGAGAGGTGTCGGTCCTTCGGTGTAGCTGCGACGTGGGATTTCGTTCAGGGTGACCATGGTTCCCGAGTCTACCGAGCTGGTCAGCTGTGCTGACAAGACGCCGACCAGAATCTGGTCAACGGGATGATATCCGGTTGTCCTCAGCTGACGAACTCGACCTCTCGAACAGCGTCGCCGCCCTTGTCCGCGGCGATCGCGTTTCTCACCGTCAGGTTCATGACGTCATGGGTATCCAGATTCGTGTAGGAGACCCAGATGTACCCCTTGCCGGAATCGGCTGACGTGCGATGCCAACGATTGGCGTGCCCGTCGTTGTGCTCGGCGAGGGCAGCGACGACGTTCTTCGTGGCGAGCTGATCCACGACCACGGCATCACCGATGCCGTAGGCAGTGATCAGTCTGTCCGCGTACTCGACGGCACTCTTCGGGTGTCCCGAACTCTGGGGTGCCTGAGCGGCACTGGACGCGGGTGCAGAATCGTCGGAGGCCGATGCCGGCCCGGCGACGGTCCCCAGAGAGGCGACACCGGCGATTGCGGCGAGTCCCCACGTTGCGACTTGACTGCGGATGGTGGCGGGCATGTGACATCTCCTCTTCCAGATCACGGTCATTGCTGCACACGAGTATCGTCATCGCAGGTGAGAACCGATTCCCGGAGTCTGAACAGAAGCTGAATCGCGGAGCCGCGATTGCAGACGTTCTATTGCGTTCCTATGACATCTCCGAGACATTCGACTGGAAGGGGACTTGTCCGAATCTGTGGACTCGGAAGTGTGACGAATTCACCGAGCTTACGGAATCAAATCGTGATCATCCTCTGTCTGGTCCATCCAGTCCTTTCCATCGAGGATGCGAGCGACCATCATCGAACTCGCCTGATCGCCGACGGAGTTGACGGTGGTGGCGGGGGGATCGATGACGGTTCCGATGATCTGGATGATCGGCAGTGCTGCGGCCGGGAAGCCGTAGAGGGTGATGATCATGAGCTCACCGATGAAGCCTCCGGACGGGATCCCCGCCATGACCATTCCGGCCAGCAGTGCCACCGCGATGGCGATGACGATGTTCTCCAGGGTGAAGAAGTCGCGCTGGAACACCGCGAAGAGGAACGCGATCTTGAGGATCGCGGACAGACTCGAACCTTCCATATGGATCGTGGCACCGATCGGCACGATCGTCTCACGGATGTCCCGGGGGACTCCGATCCTCTCTCCCGCACGCAGGTTCGCCGGGATCGCCGCCACCGAGGAGGACGTGCCCAAGGAGATCGCGGTGGGTTCGAGGATATTGCCCCAGAACCGAGAGACGCCTCGGCGGCCGCCGGCGAGGAAGGAGTAGAACGTGAACGCGAGGATGAAGTAGGCGATCGCCACCGGGTAGTAGACGAGGAAGGCGCGAACATAGTCTCCGACGAGCTGGGAGCCGAGGTCACCGATGAGAGCGGCGAAGTAGGCGCCGAGACCGATCGGGGCGTAGTACATGACGATCGAGGTGAATTTGAGGAACACCTCGGTGCCGGAGCTCAGGAACCGGGCGAACGGCCGGCCCGCGTCGCCGGTCTTGCTGGTGGCGAATCCGACGATGACGGCGAATACGATGAGGGCGAGCATATGCTCGGCGGACAGGATCTTCGAGAAGTCGTCGACGACGACGGTCTGGACGAGCTGATCGCCGATGGACCCGACCTCCTCGACGTTCTCCGGTTCCTGCATCTCCACCTGGACTCCGTCGGTGGCGTTGAAGATGCGCAGCGCGGCGACCATGATGATGGAGGCGATGATGCCGGTGACGGCGAAGACGCCGAGCATGCTGCCCATGATCTTGCCCAGTCGCGCGGCCGAGGACATTCCCGCGACCGCGGAGGCGATGGAGAAGAACACGAGCGGCACGACGAGGGTGAACATCATGTTGATGAACAGAGTGCCGAACGGCTTGATGACGGTGGCGCGTTCACCGAAGACGAGGCCGATGACCGCTCCGATGACCACCCCGGCGAGGATGAAGAGCGGGAAACGGTAATTGCGGAGAATCCGGAGGAATCCCGACGACTGAGTCTTCGAGTCCGAGGTCTGCGCAGCCGAGGCAGCGGAGGAGGGCATTGGCTCTGCCTTTCATATCAGCATCATTGTTCCGCCGACAGCGCGGCGAGGCGTCGTTGCCCTGGCGATACTACCTGTGACACAGCGGAACCCGGCACGCGGATGGCCGCGGACCGGGTTCTTCGGTCGAGCAGACGAATCAGTTCTCGGTCGACGTCTCGGAATCCTCGGAGCCCCCGAGCGGAGTCGCTGCGGACTCGTCGATTGCCTCGTGCGAGCCGTCCGGGCGGCGATGGAGAGTCACTCCTTCCGCCTCGGCGGCCTTCTTCAGCTCCTCTTCGGACGGGTCTTCGGCATATCCGGGGGTCGACCCGTAGGCGACGTCGGGTCCGCTGGCCTTGGCCGCGAATTCGTCGAGCTTGTCGTTGATCCTGTCGATCTTGTCCTGTGGATCTTTTCGATCGGTCATCTTCCAGTACCTCACTGATTCGAAGACGGTGTACCTGTGACCATAGCTGTTTTCATGGATTCGTCCAGGGGGACGCCTCCCGTGCAGACGCTGAGTCGAGCTTTACTTAACGAACGATTAGCCTTAATTTGGTCTCGTGAGCGAAAAGAACACAGGCAATGGCGTCTCGGCGACGGAATCCGTCCTCTCCGCCGAGGACATCGACTTCCAACTCTATGACTGGCTCAAGGTCGACGAGCTCTGCTCGAGGCAGCGCTTCTCCGACCATTCGCGTGAAGTCTTCGACTCCGTGCTCGAAGCCAGCGAGGAGCTCGCCAAGGAGCGGTTCGCCACTCATGCGCGGAAGTCCGACCTCAACGAACCGACTTTCGACGGCACTGCAGTGACGCTGATCCCCGAGATCAAGTCCGCGCTCGACCAGTTCGCCGGCGTGGGTCTGCTCTCGGCGACGATGGATGAGAGCGTCGGCGGCATTCAGCTGCCGCAGACGGTCGCGAAGGCCTGCTTCGCCTGGTTCCAGGCGGCCAATATCGGCACCGCCAGCTACCCGATGCTGACCATGGCCAACGCCGGTCTCCTGCTCGAATACGGCACCGAGGAGCAGATCGAGAAGTACGTCCTGCCCGAGCTCGACGGCCGCTTCTTCGGCACCATGTGCCTGTCCGAACCCGAGGTCGGCTCCTCCCTCGGCGACGTCACGACGAAGGCTGTTCGTGACCCTGGCGGAGGCGACGATGCCTTCCGCATCCACGGGACGAAGATGTGGATTTCCGGCGGCGACCACGAACTCTCTGAGAACATCGTCCACCTCGTCCTCGCCCGCGCCGAAGGCGACCAGCCGGGCGTCAAGGGCCTGAGCCTGTTCCTCGTTCCGAAACGGCTCGTCAACGACGACGGCAGCCTCGGCGAGCGCAATGACGTCGTCCTGTCCGGACTGAACCACAAGATGGGGTGGCGCGGAACGACGAACACGCTGCTGAACTTCGGTGAGGGCGCACACACTCCGGCCGGGTCCGCCGGTGCGGTCGGCTATCTGGTGGGGGAGCGAGGCAAGGGTCTGGCCTGCATGTTCCACATGATGAACGAGGCTCGAATCGGTGTCGGCGCCGGTGCAGTCGGACTGGGCTACCACGGGTACCTCGATGCGCTGCGCTATGCCCGCGACCGCCGTCAGGGCCGTCCCGACGGTGCCAAGGGGTCCGATGGTTCGCCGGTCCCGATCGCTGAGCACTCCGATGTCCGGCGGATGCTGCTGTCGTCGAAGAGCTACGTCGAGGGCGGACTCGGGCTCGTCCTCTATGCCGCGCGACTGCTCGACGAGTCCGAAACCGCCGATACCGCGGCCGAGCGTGACCGAGCCGCACTGCTGCTCGATGTGCTCACCCCGATCGTCAAGACCTGGCCGAGCGTATGGTGCCTGAAGGCCAATGATCATGCCATTCAGGTGCTCGGCGGAGCCGGGTACGCCCGTGATCACGATGTCGAACAGCTCTACCGTGACAACCGGCTCAACCCGATCCACGAGGGCACGCACGGCATTCAGGCCAAGGATCTGCTCGGGCGCAAAGTCGTCATGAAGGGCGGAGCCGGCCTGCAGGTGCTGCTGGAGCAGATGCGGGAGACCCTCGCCGAGGCGGCCGACCGTGCCGCATGGTCCGCCGAGACCGCAGCGCTGCAGACAGCCGTCGACCGTATCGAATCCGTGACTGCCGCAGTGTGGTCGAGCGGGGATCCTGCGGTGGCTCTCGACAACGCATGGACCTATTTGGAAGCAGTGGGCCATACGGTCATGGCGTGGCTGTGGCTGCAGCAGGGAATGGCTGCCGAGGCGACCGTCGGCGAACGTGGCGACTCTGCTTTCCTCAAGGGAAAGATCGCCGCGGCGCGGTATTTCTTTGCTCACGAACTGCCGCAGACCGGCCCATGGTTCGATCTTGTGGAGAGCGGGGCGACGACATTCACAGACCTCGACGACTCCTGGCTGTGATGATTCTCAGCCGTCGCCGGCAGACATCTCTGACTGCAGGAGCTCCGGGCGCGCGCTCAATGCACCCGGAACTCTGTCGCTCGAGGTGTTCCTAAGTGCTGAGGTCGGGTATTCGCCTGTCGGCGATGATGAGCAGTCGCAGGAAGACTCCGCCGATGATCAGACCGCCGATGAGATCGGTGGCCCAATGCCAGCCGAGGGCGAAGGACACGATGACCGAGTTCACGCTGACCGCGGCGACACCCCACCACAGCAGTCGCACGGTTCTGGTGGAGACGCTGCTGTAGGTGGCGATGAGGTAGGCGACCGCACCGTAGATGAGCACTGCTTCGGCAGCGTGCCCGGACGGGTAGCTGATTCCACGACCGCCGATCTCGATCAGACCGCCCTGGAAGAACCGCGGGTCGTGCAGGGTGGTCGCCGGTCGGGCGAGGAGGATCTTCAGCGAGCCGACACCGAGGTAGAAGGCCGCTTCGACGGCGATAGCGAAGACGACCGGTCGCCAGGACCGGCGTTTTCGTGAAAGAACGATCGCGGTGATCGCCAACACGGGAAGACAGACGGCCTGACCCGCGATGGGATCGAGGATGTGCTGGGTGAACCACACCAGGTCGGGGTCGAAGAGGTAGAGCCAACGTCGGTTGAGCTTGTAGTCCCAGACCCGCAGGGGACCGGCCGCGGCGAGTGTGACGACGACGAAAGCGATCGCCAAGACCCAGATCGAGGTTGCCCAGGACAGCAACCCCTGTGCTCGAACTGTCCAATGACTGCGATCTGAGGGGCTGCTGATCATTTTCTCGGATTCGACGTAGGACTCAGCAACCATCAGGTTCGATTTTAGACGGAGTCGACAATCACTTCTGCTGTGGGTGATAAAGAAACGGTGAATTCTTTCACCATCAGTGCCTGAACCTGTGGCGAGGTGGGGCGCTCAGAGGGCCCGGCCGGGCGTGGCGGTGGTGGCCGGGCCGGAGAGTCGTTCACAGGCCGAGGACTCGGATCGCGTTCTCCTTCATGATCAGCGGTGTCGCTTCGGGCTTGATTTCGAGGTGCTCGAAGTCGCTGATCCAGCGGTCGGGGGTGATCAGCGGGAAATCGGATCCGAACAGAGCCTTGGTCTTGAGCATCGACCCGATGGCGCGGGTGAGCTGCGGTGGGAAGTACTTCGGGGACCACCCCGAGAGGTCGATGAAGACATTCGCCTTGTGTGTGGCGATGGAGATCGAGGCATCTGCCCAAGGGACCGAAGGATGCGCGAGGATCATCGTCAGCTGCGGGAAGTCGGCTGCGACATCGTCGAGGAGCATCGGGTCGGAATAGCGCAATCTGATTCCGCGGCCCCCCGGAAGTCCCGCGCCGATGCCGGTCTGGCCCGTGTGGAAAAGGGTGACGAGGCCGTGCTCGGCACAGGCCTCATAGATCGGGTAGCAGGTTGGATCGCTCGGGTCGAAGCCCTGCAGACTCGGATGGAACTTCATTCCCCTGACCCCGTAGTTCGTCGCGAGGACATGGATTCGACTGACCGCTTCTGCGGGATTGCGGGGGTCGACGGAGCCGAATGGGATGAGGACATCGTTGTGATCGGCAGCCTGCTCGGCGATCTCCTCGGACGATACGGGCGGGTGCCCGCCGAGGGCCGTGGTCGCGTCGACGGTGAAGACAACCGCTGCCATGTTCCGCTCACGGTAGTAGGCTGCGAGATCGGCGACGGTCGGAGTCCGAGGAACCTGCGCCCTGAAATAGCCCGCCGAGGCGTCGAGAAGCTCGGTGTCCAACGAGGTGTGATGGTGGTCGTCGGCTTCCACGTGAGTGTGGACGTCGATGGCGGTGACGGCTTCGGTGTCGATAGCTGATTCGTATTTCACGGTCTGTTCCTCCTACGGCAGTTCTTCGTAACGTGTCTTGAGCTCGAGGATGTCTCGGAGCATCGAATCGCGCTGAGCGGTCAGGCGCTTCTCGTCGCGGCCGAAGAGTTCGGCATCGACGCCGGCGACGAGTTTGTCCTTGAGCTGGTCGTCGAGGTGGACCTGCTCGAGATCGTGCATCCACACCTCCTGCGGCGGTCCGAGGTGGTCGAGCACATGTCGCATTCCTCCCTCACCTCCGGACAGGTGCTGGAGGGCCAGCGGTCCGAGGGTCGCCCAGCGCAGGCCCGGACCATAGGAGATTGCGGTATCGATATCTGCAACGGAGACGACGCCGCGGTCGACGAGTGAGTAGGCTTCCTGCCACAATGCCGCCTGCAGTCGGTTGACCACGTGACCGGGCAGTTCCGCACGGACGAGGATGGGCTTCTTGCCGATCGAGCGGTACATCTCCAAGGCGCGGTCGACGACCTCGAACGAGGCGTCCGGACTGGGCACCACCTCGACGACCGGGACGAGATGGGCGGGGTTGAACGGATGCCCGACGACGATCCTCTCCGGCGCAGTCCGTGCCTGCTCGGAGATCGCGCTGGGAGCGTAGCCCGACGTCGACGAGGCGATGATGGCTTCCGGTGGCGCCGCCTCGGCGATGTCGGCCAACATCATCTGTTTGACGTCGAGGCGTTCTGGTCCGTTCTCCTGAACGAAGTCGGCATCGGAGACCGCGTCGGCGAGATCAGAAGCGAATCGGAAACGATCGGGTCGAGAGGCCGCATCGGCTGCGGTGTCGCCGGTCAGCTGTGAGCGCAGCCGTTCCTCGGCTTCCGGTGCCGGGTCGAAGGCTGTGACGGTGTGCCCGGCGGCGAGGAATCCCGATACCCAGGCGGCGCCGATGACGCCCGTGCCGATGACAGCGATGTGCAGTGACTCACCTGTCTCACTCATGCGTGCACCTCGTCTCGTCTCGACGCGGCGAAGCCCACGTACTCATCAAGCGAGGTCGGATCCATCAGGGCTCCCGGAGAAGCGACGGAGTCGAGATCAGCGCCCTGCACGATCCGTTTGACCGGAACTTCGAGCTTCTTCCCGGTCCGTCCCAGCGGGATGCGCTCGACGGGGACGACGGTGTCCGGGGCGTGACGGGGTGAGAGCCGCGTCTTCAGTGCTTTGCCGATTCGGGACGTGAGGTCTGACGTGAATTCGGTGTCCGGCTCCGGTCGGACGAAGAGGATCAGCTCTCCCATGCCGCCGTCAGGATCCTCGAGGTGGATGACGAGGGAGTCGGCGACTTCGGGGAAGGTGTCGAGGACAGAATAGAAGTCTGCGGTGCCCAACCGCACTCCGCCGCGGTTGAGCGTGGCATCTGACCGCCCCGTGACGACGACTCCGCCGTCAGAGGCGAAGCGAACCCAGTCTCCGTGCCGCCAGACTCCGGGGAAAGTGGAGAAGTACGCCTCGAAGTAGCGTGAATCGCCGTCGCTTCCCCAGAAGGTCACCGGCATCGACGGCACCGGTTCGGTGATGACCAGCTCGCCGAGCTCGTCGACGACCTCGGCGCCGGTCTCGTCGAGTGATTTCGCCGCGAAGCCGAGTGAGCATCCCGACATCTGCCCTGAATAGACCGGTGTCAGGGGTGAGGCTTGGAGGATGCCGGTGCACACATCTGTGCCTCCGCACCCGACATTGAGAAGTACGTCGTCACCGAATTCGTTCATCACCCAGTCATAGCCTGCGGCCGGCAGGGGTGCCCCGGCCACACCGAACTGTTCGACGCTGGAGAGATCGAATTCCTCCGTCGGGTGGAAACCCTCCTTACGCGCGGCCATGATTGCACCCGGCGCCATGCCCATGAGGGTGGCCCGCGTCCCCGACGCAATCCGCCACAGGTCCTTCGAATCCGGATAGTTCGGGTTGCCGTCGATCATGACGATCGAGGAGCCGACGAGGAGGCCGCCGACCAATGCATTCCACATCATCCAGGCGGTGGTGGAGAACCAGCAGAAACGGCTGCCGGGACCCAGATCGAAATGGAGTGCATGATTCTTCAGAGTCTCGAGCAGAATTCCGCCATGGCTGTGCACGATGGCCTTGGGCCGACCTGTCGTTCCTGAGGAGAAGAGGATGAAAAGGGGGTGGTCGAAGTCGACATCGACAGATTCCAGCGGCGACGACGCATCGCCGATATCGGCATAGTCTACGACTTCGAGGCCGGTGGGGTTCTTCTCTGCGGCGGACAGCAGCCGACGTCGCAGGTCCGCGTCGACGGTGAAGTCACCGTAGTCGACGCCGATGACGTGGCTGAGACTCGGCAGGGCGGCGACCACCTCGGCGAGTTCGTCGCTGCGGTCGATGTCCTTGCTTCCGTACCGATACCCGGGAATCGCAAGCAGCACCTTCGGCTCGATCTGTGAGAAGCGGTCGATGACGGACCGCGTGCCGAACTCGGGAGCGCAGCTGGCCCAGATCGCGCCCAGGCTCGCTGTCGCAAGAAACGCGACGAGAGCTTCAGGCTGGTTGGGCAGGTAGCCGACGACTCGATCGCCGGAGCCGACGCCGAGTTCTTCCAACCCCGCCCGGACCCTTGCGACCTCGTCGCGGAGCTCGGAGAATGTCAGAGTGACATCCTCACGGGTCTGGGAGACTGCGGTCACGGCGATATCGTCTGCCTGATCTTCGCCTCCGAGGGAGTGCTCCGTGTAGTTGAGCCGTGCGCCGGGAAACCAATCAGCGTGAGGCATCGTGTGCTTGCCCAGCACCGAGGTGTAAGGGCGGTGTGCCTTGACCTCGAAGTAGCGCCAAATGGACTCCCAGAAGTCTTCGATCGCAGTGATCGACCAGTCATAGAGGGAATCCCAATCGGTGAGGCTCAGCGCGTATTCGGTGTTGACCCAGCGGAGGAAGTGACCGATGCGGCTGGTCTCGAGTACGTCAGCGGGCACGTCGCGGATGATCGTCGACATAGCTGTCTCCTTCACTTGGTGACCTTCGGGCCGGTTCCTGCCAGGAACGACTGCATGAGCTCTTTGGCTTCGGAGCTCGACTGGGCGATGGCGGCCATGAGGGACTCCATCATGTAGCCCTCGTCGCGTCCGGATTCGACGATGCGTGGCAGCGCCTGCGTGATCGCATAGTTCGTCACGGGGGAGTTCGAAGCGATGGACGCCGCCAGTTCGCGGGCCTTGGCCGGCCCCTCGCCCGCGGGAACCAGATAGTTGACGAGTCCGATGGATTCGGCCTCGGCGGCATCGAACTTCCGTCCGGTGAGCATCATGTCCTGGACTCGCGAGAGTCCGATGAGGCGGGGAACCCGCACCGAGGCGCCGCCGCCGACGAAGAGCCCGCGCTTGCCTTCCGGCAGGGCGAAGTACGTCGAGTCCTCGGCCACGCGCAGGTGCGCGGCGCTGGCGAGCTCCAGACCGCCGCCGATGACACCGCCTTGGAGCACCGCGACGACGGGGATCTGTGATTCCGTGATCCGGTTCATGGTCGCGTGCCAGTGCCGCGAATGGTGGACTCCGGCCACGGCATCGCGTTCGGCCATCTCGGACAGGTCGAGGCCGGCGCAGAAATGATCTCCGGTGGCTTCGAGAATGATGGCGGAGACGTCCGGCGGGGTACGGAAGAACTCGCCGAGGCTGTCGATCGTCGTGTCGTCGAGGGCGTTGCGTTTTGCCGGACGGTCCAGGGTGAGGATGCCGATCTCGTCCTCGGCGGTGAAGCGGAGAGTGTCGGGGAGTTCGAGGGTGGCGGTCATGCGTTGTCCTTCGGTGAGGTGATGTCGGTCGTATCCGTGGTGGGAAAGGTCGTTCGCGCTGGGTTCGAATGTGCTCCGAGTCCGACGGATCCGCGCAGAGAGACTTTGTGGATTTTGCCCGAGCCCGTCCGCGGGAGCGAATCGACGAACTCGAAGTATTTCGGAACCTTGTATCCTGCCAATCGAGTCCGCAGGAAATCGCGAAGCTCCTCGATCAGGGTCTGGGCCGCCGGCGCGTCCGGGGCGGTGACGACAAAGGCACGCCCGACTTCGCCCCAGCGCTCGTCTGCCGCGGCCACCACCGCTGATTCGGCGACGGCAGAGTGTTCATAGAGGGCCGATTCGACTTCGGCCGGGTAGACGTTCTCTCCGCCGGAGATGAACATGTCTTTGAGACGGTCGACGATGAAGAGGAAGCCGTCTTCGTCGAGATGGCCGATGTCACCGGTATGGAACCAGCCGCCGGGGGAGAACGCCGAATTCGTGGCTGCGGGGTTGTTCCAATACCCGTTGGTGACGTTCGGGCCGCGAACGACGATCTCGCCGTTGACGCCTGCCGGGCAGGAGCTGCCGGAGGCATCCCGGACGTCGACCTCGGCAAAGGGCACCGCTCGTCCTGCCGATCCGGCCTTGTCCAGGGCATGTGCCGCCGGCAGGAACGTGCACCCCGGGGAGGTTTCGGTCAACCCGTATCCCTGACAGAACATGATGTCCCTCGCCTGGTATGCGCGGATGAGCGGAACCGGAATCGGTGCACCGCCGGAATTGATGAAACGAAGCGATGTCATGTCTGTGGTGTCCCACCTCGGGGAGCTGAGCATATCGGCAAACATCGTCGTCACGCCCGCCATCCAGGTCAGCCCCTCGTTCTCGATGGCGTCGAAAGCTCGATCGGGGATCCACTTGGTTTCGACGAGCATTCGGGCGCCGCGCAGATAGCTCGTCATCACCTGCTGGTTGAGAGCGATGACGTGGAAGAGCGGAGCCGTGACGAGAGTGGCATCCGCGGCGGTGATATCGCTGTTGAGCAGAAGATTGAACGAATTCCACAGCAGGTTCGCGTGGGAGAGGACCGCGCCTTTCGGCCGTCCGGTCGTCCCCGAGGTGAAGAGGAGGAGCGCCGGTTCGTCACCGGTGATCTCGGCAGCGGGAACGGCCGGCAGCGTGTCCGAAACGGGAGCGCTCGACCAGTCGACGAGTTTCCAGGCAATCTCGGCAGTCAGCGCCTCGGCGGTTTCGGCCACCTCGGGAGCGACTTCGAGGAGGGAGACGCCTGCATCGGCCAGCTGATAGTCGAGTTCCGCCGGAGTCAGTCGCCAATTCAGCGGAACGAAGACGGCTCCGATGCGCAGACTCGCAAGCATCACTTCGATGAGGGCAGGATGGTTGGGGCCGAGGTAGGCGACTCGGTCTCCTCGTCGAATTCCGCGCCGATGCAGCTCTGCCGCGCGGTACAGTGTGCGCCGGTGCATCTGCAGGTAGGAGTGATCGACGCCGGCGAAGACGATTGCGGTCTTGTCGCCGTAGTCGGTCGCCTGCTGTTCGGAGAGTCGAGCGAGGCTGGGGTGGATGAAGGTCACTTGGTCGTTCCTTCCGGGGCAACGGGCGTGTGATCGGTGTCTTCTGGAGCGGGGCTGGGTCCTGAAGCGGTTCCGGCGAAGTGCTGGTCCGACAGAGTTCGTGACTTCGTCTCACCGAGACGCCAGATGCAGAGGATGCTGATGGCGGAGACCGTAAGCAGAACGGCGGACAGTGGAATCGTCGATGCCGAATCGGTCGAGCTCATGATCGCGGCGAAGAGGACCGGAGAGATTCCTGCACCGATGCCGGCGATCTGGTAGCCCAGGGAGGCTCCCGTATAGCGGTGTTCGGTGTCGAAGAGCTCGGAGTACAGTCCGGCCAAGGGCCCGTAGATCATCGGATGGATGACACCTTGTCCGATGACCATGCCGATGGTGATGAAGAGGCCGTTCCTCGTATCGAGGAGGGGAAAGAGGACGAATCCCCAAGCCGCGATCAGTACGGCGCCGGCGATGACCAGGGGACGACGACCGATCGTGTCGGATAGCCGGGACCAGAGGATGATGCCGAAGATGGCGAAGAGCGAGGAGAATGACAGGGCGTTGAGGATCGTCTGTCGTTCGATGCCGATCTGCACACCGTAGGCGACCGAGTAGGTGGTGAGCAGCCCTTGAAACATGAAGGCCGACAGTCCGACTCCCACGGCGAACAGCAGTGTCATCGGCTGTCTGCGCAGGGTCGCGATGATCGGGATGCCGCCCTTGGGAGAGCGCTTCTTCGCCGCGAGGAATTCCGGAGACTCGGCGACCTTCGCCCGGACGATGACGCCCACCACAAGCAGAATGACAGAAGCGAGGAACGGGAGTCTCCAGCCCCAGGCGATGAATGCCTCGGTCCCCATCGCCGCCAAGGTCCCCGCGATGACCAGTGCAGAGACGAGCTGGCCGGTGGGTGCGCCTGCGCTGGTGAAGCTTGCCCAGAAGCCGCGATTGGACGTGGCGTGTTCGGCCGACATCAGCATGGCACCGCCCCACTCGCCGCCGATGGCGATGCCCTGGATGACGCGGATGAGAATGAGCAGTACGGGAGCGATGAGGCCGGCTTGATCATAAGTCGGCAGCAGTCCGATGGCGGTTGACGCCAGGCCGATCATGAACATGCTGAGCACGAGCATGCGTTTGCGACCCAGCTTGTCTCCGAAATGGCCGAAGACGATTCCACCCAGAGGCCGGGCCAGATATCCGGTGGCAAACGTCGCCAGGCTGGCAAGCGTTCCGACGGCAGGGGTGAGGTTTGAGAAGAAGACGTCTTTGAACACGAGTGCCGCGCAGACGGAGTAGACGAAGAAGTCGTAGTACTCGATGACGCTGCCTAAGTAGGCAGAGGCGGCTGCTCGTTTGAGCATCGTCGTCGACTTGGTCGGTGCTGTTTTCGCGGAAGCCATGTGATCCTCACTGATTGTGTGGCCTGATCGATTGCGCCACCGGGGCAACAGTGACCCGGCTCACCCAAATGCTATGCAAAAAGCCTGCGCTTCGTCAACGAAATGCAGACAATAGAGTTTGCGCGTGGGCGTCTGCGCATAGAATCGGGAACATGGATCTTCGTCCGCAGTCGCTGTTCTTCGCCCTCGTCGGTGAACATCTGCTTGGGTCGACTCGACTTCTGAGTGGAGCCTCGATCGTCTTCGTCATGAGGGAGCTCGGGGTCGGTGAGGCGGCGGCGAGGTCGGTGTTGCAGCGAATGACCGCCAAAGGTTTCGTCGCCCGTTGCAAGCAGGGCAGGAAGACGTTCTACACATTGACGGAGACCGGGTCACGGATCCTCGGCGAAGGCGGGCGCAAGATGTTCACAGGCTGGCGGTCCGAGGATTGGGACGGCAGCTGGACGATGGTGAGGGTTCAGGTGCCCGAGTCCCGGAGATCCCTGCGGCAGAAGGTCTGGTCGCAGCTGTCCTGGGCCGGTTTCGGCCAGATCGACGGCGGAACTTGGGCAGCGCCTGGTCAGCGGGAGCTGACGTCTGTGCTGGATGCCGAACAGCTCGAGGTCTCCCCGATCGTCTTCTGCGGCCGACCGCAGCCTCCGACGGCCGACGAGGTCCTCGTTGCGGCTTTCGAGCTGGATGCTCTCTCTGCAGAGTACTCTGCTTTCGGCGACCGCTGGCAGGGTTTCGACCCGGAGGCCAGGTCGCCAGTGGAGGCCCTGGTGGCGCGAGTGAAACTGCAATGTGAATGGCTGGGCCTGACCCGCCTGGATCCGCAGCTGCCTGCCGCACTTCTGCCGCAGAACTGGCCCGGAAAGATTCAAGCGCAGCTGTTCAGCGAGCTCAATCAGCGCCTGAGCGAAAGAGAGTCTCCTGTGCTCGACGAGTTCTTCGCCGGCACTCTCGAGTAGTCAGACCCTGGCGACGGTTCCGACGAAGCATCCACATCGTCGCCTTTCAGATCCACTCCTGCGCCAGTGCGAATTCGATGAGCTCCTGCACCCGCGCCGCGATCGTGGAATGAGCGGGCCAGATCGCCTCGACGCTGACCGGCTTCACCGCCGGATCTATCTCCTTGACGACCAGGGGCAGATCCTCGTAGCTGTTCGGGTTCGACAGACGTTGGACAAGGATTCCGTATCCGAGCCCTCGTGCGACGAGCGTCCGGACCACCTCGTAGCTCGTCGTGCGGTGCCGGATCGTCGGGTGGAGCTGCCGCTCGGCGAACATCGACAGAGTGTGGTGACTCGACGGCGGGGAATCGAGCAGGATGAGATCCCTTGACTCGAGATCCTCGAGTCGTACCGTCTCCCTGTCGGCGAACTCATCATCGGCTGCCAGGACGACATGCGCTGGCTGGGCGAAGAGCTGGGCACGGTTCGGTGTGCCCGGGACGAGTGTTTCGTAGGCAAAAGCCAGATCGATCTCACCCGAGTCGAGCTTGCCGACGAGGATATCCTGTGTGGCTTCGATGATCTCGAGGCTCACCTTCGGGTGCAGACGACCGAATCCATCGAGCAGGACCGGGAGGACCATCGGTGCCAGGGTCGGATAGCAGCCGATGGTGATCGGACCAGCGAGTTCACCATTCGTCGTCGTCAACTGGAGCTCGAGGTCACGGGCACCGGCCAGCAGAGGGCGGGCCTTGTCGAGAACCTGTCTGCCTGCGGCGGTGAGCACCAAACCCTGCGATTTCCGCCGAATGCAGAGCTGGGACTGGAGTTCGTGCTCCAGCGTGGTGATGGCGTCGGAGATCGCCGACGATGAGACGTGCAGCTCTCGCGCCGCAGCGGAGATCGTCCCCAGGCGAGCCGCCGTTATCAGGTAGGACAGCTGCCGCAGCGTGAAGTTCGGTGGCTGGTCAGAGTTCATATCCGTCAATCCGGTTTAGTTGTGCGACTAATTCCGCTTTTCCTTTTCTAAGCGTAGTGCACATACTGATGTGAACAGCCTCACAGAGACACTCAACGAAGAGGAGACGGCGATGACTTCTCAATTGCATGCCCCCAATCGAACCGCAGGGGCATCCCGCACAGCTTCAGCGGTCCCGGTCGCCGACTGGGTGACCATCCCCGAGCTCTACGATGACCCGTTCCCGATCTACGAACGTCTTCGGGCCGAAGGCGGAGTGCACTGGGTTCCCGCAGTCAACCGCTACCTCATCACCAGCTACGAAGCCGTCAGCGCCACCGAGCACGACCAGGAGATCTTCTCCGCAGACGAAGAAGGATCGCTGCAGATCCGAGCCATGGGGCACTCGATGCTGCGCCGCGACGATCCCATGCACTACGAACAGCGACGAACCTGGCAGCCGGTTCTCAAACCGGGGTACGTCAAACGAGTCTGGTCGAAGATGTACCGTGAGGTCGCCGAGGACCTCCTGGCTGACCTCATCGGCAAAGGCCCCGGCGCCGATCTCATCTGGGACTTCGCCGCCCCGTATGCGAGTGAGACTTTGCGCCGCATGCTCGGCCTCTACAACGCCGACCAGACGGATCTGCAGCGCTGGTCGCAGACGATGATCGACGCCACCGGCAACTACGCCGACGATCCTGACGTCTGGGCGAAGGGCAAGAAGTCCTTCGACGAAGTCGATGCCGCGCTCGACGAGATGCTCGAATACCACCTGACCCACAGAGATGACTCGCTGATCTCAGGGCTGCTGTCCATGCCCGGTGACCAGATGCCCATCGAGCAGATCCGGGCCAATATCAAGATGACGATCGGCGGGGGCCTCAACGAACCGCGCGACGCCCTCGGTGTGGCAGCCCTGGCCATGTTCGAGAACCCCGAACAGCGGGCCGCCGCGATCGCCGATCCTGCACTGTGGCCGACAGTGTTCGAAGAGACCATCCGATGGATTGCGCCCATCGGCATGTACTCCCGCCAGACCACGTGCGAGACAGAACTCGCGGGCAAGCTGCTTCCCGCAGGAGCGAAGCTGGGCATCTGTGTGCTCTCGGCCAACCGTGACGAAGCCGTGTGGGACGATGCACATCGCTTCGACATCCACCGTGAAGTCAAACCGCACCTGGCATTCAGCAAAGGTGTGCACGTGTGTCTGGGCAATTGGGCGGCACGAGCGGAGATCGCCGAGGTGGCGCTTCCCCTGCTCTTCAACTCCCTCAAGGGACTCGACATCGACCGAACCCGAGAGACTCGGATCGGCGGCTGGGTCTTCCGCGGAATGCTCAGCCTTCCGGTCACCTGGGACTCGGCAGACGATGCTCCGAACTATGGCATCTCTCGGACCAAGAGTGATGACCGAACCGATTCCGGCACTCGCGACGGTGCGGCCGAGCCTGACGTCGCTGGCCCGAGGATCGCCGTCGTCGGCGCCGGTCCGTCCGGCTGCTTCTCTGCGAAAGAGCTCCTCCGCCAGGTGCCGGGCAGTCGAGTCGACGTCTTCGACAGGCTCCCCGTCCCGTATGGTCTGCTGCGCTACGGAGTGGCGGCCGATCATCAGGGAACGAAGTCCGTCTCCGCCCAGTTCGACCGTCTCTTCGCCGATCCCCGTGCGAGATTCATCGGCAACACCGAACTCGGCGTTGACGTGACCATGGACGAAATCAAGTCCGGATACGACTCCGTGGTCCTCGCAAGCGGTCTGTCCCACGACCGCCCCCTCGCCATCCCCGGCGCCGACCTCGAACAGGTCTATTCGGCCGGCAGAATCACCCGACTGCTCAACGGCCATCCCGACGAACGAGACGATGACGGCCACACCCGCACCCCCGACCTCGGTTCACGAGTGGCCGTGATCGGTCAGGGAAACGTCGCCATCGATGTGCTCCGTCTCCTGACCTGCGACGCCCAGTCGCTCGACGGCAGCGACATCGATGACAGCGCCTACACGTCACTGCGACGAGACATCTCTCGGATCGACATCATCGGCCGCTCAGCTGCGGGCACGGCGAAGTTCGATCCAGTCATGATCCGCGAAGTCGGACGAGTGACGGGCCTTGTGCACGAACTCCATGGCGTCGACCTCTCGACTCGCGTCCCCGGAAAGGACGCAAAGCTCG
The DNA here is from genome assembly GCF_011617705.1 of Brevibacterium limosum. Lineage (NCBI taxonomy): Bacteria > Bacillati > Actinomycetota > Actinomycetes > Micrococcales > Brevibacteriaceae > Brevibacterium > Brevibacterium limosum. The sequence continues at coordinate 2,642,170 of NZ_CP050154.1, read as the reverse complement.
ACGCCCTCGCCGAACTCACCCACCCCACGCAAACGCAGGCCGCACACGATGCGATCCACGTCCATTGGTGGTTCGAGACCACTCCCGAGGCGCTCACCGGCGACGGTGCCGTATCCGGAATCGAGCTGCGGCGCGCCGACGAACACAGCCTCCGTCTCGAGGTCGACTCGGTCATCACCGCGATCGGTTTCGTCCGCGACCCGATGACGAGCGCCCGACAGGGCATCTGCCCCGTCTCACCGATTCCCGGCGACGGAAAGATCAGCGAAGGACTCTTCGCCATCGGCTGGCTCAAAGGCAACGGACGCGGGTCCATCCCCGACCAGCGCGCCGATGCGCGAAGCCTGGCCGCACAGATCGCGTCGGAGTTGAACGTCGGATCGATGACGACCGGTGCCCCCGGACTGACCCCGCACGCCGAGGCCACTGATTTCGCTTCATGGCGGCGCATCGATCTCAAAGAGCGCCTCGGCGCCGGGCCCGGACGCTGCCGGTCCAAGATCACGTCGCGAGCCGAACTCATGGCAGCGGCCGGCGACCTCAGCCTGGACGTATCGCTGCAGACCTCCTCGGCGAATTCGTCGGAACGACTGGCCCCCGGCCTGCCGGTCTCGATCCTGTTCGGAACGGAATCGGGCAATGCCGAACTCGTCGCCGAAGAGATCGGCACCTTCCTCGGCGACCGCGACGATCTGGAGATCAGAGACCTCGCAGAGGTCTCTCCGGGCGACCTCGACCCGGAACGGTTCCACCTCATCGTCTGCTCGACCTACGGCGACGGGGACGTGCCGAGATCGGCCACCGACTTCTTCCGGACGCTGAAGACTCGGGACGTCGATCTCCAGGGAATCCGCTTCGCCGTGTTCGGCCTGGGCGATGCCAGCTACACACGGACCTACTCCCGTGGAAGCGAGCTTCTCACCGAAGCTCTCGAAGCGCGCGGCGCGGTACGGGAAGGCGAATACGGCCGCCATGATGCAGGCGGAGCCGTGCCGGCATCCGAAGCGGCATGTGAGTGGGCCGAAGGAGTACTCACCACAATCGGCACCACATTCGCTGCCGTCTGACGGCGGTCGACCGTGCTCGGGTGATCCATCCGGGCGCGGTCGGAGGCCATCTCATCAATCTCTTCAAATCGGACGACGAAGACCGACCAGAACTGGACAAGGACGTTCACATGACACAGACACCCACCTCAGCGACACCTGCGCCGACGCAGAAGACGAACCAGCGCAGAGTCGCCTTCGCCGCCGTCATCGGCACCACCATCGAATGGTACGACTACTTCACCTACTCGACAGCGGCGGCACTCGTCTTCGCACATCTCTACTTCGCGCCGGCAGGGGAGGGCATCGGCCAGATGCTGGCATTCGCCACCATCGGCATCTCGTTCCTCTTCCGACCTCTGGGCGCATTCCTGTCCGGACATTTCGGTGACCGGTTCGGGCGTCGAGCCATCCTCGTCGTCACCCTCGTCACAATGGGTGTGGCGACCGCGCTCATCGGACTCATCCCCACATACGAGACCATCGGCGTCACTGCACCGATTCTGCTCATCCTCTTGCGCATCGTCCAAGGGCTGTCGGCAGGCGGAGAGTGGGGAGGCGCCGCGCTTCTCGCCGTCGAACATGCCGACGATGACAAACGCGGCCGCGCTGGTTCATACCCTCAGCTCGGCGTTCCGCTGGGAATGCTGCTGTCCTCCGGCGTGATCGCGCTGATGACCGGTGTGATTTCTCCGGGTGAGGCCTTTATGGAATGGGGTTGGCGAATCCCGTTCCTGCTGTCCGTTGTGCTCATCGGTGTCGGCTACTGGGTGCGTCGTGCTGTGGAAGACACCCCGGTGTTCCAGGAGATGAACGCCGAGACAGCCAAACGCAAGGCTCCGATCCTCGTGCTCCTCAAGAAGCACCTGCCCCTGGTCCTCGTCGCCGCTCTGATCTTCGCCGGCAACAATGCCAGCGGGTACATGACCACCGGCGGCTTCGTCACGAAGTATGCGACCGACCCCGTCGGCTTCGACCAGACGGATGTGCTTCTGGCCATCACATTCGGATCATTCGTCTGGCTGGTCTCCACTGCGGCTTCGGGGGTGCTGGCCGATCACATCGGACGGGTGAAGACCTACGTCATCGGGTTCATCATCCTCATCGTCACGGCCTTCCCACTGTTCTGGCTCATCGACACCGGCAACCTCGGCCTGCTGTATCTGGCATTGGGAATCTTCTCGATCGGGCTGGGAATCTCGTACGGTCCGCAGGCCGCCCTCTACGTCGAACTCTTCCCTGCCTCGATCAGGTTCAGCGGAGTCGCCATCTCCTACGCTTTGGGCGCCGTCCTCGGCGGAGCGTTTGCCCCGACAATCGCCCAGGGGCTGCTGCAGACGACTGGAACCACAGCCTCGGTGTCGCTGTATCTGCTGGTCATGGCCGGGATCTCGCTGCTGGCGGTGTCGTTGGTCCGCGACAGGAAAGGCATCGACCTGTCGGTGGCGAACGAAGCCGAGCAGAGCTCCGGGATGTGGCGAATAGCGAAACGCTGAGTGGGCAGGGCGGGGCCAGCCGGAAGGCTTCAGTTCTGCTTAGCCCTGACGACCATCGTGGCGATGCGCACGCGATTGTTCGTGTCCAGTTTGACGTTGATCCGGTTGAGGTGAGTCTTGACCGTAGCCAGGCTCATGAACGTCTCCTCTGCGATCTCCTGATTCGACAGTCCTTCGGCCACGAGTTCTGCGATCTGCCGCTCGCGGTCGGTCAGTCCGGCCAGCAGCGCCACTGCCTCTCGCTGCAGACGCTGATCGGTGTTCGACGTGACCTTGGCGATGACCTGCCGCATGGACTGCGGGGCGAGAATGGGTTCCCCGGCGTGGACCTTGCGGACCGCGACGGCGAGATCCACCGGGCCGATGTCCTTGAGCAGGTATCCGGCGGCTCCCGCCTCAAGTGCCCTGAAGAGGTGATCGTCGCCGCTCATGCTCGTCAGGGACACCACTTTCGGCGGCCGCACGCTGTTGAGCAGGCGCTGCGTGGCTTCGATCCCACCGATTCCGGGCATTCTGATGTCCATGAGGACGACGTCGGGGTAGTGCAGAGCCGCTGCTTCAACAGCGTCCTCACCGCTGGTCGCAGAGCCGACGACGTCGATGCCATCGGCCGCCTGGAGGATTCCCCGGATTCCGGTGATGACCATCGGATCGTCGTCGACGACCATGACGCGGATCGGGGCGGATTGGTTCATGTGTGTCACATTACCCGAGGCCCATGACACAGTTCGAAGGAGTCCCCGTCTCACAACGATCGTTCAGAGGTGGGCGGCCGGTCCTTAAGGATGCGCCTCAGTTCTGGGGAGAGAAAGGTCGAAATCTCACCTGCACCTGGAACTCCTCGCCGAACACTCCGATCGACGCCTCTCCGCCGAACATCTCGGTGCGCTCGCGGATGCCGACCAGCCCGGCTCCCGACCCGGTCGACGCCAAGTGAGTTTCGTGCGGGCCGAGCGTGCTCCCGGCGGGTCCCCATCCGTGAGCGGGCGTGTGGGCGCCGAGTTCGCGCACCGAATCCGGTGCATATCGTGGGCGTGGCGGAACATCGAGCGGGCCCGATCCGCGGGGGAGCGGATTGCACACCGAGATCTGGATTCCGCGGGCCGCCGAGACCGCGACGTCCACCGTCACCGGCAGATTCGGTGCATGTTTCATCGCGTTCGTCAGAGCCTCCTGAACAATGCGATAGACCGCCCGGTCGAGCGCGGGCGGGCAGGAGTCCACGTCCTGGATGACGACGAGAAGACGGACGACCGTACCGGTGGACTCCACAGAGGAGATCAGCTCGGGAATCGCTGACATCGTCGCTCGACTCGGCGGTGCCGAGGTCCCCTGGTCTGGCCGCCGATCAGCCAGATCGCCGTTCCTCACACCACCCACCAGATGACGCAGATCTTCCAAGGACGCGCGGGCCTCCTCGCGCAGAGCAGACGCCGTCGCAGCGACCTCGGGGTCTGTCCGTGCCCCGACCTCCAGGGCGCCGGTATGCAGCGAGATCACCGACAGTCGGTGGGAGAGAGTGTCGTGGAGCTCGCGCGCCAAGAGCTCTCGTTCGGACTGCCGGGCGATCTCAGCCGTGAGCGACTCATTGCGCAGCGCTTCACGTTCGGCGATGGATTCGAACGCTCTCATTCGCTGCGTGCGACGCAGAAGCGCACCGACTCCCAGAGCCGTGCACAATCCGATGACGGCGGCCGCGATCGTGATGATTCGGATCGCCAAGTGCGAATCCTCCGGCGGGATGGTCGCCTCGAGGCCCGTGACCTGTGCCGGGTCGGGCAGGAAGAAGATGCTGAAGGGATTGTGCTCAGCCGGTGCCAGACACATCCTCAACGTGGAGAACACAATCAGTCCGGTGGCCACCGCCGAGGCGGTGATCGCGAGTCGCCGGGGTGCTCGGATGACGAGGTGGAAGACCGCAATGAGGAGCATAAGCGCATCGCCCCATCCTGCTGTGAGCAGTCCGCCGACGACGAAGGGCACCCAGGGCCACCTGTGTCGGAGGAAGACGAGTCCCCACGCGAGGAACAGCAGCAGGACGGCCACTATCCCGGTGTCGTTGAGCTCCCAGTCGGAGAAGGCCCAGGTGTTCGCCGTCAGCGCCATCGCCGAGGTGATGAACCCGATGAGGTAGAGAATGACGCCGACGAGGATGCTGCCGGCGATGCGCACGGCGCGCGGGATCCTTCGGCGAGGGACGGATTGTTCTGACACAAGAGAATCGTAACCGCGGGGCCTGACACGCGTAGTCCACCCTCCGGCTGGAAGCGGTCAACCGTTCGGCTGGCAGGGTCGAGCCCGATTGCGGACGTGCCGGGGGTGCGGATGGGACGAACCTGGAGCAGTCAGTCAGATCCAGCCTCGAAGGAGCGTCATGTCCCACCCGCAGAATCCCCAGAACACCCCGCAGCAGCCGCAGTCTCCACAGCCCCAACAGCAATGGTCCTCGCAACACCAGGCCCCTCACAACACCCAATACCAGCCCGCGCCTCAGAACTATGACCCCCAGCAGTGGGCACCCGCACAGAACCCCCAGGCCTACGGACCCGGCGGCTACCAGCAGCAGCCCTATGGCCAGAAGCCGCCGAAACAGAAGAAGCCGCTGCTCAAGCGCTGGTGGTTCTGGCTGCTTGCCATCGTCGTCATCATCGTCATCGCCAGCGCGATCGGAGGCGGGGGAGATGACACCAGCACCTCGGCGGGCGGATCGTCCGATGCCCAGCAGTCGGGGGAGGCCGCGGAGAAGGAGGCCGCCGACAAGCCTGCTGAGGAAGCTTCGTACGGTATCGGAGATACGGTAGCTGCCGATGACTGGGAGATCACCGTCGCAAAGGTCGAAGACGGTGTCTCACAGGTCGGCGACGAATTCCTCAATGCCCAGGCACAGGGACAGTTCGTCCAGATCGACCTGTCGGTGAAGAACACCGGATCGGATCCGAACTTCTTCTTCGAAGACGACATCAAACTCGGTGATGATTCCGGCAACACCTACTCAGCTGACTCAGAGGCCGGTATCTATGCGGCCGAGAACAACATCCTCTTCCTCGAAGAGATCAATCCCGGAAACACAGCCGAGGGCGTCCTCGTCTTCGATGTGCCCGAAGACGTCGACCCGAACAAGCTGACCTTCGCCGGCGGACTGTTCTCCGACCCGGTGGAGATCTCCTTGAAGTGACCTCACCGGTCCAGGTGTTCCGCCCGGGCGATGATCGACCGGGCGGCACGGACCGTCTGCCCGAGGAACCCGCGACCGAACAGACGGATATGAGCGAGCAGAGCGAAGAAGCTGTGCGCCGGCAGGTCCTCCTGCCAGCCGACCGGCATCGGATGGGCCTGTTCGTAGCCGGAGAAGACCTCCTCGAGAAACGGGGTGCCGAAGAGCGCAAGCAGGGCCAGGTCCTCCAGTCGGTGACCGCCGTGCGCGGCCGGGTCGATGAGAGTGACACCGTCCGGCGTCCACATGAGGTTACCCGCCCACAGATCCCCGTGGACGCGTGCCGACGCTTCCTCGCCTTCGCTGCAGATCCCGGCGAAGGCTCCGGAAGCGATCGCATCGATCGCCGAGGCGACCGTCGCCCGATCCGCACCCGTGAGATCCCCGGCAACCGCCGTGACCAAAGGGCGCAGGCGCTGCTCGACCCAATAGTCGGTGAAGTCGTCGACAGACTCGGCCGGCACCTCGAAGGGATTGTCGAGGGGGCCGAAGAACGACTGCGGAGCCGGTGACCAACCGAAACCGGGAGCACCCGCATCGTGAAGCCGGGCGAGGTCGCGACCGAAGGCGGCGGCCGCATCGGCGGAGGGCCCGGATTCTCCGAGACGGCGCAACCGCAGAAAATCCGCACCATGGTCGATGACGTCGACGACAGGGATCACCCCCGGTTCGGCCAACCATCTCAGCCCGGCGGCCTCAGTGGCGAAGAAACCGTCCGGGGCGGACTTCCGCAGTTTGAGGAAATCAGTCATGGCCCCAGGGTAGTGGTCCGGTCGCCGGCTATCAGCCTGATCACGGGCACGTGCGTCGTGGGGCCCACCGCAACGCAGGGGCACCTGTACTATCGAGACATGGCTTGGCAGTACTGGACCGAAGCCGCCCGGCAAGGGGGCTGGCGTGAAGTGCCCACCCCGCATGCGAACCCCGACTCAGGGAGCGAGCTGCGGATCACCACCACCGCCTCTGCGGTGTCGAAAGGCACCGAATCACTCGTCCACACCGGGCGCATCCCGGCCCGCGTCGAAAGCCTGATGCGGGCTCCTCAGCAACTCGGAGACTTCCCGTTCCCGGTGTCGTACGGCTACCTCGGCGTCGGCATCGTCGACGAAGGACCGCGGGACTGGATCGGTGCTCGCGTCTTCGGCCTGCTGCCCCACCATTCCCACCACATTGTGACCACCGAGGATGTCCACCTCATTCCCGAGGACATCAGCGATCATCGGGCGCTGTTGGCCGGAGCCGTCGAAACCGGTCTCAACATCCTCTGGCAGCAGCCGCCGCGATTCGCCGACCGCGTCGCCGTCATCGGCGCGGGCATGATCGGCACGGCCACCGCACTGCTGGCCTCCAGAATGCCGCTCGACCGTCTCGAAATCGTCGAAACCGACCCGCCCAGACGCACACTGCTTACCGACCTCGGCCTCACCGCATTCGCGCCGGACGATGCCTCCTCCGACTGCGACCTCGTCATCCACACCTCCGGGAGCCAGGCGGGACTGGCCCGCGGACTCGAAATCACCGGCGACGACGGCACTGTGATCGAAGCATCCTGGTACGGCACCGACAGCCCCAGCGTGCCGCTCGGCGCAGACTTCCACGCCCGCCGACTGAGCATCATCGCCTCACAGGTCGGCGAGGTCGCCGCCGGACACCGAACGCGCCGCACCCGCGCCCAACGGACGAGCGCGGCCCTGGCAGCCCTGAAAGATGACCGCTTCGATTCCCTGATCACCGGTGTCTCCGACTGGACTGAGCTGCCGACGATCATGGACGATCTCAGCGGCGGCAGCGACCGTGACGGCTTCAGCACCAACCTCGCCCGGGCCACTCTCTGTCACATCATCGACTACACCAGCGCCCATACACGCTGACCAGCACTGACCCGATCAATCCCGCACACGGAGACACAGCCGGCTCAGAAGCGCAGAAGCGGTACCCTGACGAAGAGGAGAAGACGATGTTCGGACTCACAGTCAACGACCATGTGATGATCGCCCACAGCCTGCCCGACGAATTCTTCGGGCCCGCCCAAGGTATGCACGGCGCCACCTTGGAAGTTTCGGCCACATTCACCCGCCCGAGTCTCGATGAGCATTCCGTCGTCCTCGACATCGGTGAAGCCATGAGCCTGCTCGACGGCGCACTGACCCCGCTTCGCTATGCGAACCTCGACGAACATCCGGACTTCGCCGGGAGACTGAGCACGACCGAAGCCGTCGCCGAATACATCGGTCAGCGCCTGGCCGCGTCGCTGGCCGACCAGCCCGAGATCGGCATCAGCATCGAGCTGCGGGAGAATCCGCGCGCTGCGATCACCTACACCGTTCCGGAGCGGACGTGAGCCTTCACCTCATCGAACCCGACCTCGGCCGCATCAGTGGGGGAGCGGCGTTCAACAGGGCACTCGCCGAGGCAGCCGGATCCCGGATCGTGCTCCACTCGGTGCCCGGTTTCTGGGCTGAGCCGGGACCAGCCGAGTCAGCAGCCGTGCACGATCTCCTGGCCGCAGTGACCGGCCCCGTCCTCCTCGATGGGCTCATCGCCACCGCTCTGCCCGAATTGATGACCGATCCTGCGCACGAGAACCGCAGAGGGCAGGATCCGCTCATCCTGCTCTTCCATTGTCTGGCAGACGGTGACGACAGTGCCGGTCGCGACCGCGAACGGCAGGTCATCAGCGGCGCACCCGCGGTCATCACCACGAGCCGGTTCACCGCCGCAGGCCTGGAATCCCGATACGGGATCCGCGCCGAGGCGGTCGTGCCCGGAAACCCTGCACGTCCACAGAGCTCAGGCGGTGGTGAAGGCCATGTCGTGTGCATCGGCGCAATCGAGGAGAACAAAGGACAGCTGCTCATCGCCGAAGCCGTGACTGAGCTGATGACGGCGGAATCGGCGCGATCCGACGTCCGGGCGCAGGATGAAGCGGCTGCGGAACAGCCGTGGCGGGTCACCTTCGCCGGCCCCCTCGTGGACGCAGAATACGGCCGCCGCTTGCAGTCGGCGTGCCGTGACCTGCCCGCGGGCAGAGCCGATATCGTCGGAGAACTCGGCCCCGACGAGATCGACGCCTTGTACGGCAACGCCGATCTGCTGTTGCTGCCATCACGCTCGGAAGCCTACGGGATGGTCGTCGCCGAGGCGGCCGCCGCCGGAATCCCCGCCTTCGTCACCGCCGGAACCGGAGCCGAAGAGCCCCTGGGCGCCGGACTCGGTCTACCCCGGACCGTCGGAGCGTGGAGGCAGGCACTGCACCGCTGGCTGACCGACGACCAGTTCCGCACTGAACTTGCCGAATCGGCCCGCCGGAATCGCCCCAACGCCGTTCGCTCCTGGGCCGGCACCGCCGGCGCGGTCGTGCGAATCACCGGCGACCACTCACGTCCGGCCGCGGCGGAACCGCACGGATCGCCCCGCCCGGCGGAAAGAAGGCAGAGGCGCAGCTCGTGACTGCGGCCGAATCCGACTGGCTGGATCTGCGCCGTCCCGTCGATGACGCGGCACGCCGGGAGTCGCTGCATCTGTTCGATCATGCAGTCGCCCGTCTGAGCGCAGAAACAGAGTCGAACACGAAGTCACTGCTCGCTGTCGACATCGGGGCCGGCACCGGAAACTCGGCGCTGTGGTTCGACACCGCTCTGCGCACTCGCCTGCCCGACTGGGAGATCAACTGGATCCTCCTCGACTCCGACCAAGCCTCCCTCGACCTTGCGGCAACGGCACTTCCGCACGCACGTACGATCTGCGCCCCGATCGCCGCGTTCCCGACTCTCAGTGCTGAGCTGCTCTCCGCATCGGAATTCCATGGATCTCAGCTTCTGCTCACCTGCAGTGCCCTCCTCGACGTCCTCACCGAAACAGACCTCATCGCCGTTATCCGCTCTCTCAAAGACCACGACGGCCTCGGGCTGTTCCTGCTCAGCATCGTCGACGGGTGGGAACTCGACCCGGTCCATCCGTACGACGCAGTCATCGATGCAGCTTTCACCGCCCACCAGCACCGCGACGGCAGGCTCGGTCACCACGCACCCGAACGCCTCATGAGGCTGGCCCGCAGACACGGACTCACCGCAGTCGAGGGCCCCAGTCCCTGGCGTCTCGCGGCTCCAGCCGACCGGACCTTCCTCAGCAGATTCCTCTCCGAACGTCTCGACGCTGCCCTCGACGAGGACCCTGCGCTCGCCACAGCCGCACGCGACTGGTGGTCACAACGGCAGGCGCAGCTGGACTCGGGACTGAGCGTCAGGGTCGACCACCTCGATGTGCTCATCGACGCTGCAGACCGTGCACGCGGTCGGGAGCCCCCAACGGTTCGTGCGACCACCCCACCGACCGGGACAGAGGTGTCGTGACCTGGACGAAGAGGGCTCTCATGCTCGCCATCACCGTCGCGCTGCTGGTGCTGACGGTAAGAGTCGTCGGCGCCCAAGCCCTCGTGGACGGATGGAAGGTCCTCAACGTCTGGACAGTCCTGGCCGCACTCGCCTGCGGATTCATCATGACCGGCGCTCAGGCGCTGCGCTGGACACTGCTGCTCGCACACAGAGGCACTTCCATCACCTGGTCACGGGCGCTCGCCGACTGCTACTCCTCGTCACTGCTGAATATGGTCCTGCCCGGCGGGCTCGGCGGCGATGTGGCCCGAGTCGCCGTCTACCGGCACACCGGGGCGAAGAAATGGCTGTCACCGGTGGCTGCTGTCGGCGCCGAACGGCTGAGCACGACGACGCTGCTCTTCGCCACCGCCTCCCTCAGCCTCATCGACGTCTCCGGCCGACTGGCACTCATGGCCGCAGCCGTCGCCGTGACGACCCTGGCCATCTCCGTGTGCGGAATGCGCGGAATGGACTGGCGGCGCAGCTTCGCCATCTGGTTGTCCTCGGTCCTGGGCATGGCAGCCCTCTTCGTGCTCTTCCTCATCGCCATGGCGGCACTCGGGGGACCCGTCGTGCCGGTGCTCGCGGTCGTCGGACTCGCCGCGATGAGCATCCCGATCGGCGTCGGCGGTTGGGGCGTGCGCGAACTCAGCGTCAGCCTCATCGCAGCCGGAATCTCGGTATCGATGGAAACCGCGGTGACAGCCTCGACCGGCTACGGGCTGCTCGCGGTGATCTCCACCCTGCCCGGAATCGTCACAGTATGGACTGCGGGGACTCGACAGAAGCGTGCTCCTACATGTTCGGACTCGGTTGCGAATGAGCAACCGAAGCCCGACTGAGCAGATACTCGGTGCACATATCTTCTCCGAGTTCGAACCGACGGAACGGTGTCCGCAGAGCCTGCGCCATCACCTCGGACCCGTGGAAGCGGATGCCCGGCACCCCATCGCCGATGAAGACCGGAGCGGTGGTGAGGAACAGACGGTCGAGAGCACCCGCGGCAAGAAATGACGAGACCGTGCGTCCGCCGCCCTCGACGAGGATGGACCCCGCCACTTGGCCGCGGATGACGGCGATGATGTCCTGTGGGGACGCCGCTGGGGGAAGGCGGACCACACGGACGTGGTCACCGACATTCGCACGGGGAGTCGCCTCGGCGCCGATCATCCACACGGTCGGTGTCGGGCCGGTGCTCAGCACCGTCGAAGTGACCGGAACACGGGCGTGCGGATCGAGGACGAAGCGGACCGGGTCGGCGCCGGGCACCGCACGCACGGTCAGCTGCGGATCATCGGCGATGACGGTCTGGGCGCCGACGAGGACGGCGGCCACGTGTGCTCGGATCCGGTGCAGATGGGTCCGATCCGTGGATCCGGAGACGAAGCAGGCATCGCCGGTGCGAGTCGCGATGAACCCGTCCTGACTCTGTGCGAGTTGGGCGACGACCTCTTCGTTCGCAGCCAGAGCTGCGTAGATGTCCGCGTCGACTCCGGGCAGCTGCGCACTCGATTCCTCTGTATCCGTTTCAGGCGGGGCATCGTGGTTCATCCGCAGCCGTTTGCTGGTGAGATAGGCGCTGTTCTCTGGTCGGTCGGCCACTGGCAGCCGAACACGGGAAACCACCTCGACGCCCAATTCCTCGAGAGCATGCTGTTTGCTCGGATTCGAGGTCAGCAGCCGAATGCGCGGGCAGCCGAGCTCACGCAGAATCGCTGCCGCCGCAGTGTAGTCACGGGAGTCGTCGGGCAGACCGAGTGCACGATTGGCGCTGACAGTGTCCATGCCCTCGTCCTGGAGCGCATACGCCTGCAGCTTCGCGGCCAGTCCGATTCCGCGGCCTTCATGCTCGGCCATATAGACGAGCATTCCATGCCCCTCGGAGGCGATCGCGGCCAACGCGGCACCGAGCTGGTCCCCGCAGTCGCACCGATGCGAACCCAGAGCATCACCGGTGAGGCATTCGCTGTGCACCCGGACCAGCGGTGAGTCACAACCGGCAGGGTCGCCCATCATCATGACCGCATGGGTGACTGTGTCGAGAGTGAACGACCTGATGGCGAACATCCCATGCTCCGTGGGCAGCGAACTCACCGGGCCCGCCACCAGGCGTTCGGAGCCGGTGGGGGTACGCGTCGAAGTCATGCCAGCAGTATAGGAGGGCCGATGGTGGTCACTGTGCATGTCGCTCGAGCCAGACGATATCGCGGCCGAACGACCAGGTGAGCGCGGTCAGGGCCAGCCCGGTCGCCCCGAAGCCCATCCATTCGTGGGCTTGGGCCAGGGGAGAGGCGGCCGTGATGAGAAGGATGCCCTGCGCCGCAGCCACCACCTTGCGCATCCGCGAAAACGGCAACCTCTGCTGCCACCGGGGACGGAACCCTGTGATGAAGCGGAAGGCGTAGTAGTACAGGCCCGGCAATGCCGTCCACCACCCCCACATCGAGACGAGGGCGAGCGCGAGAATGAGGATGAACAGGGCATCGACCGTTTCGTCGAATCCGGCTCCCGCCTCGGTGACCTGGGTACGGCGGGCAACGAATCCGTCGAGCCCGTCGAGGACGAGAGCGAGTGAACCGATGATCACGGCGGACCAGTCCAGACCGGGCTGTGAGTGGATGATCAGGCAGGTGCAGACGACGATCAGACCCAGTCGGCAAGCTGTGACCGTATCGGCCGGCGTCCACGGCCGACCCCGACGCAGGCGCGGAACGACACCGATTGCCGCGACTGCGACCACGGCGAGTACCGTCACCAGGGCAGGGTTGAGAAGCACGGAGACGATCGCCGAGGCGGCCAAAAGAGACGCTGCCACGATCCCGCTGCGTACGGCACCGTTCAGCGGGCCGGTCCCGATTCCGGTACCTCCGGAGCCGGTGCCTGCGCTGGCAGCGGCGGCGGTCCGTGGCTGGGTCACAACAAGCTCTCTTCCTCAAGTGTCGGCAGGCGTGCCTGCCGGTGTGATCGACGTGACGGTCCCTCAGCTTTCACCCTAGACGATGTCGGCTGGGATAGGCAGAAAGGAGGGTATCGGTGGGGCGGGAGTCACCGTGAGAGTCATGGCCCGGTCACGATCGCGAACGAACCGGCGTGTTGGCGAAGAAGGCCGTACTTCGTCCGTTCTTCTGTGCAAGGATGAACCCACCTCGACCGAGGCTCCCTCAAGTCAAGGAGCAATCATGGCTTTCATTCTCTGGATCATCGCGGCGATCCTCGTCATCTCCGGCATCTTCGCGATCTTCCGCAAACAGCTGCTGTGGGGCATCGTCCTCATCGTCGTCGGCTGCCTCGTCGGCCCCGGCGGAGTCAGCCTCTTCACCTGACCGACAGGACCCGGACTGTCCCCGGCATCGGCCGACGTCATAGGGTGATCCCAGAGTCCGCACCGCACAGAGTCGGACCCGGTACGAAAGGGGCACCCACACGTGACGAAGAGCGGAGATCACAGCGCCGCCGGGGCGCAGAATGGCCACTCGTGCTGCGCTCCCGCGACCATCCGCGCCGAGGCGGGGGACAGTCATCCAACGAACCTTGCGGCTGGTCCTGCCGTGAGTTCCGAGTCGAACCCTGAGTTCAGCTTCGACTTCGTCTCCGTCGGCGGCAGCTTCGATATGGGTGATCCCTTCGGTGACGGGCATCCTGCCGATGGCGAGGGACCACGTCACCGGGTCGACCTCACCGAATTCGAGATCGCGACGACGAGCGTGACGAACGACGATTTCGCCCGGTTCGTCGCTGACACCGGTTTCGTTACGACGGCGGAACGCCTGGGCACCTCGGCGGTGTTCGCCATGCTCTTGGAGACCAATCCGGGAGCGCGAGCTCATGTGCTCGGGCAGGCCCCGGGCGTGCCCTGGTGGGTCGAAGTCTCCGGCGCGAACTGGGCAGCACCCGAAGGCCCCGGATCCACCATCGACGACCGGAGAGACCATCCCGTCGTCCACATCAGCTGGGACGATGCCCGCGCCTATTGCGTGTGGTCCGGCACTCGGCTGGCGAGCGAGGCCGAGTGGGAGTTCGCCTCCCGCGGTGGCCTCAAGGGCCGTCGCTATCCGTGGGGCAACCGGCTGCTGATCGACGGGGAGTGGAACTGCAATATCTGGCAGGGCGAATTCCCGCGCACGAACACTCTCGACGACGGGTTCGTCGGCACCGGACCGGCCCGACACTTCGCCCCCAACAGTCTGGGCCTGTTCAACACCGTCGGCAATGTGTGGGAATGGTGCGCCGACTGGTTTGCCCGCGACTACTACCAGCATTCCCCGCAGTCCGATCCGCGCGGCCCGGACAACGGAGACAAGCGGGTCATGCGCGGTGGATCCTTCCTGTGCCACGACTCCTACTGCAATCGCTATCGAGTGGCCGCCCGCTCCTCGAACACACCGGATTCCTCGGCCTCGAACATCGGCTTCCGAGTCGTCCGAGAAGCGCTCTGAGGTCAGTCCCTGAGTTCCGCCTCGAGGCGGCCCATCAGATGCTTCGTCTCGATCGACAGCGTCTCGAGAGCGAAAGCCACTGTCTCACGGGCACCTGCTCCGGTCCGAGTCACGGCCGTGATGTGTCGTGACGGGGCATTGTCGCCGCTGATCGGGATTCGGCGCACCGGGTGGAGATCCTGCGACCGCGACATCCTCGAGGCCACACACACTCCGAAGCCGCCGTGGACGAGCGCGGTTCCCGTGTTCCAGTCATCGGCGAAATGCCCGATGCGGGGCGCGAATCCGGCCGCCGCACAGCTGGCCATGACGAGCTGGTGGTAGCCGGTGCCGGGCCTGCCCAGAATCCACGTCTCATCGACGGTGTCGGCGATCGTGACCGATGCGCGGTCTGCCAACTGGTGATCGAGAGGAACCATGAGGTCGAGCGGATCGTCGATGAGGAAGTGGTGGCTGAATCGATCGTCGCCGCCGGCGGGAATGTCAGGTGCTGCGACGACGATGCCGACATCGGCATCTCCGGAGAGCAGGTAGTCGAAGCATTCACTGGGTTCGGCCTCGATCGTCTGCGTCTGCATATGCGGGAACTGCTCATTGAGAGCCCGCATCGTCGGCGGCAGGAGCAGGCTGGCGGCAGTGGAGAAGCCACACAGACCCAACGAGCCGGACACCGTCTCGGAGAACCGACCGAGATCGGCCAGCGCCTTCTCCCATTCCGCCGACATGACATCGACATGACGCAGCAGGGCCTCGGCTGCCGGGGTGAGCCTGACGTTGCGTCCGTGCTGTTCGAGCAGGGTCACTCCGAGCTCCGCGGCGAGCTGTTTGACCTGATGAGACACCGTCGACGGCGAGTAGCGCAGCGAATGCGCCGCGGCAGTGACCGTGCCGTGTCGTTGGATCATGCTCAACATGGTGAGCCGACTGTCGATCATGCGGTCCTATCGAATGGTTACGTGGAATTTCTTACGATAGACAACAATACTCTCTTGGTTTCATCATGGAACCGACAGGGCTCGGCGAATGGTCTCCAGGGCCCGCAGAGCAGACTCGGGGTCCCGCTCGTGGTCCCCGACAACGCAGGCGATGATGTGAAGAGATGGAGGTTCCGTTTGGCTGAGAACGCACATATCAGAGGGACGAGGCGACAGCTGTGGTTCGGTGCGCTGGTCCTGCTCGTCCTCTCGGCCGCCGCGAACATGGCCAGCCCTCTGTATCCGCTGCTGCAAGAGGCCCACGGAATGTCCGAGTCCATGATGACTGCGCTCTACGCGACCTACGTGTTCAGCTGTCTGCCGTCGCTTTTGCTGTTCGGATCTGCGGCAGACACCTTCGGGCGCAAGCCGGTGCTGCTGGCCGCGATCGGGCTGGTCGGTTTCGGCACCGCGATCTTCGGGCTCGAGACTGCGGGATCCGCAGGACTGTTCACCGGCAGGGCGCTGGTCGGCATCGGACTCGGGCTGGGCACAGGTGCCGGTATCGCCCTGATGGTCGAGGCCTCACCGGCGCGGAGGGTCCGGTTGGGGTCGACGCTGGCGACGATCTCATTCGTCTTGGGGTCGGGGCTCGGTCCGATACTCGCGGGAGTCGTCTCATCGTTGTCGACGTCGCCGCTCGTTCTGCCTTTCCTCGTCATGATGGTCCTGATCGTCATCGTCATGGTCCTCATTGCGATGATGCCGCTGCAGCGGCCGATCACTCGGCAGCGGTGGAGGCCGACATGGTCATCCGTGCCGGGCGCAATGCGCACGAGCTTCAACATCGCCGCGCTGACCGGTTTCATCGGCTGGACGGCGCTCGGGCTCTTCCTCGCTCTGCTGCCGTCGATGGCGCAGTCGATCATTCCGAACTCGGGAACACTGACCTCCGGCATCATCGTCGGCTCGGTCCTGGTCGTCTCGGCTGCGAGCCAGCTGGTGGCGCCGACGCTCCGCCCCCGGGCGGCACAGACCCTGGGGCTGACGCTCATGGGGCTCGGTGCGGCGCTCCTGCTGGGATCGAATCTCCCGGAGATCAGCCCCTCGGCGGTGAAGGTCATCATGGTGTTCGCGGCCGTGGCCACGGGCGTCGGGCACGGGCTGAGTTACTGGGGAGCCAATCGGGAGATCGACGTTCTCACTCCTCCGAAGAATCGTGCCGGCATATCCGCGGCACTCTATCTCGCCTTCTACGCCGGGGCCGGTGCGCCCGCTGTCATCGTCGGGGTGCTGGCGCTGGGCATGCCGTTGGTCATCGGCACGATGATCTTCACCTTGGCACTGCTGCTGGCGACGATCGTCACGATTCCTGTGCCCAGTCTGTCCCAGACGGTGATTCGGCAGTCGAAGACCGAGCGTGCGGTGACGAACAGCGAGCCCGAGGCTGCTCTCGGCGTCGTCGAGGCAGGGCGGTTCGACGACGGAGACGACACTTCGATCCGCGGCAGAGGGACCGCCTCGGCCGAGCGCACGGCCGCCCGATAGACTGCAAGTCATGTCGAGAATCACCTGTCCCGAACTGAGCACGAAGACCGCCACCGCTGCGGAAGCGGCCCGCCACATCGACAATGGCCAACGCGTGGCCATGAGCGGTTTCACTGGTTCGGGGTACCCGAAGGCAGTGCCGGGGGCAGTGGCCGCACGCGCTCGCGCCGCACACGACCGGGACGAAGACTTCCGTGTCGAACTGTGGACGGGAGCCTGATCGGAGCCCTCTTCGTCCCCGTCTTCGCCATCCTCATCGTCGACTACTACATCATCAAACGCCGCGCCTACTCACTCGACATCCTCAAGGACTCCGGCGGCATCTACTCCTACACTCGCGGAATCAATTGGGTGGCCGTCGGCGTGTGGGTCCTCGGCGCACTGGCCTCCTATGTGCTCACCTACGCCTATCCGAGCCCGATCGGAGCGACGATCCCGTCCTTCGCCATCTCCTTCGTCCTCTACCTCGCGTTGTCCTGGGGCAGCCGAGCCAAGTTCGCGGGAACAGAACACGCGCACCTGGCGGACGGGATCCGCGGAAGCTGAACGGGGTGTTCTCGGTTCCGGACCGGGAACTGACCACCATGTGCCGTTCCCAGGTGATGAGTCAGTCCACGCGCTATGATCGCAACGGTCGGCCGGAATCACAGAAGGGAACCCGGTGTCTGTGATGGTCACAAAAGTCTTCGACAGGTTCATGCCGCCGAACCGTCGACTCAACCCCGAGGCTCTGGCCTGGGTCGCGGTGATCTTTCTTGCCATCGTCATGCTGGCGGTGGAATCGTCGATCGCCGTCTCGGTCAACGATGCTTCCGTCGCACTGGCTTTCGTCGTCACCATCGTCCATGTCGGATCCATGCCGCTGTCCATGCTGCGCCCGCTCTTCGGCACGCTCATGTCGATCGCCGCCTGCACGGTGCTGCCGCTGCTGGGGCCCCACGTGTCCGGGGTGCCGTGGCCGTGGATGGTTCCGATGATGATCACTCAGATCGTCATCATCCTCATCATCGGACTCCGCGCCCACTGGGGAGTGGCGCTGGCGGCTCTGCTCGGCGGCATCGCAGGCTCGGCGGCCGCAGTGCTCATCACTCATCTCTTCGTCGCAGACACCCGCACCGATGGCGCGGTCGTCAACATCCTCATCTACTCCTGCATCGCCGGCGGCGTCTACCTCGCCGCAGTCATCGTCCAGCAGTGGCAGCTCATCCGCTCCCAACTGGTTCAGGAGAAGGAGAACACTGCGGAAGAGCACTCCAAACGAGTGACCATCGAGGAGAAAGCCCGCATCGCCCGGGAACTCCACGACATCGTCGCCCACAGCATGTCGATCATCAACATCCAGGCCTCCAGTGCACCGTTCCGCCATGCCGGAATCGACACCGAGGTGGCCAAAGAGTTCGAAGACATCTCCACCTCCGCCCGCACCGCACTGACCGAGATGCGCGGACTGCTCAGCGTCCTGCGCAACGAGGAAGGCGGAGGAGAACTGGCACCGCAGCCGAACTTCTCCGACATCGATCCGCTCATCGACAAGGCCCGACAAGCGGGAGTGAAGGTCACCGTGGAACGCAGCGGCGAACCGATCGACCACCTCATGCGCGACAGCACCGGACTCGCCGGCTATCGCATCATCCAAGAAGCCCTGAGCAATGCAATCCGCCACGCCCGCAACTCCGCCATCGCCATCCGCATCCGCGGCGGCGGCTCAGCCGTCTGGATCAGCGTGACCAACGACCACGGCGACGGCCCTGGCGAAGCGGCGAAGCATGACAAGCACAGCCGACAAGGACTGATCGGCATGCGCGAACGCGCAGCCTCGGTGGGTGGGGAGATCCGCAGCGGAGCCACAGTCGACGGAGGCTTCGAAGTCGAAGCAGTGCTGCCGCTGGTGCCCCGCGAATCCCTCGCCGACAGCAGCGATCAGAGCACAGGCAGACCGATCACGGACGAGGAGACCCCATGATCAGGATCGTCATCGCTGATGATCAGGCGATGGTGCGCGCCGGCTTCGCCGCACTGTTGAGCGCTCATGCTGATATCGAAGTCATCGGACAGGCCGAAGACGGTGCGCACTGTGTGGACCTCGTCGCCGACCTTGCCCCCGATATCGTCCTCATGGACGTCCGGATGCCCCTGATGGACGGAATCGAAGCGACCCGCATGATCGTCGCTGCGAAAGCCGAGCCCCGGATCATCATGCTCACCACCTTCGATATCGACGACTATGTCTTCGACGCCATCCGTGCAGGAGCCAGCGGGTTCCTCCTCAAGGACGCCCCACCCGATGAACTCGCCGAGGCGGTCCGCATCGTCGCCGGAGGCGAAGCGCTCCTGGCCCCGAGCGTGACCAAACGGGTCATCGAACACTTCGCCACCGGCGGGCAGCAGCCCAGCCGCACGGCCCTGCCCGAACTCACCGACCGGGAACGCGAAATCCTCATCCAGGTCGCTCGCGGAGCCTCGAACACCGAGATCGCAGCGATCCTGCACATCGCCGTGCAGACCGTGAAAACCCACGTCTCGCGGATCCTGTACAAACTCGACGCCCGTGACCGCGCCCAAGCTGTCATCGCCGCCTACGAATCCGGCCTCGTCATCCCCAGCAGCTGAATCCGCCCACCGCCTCACCGCGGACCCCCTACCCGAGTAGGGGGTGAAGAACGGCTCCCAGGGGTGACGAAAGACCGGTCCGACATCCCTACGGTGGGAATCATGAACCCATCTGACCTCATGACCCCCGAACCGTCCACCTCAGCCGCGACCGCTCTGTCGACTCCGGCACCCGATCGGGCAGCCCGGGCCGCAGTGCTCGAACGCAGGAGGGCCAGAAGGGGAACCGCCGAACAGGAATTCACCAGCGACTTCAGTGCACTGATGGCTCAGGTCAAAGAAGCGGGTCTCCTGGCCAGGCGACCGGGCTGGAACACGATGCGCTTCGTGCTCCTCGGCCTCGGTTACGTCGTGTCCTTCGGAATGCTCTTCCTCATCGGTGAGAGCTGGTGGCAGATGGCCACCGCAGTCGTCTTCGGCGCACTGTTCACCCAGACCGCCTATGTCGCCCACGACGCAGCGCACCGCCAGATCTTCACCAACGGAAAGACAGGGGAGTGGGTGTCGACGATCATCGGCAACCTCTTCATCGGGCTCAGCTACGGATGGTGGCTGAAGAAGCACAATGCGCTTCACCACGCCAATCCGAACAAGGCCGGAGTCGACGGCGACATCGCTCCCGGCGCCCTCGTCTTCGTCGCCGAGGATGCCCGGCAGCGCACTGGGTTCGCCAAATGGTTCGCCGCCCGTCAGGGCTGGTTCTTCCTGCCCCTGCTGACCCTGGCCGGTCTGCAGCTGCACGTCGAATCCGTCAAAGCCATCGCCCGGGGGCAGTCCTCGATCAAACGCCGTTGGATCGAGGGCGTCTTCATCGGAATCCGCCTCATCGGGTTCCCCGCGCTCGCCATCTGGGCGGCAGGCCCCCTCATCGGCAGCGTCTTCTTCCTCGTCCAGCTCGCCGTCTTCGGTGTGCACATGGGCGGTTCCTTCGCCCCCAACCACAAGGGCCAGCCGATCGTTCCCAAAGATGTGAAGATCGACTTCCTGCGTCGTCAGACGCTGATGTCACGCAATATCTCCGGCGGTCGTTTCATGGGATTCCTCATGGGCGGGCTGAACTATCAGATCGAACACCATCTGTTCCCGAGTATGCCGAGCGTCAACCTGCACCGGGTGCAGCCGATGGTCCGCGAATACTGCCGCCAGAAGGACATCACCTACACCGAGACGACTCTGCTCGAGTCCTATAGGATCATCATCGCCTACCTCAACCGGGTCGGCCTCGGCGAAGCCGATCCCTTCGACTGCCCTGTCACCGCGCAGTTCCGGTCCCGCTGACGGTGACACATGCAGTACCGTACCCGCTGGCAAGAGGAGAACTTCAGGTGAGATGATCGTGGGCGCCGGAGACCCATTCGGCATAGCGTTCGGCCGAGGTCTGTACCGCTGCGTGGGCTCCTGAACCGATCGACTGGCCGAAGTTGCCGTACATGCGGGCGAAGTCGAGATCGACCACCGAGGCGGCGATACGCCTGACGACCGCTGCGGACAGGGGCAGATAGTTCGGGAAGCTACGCATGAACGTCACCCACCCCGACCGGGCCACCGGACCGATGGAATCCCCGCTGAGCATGACGCCGGTGCCGTCGGCACCCGTCCACACCGCCACCGCACTGCCCGGGAAATGGCCGCCGGTGCGTCGGAGCCTCACTCCCGGCACCGGCACCGCCTCGTGGAAATAGGAGCAGATCGCGGGACCGGGCCGCTGCACCCAATCGAGGTCGGACCGGCACACGAAGACGGGAGCATCGTCGAAGGCGGCACTCCATTCCATCTGCGTGCCGAACATATGCGGGTGACTGGCGGCGATGGCCGCAACTCCGCCGAGGTCTTGGACCGCCGCGACCGCCTCGGCGTCGATGTAGGCGGGCACGTCGAAGAGCACATTGCCGGAATCGGTACATGCCAGATAACAGGTCTGCCCGATCCCGAACTTCGGTTCGACGCGGATGGCGAAGAGGCCCGGTTCGCGCTCCGTGGTGCTGACGCGATGGCCCTCGGATTCGAGTTCCGCCCGAGTCGTCCACTGTTGGCCGGAGGCGGGAACCCACTGCCGGTCGTCCTCGCAGATCGGACACAGCTCGGGCGGCGGTGTCGTCGTCTCCACCCCGCAGGTGCGGCAGATCGTCACATCGCTCAATTCCACCATGTCATCCTCTCGGTCTCACAGGTGAAACCACAGACTCCCACCGAGCCTAGTCCTCGCAGGAAACGATGACCAGGGTCGGTGGGAGTCGACTCGGCGGTACGGCTCGTCAGTGGGCGGCCGCGTGCGCCTTCCGGTGGGCGATGACATGGCCGACGAGGATGAGGGCGATGCCCACGGCCAGCCACGCGCTGAGCACCCACCACTGGAGAGCCATGGGCGCGTCCGGGAAGTACGAGAGGTCGCGCAGCAGAGTGCCCGCCGCACCCGGGACGAAGAACTGTCCGATATCGCCCCAGGAGCCGGCGAGGAACTCCTTCGGCTGATTGAGTGAGGCGATCGGATTGCCGATGAGCATGGTGAGCACCGCGCCGATGGCGATGCCTGCAGGACCGATGAGAGAGACGAAGCCGTTGATCAGGCCGACCGTGGCTGCGATCGACAGTCCGATCGCCAGCGCGTTGATCGTGAAGCTCCCCTGCAGGATGCCGAACCAGGTCTGCATGATGAGTGCCAGGGCCAGTCCGCCGACGACCCCGTAGACGATGGTGCCGACCATGCGCATCCGCCGTGAGCGGATTCCCATGCTGGTGAGCACACCGCCGACGATTCCGCCGAGAGTCAACGGCAGGCCCGCGATCGCCAGTCCCGCACCGGAGGGGTCGTCATCGGTCAGCGGCACAACGTCGGTGATCGTCACCTGCGGCACCTCCGTCGCCGAGGCGGCCGGATCGGACCCGTCCTTCGCAGAGTCGCCCTGTGTCGGGGCCTGACCGGCGGCACCGGCCTCCAGGGTCTTCTGCATCTGCTCCTGCATCTTCTTCGTGCCTTCCTGGAGACCGGAGATTGCCTGCTGGTCGATGCTGTGCTGCATCTGAGCGCCGATTCCGCTGAGTTGCTGGGCGACGGCAGGGGAGGCGGCCGTGGCGATGAGGATCTCCGGTTCGTCCTCGAGGACGAAGGCTCCGTAGACCTCACGCTCCTCGATGAGCCGAACGGCATCGGCGCGGGAGTCGACGGGCTTGAGGTCGAGCATGCCGTCGGGGGCGTTCTGAGCGATCTGGTCGATCTGCTCGTCGTCGCCGACCGCGGCGATCGGCAGATCCTTGGGGTCCGAGGTCACGGTCGGCCAGCTGAAGGCCAGCAGCACGAGGCTGACGACGGCGGCGGCGAGAACGGCGACGAGGAGCGCCCGCGGCAGCTGCAGCGAGGAGGCCGATGGCTCCTGTGCGTTCCGGTCCGGCTCCGCGTCGTCGGGGGCCTGGTGCGAGTGCTTCCTCGCACCACGACTGAGGATCTTCGTCGGCATGTCTGTCCAATCATCGAAAACGAATACTCGTTCATTATGAAACCATCGGGTACGATACATCAAGAATGATCATTCGTTTTTTTGGGGGAGATGTGCCGAAGGTCACCGAGGAGCACAAGAGCGCGATGCGCGCCAGGATTCAGGATGCGGCTCTGGCCTGCTTCGCTCGCAGAGGATTCGCCGGTGCGTCGATGGCCGACATCGTCAAGGAGGCCGGGCTGTCGGCAGGGGCTGTCTACGTCTACTACGCGTCGAAGGCCGAGCTCATGATCGACGTCGCCCGCAGGGTGATGGAGCCGCGTATGGCGGTGCTCGAGACGGCCAGGTCCGAAGGTGAGGTGACGGCGCCTGCCGAGGTGTTCGTCGAACTCATCGATTCCCTGCTCATCGACAATCCGTTCTCATCGGTCATGGTTCAGGTGTGGGGTGAAGCTTCATACGACGCCGAGTTCGCAGAGTTCGCCAGCGGGATCTTCGAATCCCTCATCGCGGAATTCGCCGCCTACCTCGCCGCCTACCTGCAGGATCAGCGAGGCGTGGACGCCGAATCGGCCCAGGCTCGTGCCTCTGTGATGGTTCCGGGGCTGCTGGCCATGATCCAAGGCGCCGTTGTCCAGGCGACGGTTTTCGGGGAATCCTCCCGGCTGCGAGTGCGGGCCGGAATCGCGGAGGTGCTCTCCCGCGTCGAATTCTGAGCCGATCTGCTGCTCAGACGGAGTCGCCGTCGTCATCGACCGAATGGACGTGGTCTTCTCGCATGCTCACAGTGTCGACTCCGCTCAGCTCCATGAGCGGGGCCACGAGCATGTGCAGAGGCCGTTTGCCGTCGAACCTCACCTCGACCCGCACCATCCGCGTGCCGTCGGCGGTCTCGAAGCGCCGCGAATCCACGATGGTGTTCGAAAACCCCATCCGGCCGGCGAGGGCGAGGATCTCCCGGAGGACTCCCTCTCCGTCGCGGTAGGACACCCGCAGCAGTTTGCGGTGGTCGCTGTCGGGGATCTTGCGGACCAGAGGCGCGATGACGAAGAGCGTGAACAGGTGAAGAGCCGTGAGCATCGCCGCCAAGAGCAGCATTCCCGCGCCGCAGGCCATACCGACGGCCGCCGTGACCCAGATCGTCGCGGCGGTGGTCAGGCCGCGGACCATGTTCCGCCCCTTGAAGATGACTCCTGCGCCGAGGAAGCCGATCCCGGAGACGATCTGCGCAGAGATCCGTGATGGGTCGAGACGGACATCGTTCTCCAGCACTCCCGCGAACCCGTACGCGGAGACCAAGGTGAAGGCGCAGGTGCCGATGCCCACGAGCACATGGGTGCGGTACCCGGCCGCCTTCTGCCTGAACTGTCGTTCGAAGCCGATGAACGAACACAGGACGAAACTGGCCAACAGCAGACCGGCCTCGAGCATGCCGGTGCTGCCCAGGATGTTCTCAAGCGACGAGGAGTTGATCATAGTGACTTCACCATAGCCCCGAACCCGCCGAATAAGACCCCTAGTTGCTACCTGACGGCGGCGCAGCAACCTCGCGCGAGGTTGCTGCGCCGCCGTCAGGTAGCAACTAGGGGCGGGTTCAGACCGTTGAGGGGATCTTACCGTCGTTCCACTCGCGGCTGCGGGTGAGGCCGTCACCGGCGGTCGGGGCCCTGCGGTCGGATGCCTGTCCGTCGGATTCGTCAGTGACGACGGAGCCCTGAACCGTCTGGTGCGAACCGTGGCCGTGTGATGACTCGTCATCGGCCGCCTCGTCGTCGGTGTTCTGCTGGGAGGGCGACATGCCCAGCGCCAGTGACCGCTTGCGCTGTTCCTTGGCGATCTCACGTTCGCGTTCGAGGTGCAGATTGCCGAAGTCGTGGGCCGTGCGCGGCGGTCTGATCCCGTCGATGAGGAGGACCAGCGCGAGCGAGACCAGACCCCACAGGCCGAGCACCTGCAGATGTTCGGTGACGACATCGCCGTCGAAGTAGAGGATCGAGCGGATCGTCTCGACCGAGGCCGCCATCGGCAGGAAGTCGTGCAGAGCGGCGAAGAACTTCGGCACCATGTACTGCGAGAGTGCGCCGTTCGACGACGGCACACCGGCGAACATGAGCGTGCCGATGACCGGGATGATCGCGAACATGCCCAGGAGTCTTTCGAAGACCATGGCGAACATGGAGATGCAGGCGATGGCGATGATGCCGGCACCCCACAGCGCCGCGAAGTGCCCGTCGACGGCTCCGGTGATCGGTCCCGCGATGGTCGCGACGACCAGGGACATGAACGGTGCATAGGCGAGGATGATCGGCAGCATCCGTTTCAGCGGCCGGGCCCACGGATTGGCGTTGGCGGCAACGATGATGACCATGAAGCCGGAGAGGATCCAGCCCATCGCGACGTACATCACGACCACGCCGTTCTTGTCCCGATCGGGCAGAGGCTTGAGATCGTCGACAGTGAGATCGGAGTCCTGTGCCTGTGCCACCTGCTCGAAGACCTGCACGGCCACCCGGTAGGAGGCGTTGTTGCCGGCCTGGTTGGCGAGGAGCTCGAAGTCCGGATTCTGCTCACTGGGCAGGACGAGAGCGGCGACCTCATCGCGGTCCTCCACGAGTCGTCGTGCCTCGCCCTTGTCGTCGAGCGCGGTGAACTCGAACTTTCCGTCCATCTGCTCATCGAGCTGCTTGATCGTGTCCTCGGCCTGCTCGACCGAGGATCCCACGACCGCCACAGGCATGTCCTTCGGCGTCGGGGAATGCATCGCTCCGAGCATGAATGTGATCATCATGGTCACCATCGCCAGCGGGAAGAGCGTCAGCGAGATGTAGCGCATGAGCTTCGTATCGGGCCTCCGGCCGCCGTGGATCGCGGCCACATTGACGTCCAGGGGCACCGGATGGGAGTTGCGCTTGGCGTAGAAGTGGTCATAGACCTTCGTCAGCAGCAGGCCGGCCACCGCACCGAGGGCGAGGACGAACAGGTGCCCGGTGACGCCATTGCCGTCGAAGTAGAGGACGGAGCGCAGAGACTCTCCGATCGCGGGCATCGGAAGGAATTCGTGGGTGAAGCGGAAGAACTTCGGCATGCTGTACACCGGCATCGCCATGTTCGATGACGGCATGCCGAGGACCATGAGGAAGAGGATTCCGAGGATCACGCCCAGAGCGCCGACGAGGCGGGTGATGAAGAGCTGGACGGAGGAGATGGCGAAGACTCCCAGCCAGGCGATGCCGAGCACCGCCACCGTGTCCTTGACGTCGACGACGTCGAGGATCGGGCAGGCCACGGTCCAGACGAGGCCGGCGATGGCGGCCGACCACCCGGCGAGGATCGGCACGATGCGTTTGAACTTCAACAGCTCAGGGGAATTCGACCGCAGCACGCTGAAGGGCATGTATCCGGCCATGACGATGGCCGTCATGAGGAACATCGCCGCCATTCCCGTCGGGTCGCGGTCCGGCAGTTCGGCGATGTCCTCGGTGGTGACCTGCAGGCCGTCGTCCTCGAGCGCGGGCCGCACGAGCTGTTCGACGGTGGTCGCCTGTTGGACCCCGGCGCCGCTGGCTGTGACGATCGTGGCCGTATCGTCTTCGACGATGATCGCTGCCGAGGCATCCCGGTTGTAGACGTCTTCGCGTGCGGAATAGATGTCGTCGGTGGACTCGATGTCGAAGGCGTCGGGCTCAGCGCCGTTGATCGCGAATGTCGCATCGTCGGCCTTGGCCGATGAGCCGGCCACGACGATGGGCATGTCATTGGCCTTGGGGGAGTGCATGGTTCCCAGGTAGCTCGTGATCATCATTCCCACGAAGATGAGCGGCATGAGGAAGATCGCAACGGTGCGGCCGATGAATTCGGCCTTCGCGCGTTTGGCTGCAGCTTGGTCCTCGGCGGTCAGTGTCGAGCCGGCCTCGGAGTCGGAGGCCGGGTGCTCGGACTCGAGGGCCTCTCTTCTCGTGCGTGGTTGACGATCGGACATTG
Organism: Brevibacterium limosum; assembly: GCF_011617705.1. NCBI lineage: Bacteria > Bacillati > Actinomycetota > Actinomycetes > Micrococcales > Brevibacteriaceae > Brevibacterium > Brevibacterium limosum. The sequence goes on along the minus strand of NZ_CP050154.1, from coordinate 2,615,115 downwards.
TCTCCCCCCTGGAGGATCGGAAGTCGTGTGATCCTCGTCGACCACGGTGAACTTCGTCAGTTTAAGACACATGACTTAAAGTCGTGAAATCGAGAACTTGTGATTTCGAGGGCGAGTGGAAAGATGAGGGAATGACGATCCAGAGTGACCGGGCGCGCGATGCGCTGCTCGATGCCGCCGAAGAGCTGTTCGCGCGCAATGGGATCGATGCGGTATCGAATCGGCGCATCGTCGAACACGCCGGGGCCGCGAACCATTCGGCGATCGCCTACCATTTCGGAGGCCGTGACGGTCTGCTGCGTGCACTCGTCGAGCGGCATCACGACGAGATGTCTCGGCGCAGGATCGAGCTGATGGCGCAACTGGGCGAATCGCCGAACATCCATGAACTCGTCGCGGCTCGTCTGCGGCCGCTCATCGAACTCCTCGACAGCCTCCCGAAGCCGAGTTGGAGAGCGCAGTTCATGTCACAGATCTCAGCAGTCCCATCCGCCGTCGAGGTGGCCAAAGAAGTGGTTCGGGACACCGATCTGCCCGATGCCCTGCGCTTCATCAACGGTGCGGTCGACGGAATCCCCGAAGGAGTACTGCGCGGCCGAGCGTATCTGCTGGGGAGCATGGTCGTCGGGGTCTGCGCCGACCAGGAGGCGAAGATGAACGAGGATGCCAACAAGGGCAGCTGGGAGCAGGTCGGACGCTTCCTCATCGATGCCGCAGCGGGGATGATCGGCGCACCCGTGACCGACCCGGACGGCGCCGTGCGCTACCCGAGCATTCCGCTGCTCTGATCAGCAGACAGCTCTGCCCGGACCGCCTGTTGCTACCTGACGGCGGCCCAGCAACCTTGCGCGGGGTTGCTGGGCCGCCGTCAGGTAGCAGCAAAGGGGAGTTGTCTTGGTCAGCTGCAGCCGTCCGGTCCGCAGACCGCGCCCTCGGAGAAATCCTCTGCCGAGTCATCCGCAGCCTGCGGAGTTCCGGCGAGTACGGTGAGCTTCTGTCCTTCGTCCCAGGCCGTCTCAAGGGCTTGGGAGAAGACCTCGGCCGGTTGTGCTCCGGAGATGCCGTACTTGCGGTCGATGACGAAGAACGGGACGCCGCCCGCGCCGAGGGAGTGGGCCTCGCTGATATCGGCCCGCACCTCGTTCGAGTACTCATCGGCTGCGAGAACCCGGCGGACCTCATCGGGGTCGAGGCCGATCTCGCGGCCCACCTCGGCGAGGTAGCCGATGTCACCGATGTCGCGGCCCTTCTCGAAGTGGCCCGACAGCAGCGCCTCCTTCGCATCCGGCATGAGTCCGTGAGTCTCGGCGAAGTGGAGGAAGCGGTGGGCGGTGAAGCTGTTAGCCACGACGATCGAGTCGAAATCGTAGTTCAGGCCGACTTCGGCGGCCTGCTGCGTGACGTGGTCGAACATCTGCCGCACCTGTGCGGCAGGCATGCCCTTCATCTGGCTGAGGTCGTCGGTCTCGGTGCCGTCGAAGTGATCGGGCAGGTTCGGATCGAGCTGGAAGCTGCGCCAGCGGACGTCGACATCGTCCTTGTGGGCGAAGCCGTCGAGGGCGTCCTCGAAGCGACGCTTTCCGATATAGCACCAGGGGCAGGCGATGTCTGACCAGATCTCGATCCTCATATCAGTGCCAACCGCGTCCACACCGGGGTTATTCCGGGGCTCCGGTTCAGAACAGCGCCTGCTGCGTCGGGGCCGCGAACTGCTGGGCCGGTGCCGCCTGCGAACCTGTCTGCTGCGGAGTTCGGCTCGGGTCCCTACGGCCGCGCAACCGGGAGGTCGCCGGGTAGTCGTCGTCATTGCGTCCGCGCAGACCATAACCGTCGATGAGCGGGTTGATGCGCTCGCCGAGCCACCGTCGATACTCCTTCGATGCGTAGGATGACCGGGAGTACATCCTGCGATAGCGGGGGAGGAGCTCGGGATGTTCGCGTTCGAGCCACTCGAAGAACCATTCGCGGGCGCCGGGGCGCAGGTGCAGCGCACCGTAGACGACTCGTGCGGCTCCGGCGTCCTTGATCGCTCGGAGAGTGGAATCGAGGTGATCCCGGGAGTCGGTGAGCTTCGGCATGATCGGCATCATGAACACGGTGACTGCGAACCCGAGTTCGGCGGCCGCTCGCACGGTGGCCAGCCTGGCCTTCGTCGTCGGCGTGCCGGGTTCGATGCTCTGCTGCAGGGCGTCATCGTGAACCGCGATCGACATGCTGATCTCCACCGGGACGTCTTCGGCGGCGCGGGCCAGCAGGGGCAGATCGCGGCGCAGCAGAGTGCCCTTGGTCAGAATCGACATCGGAGTCGACTGTTCGGCCAAGGCGGTGATGATCCCGGGCATCAGGGAGTAGCGGCCTTCGGCGCGCTGATAGGGATCGGTGTTCGTGCCCAGGGCGACATGGTCGCGTGTCCACTTCGAGCGGGCCACCTCGGCGGCGAGGACATCGGCGATGTTGACCTTGACGACGACCTGGCGATCGAAGTCCGCCCCGGAGCCGAGATCGAGGTAGCGGTGGGTGTTCCTGGCGAAGCAGTACACGCACGCATGAGAGCAGCCGCGGTAGGGGTTGACGGTCCAGGAGAACGGCATCGAACTGGACTGCGGGACCCTGTTCAAGGCCGACTTCGCCAACACCTCGTGGAAGGTGATCCCTGAGAACTCCGGCGTCTGCACCGACCGGATCAGCCCCTTCGTCCCGAAGAGGACAGGGGCACTCGGGCTCGTGCCGTCGCTCGATTCGTTCCACCGCATGACTTCATTCGAACACGAGTTCGAATCCAGGTCAAGAGCCCCATGTCACGGGGCAGACAGGGTCAGGAGACGCGCAGGCCCTTGAACTCACTGCGGTGGAAGACCAGGGCTTCGGGCCCATCGTCATTTCGGGTGCCGAGGATCTCGAGCAGAGCTACGGTGTGATCGCCGGCCGCAACCTCCTCGTAGAGCCTGGTCCAGAGGAAAGCCGAGCTGCCGGGAATCGTCAGCCCGCCTCCGGCCGTGACCTCGGAGGTGACGCCCGTGAAGCGCCGACTGCGGTCCTTCGCCGCCAGCTGCCTGGCCAGGTGCTCCTGATCGGAGCCCAGCAGGGAGATCCCGAGCTCCGGGGCCCGGCGCAGGGTCGGCCACGTGGTCGATGAGTTCTGAACCGCGACGCTGACCAGCGGCGGGTCGAGAGAGACGCCGACGGTGAGCGTGGAGGCGACGAGGCCCAACGGTGCCGCATCGACCTCGGCGCCGATGAAGGCCACCCCCTGAGGGAAGTGCGAGAAGGTCTCGCGGAGATTCTCAGGTGTTGCGGGAGCCGCCGGTGCCGGTGATAGTGCGGTGGGGTCTGCCAAGAGCGTCATTCCTTCACCTCTGTGTTCGTGTGATCGTCTGTGTGTCTGCTGTTGTGTTGAGCAGACCAAGCAGATGGGCGCGTCAGTTCGTGCCGATGGGCTCGATCATTGCAAAGCGGAAGCGCCGAAGTCGTGGCCGAGGTCATATGAAGACGTCTTATGACCTCATATGACGCCGAGAGTCGGGACGTGACGCACGCATGCAGGTGCCAGCGAGGTCCGGACATAGATTGCTCAGCGAAACACGCATTCGCATGACAGCGAGTCACCCGAATCCCGCGCTATAGGAGCACCAGATGACGCAGACGCCGGTCACCGCACCGAGCACCCAGGACCCGCCGCAGCGGTTCCTGTCCGGAAAGAAGCGGGTGCTGGCCTCGGCCTTCGCCGGGACGACGATCGAGTGGTACGACTTCTACCTCTACGGCACCGCCGCAGCTCTGATCTTCAACGTCCAGTTCTTCCCCTCCGACAGCGAACTCGGCAGCCGGCTCGCTTCCTTCGCCACCCTCGCCGTCGGCTTCTTCGCCCGACCCTTGGGCGGAATCGTCGCCGGCCACCTCGGCGATCGGGTCGGACGCAAGGCCCTGCTCGTCGTATCCCTGCTGTCCATGGGGACGGCGTCGACGCTCATCGGTCTGGTCCCGAACTTCGACGCCATCGGGTGGTGGGCCGCGGTCTCCCTCGTCATCCTGCGCATTGTGCAGGGCCTGTCGGCCGGAGCCGAATGGGGCGGATCGGCTCTGCTGTCGGTCGAACACGCACCTGCCCGCAAGCGCGGACTCTTCGGATCCTTCACACAGATCGGATCAGCGGCGGGCATGCTGCTGGCCACCAGCGCCTTCTTCCTCGTCCAGAATCTCATGAGCGCCGAGCAGTTCGAGGCGTTCGGGTGGCGCATCCCCTTCCTCGCCTCCGCACTGCTCGTGGCATTGGGACTGTGGATCCGCCTCGGCGTCTCCGATGCGCCCGAGTTCCAAGAGCTCAAGGACTCCGGAAAAGTCGCCAAGGCCCCGCTGCGCGAGGTCATCACGGCGCACCCGAAGATCCTGCTCGTCACGATCGGACTGCGCCTGGCACAGAACAGCGTCTTCTACCTCATCACCGTCTACATGCTCAGCTACCTGGCAGAGAACCGCGGCGACTCGACATCGGGAGTCACGGCCGTGATGATCGCCTCTGCAGTGGGCCTGGTGACCGGACCGGCCTGGGGATGGGCCTCGGACAGACTCGGCCGCAAACCCGTGACCATCTTCGGACTCATCGGCATCGCCGTGTTCGGATGGATCTTCTTCGCCTTCCTCGACGCAGGCCCCTTGGGACTGCTGCCACTGGTCGTCATCCTCGGCATGAACCTCGCCCACGACGCCGTCTACGGCCCCCAGGCCGCGTGGTTCGCCGAACAGTTCCCCATCGAAGTCCGCTACTCCGGAGTGAACATGGGCTACCAGCTGGGCACCGTCATCGGCGGCGGAATCATGCCGATGGTCGCTGCCCTGCTCTACGTCGCCGGAGGCCACTCGCCCTGGCTCATCTGCGGCTACCTCAGCCTGCTGTGCCTGCTCTCGCTCATCGCCGCCATCGGCGCAAAGGACCCCGCTCGAGCACTCGCCCGCACCGCATGAACGCGCCGGCCGATTCCTCGGCCCATTCTCACCGCACCACCTGAAAGAGGAGACACCCATGACGAAACCGATCCTGTTCAACGCCTTCGACATGATGACACCGGTCCACCAGTCACCCGGACTGTGGCGCCACCCGGAATCACGCGTCGACGAATTCACCCAGCTGTCCTTCTGGACCGATCTGGCCAAGACACTCGAAGACGGCGGATTCTCCTCACTCTTCCTCGCCGACATCCTCGGCGTCTACGACGTATACGGCGGCAACGCCGATGTCACGAACCGCGCGGGAGTGCAGTTCCCGCTGCTCGACCCTCTGGTGGCAGTCCCCGCCATGGCCGCAGCCACGAAGACACTGGGCTTCGGAGTGACCGCCTCGGTGACCTACGAGAAGCCCTACCTGCTCGCCCGCACCCTGACCACCCTCGACCACTTCACCAACGGACGCGTCGCCTGGAACATCGTCACCAGCTATGTCGACTCCGCCGCCCGCAACCTCGGGCTCAAGGGTCAGATCCCGCACGATGAGCGCTATGACCGGGCCGACGAGTTCATGGAGGTCATGTACAAACTGTTCGAGGGCTCGATCACCCCGGACGCGCTCAAGGCCGATGCCGACGCCAACGTCTTCGTCGATCCGAACGAGGTCCACGACATCGGACACGAGGGCAAGTTCTTCACCGTCCCCGGTCAGGCGCTCGCCGTCCCCGGACCGCAAGGCACCCCGCTGCTCTTCCAGGCCGGCGCGTCCAAGCGCGGGCAGGAATTCGCGCTCGACCACGCAGAGGCGATCTTCTTCTCCGGACCGACCCCGGAGATCCTGCGCAGCTGGGTCGACAAAGTCCGCGACGGACTCGAAGAGCGCGGACGGGCCCGTGACGCGGTGAAGATCTTCGCCCTGGCCACCGTCATCGTCGATGACACGGATGAAGCGGCGGAGGCCCGGCTCGCTGACTACCGTCGCTACGTCGACACCGAATCGGCCCTGTCTCTGTTCGGCGGATGGACCGGAATCGACCTCTCCGGCGCCTCACCTGAGGACACCCTCGAATACGTGTCGACCGAAGCCAACCAGTCCGCGCTCGCCTCATTCACCACCATGGCCGGAGATAAGCCGTGGACGATCCGCGACCTCGCTGAGTTCGTCGCCCTCGGCGGGCGCGGACCGGTCATCACGGGCTCACCGGCGACGATCGTCGACGAGTTCGAACGCTGGATGACCGAGGCTGATATCGACGGGTTCAACATCGCTGCGGCCGTGCGCCCAGCCGATGCCGAACGCTTCACGAAATACGTCTCACCGGAACTGCGCCGCCGCGGCCTCCTGCCCGAACCGGTCGCCGATGCCACTGTGCGCGAACAGCTCACCGGAGCCGGCCCCCGCCTGGCCGAGGACCACACGGGTGCCCGGTACCGCCTCGGCGAGGGTGCGCGCGTCTGATTCGCCCAGTGTGAGCCGGCATCGGGACACGGCCGCAGACCGCCGGAGTCTGCGGCCGTCTCCCGATCCGCCGACCGCGTTCTCTGCTCCGGTGACGAAGTGTGACAACGGGAATCGATGATCAGCGGCGAGGGTCCGATACTTGTCGACTGTGACTTCATCAGATTCTTCCGCGTCAGCGGCTCAGACGCCATCCGGCGCTCAGGCGCTCTCTGGCCCAGAAGCGCCGCGCATCGTGGCCTCCGCGGCCGATATCCACTCGACCCTCGCCGAATTCGGTTCCCAGGGGACGAAGACGACGGCAGTCATCATCCTCGCCCTCGGCGGGATCTTCATGGATGCCTATGACTTCTCCTCCCTGGCCTTCGGCATCACGGCCATCAAGGAGCAGTTCGGCCTCTCCGGTTTCATGACCGGACTCGTCAACGCCTCGATCATGGTCGGAGCCGTCATCGGCGCTCTCTTCGGCGGTTACCTCGTCGACCGGTTCGGGCGCTACAAGCTGTTCATGGCCGATATGGTCTTCTTCGTCGTCGCCGCCATCGGCTGTGCAGCGGCACCGAACGAATGGGTCCTCATCGCCTTCCGCTTCGTCATGGGCATCGGCGTCGGGCTCGACCTGCCGGTGGCGATGGCGTTCCTCGCCGAGTTCTCCAAGCTCAAAGGCAAGGGAAGCCGGTCACAGCGCGTCAACGCCTGGTCCCCGGCCTGGTACTTCGCCACCGGAATGGGCTACGTCATCGTGCTCATCATCTTCATCGCCCTGCCCTACGACCAGCATGCGATCCTGTGGCGCATCGTCGTCGGCTTCGGTGCCGTCCCGGCCCTCATCGTCCTCCTCGTCCGCCGCCGCTACCTCGCCGAATCACCCGAATGGCTGGCCAACCAGGGCGATCTGCGAGGTGCCGTCGAGGTCATGCGCAGCCATCACAACCTCAATGTCGAACTCGCTCCCGCAGATGAGCGCGAGACCCCGAATGCCTCGGCCGCTCCGGTCCGGGGAGGGCGGTGGAGCGGCTTCGCCGAACTCTTCTCCCCGCGTTACCGGGTGCGCACCATCGTCGCACTCTGCGTCTCCGTGTTCTCGACCTTCGGCTACAACGCCGTCGCCTACGGCACCCCACTCATCATCACCACGCTCTTCCACCAGACTCCGCTGGTCACGATCATCGCCTCACTGGTCATCAATCTGGGCTTCGGCACGCTCGGCGGACTGTTGGGCATGAGCATCATCAACCGCTTCGGAACCCGGAAGATCACCCTGACCGGATTCGCCATTCAGGCCGCGGCACTGGGCACGCTGGCCATCGTGGGAATCCCGAACGGGGCCCTCGTCCTCGTCGCCGTGGCCATGCTCGCAGCCTTCGTCTTCGCGCAGGCCGGCGGACCGGGAGCGAACCTCATGAACTATGCGACCCTGTCCTATCCGACGCGGCTGCGCGGAATCGGCATCGGCTTCAACCAGTCCGTCCTGCGTGCCTTCTCCATCGTCTCGCTCATCATGTTCCCGATCCTTGCGGCCTCTCTGGGCACGGGAGTGTTCTGGATCGTCGCCTGTGCACCGCTGGCCGGTGCGATCGCCGTCGGCATCGTCGCCTGGGACCCGACCGCCAAGGACGTCGAACACGAAGACTGAGGACCGCAACGGCCGCTGTCGGACGCATCGCCCATGACCAGCTGAAATGCCCAGTCAGAGCACGAATGGTATGCCATCCGATAGACACCTGGTATCGGGCATGCTGAGGTCGATCCCTCGTCTTGCGTGGCCCTGCCCGGCCGCTTCGAATCTGGTCAAGACGAATTCGTCCCGCTCGCTTCATTGCCAGCACGGTGTGAGCTGGGTTACTCTGAACTGGTCAGGTTATCGATGCCACAGAGCTGTGTTTCCACATTTGGTATCCCAGTTTGGCGTGATCGGATCCAAGGAGCGGACTGCATGAGGAAGACCGAGACGGCGGGGGCGCCGGTGCCCACACGCCTGGGGCCCAGCCCCGAACAGCTGGCGGCCCATCGCATCAGTCCGCGCTTCTACAATGCGGACCTCGCCCCTGCCCGCAAGGAGGGCCGCAGCTGGACGGCCTACAGCGTCTTCACTCTGTGGGCCAACGATGTGCACTCTCTGGGCAACTACGGCTTCGCACTCGGACTCTTCGCCCTCGGCCTCGGAGCCTGGCAGATCCTGGTGGCGCTCCTCGTCGGTGCGGCTCTGCTGTTCTTCCTGCTCACCCTCTCCGGGTTCATGGGATACAAGACCGGAGTGCCCTATCCGGTGATGAGCCGGATCTCCTTCGGCATCCACGGGGCCCAGCTGGCCGCCTCGGTGCGGGGCATCGTCGCCATCGCCTGGTTCGGCATCCAGACCTACCTGGCCTCGAGCGTACTCAACGTCATGCTGCTGACGATGTTCCCCGGACTGCAGTCATGGGCCGATGCCGAATTCCTCGGACTCTCCGGGCTCGGCTGGTTCTCCTTCACCCTGCTGTGGGTCATCCAAGTCATCATCGTCAGCTACGGGATGGAGATGATCCGCCGCTACGAAGCCATCGCCGGACCGATCATCCTCGTGACATTCCTCGCCCTTGCCGTCTGGATGCTCATCCGCGTCGACTTCTCCATCGCGTGGTCGACCGACGACGCGCTCAGCGGCTGGGAGATGTGGGCGCACATCTTCGGCGGAGGCGCGCTGTGGGTGTCCATCTACGGCACCTTCGTCCTCAACTTCTCCGACTTCACGAGGGCCGCGAAGAAGCGCGGCTCGATCGTCGTCGGCAACTTCTGGGGCATCCCGGTGAATATGCTCGTCTTCGGACTCGTCGTCATCTCTCTGGCCGGCGCGCAGTACAGGATCGACGGCACCGTCATCACCTCACCGGCCGATATCGTCCAGTCCATCGGCAGTCCGGTCCTGCTCGTTCTCGCGTCGCTGTCGCTGCTCCTGCTCACCGTCGCGGTCAACCTCATGGCGAACTTCGTCGCCCCGACCTATGCGCTGACGAACCTGTTCCCGCGCCACCTGAACTTCCGCAGTGCCGCCATCATCTCGGCCGTCATCGGCTTCGTCATCCTGCCCTGGAATCTGTATGACTCACCGGTGGTCATCGTCTACTTCCTCGGCGGACTCGGTGCCCTGCTCGGACCCCTGTTCGGTGTGATCATGGTCGACTACTGGGTGGTGCGCAGAACGAAGGTCAACGTGCCCCAGCTCTACACCGAAGCCGGCGACGGTGAGTACTTCTACCACCGCGGAGTCAACTGGCGAGCCATCGGAGCCTTCATCCCCGCCTCGGCGATCTCACTGGTCTTCGCACTCGTGCCCGCGTTCTCCGGCATCTCCGAGTTCTCCTGGTTCTCCGGGGCCGCGATCGCCGCGCTCATCTACTTCGTCATCGCCCGCCGCGACTTCACCTTCCGTGAGGTCGACGGTGAGGAGATCGCCGTCCCGACCCACCACTGATCGGAGCCGAATCGTGAGAATCCTCGTCGTCAACGTCAATACGACCGAGTCCATGACCGAGGGCATCGCCCGCGTGGCACGGCAGGCCGCCTCGGCGGGAACCGAGATCATCGGGCTGACCCCCGAATTCGGAGCCGAATCCTGCGAAGGCAACGTCGAAAGCCATCTCGCGGCGCTCGGCGTCATGGACGCCGTCCTGAAATATCCCGGCGAATTCGACGCCGTGATCCAAGCCGGGTACGGAGAGCACGGTCGCGAAGGCCTGCAGGAGCTGTTGGACGTGCCCGTCATCGACATCACCGAGGCGGGGGCGGCCCTGGCGATGTTCCTCGGCCGTCGCTATTCCGTCGTCACCACGCTTGACCGGACCCTCCCGCTCATCGAGGACCGGCTGCTGTTGGCCGGTCTCGACTCCCACTGCGTGTCCGTGCGGGCCTCGGGAATGGCCGTGCTCGAGCTTGAGGAGGATCCGCAGGCCGCGATCGAAGCGATCACCGATCAGGCCGCCGAGGCGGTCGACCGTGACCGTGCCGAGGTCATCGTGCTCGGCTGCGGTGGGATGGCCGAGCTCGGAGCGACGATCACGCGGCGCTGTTCTGTGCCCGTCGTCGACGGGGTCGCGGCGGCCGTGCGCTTGGCAGAATCACTCGTCGGACTGGGGCTGAGCACGTCGAAGGTGCGCACCTATGCGCCTGCCCGTGAGAAGAAGCTCAGCGGCTGGCCGCTCGGTCAGTCGGCGACAGCCGAATCTGCAGCGGCAGGACCGGCAGCGGCAGGATCGGCCTGAGCCTCCTCGGGTCCGGTTTCGGCCAGACGCTTCGAATGCTTGTCGTGCTGCTCCTGACTCGTGCCCAGATGGCGGGCGGCCAGCGAACCGGCCAGCGTCTGATCCCGGCGGGCGATCGCATCGAAGAGCTCAGCATGCTCGGTGGCGACGACCGCGAGATCATCATGCTGACTCAGCTGCCATCGCATCCGTGAATCCAACAGGGCGCCGATCTCACCGAGCAGCTCATTGCCCGAGAGTTCTGTGACGATGGCATGGAATTCCGCGGCACAGCGATGAGCCCCGGCGACGTCTCCGGCCTCGGCGAGCTCACGGCCCTGGAGCATCGTGGCCTCCAGACGGGCCAGCCCTTCACGGGTATGGCGTTGAGCGGCGAGTTCGAAGGAGAGCACATCGAAGACCGTGCGCACCTCGTTGAGGTCGGCGATGTCGCTGGGGGAGAACTCCCTGACCGTCGACCAGGTGTTCGGCCGGTTCGTCACCAGACCTTCCGAAGCCAGCTTCTTCAGCGCCTCGCGGATGGGCACTCGGGAGACTCCGAGCTCGGTGGCGAGATTGCGTTCGACGAGCCGTGCACCCGGTCGACGATGACCTTCGATGATTTCATTGCGCAGCGCCTCGGTGACCCGCATGGTCTCAGACTGGGGGCTCTCACTGGATTTCATTCGGTCCCTCGCCTCATTGTGAGCGCCTCATCGCACGGCCCAGAGTGTCGAGCCCGACCGAGCCGAGGCCCAGCGCCCGGGTGTGGAAGTCCTTGAGGTCGAAATCGGCTCCTGCCGCCGCCTTCGCCTCGTCCCGGTACTGCTCCCACAGGCGCTGGCCGATCTTGTAGCTCGGTGCCTGTCCGGGCCAGCCGAGGTAGCGGTCGAGTTCGAAGGCCAGGAATGATCGGTCCATGGCCACATTGTCGGTGAGGAACTGCCAGGCCTTCGCGCGGTTCCAGATTCCGCCGTCGAGACTCTGCGGAGCCTCGAGGCGCAAGTGGAAGCCGATGTCGAGGACGACACGGGCGGCACGCAGCCGCTGCGAATCGAGCATGCCCAGATAATCGCCGGGATCGTCGAGGAAGCCGAGATCGGCCATGAGCTTCTCGGCGTACAGCGCCCAGCCTTCACCGTGGCCGGAGACCCAGCACATGAGTCGTCGCCAGCGGTTGAGAGTGTCGGAGACACAGGTGGCCTGACCGATCTGCAGATGGTGGCCGGGCACCCCCTCGTGGTAGACGGTCGTCTTCTCCTGCCAGGTCGCGAAATCCGTGACGCCTTCCGGCACCGACCACCACATGCGGCCGGGGCGGGAGAAGTCATCGGTCGGACCGGTGTAGTAGATGCCGCCGGTGGCCGAGGGGGCGATCATGCACTCGATCGTGCGGACGGGTTCGGGAATGTCGAAATGGGACTTGCCGAGTTCGCGGATCGCCTCATCGGCCACACCCTGCATCCATTCGCGCAGAGCCTCGGTTCCCCTGAGAGTGCGGTCCGGGTCGTTGTTCAGGGCGTCCATGACCTCGAACAGGTCGGCACCGGGGATGATCTTCGCCGCGACCTCGCGCTGTTCGGCGTCGATGCGTTCGAGTTCTTCGAGACCCCAGGCATACGTTTCGTCGAAGTCGATCTCGGCGCCGAGGAAGTTGCGGGAATGCAGAGCATAGGCGTCGCGACCGCAGGCTTCGTCCTCTCCGGCTGCGGGCAGCAGGTGTTCGCCGAGGAAATCGGCCAGTCCCGCTGCGGACTCACGAGCCGCCTCGGCGTGGGTGTCGAGATCCGAGCGGAGGGTGTCGGGAACGTCGGTCGCACCGGCGACGAGGCGATCGAAGTTGCTTCCGGGTTCGGCCAGGGCACGGGCCTGTTCGATGACCTTCTCGACCTGGATGCGGGCGGCGACGTGACCGTCGTCGCGCGCCATCGCCAGGGACTCCTGGTAGCCGGCGAGCGAGCCGGGCACAGCGGCCAGAGTGGTCGAGATCGTCTCCCAATCAGCCGCAGTCTCCGTGGGCATGAGGTCGAAGGCATCTCGGACCTGCTGCAGCGGGGATTCGATGACGTTGAGGCTGGCGTGCTTGATCCCGGCGGCGAAGTGATCACGGTCGACTCCGAGGCGATCACGCATCGCATCGATGGTCACGAGGTCGACCTCGTCGAGGTCGGGGCGGTCCGCGGCCTCATCGAGGCGGGCCAGAGTCCGAACGGTGACATCGTTGAGCGCGGAGAGTCCGGCCGGTGAGAAATCGTCGAAGCCCTGCGCACCGTCGAGTCCGAGGTAGAGGGCGAGAGAGGGGGAGAGGGCGAGCATATCATCGACGTAGTCTTCAGCGACCGCATCGACGGCGGTAGGGGTTCTCTTCTCAGTCATGGTGACCACCCTATCGCGAGCTGGGTCACATCAGCGGTGGACCAGACCACGCAATCGCGGCGAACCCGCTAATGTGTCACTGTTCCCCGCAGACAGCAGAAAGCGAGACCGATCTCCAGTGGCACGAGCGAAGCTGTGGACGAAGGACTTCATCGTCGGAATCGGGCTCAACCTCTCGATGTCGATGGTCTTCTACCTGCTCATGACATCGATGGCCGGGTACGCAGTGGCACGGTTCTCCGCCGGTGAGGCCGCTGCCGGCTTCGCTTCCTCGTCATTCGTCGTCGGTGCCGTCGTCGCCCGTGTGCTCACCGGGAAGTATCTCGACTTCATCGGTCGGCGCAAGCTGCTCATCATCACCATGGCGGTTTCCGTTCTCGCCTCCCTGGCCTATATCGCCGCAGGCGACCTCACCCTGCTGCTGACTCTGCGCATCGTCCACGGAATCGCCTTCGGTGCCGGGAACACGGCGATCATGACCGCCATCCAGAGCATCATCCCCGCTTCCCGACGGGGCGAGGGCACCGGATACTTCGGCACCGCGACGACCCTGTCGACCGCGCTCGGACCATATCTGGGAGTCGTCCTGCCCCGTGAGTTCGACTTCGTCATGCTCTTCGCGGCCTCGGCGTTCATGTCCGTCCTCGCTCTCATCTGCTGCCTCCTCATCCGACTGCCGGTTCAGGAGATCAGCGACTATCAGCGGCGGACGAAATGGCATCTCAAACTCGGCACGCTCGTCGACCGGGACGGGCTGCGGATCGGCTCGGTCATGCTCCTGGCCGGCACCGCGTATGCGGCAGCGCTCGTCTTCCTCGCCGGCTATGCAGCCGAACACGGCGTCGCCTCCGCTGCGTCCCTGTTCTTCGTCGCCTTCGCTGTGGCTTCCCTGTTCGCCCGCCTGTTCGTCGGCAGGCTGCAGGACACCCTCGGTGACAATGCGGTGATCTTCCCCGTCTTCATCGCCGATATCGCCGGCAATGTCCTGCTGGCATTGTGGCCGACGATGACGGGGATCGTCCTGGCCGGAGTGCTCATCGGCTTCGGGTTCGGCTCGCTGATGCCGTGCATGCAGTCCATCACCGTCAAATCCGTGCCGATGAACCGTGTCCCCGTCGCCACCGCATCGTTCTTCCTCCTCCTCGACGCAGGTTCCGGCATCGGCCCCGTCGTCCTCGGCTTCCTCTACCCGTTCACCGGCGGAAACGGAATGTTCCTGGTCTGCGCCGGACTCGTCGTGGTCGCCATCGGCGTGTACGTCGTGGTGCACGGACGTCGCCGCGGCGGTCGCCCCGGCAGCGAATTCCTCGGCTGAGGCACCGGTCGCGGACGTGTAGGGGCACCCATCCTCCAAAAACTACCCGACGGCGGCCTAGCAACCTCGCGCGAGGTTGCTAGGCCGCCGTCGGGTAGCAAGAGGGCGGTTTTGGGTTCGGCGTGATCGCGATAGCCTTGAGAGGATCGACCGGAGGTTCGGCACCGCCGTCCTCCGTCCCAGTGTCTGCCGCCGGAGGATGAGAATGAAGTTCGCGCTCGCTCAGATCAACACCACCACCGAGGTCGCCGACAACCTCGAGAAGGTCCGCGCCTATACCCTGGACGCGGCCGCGGCAGGAGCTCGGTTCGTCGTCTTCCCGGAAGCCACGATGTCGGCGTTCGGATCGGGACTGCGCACCATCGCCGAGGAACACACCGAGTCATGGCGGACCGCGCTGAGTGAGCTGGCCGTCGAGACCGGAATCACCGTCGTCGTCGGCGAGTTCGCGACCACCTCAGCCAGGGTCATCAACCTGCTCGCCGTCTACACTCCCACCGGTGAGCGCAACGAGTATGCGAAGATCCACCTCTACGACGCCTTCGGATTCAAGGAATCCGACACCGTCGAGGCAGGGGAGGAGCCGGTGCTCTTCACCATCGACGGCGAGGACATCGGTCTGGCCCTGTGCTACGACATCCGCTTCCCCAAGCTCTTCGCCGAGCTCAGCCGTCGCGGTGCACGACTGGCCGTCGTGGCCGCCTCGTGGGGCGCCGGTCCCGGGAAAGTCGAACAGTGGGAGCTCCTCGCCCGAGCCAGGGCGCTGGATTCGAATATGCTCGTCGCCGCGCTCGGCCAGGCCGATCCTGAGGTCTCCGGGGTCGACGTGCCGAAGAAGGGGCCGACGGGAGTCGGCCACAGCCTCGTCTCCGATCCCTTCGGGAACGTTCTGGCCTCGCTCGACGGAGCCGAACGCCTCGAGATCATCGACGTCGACCTGGCGGGCGCGGACAAGGCGGCCGAGATCGTGCCCGTCCTGGCCAACGCCAAGCTCGGGTACTGAGCCGCGCCGCGACCCGGTATTCGACTGGAGCCGTGCTCGACCGGGGCCGCACTGACGCGGTGCCCTGGCCGAGTGCAGGTGCTCGAACGAATGTGTCCGAGCACACAAGAATTGCACTTGAGGCAAAAATGCACTGAGTGCAAGAATAGTGTCATGACTTCCAGCTCAGAGAGCGAGACCCCGGCTCCGACAGAGGGTCTGCGCGAGCGCAAGAAACGCGAACGCGGTCAGGCCCTGCGCCGCGCCGCGATCGATCTGGCCCTGGAGAAGGGGTATCACAACGTCACCGTCGAAGACATCTGCGAACGCTGCGGTGTCTCGCGGCGCACCTTCTTCAACTACTACTCGTCGAAGGAAGAGGCCCTCCTCGGGCGTGCCGACACCGTGTTCGACGAAGAGGACCAGCCGGCTATCGAGGAATTCGAAGCAGGCGGACCCCACGGCGGTCTCATCGCCGACCTCGAACACCTTCTGAGCTTCATCGTGGCCACGCGGATGAACAAGCGCGATGAGATGCATCAGTACCACCTCATGCTCAAGCAGGACTCTTCGCTGCTGCAGCTGCAGATGGCGCGGATGGGCAACAACGAACGCCTCTTCCGGCAGATCATCCAACGCCGCCTCGACGGCCGACCACGGACCGCCTCGGCGCCGGTCGCGCCCTTCGACGGGACGACGGCCTCCTGCCCGAGCGAGCAGGAGGAACCGGTGTCGGTGCGTGCCGAGGCCGTCGCCGCGTTGGCGATGATGGCGCTCAAGGCGACATTCACTCGGCTGCGCAGGCTCGAGGGGGATCCGAACCCGATCATCGAAGAGCTCTTCGACGAACTGCGAGCGATCTTCAAGGAGGAACCAGCATGAGTGCTGCATCACAGACGGCCGAGAAGGCCCCGCTCGTCCTGACGAAGCGGACGATCATCCTCATCTTCTCGGCGCTCATGGCCGCGATGTTCCTCGCGACCCTCGACCAGACGATCGTGTCCACGGCGATGCCGACGATCGTCGGCGAACTCGACGGCGTCGAGCATCAGGCCTGGCTGGTCACTATCTATCTGCTGGCGATGACCATCGTCATGCCGCTCTACGGCAAGTTCGGCGATATGTGGGGCCGAAAGATCATCTTCCTCGTGGCCATCGCGATCTTCGTCGTCGGCTCGTTCGGCTCGGGTATGGCGCAGAACTTCTGGGAACTCATCGCCTGGCGCGGCTTCCAGGGACTCGGCGGCGGCGGACTGATGATCCTGTCCCAGGCGATCATCGCCGACATCATCCCCGCCAGCGAACGCGGAAAGTACATGGGTCCGCTCGGCGGGCTGTTCGCGATCTCAAGTGTTCTCGGACCGGTCCTCGGCGGTTTCTTCACCCAGCACATGGACTGGCGCTGGTGCTTCTGGATCAACGTGCCGATCGGCATCGTCGCCTTCCTCATCGCCCTCTTCGCGCTCAAGCTCCCGAGCCATCGATCGGAACAGAAGGTCGACGTCCTCGGAATCGTCCTCATGGTCGCCACGACCTCTCAGCTCATCCTCGTCACCAGCTGGGGCGGTCACGATTACGACTGGGATTCCCCGACGATCATCGGCCTCATCATCGGCACCATCGTCGCCGGAGCCCTTTTCGTCCTCGTCGAGTCCAAGGTGTCGAACCCGATCATCCCGATCCACCTGTTCCGCAATCCGACGTTCGTCCTCTCGACGACCATCGGCCTGCTGTTGGGGCTGGGCATGTTCTCCGCGATGGCGTTCCTGCCGACCTTCCTGCAGATGGCCACGGGCACCGATGTCACCGGATCCGGGCTGCTCATGCTGCCGATGATGGCCGGCGTCATGCTCACCTCGATCGTCTCGGGCATCATCGTGTCGAAGACGGGCAAGTACAAGATCTACCCGCTGGCCGGCACTCTCATCGCCGGTGCGGCGCTGGCGTGGATGACGACGATGACCGCGGACACGTCGATGGTGCTCATCGGCGGCATGATCTTCACGATGGGCTTCGGTCTGGGCCTGGTCATGCAGATCATCGTCCTCGTCATCCAGAACTCCGTGGATCCGAAGCTGGTCGGCACGGCCACTTCGACGAACAACTACTTCCGAGAGATCGGAGCCTCGGTCGGCACCGCCCTGTTCGGGTCGATCTTCACCACCCGTCTGTCGGACAAGATCGCCGAGGCGATGCAGGGTCTG
The DNA here is from genome assembly GCF_011617705.1 of Brevibacterium limosum. Taxonomy (NCBI): domain Bacteria; kingdom Bacillati; phylum Actinomycetota; class Actinomycetes; order Micrococcales; family Brevibacteriaceae; genus Brevibacterium; species Brevibacterium limosum. The sequence goes on along the minus strand of NZ_CP050154.1, from coordinate 2,597,618 downwards.
CCGGCGGATGCGGCCAATGCGGCCGCCGGGGCCCCGTCGACCGATTCCCTCACGCCCGAATCCGTGGCCGATCTGCCCGGCCCGATCCACGACCTCGTGGTCGGAGCCTATGCGGATGCGCTGGCACCGTCGTTCTGGTACATGGTCCCTGTCTTCCTCGTGGCCTTCGTGCTCGCGTGGTTCCTCCCGCAGCTCAGACTCTCCGACGTCGCCGGAATGGTTGCCCGCGGTGAGGCCGTCTACGGAGAGGACATGGGCGGGCACGCAGGTGCGGGCACCGCACAGAACGAGGGCCGCGTCGCCACGATCTCCGTGTCCGACGGAGCCCGGGCGGGCTCCGGCGTCGATGCGGGAGAGATCCACCGCGTCGACGGCGATCGGCCGGAGGCGACCGGCGATGGGGTGCGGTCAGGAGCCGACGGCGGCCGTGGTCTCGTCGCGGGAGACCACCCCGCGGCGGACGAGGCGGATCGTGCGTGGCTCGACCCGGCCAAAGAGCAGTACCGGCTGAAGTGATCGGTCTCAGCGATCGGTCTCCGGGACGCTGACCGCAGAGGGGCCGGCGGAAGAGGATTCCTCTTCCGCCGGCCCCTCTGCGTCGGTTCGCGGCTGTGGGCGCTTCAGCGGCCCAGGTGCTGGTCCCAGGTCTGAGGGAGGCGCTTGCGCACATTGCGGCGCGGGGCCCGGAAACCGGCCCGGTCACCCTTGCGGATCTCGGACTCGGCTTCCGCACTGGCCTGCTGGGCCGCATAGGCGATCGCCACCTGACGGATCGCGACGACCGCGGCCACGGCCGCGGCACTGGCCATCTCGTCACTGATCGGTTCGCCGTCATCGGCACGCACCTGTGACCGTCCCTCCACCGAGGGCACACGCAGCGTCTCGGCCGAGGTCGGGGCCGCCTCGGTGGCGGAATCCTCACCGGGGGCAGTCACCTCGACGTCCACATCGCTGGGCAGGTTCGCCTCGGCATCGGTCTGCAGATCATCGCTCATAGCGGGATGTTACCGTGCTTGCGAGCAGGAGCGTCGACGTGCTTGTTCTTCAGTGCACGCAGGGAGCGGACGATCCGGCTGCGCGTCTCGCTGGGCCTGATGACGGCGTCGATGTAGCCTTCCTCAGCGGCGAGGTACGGGTTGAGCAGGGCATCCTCGTAATCCTGGATGAGTTCGGCACGTGCCGCCTCGACGTCCTCACCGGCGTCTTCGACGGCCTTGAGCTTGCGTCGGTAGACGATGTTCGCCGCACCCTGGGCACCCATGACCGCGATCTGAGCGCTCGGCCAGGCGAGGTTGATATCGGCACCGAGCTGCTTCGATCCCATCACACAGTACGCGCCGCCGTAGGCTTTGCGGGTGATGAGGGTGACGAGCGGAACAGTGGCCTCACCGTAGGCGTAGATGAGCTTCGCCCCGCGGCGGATGATGCCGCCGAACTCCTGATCGGTGCCCGGCAGGAATCCCGGCACGTCGACGAAGGTGAGGATCGGCAGGTTGAAGGCATCGCAGAGGCGCACAAAGCGAGCGGCCTTCTCCGAGGCGTCGATGTCGAGGGTGCCGGCCAGCTGCATGGGCTGGTTGGCGATGACGCCGACGCTGACTCCCTCGACGCGTCCGAAGCCGGTGACGACGTTCGGGGCGAAGAGCTCCGAGACCTGCAGGAAATCGCCGTCGTCGAGGATCGTGGTGACGACATCGAGGATGTCGTAGGGCTGCGAGGGCGAATCCGGCATGAGCGTATCCAGCGCTTCGTCCTCGGGAGTCAGCGACAGATCGGACTCGAACTCGTCGGCATCCGCCGGATCGAGGTTGTTCTGCGGCAGGAACGAGAGCAGATCACGCACATAGTTGAGCGCATCGTCCTCATCGGCGGCGAGGTAGTGAGCATTTCCGGACACGGTGTTGTTCGTCCGTCCGCCGCCGAGGTCCTCATGGCCGACCGACTCACCGGTGACGGTCTTGATGACGTCGGGACCGGTGATGTACATGTGGCTGATCTGATCGACCATGATCGTGACATCGGTCAGTGCGGGGGAGTAGACGGCGCCGCCGGCCGAGGGTCCCATGATCAGCGAGATCTGCGGGATCACGCCGGAGGAGGCGACGTTGAGGCGGAAGATCTCGGCGAAGAGCGCGATCGACCCGACGCCTTCCTGGATCCGTGCGCCGCCGGAGTCGTTGATGCCGATGATCGGGCAGCCGAGCTTGAGCGCAAGCTTCTGCACCTTGACGATCTTGCGTCCGTTCGCCTCGGCGAGGGACCCGCCGAGGACAGTGAAGTCGTGGGCGAAGACCGCGACGGTCTTGCCTTCGATCGTGCCCAGACCGCAGACGACTCCGTCGCCGTCGGGGCGGTTGTCCTGCATCCCGAACTGGTGGTTGTGGTGGCGGGCGAATTCGTCGATCTCCTGGAAGGAGTCGGCGTCGAGGAGAGCTGCGATGCGTTCACGGGCGGTCTGCTTGCCGCGCTTGTGCTGATTGTCCACCGAGCGCTGGTTGCCGGTGTGGGCCGCTTCCCGGCGCTGGGTGAAAGCGTCGATGCGCTCGGCTGTGGTCCGTGGAGTATCCGTCATGTCTCCACAATAACGATGACGTGAGACTTCATTGTGCACTCTCACCAAAAGAATCTAGAGTGGACTGGTGAACAGCCAACACACTTCTCTCCTCGTCGACGTCGACTCAGTGCACCGCACCGTTGCGGATCGTGGTCTCTCGCTCCCTCCTCTGATCTGGGACGATGCCTGCACATCGACGAATGACGAACTCGCGCGGGTGGTCCGGGATCGCGCGGACAGCGGTGCGCCCATGGCCGAATTCACCATCCGCGGCACAGATTTTCAGAACGCCGGACACGGCCGTCTGGGGCGGACTTGGACGGTGCCCGCCCGACGGTCCCTGACATGGTCGATTCTGCTCACACCCCCGGCAGGGTTCTCCCAGTGGGGATGGATCCCGCTCATCGCCGGTGAGGCCGTGCACACCGCCGTCGCCGAGGCGGGGGTGCCCGCCGCGATCAAATGGCCCAACGATGTGCTCACCGCCGACGGGAAGAAGCTGTGCGGAATCCTCGCGCGTGTCGAGCCCCTGGCCAGCGGCCCGCAGATCGTGTTGGGGATGGGCCTGAACACCCGGTTGGAGCCTGCGGATCTGCCGCGGACGGACGCGAGCTCTCTGGCGATCGAAACCGGTGTCGATGGTTCAGAAATTGATCATGAAGCGTTGCTAGTCTCGATTCTGAGCACATTGATCCCCTGCTACAGAGAGCTGGTCGACTATGGAGATGAGGATTTCCGCGACAGCCGCACAGCCCGGAGAGTGCGTGATCATATGGTGACGCTCGGGTCGAAGGTCCGAGTGGAGAAGCCCGACGGTTCGGACATCGTCGGCATCGCCACGGGGCTGGACTCCGGAGCCGACCTGATCATCGACGATCGTGTGTCGCTGAGCGCCGGAGACGTCCACCATCTGCGTCCCGCCGCATCTCCGACAGCTCCGGAGAGGAGCGATCGCTGATGGCGGTTTCGGACTTCACCGCCGGATTCGACATCGTCGATCCGCAGATGTCGGGCACCCCCGAGGCGGCAGACGCCGAAGGCGACTCCGCAGACGGGCAGACGCCCGACGACGAAACATCGAGGGGCAGCGAAACACCGTCGGGCGCTGTTCCTCAGTCAGATGCAGAGCCTCGGTCCGGCACCGAGGCGGCCGACCGTGCCGCTGGGGCCTTCACCGGTGATGATGGCGAGTCGAGTGCGGACGATCTGTTCGGCGATGCCGAAACCGACGAAGAACCAGTGGGCGGTCTGACCGGATCCGCTCCTCAGGCCGGGGAAGTCGGCGCAGATTTGGCCGACGAGGTGACGGCGGATCCGGACGCAGCCTCTGGGGACGCCGACTCCGCCGATGCGGAACCGGGCGTCGACGTCGATGAGGACTTCTTCAGCGGACTGCGTGAGGATCCGCGCACCACGGCGCTGCCGATCATCGACGAGGACGACGTCGACGACGCCCTTGACGACGACGGGCCCGACTTCGACGACACGATCTATGAGACCCGAACCGCGGCCGAACGCCTCGAGGAGATCCTGCTCGACGGCAAACGCGTCCTCGACCGGCGTGAGGCCGCCAAGCTCGGCGGAATCTCCACGGTCTCGGCCCGGAAGATGTGGCGGGCGCTCGGCATGTCGCAGGCGAAGCCGACGGACAAGGCCTACACCGTCAGCGATGCCCATGCCCTGCGGATCTGGGCCAAACCCGTCGCCGACGGCCTCATCGACCAGACCACCGCACTGTCCCTGGCCCGGGCGATCGGCCAGACGACGGACCGCCTCGTCGTCTGGCAGATGGAGACCCTCGTCGAGTTCCTCACCGAGGAGAAGGGGCTGACCGACCCGGAAGCCCGGCGGGACGCCCTGGCCGTCGTCGAAGAGATGATCGACCCGCTGCAGAAGATGCTCACCTACTCCTGGCGGCGCAACCTCGCCGACGTCATGGGCCGTCTCAACGTCAACGTCTCCGACGGATTGGCCATGGACAACCGGCAGGGCTGGTACGACTCCTCGATGCCGCTGGCCCGTGCCGTCGGGTTCATCGATCTCGTCTCCTTCACCCGTCTGTCACAGAAGATGGAGCCGCGGCAGCTTGCGGACATGGTCCAGGAGTTCCAGGGCATGGCCTACAACATCGTCGCCACCGGCGGCGGACGGGTCATCAAGACCGTCGGCGATGAGGTGTTCTTCGCCGCCTCGACACCGCTGGCCGGAGCCGAGATCGCGATGACGCTGATGGAGCGCGTCACCGCCGCCGAGGACCTGCCGCAGGCTCGCGTCGGCTTCGTCTGGGGGCGGGTGCTCTCCCGCCTCGGCGATATCTTCGGCTCCAGCGTCAACCTCGCGGCACGGCTGACGGCTGTGGCCGATCCCGGAACGATCTTCACCGACGAGGAGACCGCACGAGTGCTCTCGGCCTCGGACGACTACGTCTTCGAACCTCGCGATTCGATTTCGCTGCACGGACTCGGTGAGACCTCCATCGGTGAGATGAAACGCGGCACCGCGGCTCAGATGCGCCTCGACCTCGACGACGAACCCGAGACCTGAGATCAGCGACTGACGGCTGAGCCCAGCACCGAGGTGCTGGGCCCGGCGGTCGCACTCGACGTCAGAGACGGAGTCAGACTCAGAAATCAGAACAGAGCCGAGTCGTCCTCCTCGTCGTCATCGTCATCGTGGGAGACGATCACGGCACCTTCGGTGTCGAACTTCGACCGCGCGATCTCATCCTTGGCATCCTCGAGGTCGAGTTCGAGCTCATCGAAACTCGTCGCCAGACCCTGCTGACCCCTGTCCGCGGACCGCTTGCCGCCGGGCGTCGCCGTCTTCGCATCGGACGCGGCCCCCGCGGTCGCCTCGGCGCCGGTTGAGGCAGCATCGTCGGCCGTCCGGGTATGATCGACGGATTCGGCGCCGCCGAGGCGGGGCAGGGTGCCGATGACATCGATCTTCGACTCCAGCGGCGACCCCGTCCCGTCGCGGCGGGACAGTTCGGCCGGCAGCGTGCGGGCACCGCCGGCAGAGGCGGCGGCCTGCGGAGAGTCGCCGACCCAGGCCAGCGACAGTTCGGTCTCGCCCTTGAGGAACTTGTGGGCACGCACGCCCGAGGTGGCCCGACCCTTGGTCGGGAACTCGGAGAATTCGCTGACCTTGATCGACGACGACGGGGCACCGTAGAAGTTCTCACCGCTGGCGACGGTGACAACAGCGAAGCTGCCGAGCTCGGCATCCGCGGCACCGTCCTCGTCGGTCTTCGCCGCCTTCGGGGTCATTCCGAAGAAGATCACCTTCGCGTCGGCGGCAACCTTGATTCCGGCCACACCGGAGGCGTTCCAGCCCTGCGCACGCAGGCCGGAGGCGTCGAAGGCGAGCAGCTGGGCGTTCGAGGTCACGAACACGGAGAGGGAATCGTCGATGTCCTCGGGCTGGGCGACCCCGACGACGGAGTCCTTGCCCTTGAGAGTGATGGCTTCCCATTCGTTCTTGTTCGGACGACCGGACACCGACACCCGTTTGACGACGCCTTCGGCGGTGCCGAGGACGAACTCGCGGTCGAGGTCGACCAGACCGATGATCTTCTCGTTCTTCTCCAGGGCCGCATATTCGGCGATCTTCACCCCACCGGCGACATTGGGCCGTGCCGCTGCCGGGGGCAGGGCCGGCAGGTCGACGACATCGACCATGTGCAGGCGGCCGGTGGTGGTGATGGCGCCGACCTTGCCCTGAGTCGTGGTGACGACCTCCGAGACCAGCGCATCATGGCTGGAGCGTCGGCCCGCGCGTGCCAGGGGAGCGGCGTCCGAGGTGCGTGCGATGCGTCCGGAGGTCGACAGCAGCACCCGACAGGGGGAATCAGCGATCTTGAGGTTCGCCGGAGCCTTCTTGCCCTTGGCCGTCAGCTCCTTCATCGACCCTTCGATGAGGACCGTGCGCCGCGGTGTGCCGATGATCTCGGCGGTGGCCTCGAGCTCGGCGGCGACGAGCTCACGCAGCTTCGCCTCATCGGCCAGCAGCGATTCGAGGTACTCGATCGTCTTCTTCAGCTCGTCACGTTCGGCCTCGAGTTCGAGACGGGAGAACTTCGTGAGCCGACGCAGCTGCAGATCGAGGATGTACGTCGCCTGCAGCTCGGAGAGCTCGAAGACATCCATGAGGCGGGTACGCGCCGTGGCCGCATCATCCGAGGAGCGGATGAGCTGGATGACCTCATCGATGTCGAGGATCGCAATGAGCAGACCTTCGACGAGGTGGAGCCGGTCCTTGGCCTTGCGCAGCTGGAAGACCGTGCGCCTGCGCACCACGTCGATGCGGTGGGACAGGTAGACGGTGAGGAGCTCGCGCAGTCCCAGGGTCCGCGGCTGCCCGTCGACGAGGCAGACATTGTTGATGCTGAACGATTCCTCGAGCGGTGTCTGGCGGTAGAGCTCGGCGAGGACGGCCTCGGGATTGAAGCCGTTCTTGATTCCGATGACCAGACGCATGCCGTTCTTGCGATCCGAGTAGTCGTCGATCGAGGCGATTCCCGTGAGCTTCTTCGCCCCGACGGCGTCCTTGACCTTCGACACGACCTTCTCCGGTCCCACGAGGTAGGGCAGTTCGGTGACGACGATGCCCTTGCGGCGGGCACTGATGTTCTCGAAGGACACCGTGGCCCGGGTGCGGAACGTGCCGCGACCGGTCTCATAGGCCTCACGCACACCGTCGAGGCCGATGATCCGCCCGCCGGTGGGCAGATCCGGGCCGGGGATGTAGCGCATGAGCTCCGAGAGCCCGGCTTCCGGGTTGCGGATGAGGTGGGCACAGGCGGCGATGACTTCGCCGGGATTGTGCGGAGCCATGTTCGTGGCCATTCCGACTGCGATGCCCGAGGTGCCGTTGATGAGCAGGTTCGGGAAGGCGCTGGGCAGGACCTCGGGCTGGGTGAGCGTGTTGTCGTAGTTCGGTACGAAGTCGACGACGTCTTCGTCGAGACCCGCGATCATCTGCATAGACGCCGTGGTCAGGCGCGCCTCTGTGTAGCGAGGGGCCGCAGGCCCGTCATCGAGGGAGCCGAAGTTGCCGTGGCCGTCGACGAGCGGCACACGCATGATGAAACCCTGGCTGAGGCGGACGAGGGCGTCGTAGATCGCGGTGTCGCCGTGCGGGTGGAGCTTGCCCATGACATCACCGACGATGCGAGAGGACTTCACATGACCGCGCTCAGGGCGCAGACCCATATCGCCCATCTGGTAGACGATGCGACGCTGGACGGGCTTGAGACCGTCCCTGGCATCGGGCAGGGCGCGGGAGTGGATGACCGAGACCGCATATTCGAGGAACGAACTCTCCATCTCTGATGAGACGTCGACTTCGATGACTCTGCCTTCGGGCATGGAACTCCTTTGACGCACGAACTGTTCGATTCGAACACCCGCCCGCGCCGAAGCCTGACCTCAGCGGGGGAGGGCACCCGTCGATTCTAGCGTTCGATTTGCGAACTCCTGCTCAATCGGGCGTTTCCGGAGGGTCCGTGTCGGAGCTCAGGCGCTTTCGCGGCTGCCGCGCAGCCACTGGAAGAACTCCTTGAGGTAGGCCTCGACACGCGAACGATCCGCCGTGCCAGCGACGAGTTCGCTGAACATCATGCCGGCGACAGAGCTGTTGACCCGCTGCGCGTACTCCGCGTCGATGCCGGCGAAGCGCATGATGAAGTCCTTGATCGCCCGGAGGTTCTTCTCCTTGGCGATCACGGCCTCGGGCGGCAGCGCCGGATCCAGGCTGAGCATCATCATCGTGTAGAACCGGTTGCGGTCGGTGGTCAGCCAGTTCATGCAGAAGTCGACGGCGACTTCGATGGGATCGGCGCCCGGAGTACGCATGAGCTCCGGCAGGCGCTCGAGCTGCTGGGAGTTCAATTCTCCGATGCGCTCCATGATTCCGGTGATCAGGGCATCGCGGGTGCGGTAGACATTCGAAGTCGACCCCACCGGCAGTTCGGCCAGCGCGTCGACTGCCCGGTGGGTGAGTCCGCGGACTCCTTGTTCGGCGACTACGGCGATCGCGGAGTCGGTGACGACGTCTCTGCGCGAAATCATGACTGTGAGGCCTCGCTCTCATGGGACACCCGCGGAGCGCGGACGCCTGGGACGGTGGATGGCCAGTGACTGGCCACAGACAGCGGCCGCCGGAGCGGCCACTCACTAAAACACGAATTCATAACATTTCGTGGTGAACGGATACAGACACTACCCGTCAAGTCTGCGAATTGGTATAGGACGCGCCAATCTGGCGCTCGGTCGTTGAAATTCGAAGACAGCCTGCGGCGGGTGTGGATTCTCCTTTCAGCTCAGCGGGTCTCTTCTCGAATGGTCTCAGCTCAGCAGACGACGGGTTCCGTCGATCCGAGTCGGGTCGGGCAGCAGGTCGACATGTGCACTGAGCACATGCGCGTCGGTCTCCGTGGCGACCATCGGATGGATGACGAGTTCGAGGATCTGCGGATGATTCTCCACCAGCACCGCGAGCCTCTCCAGCACATTGCGCAGCGGTTCGATGTTCATCGGCGGCAGACCGCGATAGCCGAACAGTCTGGGCGAGGCCTTGATCGACCGGATCATGTCCCCGGCCTCCTTGTCGGTGATCGGGGCGACCCGATGAGCGACATCGCCGAGCAGCTCAGTCGTGTCTCCCGCCAGTGAGAACGCCAGCAGCGGACCGAGCAGCGGGTCCTCTCCGGCGCGGAGGACGCAGGGCACACCGTGCGGGGCCATGGCCTGGACGTCGACGAGCGGCTCCTCCTCACCGGCCAGCTGCCGGATGGTCTCCTGGACTGCGGTGAAGTCCTCGACCAGCTCCTCGGGAGTATCGATATTCAGTCTCACACCGCCGAGCTCCATCCGGTGCCGCAGAACCTTCGTCACGGCCTTGAGTGCGACGGGATAGCCGATCTTCTCGGCCGCAGCGATGCCTTCCTCCACCGAGGAGGCAGCAATATAGGGAAGCACCTCGATGCCGTAGGCGCTGAGCAGGTCCCGGGTGTCATCGCGTTCGAGCCGGACGGGCGCGCCCGGCTGCGCACCTTCCAGGGCGGAGTCGATGATCGCCCGCACCTGCTTGTCGTCGATATCGTCGAGTTCGGTGTAGCGACCATGATCGGCCGCCCTCCAGCGGGCGTAGTCCGTGGCCCGGGCCAGAGCCCATACGGCGTCTTCGGGACCGATGTAGCTGGGGACGGTGTGGGAGACCCGGTCGCCGTCCGAATCGGTGAGGAACGAGGTCAGCTCGTCTTGGACACCGTGGATGCCGAGGAAGCAGGCGACCGTGGTCTTTCCGGAGCGTGCCGCGGATTCGGACAGCAGTCCGGCGATCTCGGTCTCTTCCGCACCGGTCGAAGGAGTGAAGGTGACGATGACCGAATCGACGTCGTCACGTTCGTACATCGCATCGAGTTCGGTCCGGAAGGTCTCCGCATCGACCTCGGGATGCAGGGACACGGGGTCGGTGTCGACGCGGAGACCCTCGGAGCGTGCGCGCTGCATGATCAGGGTGCTCATCGCCGCGGAGTTGCCGATGACTCCGACTCGCCGGCCCGCGGGCAGCTTCTGCGTGGAGAACACCTGGGCGAGGTCGAAGAGCTGGTGGATGGTCTCCGCGCGGATCACTCCCGCCTGCTCGAGCACCTGGTCGAGGGTGTTCGGAGCCAGTGATGAGGTGCGCACGATGTGCCCCGGCGGCAGCTCCCGGCCCGTGAGGTCGGATTTGATGACGACGACGGGCTTGACGCGAGAGACACGGCGGGCGATGCGCGAGAACTTGCGCGGGTTGCCGATGGACTCTAGATAGAGGCCGACGGTCTGCGTGGCCGGATCCTCCTCCCAGTACTGGAGGAGGTCGTTGCCGGAGAGGTCGGCTCGGTTGCCGGCGGAGACGAACGTGGAAACGCCCAGTCCGCGATTCTTCGCCGCTGCAAGCAGGGCGGTGCCCAGCGCCCCGGACTGGCTGAACAGTCCGAGCGTTCCCGAAGCGGGCAGGAACGGGGCCAAGGAGGCGTTGAGCGAGATGTCGGCGGCCTCGTTGACCAGACCGAAGGAGTTCGGTCCGACCACGCGCATTCCGTAGGCGCGGGAGGTCGCGACCATGCGGCGCTGGAGTTCGGCGCCTTCGGGGCCGGTCTCGGCGAACCCGGAGGAGATGACGAGTACGGCCTTGACCCCGTGCACGGCACAGTCCTTGACCACCTCGGTGACGGACTCGGCCGGCACGGCGATGACGGCGAGGTCGGCTTTGCCCGGCAGGTCGTCGAGGCTCGGATACGCCTGGACTCCGGCGATCTGATCGGCTTCTGGGTGGACGACCCACAGGTCGCCGGCGAACTTCGCGGCCGTGATGTTGCGGATGAGCAGATGGCCGGTGGAGTTGCGTTTGCGGCTGGCGCCGATCACCGCCACCGAGGCAGGATGGAGAACCGTGCGCACGCTCAGGGCCTCGGCCCTGTGCTCCCGAGAGGCCTGGACTTCGATCGACCGTGCCGTGGGATCGATGTCGAAGTTCACGGCCACGACGCCGTCGTCGAATCCGCGGGAGACCTCATAGCCGGCGGCTTGGAAGACCTGCAGCATCGAACGGTTCTGGGGCAGCACCTCGGCGGTGAAGCGCTGGATCCCTGATTCGCGCGCGGCCGCGGCCAAGTGTTCGAGAAGGATCGAGCCGACCCCGCGGCCCTGGTGGGCATCGGCGATGTTGAAGGCCACCTCGGCGTCGGTGTCACTGATCCGATCGAAGCGACCGACGCCGATGATGTCATCGCCGATGAGCATGATCAGTGCCACCCGGTCCCGGTGGTCGACGTTGACGAAACGATCGAGGTCGCGCTGCGGCAGCCGGGGCAGCGGAGCGAAGAAGCGCAGATAGACGGACTCCGGTGACTGGGCTTCGTGCATGCGGGCCAGGGCAGCGGCATCGTCAGGGGTGATCGGACGCAGATGGGCGGTGCCGCCGTCGCGGAGGACGACATCGGCTTCCCACCCGGCAGGATAGTCTTCCATGGTTCCAGCATATGCGTCAGGCGCCCGGATATGGCCGACCTCGCTGGGAAGTGTCAGGGGAGTGGGGCACAATGGTGGGCATGGCATTACCCGAGGTTCTCGTTCACGATCTGCAGTCGGCCGGCTACTATCCCCAGCTCACTCAAGGCATACTCGCCGACTCGCTCTATGATGAACCGGTACTGGCTCACTTCGTCCACATCGACACTCATGTCGACATCGAATCCATCCACCGGCATGTCACCGCCTTCGTCCTCACCGAGACCCGGCTGCTGCTGGCGCATGTCGATGACGATCCGAATGCGGAGCCGGGATCCAAACCTCGTGCGGTCACGAGCAGCGAGGACATCGAACTCGACCGCCTGGGCACCGTGATGGTCGGTCGCACGTTCGCCGATCCGGCCGCCTACAAACCCGGCGACAAGCCCGTCGAGGTCTCGCTGACGATGTCCTGGGGCGCGTCGAAGCGGATCGAAGCCTTCCCCGAGACCTGCGGAGACCCCAACTGCATGGGCGATCACGGCTACGGCGGGTCGATCTTCGCCGAGGATGTCATGCTCCGGGTCTCGGCCGAGGCCGAGGGGCAGGCCGCCGTCGATCGCATGGCCGACTTCGCCGGCAGACTGCGTGCCGCTGTCTTCCACGCTCGGCTGCGGTCGCGTCGCTGATGAGCGAGAACTCAACACAGCAGGGGCCGCAGTCTCACCCCGGCAGTGTGCTGTTGGGGCCTCCGAACTATACGGGCCCCATGCTCTCCGACGTCGTGCCCGCCGCAGCGCTGGGCCTCGGAGCCGGAGACGCACTCGATGCGCCGATGTCCGATCGGGCCCGTGCGCTCGGGCTCGACCGGGAGTCCCGGGCGACGATCGTCGTGCTCATCGACGGTCTGGGCGAGCAGCAGCTGCGCCGCTACAGCGGCTACACTCCTTTCTTCCGGTCACAGGCCGGGACGCGCCGGACCCTGTCCGCCGGGTTCCCTTCGACGACGGCGAACTCTCTGTCCTCTCTGGCCACGGGCCGTCTGCCCGGTGCGCACGGAGTCGTCGGCTACCGGGTCCTCGACCCGGAGAAGGACGCGGTATTCAACCAGCTGACGTGGAACCTCGACGTCGACCCGATCGCCTGGGTCCCCGACGCGACGATCTTCGAACGGCTCACCGATGCCGAGGTCGATGTGGTCAGCCTCGGGGAGAGGAAATTCGCCGGTCGCGGGCTCAACCGGGCATCGCTGCGCGGCGGCAGGTTCCGCGACTCGAAGACCCTGGAGGAACGCTGCGCCCAGGCCCTGGCCGAAGTGAAGGCTTCCGGCCGTCGCCTCGTCTACCTCTACTGGGGCAACCTGGACAAGACCGGACATGTCCACGGTGCGGATTCCGCGGCCTGGACCGAGGAGCTCGAACGCGTCGATCTCGCCCTGTCCCGGCTCGCCTCCGATCTCCCGCACGATACGACCATGCTGATCACCGCCGACCACGGCATGGTCGACGTCGACCACGAACGCCGCCTCGACCTCGCCGAGACCCCGGAACTCAAGGCTGGTCTGCGCCACGTCGGCGGGGAACCGCGAGCACTGCACCTCTACGCCGCTGACGGCGCCGAGACGGACGTGCTTCCGGCCTGGCAGGAGACGATCGGCGACCGCGGACTCATCCTGCCGAAATCCGAGGCGATCGCCCGCGGCTACTTCGGCCCCGTCGCCCCGCACGTCTATCCGCGGATCGGGGATTTCCTCGTCATCTGCACCGATGGCTTCGCCGTGGTGGATTCGGATGTGGAATCCGCCTCGGCGCTGGCGCTCATCGGCCACCACGGTTCCACCACGGAGCAGGAACTGCAGATCCCGCTCCTCCTCGTCTGACTGCCCACGTTAGGATGGCACACGTGACTTTTCCTCGAATCGGTGTCATTGGCGGCGGTCAATTGGCACGCATGCTCGCACCTGCCGCAGAAGCCCTCGGCGTCCGCTTCTCAGTTCTAGCGGAGACCGCCGACGCCCCCGCCACCCTGGTCATCAATGAGGTGACCGTCGGCGACTATACGGACTATCCGACCCTCAAGGCCTTCGCCGAGACGGTCGATGTCATCACCTTCGACCACGAACACGTCCCGCCGGAGCATCTGGAGGCCCTCGTCGAGGCCGGACACGCCGTGCGCCCGGGACCCGATGCCCTCATCTTCGCGCAGGACAAGATCCGGATGCGCACGAAGATGGACGAGCTGGGACTGCCGAACCCCGCATGGGCGGAGATCACCTCGGCCGCCGATGTCGAGGCTTTCGCCGCGCGCGTCGGCTACCCCTTCATCCTCAAGACGCCGCGCGGCGGCTATGACGGCAAGGGCGTGCGCGTCATCGACAGCCTCGCAGAGGCCGTCGAGTGGCTGAACGAGGTGCCGCAGCTGCTCGCCGAGGAGAAGGTCGACTTCACCCGGGAGCTCGCCGTCATGGTCGGACGCTCCCCGATGGGACAGACCGCAGTATGGCCGGTCGTCGAGACCTGGCAGCAGAACGGGGTGTGCAAGGAAGCGATCGCCCCGGCACCCGATCTGCCTGCCGAGAAGGCGCGGGCCATCACCGAGGCGATCCTCACCGTCGCCGGCACCCTCGAGGTCACCGGCGTGATGGCGATGGAGATGTTCGAAACACCTGAGGGCTTCCTCATCAACGAATTCGCGATGCGTCCGCACAATACGGGGCACTGGACTCAGGACGGGGCGGTGACGAGCCAGTTCGAGCAGCATCTGCGCGCCGTCCTCGATCTCCCCCTGGGCAGCCCAGCGGCGAGGGAGGACGTGTCCGTGATGGTCAACATCCTCGGTGCCGATCACGAGGACCTCTACCAGCCGTACCTGCACGTCATGGCCCACGACCCGGCCGTCAAGGTCCACCTCTACGGCAAGGGCGTGCGCCCGGGTCGGAAGGTCGGCCACGTCAATGCCTACGGCGACGATCGGCAGCTCGTGATCGCCCGAGCACGGCACGCCGCGGACTTCATCGCCGGTGTCGATGTCGATCCGCATCCGCAGATGCCTGCTCCGGAGGACCTGCGGGCCGACGGGGATTCCGGCACCGACTGAGCCCCGGAACCATCGTGACCCCGGGACCGTCCGGGCTGGGGGAACCATCCGGCCGGGGGACCATCCGCAACTCATCCGCACCGTCGGGAACGAACCGCCTGCAACGAAGGAAGCACAGATGACCACAGCGAACGAAGGCTCCACTCCGACCGAGGCTCCGGTCGGCATCGTCATGGGTTCGGACTCGGACTGGCCGACGATGAAGGCCGCCGCCGAAGCCCTCGCTGAGCTCGGCATCGAATCCAGCGCCGAGGTGGTCTCCGCCCACCGCATGCCCGAGGATATGATCGAGTGGGCGAAGACGGCGGCCGATCGCGGCATCCGCGTGATCATCGCCGGAGCCGGGGGAGCGGCCCACCTGCCCGGGATGATCGCCTCGATGACCTCGCTGCCGGTCATCGGCGTTCCCGTACCGCTGAAATACCTCGACGGAATGGACTCCCTCCTCTCCATCGTGCAGATGCCCGGCGGCGTCCCCGTGGCCACCGTCTCGATCGGCGGCGCCAAGAACGCCGGGCTTCTGGCGGCCCGCATCCTCGGGGCCGGCCAAGGGGCGGAAGCTGAGGCTCTGCGCTCCAGTCTCGACGACTACCGGGGCCAGCTGCGGCAGGTGGCGCTCGACAAAGGCCGGGCACTGCAGGAATAATAGCCCTTGCTGAACGTTTGATAAGTCTTAGGAGAATGATGTTCGACCTCTACCAGCCCAGCGAAGAGCACGAAGAGATCCGCGCCGCGGTTCGCAACGTCGTCGAGAAGAAGATCGCCCCGTTCGCCGCCGAGGTCGACGCAGACTCCCGCTACCCGCAGGAAGCGCATGACGCCCTCGTCGAGACGGACTTCTTCGCCGCGCACATTCCCGAAGAGTACGGGGGGATGGGAGCCGATGCGCTGGCAGTGTCGATCATCATCGAAGAAGTCGCACGCGGCTGCGTCTCGTCCTCGCTCATCCCGGCTGTGAACAAGCTCGGCAGCATGCCGGTCCAGCTCGGCGGCAGCGAAGAGATCAAGAAGAAGTACTTCCCGTCCGTGGCCGCCGGCGAAGCAGGATTCTCCTACGGTCTGTCGGAGCGCGAAGCCGGGTCCGACACCGCATCGATGAAGACCCGCGCCGAACGCGATGGCGACGACTGGATCCTCAACGGGGTCAAGACCTGGATCACCAACGCTGGAGAGTCCGAGTACTACACGGTGATGGCCGTGACCGACCCCGACGGAGCGCGTGGACGCAATATCTCGGCCTTCGTCGTCGAGAAGTCGGACGAGGGATTCACCTTCGGCGAAAAGGAACGCAAGCTCGGCATCAAGGGCTCACCCACCCGCGAACTCCTCTTCGACAATGTGCGCCTGCCCGGCGACCGCATCGTCGGCGAGCCCGGAGAGGGTCTGAAGATCGCCCTGCGCACCCTCGACCACACCCGAGTCACGATCGCCGCACAGGCCGTCGGAGTCGCCCAGGGCGCCCTGGACTACGCCGTGGCCTACGTCAAGGATCGCCAGCAGTTCGGCAGATCGATCGCCGATAACCAGGCGATCCAGTTCATGCTCGCCGATATGGGCATGAAGCTCGAGGCTGCTCGCCAGCTCACTTACACCGCCGCCGCCAAGAGCGAACGCGGCGACGACGACCTCACCTACTTCGGAGCCGCAGCGAAGGCATTCGCCTCCGATGCCGCGATGGAGATCACCACGGACGCCGTGCAGCTGCTCGGCGGAGCCGGCTACGTCGTCGACCACCCGGTCGAGCGGATGATGCGCGACGCGAAGATCACTCAGATCTACGAAGGCACCAACCAGATCCAGCGGATGGTGATGGGGCGCAAGCTCCTCGGCTGAGCCGGGTTCGAGCCGTCTGCTGCGGGCGGCGTACGACGACGGCCGGGCCGTGTCGAACGGGCACTGTCGGTTCCCTGACGGGAGTCTGCAGTGCCCGTTCGTCTGCCTGTGAACAATCGCACAGGCATAAGAATGCGACATGCGCGGCGCGGATGTGCCGGAATCGACGGTTCTCACGCGACACAATAGGTGAACACAGTGGACTCTGAACTGTCTTTGGCACAGTAGTCTGCGGTGGACACCCGATGAGTCGAAGCGACCTGTGCGTGATCCCCGGCGGATGTCGACGTCAGCAGCAGTCCGTGAGCAGAGCCCGAAGCGAAGGGAAGTCAGTGGCCGAAACGAGATACGTGGATCCGATCCGCCACCCGTCGTATGCTTCGCAGCCGACGCGTGATGTGCGGGCGTGGCTCCTGCTGCTCGTCACAGTCATCGTCCCCGGGGGAGTGCAGCTCCTGTTCGGTCATCGCCGCTGGGCGAAGATCTCACTGTCGATCACCGCCATCAGCTGGATTCTGGCCCTGGTTGCCGGAGCGATCGTCCTCATCAGCCGCACATTCCTGTTCACCATCGGCACGAACCCGTTCATTCTCACCTTTCTGACCATCTGGGTGCCCGTCATCGCGATCAACTGGGCGCTGTGCCTGTTCGACACCCTGCGCCGCATCCGGATCGTCACCATCTCCCGGAAGGCCCGCAAGCGCTTCGTGGCGGCCTTCTGCGCCCTCCTGCTCATCGTCGTGGGCCCTCTGGCCTGGGGGACGACGATTCTCAACTCCCAGCGCGGTCTGATGAGCGACCTGTTCGCCTCGGGCCAGGCGCTCAAGCCCGTCGACGGCCGATACAACATCCTGCTGCTGGGTTCGGATGCAGGAAAGGGTCGGACGGGAATCCGACCGGACTCGCTGTCGCTGGTCTCGATCGATGCGAAGACCGGAAAATCGGTCATCATCGGCCTGCCTCGGAATATGGAGAACGTGCCGTTCCCGGACGATTCCCCGCTGCACAAGCACTACCCGCAGGGATACAACTGCGGAGACGAATGCCTGCTCAACGCTGTCTTCCAACAGGGCGAACAGCACAAGGACGAGTTCGAGGACCCGAAGAAGGCCGGAGAGCAGGCGACGATGGACGCCGTTTCGGGTGTCACCGGTCTCGAGGTCCAGTACTACGCGATGATCAACCTCAAGGGGTTCGAGAACCTCATCGATTCCCTCGGCGGGATCACTCTGGTCTCCGGCAAGCGGGTGCCGATCTCGTCGAAGGTCGATCCGAACACGGGCGAGCACGGGCCGGTCAAGGGCTGGATCGAACCGGGCAAGCAGAAGCTCGACGGCTTCCACGCGCTGTGGTTCGCCCGGTCCCGAGAGTTCTCCAGCGACTACGAGCGCATGATTCGTCAGCGCTGCGTGCAGACCGCGATGGTCAAACAGCTCGAGCCGGCGACCGTGCTCACCCGCTACCAGTCGATCGCGAAGGCCACCCCGGGGGCCGTGTCTACGGACATCCCGTCGTCTCAGGTCGACTCGTTCGTCGACCTCGCACTCAAGGTGAAGTCCCAGAAGATCGAATCCGTCGACCTCACCCCGCCGCGCATCACTCCGTCGCATCCCGACTTCGATGTGGCACATCAGCTGGTAGCCGATAAGATCGAGGAGTCGTCGAAGTCCTCCGAAGAGGACAAAGGCGCGTTCTCGGTTCCCGGAGGCGACCTGTCAGCCGCTGCCGGAGTCGATGCGGGACTCGATCCGAACTCCGGTTCAGGGCCGCAGCTGCTGGCACAGGGTGCCGGCGAGACCTCGGCTGACAACGGCGACGAAGCCGACGCAAAGGCGATCTGCTACGTGCCCTGAGGCACCGCTGTGGGACCGGTCGTGATCAGGTCAATGACCGAATCGGTCGATTCCACGACGATTCCGAGAAATTCTTTTGCTCGGTGTGTCCCTTGCCAATACTGGGAACCACACTCGTGTAATTAGAATATTCTGCTCTGTGGCTAGTCTGACACGCCGAAAATGTGTAACAATTTTGAGATGTTGGGGTTGCCCACCGTTCTGCCAACGGTGCAGGGGACCTCGAGGCCTGAACTTCCCTGTCTTCCTCGAAAAGGCTGTAACGATGAAATATCTATTGCCCACTGTTGCGGGCTGCGCTTCCGTTGCGCTGATCGGCACCTTAGCGGTCACGGCACCGACGGCTTCTGCAGCCACGACGTCGCCTGATGTGTCCAAAGAGGCGCTGAACGTCAGCAAAGAGGGACTCAACGTCCCCGGCGCCCGCGATTCCAGTGATTCCACCGCCACCGCCGCCAACCAGAGCGCCACGAGCAATCTGCCGAATATCTTCAAGTCGCAGACAGCGCTGGCCTCGGCCAAGGTGCCCGATATCGTCAACGCGTCAGCGTCGGCATCTGCGGGTTCGGTCAACAACGTCTCTGCCGGACTGACGTCCGGCTCTGACGAGGCCGTGCCGTCCGAGGGATCGGCTCCGTCAGAGACAGAGCAGGCTCCTGCCGAAGGCGCAGACAACGAGGACCCGAAGTCCGACGACGAGAAGTCCGACGATGCGGGGAACGAAGGCGCGAAGGATTCGTCCGAAGAGTCGGAGACTCAGGACGAAGACGACATCTCCGGCTCGGTCCGTCAGAAGACCGAAGACGGAGTGAATATCGCCCTCATCTCCGATGTCCTCGACGTTCCCGAGAACAATCCGAGTCTCGTCGGATTCACGTTCTCCCAGGCGAAGTCCAATATCCGCATCCAGGTCCGCATCAAGCACGGATCGGACTGGGGCAATTGGGACACCCTGGACGAAGAGCAGCAGGAAGAAGCCCAGAACAAGGGTTCGGAGCCGATGACGGTGTCGAACGCGTCCGCTGTTCAGATGCGCATCCTCGGCGATTCCGCGCCGAGCGAGGCCGAACTCGTGCTGGTCGACCCGAAACGGGACGCCGGTGACGCTCAGGCCGTCGCCGAGAATGCTCCTGTCGAACTCGACGATCAGGTGAGCGGCGACTCCGCCGGGACGGAATCCGCACCGGAGCAGTCGACCGAGGACTCGGCTGACGCCGAAGCGACATCTGCAGAGAATGTGGACGCGGCCGCAGGTGCGACGGTGACCAACCAGAACTACGTGCCCGGGTCGTCCACGGTGGATACCGTGGCGAAGAAGGTGTCGAAGCCGAAGATCGGCTCGCGCAGCTCGTGGGGAGCCAAGGCCTACCGTGGCAGCCCCGACTATGCCAGCGGCATCAAGCAGGCCGTCGTCCACCACACCTCCGGCTCGAACAGCTACTCGGCTGCCGACGTTCCCGGAATCATCCGCGGTATCCAGGCCTACCACCAGCAGGGCCGCGGCTGGAACGACATCGGATACAACGTCGTCGCAGACAAGTACGGTCGCCTCTGGCACGCCCGCGGCGGTGACGTCTCGAAGGCCGTCATCGGTGCCCACGTCGCCGGACACAACACCGGTACCTTCGGCATCTCCGTGCTGGGTACCTACAACAGTGCGGCTCCGCCGAAGAAGACTCGCGATGCCGTCGCCTCGGCGATCGCTTGGAAGTTCTCCCTCAACGGAATCTCGAAGGCGACGAAGTCGAACCTGGTCGGACACCGCGACCTGGGCCAGACCGACTGCCCGGGCGATGCCTTCTACGCGAAGCTGGGCGAAATGCGCTCGACGGTCAATTCGATTCTGAAGACCGGCGAACAGCCCAGCGACAAGAAGGACGACTCCAAGAAGGACGACGACAAGAAGACCGAGAAGCCGAAGGCGAAGACCTCGATCGAGAAGTACGCCGAGAAGAACAAGCTCGGTAAGGCTCTCGGCAAGGAATACGACGTCAAGGGCGTCTCGGGCGCCAAGGCGCAGAAGTTCGAGAAGGGCACCGTCTACTGGTCCAAGAAGACCGGCGCCTACCACCTGTCCGGAGCCATCGCTTCGGCATACAAGGGCGATGCAGTCACCGACTTGGGGCTGCCCACCTCTGCGGAGAAGGGCGGCCTCAAGGGCGGGGGCGCCGCGCAGCGCTTCGAAAAGGGCTCGTTCTACTGGTCGAAGGACACCGGCGCCCACTACACCTCCGGCGTGATCATGAAGTACTGGGGTGACAAGGGGACCGTCAAGGGTCACCTCGGTTACCCCAAGTCGGACGTGGTCTATAAGAAGGGCCGCGGTGAGCAGCTCTTCCAGGGAGCACGTCTCGTCTGGGCCGAAGGCTACGGAACCACCGAGTTCTCCGCCAAGGGTTCGATCGCCGGCGGAGTCAGCGACGACAATGCTCCGGGCGGCACGACACCACCTGGAGACAAGTCCACCGATGACAAGTCGCCTGCAGACTCCGGGGAAGGTTCTGCAGACGACAAGGACTCGAAGGACGACAAGTCCAAGGATGACTCCAAGAAGGATGACAAGTCCAAGGATGACTCCAAGAAGGACGACAAGTCCAAGGACGATTCCAAGAAGGATGACTCCAAGAAGGACGATAAGTCCAAGGACGATTCCAAAAAGGACGACTCCAAGAAGAAGGACAAGCCGACCAAGGCCGAAAAGATTGCGGCTCAGCGTGCATCCATCATCAAGGAGGCGAAGGCTCACATGGGCGTCAAGTACGTCTGGGGCGGCACCTCGCCGAAGTCCGGTTGGGACTGCTCGGGCTATACCCAGTACGTCTATGGCAAGAACGGCGTCAAACTGCCCCGCACAACCAGTCAGCAGCGTTACGCCGGCAAGGAGATCTCCCTCAAGGACGCCAAGGCAGGCGACCTGATCTGGATCCCCGGTCATATCGGAATCATCTCCGAGACCAAGGGTCAGATGTACGATGCAGGCTCGACCCGGACGAACACCACGAAGCGCAGCTACAGCTGGATGCTCGACCGTGGAGCCAAGGTCATCCGCGTAGTCGGCTGACAGCCGGCATCGAGGACAGGGCGTACAGAAAGACAGTGCCCCGAGGACGATCCCACTGCGGATCGTCCTCGGGGCATTGTCGGGTTTTCCGGACGATTCTGCGAGCGGTGCTTACCGAGCAGAATGCATCCGCCCAGGTGACAAGCGGTGAACAGATGATGACTTCGCCTGAACAGTCAGTGAAGTGCCAGCTCCGCGAGTGACGGTGGGATTAGGCTGGACGGAGCACAGCCGGAACTCACCGGAAGTGAATCCGACTCGATCCTGTCTAAAAGGGGGCCCGCAGTGCATCGTCTGCACAACACGGTCAAAAACTTCGAATGGGGCAGCACAGACGCGATTCCCGCGATCCTCGGCACTGTTCCGGACGGCACCCCCTGCGCGGAACTCTGGCTCGGAGCCCACCCGGTCAGCCCCTCTCGCCTCGACGTCGGCCACGCGCGGACCCAGGCTCCGCTGGAACGGCAGAACCGCCTCGGCGAGCAGGAGTCGACGGGCGGCGTGGCGACCGAGACGGAGCGTCGGCTCGGACCCAACCTCATCGAATACCTGGCAGGGGACCCGGAGGGCCTGCTCGGTCACGACTCCCTCGATTCCTTCGGCGCTCGACTGCCGTTCCTGCTCAAGGTGCTCTCTGCCCGCAAAGCCCTGTCGATCCAGGTGCACCCGAATCGGGAACAGGCGCGCGTCGGCTTCGCCGCCGAGGAGGAGGCGGGACCAGCCCTCGACGCACCCGATCGCAACTTCAAGGACGCCTCGGCGAAACCCGAGCTCATCTACGCGCTCACGGACTTCCACGCGCTCACGGGCTTCCGCCCTCGTAAGGCCGTGCGGGCGACGTTCGAACGGATGCTCTCCCAGCCTCTGACGCCGCCGTCGTTGGACGTCCTCGGGGCGATCATCGCTGCCCTGAAGTCCTTCAGCGAGTCCAAGGCGCTCTCGCGCGCCGTCGAAATCATCCTCAGCGACCCGCGGACGCCCGGGCTCGTCGACGAGGTGGCCGTCCACGGAATCGACGAATTGCCCATCGGGCACGTCAGCCGAGCCGGCAGCGCAGTCGACCCGGCGCAGACGTTCTGCGAACTCGTCACCGACTACCCCCACGATCCGGGCGCATTGGTCGGACTCATGCTCAACCGCGTCCACCTGCAGCCAGGTGAGGCACTGACGATGGACGCCGGGGTGCTGCACGCCTACCTCTTCGGCACCGGCATCGAGATCATGGCCTCGAGCGACAACGTCGTGCGCGGCGGACTGACATCGAAACACGTCGACATCGAGCAGCTGTCGAAGATCACAGACTTCCACGCGGGTGCGCCGCGAATGGTCGAACCGGACCGCGCAGGAATGCTGAGCGGCCCCACCGAGGACTTCGCTCTGCAGGCGCTGCGGTGCCCGCGTCTGACGACGGTGGAGCGGCGGGGCGCGGCGATCGTGCTGTGCACCGCGGGAACTGTCACGCTCAGCTCGCTCGGTTCGACGCTCACCCTCGAGCGTGGTCAGAGCGCGTTCATCGCGGCAAACGAACCGACGGTGACGGCAGACGGCCACGGCGATCTGTTCGTGGCGACCACCGGACTGGGCACCGGGGCAGGCTGCCGCTGAGCACGCGTTGTCCGCTACCACCGGGGCAGGCTGCCGCTGAGCACGCGTTGTCCGCTACCACCGGCGGCTGAGTTCGTCTGCTGACTCACCCCTGCGAACCGGAGTGCAGGACCCCTGAATATTGATTGTTGGGTCGATCCACGGTGATTTCTTCGATGAAACCACCGTGGATCGACCCAACAATCAGTGTTCCAGCCTGTCGAGCAGTGTCCGGCTCCTCTGACGGACGGATCCGGCGTTTGGCGTCGGCGAATGCTGGCGTGCGCTGGCGGCCGAACACAGAACAGTGATCGCGCTCGGATGCTTCTGAGTTTTCAGCGCATCCGAACGCGACCACTGTTCGACTGTGAGTAGGTTTATGAGCCTGGAATTCAGGCGGCGACCTCGATGGTGGGCACCTCGGACGGGACGATCACCTCGGCGCCGGTCTTGTCCCTGACCTCGTCGACGGTGACGCCCGGGGCGAGTTCGACGAGGGTGAAGGAATCACCCGAGACGTCGAGGACCGCGATATCGGTGATGATGCGTTCGACGACGCCCTTTCCGGTCAGCGGCAGGTCACAGGACCCCAGCAGCTTGTGCGAACCGTCCTTGGCCACATGGTCCATGATGACGATGACGCGCTGGGCGCCGTGGACGAGGTCCATCGCACCGCCCATGCCTTTGACCATCTTGCCCGGGATCATCCAGTTCGCGATGTCGCCGTTCGTGGCCACCTGCATGGCGCCGAGGATCGCGGCGTTGATCTTGCCGCCGCGGATCATGCCGAAGCTCGCCGCCGAGTCGAAGTAGGCGGCGCCCGGATTCATCGTCACGATCTCCTTGCCCGCGTTGATGAGGTCGGGATCGATCTCCTCCTCGGTCGGGTAGGGGCCGACTCCGAGCAGGCCGTTCTCGGACTGGAGGACGAGGTGGACGCCCTCGGGCAGGAAGTTCGGAACCAGCGTCGGCATGCCGATGCCGAGGTTGACGTAGCTGCCGTCTTCGAGTTCCTGGGCGGCACGAGCCGCCATCTGATTGCGTGTCAATGACATTTCTGTGTCTCCTCAGGCTTCTCGGACGGTGCGCTTCTCGATGGGTTTGTCGGCCACCTGCTCCGGAGTCAGAGGCACCACTCGGTGGACGAAGACTCCGGGCACGTGGACGTCGTCGGGATCGATCTCTCCGGGTTCGACGAGCTTCTCGACCTCGGCGATGGTGATGCGAGCCGACTGCGCGGCAGGGGGATTGAAGTTCCGTGCCGAGGAGTGGAAGACGAGGTTGCCGTGGCGGTCGCCGATCGCGGCGCGCACGAGTGCGTAGTCAGGGGCCAGCGACTTCTCGAGGACGTATTCCTCCTCTTCGCCGAAGGTGTCGAAGACCTTCGTCTCCTTGGCCGGAGATTCCTTGACGACGTTGCCTTCCGTGTCGTACTTCCACGGCATGCCGCCTTCGGCGACCTGCGTGCCTGCGCCTGTGATGGTGTAGAAGCCCGGTATCCCGGCGCCGCCGGCGCGCAGCTTCTCCGCCAGGGTGCCCTGCGGGGTGAGTTCGACCTCGAGCTCGCCGGACAGGTACTGGCGGGCGAATTCCTTGTTCTCGCCGACATAGGAGGCGATGATGCGGCGGAGGCGTCCGTCGGCGAGCAGGATGCCCAGTCCGCGGCCGTCGACTCCGGCGTTGTTCGAGATCACCTCGAGGTCTTTGGCTCCCTGGTCCTGGAGCGCCCGAATGAGGAATTCAGGCACGCCCACGACACCGAAGCCGCCCACGGCGATCGATGATCCATCTGCAATGTCGGCCACCGCTGCTGCGGGGGTATCAACTACTTTGTCCATGTGCCCAGTGTGCCATGGAGCACGCCCAGTCCGTCGGCCAGGTCCGTGATGCGAGCATCGTCGACTCTGTTGGTGAGCAGGACCTCACCACCGCCGAGGAGGTGCTGCAGAAAGCGCGGCCACTCGACCGGCAGCGGGGTCGAGTTCGAGGCGATCAGTCCTTGCGGGCGGACCCGGTCGGTCGCCTCGGAGTGCCTCCAATCGATGACCTGTCCATCGATTTCGAGGATTCCCGAAGCGTCGAGGTGACGCGCAGCGACATCGGGGTAGGCGCGGATGGCGGAGTTGACGTCGATGAAGTCGGAATCGACCGGGGTGCTCAGTGCCAGGGCCGGGGGATTGAAGACGAAGACCTCGTCGGCATCGGCCGCCGAGTCATCGTCCTCATGGCCGAAGGGAACGATGGCCATGAAGTCCTCTTCAGGCGGTTCGGCCGCGATGACGACGCGGCCGCCGGCCAGCAGAACGCTGAGAATCGCGACGACTTCGCGCCAGTGCAGCCCCTCCGGCAGCGGAGCAAAGAGAGTGAAGTCCGGGCCGAGGTCGTAGTCGCCGAAGAGACCGACTCCCTTATTCACCCAATTCGAGACGACGGGGCCGGTGAGATCGAGGCGATCGAAATCGGGCCCGCGCCAGATCAGGACGGGTCCGCCGGTGTGAGCGATGACTGAGAGATCCATATCCGCTTCCATGATTGTTCGTCGGGTGGTGCCGGTCGAGTGGGTCAGGGCACGATGAGGCCGATGTCGATAGTCACTCCGCGCGGGAAGGCCCCGAGCTCGCCATCGACCCAGTGATAGCGCGTGGAGGCGCTGAGATCCTCGGCGAAGAGTGCCGTGTGGAGACGTTCGACGAGAGACCCGAGTCCGACCATCGCCTCGAGCAGCGGGGGACCGCCGGACTGAGCGGTGGCCGGTGAGTCCGAGGGGCTCAGCGTGATCCGTGAACCGGAGCCTTCGATGCGCATCCGCCACGCGGTATGGCCGGGAGTCCGCGACTGTCCGGCGCGGACGACGCGGATCGCCCGGGAGACGCGTTCGAGGATGTCGTCGCTGTTGTCGCCGGCAGGGGCGCTGCCGGGCGGGTCGGTGACGCCCAGCCCGCGCTGAATGGCCTCGACATGGCCGTGGCGGAACCAGTCTTCGCCGAGGTCGCGGGAGAGCGCTCGGGCACCTTCGCGGCCGTTGTCGAGGTACCCGCCGGCCCCGCGGACCAATGCCATCGGCAGTCCGCGGGAGGAGCCCTTGACCAGGTCGGCGGCCGCCGCGATCTCGTCGGCGATCGCGCGGACGGTCACGGTCTGGACGCGTCCGTCGTCGTCGGGACGGCCTCGCTGGTCGTCGAGGCCGGAGAATCCGGACAGGCCGAGGGCGATATCGCCGACCCCGACCCGCCACGGGCGTGAACTGGTATCCGAGATGACCAGGCCGATGCGCACTTCGAAGGCCTGCTCCACCCGTCGGCGCAGGCCGTCGGCGGACCGGTCGCTGTCGCGCGGGTGGAGGATGACGGCACCGCCGGAGTTCGACTGATCGAGACCGGCCGCGGCCTGTACGGTGCCTGCCGGGGTGCGCACGATCTGAACGGTGGTGCCGGAACGATAGGAGCGTTCGGCGACCAAGTGGGTGCCGGTCTCCGCGACGAGTTCCTCGAACTCGGCCCGATCGGCGACCGTGCGCATCCGGCCCTCGGCCTTTGAGACGACCTTTGAGGCGACGACGAGGATATCGCCGTCCTTGAGGTCGATGCGGTTGCGCCGCAGAGCGTTGATGAGAATCGCGGAGAGGTCGGAACCCGGCGCGATCTCCTCGTCGACGGGAGGCGCGTAGACGGTGAGCAGGCGATCATTCATGCCGGGTCACCGGTGATTCCACTCTCATTCCTCCATAATCCCATTGGGGGCGCCCACTTTCGAAATTCTTCGGGTTTGCTCAGGCGAATCCCACAGGTTGTGCCCGACGGCAGGGGAATTGCCTATATATGGGTTCTGAGTGCGTGTGCATGTGAACGCATGTTCGAATAGCGTCTCACGAGTCATCTCAGTACTCCATGAGGGCTTGACGGGGCGGTAATGACACGCGTGTAATTTATACCTAAAGGGGAACGCGCCGAGCATGGATCCTGTGGATTCGACCGTACATCGGACTGATCGGCTCAGTCACGGCAACGGACCTGCTCGAGCGTGAGAAAGGGGAAAACCGTGCAAAGTGCACAGAGAGAATGGCGGGAGAGAGAAGACTTCGCCGCCGCACCGGGAGTCACTTCCCGCCGTGCCGAAGACTGGTTCATCGAACCGGGCGCGCGTACACCCGAGACGCTGCCCGATCCGCTGGCCGTCGACCCGAGTGATCTGACACCGCTGCCGACGGACAACTCGGCCGTCTCGCCGCTGTCGCTGCTCCTGGGCGCCGCAGACGACGGCGAACTGTCCTGGCAGGACCAAGCCCTCTGCGCTCAGACCGACCCCGAGGCGTTCTTCCCAGAGAAGGGCGGATCGACTCGCGAAGCCAAACGTGTCTGTGCCTCCTGCGACGTCCGTTCCGAATGCCTCGAATATGCTCTCGCCAACGATGAGCGCTTCGGCATCTGGGGTGGAATGTCCGAACGCGAACGCCGCCGGCTCAAGAAAAAGGTCGTGTGAGTCCAGCCGTCACCATCGTCGTCGTCTCCGGCGACGATGCCAGCAAGGTCGAGCTCGAAACAGCTCTTCGTCCGCGCTTCCCCGAGATCCCCGTGGTGGATCTCGGGGGACGGACGGTCCGCGATGCCGGCGAGATGCCGGAGATCGCGGAATCGGACTACCTGTGGTTCCTCACCCCTGACTCCCGTCCCGAACCCGACTGCCTCGATGAGCTGCTCGACGCCATCGGGGAGACCGAATCCATCGCCGCCGTCGGGCCGAAGCTCATGTGCTCCGACCGCATCGTCTCCGCCGGAGTGAGCACGACCTCGGCGGGGGAACGCTTCAACCCTGTCGGCTCGGGCGAAATCGACCAGGGACAGCGCGACAGCCAGATCGAGACGCTGGGTCTCGACCTGCCCGGCCTGCTCTTGGCCTCCACCGAGCTCGAGCGCATCGGAGCACCTTCCCGGGTGCTCGGTCCCGCCTATTCCGGTCTCGAATACACTCGTCGTCTCCGAGACCTCGGTGCCCGTGTGCTGCTGGCTCCACGCGCTCGGATGGAGATCTCCTCGGCCTCCGCCGCCCGTCTCGGCTCCTCACCCCATCCGCCGACCTCGCAGACACAGATCCGCACCGAACAGCGCTACCGTCTCAGCCTCGCCGGACAGGGGCTGTTCTCTCTGTTCTCCCTCCTCGCCCTCGGCCACCTCGGCCGCATCGGCGGAGAGCTGCTGGCGAACAACTTCCGTCCTGCCGGGTGGCATCTCTCCGCGCTCTTCGGCCTTCCCGCCGATGTGTCGACCACTGCCCCGCTGCGACGCGCCAACGCCCGCCGCAACAAGGCAGCCAAACGATCGAGCACCGCCCACGTCGCCGCGCTCTACGCCGACGACGATGAACTCGCCGTCCAACGCCGGACGATGAGCAGTGAGAGCGAAGACCCGCGTCCGGCAGAGGTTCCCACCGGCGGGCCTGACGCCGATGCCGAGCTCAACCCGGTCGGCGACACCGAGGAGGCCATCGACTCCTTCTCCCGCCTGGAGATCTCCGGCGGTTCGAGCCTGCTCCGCGCACCTCTGACCTATGTCATCCTGGCAGCCGTGGTGATGAGCGGTTTCATCAGCTACCGACTCTTCGGCCCCGGCCATCTCGACGGCGGTGCCCTGGGGTCGACCGATCTCGGTCTCGGTGAGATCTTCGATCGCCTGCTCGGCCGCCACCTCGATGTCTCGACAGGTTCGGCCGTGCCGGCCGACCCCTACCACCTCGTGACCGGCGTCCTCTCCCTCCTCTTCTTCGGCCATGTCGACGTCATGGTCCGCTCCCTGCTGCTGGCGGCACCGATTCTGGCCGCTGTCGCCGCGTATGCGGGCGCCGGCAGCGTACTTGCGCGACGGTCGGTGCGCGGCTTCGCCGCTCTGCTGTGGATCGCTTCTCCGCTGTTCACGGCCGCACTGTCGGAGGGGCGCCTCGGTGTGGTCCTCGTCTGGATCTGTGCGCCGCTGGTGGCCCTGACTCTGCGCCGCAGCCTGACCGCCGGATCGATCGCCGCGGCAGCCGGCACGGGCCTGCTGCTGTTCGTCATCACCGCCGGGGTTCCGCTCCTCCTGCCGGTCGCAGTCCTCGGCACCGTGGTGCTGCTGGCAGCCGGCCGCGGTCTGCACCATCTGTGGCTGCTGGCCCCGACCGTGTTCCTGGGATGGCCGTGGCTGTGGGCCGTGGTCCGCGAGCCGGGAGCCCTCCTGACGATGCCCGGACAGACCGTGGCCGCGGAATCGGCTCCGACGTACCTGCTGGCAGTCGGGTTCCCCACGCCGATCGACATGTCCTGGCTGGCGGAGCTCATCGCCGACCTCGGCCTCGGTCATGTCTCGGCCGGCATCCTCCAGCTCTGGGCTCCGGTCCTCGTACTGCCGATGCTCATCCTGGCCTTCTTCACCCTCATCGAAGCCAGGCTCGAACTCTCCCGTCTGACCTGGGCGGTCGGTCTCTACCTCGGCGGACTCATCCTCGCCGCGATTCAAGTGCATCTGCCCGCCCAGACGGGGCCGTTCCACCTCATCGGCTCGTATCCGGCAGCGGGGCTGACCCTGGTCAGTCTCGGGTCGATCCTGCTGCTGTCCCTCGGTGCCGATCGCACCGCCGGTCGACGATCCGTGCGCAGAGGCACCGTCGGCGCGAGCACGGCGAAGGCTGCGGCCAAGGGACGCTCCGCCGCCTCCGGCCGGCTGCCCATGCGCGGCCTCGTCGGGCTGGTCACCGTGGCCGCCGTCGGGACCATCGCCATCGGAGGCGGACAGGCCGCGACCTCGGACGATGCGGTCACCGCGACCTCCGAGAGCAACGTCCCCGCCCTGGCCGCCGATCGTGCAGAAGGCGCGACCCAGGCGCGCACTCTGCGTCTGGACAATGTCGACGGAGAGGTCCTGGCAACCCTCATCTCCTCTGCCGACGGCACAGTGCTGGGCACATCGACCGTGACCTCGGCCGAGACCGTCGGAGGGTGGCCGTGGCAGCGACGCCCCCTGCCGATCACCTCCGACCAGGTGCTCGTGGCCCAGGCCGCGTCCGCACTCTCGGCCGACGACGCCGGTGACCTCGGGAGCATCCTCGGCGAACTCGGTGTCGATTTCGTCCTCGTCGGCCAGAACGCCGGGAGCCTGACGAACTCCGTGTCCGTTTCGGAAGGGCTGCTGCCCGTCGGACCCACCTCGTCGGGACAGCTGTGGCGGGTCGACAAGCCCTACAGCGGCCGCTTCCTCATCCGCGATGCCGAAGGGCAGGTGTCCACAGCGGCGATGAAGGGCACCACTGCGAAGGTGCCTGCCGGCCAGGAGGGCCGGACCCTGACCATCGCCGATGCAGCGGACGGAATCACCGCGAGCATCGACGGTGAGCCGCTGCCGCAGCCGAAACCCGGTGAGGAGGCGTGGGCGAGCGAATTCGACCTGCCCGCCGCAGGCGGAACGGTCGAGATCTCACTGAACTCACCGTTCTATCCGGTCGGAGTCATCGTCGGATGGGTGTTCGGACTGCTCAGCCTCATCGTGGCCATTCCCTTCGGTCGGGCAGGGAGCGCGAAGACGACCGAATCCGGCCGTGAGGAGGCGAAAGCATGAAGCATCAGCGCAGCATCGTCACGTTCGCGGCCATCGCCGTGCCCGGAGTGCTCGTGGCCATGACCTCGTTCCTCACCCCGTTGACCCCCGGCACACTGGATCGCAGTCCCGAACAGGTGCGCATGCCCACCGCCGACACCCGCGTCGTCTGCCCCGGGCCCCTGCTCACAGCAGGAGAAGCCGAGGGCACCGACGCAGAGTTCGTCGACGATTCGAAGGTCTCGACCCGCGTCGTCTCCGCCTCCGCGCCGATCGGCGCCGCAGACGGATCGACCTCATCGGCCCGCCTGCAGGTCGCCGACCTCGGCGGCTCGGTCGACTTCGACAACCCCGCCGGTCAGGGCTTCGTCTCCGGAGACGACAGCATCGACTCGACGAAGCTCGTCACCGGTTTCGCCCGTCCCGGCGCACCGGCCCTGACGACCGGCCTCGAAACCGTCGAAGGCAGCTCCGGTGACCTCACGGGACTCGCCGCGCTCACCTGTGCCCAGGCCTCGAGCAGCTTCCGTATCGTCGCCGGGTCCGGTGACACCGGCTCGAACTCGCAGCTGCTGCTGAGCAACCCGGGAGACGTCCCCGTCCAAGCGAAGGTCGACCTCATGACACCCGGCGGCGAATCTGCTGAGCCGACCGAACTGAGCATCAAGGCCGGTCAGCAGCGTGCCGTCCCATTGGGCGGCCTGGCCGAAGGCGCCGAAGCCCTGGCCGTCGACGTCACCGTCGACGGCGGAGTCCTTGCCGGCTCCATTCAGGAGACCGTCCTCGACGGGCTCAGACCGCAGGGCATCGACCTCGCCGCCGGCGGCGCCGGAGCCGACCGCCAGCAGGTGCTCACCGGACTCAGCGGCAGGGATGTGCGAGTGCGGGTCGCGAACCCGGGCAGCGATCTCGCCGAGGTCTCGCTGAAGGCCTATGGTCCCGACGGCGAGATCGACATTCCCCGCTCCTCGATGACCGTGGTCGGCCGCGGCGTCGCCGAAGCCGAACTCGGCGATCTCGATGCCACCAGCCTCGTCGTCGAATCGCCGCGACGCATCCAGGCGGGTGCCTTCATCGGCAAGGACGGCGAGAAGGGAGCCGGCGACTTCGGCAGCATCCCGTCCACCGACTCCCTCGCCGAGACCCAGCTCATGGCGCTGCCGCGCACCGGTGAGTCCTCCCTGCATCTCTCACCCGGCCAGGGGCATGTGCAGGTGCAGGGAATGCTCGACGACGGTTCGCTGACCGATCCGCAATCGATCGATCTCAACCCGACGGGTACGACCGTGTTCAACCCGAGCGACGTCTCCGACGACTCGGTGCGCGCGCTGGTCCTCAAGGGATCCCAGGCTTCGGGTTCGCAGGCCGACGGGGTGCATGCGACTCTGGTCGTGACCACTGAGGACGGAATCTCCACTGTCGTTCCGGCACTGGCCCCGGCGGGTGTGGCCTACCGGGATATCCGCCTCGGCTGACTCCCGCGGCCCATCTCAGGTGCGGCGGAGGATATCGACCTGGTCGGCAACCACCTCGGCGATGAGCGCATCCCGGGCTTCGCTGCCGGCGTGGTCTTCGATGACCCGCCGGTAGAGGACGATATGGGTCGGGCGGCTCCCGGCCGCCGGGAAGACGCGACCGAAGCTCGGTTCGGTCGAGCTCGCCGGTGGGACGGAATCGACGGCCAGCACCACCTCCGCGAGGAGATCGGGTTCGCGTCCGCGGATCCGGGCGAACTCGGCGGCTGCGACCTTGGCGAAGCTCTCCGCCCGACTCAGCCGCGCAGGCACCTCGGCCCGGTGCATCGGTGACCGCAGACCCCGCCCATGTCGGTCGCGATGTCGCCTTGGTCTCATAGCACTTCATTCTACGTGTGGGGCCGCCGTGCCTGAGCGAATCGGCGGGCCGCGGCGTGTAGAGTGTGGGACTGTGTCAGCCGTGAGAATGTGTTCAAAGGTCAGCTGTTCGCGCCCTGCCGCCGCCACTATGACGTACGTGCACGCTGATGCGACCGTCGTCATCGGACCTCTGGGCAGGCGGGCCGAGCCGGGCGCTCATGACCTGTGCGCCGAACATGCGGCGAAGCTGACCCCACCCGTGGATTGGCAGCTCATCCGGATCGACTCCGGGCAGGCTTCGCCCGAACGCAGCCACGATGACCTGCTGGCCATCGCCGACGCCGTCCGGGAAGCCGCCGACCGTGCCGATAGGACCCCGCCGCGTCGCGAACCGGGACCGGCCGACGACCCGGCTGCCTCGGGGCGCCGACACGGTCATCTGCGCATCATCGGCGACTCATGAGCCACCCTGAACCGAGCTCGGCCGGGTCCGATCCCGCACCGCAGATTCTCCCGGGCTCCGAGTCGGGCCGGGCTCGAACGACTGCCCTGGACGCCGCCGTCGGAGCCTATGACATCCGCGGGCGCATCCCCGATCAGCTCGACGAGGACATCCTGTTCGCCCTCGGCTGGGCGACGGCACGCGCGATGGCTGAGATCCAAGCCATCACCGAGGTGGTCATCGGCCACGATATGCGACCGAGCTCTCCCGGGTTCGCCCACTCCTTCGCCGCCGGGGTCGACGCCGCCGGATCGAGGGCCGTCCTGCTGGGGCTGTGCTCGACCGATCAGCTCTACTTCGCCTCCGGCATCTTCGACCTGCCCGGCGCCATGATCACCGCCAGCCACAACCCCGCCGACTACAACGGGATCAAGATCTGCGGACCCCGCGCGGCCGGCGTCAGCCTCGCCTCCGGCCTCGCCCGGGTCAAGGAGCTCGCAGTCACCGCACCACAGGGCGACGATCGGACCGTCGAAGAGGACGAGGCGGCCGCGTCCCGGATGCGGGAGCAGTATGCGGCACGGGTCCGCGAACTCACCCACGTCGATGAGGTCACGGGACTGACGATCGTACTCGACGCCGGCAACGGCATGGCCGGGCGCCTCCTCGGGGAGGTCTTCGGCACGGACGCGGGAGCCGCCTCGGTGCCCTTCGACGTCATCGGACTCTTCACCGAACTCGACGGCACCTTCCCCAACCACGAGGCGAATCCGCTGAAACCCGAGAATCTCGTCGACGCCGCACGCGCGGTCGTCGACACCGGCGCCGACCTCGGGCTCGTCTTCGACGGCGATGCCGATCGCTGCTTCTTCATCGACGAGACGGGAGCGACGATGTCGGCCTCCGCTGTCGGTGCACTCGTCGCCGAGCGGGAGATCGCGCGGGCCCGGGCGCTCGGCGACGACCGCCCCACCGTCATCCACAATCTCATCACCTCCCGCAGCGTGGCCGAGACGATCACCGCCGCCGGCGGTCATGCGCTGCGGTCGAAGGTCGGACATTCGGGCATCAAGACGCTCATGCGTGACACCGGAGCCGTCTTCGCCTGCGAGCACTCCGCGCACTTCTATTTCGATCAGTTCTACGGCGCCGACTCGGGGATGCTCGCCGCCTGCCACCTCATCGCCGCCCTCGCCGAATCACGGGCCCCGGCCTCCCAGC
This sequence comes from Brevibacterium limosum, assembly GCF_011617705.1. Taxonomy (NCBI): domain Bacteria; kingdom Bacillati; phylum Actinomycetota; class Actinomycetes; order Micrococcales; family Brevibacteriaceae; genus Brevibacterium; species Brevibacterium limosum. Next base: position 2,563,581 of record NZ_CP050154.1, on the reverse strand, counting down.
TGGTCACGGACTATGATCGGTTCGTGCAGTCGGGGGAGATCAACTTCACCGTCTCCGATCCCGATGCCGTGCTCGCCGACTTCGCCGCCCATGCGGGAGATTACCCGGACAGCACTGTCGATGACCTCGACGGAATCGGCCTGCAGGGGGCGGACTGGTGGGTCAACCTGCGCAAGTCCAACACGGAACCTCTCATCCGTCTCAACGTCGAAGCCGCCGAGTCGGCGCAGATGGACGCGCTCACCCGCCAGGTCACGGACTTCGTCACCGCTCGCGCCTGAGGCCGGTTCTCTGCGGCACGCGTTCGGGGATGCACGCGCGCGGGACGCACGCTTGCCGCAGCAGATGAGCTGTCCGCGGATCGGGCACGACGCGACAAGCAGCCTGCCCGGCAATAGACTCGAAGCCGATCCGACAGCCCGCCGTATGGAGGTACCGTGCTCGATTCCACCGACTTCAAGGTCGCCGATCTCAGCCTGGCCGAGGCCGGCCGACACCAGATCCGCCTCGCCGAAAGAGAGATGCCCGGCCTCATGGCGCTGCGTGAGGAGTATGCCTCGACCGCACCGCTGGCCGGGGCTCGGATCGCCGGCAGCCTGCACATGACCGTGCAGACCGCCGTGCTCATCGAAACCCTCGTCGCGCTCGGCGCAGAAGTCCGGTGGGCGAGCTGCAATATCTTCTCCACTCAGGACGAAGCCGCAGCAGCCGTCGTCGTCGGCTCCGGCACCCCTGAGTCCCCGTCCGGTGTCCCGGTCTTCGCGTGGAAAGGCGAGACCCTCGACGAGTACTGGTGGGCCGCGGACAAGATCTTCGACTTCGAGGACGGACCGAACCTCATCCTCGACGACGGCGGCGACGCCACCATGTATGTGCTCAAGGGCACCGAATTCGAAACCGCCGGGGGAGTGCCCACCGCCGGAGCCGAGGACTCGGAGGAATACACGGTCCTGCTCAAGCAGATCGCCGCGTCCATGGAGGCCGCTCCCGGCCGGTTCGCTCGCCTGGCTGCGGGTCTCAAGGGTGTGAGCGAGGAGACGACCACCGGAGTCAACCGCCTCTACCGTCTCGCCGAGCAGAGTGCACTGCCGTTCCCGGCCATCAACGTCAACGACTCGGTGACGAAGTCGAAGTTCGACAACCGCTACGGCATCCGCCATTCGCTGCCCGACGGCCTCAACCGCGCCACCGACGTCCTCATCGGAGGAAAGATCGCCGTCGTCATCGGCTACGGCGATGTCGGCAAGGGGGCGGCCGAGGCCCTCCGCGGGCAGGGTGCACGCGTCATCGTCACCGAGATCGACCCGATCTGTGCGCTGCAGGCGACGATGGACGGCTACCAGGTCGACCTCCTCGCCGAGGCGGCGCCCCAGGCCGACATCATCATCACCACGACCGGGAACACCCGGGTCCTCGACGTCGACGTGCTGCAGACTCTCAAACCCGGCGCCATCGTCGGCAACGTCGGCCACTTCGATGAGGAGATCGATCTGAACGGTCTGTCCCGCCTGCGCGGCGTGGAGAAGGTCGAGATCAAACCGCAGGTCCACGAGTGGAGTGTGCCCGTGCCCGCCGAGGCGGGACTCGGCCGCGATCGCACGGACTTCCTCGTCCTCTCCGAGGGGCGCCTGCTCAACCTCGGAAACGCCACCGGTCATCCGTCATTCGTGATGAGTGCGTCATTCAGCAACCAGGTGCTCGCGCAGATCGAGCTGTGGCACGCCCACGACGACTACGGCAATTCGGTGCACCGCCTGGCGAAGGAGCTCGACGAGAAGGTGGCGCGCCTCCACCTGCCCGCGCTCGGGGCGAAGCTGTCCGAGCTGAGCAAGGAACAGGCCGAGTACATCGGAGTGGACGTGGCGGGACCGTTCAAACCCGACCACTATCGCTACTGATCGGGCTGGCGGCGGAGCGGGCCGAACCCTTCTGCAGGGAGGCCCGCTCCATCGGCTGTCGGGGCGACTCGTCAGCGGCGGGTGAGGCTGAGACCGTAGGGGAGCGTGTCGACCCCGGACCGGAACGCATTCGCACGGTCCGCACGCCGGCGCTGCTTCTCGACCTCCGCGATGCGCTGCCGATGGATGACCGCGGACAGGAACTGTTCGGGGAACGTCCCCTCCGGCGGGGCCGGCGCCACATAGGGGTTGAGTTCGGTGGCGAGCTCGATCGCTCGTTGCCAGCGCGACTCCGCGCCGAGCTGGGGTGCCATGGCGAGGAACGCGACGATGCGCCGATGCAGACCGTCGGGGATCGTGGTCACGTCGGTGCGGTTCAGCCAGTCGTGCAGATGCGGGGCCACATGTGTGTGCATGGGCGGCAGCGGTCGGCTGCGTTCGCTCACGGCAATGGTTCCGGCCAGGTAGTCGCCGAGGCGTTTGGCCTGCGGCGAGAGCAGCCCGGACAGGGCCGCGATGCCGCCGCCGCTGGAGACGATCTCGAACGGCCACAGCAGGGCTCGGATGAAGGAATGCCGCAACCGCACCGCACCGCCGTCGTCGCGGACCACACGCAGCCCGAGGATGAGCTTGCCGAGGGAACGACCCCGGCTGAGCACTTCGACGAGCATCGGCAGCAGCACGAACACGAAGATGGTCATGACGGTCATGAGCGAGCCGAGGAGCAGTCCGTTGAGGTCGAACACCTTGAGCATCAGCCAGAACATGGCGATGAGAAGCCCGATGTTCACCAGCGAATAGACGATGTAGTCGATCAGGCAGCTCAGCGCGCGAGCCGCCAGAGCGGCCGGCTGGACATTGAGTTCGACGGCTTCGCCGGTGATCAGAGTACTCACCCGACCATCGTGTCATATCCGAGAGCGCCGAGGTGGGCGTTTCGCCGCGAGCATGCCCGTGTGATCTCCCGCCGCGCCGGAGGTGCCGGTCGATGGTCTCCGATAGGGTGGAGGGATGGATCCGAACCTGCTGGCCCAGCTGCACGGCGATGACTGGCTGGAGCTGTCGGCGTTGGCGAAGAGGAACACGCTGACACCCGAGCAGACGACCCGTTTCCTCGAGCTCTACCGCGCCGCGTCGAAGGATCTGTCACAGATCACGACCGTGGCTCCCGATTCGCTCGAAGCCGCGCGACTCTCGGCGATCGTCCATCGCTCCCGCAACCATCTCTCGTCCGTGCCCAGCGGGGGACTGTCGGGACTCGCACGGTTCTTCGTCATCAGCCTGCCGCTGTCTCTGTACCGACTGCGGTGGGACTTCGTCATCGTGGCTGCCGGGTTCCTCGCCGTGGCCGTCCTGTCGGGGATCTGGGCGGGAACGCATCCGGAAGTGCTCGAGACCTTCGGCAGCACCGAGTACAGACGACAGTTCGCCGAACACGACTTCGTCGACTACTACAAGGAGAACCCGAACGGATTCTTCGCTGTCGGCGTGTGGACGAACAACGCGTGGATCGCCGTCCAGTTCGTCCTCCTCGGCATCACCGGCGGCTACGTCATCGTCGGATTGTTCTCGAACGCGGTCAACGTCGGCTTCTCCGGGGCGATGATGTTCGAGTTCGACCGGGCCTCCGACTTCTTCCTCTACATCCTGCCGCACGGCATCCCGGAGATCAGCTGCATCATCCTCGCCGCAGCCGCGGGTCTGCGGCTGTTCTTCGCGTGGGTGGTGCCGGGGCCGCGGCTGCGCCGTGACCGACTCGCCGGTGAGGCCCGGTCGCTGCTCGTCGTCGCCGGCGGTCTTGTGCTTCTGCTGCTCGGTTCGGGCCTCATCGAGGGGTTCGTGACTCCGAACCCGATTCCGCCGGCGATCAAGATCTCAATCGGAGTGGCGTATACCGCCGCGGTCGTCGTCTACGCGTGGTATTTCGGCAGTCGCGCGGCCGCGGCCGGACTCAGTGCCGATCTGGACGAGCACCAGGCCGGCTATTCGGTCATCTCCACCGACCGCTGACCGGCGAGACCGGTCACAGTCCGCCGGTGACCTTGAGCCGGATGTAGAGATCGGCCAACGCTCCGGGAAGCTTCTCCGGCAGTGCATGGACGGAGGAGACGCCGAGCCCGCGCAGCCGAGTCTGCAGCGACGCCGTGGCCAGCATCTCCGCTTCAGCGGCCGCCGCCGTATAGACGTCCTCGACGTCGCCGCGTTCGGCAGCCAGGGCCTCGAGCGTGGGATCTTCGACTCCCGCGACGACGACCCGGTGATGACTCGTGAGTGTGGGCAGCACCGGCAGGATGTCCTCGGCGAAGGTCGCTTCGTCGAGCTGCGTGACCAGCACGACGAGCGCCTGCTGCCTGGACGTCTGCAGAACGGCGGCGGCGATCGACTCCCAGTTCGCCTCATAGAGCTCCGGGTGCACAGGAGTCAGCGCGACCGACAGGTCATGGACCGGATCGTGGGCCCGATGGCTCGATGCGACTGCGCGGACCCGGGCATCGGCGACGATGACATCGACCCGGTCGCCGGCACCCGCGGCCAGAGCCGTCAGCAGCAGCGAGGCCTCGAGTGCGGCATCGAAGACCGTGCCCTCACCACAGCGGCGGGCCGCGAAACGGGAAGAGTCGACGACGATGACGACTCGACGGTCCTTCTCCGGCCGCCAGGTCTTGACCACGAGGTTCTGAGCGCGGGCACTGGCCCGCCAATCGATGGACCGGACATCGTCACCGTCGACATAGTCGCGCAGCGAATCGAATTCGGTGCCCATTCCGCGGATCATCACCGCAGACCGTCCCTCGAGCTCACGCAGCTTCTGCGTCTTCGACGGCAGCTCGCGCCGGGACACGAACGGAGGCAGCACGCGCACGGAGGCGGGAACGTCGATGCTCTTCTGGCGGTGGATCAGCCCGAGCACGCTGCGGCTGCGCACCGTGACCAGATCGCCGGGCAGCGCACCTCGCCGCGTCGGCTCCAGCTCGGTGCGCACCTGTGTGTGCTCACCCGGTCCCAGCACGTGGCGAGAACGGGTCTCGACCGCCCCGGCGCTCGGGGCCCAGGCGTCGCGGACGTGGAGCCGCAGCCGGCGATCCGTCCCGTTGAGCAGAGTCAGCGTGCTGTGGGTGCCATCGCCGAGGCGGACCATCGGACCCGGTGTGCGCTGGACCTCCAGTCCGTGGATCCGGGGCACGAGAAAGAAGTCGAAGACCGCGACCACGACGATCACGCCGGCCACGATCAGTGCCGTCGGCCACGTGGGCACCAGCATGACGGGGACGAGGCCGAGGAGGGTGAGCAGGAGCAGCCGGGTGGTCATTCAGCGAGGCACTTCGGTCGTGGCGATGATCGAATCGAGGACCTGACCGACGTCCAGGCCGTCCATCTGTGCCTCGGGGCGCAGGATGACCCGGTGCGACAGAGACATATGGGCCAAGGCCTTGACATCGTCGGGGGTGACATAGTGTCGGCCGCTGAGCCACGCATGAGCACGGGCGGCACCGAGCATCCTCGTCGCTCCGCGGGGTGAGACGCCCAGGGCCAGGGACGGAGTCTGGCGGGTGGCTCGGGCGAGGTCGACGATATAGGTGATGATCTGCGGGGCGATGTAGATCTTCGCGATCGCTCCACGTGCCCGGCCGATGAGTTCGGCGTCCGCGACCGGACGCAGACCTGCCGATGACAGGGCACCGGCATCGAAGCCGCGGGCATGGCGGTCGAGGATCTCGAATTCGTGATCCCGCTCAGGCAGGTCGAGGACGAGTTTGAAGAGGAACCGGTCGAGCTGGGCCTCCGGCAGCGGATAGGTGCCTTCGTATTCGACGGGATTCTGTGTGGCCGCCACGAGGAACGGTTCGGGCAGCTTCCGGGATCGTCCGCCGACGGACACCTGATGCTCTTCCATCGCCTCCAGCAGCGCCGACTGGGTCTTCGGCGGAGTGCGGTTGATCTCATCGGCGATGAGGATGTTCGTGAACACCGGGCCGGGACGGAACGAGAAGTCCGATGCGGGAGCGTCGTAGACCAGCGACCCGGTGACATCGCTGGGCATGAGATCGGGAGTGAACTGCACACGCGAGCTCTCCAGAGTGACCGCGGCCGCGAAGCTGCGCACGAGCAGGGTCTTCGCCACTCCGGGGACTCCCTCGAGGAGCACATGACCTCGGCACAGCAGCGCGATGAGCATTCCGGTCACCGCCTGATCCTGGCCGACGACGGCCTTGGCGATCTCGGTGCGCACACCGGTGAACGCCTCACGCAACGGATCCGGCTCGGCCGCCGGGGTCTGCAGAGTCTCGGCGGCCGGTTCCTGAGGAACGGGCGATGCCTGCGGCGCTGCCGATGCCTGCGGCGCTGCCGGTTCCTGAGGATTCGTGGGGTCCTGGGGCGGCTGGGTCATGGGATCTCACTTTCGATCTGGGTGAGCTGATGGACGAGTTCGGTGAGTTCGGCGTCTGTGCGTGCCGAAGCGGAGACGAAGACATGGTGGAGGTGGCCCGGGTCGACTCCCGTGGTGGTCGCGATGCGGGCGATGATGTCCGGGGTGCGGGCATCGGGTCTGAGACTCAGCCGTTTGGCGATGCGCAGCAGTGCACTCGTCCGCAGAGTGTGCAGGGCCCCGTCCCTGTCGTGGCTGCGGGAGCTCAGGGCGGCCCGGCCGTGCACGGTCTCCACCGCCGGCACGACGACGGGCAGACGCTCGAGAGCCAATGGGCCGAACCGGCGCCCGATGACGAGCAGGAGGACGAGTACGCAGGGGATCAGCCACAGGACGCCGGCGAGGAACCAGCCGGGCACGAAATCGATGGGCGACGGCGGCGACTGCTGCTGCCCGGAATCGTCGAAGGTCGGGTGGTAGACGACGAGGTTCTGCGTCTCCGACAGCTGTGAGAGCACGAGGGAGGCGTTGCCCTCTTCGTCGATGTGCTCATTGGTCACCCAGTCGCGGTTGCCGAGCACGGTCAGCGGGACGGAACCTCGCGAATCGGTGAGCAGCTGTCCGCGTGCGGACCCGGGCGACACCTCGGCGCCGTCGGTCTCATCGACCCCGGGCCCGGCGAACGGGTAGCAGGCGGTGATTCCGTTCGTGCCCTTCCTCGTCTCCGCGTATTCGACATCGCCGGTGGTCACGGCGCCGGCGCTGCGGGCGATCGGTGAGTCGCATGCCGGCAGGGACGTGGCATCCGGGTCGGCCAGCGGGCTGAGGTTGTCGTTGACGGTGATCCGGTCGGTGAACTCCGTGACCGTCGCACCCGGATCGACGAGGACCAGCCGGTTGCCGTGGGTGCGCAGAGCGTACTGGAGGCCGGCGATGTCCCCGTGCGACAGCGCCGCAGAGTTCGCGGGAATGAGCAGAGTGGTGTCGGGTCGGGCGGCGGCCGTGCGGGCCTGCTCCTGATCCTCGGTGGTGGTGACGTCGACATCGTGGTCGCGCAGGGTCTCGACGAGGGCCTTCGTGCCGGTGCGCGCCGTCGAGTCATAGTGCAGCGGTTCCTCGGACTCATCGTCACCGGTCAGCAGCACGAGCGCGATCACGGTGATGAGGATGACGAAGGCCGCGACGATCCAGACCGAGGCCGAACGCAGACGGGCCCGCAGCGGGATCCGCGCACTCGAACGAGTGCCGCGGGCGGCGACATCCAACTGTGCGCTCATACCGGTGCCTCCCGGCGGACCGGCAGTGCGCTCAGGGACCGGTCCAGCGCGCACAGGTCCGCATAGACGTCGTCGAGGCCGCGAGCGGCGCGCGTCGTGCGCGCGGATTCCTCCCCGTAGCGGAGGTCGTTGAACACCTCGGCCACACCGTGGACGGCGGGTCCGTGCTCGGGCAGGGCCGCCTCGGCGGATCGGGCGATCTCACTGGCCGTGGCCGAGGATTCGAGCGAGACGATCTGCTTGACCGACAGGACGGCGAAGATCGCACGGGACTCGTCGATGACCGCGGTCGCGAAGTCCCCGACGCGGGCGGCCCTGGCCGCGCTCTCGCGCCACGGACCCGGTTCCGGCAGGGACACGACCGGGTCGAAGGCCGACAGCGGGACTCCGGCGCGGCGGAATCCGGCCCGGCGCACACGCCAGACGATGAGGGCGATGATCGCGGCGAGACCGAGGACGACGACGATGAGCAGCCACGGGGAATTCGCGCCCAGGGCGGCGCGGACCAGCGAATCCCACAGGGAGGACAGCCACCGGCCGATCTGTTCCAAGGGGGTGAGGTCGTTGGCGGCGTATTCGGACTTCGACAGTTCGTGTTCGACCCATTCGCGACCGGTGTCCCGGTCGATGCTCGCCGAGGCGGCGCTGAGCTGGGCGCCGCCCGGCTGGGAGGACACGACGGTGCGGAAGTGCGCGGCCGCCTCGGTGACGGGGGAGAGGATCATCGGTCCTCCTCAGCGCGGATGAGGACGAGGTCGAGACCCTCGGAGCGCATCTGCTGATCGAAGAAGCAGACCGTCACCAGGCAGGCGAAATAGGCGAAGAGGACGGCTGAGGAGATCAGTGTGAGTCCGAGCAGCAGGCCGACGGAGACGAGCGCGATGGCAGCCTGCGCGGTCGTCGAGTCGGTGGTCGTCGACATGCCGATGCCCAGGGCGAGCGAGATGACGAAGACGAGTGGGGTGATGATGAGCTGAACGAGCTGATTGGACAGGAAGTACCCGAGCGCCAGTTGGCCGAGCATCCGCCAGAAACCGCGTCCGGTCAGCCTCCAGGAGCGGCGGATTCCGGCGCGCACGCTCAGATCCTCCACCGCGATCGCCGAACCGAGGAAGGCCAGGCGCAGGTTGATCCAGACGAGTGCGATGAACCACAGCAGCGCGGCCAATGCCGCCCAGACGAAGGCGAGGATCACCGAATCGGCACCTGAGAACAGCAGCGTCGGAGCGGTGAGGGCCAGCAGCAGGCCGAGATTGATTCCGGACATCAGCAGTGTGGCCAGAACGAGGCGCCAGCGGCGACCGGACAGGGACTTCCAAGCCATCGACAGGGTGGTTCTGCGAGCCCCGAAGGAGGCGCGGGTGCCTGTGGCGATGAGTCCGGAGAGCAGATGGGCCAACCCCAGGCTGAGCAGGCTCAGCGCCACCGATCCCAATTGGGCCAGGGCGATGAAGCCCGAAGCGGCATCGTCATTGCCGCTGAGGTCGTTGAAGAACGGCAGGAACTGGACGGCGATGAGGGCGCCGATCGCGGTGAGCAGCAGGCTCCAGAGGGCGAAGACGATGAGGGAGGAGCCGACGGACAGGCTCGGGATGAAGCGCAGCAGGCGGAAGCCGGAATCCAGTGCCTCGATGAACGTCAGCGGACGTTTGGGCAGGAGCCCGCGCGGTGGCGGCGGCTGCCAGCCGCGTGAGGGAGGGGACGGTGAACGTCGCTGCCACCGGCCGGTGTGCCAGTCGACCTCCGAGGTCCATGCGTTCGTCTGTCCCATCACGCCAATCCTGCCATGATTCGTCTGCACGTGCCGAGGGGTCTCCCTGTTGCATACCGGCCGCGTCGGCCCCGTCGAACCGAGTAATCGGGAGTCGGACGGGAGCCCTGGCCGGCTCTCGCCGGAGCTCTGTCGGGGGTCGGGCCGAGGCGGCGATCATCGCTGTCATCGGGCTCGGTGCACGAGGCGGACGACTCCGCCCGATAGGGTAGGAGTGTCGAGAACCGAAGAACACGCGAACATAAGGGACAATGGGAGCATGAACGCTCGAATCCTCGTAGTTGATGATGACACGGCTTTGGCCGAAATGATCGGAATTGTGCTCAAAAGTGAAGGCTTCGAGCCCTTCTTCTGCGCCACCGGAGACCAGGCCTTCGAAGAGTTTCAGAAGGTCAGCCCGGACCTCGTGCTCCTCGACCTGATGCTTCCCGGCAAGGACGGACTCGAAGTGTGCCGGGAGATCCGCGAGATCTCCTCGGTGCCGATCATTATGCTCACGGCGAAGTCCGACACGGTCGATGTCGTCCTCGGCCTCGAATCCGGTGCCGACGACTATGTTCCGAAGCCGTTCAAGCCCAAGGAGCTCGTCGCCCGCGTCCGTGCTCGACTGCGGATCTCCGAACCGCAGGCTCCCGAACTGCTGACCGTCGGCGATGTCGTCGTCGACGTCGCCGGTCACACGGTGACCAAGGGAGGATCCCCGGTGTCACTGACTCCGCTCGAGTTCGATCTGCTCGTCGCCCTGGCCCGCAAGCCCTGGCAGGTGTTCTCCCGCGAGACCCTGCTCGAAGAGGTGTGGGGTTACCGCCACGCCGCGGACACCCGACTCGTCAATGTCCATGTGCAGCGTCTGCGGTCGAAGATCGAACGCGATCCGGAGAAGCCGGACATCATCGTCACCGTCCGCGGCGTCGGCTATAAGGCCGGCCGAGCCGCGTGACCTCCGAGGCAGCCGCGGACGGGCCCGTCCGCACCGCGGCCTCGGCATTGAAGACGTTCTGGAACTTCATTCTCCGATCGTTCAGCCACTCCCTGCAGGTCCGCATCGTCGTGCTCACCATCGTGCTCACCTCGGTGGCGATCTTCGGTGTCGGCACCTATATGTCACAGCAGATCGCCCGCGGTCTCTTCGACACCCGTCTGGACTCCCTGTCCTCGCAGACCCGGTCGATCCTGGCCGAGTTGCGCTCCCTGGCGCCGGTCGACGGTCAGGCGGTCACCCAGGACACGCTCAGCTCGCAGCTGTCATCGATCTACAACCGTTCGGCCGGGTCGGTGTACTCGCTGACCCTGCAGCCGAAGGATCCGAACTCCTCGTTCTCGACGATCACCGCCGGTGGGCCGGGCGAGGACGGTGAGGCGTCGCAGGTGCCGATCACCGATGAGCTCCGAGAGGCCATCCGCAAGGCCCCGTCCGATGACAAGCTCTACCAGTCGGTGAGCCTGCCCGACGGGACCGGGCCGGGTCTGCTCATCACCCAAGAGCTGCAGATCCCCGGCGCCGGTCAGTTTCAGCTCTACTACCTCGGCGACCTCAGCGAACAGCAGGACACGCTGAACTTCGTGCAGCGGTCGATGTTCGTCGCCGCACTCGTCCTCGTCGTCCTCGTCGGCGCCGTCGCCTGGATCGTCACCCGCCTCGTCGTCACCCCGGTGCGCACCGGCGCCGAGGTGGCCAGGCTCATCGCCGACGGCGACCTCGATGAGCGCATGCCCGTGCACGGCAATGATGAGATCGCTGTTCTCGGCGAGAGCTTCAACGATATGGCCGACACCCTCCAGCATCAGATCGAGCAGATGGAACGCCTGTCCGTGCTGCAGCGGCAGTTCGTCTCCGATGTCTCCCATGAGCTGCGGACACCGCTGACGACGATCCGTGCCGCGGCCGACCTCATCTTCGATTCCCGCGACGACCTCGATCCCGTCACCGCCCGCAGCGCCGAACTGCTGAACTCGCAGGCCGAACGCTTCGACAATCTGCTCTCCGACCTGCTGGAGATCTCCCGCTACGATGCCGGTGCCGCAGCCTTGGTGGCCAAACCCGTCGACATCGGGGCGATCGTGACCTCTGTGATCGAGACCGTGTCGATGGTGGCCGAACAGATGTCGACGGCCATCGTCGTCCATGCTCCGTCATCACCGGTCATGGCCGAGGTCGACCGGGTTCGCATCACCCGGATCGTGCGCAACCTCGTCGTCAACGCCATCGAACACGGTGAGAACAACCCGGTCGACATCTATGTCGCCTCCAACGCCGAGGCAGTGGCGGTGAGCGTTCGCGACCACGGTGTCGGCATGAACGAAGAACAGGTCGAGCACGTCTTCGACCGTTTCTGGCGTGCCGATCCGGCCCGCAAGCGCACCCTCGGCGGATCCGGTCTGGGTCTGGCGATCTCGCTCGAGGATGCCCACCTGCACAACGGCTGGCTGCAGGTCTGGGGCAAACCCGGCGAAGGATCGTGCTTCCGGCTGACGATTCCGCGGCGCCCCGATCAGGAGATCACCTCGTCACCTCTGCCGCTGCCGCCCCGTGACGCGCAGATCCGCGGTTCCGCGCTCGTAGCCGGACCGCTGTCCTCGGACGGTTCCGTACGCATTCAGACCGGGTCGATCCCGATCGTCGTCGAAACCGAGCCGGAGATGCTCGAGGCGAACCACGACGCCCCCGCCGAGGCGGTCACGCAGGATCCCGCATCGGCTCAGCCGAATACCGTGACAGCCCGAGCAGACACCGCCGAACCAGACACCGATGCGGTGGGGCAGCTGTCCGCTGCCGAGACCGATCCGGACCTGGGTGGCAGAGATCCGGACCTGGGTGGCAGAGATCCGGACCAGGGCGGCGCTGATCCGGACCTGGGCGGCACAGATCCGGACCAGGGCGGCGCTGATCCGGACCTGGATCGCACAGTTTCGGACCTGGATGGCGACGACGCCGGCGACGCCAGCGTGAAAGACAGAGAAGGAGGACGGCCATGATGCGCACGATGCCCCGGGGCTTCCGGGTGAGGACCATGCTGGTCTCCGTCTTCACAGCCCTGGCCCTCGTCGGCTGCTCGTCGATCCCGACCTCCTCACCTATCGGTCATATCGAAGACGATTCGGGTGACCAGGGTGCGAACAACGCGCGGATCCCCGACGGCCCGGAACCCGGCGACAGCCCATCGGACATCGTGCGCGGATTCCTTCGGGCAGGAGCCGGCACAGGCAACAACTTCTCCGTGGCCCGGTCATTCCTCACCGAGGGCGAGGCACAGAAATGGAGCCCGCAGGAATCGGTGTCGGTGCTGCCGAACGACACTGACCTCGACTCCTTGAACGTCGGGGTCACCTCCGATCAGAAGACGATGAGCATCTCGGCTCCGGTCGTCGGCCTCGTCGACTCCTCCGGCGTGTACAACTCCACCAAACCGGGCACCCAGTCGACCCTGGAGTTCTCATTGCGGCAGGAGAACGGGGAGTGGAGGATCTCCTCGGCGCCGGACGGGCTGCTCATCAGCCAGACCGACTTCCGCACGATCTTCCTCAACTATTCGCTGCAGTTCTTCACCTCCGACTATTCCTATCTCGTCCCTGACTCCCGCTGGTTCCTCCGGTCCTCCTCGACCCCGACCGTGCTGATGAACGAGCTGCTCAGCGGACCCGCCCCCTACCTCTCCGGAGCGGTGATCACTGCGATCACCGACGGGGCGAAGCTGAGCGAATCGAATGTGGTCACGATCGAGAACGGTGTTGCCCATGTGTCCTTGGGACAGCAGAACCCGGCCCCGTCCGACCGTGAGAAGGGACTGATCCGCCAGCAGATCGCCACCACTCTGCAGGTCATTCCCTCGATCTCGGCGATCGAGCTGACCATCGGCGGACAGACGGTGCCGGCCAGCCTGCAGCCGAAGACCGACACCTCGGTCCAAGTGGATGGGCCACCCGTCGTGCTCGCCGATGACCGACTCTCTCGTGTCTCGGGAACGACCGTCGCCAAGGTCGAGAACAGTCCGAACCTGAAGAAGGCGAAGGCGAGTGACCCAGCGGTGTCGCTGGACGACTCCCTGTACGTGTACCTGGCCGATGACGGCAAGCAGCTCATGCGGTTGAAGTCCGACGCCGTCGACGCCACTCCGATCCTCAAGGGCAAGAAGCTCGTGCGCCCCAGCATCGATCGGTTCAATACGACCTGGACCGGTGAGGCGGAGAACGAGGGCGAACTCAAGGCCGTCGGCCGTGACGGAAAGGTCTTCACCGTGGCCGCCGACTTCCTCAACGATCGGCAGCTCGTCGATATCGAAGTCTCGCGAGACGGAACCCGTGTCGCTCTGCTCAGTCGGCACAAGGGGGAGCCGGACCGCGTCGACGTGGTCGGTGTGCCGCGGGACAAGGCGGGCAATCCGTCCGGCCATGTCTCCGAATCGCCGATCGAAGTGGGAGCGAGCTTCGACGAGATCAAGGACGTCTCTTGGGCAGGGTCGACCTCTCTGGTGGCGCTGGCCGCTGAGGAAGGCGATTCTGCGCAGCCGTTCCGCATCGGAGTCACCGGACCTGCAGAACAGCTCGGCGAAGTCTCGGGCGGGAGCCGCATCGCCGGCGGGGTGGATGGACGCTCGATCCTGGTCACCAGTTCCGATGGCGCCCTGTACAGCTACAACTCGAACGCGTGGCAGAAACTCGTCGATGTCGCCGCGAAGGATCCCTCCTATCCCGGCTGACCGGTCGGGCTGGGCACAGCTGACCGGTCCGCCTCGGCATAGTAGATTGCTCCCATGGGGCTGCTCGGGGAGTTCGGCGAACTGCTCCTGCCCCGCCGGTGCGCCGGATGCGGGCGGGAGAACGTCTCCCTGTGCACTCGCTGCCTGCAGCTGCTCGGTGGGATTCCGCGGGCGATGGAACCGCGCTACGGCAGGATCCCGATCGTCGGGGTCTGCGAATACAACTCGCAGATCTCGCGGATGGTCGTCGGTTTCAAGGACGAAGGCCGTCGGGACATCCTCGACCCGTTGGCTCTGGCACTGACCCGCTCGATCGTCGCCGCACTCGACCTCATCGGATACTCCGGCGGAACCGTCCGACTCTTCCCGGCGCCCAGCTCGGATCGGGCCAGACGTCGCCGCGGCGGATCGCATACGGCGGTCTTGGCGAATCGGGCGAAGGAGCTGTCACCGGAGCTGCCCATGGAAGTCCACGATGTGCTCTCAGCGAAGCGCTCACGCGACCAGGTCGGACTGGGCGCTATCGAACGGGCACAGAACGCGGAGCGGACTCAATATCTCGACCGGAGAAGGATTGCTGAGATCTCTGCTCCGTGCCCGGCTTCGGGCGCAGACTCCGAGTCTGCAGATCTGCTCATCGACGACTTCGCCACCACGGGCGCAACCTTGGCAGAAAGCGCACGTTTGCTATCATCGGTGCAGATCAGACCCGCTGTGGGAGCTGTTCTCGGTCTCGGTCGCGGGGGCACTCGATTTGTCTCTCCCTTTACTGTATAACGGTGGTACCCATCCAAGGGCATGGGATCGGATGAATCCGAGGAACGAGTCGCTAAGGACACATCATGGATATCGTTGTCAACGGCCGTCAACTGACCATCTCCGACAGCTTTCGAGCCCACATCGAGGACAAGATCGCCAAAGTCGAACAGCTTGCCCCTCGCGCTCAGCGTGTCGAAGTACATGTCACTCACGAAAAGAACTCCCGCCAGCCCGAGACGAGCGAGCGGGTTGAGCTCACGGTTGTGGCGAAGGGACCGGCAATTCGGGCAGAGGCCATGGCAAGCGACAAATATGCGGCACTCGATCTGGCATGGGCGAAGCTCGTCGAACGTCTGAGGCGAGCGAGGGACCGGCACAAGGTGCCGCGTTCGGGCCATCACCGCAAGGAATCCACGGCCGAGGTGTTGGCGAAGATGCCGGTGGCCGAACCGATGATCCCCGACGCGGACGCCGATGCTGCGAAGGCTGACGGGGACCGCAGCGGCGATCAGACGAATGGTCGGATCAAGGCCGAAGGCGATTCGCCGGTGGTTCTGCGTGAGAAGACCTTCACCGCCTCACCGATCGGCATCGAAGAGGCCCTGAACCGAATGGAGCTCGTCGGACACGACTTCTACCTGTTCATCGACGAGGAGTCGAGCAAACCTTCCGTCGTCTACCGCCGCAAGGGCTGGAGCTACGGCGTCATCGCCCTCGACCACGAACTCGAAGAAGCCATCGACTGACCCTATTGCTACCTGACGGCGGCCCAGCAACCTTGCGCAAGGTTGCTGGGCCGCCGTCAGGTAGCAATAGGGGTATAGCGTGGGGTTATGCAGAGGATGACACGGGCCGCGGCCCGCAGGACGGCGATCGCGGCGACCGGACTGGACCGACCACGACCGGCGAAGGTCACTGCCCGACACCTCAGATCAGTCTTCTCCACCCTGGGCCTGACCCAGATCGACTCCGTCGCGCGAGTCGTCCGCTCCCACTATCTGCCCTACTTCTCCCGCCTGGGCCCCTATCCGCGGGAGACACTGGACCGTCTGTTCTACTCCTCACCGCGCATGGGCGTCGAATACTGGGCGCATGCCGCGGCCTTCGTCCCACCGCAGACGTGGAAGCACTTCGCCCGTGCCCACAGCGAATGGTGGCGCAACGACTTCGGGCAGCGCCATCCTGAGACCGGCGAGGAGTTCCGAAACCTCCAGTCCTCCGTCCTCACCGCCCTGTCGTCCGGGCCCCGGACGGCGCGGGAAGTCGCCGAGGTGGTCGACCACGATCTGCCGGAGACGCACCGCGGCCATTGGGGTTGGAATCCCAGCCAGGTGAAAGTCGCACTCGAAGCACTGTTCGCCGGCGGAATCATCAGCGCCTCGGGACGCAATGACCACTTCGAACGCATCTATGCGCTGGCTCGAGACGTCTCACCGGAGCTGCCGGAGATCCCTCTGAGCTATGGCCCACCGGATGATCCTCGATTGGGCCTCGACCCGACCGCGCAGCTTCCGCGCGGAATCTCCGGGGTCGACAACGATGTCGTCGAGCTCACCCGCATCGCCGCACGTGCCTTGGGCGTTGCCAGACCCGAGGACATCGCCGACTACTTTCGGCAGCGGCGCGCACCGACCGACGCCGCCATCACCGATCTCATCGCCTCGGGCGAGCTGCGTGAGGTCGACGTCGAGGGGGTCCGGGCCCTGAAATGGCATGAGGCACGAACTCCGCGCACGGTGAACGCTCGAGCGCTGCTGGCACCGTTCGACCCGCTGGTCTTCTACCGTCCGCGCATCGAATGGCTCTTCGACTTCCACTACCGCATCGAGATCTACACTCCGGCTGCCAAGCGTGTCCACGGCTACTACGTCACTCCGTTCCTCCTCGGCGAACGACTCGTCGGGCGCGTCGATCTGCACCGGGACCGGGCTGCAGGAATCCTCCGCGCCCACGCGGTGACATGGGAGCCGGGGGAGGAGCACACCACGGAACTGGCTGACGAGCTCAAGACGATGGCCGCATGGCTGGGTCTGACCGCCGTGGACCTCGAAGGTACTCACCTGCCATTAAGCTAGGGGCTATACAGTCGTTCGAGTTGTTGTCCGGCAGACATGCCGATTAGGAGAAAAGTGGCTAATTTCCTCGAGAAGCTTCTGCGCACAGGTGAAGGCAGAACTCTGAAGAAGCTCCGCCGATACACGGATGCCATCAACCAGCTGTCCGATGAGTTCAGCGAGATGACAGACACCGAACTGCGTGAGGAAACCGGCCGGTTCAAGGAGCGCTACAAGGACGGCGAGAGCCTCGACTCCCTGCTTCCCGAAGCCTTCGCCGCCGTGCGCGAAGCATCGAGCCGGACCTTGGGTCTGCGACACTTCGACGTTCAGCTCATGGGCGGCGCCGCCCTGCACCTGGGCAACATCGCAGAGATGAAGACCGGTGAGGGCAAGACCCTCGTCGCCACGGCACCGGCTTATCTCAACGCTCTCACCGGCAATCCGGTCCACATCATCACGGTCAACGACTATCTGGCCACCTACCAGTCCGAACTGATGGGACGCGTCTTCCGCTTCCTCGGCATGGAGACCGGCTGCATCCAGGCGAACATGCCCTCGGATCTGCGTCGCAAACAGTACGCCGCGGACATCACCTACGGCACGAACAACGAATTCGGCTTCGACTACCTGCGCGACAACATGGCGTGGTCGGCCGACGAACTCGTGCAGCGCGGACACTCCTTCGCCATCGTCGATGAGGTCGACTCGATCCTCATCGACGAGGCACGTACCCCGCTCATCATCTCCGGTCCTGCCGAAGGCGATGCGAACCGCTGGTACGGCGAATTCGCCAAGGTCGTCAAGCGGCTGAAGAGTGACCGCGACTATGAGGTCGACGAGAAGAAGCGCACCGTCGGCGTCCTCGAACCCGGCATCGAACGCGTCGAGGACTACCTGGGCATCGGCAACCTCTACGATGCGGAGAACACCCCGCTCATCAGCTTCCTCAACAACTCCATCCGCGCCAAGGAGCTGTTCAAGAAGGACAAGGACTACGTCGTCCTCGACGGCGAGGTCCTCATCGTCGACGAGCATACCGGTCGTGTGCTCAAGGGCCGCCGCTACAACGAAGGCCTGCACCAGGCCATCGAGGCGAAGGAAGGGGTGAAGGTCCAGGCCGAGAACCAGACTCTGGCGACGATCACCCTGCAGAACTTCTTCCGTCTCTACGAGAAGCTCTCCGGCATGACCGGTACGGCCGAGACCGAGGCCGCGGAATTCATGTCCACCTACAAGCTGGGCGTCGTCCCGATTCCGACGAACAAGCCGATGCAGCGCGTCGACCAGTCCGACTTCGTCTACAAGAACGAGGTCGCGAAATTCGATGCCGTCGTCGACGACATCGTCGAACGCCACGAGACCGGACAGCCGGTCCTCGTCGGCACGACCAGCGTCGAGAAGAGCGAATACCTGTCGAAGCACCTGGCCAAACGCGGCGTCAAGCATGAGGTCCTCAACGCGAAGAACCACGCCCGTGAGGCCTCGATCGTGGCGATGGCCGGACGCAAGAGCTCGGTCACCGTGGCAACGAACATGGCCGGCCGCGGTACCGACATCATGCTCGGCGGCAACGCCGAGTTCCTCGCGGTCGCGGAAATGGAACGTCGCGGTCTCGACCCAGCCGAGAACGAGGATCAGTACGAGTCCGAATGGCCGGCGGTGCTGAAAGCGGCCGAGGAGAAGGTCAAGGAAGAGGCCGAAGAGGTCGTCGAGCTCGGCGGACTCTACGTGCTCGGCACCGAACGGCACGAATCCAGGCGCATCGACAATCAGCTCCGCGGCCGCTCGGGGCGCCAGGGCGACCCGGGGGAGAGCCGCTTCTATCTGTCCCTGACCGACGATCTGATGCGCCTGTTCGGCTCCGGTGCCGCCGAGAGGATCATGGCCACCGCCAATGTTCCCGATGACGTGCCGCTGGAATCGAAGATGGTCTCCCGGGCCATCCTGTCGGCTCAGTCCCAGATCGAACAGCGCAACGCCGAACAGCGCAAGAACGTCCTCAAATACGATGACGTGCTCAATCGGCAGCGCACTGTCATCTACAACGAGCGGCGCAGCGTCCTCGACGGGGCCGACCTCGAGGAGCAGGTCGCGAAGTTCCGTGAGGAGGTCATCGACGCCTACGTTGCCGAAGCGACCACGGGACCGGTCGAGGACTGGCAGATCGACGAGCTCTTCGACGCCCTCGGAAAGATCTACTCACCGTCGATCACCTCCGAAGACCTCGCCGAGGAGCTCGGCGGACTCGGCAACCTCACGAAGAACCGCCTCAACCAGGAGATCCAGTCCGATCTTGGCGTGTTCTACTCCCAGCGCGAAGAGGAACTCGGTGAGGAAGCCACCCGCGAACTCGAACGCCGCGTCGTCCTCTCCGTCATCGACAAGCGCTGGCGCGAACACCTCTATGAGATGGACTATCTGAAGAACGGGATCGGACTGCGCGCCATGGCCCAGAAGGACCCGCTGGTCGAATACCAGCGTGAGGGCTTCGACATGTTCAAGACCATGCAGGATGGGATCAAGGAGGACGTCGTCCGCCTGACCAACACACTGCAGGTTCAGGTGACCTCATCGGCGGGCTCCGACGATGGCGAGCCCGAGGTCGAGGTCGATGCTGAGGAGCTGCGTCACAAGACTCCGAAGATGCAGCTGTCGGCCCCGTCCGAGGCCGGTTCCTCCTCGGTCTCCGAAACCGAGGACGATGACGACCCGGCCCCGGCCAATCGCGCTGAACGTCGCGCGAAGAAGAAGGCGAAGAACTGACACAGGGCCCTCGGAGGCTCACATCGTCTGCAGAGCAGTCAGCGTCCACCGGGTGGTGAGCAGTTCCAAGCGGACTGCCACCGCCCGGATGCGGTTTGCGGCGACGACGATGACCGTGACCTCGGCGATCTCGGGGCTGATCTGGCACACATGTGCCGTTCCCGGCTGTACCGTGCGGGCGCCGGGTACGGTCGTCCGCTGCGGAGCCACCTCGGCGCGCAATTGACAGCGGTGATCGATCTTCGCCAGCAGCTCAGGTTCGACCCAGCGGGCGATCGTCTCGCTGCGCCTGACCCCGGAGAGGACCTCGAGGCAGGCAACCGCCAACGAGGTGGCCGTGGCCGCGATCCGCGCGCGATCGTCTGCGATGTCCTGGCCTCGGATCTGTTTGCTGACCCGTCGAGGAGACTGTGCCGTGGACAGCGGAGCGACTTGTCGCCGAGGCGGCGTCGAAGCCTGCGGTCGGGTGAGGGTGAGCGGGGCGGTCATGTCTGGATCTCCAATCTCTGACCTGCGATGATGAGGCTCGGATCGGGTCCGATGGTGTCCTCGTTGGCGGTATGGATGTCAGCGACGAGCTGCGGAATCTCTGCAGGAGCGTCGGTCAGCTCGGCCGCGATCGACCACAGGCTCTCGCCCCGAGTCACAACATGTGTGGAGGATCGGGAACCTGCGGGCACGGACGCGTCGGCGCCGTCACCGGGCTCATCCGGTCTCCCACCGTGGTCGGATTCGTCATCCTGAGCTGAGTCTCCGGACCTGTCCGCGCCTCGGTCACCCGGTGGCGATGAAGGCGCATCGCCCGACGGCGGTTCGGTGGGCCATCCGGGGTCGGGCAGCTGTGCTCGATCTGGGGACTCGGATCCCGCTGGCGACCCTGCATCGTCGGGCTGCTCCGCTCGGTCAGGGGAGTCCTCGACCCGGCCGTCATCGTCGACCGTCGGCCATCCGGGATCGGCAGGGGCGGCCGACGCCTCCGTCGGAGATGTGCCGGGCCCGGAAGCTCCGACCGGTGCCGCCTGAGCGGAGTGGACGACCAGGCCGGCAGAGACGACGGCAAGAACGCTCGACGCCAGAATCCGCGGCATCGCCTTCACAACCAGTCCTGCAAGCCTCGCCCGGAGCCGACCTGACGGGAGAACGCGCAGCAGCAGCGCCACCAGAGAGACGAGGCCGAGCCGAGCGAACATAAGTGCTGCCGCGCCGATGATGACGATGACGACGATGTCGCTGGTCGTCCGTGGCTGGGGCAACTGTGTCCACGCAGTGAAGAACGCACCGAGCAGAATCAGCCATGAGCCCGCACATGCAATCAAGAGATACATCTAGACATCCTCCATTGGATATTGAACATAATGATGCCGTTAGATGTAATTTGCTGTCAATGGATCAACTCTAACTACATGACTGTAGTTCGAAGCCCCGTCGTTCTAAGTCTTGAAAGTGGACTACAGCTGGGGCAGGCTTAGCGATTATGGACGATCGCATCGACGCACTTCTGGCGGATATCGAAGCCGCCGACTCAGCGGCACAGGCGCACGCCAGGAGAGGTGAGTTCGGTGATGAGGTCGCCGGCCAAGCCGCCGAAAGGACTCTGCTCGAACGACTGCGCGGAGCAGTGGGGTCGACGGTGCAGGTCACTATTCCCGACCGTGACGTGACCGGAATGGTGCGCTTCCTCGGTCGCGACATCGTCGTCGTCGCCGGGGCTGAGGTCTCCGCCATTGCGATCAGGGCCGTTCGCGGGCTCAGACTGCCCTCGAGAGTGCACCGATTCGAAGCCGGTGGACTCGAACGTTTGGGGATGGGGTCCGCGCTGCGCCGCTGGTCAGCCGCTCATGAAGAGGTGACGATCGATGTGGCCGACCGATTCGGCGGGATCCGAGGACGATGCGATCTCGTCGGTGCGGACTATGTCGAGATCGCCGGCCGGATCATCCCCTTCGCGGTGATCAGCGCCATCCACGCCCGCACGGATCCCTTCGAGTGAGCTGGGAGTGATGGAGATCAGAGTCGAAGCGAGAGGGTCAGTCCTCGATGGACCCGGTCTTGATCTGGTACTCGGTGCGCTCGTACATGCGCTGGATATAGGCTTCGATCTCGGACTTCTCGACTCGCCACTGGCCGCGCCCGCCGACCTTGATGGCTCGGAGATCGCCCGAGCGGACCAGTGCCCGAGCCTGAGCGATAGAGACATTGAGCAGCTCGGCCACATCGGTCAGCGGCAGGAAGCGACTTTCGACGGCCATGAGGTGACTTCTCCCATTCCAAATGTCCATCTGCCTCCAGATGTCCATCTGCTTGTTGGTGCGTTTTGCCAAAAACATTGCTTTGGCATCATTTGATGTCCAATATTATCACTGAGGAACGGTCTCTGTCAGTGAAACTTCTGCGAATCTGGAGATGCAATGGAGCTCTCGAAACGAATCCGACGCCCCCGCTGGACCGATGCACGGCTCCTGGTCGGAGCGATGCTCGTCGTCCTCGCGGTCGTCGGAACCTATCTGCTCGTCACCTCGGCGAACTCGACCACCCGGGTCTGGGCGAGTGCACGCGCCCTCGTCCCCGGTGAGGTCCTCAACCCGGCCGACCTCACCGTCGCCGAGGTCAACCTCGCCGATCTCGGCAAGAAGTACCTCTCGGCCGATGCCGAGCTGCCGACGAACACGAGCGTGCGCAGCGTCGTCGCGGCGGGGGAGCTGCTGGCCGCCTCGGCGGTGGCGCCCCTGTCCGAACTTCAGGGGCGGGTCGTGGCCATCGACATCGCCGGTTCCGTCCCGAGCGTCGTCGACTCGGGCAGCCTCGTCGACGTCTGGGCCCAACCGGAGCAGAACGGTCTCGACGACGACGGGACACCGCCCGAGCAGATCGTCGATTCCGCTCCGGTCGCCCACATCAGCCGAGACGTCGGCAGCTTCGGGGCAGGCGACGGCGCCCGCATCGAAGTGTTCGTCGGCTCCGGCGACCTGCCCGGGGTGCTCGCCGCCCTCGACGGACGCAGCGTGCTCTCCGTCGTCGGCGCCCCGTCCGTTCCTGCCGACGACAGCGGGCAGTGATGACACAGGTCCTGCTCGCCGTCGACTTCGAATACGACCTCATCCTCTTCGAGCTGCTCAGCGAGATCGACGATGTCACGATCGTCGCCCGCCCTGCCGACGAGGTGGAGCTGCTGGCCCACTGCCGCACAGGCGGCGCCGACGTGGTCATCATCGGACGGTACTTTCCCGGCCTCGACGCCGAGGTGGTCACCGCGATCACGGCGTCCGGAGCGAAGGTGCTCGGTTTCGGCGATGATGCGCACGTCCTCGAGGCCGTCGGTGTCACCTCCGTCGTCTCGACGGTTGCGGATGCGACGACGATGGCCGCCGCCATCGAGGACATCCGCGCCGCCACCGTGGTCCCGCCGCGCCCGACGACGCCTCCGGGTGCGGTCGGCGGAGCGGGGGTGGTCATCACGGTCTGGGGGACCGGCTCGTCGCCGGGACGCACCCTCACTGCCGTCAACCTCGCCGATCAGGCCTCCCGCCAGGGCCGGCGCAGCGTCGTCGTCGACGCCGACACCGTCTCCGGGATGGTCGCATCCACTCTCGGACTGACAGAGGAATCCTCACACCTGGCCAGCCTGTGCCGGTCGCAGACGGACCCGGCGGGGAACCTCGACCCGTATGCGGTGCCGCATGCGACGATCCGTGAGAACTTCCACGTAGTCACCGGGCTGACGCGGCCGGAGCGGTGGCCGGAGATCCGCGCCTCCGTGCTCGAAACGGTGCTGCAGCGCCTGGCGAAGGTCTACGACGTCGTCATCGTCGACGTCAGCGACCGCATCGATCCCGATGATGACCTCGCCGACCCCTTCTATGACCGGCACTGCGCCACCCGTGCCGCCCTTGAAGCGGCCGATATCGTCCTCGTCCTCGCAGCGGGGGAGCCGATCGGACTGCAGCGGCTGGTCAAACTCCTCGGCACACCGCGGGCGGAGGCGGTGCGTGAGAAGCTGCGGCTGGTGATCACGAAGGTGCGGTCGAACGCGGTCGGTCACCCCGCCGAGACGCGGATCAGAGAAGTCCTCGACCGATTCGTCCGCATCACCCCGGACTTCATGCTCAGCGACGACCGCTCCACCGCAGATGCCGCGATGCTCGCCGGCCACACCCTGCACGAACAGAATCCCCGGTCCGTCCTCGTCGCCGACCTCGCCGGAATGGTCGACGAGCTCCTGCCGGGCCGCCGCCGCTCCCGCAGATCCAGCGGGGGACGCGAGCGTCTCGGCGCCGGTCGTCGCGGACGGAAGGTGCGGGTGAGCCAGGGGAGCGGACCGCGGGACTAGGATGAGGGGCATGGCCATTCGCTGCTACATTCCCACCACTCTGACCGCGCTGCGTTCGGCACTCACCGACGTCCGCGCCGTCGCCCCCGATGCGCAGGGGCGCAGCCTGCGGGGCGAGGAGTTCGAAACCGCTGAATTCGATGCCATGTGCATCGCCGCCGCGCTGGCCGCGAATGCGGTCTTCGCTCCCGCTGAGACCGATGCCGGCACCGAGGCGGTCCCCGAACGCCGCGTCATCGTGGCCTATGACGCCCCCGAGTCCAGCCCGGCAGAACCGCTGACCGCAGGCTTCGAACTCATCACCGTCGTCGATGTCGATATGACCCGGGTCGCAAGCTTCCACCTCGACGAAGACGTCGTCTGGGACGACGCGGTGCGACTGGCTGAGGAGACGGGCGCGAGCGCAGCCGAGGACCGCCTCGGCGCTTCCGATCTGCTGTGGTATGACTCCTCGGAGCTTTCGCAGCTGCTCGGCGACGAGGGCTGACTCGACAACGGTTCGATCGGCTTCGCCGACCGTCGGGCTCAGGCGGATTCGAAGCGGCGCAGCCGGTCGCGCAGTCGCTTCTCGAGGATCGGAACGACGGCCTGTTCGATCATCGCGCCGAACATCGGAATCGATGAGCTGATCTCGGCGTGAGCGGCGAGCTTCGTCTCCGAGCCTGATTCGCGCAGCTCGAGGACCGCATCGATCTCGACGGGGACGCCTGCGGCGCGCGCGGTCATGCGGATCTCGGCCTCATCGGCGAGGACATCCCCGGGAATCATGTACACCTCGACCAGCACGGTGTTCTTCGGAAGCCTGGAGGCCAGAGCCGCAGGAAGTTCGGACTTGGGCATCGGGGTCCGCACGGTCATCTCGGTGTCGGGGTCCAGATGATCGGCACTGGCCTCGGAGCCGAGCTTCTCCCAGATACCGGGATCGGCGAGTTTGGCCAGGAATGTCGACAGATCAACCGCATATTCATGATTGAGGGTCAGAGTTCGCATAGCTCCAGTCTGCCAGCGAATGAACGGTACACCACCGTATGCCGCTCGGCGTGCCTTTCTCGATATTTGGGCATAGTGTGGGCAGTGACGATTCGATGCCGAATCGCCGGACGAATGCTCGTTGATCATAGAGGTGACACAGTGACTCAGGTCTCAATTTCGAACGTTGCAGAAGAGTGGAGGAAGCAGAGGGGACAATCGGCCCCCGAGAACTTCCTCGACGCGTACTATCCGCGGTTCGAAACAGGGGCCAGCGACCCTGAGGCCCACGCAGCAGCGGCGGCCCGTCACTTCGCCCTCGGAACCGAATACGACGGTCAGACACCGGCGATCACGATCTACAACCCGAGTGTCGACTCCCCGGAGTTCCGCGACAACCACACGGTCATCGCCATCGTCCTGGCCGATATGCCGCACCTCGTGTCGTCGATCGTCAGCGACCTCGCCGCGAACGGCAGAGCGATCCGTCGCGTCCATCACCCGATCATCACCGTCACCGGAACCGGCCCAGGAGAGAAGATCCTCTCCCCAGCCGAGGCTCCCGCGCTCAGTGCGGAGACGGCGAGCATCCCGACCGTCTCCGAAGCCCCTGCCGGTGGAGCGGACGGGACCCCACAGCAGCAGTCATGGATCCGCCTCGAGATCGACCGCATCTCCGAAAGCGACTTCGCCGCACTCGAAGAGCGCCTGCGCGGAGTCCTCGACTATGTGGCAGCGGCAGCCCGCGACGCCCAGGCGATGGCGGCGAAGGCCAAAGACATCGCCGCCGAGCTGAGCGCACACGCTCCGCGCCCGGAGCTGACTTCGGAAGCCGAATCCGCCGCCGCCCTGCTCACCTGGCTCGACGGTCACTTCACCTTCCTCGGCTACCGCGAGTACGACTACACCCACGATGCCGAACACAGCAGCCTCGAACCCATCGAGAACACCTCGATGGGCATCTCCTCCCTGCGCCCCCTCGTGAAGTCCCCGCTCAGCCGGGCCGTCGCCGACAAGGCGTTGGAACCGCATGTGCTGGTGCTGACGAAGGCGAACTCCCGCTCCCGCGTCATCCGGTCCTCCTTCATGGACTACATCGGCGTGAAGACCTTCGACGCAGCCGGTGAGATCGTCGGCGAACGCCGTTTCGTCGGCGTGTTCAAACCCGAGTTCTACAACGACAGCGTCCTCAATATCCCGGTGATCGACCGGAAGGTCGCGAAGATCCTCTCCGCCAGCGGCTTCCCCACCGGATCCCATTCGGCCAACGAACTCCTCGGAGTCCTGGAGAACTACCCGCGCGAAGACCTCCTGCACGAGGACACCGAGGAGATCTATGACGTCGTCATGGAGATCGTCGACATGCAGGAACGCCGGGAATCCCGCGTGTTCGTCCGCACCGACCCCTACCAGCGCTTCGTCTCCGTCATCCTCTACCTGCCGCGCGACCTCTACAACACCGACGCCCGTGTGCGCGTGCAGGAAGTGCTGCGCACGTTCTACAACGCCGAAAGCGTCGACTTCGATGTGCTGCTGAGCGAATCGGCGCTGGCCCGCATCCACTTCGTCGCCCGCGTCGCCCGTGACTCCGAACTGCCGCAGATCGGCGCCGATGAGGTCGAGGCCCGCATCGTGGGAGCCGTTCGCTCCTGGTCCGAAGACGTCCACGCGTTCCTCGTCCCCGCCGAAACCGGCGACACCGGAGCCTCGCACGCCCGGGCCGACCTGTGGTCGAAGGCGTTCCCTCCCAGCTACGGCGAACACCACACCCCCGCCGAGGCGGTCGCCGACGTCGCTCGGTTCGAGGCCCTCGATGCCGGCCACGGTCCGGCAGTGCGCCTCTACCGTCCCGAGCAGAACACGGACGCTTCCGTCCGACTCGTCCTCTACCGCCACGACCGGGTCAGCCTGTCCGAAGTCCTGCCCTTCCTCACGGCATTCGGCGCCGACGTCGTCGACGAACGTCCCCACGAACTGGACCTCGCCGACGGTTCGCACCGCTTCATCTACGACTTCGGGCTCAGCTTCTCCGAAGAATTGGCCGATGACGACTACGACCGCATCTCCGAAGCCTTCATGGCCGGCTGGGAAGGCAAGAAGGAGGCGGGAGTCTTCGACCGCCTCGTCGTCGCCGGACTCTCCTGGCAGCATGTGACGATCATCCGCGCATTGGGCAAGTATCTGCGTCAAGCCGGCTTCACCTATTCGGATGCCTACGTCGGTGAGGTCTACAGCGACAACCCGCAGATCTCGACGCTGCTCGTCGACTACTTCGTCGCCAAGTTCGATCCGGACGTCGACGAGGTCGAGCGCGAAGCTGCGATGACCGAGATCGACGAATCCATCGAATCCTCGCTCAGCGAGGTGGCCAGCCTCGACGCCGACCGTGTGCTGCGCTCCTCTCTCGAGCTGCTGCGAGCGACCCTGCGCACGAACTACTACATCGACGAATCCGGTGCCCTGCCGACGGCGCTGGTGCTCAAGATCCGGCCCGAAGAGCTCAGCTTCGTGCCGAAGCCGAAGCCGGCTCTCGAGATGTGGGTGTACTCCCCGCAGGTCGAAGGCGTCCATCTGCGCTTCGGCACCGTTGCGCGCGGCGGACTGCGCTGGTCGGATCGTCGTGACGATTTCCGCACCGAGGTCCTCGGCCTCGTCAAGGCCCAGATGGTCAAGAACGCCCTCATCGTGCCCACCGGCGCCAAAGGCGGGTTTTTCCCCAAGCAGCTGCCGCCGATGAGCGATCGGGACGCCTGGATGGCCGCCGGCCAGGCCGCCTACGAGGTGTTCATCGAAAGCATGCTCGAGGTCTCGGACGACCTCACCTACGGCAGCGACGACTCCAGCGTGGTCGTCCACCCCGACCGTGTCGTCCGCCACGACGATGACGACTACTACCTCGTCGTCGCCGCCGACAAGGGCACCGCACGCTTCTCCGATGTGGCCAATGCGATCGCCGAACGTCGCGGATTCTGGCTCGGCGACGCCTTCGCCTCAGGCGGATCGGTCGGCTACGACCACAAGAAGATGGCCATCACCTCCCGCGGAGCATGGAAATCCGTCGAACGGCACTTCCGCGAACTCGGCCTCAACACCGCCGCCGAGGACTTCACAGTGGTGGGCATCGGCGATATGAGCGGCGACGTGTTCGGCAACGGAATGCTGCGCAGCGAGCACATCCGTCTCGTCGCGGCCTTCGACCATCGGGACATCTTCATCGACCCGAACCCCGATGCCGCACGCAGCTTCGTCGAACGCCAGAGACTCTTCGACCTGCCTCGCTCGAGCTGGCAGGACTACGATCGGGAGCTCATCTCCGCCGGCGGCGGAGTCTTCTCCCGTTCGGCGAAGTCGATCGACCTCAGCCCTGAGGCCGCCTCGGTGCTCGGAGTCCAACCCGGCCGTCGCAGCCCCGCCGACCTCATGTCCGAAATCCTCAGGGCTCCTGTCGACCTCCTCTACAACGGCGGCATCGGCACGTACATCAAGTCCTCGAATGAGAGCCACGCCGATGTCGGCGACAAATCCAACGACGCCATCCGGATCGACGGCGCCGAGGTCCGGGCACGGGTCGTCGGCGAGGGCGGCAACCTCGGTGTCACCCAGCTGGGACGCGTCGAGGCTGCGCTGGGCGGCGTCGAGATCAACACCGATGCCGTCGACAACTCGGCCGGCGTCGACAGTTCCGACCACGAGGTCAACATCAAACTGCTCCTGCGCACCCTGCTGCACAAGGGTGCCTTCGCCGCCGAGGAGCGCGAACAGGTGCTCCACTCGTTCACCGATCAGGTCGCCGATCGAGTGCTGGCGAACAACTATTCGCAGAACGTCGTCCTCGGTGAGGCCAGAGCCCAGACCGAATCGATGTCCGGCACCTACGGTCGGATGCTGAACTACCTGGAGAAGCACGCCGACCTCGATCGTGCCGTCGAGTTCCTGCCGAACGCGGACGAACTGGCCAAACGCGAGTTCAGCTACTACGTGTCACCAGAACTCGCCGTGCTGCTGGCCTATGTGAAGATGCACGCCGCCGATGAGATCCTCGACAGCGCCGTGCCCGATGAGACGTGGATGCGTCGGGAACTCGTGTCCTACTTCCCGGAGACACTGCAGGAGAAATACGGGGAGCTCATCCCCGAACACCCGCTGCACCGGGAGATCGCGACGGCGAAGCTCGTCAACCGCCTCGTCGACCGCGGCGGACTGACCTACATCTACCGGATGCTGGAGGAGACCCCGGCCTCGGTGCCGCAGATCGCGCGCGTATTCGTCGTGGTCTCGGAGATCTTCGGTCTCGACGACTTCTTCGCCGCGGTGTGCGCCCTGGACAACCAGGTGCCGACCGAGGTGCAGGTGAAGCTCCAGCACGACTATGTGCGTGTGCTCGACCGTTCCTCACGCTGGCTCGTGCAACAGGCGCCGGACAGGCTCGACGTCGATTCCGGCATCGAGATGTACGGCAAGGTCGTCGAGGCGCTGCGCTCCAGGGTCCCGGAACTCGTCGACGGCTACGACGCGGAGACCATGGAGGCGAAGGCTCAGGGCTACATCGACGAAGGTGTCCCGAGCGAACTCGCATGGCGATCCGCGGCTCTGCTCGATGAGTTCGTGCTGCTGGACATCACCCAGCTGGCGGCCCGCGCGAACGAATCCGCCGAGGATGTCGCAGAGGTCTACTACGCGGTGAACGAACGCTTCTCCGGTTCGCAGATCCTCACCCTCATCGGCGAACTCGACCGCAGCGACCGGTGGTCGGCTCTGGCCCGCGGATCCATGCGTGACGAGTACTACGCGGCGATCCTGTCGGTGACCGGAACGGTCCTGGCCGCCACGGATTCGCCGATCTCCGGCACCCCGGACGAGCGGGCGAAGCAGCGGCTGGCCGAATGGCTCGAACGCAACGAGACGGTCGTGGGCCGGGTGCTCGAGACGACGGAGACGATCCTCGGACTCGACACCGTCACCCAGGCGCCGCTGTCGGTGCTGCTGCGCTCGCTGCGGTCGATGGTCCGCTCCTCGACCTGGGAAAGCGAACACAACAGCTGAGCTGACTCAGGACGCGGTCGACCCCGCGGTCGGCCCCCGATCGGCCGCTCGGCCGCTCGGCCCCCGATCGGCCGCTCGGCCGCTCGGCCCCCGATCGGCCGCTCGGCCGGTCGGCCCCGATCGGCCGGTCGGCCGCGATCGGCGAGTCAGTCGTGACCGGTCGGACGGCGCCGCCGGGTCCGTCCGCACGCCGATTAAGTGGTAGCGTCTGAACATCGACTTTTCAGCAGATCCGAGGGGTACCCGGGTCTGCTGATCTCACCTGGGAGGAACGAATCGTGCTCAACGAACTGCTGGCGGCCGAGGGCCTCACGGATGAGTCAGACGTCGAACGCATCCATCTGCTCGTCGGGGACTGGCAGCTGCTGGCCGATCTCTCCTTCGCCGACCTCGTCCTGTGGGTGCCGTCGCTCAGCGGTGCCTATACGGTGCTCGCCCATGCGCGGTCGACGACCGGGGCGACACTGTTCAACCGAGATCTGATCGGGGCTCGGGCGACCGGCCTGGAGAAGGAGCTGCTCGACCAGGCCAGCAGCACCCGCAGCTATGTCACCCACGTCGCCGCGGCCCACGAAATGGGCATCAGCGCCGGATCCTCCGATGTCGACATCCTCGCCGAGGCGGTGCCGATCCTCCGCAATGGTGAGGCCATCGCCCTCGTCGTCAGGTACTCGGAAGAGGTCCGCCGCAGAGGGTCATCACGGCTGGAGAAGTTCTACCGCGAAACGGCGATGGCGCTGATGCGGATGATCGTGCAGGGCACCTTTCCCGACCGTGACGCCCCGTCCGGAGCCCGGCACGGCGAACCGCGGGTCGGTGACGGCATCTTCATCCTCGATCGCGATTCGCATGTCCAATATGCCTCCCCGAACGCCGTATCGCTGATGCATCGTCTCGGCTACGGCGGAGAGATCGAAGGCAGCTACCTCTCCGAGGTGGTCTCGAGCCTCGGCGCCGAGCTGCGTCAGGTCGACGAGACTCTCCCGCTGGTACTCACGGGACGTGCTCCGTGGCGGACCGAACTCGAAGTCGGGCGCACGAGTGTGTCCCTGCGAGCGATCCCGCTGACGGATGAGGGGGAGCGGATCGGTGCGATCGTACTCGCTCGCGACGTCTCCGAGATCCGCCGCCGCAAACGGGAGCTGCTCTCCCGCGACGCTATGATCAAAGAGATGCACCACAGGGTGAAGAACAACCTGCAGACCGTCTCTGCCCTGCTGCGACTGCAGACCCGTCGCATCGACAGCCCCGAGGCCAAGAGCGCCCTGACCGAGGCGATGCGCCGAGTCTCGATCATCGCCGTGGTCCATGATGTGCTCAGCCAAGGCGTCGAATCGGAAGTGGACTTCGACGAAGTCGTCGACAAGGGTCTGCGTCTGACACCCGAGCTGACCAGCCCGCTGGTGCACATCGAACTCAAACGATGCGGAAGCTTCGGCACCATCTCCTCCGCCGATGCCACCTCCTTGGCCCTGGCGATCACGGAGCTGATCACGAATGCGATCGAGCACGGATTCCCCACCGAGAACCTCGAAGGCTTGGAACCGGGCGAGACGCTCAACGGCCATGTGTGGGTGACTCCCGAACGCGACGGAGACCATCTGAGCGTGACGATCGCCGATGACGGCATCGGGCTGGGGGAGACGCAGAACCCGGGCAATGGACTCGGCACGCAGATCGTGCGCACCTTGGTCTCGGCCGACCTGGCTGGTTCGATCCAATGGCAGCCCCGAGAAGGCGGCGGAACCGTCGCCGTCCTCGACGTGCCGCTGCGTCCGGACTCCTACGACTGAGCGCCACCGGCCCGGCGACGCGTCCGGCGATGCGATCGACCGGGCCGTCGCGACCGCTGCCCGTCATCGCCCGAGCGTCAGCAACGCGCGGATACGACTGAGTCCCTTGTTCTGACGACGATCATTCGCCGTCGGGACAAGGGACTCAGGCGGTGGTGCGGATGTCTCTCGATGGTTCGGATACAGCCTCGGCAGTTCAGGGGAGACTGGCCTCCCCGGTTGCCGGGGGTTCAGCCGGCGCGGCGGGCGCGAGCGGCGCGACGCTTGAGAGCGCGACGCTCGTCTTCGCTCAGACCGCCCCAGACTCCGGCATCCTGACCGGACTCGAGGGCCCACTGAAGGCAGGTCTCTGCAACTTCACAGCGGCGACAGACAGTCTTTGCTTCCTCAATCTGGAGCAGCGCGGGTCCGGTGTTGCCGATCGGGAAGAAGAGCTCCGGATCCTCATTGAGGCATGCTGCACGGTGTCGCCAATCCATGGTGACCTTTCGACGAATTCAGTGAACGCGGTTGATCACGCCCGAATTCCGGGCGTGCAACTCTCACAGTCAAGGTTCACATAACGCAATTGGGCGCACAAGGGTCCGGCAGTGTGAAATTTCTGACAAGAATTTTTCCCATTGTCCTGCTATGAGGGCGATCGCGCAAATCGGTCCGCGATTCGTCCTTTCGTCCCTGCCGGAGCGTCTCCGCTTAGACTGGCAGGCACATGCAGACAGCAGGTGAATGCACGCAGACATCTCGTGAACCAATGGAGGACTCATGACCAACGATCTCGCCAGCCCCCGCATCGTCTCCGTCGGCGGCCGCACCCCGCAGGTCGATCCCGGGGCGTTCGTCGCAGCCGGGGCGACCCTCGTGGGAGATGTGCACGTGAAGAAGGGCGCCAGCGTCTTCTACGGATGCGTTCTGCGCGCCGAGGCCGCCCCGATCACGATCGGTGAGGATTCGAATGTGCAGGACAACACCGTCATGCACACCGACGCCGGCAAACCCGTCGTGATCGGTGCCCGGGTCTCGATCGGCCACCAGGCTCTCGTCCACGGAGCGGTCGTCGACGACGATGTGCTCATCGGAATGCACTCCACCGTGCTCAACGACGCCCATGTCGGCAGCGAGTCCCTGATCGCCGCCGGCGCAGTCGTCCTCGAAGGCACGCAGATCCCCGCTCGGTCGCTGGTCGCCGGTGTTCCCGCGAAGGTGCGCCGAGAGATGACCGACGAGGGAGTGGAGAAGGTCCGGCAGAACGCACAGTCCTATGTGCACCTGTCGACCCTGCACAAGGACACCGCCGAGGTGGTCGATCCGAGCTGATCGGATCGCTGCTCAGGGGGCCGTTCGCAAGCATCGTGGCGATTTGAGACAATCTGAGTGTGAACACTGAATTTGATTCCACTGCAGATCGCGTCGTCATCATCGGCGGCGGCCCCGGCGGCTACGAAGCCGCGCTCGTCGCGGCTCAGCTCGGTGCCGATGTCATGCTCATCGAGCAGAACCGGTGTGGTGGTTCCGCCGTGCTCACCGATGTCGTGCCGTCGAAGTCGCTCATCGCCACGGCCGAGATGATGGATGAGATCGAACGCTCCGACGGGCTCGGAATCCGGATCGAGAGCGACGACGACAACGGAACCGACACGCGCCGTGTCACCGCCGACCTCGAAGCGGTCAACAAGCGCATCCTGGCGCTGGCCGACGCTCAGGCCAACGACATCTACGAAGGCCTCATCCGCGCCGGTGTCAAAGCCATCCAGGGCAAGGCGACTCTGGCCGGTCGCGACCAGGTCCACGTCGTCGAATCCGGAGGCACCGAATACACGCTCGAAGCCTCGACGATCCTGCTCTCCGTCGGCGCGCACCCGCGTGAGCTGCCCACCGCGCAGCCCGACGGTGAGCGCATCCTCACCTGGACCCAGCTCTACGACCTCGATGAGCTGCCCGAACATCTCATCGTCGTCGGCTCCGGTGTCACCGGTGCCGAGTTCGCGTCGGCCTACCGCGCCGTGGGCACCGAGGTCACCCTGGTGTCCTCGCGTGAGAAGGTCCTGCCCGGCCAGGACGAGGACGCAGCCGATGTGCTCGAATTCGTCTTCCGCAACAAGGGCATGAACGTCCTCTCCCGCTCGCGCGCCGCCTCGGTGACCCGCACCGACGACGGAGTCGAAGTGGTGCTCGCCGACGGTCGCCGCGTCGAAGGATCTCACTGCCTCATGGCCGTCGGTTCGATTCCGAACACCGAAGGTCTCGGCCTGGAGAAAGCCGGTGTGCGGGTCAGCGAATCCGGACATATCGTCGTCGATGGGGTGTCGCGGACCTCACGGGCCGGAATCTATGCGGCCGGTGACTGCACCGGTGTGCTGCCTCTGGCCTCGGTGGCTGCGATGCAGGGTCGGATCGCGATGAACCATGCGCTCGGCGACGCCGTGCAGCCGCTCAAGCTGCGCAATGTCGCCTCGAACGTGTTCACCGCACCCGAGATCGCCACTGTCGGCTTCACTCAGCAGAACTATCGCGAGAACCCGACGGACATCGACACCGTGATGCTGCCGTTGGACACGAACCCGCGTGCCAAGATGCTCGGCATCGAAGACGGCTTCGTCAAGATCTTCGCCCGCCGCGGATCCGGCTCCATCCTCGGCGGCGTCGTCGTCGGCCCCCGGGCCAGCGAACTCATCCTGCCGATCACGATGGCCGTGGAGAACCGGCTCACGGTCGATCAGCTCTCCGCATCCTTCGTCGTCTACCCCTCGGTGAGCGGTTCGCTGACCGAAGCGGCACGGAAGCTCCACCGCCACCTCTGAGCCCGGAGACAGACCACCTCTGAGCCCGGAGACACACCGGAGCTTCGGGGTCGCAGAGAATTATTTCTGGCCAGCTGTCGATCTTCTCGCTCCTCGACCGTCATCATGGTGTCAGGCCGCCCGGCATGACAAGTGGAACGACGAAGGAGATCGACATGAAGTACGCACTTCTGCTCATGGGACGCACGGAGGACCCCGACTGCGGTGAGGACGGCGGCGCGGATCCCAGCGAGTTCATGGCATTCGAAAAGGAGATCAGCGAGGCGGGGGTCGTCGTCGGCGGCTTCGCCCTCGAGGGACCCGAGCTCGGCGTCCGGGTCAGCGAATCAGGCGGCGAGTCGCTCGTCACCTCCGGGCCGTTCGCCGAATCCAACGAGTTCGTCGGCGGCAGCTACGTCATCGAGGTCGCCGACATCGACGAGGCGATCGCCTGGGCGAAGAAGAGCCCCGGAGCGAAGGCCGGACACATCGAGATCCGACCGGTGGCCGACTACTGATGGATCCCGATCCCGACGCGGCCGCCCGTATCCTCAGCGCCATCGGCGCCGAGGACTTCGGGCGGCTGCTCGCCTCGCTGGTCACCCGATTCCATGACTTCGACCTCGCCGAGGAGGCCCTCCACGAGGCCGTGCTCCGCGCGGTCGAGACGTGGCCGGGTCGGGGCGTCCCGGAGCGTCCGCAGGCATGGCTGATGGCCACGGCGAAGAACCGCGCCATCGATCTCATCCGCGCCGACGACGTGCGCACACGGCACCTCGCTCGGCTGCGCATCGAGGACGAGCTGCGGCCGGGAGACCACGACGACCATGCAGTGCGCCTCGGCGAGGAGACGGACGCCGCGGACATACCCGACGAACGTCTCGGACTGTTCTTCACCTGCTCGCACCCGCCCCTGCGCGAGGACGAACGCATCGTGCTCATCCTGCGCTTCCTCTCGGGACTGTCCACCGCCGAGGTGGCAGCCGGCTTCCTCGTCGAGACCGCGACGATGCAGCAGCGGATCGTCCGCGCCAAACAGCGGATCCTCAAGACCGGGATCCCCTTCGGTCGCCCCTCACCCGATCAGCTCAGCGACCGGTTGCCCGGAGTGCTTCGCGTCCTCTCCCTCATCTTCACCCAGGGGATGAATGCAACCGCCGGTCCCACCCATACCCGCGTGGATCTGCAGGAGGAGTCGATCGGACTGACCAGACTGCTGGTCGGTCTTCTGCCGGAGGAGACCGAAGCTCGTGGCCTGCTGGCTCTGCTCCTGCTCACTCGGGCACGCGACCGCGCTCGGGTGATGCCCGACGGGCAGCCCGTGCCGCTGGCTGACCAGGACCGCAGCCTGTGGGATTCCCGTCTCATCGCCGAGGGGACCGGACTCGTCGATGCGGCCGCCGGAGAACCGGGAGCCGGCGCATACACCATCCAGGCGGCTATCGCAGCCCTGCACGCCGACGCCGCTCGGTTCGCCGACACGGACTGGAGGCAGATCCTCGCGCTCTATCGGATGCTCTCCGACCTCGACCCATCGCCGGTCGTCTCCCTCAACGCCGCGATCGCCCTCGGCAGGGTCTCAGGGCCCGATGCGGCGATGAACGCCCTGGACGAGCTGGCCGACGAGCCGCAGCTGCTGCGGCACAGGCCCTACCACATCGCAAGGGCGATCACCCTCGGCGAACTCGGCCGCACTGCCGAAGCCGAGGATGCCTACGGCGCCGGTCTGGAATGCCTTGGCAATGACGCCGAGTCCGAATACATCACTGCCCGGATCACCGATCTTCAGCGGTGACCCGGGCAGGAAGGTTATGAGCTCGGCTCCTGTTCGGCACGAAGCGACCGGCGGCAGGAGGCAGTTCGGCTCAGGCGGCGAAGCGGATGATCGCCTCACCGGACTTCACCGAGGCACCTGCATCGACGAGCACCTCGGAGACGGTGCCCGAGTGACCGGCCTTGAGCGGCTGCTCCATCTTCATCGCTTCGATGACGGCGAGAGTATCACCGGCTTCGACGGTGTCACCGGGATTGACGGCGACCGAGACGATGGTGCCCTGCATGGGAGCGTTGACCGCGTTCGAGTCGTCGGCGATCTTCGCACCCTTGCGGCTGCTGAGCCCGCGCTTGCGCCGCGGCACACTGGGGCTGGGAACATGACCGAGGTCGGAGATGACGTCCTTGGGGACCGAAACGGTCATCCGGCGACCATCGACCTCGACCACAACACTGAAGCTGTCGGCTGCAGTACTCATCTGTTCTCCTAGTTGTGGATCGGCAAGCGGATTGACGAAAGCGGTTTCGAGCCAGTTGGTCCAGACCTTGAAGTCGGTGGCGAACGCCTGCTCGTTGACGAGCACACGATGCAGCGGCAGCAACGTCGAGACTCCCTCGATGCGGTATTCGGCCAGAGCCCGGCGGGCTCTGGCCAGAGCCTCGTCACGGGTGGCACCGGTGACGACGAGTTTGGCCATCATCGGATCGAAGTCCGTGCCGACGACACTGCCTTCGCCGATGCCCGAGTCAAGACGCACACCGGGACCCGAAGGCGCACGGTAGTTCTTCACCGCACCGGTGGCGGGGAAGAACGTCGTGGGGTCCTCGGCGTTGATGCGGAACTGGAAGGAGTGTCCGCGAACGGCGGGGAACTCATCGGGCAGAGCCTCACCCGAGGCGATGCGCACCTGCCAGCCGACGAGGTCGACTCCGGTGATCTCCTCGGTGACGGTGTGCTCGACCTGGATGCGCGCGTTGGCTTCCATGAAGATGATGGTGCCGTCTTCGCCGAGGAGGAACTCACAGGTTGCGGCACCGACGTAGCCGACGTGGGCGAGCAGACGGGCCGAGGCCTCGGAGACGATGCGCTCCTGCTCAGCAATGAGGAACGGAGCGGGCGCCTCCTCGATGATCTTCTGATTGCGGCGCTGCAGAGTGCAGTCACGCGTCGACACGATCCGCACATTGCCGTGGGCATCGGCCAGACACTGGGTCTCGAGGTGACGGGGACGCACGATCTGCTTCTCGATGAGGCACTCACCGCGACCGAAGGCGCTCTGCGCCTCACGGGTCGCCGCAGTATAGGCGGCCTCGAGGTCCGCGGCGGAAGCACAGGCGCGGAAACCGCGTCCGCCGCCGCCGTGGACGGCCTTGACGACGACGGGGAAGCCGATCCGGTCGGCCACCTCGGCGGCCTCTGTCAGATCGGCCACGGCGCCATCGGAACCGGGCGCGACCGGAGCATCGACGGCCTCGGCGACGGCACGGGCTCCCGACTTGTCTCCGAGCAGCTCGATCGCGGCCGGGGGAGGACCGACCCAGATCAGCCCGGCATCGATGACGGCCTGTGCGAACTGCGCGTTCTCGGCCATATAGCCGTAGCCGGGATGGATGGCATCGGCACCGGAGCGCTTGGCCAAGGCGAGGATCTTCTCGATGTCGAGGTACGTCTCCCCGGCCCCGGCACCGTCCAACAGCCACGCGTCATCGGCGAGTTCGACGAAGTCGGCATCGGAATCGGCGCGGGTGTACACGGCGACGGCCCTGATGCCGAGGTCGTGGGCGGCACGGATGATGCGCAGAGCGATCTCACCGCGGTTGGCGATGAGGACTCGGCGGACGGCCCCGGTCGGAACAGTGGTGCTCAGATGCGAGGTCGTGGAGTCGGGGAGGACTGTGGTCATGGTGCTCCTTTGTATGATCACAGAACAATTTAGAGAACAGCACCAAGGGTTTGTAGAACAGCGATAAAAAATTGGGACGAGAACTTCAATGTGCTCGGGCGTGTCTACCGGACCTGGACCGAGTCTAGCGCTCGAGAGGCCACAGATCGGGCCAGAACAGGCCCATATCGGTGACCAACTCGCGCACCACCGGCAGGCTGAGGCCGAGCACGGTGAGATGGTCGCCGTCGAGCCGGTCGACGAAGGCCCCGCCGAATCCGTCGATCGTCAGCGCCCCGGCCACCTGGAAGGGCTCTTCGGTGGCGATGTACGCCTCGAGCTCCTGTGGACTGGGTGAGCCGATGAGCACCGAGGTCGTCGACCGCTTCGAGCGCAGAGCGCTGAGTTCGAATCGCGTTGAATCGCCGCGCTCGGCACGCTCGGCAGCGCTGGTGCGGTCGTCAGCTGCCGGGCGACCGGGTGCGCCGATCGCCTGAAGCGTCCGTGTGAGCACGGCGACCGTATGACCCGAATGCAGCTGAGTCCATTGACCGGCGATCTCCGACCACACAGCGCGAGTGCGTTCGGCCGTACCCGGTTTGCCGATGGCTCGGCCGTCGAATTCGAGGAGGGAGTCCCCGGCGATGACGACGACGGTCTCCGCACCGTGCAGAGCTGGGGGAGTGGAAGCGATCATCCGGTCGATGACCGCATGGGCCTTGGCCTCCGACAACGCCGTGGTGAGATCGCCGACGGAGCCGGTGAACTCGTCCTCGATGGCACGTTCGTCGACCGCGGAGACGATGATGACCGGGTCGATTCCGCCGGCTCGGAGGATCTGGCGACGGGAAGGAGACTGTGAGGCGAGGACCACGGGGATCATGAGACGGCCTCCGACGGATTCGGAGCCTGGTCGGGCGTGTCGTCCGTCGTGACGCCTCCTTCGACAGCCACAGGCTGTTCGGGAGACTGTTCGACATCGGGCTGCGTATCGGCGCCGGACTGCGCATCGGCACTCGATTCGTCCTCGGCGACAGACTGAGCCTCAGCGCCGGGAACGAGCTCGTCGCGGCGGGCGGTCTCACCCTTCTCCGGGATATCGAGGCTGCGGTCGACGATGACGGGAGCGTCGATGCGTTCGGCGATTGCGGACAGCAGGGTCGAGGACAGCTGCGCATAGCCGAGTTCGCTGGGGAACCGACCCGAGCCGTTGAGCAGAGACCGGCGTGTCGTGCCGCTGAGTGATCCCGTCGATCGCAGCGGAACCGCGCGTGCGGCGAGTGCGGCCAGCCACTGAGAACCGGCGAGGACTCGGGAGGTCCGACGCAGGGACGTCTTGAGCGGATCGCGCAGCCCGGGCAGACCGCCGAGGTTGGGGCAGACGAGGACGAACACGCTGTATCGGCCCTCCCGCTGGAGTCTGTTGATGGCCTGGTTGAGCACGGGAACGCCGATGGTCGCCTGGATCGGGTGGATGATGTCGCCGGTGCCGATCGAGATGATCGCAAACCGACGGTCTTCGCTCCACCGGTCCGAGAGCTGACGGGAGAGCCAGGGGGAACGCAGGACTTCGTCGACCTGCCGGTGCAGATCATCCGACAGCGCCGAAGGCCGCGCGGTGGTCTGGACCCGCACAGTGGTGCCGAGCATTCGTGCCAAGCCGCGGCCGATGAGAGTGGGAGGTGCCTGCTCCGGGTCGACGTCGACCCCGCACAGCCAGGAGTCGCCGATGATGGCCAGCGCCGCGGAGTCGTCATCGTCGTTATCACGTGGGGCGGCGATCGCCTCGGTGAAGGTGGAACAGCGACGATTCTTGTCGTCGTCGAAGGAGCGACGCAGCGATCCTGCCTGGTGGCGGAGCAGACCCGCGGCCGAGGCACCGGCGCCGACGACTGTGGCTCCCATGGTCGCCAGCGTATAGATCAAGCGTCTTCCCACTGTTTTCCCTCCTCCGGCGTCATCATTGCACCTTTGTCAGTGCATCAACAACTATTGTTGAGCCATGACCGAAAACGATCAGCAGCATCCTCCGAACCGTTTCCGTGGGGCGTGGGAGGCGTTCCGGCGGGGACGCGGATCCTCGCGTTCCCAGTCCGAATCCGAAATGACCCCGTCGCAGGCAGTCAGTCCTGAGGAGATCGCGCTCAGCCGGATCGAAGCCGAGGCCAAACCCTATGTGGCCCCAGGTCTCAAACTCGCCGCGGCATGGTCGTGGCGGTCGATCGTCGTGCTGGTGGCGATCGGTGTGGCACTGTGGCTGCTGTCGAAGATCTCCAGCGTCGTGCTGCCTGTGCTCATCGCTCTGCTGCTGGCCGCGCTGCTGGCTCCCCTGACCGGGTGGCTGAAGAAGAAGCGTGTGCCTCGAGGCGGGGCCGCGGCGATCTCCTTCGTCGGGTTCATCATCGTCGTGCTCGGACTCTTCGGCCTCGTCGGTCAGCAGATCTATTCCGGTATGCCCGACCTCGTCAAACAGGTCATCGCCGGTGTGTCCGGAATCAGCAGCTGGCTGGCCACGAGTCCCTTCGGCATCGATGCTTCGACGATCTCGAGCTATATCGACGAAGCCATCAAGACCGCGACGAACTTCTTCCAGAACAACAGCAGCCAGCTTCTCGGCGGCGCCCTGGAAGCCACCTCGTCGGTGGGCACCTTCCTCACCGGCATGGCCGTCTGCCTGTTCGCGACGTTCTTCTTCCTCTATGACGGAGAGAAGATCTTCAGATGGGTGATGAATCTGCTTCCGGTCCCTGCCCGCCCCGTCGCCACGGGTGCCGCTCTGCGCGGGTGGACGACCCTCGTGCAGTACGTGCGAGTGCAGATCCTCGTCGCCGCCGTCGACGCGATCGGCATCGGCATCGGCGCTGCGTTCCTCGGGATCCCTCTGGTCATCCCCATGACCGTGCTGGTCTTCCTCACTTCGTTCGTTCCCGTCGTCGGCGCCATCGCCTCCGGTGCGGTGGCCGTGCTCGTGGCTTTGGTCTCGAACGGACTGGTCAGCGCGGTCATCATGTTGGCCGTGGTCATCGCCGTCCAGCAGATAGAAAGCCAGGTCCTCCAGCCTTTCCTGATGGGCAAGGCTGTGTCCGTCCATCCGCTGGCTGTGATCCTCGCGGTCACCGGCGGCGGCTTCCTCTTCGGCATCGTCGGAGCTCTCTTCGCCGTTCCGTTGGTGGCGGTGCTCAACAGCGTCGTCAGCTATATCGTGCGGACGAACGGTGGTGAAGCCGAGGAAGCGGAGGAGGACCCACCGCAGGACTCGGACGAGCGTGAGGCCACCGCCGTCCTGGAGACGGCGAAGGAACGGCTCACCGATGCCGTCCACGAGTCCGCAGAGGACGAACGTGCATCAGCTTCCGGCTCGACCGACGCGGCAGGGTCCGGGAAGACCAGGGTCGCAGGCTCAGGCACTACCGGTTCGGCAGAATCCGACGGACCGGACAAGGGCTCCGAAGACTGAGGTCCGGACCGGGCGACCGTGCGAGAGGCGTCTGGGCCGGAGCGAACAGCGAAGTGGGCGGGTGCGATCGCACCCGCCCACTTCGCTCAGTTCACAATCAGCCGGTGAAGGCCTCGACGGAGTCGACCTTGACCTCGATGGTCTTTCCGTTCGGAGCTTCGTAGGAGGTTGTGTCTCCGGCCTTGACACCGAGCACAGCGGCGCCGAGAGGCGACTTCTCCGAAAAGACGTCGATATCGGAGTCTCCGGCGATCTCGCGGTTGCCCAGCAGGAACCGCATGCTGTTGCCGGCGACGGTTGCGGTGACG
Organism: Brevibacterium limosum; assembly: GCF_011617705.1. NCBI lineage: Bacteria > Bacillati > Actinomycetota > Actinomycetes > Micrococcales > Brevibacteriaceae > Brevibacterium > Brevibacterium limosum. The sequence goes on along the minus strand of NZ_CP050154.1, from coordinate 2,521,660 downwards.
ACGCTTCCGGGAGCCACGGTCTTGCCGTCGCTGTCGCTGGAGCCGACCTTGGCGTTGCGCAGCAGCACCTCGAGCTGGCGGATGCGTGCTTCCTGCTTGCCCTGCTCATCTCGCGCTGCGTGGTAGCCGCTGTTCTCCTTCAAGTCACCCTCGTCGCGGGCGGCTTCGATCTTCTCAGCAATCTCTGCACGACCCGGTCCGGAGAGATGCTCGAGTTCCTTCGACAGGCGGTCAAAGGCTTCCTGGGTCAACCATGTCTCTTCCTGGGTGACTTCCTCGGTCATGACTTCTCCTTCTTCGGTCGGTGCACTGACGGGCGTGTCAGGCAACGAAAAAACCGGGCGTATGGGCACGCCCGGAAGTTGAATGAAACTACAGTGTAACGCATCTGCAGAGAAAAACGATGAGCTCAATCACGTACCCCGCCGCGAGTCGGCGGCTTGCAACGGCAAGACACGCCCCCGTGCGAGAACTATTCGAAGGAGCCCGAGCAGCTCGGCGCCGATGCTCTCACCAGGCGGCCGAACCGCGCGACCAGAGGGATCTACTCGAACCAGCAGTTGTCGACGTGACCGGAGGCGGCCAGCTGAGTCGTGGCCAGATCGATGTCGAGGCGTTTCGGCGAATTCGGGTCGGCGTTCGGATCGGCGGGAACGGTCACCTCGGTGAAGCCGACGACCGCTTCGTGCTCATTCGTCGCCTGGACGATGCAGTGGACGTCGCGCTCCCGATCGGGAAATATTCCGACGCTGACTTGCGTTGAAGAATCGTCGACAACCGAATAGTCAAGAGTGCGCGGTGTTGTGGGATTCGTCTGCGGGCGGAACGCCCAGACCGCGATGACGGCGACCACCGCAGTGAGGACGATGACGGCGATGATCTTCGCCCGACTGCTCAGCTCTCGCCTGGGCTTGCGGGTCCGGCCGTAGCGATCGTCATGCAGTGGTGGTGCCACTGTTACCTCAGTCATTGAATTCCTCTTTAAGTACTTCGCGCACTAATCTAGAGTAGTCGATCCTCTGCCGGCGATCATGTCAGCCACAGCACCGGCAGCAGGTGGCCACCAGGCTGAATCGAAAGGGACATTTAGGATATGACTTCGCTTCCGTACCATGGGCTGCGCCTGCTGGCCGTCCATGCCCACCCCGATGACGAATCCTCCAAGGGTGCGGCAACGAGCGCGAAGTACGCTTCTCTGGGTGCCCGGGTGCTCATCGCCACCATGACCGGCGGTGAAGCCGGCGACATCCTCAACCCCGCACTGCTGCAGAGCCCGAAGGCCAGCCGAGATATCGCCGGTCTCCGCCGTGAGGAGATGGCCACCGCCGCCGCCGCTCTCGGTGCCGAGCATGTGTGGGTCGGTCACGTCGACTCGGGTCTGCCCGACGGGGATTTCGACAGACAGACCCCTCCGGGATGCTTCTATCGTGTCCCCGACGAGGTGGCCATGCTGCCACTCGTGCACATCATCCGCACCTTCCGTCCGCAGGTGGTGACGACCTATGACGAACTCGGCGGCTATCCGCACCCCGACCACATCAAGAACCACGCTGTGACCATGGCCGCCGTCGCGGCCGCCGCCGATGCGTCCTCCCACCCCGAGCTCGGTGAGCCCTGGCAGGTGCAGAAGACCTATTTCAATCAGGATCTGTCGGCGAGGAAGTGGATCACCATCCACGAGAAGATGCTCGAGGCGGGGCTCGATTCCCCGTTCGCCGACCATCTCGAGGATTTCAAGAAGCGCGACAAGCAACGCCGCAACTGGCTGAGCACCCGCATCTCCTGCGCAGAATTCTTCTCCGCCCGTGACCGTGCGCTGCTCTCCCACGCTACACAGATCGACCCCGAAGGCGGCTTCTTCTCCGCTTCTCGCAAGGCTGCTCGCACGTACTGGCCGACAGAAGAGTTCGAGCTGGCACTCGATCTGACCGGCCGTGAGCCGCTGAACCCGGAGATCGAGTTCCAGGAGACCGATCTGTTCGCGGCGGTGACCTTCGACGACGGTCGTCGTGTTCCCGATGAGGGGATGCTCCCGGAATCGCCGGCAGAAGATGATTTCGACGTCGATTCCGCCGTCCCGACCGAAAGTGACTCCCACGCATGATTCTCGCGTCTGCTCCAGCTTCGACTCCCGACGGTGGGACGCCGGACCCGGATCTGGTGACACCCGGGACCATCGGCTTCCTGGCCACTCTCGCGGTGGTCATCCTGACGATCTTCCTCATCCGCGACGCTCTGCGCCGTGTCCGCCGGGTGCGGGCGCGCTCGGGCGCCAGCGATGCCTACCCGATTCCGCTGCGCAGGCATGTGGTGCCCAACCAGTCGAAGCTCTCGGGTCCAGAAGCACCCGAAGCGAAGACCGCAGACACTGAATCCGACGGTACGGACGGGGCAGCCGGGACAGACGACGCAGATCGCCGAGGCGGCGCGACGGAGGAATCGACGGATTCCTCGGAATCGTCCGACGAGCGGTCCTGAAACCCTGAGTCAGCAGAGAAGGGCGCGATCACCGAGTGGTGATCGCGCCCTTGCCGTATCAGCGGACCCTGCCGATGACCGGACGGCCCGGCCAGGGCCGACAGGAGTCAGTAGGCTGCGACGGCGGCGATGATGAGCGCGGCGAGATGGCAGCCGTAGCCGAGGATCGTGAGAATGTGGAAGATCTCGTGGAAGCCGAGCCACTTCGGCGACGGGTTCGGCCGTTTGATTCCGTAGATCACGGCACCGGCGATATAGCACACGCCGCCGAGGACGACGAGGAGGCCGACGGCGAGGTCCGTCGTCCAGATCTGGGGGATGTAGCCGACTCCGGCAACACCGAAGCCGACATAGATGGGGACGAAGAGCCACCGCGGCGCAGTGGTGAAGATCGTACGGAAGGCAACGCCGAGCGCGGCGGCACCCCACAGGACGGACAGCAGCAGGATCGCCTGGTCGGTGCGGAGCATCAGCACGGCCAGAGGAGTGTAGGTGCCGGCGGTGATGAGGAAGATGTTCGCATGGTCGAGCCGTCGCAGGACGAGGCGGACGCGGGTGCGCCAGCGGCCCCGGTGATAGACGGCGGAGGTGCCGAAGAGCAGCATGCCGGTGATGGCGAAGATCGCAGCCGCGATACGCGATTCGATCGTCGGGGAGATGATCACCAGCGCCAGGCCGCCGAGCATCGCCAGCGGGAATGCGCCGGCGTGGAACCAGCCTCGCAGCTTCGGCTTGACCTGACCTGCCAGCTTCGTCAGCTCGGCCCGCAGCGCCGAGCGGCGACGGGCGATGCGCTGGTCATCGGCGGACGAAGCATCATTCGCACCTGCGGAACCGACCGGCCTGGAGCCGTCGGGAACGACTGGAGAGGAATCGGTGAGCGGAGCATTCATGCCTCCATAGTAGCGAGCGGGCCTGAGGCCTCATTCAGCATCGTCGGCTAGTAGTCTGTACAGTGTTCGATCCGACCGAAGACCCATATGGAAGAGGACAGCTGTGGCGCGACCCGTGAACCTGCTCTATCGGCTGTACGAGCGACGGCTCAAACGTGAGCTCGACAAGTCGGTTCCGGTTCCGCGACACGTCGGCGTCATCACCGACGGCAACCGCCGATGGGCGAAGGAGTTCGGGGCGACGACCGCCGACGGTCACCGGGCCGGAGCGGCGAAGATCGTCGAATTCCTCGGGTGGTGTCACGAGATCGATGTGGAGATCGTCACTCTCTACGTCCTGTCCAAAGAGAACCTCGCCCGTTCGGCCGAAGAGGTGTCGATCCTCATCGAGATCATCTCGGATCTGGTGGAGAAGATCGCAGCGCTCGACGGCGTCGGCGTCCAGCTCGTCGGTGATCTCGACATCCTCCCCTCGGATCTGCGAGCCCGGCTGGAAGCAGTGACGACAGACGATGACTGCGGAATGCGCGTCAACGTCGCCGTCGGCTACGGCGGTCGGCAGGAGATCGTCAACGCGGTCAGGTCCCTGCTGCGGACGCGGACCGACGACGGCACGGATCTGGAGACGATCATCTCCGAGCTGTCTCCGGAGCAGATCGGCGAACACCTCTACACCAAGGGTCAGCCCGATCCCGACCTCATCATCCGCTCGTCGGGAGAACAGCGACTCTCCGGCTTCCTCATGTGGCAGAGCGCCTATTCCGAGTTCTACTTCTGCGAAGCCTACTGGCCGGATTTCCGTCGCACAGATTTCCTCCGTGCCGTGCGCGACTACGGTCTGCGCCAGCGTCGCTTCGGCAGATAGGCCCTGCATGTGGCCGGCGCGCATCCCTGGCCGCCGGATGGTGGAATCCCGCATTCACTCGAAGTTCATGACCTCGACTTGCCCGAGCACGCGTGCCGCTACCGCCTGCAGCGGCGAACCGGGTTAGGTTGACTGTAGTTGGTCGACACCAACCCGAGATCGGGGGATGTCAGAACCGGATCTCGGCGGAACTCACGCCTCAGAGGTCCTCATGGCTGAAAAAGTCCACACCTACGTTCTCGACACCTCGGTGCTGCTGTCGGATCCCGGAGCGCTTCTGCGCTTCGCCGAACACCACGTTGTCATTCCGCTCATCGTCGTCTCCGAGCTCGAGGGCAAACGCAACCATCCCGAACTCGGCTTCACGGCCCGCAAAGCCCTCCACATCCTCGACGACTTCCGCTCAGACTACGACCGATTGGATCAGCCCATCCCGGTCGGTGATGCGGGCGGAACGCTGCGGGTCGAGCTCAACCACATCGATGCCTCCACGATGCCGGTCGGCTTCGACCGGACGGAGAACGACACCCGCATTCTGGCCGTGGCCCGCAACCTCTCGGCCGAAGGCTGTGATGTGGTCGTCGTGACCAAGGACGTGCCGATGCGAGTGAAGGCCTCTGCCCTGGGCCTGCACGCGGAGGAGTATCTGGCGGAGCTGGCCGTCGATTCCGGGTTCACCGGGATGAGTGAGCTCGGCCTCGACGATGAGCAGATGAGCGAGTTCTATGATTCGGGGTCGGTCGTCACCGAGGATGTCTCCGACGAGGTGGTCAACACCGGAGTCGTCATCACCTCCCCGCGCGGCTCCGGTCTGGGCCGGGTGCGCACCGGCAACAGAGTGTCGATGGTGCGCGGGGATCGTGACATCTTCGGAGTCCACGGTCGATCGGCAGAACAGCGGATCGCCATCGACATGCTGCTCGACGATGCGCTGGGAATCGTATCGATGGGAGGGCGAGCCGGAACGGGGAAGTCCGCGCTGGCCCTCATGGCGGGATTGCAGAAGGTGCTGGAGGAGAACAAGCACTCGAAGATCATGGTCTTCAGGCCGCTCTACGCCGTCGGCGGGCAGAATCTCGGCTACCTGCCCGGCAGCGAAGGCGAGAAGATGAATCCCTGGGCGGAAGCCGTGTTCGACACCTTGAGCGCCCTGGTGAGCAAGAACGTCATCGACGAGGTGGTCAACAGGGAGATCCTCGAAGTGCTTCCGCTGACGCACATCCGAGGGCGGTCCCTCCACGATGCGTTCGTCATCGTCGATGAGGCACAGTCGTTGGAGCGCAATGTCCTGCTGACCGTGCTCTCACGCATCGGAATGAATTCGAAGGTGGTGCTGACCCATGATGTCGCCCAGCGCGACAATCTGCGAGTGGGCAGGCACGACGGCGTCGCCGCGGTGATCGAGAAGCTCAAGGGCCATGATCTCTTCGCCCATGTCACCCTGACCCGGTCGGAGCGGTCGGAGATCGCTGCTCTGGTCACCGATGTGCTCGAGGAGTTCGACCCGTTCCGATCCTGAGCTCTCGCGCCCCGGCGACGCAGGCGTTTGTGGTCACCGAGCCGAGGCGAAACTGCGAATCAGCGAGTCTTCCTCGGGGCTGTGACCACAGACGGCGTCACTCTCCACGAAACGGCGCCCGGACGATACCGGCCGGGCGCCGTGTGCTGGTCAGTCAGACCGATGGGTTACCTGTAGTCGCCGATCATCGTGGTGACGTCGAGCGCCTTGTCGAGGTCGGCCTCGGTGATGGAGCCGTTGTCAACGAAGCCCAGGGCGATCGTCGCTTCCTTGACCGTCATCTTCTCGGCCACCGCGTGCTTGGCGATCTTCGCAGCGGCCTCGTAGCCGATGACCTTGTTCAGCGGGGTGACGATGGAGGGGCTCGCCTCGGCGAGGAATCGAGCACGCTCCTCATTGGCACTGAGTCCGTCGATCATCTTCTCGGCCATGACGGTCGAGGCGTTCGCGAGCAGGCGGATCGACTCGAGCAGGTTCGAGGCCATGACCGGGATGCCGACATTGAGCTCGAAGGCTCCGTTGGTCGATGACAGCGACACAGCGGCATCGTTGCCGATGACCTGGGCGGCGACCTGGATGGTGGCCTCGCAGATGACCGGGTTGACCTTGCCGGGCATGATCGACGAACCGGGCTGCAGATCGGGGATGGCGATCTCGCCGAGTCCGGTGTTCGGTCCCGAACCCATCCAGCGCAGGTCGTTGCAGATCTTCATGTAGCCGTAGGCGATGGTCCGCAGCTGACCGGAGGCTTCGATGAGTCCGTCCCGGTTGGCCTGAGCTTCGAAGTGGTTGCGGGCCTCGGTGATCGGCAGTCCGGTCTCTTCGGCGAGGATTTCGACCACGCGGGAGGAGAAGCCGTCGGGGGTGTTGATTCCGGTGCCCACCGCGGTTCCGCCCTGCGGGACCTCGGCGACGCGGGGCAGGGAGGCTTCGATGCGCTCGATTCCGTAGCGGACCTGAGCGGCGTACCCGCCGAACTCCTGGCCCAGAGTCACCGGGGTGGCATCCATGAGGTGGGTGCGGCCGGACTTGACGACGGAGGAGAACTCCTGGGCCTTCTTCTCAAGCGAGGTCGCCAGGGTGTCCATGGCTGGGATGAGGGTGTTGACCAGAGCCTTGGTCACGGCCACGTGCACCGAGGTGGGGAAGACGTCGTTCGAGGACTGCGAAGCGTTGACGTGGTCGTTCGGGTGAACGTTGACTCCGTCGTCCTCAAGCGCCTTGGTCGCCAGCGAGGCCAGGACCTCGTTGGTGTTCATGTTCGACGAGGTTCCCGAACCGGTCTGGAACACGTCGATGGGGAAATGAGCGTCATACTCACCGGAGATGACCTGATCGGCAGCGTTCTGGATGGCCGTGGCGCGAGCCTCGTCGAGCACACCGAGTTCGGCGTTGGCCTTCGCGGCGGCCTTCTTCACCTGTGCCAGAGCGGCGATGTGAGCGGATTCGAGGGTCTTGCCCGAGATCGGGAAGTTCTCGACGGCGCGCTGGGTCTGTGCGCTGTAGAGGGCGTCCTTGGGGACTTTGACCTCACCCATGGTGTCGTGTTCGATGCGAAATTCTTCGGTCATTGTTGTCCTTTCCGTTCGGTGCCTGGGAAATGATGATTGGAGATCAGGCTCGGTGAGAGCCCGACAGAGGTGACCACCGTGGTGGCCTGTCGTCAGGAGGCGTAGGTGGAGACCGCGGCCTCGTCGCCTCCGTACTGGGCGACGACCGTGGTGTGGCCGTCGTGGAGCTGGTAGGTGAGTCCGACGATGATGAGTCGGCCGTCTTCGACGGCGGTCTTGATGATCGTGGACAGCTGCATGATCTTCTCGACCGTGTCCATGGTGTTCTGCCCGACGGTCTCGTTGATCGTGGTGCGCCCGTTCTTCCGGGCTCGGGCCACTGTCGGCAGGATGCGGGCAACGACGTCGGAGATGAATCCTGGGGGAGTCTCACCCGAATCATAGGCGTTGTAGGCCGCAGTCACGGCCCCGCAGCTGTCGTGGCCGAGCACGACGAGCAGGGGAGTGCCGAGCATTTCGACGCCGTATTCGAGCGAGCCCAAGGTGACCGGGTCGACGACCTGTCCGGCGTTGCGGACGACAAACATGTCACCGAGACCGACGTCGAAGATCATCTCGGCGGCGACTCGGGAATCCGAGCAGCCGAAGAGAGTGACGAATGGGGTCTGGTTGTCGGACAGGGACTCCCGACGTGCGGTGTCCTGGTTGGGGTGCCGAGGGACATCGTCGACGAAACGCTGGTTTCCCTCGAGGAGTCGTTTCCACGCCTGATTGGGCATTGCTTTTGCACCTGCTTCCGAGTTGTGTGCATCGCGCCCGGGACCGGGTGCGGTTGGAGGTCAGACCAGTCCGCGGCGTGCGGCTTCTTCGGCGGCCTCCACGTAGGAGTGGGTCTTCGCGGCCTGGTGCTCGGCGAAGACCTGACGGACGGTTCCCGACTTCGACCGCATCACCAATGAGTGCGTGGTGACGTGGCCGCCCTGGAACTTCACTCCGTCGAGCAGGTCGCCGTTGGTGATGCCCGTGGCGACGAAGTAGCTGTTGTCCCCGGTGACGAGGTCATCGGTGTTGAGCACCTGATTGATGTCGAGGCCGGCCTCGGCGGCGGCTTCGCGTTCGGCGTCATCCTGCGGCCACAGACGGCCCTGGATGACACCGCCGAGTGCCTTGATGGCGCAGGCGGTGATGATGCCCTCTGGGGTGCCGCCGACGCCCATGAGCATGTCGACTCCGGTTCCGGGGCGGCAGGCGGCGATGGCTCCGGCGACGTCACCGTCGGTGATGAGCTGGATGCGGGCGCCTGCGGCGCGGATCTCATCGATCATCTGCTGATGGCGGGGACGGTCGAGGATCATCACCGTCACCGAGGCGGGATCCTTTGTCCCCTTCGCCTTGGCGACTCGGCGGATGTTCTCGGCGATCGGCAGACGCAGGTCGACGGCGTCGGCGGCATCGGGGCCCGTGACGAGCTTCTCCATGTAGAACACGGCAGAGGGGTCGTACATCGCACCGTCTTCGGTCACGGCCATGACCGAGATCGCATTGGGCATGCCCAGAGCGGTCAGGCGGGTGCCGTCGATCGGGTCGACCGCAACGTCGCAGTGCGGTCCGCCGCCGTCACCGACCTGCTCGCCGTTGAAGAGCATCGGAGCTTCGTCCTTCTCTCCTTCGCCGATGACGACGGTGCCGGTCATGCGGACGGTGGAGATGACATTGCGCATCGCGGCCACGGCCGCTCCGTCGGCTGCGTTCTTGTCGCCGCGGCCGACCCAGGGGGCGGCCGCGATGGCGGCGGCCTCGGTGACTCGGACGAGTTCCAGAGCCAAGTTGCGGTCGGGAGCATCCGACTCGACCTGAGCCTTCTGCGACCATGCGTCGGTCACGGCAACAGGTGGAGTCTCCTCATCAACTCGTCCTCGGTCGTGGTGAGATTTCACGTCAACAGGCTCTTTGGAGTCACTCATGCTTCCAATTGTGCCACCCCTGTGATCGGGGTCGCGACAGCGGTGTCCGCTTGTGGCCGCAGTCACGTCCCCGGGTCGGGATTGGCTCTTCGCGCGCGAGCCGAGGACAATGGCGGTGTGAATGTCCGAAATGCTGCTGACGAGACGGTTACTCGAGAGGTCGTCGATGAGGCGACGCAGAGTCCCAAGGGAGAGTCCATGGCTGACGAGTCCGGAGTGATGCTGCCGGGGTCCCGTGAGGAGATGCGCTTCCTGCGCAAGAACTCGAACTGGGTCAACATGGTCATCGCGATCCTCGCCTGCTTGGCGGTCGCCGTCGGGATCCTGTTCCTCGCCCCGCAGCCCGAAGTCGACTCCGAACGCGTCGTCGACTATCAGGGTATCGCCGAGCAGTCCCAGGGCAATTCCGAATTCGACCTCATCGTTCCGCAGATCCCGCGCGGATGGACATCGAACGAAGCCAGCCTCGATCGGATGGGTGACTCCGAGTACACCTCGTGGTACATGTCGTTCATCGGCCCCGACGACCAGTGGGTGAGCATCGAGCAGGCCGAAGCGAGTGCGAACTGGGCGAAGCGGAAGACCGATGAGGCCGCCGCCGCAGAGAACGTGACTGTCGGCGGTGCCGACTTCCAGATCTACCGCACAGCAGAGGCGAAGGAATACTGGGTCACGCACGAAGGCGATATGTATGTCGTAATGACGGCCACCGCAGCGCCGGACACCATCAACGGCTTCGCTGACCAGGTGGCCGCCCAGCTGAAGTGACCTCAGCCCGCCAGCCGGAGGCGAGTCGGTGCGACGCGCTCACCTCATCTGCCGTCGGCGGGCCCTGACTGCTGATCGGCCTCTGGCCATGAGGCTCAGTCGGCGTCGTCCGAGGTTTCCTCGCGGGCCTTGTCGAGTCGTTCTCGCGCCCCATCGAGCCATGCCTGGCAGCGGTCTGCCAGGGCTTCGCCGCGTTCCCACAGCCGCAGCGACTCTTCGAGCGGCAGATTGCCGGTCTCCAGACGCTTGACGGTCATGACGAGTTCTTCACGGGCCTGTTCATAGCTGAGCGCGCTGATCTCGGGCTGATCCTGCTGGGTCGTCGGTTCGGTCATCGGTGTGTCCTTCACAGAGTGAGTGGTAAATGGGCAGAGTGTGGAACCGAGGTCATTCGGTGGTGTCCGATTCGTCCGTATCCGGCGTGACCTCGGTGATCGCAGCATCGAATCGTCCACGAGCGACCCGCACGTGCACGGTGTCTCCGGCGACCACCTCATCCGCATTGCGGACGGCCTGACCTTCGTCGGTCTGCACCACGGCGTAACCGCGCTCCAGAGTCCGCAGGGGCGAGAGAGACCGTGCCTGGGAGCGGAGGTGCTGGATCTCGTTCTGAGCCTGGATGACCGATGCGTTCGTCGCCTGCAGGCTGCGTCGGCGGATCATCGTCAGTTCGTTCTCGTGCGCGGTGATCATCGTCTGCGGTTCGGCGAGCACCGGCCGTGAACGCACGGCGGTGAGCATCTCCTGCTCGCGGTCGAGGAGACGGTTGACGGCAGACTTGAGCTCGGCGCGGGCGCGCAGGAGGTTCATGCTTTCTTCGGCCACATCCGGCACGATCCGTTTGGCGGCATCCGTGGGTGTCGAGGCGCGCATGTCCGCGACTTCGTCGAGGATGGGTCGATCAGCCTCGTGCCCGATCGCCGAGACCACCGGAGTCTGAGCTGCGGAGACGGCGCGGACGAGCGCTTCGTTCGAGAACGGCAGGAGGTCTTCCATGCTGCCGCCGCCGCGGGCGATGACGATGACATCGATCTGCGGGTCTGCGTCGAGTTCGGCGAGGTTGTTCATCACTCCCGGCACAGCGTCGGGACCTTGCACAGCACAGTTGCGGACCTCGAACTCTGCGGCCGGCCAGCGCAGGTGCACATTGCGCATGACGTCCTTCTGAGCGTCCGAATCCCGTCCGGTGATCAGCCCGATCCGGTTCGGCAGGAAGGGCAGGCGCAGCTTCCGGCTGGGATCGAAGAGCCCTTCGGCCCCCAGCTGCTTCTTCAGTCGTTCGAGGCGGGCGAGGAGTTCGCCGAGTCCGACGGCACGGATGTCGTTGGCACGCATCGTCAGCCGACCGGTCTTCGTCCAGAAGTCGGCTTTGAGATTGGCGACGACATGGCTGCCCTCTGTCAGCGGCGCTCCGGTGCGGTCGAGGACGTTCTTCCAGATCTGGACCGGCAGGGACATCTCGACATCGGTGTCACGCAGGGTCAGGTAGCTGGCCTTGCCGCGATGGTTGAGCTCGACGACCTGCCCTTCGATCCACACGCTCGACATGCGGTCGATATAGGACTTCATCTTCGAAGACAGCAGGCTCAGCGGCCACGGATTCTCCGCCGTGGTCTCGGCTGCGGTGGCGGCGAGCTCCTTCGGCTCGACGGATTCGCCGAGCGTGCCGGGAGTGCCGGAAATTCTTTGCGCCATTTGAGTCCCCTTCCGAACCCCAAGCCTAACGAACGGCACTGACGCAGCCCATTCCCGGTCATACGTCCCAGCCCTTCCTTGGGAGGACGGTCTGCTTCCACGAGTTCGAGCGCTGCTTCCGCGATTCCAAGTGTCCTGGCCGCCGCCGATGCCTCCGGCTTAGACTGAACGGGTGACTGTCGTTTCAGTACCTGCCCCGACCATTCCGCGCCGGCGTTTGGCGCCGGGCGAGATCCGCACTCCTGTCGATGCTGACAAGAGGGTGCTGCTGGCCGCGCCGCGAGGCTACTGCGCCGGCGTCGACCGCGCCGTCATCGCGGTCGAACGTGCCCTCGAGCACTTCGGCGCACCGATCTATGTCCGCAAAGAGATCGTGCACAATCGGCACGTCGTCGAAACTCTGTCCGAACGCGGAGCCGTCTTCGTCGATGACACCGATGAGGTGCCGGAAGGCGCTCGGGTCGTGTTCTCCGCTCACGGAGTCTCACCGGCCGTCCACGCCGAGGCGGCCGAACGTTCGCTGTCGACGATCGACGCGACCTGTCCGCTGGTGACCAAGGTTCACAAAGAGGCCATCCGATTCGCCCGAGACGGTTTCCGTATCCTCCTCGTCGGCCATGCCGGTCACGAAGAGGTCGAAGGCACCATGGGAGAGGCGCCGGAGCACATCACCCTTGTGCAGAGCCCCGACGAGGCCCACACCATCGAGGTGCCCGATGCCGAGAAACTGGTGTGGATCTCGCAGACGACATTGAGCGTGGACGAGACCATGGAAACCGTCGAGATCCTGCGCGAACGCTTCCCGCACCTGCAGAACCCGCCCAGCGACGACATCTGCTATGCCACTCAGAACCGGCAGGTTGCGGTGAAGAAGATCGGCCTCGAAGCGGATCTGGTCATCGTCGTCGGGTCGGCGAACTCCTCGAACTCCGTGCGCCTGGTCGAAGTCGCCCTCGAACACGGAGCGAAGGCGGCGCACCGGGTCGATTTCGCTCGCGAGATCGACGAGACCTGGTTCCACGACGTCGCCACCGTCGGCGTCACCTCCGGGGCGAGCGTTCCGGAGAACCTCATTCACGACGTGCTGCGGCTGCTCGCCGACTACGGATTCGACACGGTCGACGAGATCGTCACCGCCGAAGAGGACCTCATCTTCTCGTTGCCGAAGGAACTGCGCAGACTCGGCTGAACACAGTAGCTCCGCAAAGTGACTCGATGGGAGCTGCAACAACTAGACGGGGTCGACGAACGCCGTCGATACTCAGCTCGTCCCAGTCTGCCGATCCCGCAGATGAGTCGGACCACGATCATCGAAGCCCATGGCTCGCGGGCGACTGAGTTCCTCGGCGCTGATGCCCCGAGCGCGAGTATCGAGTTCGGCCACGGCATCGAGTTCGTCGGCGACGATCCCGGTCGACGGGAGCTTTCTGGCGGTGACGAGGAACCGGGACTCCAAGGACGAGACGAACCGGTTGTAATCGTCAACGGACCGGTCCAGGCTGGCTCCCATCCGCGACACATGAGTCACCAGGGTGCCGATGCGTTCGTAGAGTTCCGTGCCGAGACGCAGCACCTCGGCCGCCGAGGCGGACATATCGGCCTGCCGCCAGTTGAGCGCCACGGTCTTCAGCAGCACCAGCAGCGTCGCCGGTGAGGCGAGGACGACGTTCTTGCCCAGGGCATGATCGATCATCTTCGGGTAGCTTGCCGCGGCTGCGGAGAGCAGACCGTCGGTGGGGACGAAGCAGACGACGAAGTCAGGGGAGGAGTCGAATGCCTTCCAATACTCCTTCGACGCCAGCGCATCGACATGACGCAGCAGGGCACGGGCATGATCGTGGCCATCGGTGCCCGAGCCCGCCTCATCGGCGGAGTCGCCGTTCATCCGCGCCGACAGCGGGGTCTTCGCATCGATGACGATCGTGCCGCCGCCGGGCAGGTGGACGACCATATCGGGACGGTGACGCTTCCCGTCCCGGTCGGCACTGACCTGGGTATCGAAGTCGACGTGGGGGAGGAGACCGGCATATTCGACGATGCGTTTGAGCTGGACTTCGCCCCAGTCTCCACGGTGCGTCGTCGAGTTCAGCGCGTTGGCCAGTGACCCGGTGGATTCCTGGAGGCGGAGGTTCTGTTGGCTGAGGTGCCCGATCTGGGAGTTCAGTCGAGTGATCTGTTCGATCTGAGTGCGATCCTGAGCGTGCAGGTTCTCCTGCAGGTTCTGCACGCTCGCCGCCAACGGCCCGATGGCCGCCGTGATCTCACCGGCCATCTGCGCATCGGCTTCGAGATCTTCCGTGCGTTGGGACAAGATGCGTGAAGTGGTCTCGGCGCGGGTGAGTCTCTCGAGGTAACGGGACCGGGTGAGAGTACGCCCGAGGAGGAAACCGAGCACGGTGGCGAGGACGATCGCCACGATGAAGGCGATGATGACTGCGGCGGCGGGGAAAGCATTCATGGTTCCAGGGTGACAGAGCGCACTGACACGAGAATTCGAGGACCACCTCGGCGATGGCTAGACTTGGATACCGTGGCTTTGACTATTGGAATCGTGGGACTGCCCAACGTCGGCAAGTCGACCATGTTTAACGCACTGACCAAGAACCAAGTTCTCGCGGCGAACTACCCGTTCGCAACGATCGAACCGAACGTGGGCGTGGTCCCTCTGCCGGACGCCCGGCTCACGCGACTGGCGGAGATCTTCTCCTCCGAACGCATCCTCAACGCCACCGTGGACTTCGTCGACATCGCCGGTATCGTGCGCGGAGCCTCCGAAGGCGAGGGCCTGGGCAACCAGTTCCTCGCCAATATCCGCGAAGCCGATGCCATCTGCCAGGTGATCCGTGGATTCGTCGATGACGATGTCGTCCACGTCGACGGCAAGATCAGCCCCGCCGATGACATCGATACGATCAACACCGAGCTCATCCTCGCGGACCTGCAGACACTGGAGAAGGCGCGGCCGAGGATCGAGAAGGAAGTCAAGGGCAAGCGCGCTCCAGCCGAACAGCTGACCGCGATCGATGCCGCCACCGAGATCCTCGAAGGCGGACGGACGCTCTATCAGGCGATGCAAGCCGACAGGTTCGACGTCAGCGCCCTGCGCGAGCTGCAGCTGATGACGGTCAAGCCCTTCCTCTACGTGTTCAACGTCGACGACGAGGTGCTCGCCGATGAGGACAAGAAGAACGAGATGCGGGCCCTCGTGGCACCGGTCGAGGCCATCTTCCTCGACGCGAAGTTCGAGTCCGAACTCGCCGAACTCGACGAGGAAGAGGCCCGGGAGATGCTCGAATCGACCGGTCAGGAGGAGAGCGGGCTCGACCAGCTCGCCCGTGTCGGCTTCGACACCCTCGGCCTGCAGACCTACCTGACGGCTGGGCCTAAGGAATCCCGTGCGTGGACGATACCGAAGGGAGCCACCGCCCCCGAGGCGGCCGGAGTCATCCATACCGACTTCCAGAAGGGCTTCATCAAGGCCGAGATCGTGTCCTTCGATGACCTCGACACCAACGGAACGATGGCCGCCGCGAAGTCCGCTGGCAAGGTTCGGATGGAAGGCAAGGACTACATCATGATCGACGGGGACGTGGTGGAGTTCCGGTTTAACGTATAGCGTTATTGACGGGCCCCGTTATATGCTGGCTCCGTGATCAGGTCGTTCGGCGACAGGGCGACCGAACGGCTGTGGCGTCGTGAGCGCGTGCGCTCGATCGATCCGAGGATCCATCGGGTGGCACTGCGCAGGCTTCGTCAGGTGGGGTCCGCGGAGTCCCTCGAGGACCTCCGCGTCCCGCCCGGCAATCGGCTCGAAGCTCTCAAAGGTGATCGGGTCGGGCAGCACAGCATCAGGATCAACGACCAGTGGCGGATCTGCTTCGTGTGGACGGACGCTGGACCAGAGGAGGTGCAGATCGTTGACTACCACTGACAAGATCGAGCCGATCCACCCGGGTGAGGTCCTCATGGAGGATTTCATCGAGGGCCTCGGCATCACGCAGAACAAGCTCGCCGTCTCGATCGGGGTGCCGCCGCGTCGGATCAACGAGATCGTGCACGGCAAGCGAGGCATCACGGCGGATACCGCGCTGCGCCTCGCGAAGTACTTCGGGACCTCGGCGGAGTTCTGGATCAACCTCCAGAGCCACTACGAGCTCGATCGTGCGGAGGACCTGGTGGGCGAGCAGATCGCTTCGATCGCCCCGTTGCAGGTCTCGTGAACGCTGGAACGGTGTCCCTCGGCACGGTGAAGGCCGTCGGGTTTGATCTTGACGGCACGTTGTTCGATCATCGAAGGTCCGCAACCGATGGAGTCCGCCTCTTTCTCGGCAGTCTCGGAGTCGACCCGACGGCGAAGGCCGTGGATCTATGGTTCGCGGCGGAGGAAGCAGAGTTCGAGCATTGGCGTGCGGGGCGAATCAGCTTCCAAGACCAGCGACGGCGGAGGCTCAGAAGCGTCCTGACTGCATTAGGCATCGAATTTGACGATGCGCCAGCTGGTCTTGACGGCCTCTTCGAGCAGTATTTAACTGGGTATCGAAGTGCTTGGCGACCGTTCCCCGATGTTCTCGAGGTGCTGTCCTCACTTCGAGACCGCGGCTACCGCCTTGGGCTGCTCACGAACGGGAGTGAAGAGCAGCAGCTCAGCAAGTTATCGGCAACCGGCCTCGCCGAGATCTTCGATGTTGTGTGCATCTCAGAAGCGATCGGAGCGCAGAAGCCTGACGCCCGGGCTTTCGACACACTTGCACAATCGCTGAACGTGGCATCTCGTCGGTGCCTGTTCGTCGGTGACGACCCGATAAGGATGTCGAAGGTGCCATCGCTGCAGGGATGCAGGCATCCTTGATCGAGCGCTGCCGCGCATGGGTGCCCCCGGGGTGCCGGCAGTGATCGAAGCGGCGCTGGCGTAGATGCAACGAGCGCCTGTCGGTTCAGAGGTTGGTCCGTGGCGGACCTCGGCGGAGTTCCGGTTCAACGTTGAGCGGACTGCCACTGCGTCACCTGATATCCAGATCCTTCAGCTGATCGGTGATGCTGCGGGGGCTGCGTCCCAGGAGACGCGTGAGCGTGGAGTCAGAACCAGAGAAATGCCCGCTCCTCGTAGCTTGGAACATCGACAAGGTGAAACGCGCGACCTCCTCGGGCACACCGCTGGAGAGGGCGTCGGCCAGCCACGTCTCGTCGTCCACGACGACGCGCTCAATTCGGCGGCCAGTGATCTCGGACGCGGAAGCGGCGAAATCCGCGAGGGTGACAGGCTCGGGCAGCGTCAGGTCGATCGGGCCCTCATGTGGTTCATCCGCTGTCAGTATCGCAGCAGCGGCCTCCGCGGCGTCGCGGCGATCGACCCAGGAGAAAGGTCCGTCGGCGGGCATGGCTATCACTCCGGTTTCCTGCCACGCGCCGAGCAGCTGGATCGGTTCACCGTAGAAGCCGTTGCGCAATGAGGTCCAGGCTGCCCCCGATTCTGACAGGTGCTGTTCGGTGGCCGCGTGGATTCCGAGCGGCGGGTAAGGGGTGTCTGCGCCCGCCCCATGGGCGCTCGTGTACAAGATCCGCTGAGCCCCCGCGTCGACGGCTGCATCAATCGCCCTGCGGTGCTGGGCGACGACGTCAGCAGCAAGGTCGCTTGAGGACACCAGGAGAACCTGTTCGGCTTCAGCGAACGAATGACGCAGAGCCGCGGGATCGTCATAGCTCCCCTGCCGGACGCGGACTCCCTGATCGGCCAGATGGGTCGCACGCGATGGGTCGCGGACGCTGACGCCGATCTGCTGTGCTGGTATCCGCTTCAGAAGATGGTCGACCGTGGCTCCGTTGAGAGTGCCTGTCGCTCCGGTGACGATGATCATCTGACATCCCTTTCGTGTGAACTGTGAGCTGACGTGGTGCTCAGTGCACACGTCAGGGCAAGTGCCAAGCTTGAAGTTGACTTATATGGTCAACTTATTATGAACCCATCCTGCGCTAACTTGACTGCTATGATCAAGTTAATCGTCAATGCGGAAGGAAGCTTCTTCGTGTCCGACTCTCATGGTGTGCCGCCTCTACGCTCGGATGCTCGCCGAAACGTCGACCGGATCCGGCGTGCGGCGGTTCAAATCTTTCGTGATCGGGGGTTCTCTGCGCCGCTCGAGGAGGTCGCTGTGGCCGCCGAGGTGAGCAAGGCGACTATCTTCAATCGGCTCGGCGGGAGAGTTGGGCTGATCGATGCCGTCATCGACGAGGTCGTCGCTGTGGAGCTGAGGACTGTCATCGAGGATGCGCGGTCCATTCTCGAGATCAGAGAGCGGATCTGCTCGTACATCGATGCCCTTCGGGATCTGCAGTATCGACTTCCAGCCGTCAATGATGTTCTCCTGCAGGAGTATCGCGACTCCGAGCCGTTACTCGCCCTGTGCCATGCCGGAACGGCCTTCCACGACAGCCTTGTCTCTCAGGGGCACGCTGCCGGTGTACTGGCTCCCGAATTCACACCTGAAGACTTTCAAGCACTTGCTCGAGACAATGCTCTGGCCCTCAAACACGGCGGTCGGCCGCCGCGGGCCGACTACGATCGCCGAACCGCGTTCGTACTCGGTGGGATCTGCGCGTCGTCATGCGCGTCCGCCTAGTCCCGCGGGCTCGATGAGGCTGCTCTGGTTGCAGGGGTGCTCTGCAGACCTCGACCGTCCTATCCTCGGCCGCACACGAAACAGCAAGGTCGTGAGAGTCAGCCTGCGTTAGAGTGACCTCTGGCATCAGCATGTGATCGCAACGATGAGATCGGCTGCAGGGGACTACCGACCCGAACGATCGAAAGTCGAGGACCGAAGATGACAGGCAGCAAGAGTTCGTCACAGCTCACGGGGCCGTGGAGCCTTGCCAAGACAGTTTGGGCAACCGGTCTCATCCTTGCGCTCGTGCTGGGTGCGATCTCTGCGGTCATCGGACTCGCATCGCTCATTCCCGGGCTCGGCCCACTCAGTCCGATCGCGGCTCGATGGGCCCCCACCGTTGCGCCGCTGGCAGCGCTGGCGGGGTTGATTGTGCTTGTGCTCGGAATCGCTGCTGTGCGCAGGGGCTGTCGCCGAACCGGAGCAGTCGCAACAGTGCTCGGCGGTGTCGGCACGGCTGCGAACGTCGCGGTCATCATCGTCCTCGTCGGCGCCATCTCCGCCGCCGGCGGCACGGTGAACCTGTTCACTGCAACGTTCGGGCTGTCCGCTATCGACGCGGAGAGGCCCGACCGGAAGGAAGTGTACGAGACGACCGGATCCGGCGACGACCTTTCCGTATCGATCTACGAACCGGAGGGTTCGAACGGCTCGGCACCGACGATCATGTACGTTCACGGGGGCGGCTGGATAGCGGGCGAGCCGGACGCTTCGAGCTCCGAGCTTCGAGAACTCGCTGATCACGGCTACCTGGTCGTGTCGGTCGAATACGAACTCGCCACCATGGACAACGCGACCTGGCAGAGCGCACCCTCGCAGGTCGCGTGTGCGGCAAGCTGGATCCAGACCCACGCAGACGCGCTCGGTGCGGATATGGACCGCCTCGCGTTCTGGGGCGAGAGCTCAGGCAGCAACATGGTCGCCAACACCGCCGGCGCCGCAGCGCAAGGCACCGCCGACTCGTCATGTGGTGGGAAAGTTCCGGTTCCGGCAGCAGTCATCGCGGACTACCCTGCATTCGACGTCACCGGCCTCTACGAGAACGCTCCCACCGGCCCTGGTGCCGGAACCGGCACGCGACTGTTTGCTACCAGCTACACGGGTGGCACACCGGAGGAATACCCGGAACGATATGCAGCGGCGAATTCCGTCACGCATCTCGAAGCTCCCGCGCCACCGATGCTCATGATGACTGCGATGCGCGATGACGTCATCACCCCGGCTGACCAGTTGGCATGGGCTGAAGCGGCCCGAAGCCGTGGAGTCGACGTCGAGACCGTGCGTATTCCACTCGCCAACCATGCCTACACGCAGAAATCGAAGAACTCACTCGGCAGCCAAGGTCATCTGAGCATCGCAGAGGCATACCTGTCCGAACGACTTCGCTGACGCCTGCCTTCCGCCCCTCACCGGCAACACGGAAGGCGCTTCCGAGGTGCGCCGGAAGCTGCAGGACAGAATTGATGATCACCAATTGGCTATGGTGGTGGCAAAAGGGGCACTCCGGTCCTACCCATATTCGAATGAGGAGTCTTCGATCATGAGCTTCAGTGTCTACCTCTCCGGTGAGATCCACACCGATTGGCGCGAAGAGATCAAGCGCGGTGCCGAGGCGGCCGGGCTCGATATCGAGTTCACCGCGCCGGTGACCGACCATCCCGCCAGCGACGCCGCCGGTGACCACCTCGGCGAGAACGACAGCTCATTCTGGCGCGACCACCAATCGGCGAAGGTGAATGCGATCCGAACCCGCACCCTGATCGAGAAGGCCGATATGGTCGTCGTGCGCTTCGGTGACAAGTACAAGCAGTGGAACGCCGCCTTCGATGCCGGCTACTGTGCAGCACTGGGCACCCCGTATGTGACTCTGCACGATGCCGAAATCGTCCATCCGCTGAAGGAAGTCGACGCCGAAGCCAAGGCTTGGTGCCAGACGACCGATCAGGTCGTCGAGACCCTGCAATACGTCCTTCGGGACTGAACTCGTCACGGCGTCGACCACCTGACCGGTGTCGGCACCGGGGCACATTTGATGCGCGGCTGCTCTTCATTTCACGGCATCTTCGCCGATCGCAACCGGGTGGCTGGTGGTGACCACACCCGTCACCCGGAATTCGAAATCGCCCGCTGGGCAGCCGAAGATCTCACCCCTGAACAGCGGGCGGAATCGGTTGTCTACACCTCCGCCGAGCATTGTCCGATGTGCTCTGCCCCGCACGTCTGGGTGGCTTCGGCCGCATCGTCTACGCCAGCAGCAGTCAGCAGCTGAGCTCCTGACACAAAGAATGGGGCCTGGCCCCCGGTCCTGTGCTGCCTCTGGCGGTGCAGGAGGTGGCCCCCGGAATCGATGTCGTCGGTCCTGACCCGCAACTGAGCAGTCAAGAGCGGGAGCTGCATGCGCGTCTGCACGGGGTCGAAGCCTGATGCCTGCGGTACAGTATCTGCATCTCAGCGATTGTTCGAACTGCATCCGAACCGAGGTGCCGACAACGGCACTGACAAAGGAGTCCGGCCTTGGCCCTGCATGAAATCACCTTCCTCTCGAGCAATGACCGCGACACCATTCAGAGTTGGCTCTACACGCCCACTGCGGAACCGACGGGGATCGTTCAGATCATCCACGGGCTCGGTGAGCATTCCCGTCGCTACCTCCACCTCATCAATGCCTTGACCGATGCCGGTTTCGCTGTCGCCGCCGACGATCATGCGGGGCATGGACGTACGGCCATGGAGTCCGGGATCTGGGCCGATGCCGGGGATGATGCGGCCCGTGTCATCGTCGACGACGAACTGACCCTGCAGGCGAAAGTTCGCGAAGTCCTGCCCGGACTGCCTTACATCGTGTTCGGCCACAGTTGGGGATCGCTGATCGCCCGCGCCATGGCCTCCGATCCGACGAGCGACCTCGCAGGGCTCGCCCTCTGCGGAATCGCCGCGCAGTGGCACGGGATCGAAGAGGTCATCGATCGAAAGGACCTCGCCGAGGCGGCCGCCGGCGACCAGCGTGCGGATCCCGCGGCGGGCCACCTCGTCGATCAGTTCTTCAACGGGTTCCTCGACCGCTGTGGTCCCGACGCCGGACCAACCGCGTGGGTCGCTCTCGACGAGGCGGTCGTCGCTGATCACGGCCGAGATCCGTTCAACAATTTCGGAGCTCCGATGAGTGCGCGATTCCTGCAGGGTTTCGTCGACCTCTACGACGAAGCCAATGCCGATTCCTGGTATCCGACGATTCCAGGCACCCTGCCGGTGCTCATCCTCGCCGGTGACCAGGACCCTGTCGCGAACTACGGCGAAGGTGCGTACCATGTCGCCAATCGTCTTCGCGAGGCCGGACACGAAGACGTGCGCACGCGCGTCTTCACCGGAGTCCGGCATGAAGTCCACAACGAACCGACATCCCGCGCCGAGGCGGAAGCAGAGATCGTCGATTTCGCCGCCCGCTTCATCGTCTGATCACGGGTCGCCCAAACGGCTGAGAGAAGAGTTCATGAACACAGCAGAGGGTTCGAGTTCCAATACGAGCTGGCCGCAACAGACACTCATCGTCACCGACCGGCTCCTGCTTGAGCCACTGGCGGTGCGCCATGCGGCGGAGATGGCGGAGACGCTGTCCTCCTCGCCCGACCTGTTCACCCACATCGGCGGGACGAGCCCGAGCGTGTCCGAACTCGAACGCCTCTACGCCCTGCAGTCAGTGGGCGCCTCACCCGACGGTGAGGCCGGCTGGCTGAACTGGATCATCCGTGACGCAACCCGCTCCATCGCCGTCGGATACGTTCAAGCCACAGTCACGAGGGCCGATGCTCGGAACCAGGCAGACATCGCTTGGGTCATCGGCGCCGACCACCAACGGCAAGGATTCGCCACCGAGGCGGCTCGTGCCATGATTGCCTGGCTGGCGGATCGCCACGTGACCGAGCTGCGGGCCGCAATCCATCCGGACAATACCGCCTCGAACCGAGTCGCTGAGCGGCTCGGACTGCAACAGACCGACGAGATCGACGACGGTGAAGTCATCTGGCATGCAGAGATGAGGACACGAGAATGACCATGCACATCCCGTCCGTCGACGATCTGCCCGGGATCATCGATACGGTTGCGTCCTGGCAACGCGAAGGCCTGCCCGTCCAGGTCCATCCCGGGGACCTCGGTTGGTATCAGCGCTTCGGGGCCAATGCGCTCGCCTCGGCGCTGCGGGTATGGACGCACGATGGTGAGCCTGTGGCCGTCGGATTCCTCGACGTATCCGGACTCATCCGCGTGGCCATCTCACCGGGTCATGCCGAGGATGAGATTGTCGCCGAGGCGGTCGTGACCGATCTCGAGACCGTTCTGTCCGATCTCCTCCCGTCGAGGACGGGCATCATCGAACCCCTCGGTGTGCACAGTGAGCACCGCGGATACGGTTTCGGCACCGGGATGACGCTCGGCGCGGCATCTGTCCTACGGGACATGGGAGCCTCGGCGAGGTCAGGGATTACCTCAGGCCGGTGCGCCGGCGATGAAGGCCGCCTGTGCGACATGCTGGATGGCGTCGTCGATGATCGAGACCATGCGGACGCCGCGAGTGACCGCGGGAGTCCAGTTCTCGTCGATGACCTCATCGAAATCATCCTCGGACAGCGTCCCCACGTAGTCGGTGAATGCATTCAGTGTGGCGCCGAGATAGTCGACAAGCAGCTGCTGATCCTCCACCCGGATCTGCGCAGCCTGTTCCGGGGTGTGCCCGAGCCCGAAGGAGTCCCCGATCTCGCCGAGGCCGAAGCGGCCCCGGAAATCCTCCCACAGCTGGGGACGGCCGGTGAGGTCGGAGAGCTGAGCATCGATCTCGCGGCCGCTGTGCCACAGCAGCCAGGCGATCGAATTCGGATGACCGCCGAGGTGGCGGTTGAGTTCTTCGGGGGAGAGGTCGGGCAGCGCCTGCGCCGCCTGGAGGGGACGTTGGGACAGGTCGGTGAGAAACTCAATGCTGTTCATGTCGCCCATTGTGCTCTTCGAGACCGTTCCTGTCACCAGTGGGCCTCAGTCGAGACGGGGCCTGCGACGGTTGCGTTTGATCTCCGATCGACGCTGTTCGCCCCTCACTCGTCGGCGCCGCGAATTCTTGGACGGCTTCGTTGCTCGCCTGTGCACCGGCGGAGCCAGCGCCTCGCGCAGCAGCTGCGCCAGACGCATCCGTGCCTCCTGGCGATTCTTCAGCTGCGACCGATGCTTCTCCGAGGTCACGGTGATCACGGTGCCCGACAGTCGAGGTGCCGATCGGCTGAGCACCCGCTCGCGCTGAGCCTCGGTGAGGAACGACGCAACGGCCAGATCGAGGCTCAGCTGCACCCGCGAATCAGCGGTGTTGACATGTTGTCCACCGGGACCCGAAGAGCGGGAGAACTGTTCTGTCAGCTCGGCCGCGGGGATGACGAGCCCGGTCGGGATCCCGGGTCCGGACGGCACCCGCACATCACCATCCATCTCAGTTCGACTCCGGTTCGCCTTCGCGATCGTCACCGGCGGCGTCTTCTTCGCGCAGCTTCGGTGTGATCTGCAGGTGCGCACGGATGCCGTGCTTGTCGGCATAGAACGCGCGGATCCGATCCATGTCATGGATCAGGTCATCGGTCATGTCCAGGGTCGGGCCCAGCCCGGTGGTGTGTGTGGCCGAATCCAGATATCCCAGGGTCACGGGCATGCCGGTCTGGCGGGCGATGCGGTGGAAGCCGGATTTCCAATGCGTGTGCCCGCCGCGGGTGCCGTCGGGGGTGACGACGAGTCCGAAGACCTCGCCGGCACGGACGCGCTCGACCACCTCGGTGACGATTGTGCTGGGGTCGGATCGATCGACGGGGATCCCTCCGAGGCCGCGCATGATCGGGCCCCGCCAGCCGGTGAACAGAGAATGTTTGCCCAGCCAATGCACCTTCACTCCCAATCGCCAGGCGATGGCGAGCATGACTGCGAAATCCCAATTGGATGTATGCGGGGCGCCGAGGAGGACGGTCGGGCGCTGTGGGGCGGGCTCGGTGACGAGCTTCCACCTGCTGAACGTCCAGAATGCGTGAGCGAGGAGGCGTCGGATCATGATCTCAACGGTAGAGCACCCGCATGTGTGGGCCTACCGGCGTCGATGAGTGCGGGGTGTGAACCGCGCATGGGCGGCCGCCGGTACCGGGCAGAGCCGACCCGACGGCGCATGGGAAGAAGTCGCCGGCCGTGGCCATCAGAATACCCGGCAGGGAATAATCACGGCTCACGCTTCGCTGTACCGGGCACCGAACATCACCGACAACGGAGGTAGATATGTCTGATTCAGCACGTGTCGTCATTCTCGGCGGCCATGGAAAGATCGCACTCCTGGCAGCGCCCAAACTCGCGGCCGCTGGCTTCGCCGTCGATTCGGTGATCCGCAATCCCGATCAGTCCTCCGAGGTCGAAGCCGCACGGGCCAACCCGGTCGTCCTCGACCTCGAAACAGCCGACTCCGAGGCGTTGGCCGACTTGTTCAGCGGAGCCCAGGCGGTCGTGTTCTCCGCCGGAGCCGGAGGAGGCAATCCGGAGCGGACCAAGGCTGTCGACCTCGAAGCCGCCAAGCGCTCCATCGATGCCGCCGGTCAGGCGGGGGTCAGGCGCTTCGTCATGGTCTCCTACGCCGGCGCAAGCGTCGACCTCGAACGTGTCGATCCGGAGAGCTCGTTCTACCCCTACGTGCAGGCCAAGAACGGCGCAGATGAGCACCTACGGGCAAGTGAGCTCGACTTCACGATCCTCGGACCCGGCGGGCTGACCCTCGAACCCTCCGGCGGAAAGGTCCTCATCGCCGATGGGGCCGGGGACGTCGACGGCACCCGCCCGGAATCCGATGTGCGAGTGACCTCACGCGAACTCGTCGCCGATGTCATCACGCACGTCATCGCCGAATCGGCAGCGGTGCGACAGACCGTGAACTTCTACGACGGGCAGACTCCCATCGCCGAGGCGATCAGCTGACCTGAATATCCACGCCAGACCCTGAGGGAACCCGATGGCCTGTCGTCTCCGACCGGAGACGGCAGGCCATCGGCGTCACCGGAGAATGTGTCTTGTGACTGCCGCAGAGTCTCAGATCCGGCGGTTCCACAACTGGTGAGTCAGACCGCTGGCCGTGGTGAGGCTCTCGATCGTGAACTCCTGCTCCAGTCCGTCGAGGCCCTCCCAGAGCGAGACTCCCCGCCCCAGGGTGACCGGGACGAGAGCGATATGCATGAAGTCGACGAGACCGGCAGAGAGGAACTGTCTGATCGTCGAGGGTCCTCCTCCGATGCGGACATTGTGACCATCAGCGGCGGCTGCCGCCTCGGCGAGGGCCTCTTCCGGTGAAGCCTCGATGAAGTGGAAACTCGTGCCGTTGTCGAACTCCATCGGCTCGCGCGGGTGATGAGTGAGGACGAAACACGGCGTTCTGAACGGCGGCTCCTCACCCCACCATCCGCGCCACCCGTCAGCGGGCCACGGCCCCGACTGCGGTCCGAATTTCCTCCGCCCCATGATTTCGGCACCATTGCCCTGGCCCCATAACGCGAACAGTGCCCGGTCGGCAGTCACTGGGCCGTCGACCTTGTCCACGCCCTCGATGCCGCGACCGTCGAAGTAGGAGAACAGCGCCTGCGCCTCGCCGATCGGCTGATCGGCGGTGACGAACTCGCCGGCCGCGAAACCATCGAGGGAGACGAAGAGACAGTTGACACACGCTTTGACCATGAGCACTCCATTGTGACTGGGAGGGGGTATCGGTGCAGGGACGTGCGCCCAGTGTAGAATCGAGTAGTTTCAGAATGCAATCACCGGAGGTGGACCAATGTCGGATCGGCCGCGTTCGGGCTGCGCCATCAACGCCGCCGTCGAAGTCCTCGGGGACAACTGGTCGCTCATCGTCCTGCGCGACATCATCTTCGGCAGCAGGCGGCACTTCCGTGAGCTGCTCACCCTCAACGACGAGGGCATCGCGTCGAATATGCTCGCCAGCAGACTGAAGAAGCTCGTGGACGAAGGGCTCCTGACCAAGGCAGAAGCGGTACGCGGTCAGAAGGCCGAATACTCCCTCACCGAGGCGGGCATCCAGACCCTGCCGGTCATGGTCGCCCTCGGAGCCTGGGGGATGACCCACCGGGAGACCTCTGCCGAACTGACGATCCGATCCCGACTCATGGCTGACGACCCTCAGCTCGTCGCCGATCTCATGGACGAGCTGAGAGAGAGCCACCTCGGCATCCCGCGCCCCGCCTCGGAAGCGCCGCGCGCCTCCGAGCGGTTGCAGGCGGCCTTCGAGGCAGAGGCGCAGTCACGTCGACAGCGGCCTTGTCCGCTCGCGGCAGGTGTGGTTCCATGGAATAAGTGATTGCATACTGCAATCACTTATTCGCAACACTGATCTCGAAGGAGCGATCATGTTCAACGGACTCATGGCAAACATCGGCATCCGCAACGAGAAGTCTGCGACCGAATGGTATTCCCGACTCTTCGAAAGGCAGCCGGATGCCCGGCCGATGGCGGGTCTCGTCGAATGGCGATTCGACGAGAAGTTCGGCATTCAGATCTGGGAGGACCCGCAGCGGGCAGGCGGCTCGACCATCGTCATCGACGTGGACGACCTCGACGCAGTGGACCGACGGCTGCGTTCGGCCGGAATCGACCACGACGAACCCTCACCAGGGGGCGGACGACGCATCCTCCCGATCACCGATCCGGACGGAAACCAGGTGGTGTTCGTCGGTGAATGAGCCCGCAGAAGATCAGGGTGCACCCCTGACAGCGACGATCAGCCTCAGCGCCGATATCGATCATCCGATCTCCGCGGTGTGGAATGCCATCGCCGACACCGGTCAGCGCGTCCAGTGGGGCGTCCCCGACGGCGAGGAGATGGTCTGCGACGTCGACGAATACCGCCTCGGCGGATCGATCCGCACCCGTTGCGGGTCGCCGGGAGCACTGGAGTTCGAAGCCACTGGGCAGTACTGCGCTCTCGAACCGGAGCGTTTCATCGTGACCACCGAAACTCTCACCAGAGACGGTGAGATCCTCTCGACTGCCATCATCACCTGGACCCTCACCGCCACCTCGACAGGCGCCCGAGTGGACCTCGTCGACCAGGTCGTGTCCTTCGTCGGTCAGACAATGGTCGACGGCCACCGCAACGGCCATGAGATCTGCCTGCGACAGCTCGGGGAATTCCTCAGCTCTTGAGATCCGCGGCCCAGGGAAGGTCAGCGCCGGTGCGACCGACGGTGATCCCTGCCAGATCGGCTGCCCGTTCGCCCAATGCTTTCAACCCGGCTGTGTCGAGGTGGGAAAGTGCTCTCGTCTGCGCCTGCAGATCATGGATGAGAGAGACCATGAACGTGTCACCGGCCCCGATCGTATCCGCGACTTCGACCCGAGCCGAAGCCACATCCACCCGCGCCGAGGCGGTCGCCAGGATCGCGCCGTCCCCTCCGCGGGTCAGCACCGCCAGATCCGGACCAAGACCGAGCAGGTGGTCGAGCTGAGCTGCTTCAGTGAGATCGGGGTAGAGCCAATCGGCATCGACATCGCTGAGTTTGAGGACGTCGACCCGCCGAGCGAGAGCCTCGAACCGTGGCAGAACCTCCTCCCGGGAACCGATGATCGACGGCCGGATGTTCGGGTCGAACGAGATGACGGGCCCGGGCGTCTGCGATTCTGACTGCCCTTCGACAGCGTCGAGGAGCCGATCGATCACGGCCGAACCCGGTTCGAGGAACGCCGCAATCGACCCGAAATGCAGACCGGAACGGGCGCTGTCATCAAGCAGCGCCGAATCCGGGTCCCACCGCAGCCGGAACTCGTACTCGGCGGATCCGTCCTCGGCGAGGCGGGCCAGCGCCGTGGACGTGGCACCGCGCGGTGAAACGTGCACGGCGACCCGGGACTCCCGCAGATGGGCGAGGATGAATCCGCCGTGGAAGTCATCACCGACATCGGTGAGGAACTCGACCGGGTCGCCGAGGCGGCCCAAGCCGAGAGCGACATTGGCCGGGGCCCCACCCGGTGCATAGCGGTCAGGGGTGCCGGGCGTGCTGACGATATCGATGAGGGCCTCACCGATGACGAGAATGCTCATGGGCACGATTCTAAGGTGAAAGACTCTCTGCGGCCGTGACCTGCGGTAATAGGACGGAAATCGTTGAACGCACTGAATCGACACCATTTCGTGTCAGTGCCGTCTGGGAGTGTGCGGTCATGGACAAGAACACCGTTGACACCGACGTCAGAACGATCATCGATGGAGCTTCGGCTCGTATCCTCACACCGCGCCCCGGCGAATGCCTGGTCTGCTACGTCTTCCGCCAACTCAGCGAATTCGGCTGCAACGGCACACACCGTTTCGCACGCACGTTCCGAGACCAGACGGCTCCACGCGCAACCGCTCTGTTCGACAGACTCAGAAGCATGGGCGCGTGCTGCTGTGATGGCGAGATCCTCGGCAACGCATACAGATTCTCGCCGAACCCGTGGATCACCGAACCCGGCCCCTTCGCCGAAGCGCTCGGCACCCCGATCAGGTTGGTCGCCGCAGACGAACTCCAGAACCTCGACGAGGAACGCGGCCGAGATCTGATCGATGCCACGGAGACGAAGTACTTGTGCTGCAAGATCGTCAGACGCGGATCGACGCAGCCCTGCGGAAACTGGGAACGCGTCCCAGGTTGGTGAGACACCCGTGTCCGGCAGAATAGGACCATGTCTTCCACTCTGCCGCTGTTCCTCGACTGCGATCCCGGGATCGACGATGCGCTTGCCCTCGCCTACCTGTGTTGCCAGGACGACGTCGATGTCGTCGGCATCGCCGCCTCAGGGGGCAATGTCGCCACCGCACAGGTCGTCGAGAACACCCGCGGATGGTTATCACTGGCCGGGCGCAACGACTTCCCCGTCCATGCCGGCCACCGCCTTCCGCTGGCACGACAGACTCAGCCGGCGGCAGCGGACGAATCGCTGGAATACGCCGACCTCACCCATGGCGACACCGGACGAGGGTATGCCCGGCTGCCGGCTCCGACGGCCCCGATCAGTTCGGTATCGGCCGCACAGGCGTGGGTCGATGCAGCACACACCCATCCCGGACAGCTCCTCGGCGTCGTCATCGGTCCGTCCACCAACCTCGCCCTGGCACTCGATATCGACCCGGCCCTGCCGCGTCTGTTCAAACGTCTCTTCATCATGGGCGGAGCGTTCAACTACCGGGGTAACACCCACCCGACGACGGAATGGAATGTCACCTTCGATCCGGAGTCGACTGCCCGAGTGCTCGCGGCCTTCGACGCGGTCCATGAACGTGGGCAGGTGGCCCATCTGCCGGTCATCGCCCCGATCGAAGCTACCGAAGCCGTCGAAATGACTCCCGATCGCCTCGCCCGCATCCGCGACGGAGCCGCTGCCGCCGGTCAGACGTGGCAGGAGATGGCGGCTCAACTGTCCGAGGCGCTGCGGTTCTATTTCGAATTCCACGAATCCGACGGCCTGGGTTATCTCGCCCACATCCACGATCCCTTCGTTCTCGCCTGTGCTCTGACCTGGGCGCGACAGAACACCATTCCTGCGAACGGCGCACAGTCCGAGGGGTCGAACACGAATGCCCAGCCGGCGGCCGCCTCGGTGCTGGGGAGAGGCGCCGAGGGTGTGCTGCCGTGGGCCACGACGCTGTGGGCGCCTGTCGATGTCGAACTCACGGGTACACTCACACGAGGCGAAACCGTCGCCGACTGGTTGGGCCGGTGGGGCAGACCCGTGAACGCAGAGATCATCCGCACCATCGACGCCCCCGCATTCCTCGACCACCTCAGCGCCACCCTGATGAAAGGACCACCCGCATGACCACCCACTCCAGACAGTCTGGGCAGGGGCCGACCACCACGGTCGGTCCCGGACAAAACCGCAATCGCGCTCTTCCCCTCACCCTCACGCTGCTCGGCACCCTCGTCATCATCGGCACCTACCTCGCCGTGCTGCTGACCCAACCGGCCAACCTCGGCGTCGACCTCGGACACACTACCTTGTGGGTCATGCTCGGCTATCTGGGCGGGGGCATCCTGCTCGCAGCGGGCACCCTCCCGCTCATTCCGCGCAGCGTTCTCGCGCTTATCCCGGTCGCCATCGCCCTCAACATCGTCATCGGGCAGGTCATCGGCAACTACACCCCCGTCCCGCTCTACCTCGACTCCATCGGCACCGTGCTCATCGGCGTCCTGGCAGGCCCCGCCGCAGGAGCCTTCACCGGCATCATCTCGAATCTCATCTGGGGCGTGACCCTGAGCCCCAGCGTCATCGCGTTCAGTTCCGGGGCGGCGTTCATCGGAGCCGCCGCCGGCTGGGCCGCACGTCTCGGAGTCTTCCGCACACCCTGGACCGCGATCATCATCGGTGCCGTCGCCGGTGTTCCAGCCGGTGCCATCGGAGCGCCCGTCGCCGCCTACGTCTTCGGCGGCGGTCTGGGAGCCGGAACCGGGGGAGTCGTTGCGATCCTCCAAGCCGCGGGCCTCGAGATGTTCAACGCCACGTTCGCCCAGAGCATGGTCTCCGACATCGTCGACAAGGCGCTCATCTTCGCCCTGGCCTACGTCGTCATCCGCTCGCTGCCCAAACGCATCATCGGCCGCTACGAATTCGCCGCTCACAGTCGGCCGCGTTCGACGACTCGCGGCTCCGGGCCAGTGCAACCGGTCGAATCGGCACAGCCGACGGAATGAGCCCCGCGACACCCGTCAGGCACACTGCCGCCGACACCGCTGGGGCACTCCGCCTGAGGCGTCGTCTGCATCCGGCCACCGAGCTGGTCATCCTCGCCTGCAGCCTGCTGCTGGTCTTCGGAATCCCCTCTCCGATCGTGCCGGTCATCATCCTTGTCGGCACGATCGTGACCGTGGCGTCATCACCTGTCGTCCGGCTGCGGACATGGTCGATGACCGTGGGCCTCCTGTGCCTGCCCACTCTGGCCGTACTCACCGTCGTGCAGGGACTGTTCTACCCCGGCGCCGAGGTGCACGTGCTCTGGCAGGCTGGACCGGCCCGTCTCAGTGTCGAAGGACTGAGCATCGCCGTCCAGATCTGGCTGCGTGTGAGCAGCTTGATCGGAATGTGCGCGCTGTTCGGACTCGGTGCCGATTCCGCCCGCCTCTTCGACGGGCTGCGCCGACTCCGTCTGCCCTCGGGCGTCGCCTATGTGTGTGCCTCTGCCAGCGGACTCATCCCGCTCATCGGCGCACGCACCCGACACATCCTTGAGGCGAGACGAGCCCGAGGCTGGGCCACCGACTCCTGGCGAGTGCGGATCCGATTGCTGCCGGGAATCGTCGTCGAACTCGTCACCGCGATCCTCCTGACCGCCGATCAGCGTCACGACGTGCTCGAAGCGAGCGGCCTCGATTCGAGCTCGACCACAGTTGCACTCCAGGATCACACGGACGGGACAGGACAGAGACTCCTCCGGATCCTGACTCCGTGCGCGGCCCTCGGACTCATCGCCGCCTCGGTGGCAGGAGTCCTGCCTCTGCCGGGTGCAGCAGACCTGATCGGCGGTGCCTGAGATGATCGCGGCGATCACGGACGGCGGCTTCACCTATCACGGAGAACGCAATCCCGCACTGACCGGCATCAGCCTCGAAATCACCGGTGGAGACATGACCGCGGTGCTCGGACCGCTCGGATCGGGAACGTCGACTCTGTGCCGACTCCTGGCGGGACAACTGACCTCACGCGGAACCATGACCGGCACCATCGACCTCGGCGGCACGGTCGCCCTGCTCGGCGACGACCCGGAAGCGCAGCTGAGCGGGATGACCAGCCACGTCGGCGATGAGACGCAGCTGGCATGCCGACTGCACGGATACGACCCGACCGAGGCCCACGACCGAGCCCGGAACATGGTCGAACTGCTCGGGAT
Source organism: Brevibacterium limosum (assembly GCF_011617705.1). NCBI lineage: Bacteria > Bacillati > Actinomycetota > Actinomycetes > Micrococcales > Brevibacteriaceae > Brevibacterium > Brevibacterium limosum. The sequence continues at coordinate 2,489,381 of NZ_CP050154.1, read as the reverse complement.
CGAAGGACTGTGGAACCGACGGCTGGACACACTCTCCGGCGGGCAGAGGCAGCTGGTCGCTTTGACGCGGATCCTCGCGCCGGGGCCCGATCTGCTCATCCTCGACCAACCCGCACAATCCCTGGATCCCCAGATGCGATCCCGCCTGGCGACAGTGCTGCAGGAATTCTGTGCCCAGGGAGGGGCAGTGCTCATCACCGGCCATCAGATCGACGAACTCACCCGGAGCTGCGCGCCGACCCACCTCCTCGACGCAGGACGGCTGCAGCCGTCGACTCGGTCGACTCGGTCCGGCGGCATCTGGGACAGCCGCACCGATGCCGCCGCGACCTTTCCGACAGAGACCACCCATCAGGCGGATGCAGTGCTCACTGTCCGCGACCTCAACGTGGACCGGGGAAGCAGACGCATCCTCGACGACGTCGACCTCGATCTGCGGTCCGGCGAACTCACCGCCGTCACAGGAGCCAACGGGGCCGGCAAGTCAACGCTGCTGCGAGCTCTCCTCGGGCTTCTCGACCGGTCCGCGACGGTGACGGGCACGATCACGGTCGGCCGCCTCGGCGAGATGACTCGGGTGGATGCCCAGCCTGCCCACGCGCGCAGCGCCCACCTCGGGTGGGTGGGGCAGGATCCTGGGCTGCAGCTCTCCGCGGCAACAGTGGCACGCGAACTGCTTCACGCCTCACCTCTGCCGCCGCATCGGCGGCGAGATCGGGCGCGAGTGCAAGCTCAACGCAGGGCAGACGTGAACACCGTCCTCACCGCGGCCGATCTGACAGAGATCGCCGACGAGCACCCCTACGACCTCGACGTGCCCCGACGCAAAGACGTCGTCATCGCCTCGGCACTGATGACCGAGGCGACAGTGCTGCTGCTCGATGAACCGACGATCGGACGCGACCTGGCGGCAATGACCCGGCTGGACGCGATCATCAAGCGATTCCTTCGCCGTGGAGGCGCCGTTCTGGCGACCACGCACGACCAGCGATGGGCGAACGAGTCGGCCCATCACAGGCTGCGCCTGGCCGACGGACGAGCCCGATCATGATGGACTGGTGGGCAAGCTGCTCGACAGCGGAAAGGATGCACCATGATGCGCGGACCCGTGACCATGTTCGCAGCCTGGGCACTGCATGATGCCGAGGAAGCCCTGACCTTTCCTGCCACGGCCGACCACCTGGCCGGTCTCTCCGGCATCGAGGCGCTGACGATGAGCACACGTCAGAGCCTGGCCGCGATCGGCCTGGTCGGTGCCGTTGTGGCAGCGGCGGGGATCCGTGGGATGCAGACTCGAGGGGAGTCCGCGTTCTACCGATTCACCGTCGCCGGGCTCGAAACCCACGTGTTCACCCACCTGCTGGCGTCGGCAGTGCTGCGACGCTATACCGCGGGAGTGATCACTGCCGTGCCGATCATGTGGCCAGGCGCGGCACTCGCGCGGCGAGAGCTCGCCGAGCTGGGGCGACCTCTGGCCGCTGCCGACTGGCGTCGCGGCAGCGCCCTGATGGGAGCAGCGGCCGCGGCTGCCCAGCTTGCGGTGCGAATCGACTGGACGGGCGGATTCAGTAGTCGTAGGAGTCGTCGCCGGCGGCTGAGGGGCTGCGCAGCCGCTGCAGATGCAGGTGCCTGATGAGCCGGATGACCGGACGAATGAGCATCTCGACGCTGCCGATGACGAACAGCCACGTTCCCGAATAGGTCAGCGACTCGGAGAAGAACATGAAGCTGCCGATGAGGAACCACAGACCGATGAGCACATCATTGGCGATGCTGATGACTTGGTAGCGCTGCCGGATGACGAGTTCCTCCCGTCCGATCCGCAGATGGATGTCCCGGTTGCTCTCTGTCACTGCTCTGTCCTCTCCCACTGAACTCTTCTCACCGCGAGCCTACTGCTGCAGCCGAGGCGAGGAAGCCGGGGCAAGGAGACCAGGGCAAGGTAGCCGAGCCGCATTGAATCTCGCGTCAGTGGCTGCACCTACCGTGAGGATATGGATCAGAACTCGAACTCATTCGATGCCCTCGGTGCCGGGGAACATGGCCATCGTCCGGCGATGCCATGGGACCAGCTGCTCGCCGTCATCCGCCGGACGCCACAGCTGTCCGCCATCGATGCGGCCCTCATCGCGCAGCAGCGGCCAGATGCCACTTCAGGCGTGCTCAGTCCTTTTCGCACCGCGGGCACGCCCACCTGGGACGGGCTGCATACAGTGCTCAGCACGCTGCGCAGGAAGAACCTGCTGCCGACGCATCTGCCGCAGACACGCAGCGCCTCCGTCATGCTCACCCGACTCCTCACCGAGCTCGCCCTCATCTTCACCGGACACAGAGGGGAGGGGCCCGACCTCGGAGTGGCGGCAGCCGAATCGACGGCCGAACTCGCACAGGTGCGTTTCGAAACCGAATGCATCGCCTGGCTCATCGCCGGACGACTCGGGCTGAGGGCCGCCGCAACTGGGGTGCTCAGGGGCTACCTCAAACACGGAGAGCTCATTCCCGAGTTCTCCCGGGACCGGGTGCTGCAGACAGTCGAGACCATCGAAGACGTCTTCGGGGGAGCCCTCGACTTCGGAACCACGATCCGAGAGGAGCTCCCGAGCCTGTTCGAACTCGACGACAGCCTGGCTGTCTGAACCCTGACAACCGGGCCATGACCCTGGCGCACAGGCACTCACCGGAGCAGAATGACCACCATGTCCGTTCCACCGTCGACGATGTCGCTGCTCGAACAGGAACAGGCAGCCGCCGACACTGAAGTCAGCAGACACGACGACCTCGGCGCACACGTCGGCCGAGAAGACAGTGCGGTGCGCGAATTCCTTGTCCACCGCATCGAAGGATATGCCCGCCACTGTGGCCATGCTGATCCGCTGCGCGAATGCATCGACGGCAGAACCGAACGATAAGGAGCAACCGAACATGAGCCGAACAGTCCAAATCACCATCGACTGCCAGGATCCCGAAAGACTTGCCCGCTTCTGGGCCGAAGCACTCGGATACATCATTCCCGGCCCGCCGGGGGTACGACTCGGCGAAGACGAGGACCCGATCTCCGCCTGGAAGGAATTCATCGCCGACCTCGGAATCGAACTGGGCCCTGAGAACATGCGTGCCGCCATCGACGACCCCGAAGAGGTCGGTCCCCGCGTCTTCTTCCAGACGGTGCCCGAGGCCAAGACGGTGAAGAACCGCATGCACCTCGACGTCCGTGCCGCGCCCGGACTCGACGGCGATGAGCGGATGGACGCATTGGAGACCGAATGCACCCGGCTGACGGAACTCGGCGGAAGCCGGCTTCGCCGCGTCGACCCGGATCCGCCTTTGGAACACGGATTCATCGTGATGACAGACCCCGAAGGCAACGAATTCTGCCTCGACTGAGTACGGGCTGCGGACGCGTGCCAGATGAGATTGTTCTCAGAAACCCTCGGCGAGATGCGTTTGCTTGCTAGCGTGGCAACCATGAAGACGAATCGTATGGCAATGAGCACAGTGGCAGGACTTGCTGCCCTCACACTCGGCCTGGCCGGGTGTGGCGGAAGTGATTCCGGAAACGGAGCCGATGAGGCTCAGAATTCGCCCGCAGCAAGCGAATCGGCACCGGCCGGCACTGCCGAAGGCGACGATCAGAGCGAGGACCCCGGCGAGGACGAGGCGAAGGAATCGACTCAGGATTCGTCGGGGAAGGGTCTGTCCGCCGATGCCGATCTGAGCAAGGAATCGCCGACCATCAGTGCCGAAGACGCGATCAGGACGGCCGAAAAGGAAGTCGGGAACGGAATCGTTCACGGCATCGAGCTCGACTGGGACGACAGGGACCAGGCCTGGCAGTACGAGGTGTCCATCCTCAACGGAAACACCGATCATGACATCGAGATCGACGCCGAGACCGGAAAGATCGTCGAACACGAGCAGGACTCGACCGAGGACGAGGAGAAGGCCATCGATCTCAACGATCCGATGACCTTCGACGAAGCTCTCAAACTGGCCCAGGAGAAGGCCGACGGAAAGCTCATCGGCTGGAAGCTCGAATACGACGACAAAGTGAAGGAATTCCAGTTCGATTTCGACAAGGACGGCGAAGAGACGGAAGTCACCGTCGACACCGACACCAAGCGAGTCAGCGTCGATGACTGACTCCGGACGCCTCGTGGTCATCGCAGGCCCCATGTTCTCCGGGAAATCCGAAGAGCTCATGCGCCGGGTCCGGCGAGCCACGATCGCCGGAGTCGATGTCCTCGTCGTGTCCCATTCCCTCGACACCCGTTCGGACATCTCCACGATCACCTCGCACACCGGGGTGAATATTCCTGCAGTGCCGCTCGGAGACGTCGCGTCCCTCGCCGAGGCGGCCCGGCAGAAGGACTACGACCTCATCGCCATCGATGAGGCCCAGTTCTTCGGCCCGGAACTCGTCCCCGCAGTCGAGGAACTCCTCGGACGGGGACTCGATGTCATCGTCGAAGGCCTGTGCGTGACCTTCGACGGGCAGCCCTTCGAGCCGCTGCCGAGTCTCATGGCCGTAGCCGAAGACGTCCTCAGACTCACCGCAGTGTGCACCGTGTGCGGGAGAGACGCCGTGTTCCACCAACGCCTGGAGCAGACGGAGAGCCCACTCGGATCAGAAGCGGCGAAGAGGGCGCCGGCTCCCGCGTCGACTCTCGCCGCGACCGTGATCGACGCCAGTCATGTCGGTGGGCTGGATACCTATGTCGCTCGCTGTCGGCAGCACTTCACCGGAGGCGGGCCACGGACCTAGTCGTCGATGCTGTCCCAGACCTCACGCCAGATCCGCGCGAGATCCGGGATCTGATAATGGGCGTTGAGTCCGCTCGGCTGCGGCACCACATGCAGATCCACATCGGCGGGCCATCCGTCGATCAGCGATGTGTCCTGCCGACCGAGGGGAGCTTTCGGCAGCCGGTAGCCGGTGCGGAAGGCAGTGATCCCGGCGATCGCCACCGCACGCGGTCGAATGTCGGCAAGACGCTCGATGAGGTGTGCCGCACCTTCATGCAGCTCCTGCCGGGAGAGTTCGTCGGCGCGGACAGTCGCTCGCCCGATGAGGTTGGTCAAACCGATTCCACGGTTGAGCAGCTGCTGTTCATCGGCAGGTTCGAGTCCGCGCGAGGCATCGACCTGATGATCGGTGAGACCCGCCTGGTGCAGCGACGCCCAGAAACGATTGCCGGGACGCGCAAACGGGGCATTGACCGCGGCCGTCCACAGCCCCGGGTTGATGCCGACGATGAGCATCTTCAGTCCGGAGGAGTCGGTCGGCAGGATATCGTCGATCGCATTCGGATCGTCCGTGGCGAACGCCGCAAGGTCATCCCTGGTCGGTTTGCGGCCGCCCAAGGGGGAAGGCCGGCGGTTGCTGACGAAATTGTCCTCACTCACATCCTTCACACTACCGTCGTATCATGAGCCACGCGCATGTGACCCCACAGGCCGGAGAGTCCGCACCGTTCCATTTCGACGACCGGTGGATCGTCGACGCCGGAATCGAATCGGTATGGGCGGTTCTGGAACGGGTCGACGAGTGGTCGCAGTGGTGGCCGGGCCTGACCGCGGGCGAAGAGACGGGCCCCGCGCATGCTGACCCGGCCGGCGCAACCGCAGTGACTCCCGGCAGTCGAGCCCATCTCCTGGTCCATGCCCCGATCGGGTGGTCTCTGCGTTTCGCCATCGAGGTCGATGAGGCCGATGCTCCCCGCCTCATCCGGTTCCGTTCGGATGGTGATCTGCGCGGCGAGGGCCTGTGGACCCTGACCGACGTCCGAGGTACGACGGAAATCGATTCACTGTGGTGCGTGACGACGACCAGAATGATCGTCAGGGCGATGCGACCGCTGTCCGGACTCATGCACGGTGCCGTGATGAGAGCCGGCGAACGGGGGCTCAGAACCATGCTGGCAGACCGGTCGGGCTCCTGACCTCACCGGTCTCTAGTCCGTTCGAGCTGACTGCAGTCGATCGGCGGCCGACCACGCATCGATGCCGCCGGCGAGCGAGCGCAGGCGGACGCCGTTCGGCACCGAACCGGACAGGATCCCGACGGCTTCGGCTGACCGAGCCCCGGACTTGCAGTGGATGACGATATCGACCGCCGACTCCGGACGCACGGCACTATCCCTGAGCGCCGCTGTGAGTGCCTCCCAGCCACCGTCTCGGATACCGTCCAGAGGCAGATGCACCGAACCGGGGATCGCCGCCAGTTCCCGTTCCCAGTCCTCCCGCACATCGACGACGACCACATCGGTTCGACAGGACCGAAATTCGGCGACGTCGATCTCGTCCACCGAGGAGCGGGTCGCCTCACCACCGTCCGGATCCGCGGCACAGGCGGCAGCCACCTCGGTGAGATCGGTGACCGCGGCACGGTCGGGATCGGGGGAGAACCGCAGTGTCGAATACTCCCCGGACAGCGCCTCATAGCGCAGCAGTCGACCGATGAAGGGTGCACCGATTCCGCAGATGAGCTTGATCGCCTCGGTCGCCATCGCCGACCCCACGGTTCCGCACAGTACCCCGAGCACACCTCCCTCGGCACAGTTGGGCACCGAATCGGGTTCCGGGATGTCCGGGAACAGGTCGCGCAGCATCGGTCCGTGACCGGGGACGAAGGTGCTCACCTGACCGGCGAACCGGAAGATCGTGCCCCATACCAAGGGGGTGCCGGTGAGTTCTGCGGCATCATTGGACAGGTACCTGGTCGCGAAGTTGTCCGCACCGTCGAGGACGACATCGTGGGCGGTGAAGAGGTCGAGCGCGTTCTCCGGGCTCACCCGGCCCACGATCGGGCGGACAGCGAGACCGGGATCGAGCCGTCTCAGTGCCGCGGCCGCGGATTCGGCCTTCGCCCGGCCCACATCGGCATCCCGGTGGATGATCTGGCGCTGCAGATTCGAGGCCTCCACCACATCATCGTCGATGATCGTGATCGACCCGATCCCGGCGGCCGCCAGATAGCCCAGCACCGGGGCCCCGAGCCCGCCCGCCCCGATGACCAGCACCGAGGCGGCCCGCAGACGTCGTTGACCCTCGAGTCCGAATCCCGGCAGACTCAGATGCCGGGAGTAGCGTTCCAGCTCCTCCCGGGACAGAGCCTCCACCGGGTCGACGAGCGGAGGCAGCGACACCTGGGCAGCGGGAGTCGTCGTGGACACGGCGGTCATTGTGCTGCGACCATTCCGTCGAACGGCGACGATGCCAATGCCAACGGTCGTTTCGGAATCCTCCCTGCCGCGCCCGCCAGGTGTCCGGCTTCCACGGCCAGGGCCATTGCCCGGGCCATGGCGTGAGCGTCGTGGGCGCGGGTGACGGCAGAGGCCAGGAGCACCGCGGTGCACCCGAGTTCCATCGCCAAGGCCGCATCCGAGGCGGTGCCGACACCGGCGTCGAGGATGATCGGCACCTGTGCACGGGAGACGATGGTTTCGATGTTGTGCGGGTTGAGGATGCCCAGTCCGCTGCCGATCGGCGCGCCGGCCGGCATCACCACAGCCACCCCGGCGTCCTCCAGGCGTTTGGCCAGAGCCGGATCGTCGTTCGTGTAGGCGAAGACCGTGAATCCGTCGAGGACGAGCTCCTCGGCGGCGGCGAAGAGCTCGATGGGATCCGGCAGCAGGGTGTCCTCATCGGCGATGACCTCGAGTTTCACCCAATTCGTCTCCAGTGCCTCTCGGGCCAGGCGGGCTGTGAGCACGGCGTCCCGGGCCGTGTAGCAGCCGGCTGTGTTCGGCAGGACCCGAATCCCCAAGCGCTGCAGCATGCTGAATACCGAGTCTCGGGACTCGGCGTCGAAACGGCGCATCGCCACCGTGGTCAGCTCGGTTCCCGAGGCCAGCAGGGCGTCTTCGAGAATGCTCAGGGAACTCGCCCCACCCGTGCCCATCACCAGGCGGGACGACAGCTCCACGTCATCGATCGTCCAGGTCATCTCAGCCTCCCTGCACTGCGGTGACGATGTCGACGGTGTGCCCGTCGGCCAGGGTGAAATCGGACCAGGCTCCGCGCCGAATGACGTCACCGTCGACGGCCAGAGCGATGCCCAGACGTCCGCCGTCGGCAGGTGTCCCATCGGGGTTCAGCTCCCGTCCGGTGACGTCGGCGATGAGGTCGAGCGCCGAGGTGGCGCTCGACAGCTCATGGTGTTCGCCGTTGAGGACGATGGTCGGTGCGTGATCGCGATCGGTCATGAAAAGCTCCTCGCTGAGTGAGTGGTGGTGTCTGCTGTGGTGAAGCGCTGTGGGCACACGGACTGGAGCGTCCCGTCAGGTGGCCAGTCGGAAGCGGCATCCACGGCGAGTTCGGCTCCGAGCCTGCCGCCGAGCGGGGCCAAGAGGATCCCGTGTCGGAAATACCCGGTGCTCACGACACAGCCGGAATCGATGCGCCCGATCATCGGCAGGTCATCGGGGGACCCGGGCCGGGCGCGGGTGGTGATGTCGGTGATCTCCGCATCGAGGATGCCGGGGACCAGTCGCTGCCCGTCAGCGAGCAGTCGGTGGATGGCTCCGGCAGGGGTGCCGGAGAGCCCGTCTTCACGGGAACTGGCGCCGAGCACGATCTCTCCGTCGGGACGAGGCACCAGGTAGACGGAGCGACCGTTGACCAGTCCGCGGATGACGCGCGTCAGCAGGGGAGCCACCTCGGCAGGGGCGCGCAGCCGCAGAACATCACCCCAAACCTCTCGGATCGGCAGTTCCGGTGAACCCGCGATCTCAGTCACGGCAATGCCTGCGCAGACGATCACCTGATCGGCCTCCATCCGGCGGCCATCGGCCAGTCGGACACCCACAGTCGCATCGCCGTCCTTGAGCAGCTCGGTCACCCGCTGCCGAACGAGCGACACCGCGTCAGCCGACAGGGCAGACAGCAGAGCGGCCGAGACCCGACGGGGGTCGATCGACCAATCACCGGGAATGTGCACGGCACCGGCCACGGCAGGCGCCAGCGACGGCTCGATCCGGCGAGCAGCGCTGCCGGTGACCAGCTCGGTTGCGAAACCGGACCGCGACTGCGCGTCGCGCAGCTCCCTCAGCGCCTGCAGATCGGCGCGGTCACCGGCGCACACCAGGGTTCCGGCATCCGTGAAGCCGAGATCGGCTCCGGCGGCGCTCGCCACCTCGGCGGCGAAATCCGGATACATCTTCGCCGAGGCCCGCATCAGCGGATACAGGGGACTCTGCCCCCACACCACCTCCGCGGCGGGAGCGAGCATCCCCGCGGCGGCATGGCTCGCCCCCTGGGCAGGGGCGGGGTCGATGATGGTGGCTTCGGCGCCGAGACGGCGCAGATACCAGGCCGTGGACAGGCCGATGATTCCGGCGCCGATGACGATGACCCTCACAGCTTCTCCCTCCGGCGGCATGATCCGCATCAGGTCTGACGGTCGGCTCTTACGCCCTCTCAGCCTCGTTGGGAGGCTCCCGCGAACTCCTCTACTCTATGACCATGACCACACAGATGCCACCGCGCACCGCAGCGCGACATTCGAAGAGAGCCTGGCGGGAGGCCCGACTGGCAGAGGCGAAGCTTTACCTGTGCACCGATGCCAGGACCGTTCAAGGCGACCTCGCCGAGTTCCTCGACGCCGCCTATTCCGGGGGAGTCGACATCATCCAACTGAGGGACAAGAGCCTCGAGGCCCGCGCCGAGATCACAGCACTGGAGATCCTCAAGGACGCCGCTGCCCGGCACGGCAAGCTCTTCTCCGTCAACGACCGTGCCGATGTCGCGCTCCTCACCGACGCCGATGTCTTCCACGTCGGGCAGGGCGACCTCACCAGTGCTCAAGCCAGAGCCGTGCTCGGCCCCGACGTCATCCTCGGCCGCTCCACACATACCCTCGGCCAGGCGCTCGTCGCCGAGGCCGACCCCGAGACCGACTATTTCTGTGTCGGCCCGGTATGGGAGACCCCGACGAAACCCGGCCGTACCTCCGTGGGGACGGAACTGCTGACCGCCACCGCCGCCGCCGCGGCGGCCACACCGTGGTTCGCCATCGGCGGGATCTCAGCGGCGGAGAGGTTGGATGCGATCCGGCAGGCGGGCGCGAACCGTGCCGTCGTCGTCCGTGCGATAACCTCGGCAGAGGATCCCGCGGCGGCCGCTCGGGAGCTCAAGGAGGATCTGAGATGACCGAAGCAGCTGACAGCGCAACCACGGCACCCGGTGGAGGTGCCGACCTGTCGATCCTCATCGCCGGGGCAGGTGCTACCGGCGGAGCGTTCGGCACCTACCTGCACGAGGCCGGTCGCAATGTCACGTTCCTGCTCAGGCAGGCTCGGGCGGAAGCCGTTCGCTCGGAAGGGCTGCGCTTCACGGCTCCCGATGATGACCGGACGAATCAGGTCGAGGTGGTCACCGCAGAGGAACTCAGTGCCGCACTGCAGACCTATGACCTCGTCCTCGTCGCGGTCAAAGCCGGCGGCCTCGACTCGGTCATCGAAGACATCGGACCGGCTGTGGGAAAGCAGACGACGATCGTCCCGTTCCTCAACGGCATGGCCCAGATCGAGAAGCTGCAGAACCGCTATCCCGGACAAGTTCTCGGCGGACTCGTCAAGATCGTCGGCACCATCAGAGACGGTGCCGTCGTTCAGCTCACCGATCTGGCCGTGATGACCATCGGCGGCATCGACGGCGCAGAAGCGTCGGCCCGGATCATCGAAGCACTCGACGTGCCCGGGTTCAGACTCCAGGTCATCGACGGAATCATCGACGGACTGTGGGAGAAGTGGATCTTCATCGCCGCAGCCGGAGTCGTCACCTGTCTGTTCCGTGCGCCGGTGGGAGCGATCATGGGCGCCGGTGGCAGGCCGCATGTGCATGCCATCGTCGATGAACTCGAAGCTGTGGCGGCAGCCGCCGGACATTCGGTGTCAGAGCAGTCCCACGCCATGACGCTGAAGATGCTCACCGAGGACGGGTCTGCCTTCACCTCATCCCTCTACCGGGACGTGACGGCCGGGCTGCCGAGCGAGACGGAGCACATCCTCGGCGATCTGGCGCGCACAGCAGACGAACTGGGAGTGGTGACTCCGCTGCTCGATCTCACACTTGTGCAGCTGCGGGCAGGTGCTGCCCAGCAGAAGCGGCCCTGACTTCGGCTGTGCCCGTGCGCAGCATCGCCAGATACGGCTCCTGCGGCTGGGCGTGTTCGGCATCGGCTGAACCATGGGCGGCCGTGAACGTGACCATCGGGACGCCGTCGGCATCGTCGAGGACGAGCAGGGTCTCGTACCCGCCCGGACCCACCGAATGGGAGCTGCCGGCGGGCAGATCGAAGACGAGTTGTTCCAACGGACTGTCGGGTTCGGGTGGGCGGTTCATCTCCTGGGCCGCCACATCGGCGAACTGCGCGGCGGTGATGAAGTAGGCCTTGGCCGGGGTCGGTCCGGGCAGGGAATGATCGTAGAAGGCCATTCCGCCGCCCCAGACCTTCGACTCACCGGCGAAGTAGATGGTGCCGGGCAGTTCGATCCCGGCCTCGGCCTGGGGGAGCGTCCCGTCTCTGGCCCCCGGATAGGTCACCATCGCTCCGGGCGGCCGCCCGCCTTGCAGATAGCAGGCGAGCCGATCGCGGGCCATGTTCGAACCGTAGCTGACGTACCACACATGTGTTTGAGACATCCCTTCCATGGTGCCACCTCGGCCCCGGAGACTGTCGAATCGGGCCCCGGTGCGTCCGCGACGGTGTCGCCGAAGCCTGCGGACGAGTTCGGCTGTGCCGGCGACGTCCACGGCGATGCCGATGCCGACGGCCACTCCCAGAAGCGGGCGGTCCGCGGAGATCGAGCCGCCGACCAATCCGATTCCCGTCGAATAGAGTGCCCAGGCCAGAGACCCGGTACGCGGTCAGGCACACAGTCAGCGCGGTCGACCGGCGGCATCGCTGCGGAAAACCGGAACCCGAGACTGCGGCCGAACCCCTGTGTGGCGGCGATCTGCGTTGCTACGATCGAGCCATGCCCTGGCCGAGCGCGCTGTCCACCCGGATCCCTCCCGAATCACGGATGTTCGCCGCGCGATGGGCGCGGTCCGTCCTGGCGGTCCTGTGGGGCGGTCTGCTGTGTCTGCCGCTGCTCATCGCCTCCGCATTCCCGCCGTCGTCTCGTCTTGCCGGGAGGGTGAGAAGCTGGGAGCTTTCCCGACACTCCCGCGGATTCGGACTCGTCCTCGCCACGGCGCCGACCCACCGCCGATTCCTTCTCTGCCACGGCCTCGTCGCAGGGATCGCCATCGTGCCCACCGCGAACCTGCTCGGCGGGTTCCTCTTCGTCACTCTCGGTTCGCTCGTACAAGGATTCTTCATCGGCGGAGCGATCGACATCGGATTCGACATGTGGACGATCTCCCAGCCGACGCTGTTCGTCGGTGTCCTCTACGGAGCGGCGAACCTCATCGGAGCCGCGGCGGTGGCCGAAGCGGCGAACTGGGCGCACGGGCGCATCGATGCGCGTTTCGCCGAGGTGGAGCGTCCCTTCGCCGTCCACACCCGCATCAGCGAGCTGCTGACGACCCGCCGCGGAGTCGTCCTCGCCATCGACGAGGAACGACGCCGGATCGAACGCGACCTGCACGATGGCGTGCAGCAGAACGTCGTCTCCCTGTCCGTGCTCATCGCTCGTGCCCAGCGTGCCTCTGACCCGGCGAAAGCCCAACGCCTGCTCGACGATGCCCTCGTCCAGTCCCAGGACCTCATCGACGAGATGCGGGAAGTCGCCTGGCGGGTCTACCCCACAGCATTGGACGACCACGGACTCCGTCCCGTGCTCGAGAGGATCGCCGACCGCAGCCCTGTGCCGCTGACCCTCACGACCGTGCCGGAGGGCAGGTTTCCGCCGGCAGTGGAATCCGCCACCTACTTCGTCGTCCGAGAGGCGGTGACGAACATCGTCAAACACGCCGAGGCGGGAAGCATCACGGTGGGCATCGTCGACGAGGCGCGGACGCTGACCGTCACCATCGCCGATGACGGTATCGGCGGAGCGAATTCGGATGGAGGCGGACTCCAAGGTCTCGCACGGCGGGTCGGTGCGCTCGATGGCAGTCTCACCGTCGACTCCCATGAGGGTGCAGGCACCACCGTCTGCGCTCGGATTCCGCACGGAATCGCAGAAGAAGTCGGTACGACCGAGAGGTGACCATGACAGAGAAGCAGGAGAATCAGATGCGCGCCGTTCTCGCAGATGACGCGGTGCTGCTGCGTGAAGGTGTGCGCAGTCTGCTCGAAGACGAAGGGATCAGCGTCGTCGCGTCCGTCGGAGACGGAGGCGAGCTGCTGCGGGCGGTCGCCGAGCTGCGACCGAACCTTGCGATCGTCGACGTGCGAATGCCGCCGACCCATACGACGGAAGGCCTTGAGGCGGCGTTGGCGATCAAACGACGCTTCCCGGACATCGGCGTGCTCGTCCTCAGCCAGTACGTGCTGCGCGAGTATGCGACAGAGCTGCTGAGCACTGAATCCGTCGGCGTCGGCTACCTGCTGAAGAACCGGGTGACCGACATCGACCGGTTCCTCGAATCGGTCCATCGGATCGCCGAAGGCGGAACGGTCATCGATCCCGACGTCGTCCGACAGCTGCTCACCACCTCGGACCGGCAGAACACGCTGTCGACCCTGACACCGCGAGAGAATGAAGTGCTCGAAGCGATGGCCGAGGGACTGTCGAACCGGGGAATAGGCGAACGCCTCTACGTGTCCGTCAGCTCCGTCGAGAAGGCCATCAGCGCGATCTTCGACAAACTCGGCCTCCCGGCGGGGGAGACGACGAGCCGACGCGTGGCGGCAGTGCTCGCCTACCTCGACCGGAACTGAGCATTCGACCTGCGGGGTTTCAGCGACTCGCGTAGGGCGAGTCGAGTACCTCGATTCGGGTGGACAGGCGTTCGGATGACGGTCGCCTCAGCGGGTGCGGCGCTCGCCTCATTAGACTCCATTCTGCGGACCGCGAACGACCCCACCGTGGAACCTCCGGGACGCGGATGCCAGCCGGGCCCTGAACAAGGAGAGAGATGAAACGTCGACTGCCTGATCTCAAAGAGCTCGCCCCCTTGCTGCAGTTCGACCTGCCCCGCCTCGATCGTGTCGCTGCCAGGTTGGAGTCGGCCGCAGACATCTGGGACCTCCGCCGCATCGCCAAGCGAGTGACTCCGACGGCTCCGTTCGACTATGTCGACGGTGCCGCTCTGGACGAGCGGACCCTGAAGAAGAACCGTGACGCACTGGGGAACGTGGAGCTTCTTCCCCGAATCCTCCACGGAGTCGACGCCCCCGACACAGCGACGACGATCGCCGGCGCTCGAGCCCGACTGCCCTTCGGCATCGCCCCGACCGGCTACACGCGCATGATGCACTCCGAAGGCGAGGTCGCCGGAGTGCGCGCGGCGACGAAGGCCGGAATCCCGTTCTCGCTGTCGACGATGGGCACAACCTCGGTCGAAGACGTCGCCCAGGCGGCGCCGGATTCCACCCGGTGGTTCCAGCTCTACCTCTGGAAGGACCGGCAGCGCAGTCTCGACCTGATCCAGCGCGCCGCCGCCAGCGGATACGAGACTCTTCTCGTCACCGTCGACACCCCGATCACCGGCCAGCGTCTGCGCGATCAGCGCAACGGTCTGACGATTCCACCCCGACTGAATCTGGGAACCATCCTCGACGCCTCCTATCGTCCCGGCTGGTGGTTCAACTTCCTCACCACCGAACCGCCGAAGTACGCGTCACTGTCGAACACCTCCCAGTCCCTGGCCGAGATGACACAGACGATGTTCGATCCGACCCTCGACCTCGATGACCTGCGGTGGATCCGCGAGCAGTGGACGGGACGGCTGTTCGTCAAGGGCATCCTCACCGCCGACGACGCCCGGCGCGCCCGATCTGTCGGTGCCGACGGACTCGTCGTCTCCAACCACGGAGGCCGTCAACTCGATCGGGCACCGGAATCGCTGACCTCTCTGGCCGAAGTCCGTGCCGAAGTCGGACCGGAGATGGAACTCATCTTCGACTCCGGAGTCATGTCCGGCACCGATGTCGTCGCCGCACTGTGCGCCGGTGCGGACTTCGTGCTCATCGGCCGAGCCTACCTGTACGGGCTCATGGCCGGCGGACAGCGAGGCGTCGAGAGGGCGATCGCCCTCCTCCGGCAGGAGATCCTCACCGCCATGGGCCTCATGGGTGCCCGCAGCATCTCTGACCTCGGTCCCGAACTCGCCCGCGGACTGCCGCAGGTAGCGACCTCAGGCCGTGAGAGCCCGGCCGAGTCTGTGTGAGAGACAGTCAGGCACGCAGCAGTCGTGCGAGCAGACGGAACTGATGGACTGCGGCCGTTTCCGTGTCGACGGCTGAGCTGTCATTCTCCGCGAGTTTCAGAGCCCATTCGTCGAAGGTGCGTAAGAGTGAGAACACCGACAGGGTTTGGAGTTCGAGCGGACACTCGGCATCGATCGCCTCAGTCTCACGTCCGGCAATGAGCACCGCACGCACCCATTCTTCGACACGACCGGCGAGCTCGCGGACAGCGGGATCTTCCGAGTTCGCATAGACGATGTGCCACAGCAGCGTGAGCTCACGGCTATCGGGCCACGTTCGCACAACGTCGTCCCAGACCGAGCGCGCACTGTCCCAGAAGCTGTCCGCGAAGCTGCCCGGAGCAGGCGGTGTCCAGAATCGACGGGCCGCCGCAGCGAGATCAGCGACGACGAGGGAGAAGAGACCGTCCTTCGAACCGACGACATGATAGAAAGAGCTCTTGCTCATCCCGCAGCTGGAGATGATCCGATTGAGCGACGCCTCCTCGAACGTCCGCGAGGCGAATTCTCGCGCCGCGGCATCAATGAGCGCGGCTCGCTTCTCGGGGCGCATGCGCGCCAGCGCGGTCTCGGACACGAAGTCAGTCTAGCAATGTCCGACACACTTCTGGACCAGGTGGTCCACCCAGTGATACCGTGTTTGGACCAGCCGGTCCAAACACGGGGCGGCGCAGCGAATCGGTCCCCCGGAGGAGCCCACGCATGATCACTGCGGCCACAGTCGACGAGCAGCTGAAGAACGTGAGTTCAGGAGAGCCGCGCATCCTCATCGTCGGAGCTGGAATCGCCGGGGTCACCCTGGCTCAGCTGCTCCGCGCCCGCGGCATGCACCCGATCCTCATCGACCGCTCCGCCGATGCCGCGCGGATGATCGGTGACAACCGGGCCGGATACATGCTTGCTCTCATGCCCATGGTCGATCCCATCATCGACGAGCTCGATTCCCGGCAGGCCTACCTCGATGCCAGCGTCGGCATCAACCGCTACATCGCACATGCGCATACCGGCAGGGTTCTCAGGCAGGACCACCTCGGCGATCTGCTGGCCGACTACGGCGACTACCGCGGACTCTCACGCGCGGCCCTGCTCGACGTGCTCACCGGCGATGACTGCCCGATCGCCTTTGACACAACAGTGACCGGGCTGGCTGATGACGGCACCACCGTGACCGTGGCCGGTGCGGACCCCGGCGCCCGAAGCCGGAGCCCGTCGTCAGAACTCGCCTTCGACATCGTCGTCATCGCTGACGGAATGAATTCCCGAACCCGCCGGCTCGTGAGCGGCAGCACCACCGAGGCCGACTCCGCCGAGTCCGCGGTGGGGGACGCCGTGGATACGACCTGGGGCGGATGGGTCTGCTGGGCCGAGGCGGATGCCGATGACGACGCCGTCAATGAGATCTGGGGCGACGGGTTCTTCCTCGGCATCTATCCGGTCAAGGGTGCCGTCGGAGTCTTTCTCGGCTGTCCGGATTCCCGGCAGCCGCTCGGCCCGCGGCGATTCGCGGCGGAGGTCCGCAGCCGCCTCACGGATCTGACGCCACGGATCGCGGCCTGCCTGACCGCAGTCGCAGAGGCACACGACCCCTTCTTCTGGCCGCTGCGAGATTCTCGGGCACAGCGCTGGAGCCGTGGTCGCACCGTTCTGCTCGGTGATGCGGCGGCAGGCTTCCTCCCCACGGCCGGGATCGGTGCCGGAATGGCGATGGAATCGGCCGGGGTTCTTGCCGAAGAGCTCTCTGCCCTGGTCGCTGGGTCTGGGACACCCTCGAGTCCGGGCGGACCAGCGACAGCCGACGCACCTGAGGCAGCGCTCGCGAGGTTCGAGGCCCGCCAGCGACCACGAGTCGAAGCCGCTCACGACAACTCCCGCGCCTTGGCCCGGCTGATGTTCGATCGGTTTCGCCTCTTCGCGTTCGCCCGTGACCAGGCGTTCCGCGTCATCAGCATCCGGTCCGCACTCAAGCCGATACTCCGGCTGCTCGAATCGCCGCCTAGGAGGATGTGACCCTGCTCCCACCCGCCGTTCCCATCGGCCGCGGATGGCCCCGTGTGTGGTAGGAATGGCCAGGGTCCTCGTGCGCGGACCTGCCGAACCACTAACGAGGATGACCATGGGAATGCCACCTGCCTCGGCGAGCGAAGAACGCCGACTCCGACGAGGACTGAAGTCTCGCCACCTGCAGATGATCGCCATCGGGGGTGCCATCGGCACCGGGCTCTTCCTCGGCTCCGGCGGCACGATCTCCCAGGCGGGCCCCGGCGGTGCTCTGCTGGCCTACGCGGCGATCGGCATCATGGTCCTCTTCGTCATGCAGTCCCTGGGTGAGATGTCGACCCACCTGCCCGTGGCCGGATCGTTCCACACCTACGGCACGAAATACGTCAGCCCCTCATTCGGCTTCGCCATGGGCTGGAACTACTGGTTCAACTGGGCGATCACCTTGGCCGCCGAACTCGTCGCCGCCGGTGTCATCATGTCCTTCTGGTTCCCCGACCTGCCGTCGTGGATCTGGGCGGCGGTCTTCCTCATCCTCCTCGCCGGGCTGAACTTCCTGTCCGCGAAGGCCTTCGGCGAAGGCGAGTTCTGGTTCGCCGCCATCAAGGTCACGGCGGTGTTGGCGTTCCTCGTCCTCGGCGTGCTCATGATCGTCGGCATCCTCGGCGGAACCTCACCCGGACTGAGCAACTGGACGGCAGGCGAGGCCCCGTTCGTCGGCGGGTGGATGTCGGTCATCAGCGTGTTCATGATCGCCGGATTCTCGTTCCAAGGCACCGAGCTCGTCGGTGTCACCGCAGGGGAGTCGGAGAACCCGCGCAAGGACATGCCCCGAGCCATCCGCACCGTGTTCTGGCGCATCATGCTCTTCTACATCGGAGCCATCGCCGTCATCGGCTTCCTCCTGCCCTACACCGACCCATCCCTGCTGGCCTCGGCGAACAATGAGGACATCACCGCCTCACCGTTCACGCTCGTCTTCGAACGCGCCGGAATCGCCGTGGCCGCCGGGATGATGAACGCAGTCATCCTCACCGCCATCCTCTCAGCCGGCAACTCCGGCCTCTACGCCTCCACTCGCATGCTCTATGCCATGGCCGAAGAGGGAACAGCGCCGAGGCTGTTCGCCCGACTCAACGAACGGGGAGTCCCCGTCATGGCGCTGCTGGCCACCGCCGCGATCGGTCTGTTCGGATTCCTCACCGAGATCATGGGCGACGGCGGGGCCTATACCTGGCTGATCAGCGTCTCGGGACTCTCCGGCTTCATCGTCTGGGTCGGGATCGCCTGGTGTCACTTCCGGTTCCGCCGTGCCTATGTGCGGCAGGGTCATGATGTCGCAGACCTGCCGTACCGGGCACCGCTGTTCCCGATCGGCCCGATCATTGCGCTGATCATGCTCATCGTCGTCATCATCGGCCAGAACGTGCAGGCCATCGTCAACGGCCAGCTCCTCCAGGTCGCCAGCGCCTATGCAGGGCTGCCCGCGTTCCTGCTGGTGTGGGTCATCCACCGCATCGTCACCGGCCGACGTTCGCGCATGGTCGCCCTCGACGGCATGGACGTCGATGGTCTGGAGATCAAGACGCCCTGATCCGGTTGTCGACCCCTCGCCGAGGCGGCCGCGCGGTGGGCACCGCGACATCGCAGAAATGGGTTAAGCTAGGCTCGCCTAACTACTCAAGAAGGATTCCATGCGCCGTATTCTCGCCCCAGTGATTGCCTCCGTCCTCGTCCTCGCCGGCTGCGGCGGAGGAGCGGACTCAGCCGACGAAGCGTCGGGTCCCACCGTCGAAACGAAATTCGGCGCCGTCGAGGTGCCCGCCGATCCGCAGAAGGTCGTGGCCCTGGGGTGGGGCGATGCCGAGACCGCCCTGGCGCTCGGAGTCCAACCCGTCGGCGCCTCCGACTGGGTGGAATTCGGCGGCAAGGGCGTCGGGCCCTGGGCCGAGGACCTCTATGACCAGGCACCGGAGATCATCGCGACGATGGAACCCGACTATGAGGCCATCGCGGCACTGGAGCCCGACGTCATCCTCGATACGAACAGCTCGGGAGAGAAGGAGCGCTACGACCGCCTCTCCGAGATCGCTCCGACGGTCGGAGTTCCCGAGGGCGGCGACAACTACCTGACGACCATGGACCAGCAGGTCGACCTCGTCTCCCAGGCACTCGGCAAGGACGACGACGGGAAGAAGCTGCTCGACGACCTCGACAAGACCTACGCCGATGCGCGCGAAGCTCATCCCGAGTTCGAGGACAAGTCCGTGACCGTGGCAGCGAAGACCGCCGACGGATGGGGCGCCTACGTCGAGGAATCAGGTCGCGTGCAGGTCATGGAGGAGCTCGGCTTCAAGCAGTCCGAGACGATTGCCGGAATGAAGGCCGAGGGCTTCTCCGCGCCGATCTCCGAGGAGAACCTCGATCAGCTCGACGCGGACCTGCTGATGACGTTCCCGATCTACATCGAGGACACCGATGTCACCGACGATGCTGCCTATCAGCGCATCCCGGCCGTCAAAGACGGGCACGACTTCGTTCTGACCACAGACAACGACGACATCCGCAAGGCATTCTCACTCAACTCGATCCTCTCGGCACAATACACAGCGGAGAAGCTCCCGGGCCTCATCGCCGACAAGGTGAAGTGACCGACGATCGTGCGCTTCTGCGCCGCTGCGCAGAACTCACACAGCGGCACGCCACGCATCGAGGCCGATGTCGATGATGCGGGCGTGGCGCACATCCCGCAGCGAAGCGATCGGCAGCCATTCCGCCCGGTCCGTCGTCCCATCGACTTCGAGGGTGCCCAGCGTGCCGCCGGTGACGCGAGCCTCATAGACGACACGCGCACCTTTGAAGGGGCGCGCTGTCGAGTCGCCGAACGCCGGATTGCGACGTGATTCCGTGAAGGAATGCGTGGTCAGGGGCCGGATCAGCTCAGCGTCGTAGCCGGTCTCCTCTTTGATCTCCCGGATTGTCCCCGCTTCGATGCTCTCGTCGAATTCGATTCCGCCTCCGGGCAGCGTCCAGATCGCGTGCAGGCGGTCCTTCCCGCCGTTGAACCAGCTGAGGAGGATCTCGTCGTCGTCATTGACGATGACCGCGTAACCGGCAAGTCGGGTGTCATATTCGGAGAAGTGCATGCCCTTCACCCTACCCGTGCCGGATCCGTCGGGTGCGGCGGTCTGCCGGGGAAGCCGACCCGAGAGGAAGCCGACCGGATAGGCTGGAGACGTGACCACCATCAACAGCACTCGCATCGGCGATTCCGGGCGCCTGGTCGTCTTCCTGCACGGACTGTTCGGCCGGGGCAAGAACTTCACCCGCATCGCCAAGGACATCGAGCCCGACTTCTCCAGCCTCCTCGTCGACCTGCCCAACCACGGCGAGTCCGAATGGACCGAGACCTTCGACTACGTCGAGCTCGCCGATGCCGTCGCGGCCCATATCGCCGAGGCGGTCGACCCTGGTGAACAGCCCGTGCATCTGGTGGGACATTCCCTGGGCGGAAAGGTCGCCATGGTGCTGGCCCTGCGCCACCCGGAACTCATCGACCGCCTCGTCGTCGTCGACATCGGCCCCACCGCCGGCGGCTCGACCGGCGTCTTCGACCATCTGCTCTCGAGTCTGGCCGCGCTCGACCTCGACCAGATCACCTCGCGCACCGAGGCCGATGCGGCTCTTCAGGAGCCGATCCCCGAGGCCGCGATCAGGGGATTCCTGCTGCAGAACCTGCGCCCCACCTCGGCGGGGTATTCCTGGCAGCCCAACCTCGCACTCCTGCATTCGAGCCTCGATATCATCGGGGATTTCCCGGACATGGGAGATGCCGTCTTCGATCACCCCGTGCTGTGGGTCGCCGGCGAGAAATCGGACTACGTCGACCGTGACGACCTGCCGCAGATGCGCGCCCTGTTCCCGCGCACGACACTTCTCACGGTCAAGGGCTCGGGCCACTGGGTGCATTCGGAGAAACCGCAGGCGTTCGTCTCAGCGCTGACGGCATTCCTCAGTCGATCCTGAAAAGGAATATGCTGAACGCGCTCGACGTTGCCACAGCGAGCACACCCAGTCACCAATTTTGAGGAGGAATGCGTGAGCACTTCGATCCCGGCCGATCCCGCACCGAAGTTCGCCGAATACGCGGACGGAACCCGACTGGTCAGCACGGAATGGGTGGCTGATCATGCAGGCGATCCCGGGCTCGTCATCGTCGAAAGCGACGAAGACGTGCTGCTCTACGAGACCGGGCACATTCCCGGAGCAGTCAAGGTCGATTGGCACACCGAACTCAACGACCCCGTGACTCGTGACTACGTCGACGGCGAAGGATTCGCCGCACTCATGTCCGCCAAGGGCATCTCCCGCGATGACACCATCGTCGTCTACGGCGACAAGTCCAACTGGTGGGCCGCCTACGCCCTGTGGGTCTTCACCCTTTTCGGCCACGAAGACGTCCGCCTCATGGACGGCGGTCGCGCGAAATGGCAGGCCGAAGGCCGCGAGATGACCACGGACAAGCCGCAGCCCGTACCCTCCGAATACCCCGTCGTCGAACGTGACGATTCGGTCATCCGCGCCTTCCTGCCCGAGGTCAGGGACAGCCTCGGCGACCTGCCGCTCATCGATGTGCGCAGCCCCGAGGAGTACACCGGCGAACGCACCCACATGCCCGCCTACCCGGAGGAAGGCGCACTGCGCGGCGGCCATATCCCCGGCGCGAAGTCGATGCCCTGGGGCAAGGCAGCCAACGAAGACGGCACCTTCAAGTCCGCCGCCGAACTCAAGGAGCTCTACACCGAACAGGCCGGACTGGGTCAGAGCGACGAAGTGATCGCCTACTGCCGCATCGGCGAACGCTCCAGCCACACCTGGTTCGTCCTCAAGCACCTGCTCGGATATGACAATGTGCGCAACTACGACGGCTCCTGGACCGAATGGGGCAACGTCGTCGGCGTGCCGATCGTCACCGGAGCCGAGCCCGGAGAGGCACCCGGACGCTGATGACTGAGACCACGACGCCCAAGACCGATGACCTGCCGGAGGCGCTGGCAGAGATCGTCACAGATTTCGCCGAAACCCCGACCGATGACCGTCTGCAGGTGCTGCTGGAATTCGCGATGGACCTTCCGGACCTGCCCGAGAAGTACACGGATCACCCCGAACTGCTCGAGCCCGTCCCCGAATGCCAGTCGCCGATCTTCCTCGTCACCGAGGTGGCCGACCCCGAGGCGGGGGAGCAGGCAGAAGTGCGGCTGCACTTCTCCGCACCCCCAGAGGCACCGACGACGCGCGGATTCGCCGGGATCCTCCACGAAGGACTCGACGGAGCCAGCGCCGAGGCGATCCTGTCGGTGCCGGCCGACCTGCCGCTGCGCCTGTCGATGTCGGAGGTCGTCAGCCCACTGAGGCTGCGCGGAATGAGCGGGATGCTCTCCCGGATCCAGCGTCAGGTGTCCGAGAGGATCGGCAAGATCACAGCCGAGTGAGACTCCTCTCGCTTGGCTGAGGTGATCCAGTGAGTTACAGTGTGGTTAGCCTGCCCTTAGTCAACTGATCGCCACTTCACTCAAAGGACCACCTCGATGACCGGTTCCGCCACCTCTGCCGAGGCGAAACCGCATCCCGACACCAGTCATTCGACCGGTGGGAGCCTGCGGATCAGACGAGTGCTGGGACTGGTCGCGGCGATCGTCACGCTCATCGTCGTGGTCGCAGCGTCCTTGGCCATCGGCGCGCGGGATATGCCGATCTCGGAAGTTTTCGGAGCCTTCTTCGCACCCACCGGAAGCGACGATCAGCTCGTCGTCCTCGAACTGCGCCTGCCGCGGACCGTGCTCGGCATCCTCGTCGGCATGGGACTGGGTCTGGCAGGCGGGCTCATCCAAGCTCTGACTCGCAATCCCTTGGCCGACCCGGGCATCCTCGGCGTCAACGCCGGAGCCTCCCTGGCGATTACGATCGGGGTCGCATTCTTCGGGATCTCTTCGATCACCGGGTACATCTGGTTCGCCTTCGGGGGCGCCCTCGTCGCCACTGTCGGCGTCTATGTCATCGGGTCCGCGGGCCGCAGTCGCACGGTCGATCCGATCCGCCTTATTCTGGCCGGAGTCGCCGTCGCTGCTGTGCTCACCGGGCTGACCAAAGCGATCCTGCTGACCAACGAACGTGCCTTCGACGCCTTCCGGTCCTGGGACGTCGGCGCGATCGCCGGCCGTGACTTCGATACGATCACCGCGATCCTGCCGTTCATGATCATCGGCACGGTGCTCGCGCTGGCACTGTCCCATTCACTCAACGCAGTCGCCCTCGGCGACGACCTGGCCGCCAGCCTCGGCACCTCGGTCAACCGCACCCGAGTGCTCTCCATCCTCGCGGTGACCCTTCTGGCCGGAGCCGCTACGGCCGCTGCCGGACCGATCGGATTCATCGGCCTGATGATTCCGCATATCGCCCGGTGGATCGTCGGTCCCGACCAGCGGTGGATCCTCGGCTACTCACTCGTTCTCTCACCCATTCTGCTCCTGGCCTCGGACGTCATCGGCAGAGTCGTGATGAAACCCGGCGAACTCCAGGTCGGAGTCGTCACCGCGTTCGTCGGCGCTCCGGTGCTCATCGCCCTTGTCCGCCGGAAGAAGGCGAGCGGCCTGTGAAGACCACCAACCTTGCGGTCACCGACCGCAGCCTCACTGCGTACCCGCATGCACTGCCGGGGGAGAAAGTCGACTTCGGCCGTCCCATGGTGCGCGTCTTCGGATTCCGCATCGACCTGCGGGTCGTCATCACCGCAGGAATCATCACTCTACTGGCATTGGCCTGCGGGTTCGCCGGTCTCATGCTCGGCAAGTTCTCGCTGACTCCGACCGAAGTCTTCCAGGGACTGTTCGGTGCCGCGGAGAAGCGCATCGTCAACACCGTAGTCGGGGAGTGGCGGGCACCGCGCATCATCGCCGGAATCGTCCTCGGGGCCGGACTCGGAGTCTCCGGAGCGGTATTCCAATCGCTGACGCGCAACCCTCTCGGCTCTCCCGACATCATCGGTTTCTCCACCGGTGCCTACACCGGCGGCATCGTCACGATCATCGTCTTCGGCACGAGCTTCGTCTCCACTGCGGCAGGAGCGATCATCGGCGGGCTCCTCACCGCAGTGGTCGTCTACCTGCTCACGTGGAAGGGCGGTGTCCAGGGATTCCGGCTCATCATCGTGGGAATCGCTCTGACGGCCATGCTCAATGCCTTCAACACCTGGCTGATCATGCGCGCCGACCTTGAGCTCGCGATGGCTGCTGCCACCTGGGGCGCCGGCACCCTCAATGGAATGGGCTGGTCGACGATCGCCCCGGCAGCTGTGGCCACGATCGTCCTCGGACTCGCCTGCGGTCTCTTCGCCAGAGACCTGGGAACCTTGGAACTCGGCGATGACACGGCGAAGGCCCTGGGCGTACGCAATGAGCCCATCCGAGCCGTGCTCATCGTCATCGCCGTCGCTCTCGTCGCCATGGTCACAGCCGCCGCCGGGCCGATCGCCTTCGTCGCCTTGGCCGCCCCGCAGATCGGACGGCGGATCGCCCGGGCGCAGGGCACCAGCCTGCTGACCTCTGCGGCGGTCGGAGCACTGCTCCTCGTCGGCGCTGATCTCATCACCCAACATGCTTTCGGTGACATCCAGCTGCCCGTGGGCGTGATCACAGTGAGCATCGGCGGCATCTACCTCATCTGGCTCCTCATCCAAGAAGCTCGGAAGGCATCATGAGCACTCCCTCCACCGCCGGCGCATCTTCACCGCTGATCGCCGAGAACCTCGATCTGGCCTATGACCAGCGCCAGATCGTCAACGATCTCGATGTGAGCATTCCGGACGGAAAGTTCTCCATCATCGTCGGTCCCAATGCCTGCGGCAAGTCGACCCTTCTGCGGGCCCTCGCCCGGCTGCTGCCGCCGGCGAAGGGCGCAGTGCTGCTCGACGGGAACAACATCGCGAAGATGAAGACGAAGAAGATCGCCCAACGGCTGGGCCTTCTCCCGCAGTCGTCCATCGCCCCGGAAGGGATCACGGTCGCCGAGCTCGTCTCCCGCGGGCGTCATCCCCACCAGTCGTTCCTGCGCCAGTGGACCGACGCTGATGAAACCGCGGTGCTGTCGGCGCTGCGGGCGACGAACACCGAAGAGCTGTCCTCACGACTCGTCGATGAGCTCTCCGGCGGTCAGCGCCAACGCGTCTGGGTAGCCATGGTGCTCGCCCAGGAGACCTCCCTCCTGCTGCTCGACGAACCGACGACCTTCCTCGACGTCGCTTACCAGATCGAGCTGCTCGACCTGTTCTCGCAGCTCAACCACGAATACGGGCACACGCTCGTCGCCGTCCTCCACGACCTCAACCAAGCATGCCGGTACGCCGATGAGATCATTGCGATGAAGAACGGCGCAATCGTCGCTCAGGGACCGCCGGAGACGATCATCACCTCGGAACTCGTCCAAGAGGTGTTCGGCATCGAATGCACGGTCATCGACGATCCGGTCACGGATGCTCCGATGATCGTGGCAGGAGCACCGAAGAAGACCTTCGCCCAGCGGTGAGCCGAAGAGGACCGGACGACTACGACTGAGTCTGATCCGGATGCGGTGCCGCCTCGGTGACGGCGTTCGATTCGCCCGAGGTCCTATGGCCTGTGAACAGTGCTCTGGCGCCGATGACGACGGCGACGACGATCCCTCCCCAGATCGCGCCGAGGATGAGGGAGAAGAACGTATTGACCAGCCAGCCGAGGAATCCGCCGATGGCCGCGATCGCGGCGACGGGTTCTTCGAGGTGGTGGACGAAGCCGTAGAGTGCGTGGAAGCCGAGTTCATCGATGCCGACGAGGATGATGTGGCCTCCGACCCATAGCATGGCGAAGGTGCCGACGACGGAGAGCAGCGCGAGCAGCTTCGGCATGGCTTCGACGAGGAACCGACCGAACTTCTGCTGTCCGGGGGAGTCCTTCTTCGCCATGTGCAGACCGATGTCATCCATCTTCACGATGAGCGCGACGACACCGTAGACGCCGACGGTGATCGCAATGCCGACGACGGCGAGGATGACGGCACGGCTGGTCAGGGACTCACCGGCCACCTCGTTGAGGGCGATGACCATGATCTCGCAGCTGAGGACGAAGTCGGTGGTGATGGCCGACCGGACGACCTTCTTCTCCGCTGCTGCGCCATCGGTCGTCTTCTCAGCGGCGGGGGTCTCCTTCTCGTGGTGAGCAATCCACCCGAGCTTCTCACCGACCTTCTCTGCACCCTCGAAACACAGATAGGTGCCGCCGATCATGAGCAGCGGGGTGAGGAGCCAGGGCAGGAACTGGCTGAGCAGCAGGATGACCGGCAGAATGATGACGAGCTTGTTGAAGAGCGACCCCAACGCGATGCGCTGGATGATCGGCAGCTCGCGTTTCGGGTCCACTCCTTCGACGAACTTCGGCGTCACTGCCGCATCATCGATGACGACGCCCGCAGCTTTGGCGCCGGCGCGTGAGGCACCGGCGGCGACATCGTCGAGGCTGGCAGCTGAGAGTTTGACGATCGCGGCGACGTCGTCAAGGAGTGCGATCAGACCCCCGGCCATCTACCGACCGCCGAGCTTGTGGGTGGCGCCCGGCGGCTGACGATGAAGATCGCCGAGGTGGTTCTCGCCTGCGTCGAAGAGGTGCAGACGGTCGCCGTCGGCTTCGACTCGCCTGGCCTTGGGAACCCATGTGAGCATTCCGGGGGCGGCTTTGAGCGTCATGAGCGAGGATCTGATCATCACGCCCTCGGGCTCGGTCGACCATGAGGTCACGAGGTTGTTGGCGCCGTCGCTGCCGCGCAATGAGCCGTCCTCGGAGAATTCGAGGAAGGCTCGTTCGTTCGTCTCGGCCACCCAGCGGCCGATGAGTTCCTGTGTCATTTGTCTTCCTTCTCCAGTCCGCCGATGACTTTCCCATTGCTGTCCTTGACCTTCATGACATCGCCTTCGATGGTGGCTGTCGACGCCTTGCTCAGCCAGGTGTCGACGCCGGCGCATGCTTTCTGCGTCGACATGAATGAATCGATGACGATCTCATCGCCTTCGGCTTTCCAGCTGGTGACGATCGCATTGCAGCCGTCAGAACCTTCGAGGGAGCCGTCGTCAGCGAATTCGAGGAACGGGTCGCCCTTTTCCGGCGAGGTCCATCTGCCGGTGGGGTCCGGCTCGGAGGCGTCTTCGCTGGGGGACGCAGTTTCGGTGGATTCGGTGGGAGCGGGGGAACTGGGGTTCCGTGGGTCGACGCCGGTGTCGCAGGCCGCCAACGGCAGCGTGAGTGCGAGGGCGGCGAGTCCGAGCGCGAGTCTCGAGGCAGGTCTCGCAGCGGCCAGGGTGCGAAGCGTTGTGTGGTTCGGCATGTCCCTGATCATAACGGCACCGTTTCCGAGGCCCCTGGAAGAACACAGGACGGCTTGTGAGCCTCGACTTCTGTAAGTTGTGTTCACCTGCGACTCTGATGGTTCTTGCAATGCGTCGTGACCAAACCGTAATCTTTCACACGGTTGGAAAACTGACACCGAAGACATGGACCGTCCGGTTGCGGCGAAGCGTGTTGCAGGGGTCGGGCAATCGAAGCATCGACAACGATCAAGGGAATCAACCTTATGCAGAAGAAACTCGTGCAGAGTTCGCTGGCAATCAGTGCCGCAGCGGCGCTGGGCCTGAGCGGCGCGCTCGTCGCCTCACCGGCGATGGCCGACAACGCTCCGCAGAAGCTGGACCTCCAGAGTGAAGCTCACGTCCAGAAGGCACTGTCCGGTATCGAAGGCGTCAACGCCTACGGCACCGAGGGCGGCGAGCTCAGCATCGGCGTTGCCAAGAAGACCGACGATATCAAGAAGCTCGAGAAGCAGTACCAGAACATCAAGGTCACCGAGGGCGTCAAGGAACTGAAGCCCTACGCGAAGAACGACCTCGTCGGCGGTGCCGGCTACCTCGTCAAGGCCGGCGAGAGCGGCGGAGCCTGCTCGACCGGTTTCTCCGGCTGGGACGGAGACGGCAAGCCCGTCGTCCTCACCGCCGGACACTGCTCGAAGATCATCAACGAACAGACCAATGACTTCGACGGTGACACCACCGTCGACCAGACCGAAAAGCCTTCGACCTCTGAGGCCAACGGCGGAGAAGGCTTCCAGGCTTCCGGCGACGGCGTCATCGGCAAGTGGGGCTTCCACAACTTCGGCGGCGACCTGCTCGAAGGTGCCGACCAGGACAAGTGGCCTGAGCCCAGCGAGTCCGACATCGACTTCGCAGTGATCAATGTCGACGAGTCGAAGTACAACGTCAAGAACGGCATCACCGACTGGTCCACCGCCGATGAGGACGACCTGGCCAAGTCGACCACCGAGATCACCGACGTCGGTGAACACAAGGAAGGCGCGATCAGCAAGTCCGGTCGTACCACCGGTAAGACCGAAGGCGAGGTTCTGCCGCGCTCGGAATACGACTTCGACTACCAGAACGTCGGCGGCCGCTGGGTTCACGGATTCGGTGTGACTACTCCGATCGACAAGCCCTTCTCGCAGCCGGGAGACTCCGGCGGCGGCGTGTATCAGGGCAGCACCGCTGTCGGTGTCATCTCCGGCGGCGGCGACCTCGACGCGAACACGTCGTTCACCTGGGTTGCCGACCTCGATCATTCGCTCGAGGAGTCCGGCACGGACTTCAACCTCGAGAAGCCGGGCGAGGAGACCCCTGAGGCTCCTGCGGCTCCGAAGGCCGAAGATCAGACCATCGAGCCCGAAGGCAAGATCAAGGGCAAGGCCGAGGCCGGCGCCGAGGTCGAGGTGAAGTGGGAAGCCGCTGAAGACGAAAAAGGTGCCCAGGTCAAGACCCAGGCTGACAAGAATGGTTCTGAAACCGCCAAAGCCGACAAGAATGGAAACTTCTCGGTCGAAGGGCCCGAGGCAGAGGGCGACTACAACGTCACTGCGGCTGCGACCGTTGACGGAGAGAAGTCCGAGCCGACCGAGTTCGATGTGACCGTCGAGAAGGACGAATCCGAGACCCCTGCTCCTGTCGAGCGTGAGATCAGCGTGGACCCCAAGGAGATCGCGGCTTCTGACTTCGTGAAGGAAGACAAGGGCGTGACGATCACGGTCAAGGGCTTCGATGAGGGCGAGAAGGTGACTCTCGAGGTTGCCAACGGACCCGAGGGCGTCGAAGGCATCGAGCTGGATGAGACCGCGAATGAGAACGGCGCTGCCGCCTTCTCGATCTACGGCACCAGTGCCGAGAACGCCGAGGCCTACCTCGGTAAGTACGACGTCGAGGTCGCTGGCGCCAACGACACCGAGGATGAGTCGGCACTGACCGGTTCGTTCGAGGTTGTTGCTGACGAAGACGGCTCCGGTGGCGGAAGCGGCGGCGACGATGACGGCAACAACGACGACGGCAATGCCGATGGCGGAGCCGGCGACGGAAATGACGATGATGGAAACGGTGACGGTGGGTCTGACCTGCCTCGCACCGGTGCCGAGCTGACGGGCTTGGCTGCCGGAGCCGGACTGCTCCTCGTGGGCGGAACCGCAATCGTTCTGACCATGCGTCGCAAGAACAACAACTGAGTGCAGTGAGGCTGACCGTCTGACGGTCTGCTGAACGCTTACTGACGAAGCCCCCGGTCTCTGACCGGGGGCTTCGTCAATTCATGACAGCGATGACGTAGGGGATAGCAGCAAGGGCCTTTGTACATCTGGTGAAGTTTCGTACATTAAGTTCACAGTTTTCGACGTACTTTTTTGGTAGTCCCTGAGTGCGGCCCGTAACCTTATCGTGACTTAGGTCATCAACTTGTGACATTGATCCCTCAGAACAGAGAGACAACAACTTATGCAGAAGAAACTCGTGCAGAGTTCGCTGGCGCTGGCAGCAGCGACAGCACTCGGCCTCGGCGGCGCATTCGTCGCGGGGCCCGCGGCGGCTGATGCGCCGAAGACCCTTAAAGTCCAGACCGAGGCGCAGATGCAAGAGGCCGTGGACACGTATCTTGCTGGTGACGACGGTAAGCTCCCCGAAGAGATTGGGCAGATCGGGTTCAAGGCGAATACCCTCCACATCGGAGCAGTCGAGAAGACCGCCGCTGTCGAAGAACTGGCAAAGAAGTACGGCAACGTTGACGTCCAGGTCGGTCCGGAGTTTGCCTCGTTTGAGGCGCAAGGGAAGAGGGACCTCGTCGGCGGTGCAGGTTATATCACCAAAGCTCCTCATGGGCCCGAAGGTGCGGGCGGAGCTTGCTCAACCGGATTTGCTGGCTGGGATAGGAGTGGCAATCAGGTCGTCATTACAGCAGGACACTGCGCCGAAGAGCTTGACGACGACGCTAACTCCCTTGGTGAGGCTCCACTTTGGGACATGGAGCTGCCATCCAGTGCTGAAGCGGCCGGTTCAGAGCAGTCTGAGCTAGCGGGCGTTGGGGCACCAGGCAGCTGGGGCAAACACCAGTTTGGCTATGTATCTGATGCCGATGCGCCTCCCGTCGGAAGCGAAGCGGAAGCCATTGATATTGCGAGCATCAATGTTGCAAGCGGTTTCACTACAAAGTCTGAGGTCACCACCTGGGACGACTCGGCAATCGAGGCCGAGGACCTCTCGTTGAAAACGGTTCCTGTCAACACGATCGGGAACCCCACCAGAGGTGCGGCTGTTACAAAGTCAGGACGGACCACTGGGGTTACCCAGGGAACAGTTGCTCCTGCCGAGGGTGAGCTGGATTACGCAAACGTCAGTGGCCATCTGGTTCATGGCATGAAGGTTCTCCCTGACGGTGAGGCGTTCTCAGCTCCGGGCGATTCAGGGGGAGCTGTCTATCAGGGTGAAACCGCTGTCGGTGTCATCTCGGGCGGAAACGGCTCGTTTAGCTGGGTTTCCGACCTCAAATACTCGCTTGATCAGGCAGGCATCGATTTCCAGCTGACCAAGCCGGATGACGGCAACGATGATGAGAACGCTGACGCTCAGGCCGACGGCGAGAACGCTGACGCTCAGGCCGACGGCGAGAACGCTGACGCTCAGGCCGACGGCGATGAGGTGAACGCCAACTCCGATGAAAACGCCGACAACAACGGCAGCTCGTCGGCTGAAGGTAACGACGCGAACGAGGACGCCAAGGGCAACGCTGACGGCGGCTCCGCAGCTGATGGCAAGGACTCCGATGGAGCCGACAACGCCGACGGCACGGATGATGAAGCTGATTCCGACTCTGACGGTGACGAGAAGCCCGAAGCTCCCAAGGTCGGAGACCAGACGGTCGTTGAAGGTGGAAAGATCACCGGCAAGGCTGCTCCGAATGCTGAAGTGAAGCTGACCTGGAAGCCTGCTGGCGCCAACGCCGGTTCTGCTCAGGCCGCACCTGCCGAGGGCACCGTGACTGTCAAGACCGACGCTGACGGCAACTTCTCCGCTGAGGCTCCTGCCGAAGCTGGCGACTACAACTACACCGCAGTCGTCAATGCGAATGGTCAGACTTCTGCTGCAACCCAGTTCGTCGTGACTGTCGAGGCTGAAGAAGCCCCTGCCGAGCGCAACCTGACTGTCGACCCGAAGGAAATCTCCGCTTCGGACTTCGTGAAGGAAGACAAGGGCGTGCAGATCACCGCTGAAGGCTTCGAAGAGGGCGAGCAGGTCTCCCTCGAAGTCGTTGCCGGTCCGGACAACGTCGAGGGCATCACTCTCGAGGAGACCGCCGACGCTGACGGAGTCGTCGGCTTCTCGATCTACGGCACCAGCGCTTCGAACCCCGAGGCTTACCTCGGTAAGTACGACCTCGAGGTCACCGGAGCCAATGACACCGAAGACGAAGAAGCCCTCACCGGCTCATTCGAGGTCGTTGCCGACGAAGACGGTAACGGTGGCGGCGACGATGGTGACGACAACGGCAACGATGATGGAAACGGTGACGGCGGCGGATCTGATCTGCCTCGCACCGGTGCCGAGCTGACCGGCCTGGCCGCCGGAGCCGGACTGCTCCTCGTCGGTGGAGCCGCTGTTGTTCTGACCATGCGCCGCAAGAAGAACAACTGAAAACACCTCTGGCGGTCACTCGATGACTGTCTGAGCGAAGGTGCCCCTGACCTGATGGTCAGGGGCACCTTCTCCTCATTTGACGAGTAATCGGGTTGAGTAGGGCGTCATACTCATGCGCTTAGACTAATCGGAGTGCGCTCACCGCGATTCAGAGCAGATACGCGATGACCATGGCACGCCCGACGAAGGAGTCCAACCGTGAGCCTTGAAGATGATCCGTTTGACTACCAGATCACCAAATCTGGGGTCCTCCTCATTCGCCGAGGCGGCCGTACCATCATGGAACTCGGCGGGAAAAAGGCTGCCGCGCTCATCCCCAAACTCGGCCGCCATGACGACACCGATCAGCAACTATTGGCCCGGGCAACGGGAAACTACCGGCACGGCAACGAACGGCGGTCCGGACAGCACTGAGGCTGGCTGGACGTTCGTTCAGTTGTTGGTACTGTATGTGATATGAGTCAAACGACCGCCAGTGAATTCTCCCGCGCCACCGCAGTCACCCGACAAAGCGACCACCGTTTCACTGCCGAGCTCGACGCCGGCTGGAAAGTCGCCGGCGCCGTCAATGGTGGCTACCTCCTCGGAGTGGCCGGTCAGGCTCTTCGTGCCGTCAACCCGAATACTCCGGATCCGCTCGTGGTCTCCACCTTCTATCTCGGACCCAGCACCGAAGGACCCGTGGACATCAACACACGCACACTGCGCGAAGGTCGATCAACGGCGAGCTACAGCATCGAACTCTTCCAGAACGGGGCACCGACGATCTCGGCGATGGCCACGATGGGCAACCTCGGCGAGCTTCCTGATGATGTCGGCACCACAGCTACTCAGCCCCAGCTGCCACCACCAGAGGAATGCGTCAGCGTCGCCGAAGCCAGCGAGGACTTCAAGAAGGCGGCACCGCTCATCGAACGTTTCGATATGCGCCTGGATCCCGCCACCGCAGGATTCGCGGTCGGCAAACCCAGCGGGCGCGGAGTGCTGCAGGGGTGGATTCGGTTCATCGACGGGACGGACCCGGATCCGCTGTCCCTGCTCACGTTCTTGATTCCTTCCCGCCAGTGATGTTCGACCTCGGTCGTTTCAATTGGGCACCGACGATGGAACTGACAGCGCATGTTCGCGCCCTGCCCGCGCCCGGTTGGATCGGCGCACGGCTGTCCACGCGGAACATCGCCGGCGGAATGTTCGAAGAGGACTGCGAACTGTGGGACTCGGACGGTCGCCTCGTGGCTCAGTCACGGCAGTTGGCGCGCCAGCCTCGCGGCTGAAGCGACGATGACGGCGGATAACCGACGATGACGCTCATTGAGCGTCATGTCAGTGGGCTGCTCTAGAGTCAGAGCAATACCTCTCCGTCTGTGAAAGGACCACGCTCATGGCGTCTCTGTCTTCTCTGAGCATCACCTTCGACTGCCTCGATGTGGAAGCACAATCGATCTTCTGGGCGGAACTTCTCGGCGCCGAAATCGATCCCGGCGCCAATGAATTCGTCGCAAGCATCGGGGGAGTCCACAACGCAGAATCAGTGACCCCGGGGATGCTCTTCCTCAAGGTCGACGAACGTGCGGAGGGGAAGAACCCACTGCATATCGACCTCGACGACCCGCACTATCCCGCAGATGTCGACCGTGCCGTCTCCTTGGGTGCGCAGAAGCTCGCGTCCTTCGATGAATACGGGATCGAATGGACGACCTTGAAAGATCCCGAAGGAAACCTCTTCGACATCGGCCGGCGAAAACTAGACTGAACGTTACGCACGTGGTTTGCCAAACAGGCCGTCTGCATGATCAGAGAGGCTCAGTATGACCCTGCCATTGACCGACCCGAGCAACGCTCCGAGCGAACGCCATGGACTGGAAGAGTTCCTCGACTACTTTCGACAGGTGGTCAGACGCAAGGCCTATGGGCTCACGCCTGACCAGCTGAACCACACCGTTGCCTCATCGTCACTGACGATCGGCGGCATCCTCCGACATCTCACACTTGTCGAAGAGAGCTGGTTCGTTGAAGTGCTGCAGGGCAAAGAGCTGGGCGAACCGTGGTCGAGCGTCGATTGGAACACCGATCGCGATTGGGATTTCGAGTCCGCCGCTGGGATGACTGCGGAAGAACTCCTAGTTGTCCACGAACAGTCATGTGAGGTCTCCCGTGGAATCCTCGCCGAGGTGGTCAATCTGGACACGCGCACCGAACGGTGTGACAGCGACGGAGAGAAGTTCAACGTCCGGTGGGTCCTCATCCACCTCATCGAAGAGTATGCCCGGCATGCGGGCCACGCCGACCTCCTCCGCGAAGACATCGATGGTGAGATCGGCGACTGAGTCGCGGGCCTGCAACAGCAGCTCGATCAAATAGGCTGGGAGGTATGACGAACACTCCGCCGACCGGCACCGAAACTGCGCCGAAGCGACCCAAAGCGCTCATTCCCCTCGACCTGATCCGCGGTTTCCTCATCGGCAGCGCCGAACTCGTCCCCGGAGTCTCCGGCGGAACCATCGCCCTGGTCACCGGAGTCTACGACCAACTCATCGACTCCGCCGCCCACGTCGTCTCGGCAGCAAAGACCCTGGTGGCAGGACCGAACCGGGTGGCAGGTGCGATTGCTGAACTGCGGCGCACTGACTGGTTCCTCGTCATCCCCGTTCTGCTGGGAATGGCCGCCGCGGTGTTCACCATCGCCGGTGTCATGGAATCTTTCGTCACCGGCAACCCCGAACTCTCCCGCGGACTGTTCTTCGGCCTCGTCGCCGCCAGCATCGCCGTGCCGCTGCGGATGCTGCCGACACGAACCACGCGTCAGCCTGCCCTCCTCGGTGTGCTGGCTTTCATCGCCGCAGCCGCTCTCGCATTCTGGATGACGAGTCTGGCCGGCGGGGCCGATGTGGAGAACCCGCCGCTCATCGCCGTCTTCTTCGTCGCCTCGATCGCCATCTGCGCACTCGTCGTTCCCGGAGTGTCCGGATCATTCTTCCTCTTGGCAGTCGGCATGTACTCGACCACATTGCGCGCCGTCGACTCCCGCGACTTCGGGTACCTCGGCATCTTCCTGCTCGGCGCGATCCTCGGCCTGGCCGTCTTCGTCAACATCCTCAAATACTTCCTGCACAACCATCGGCGGTGGACACTCATCGTCATGGCAGGACTGATGTTCGGGTCTCTGCGTGCACTCTGGCCCTGGCAGTCGGCCGCCGAGATGGGAGCTGACGGCGAAGAACACGGAGCAGGTGGCCTGCTGGCTCCCGTCGACCCGGTGCTCGGTCCCATCCTTCTCGCAGTCCTCGGCGCGGCCGTAGTCGTCATCCTCATCGTCGTCGAAGCGAAGTTCGCGTCCTCAAAGAATAAGACCAATGGAGCCGACTCCACCGTGGCGTGAGCGCAACAGAGTTTGTGCAAATTTCTTTCAAGATCCATTCAGAAAACGGTCAGCGCACACTAGGGTGAGAGAGCTGAATCACTTTCATCATCTCTGACCGGATTTCTGGAGACACATGCGTCTGCACACCCTGACTTCGTCCACACTCGCCCTTGCTCTTATCGTAACCGGGCCCGCAGCGGCCTCGGCGACCGGCCTCGGTGCCGCCGAGGCTCCCGTCGATGCCAATGCGGCGAAGACCGGGGAGCTGACCCTATTGGCGACGACCGACGTCCACGGCAACGTACTCAACTGGGACTACTTCGCGAACAAGCCCTACCCGGAAGGGGAGGAACTGGGCATGTCCCGAGCCTCGACGCTCATCAAGGGAGTACGTGAGGACAAAGGCGCAGAATCCGTGCTCCTCGTCGACAACGGCGACACCATCCAGGGCAACCCCTTGGCCTACTATTTCGCCAAACAGAAGCCGATCACGACAGGCGGCCAAACGCACCCACTGGCCAAGACCTACAATCACCTGGGATACGACGCACAGGTCGTCGGCAACCATGAATTCAACTATGGCCTCGATCTGCTCTCCACATACGACGATCAGCTCGACTTCCCGCTGCTCGGCGCCAATGTCATCGACGACGCAGACGGCCAGACGCATTTGGACCCGTACGCGATGGTCGACAAACAGGTCGATGGTCAGACGATCACCGTCGGTGTCCTCGGCGTAACCACCCCCGGCAGCCGAATCTGGGACAAGAACAACCTGTCAGGAAAGGTGCACTTCGACGATCCCGTCGAAACTGCTCAGAAGTATGTCCCCGAGATGAGGCAGAAGGGAGCGGACGTCATCGTCGTGCTCTCCCACTCGGGCAAGGATCCGAAGGGACAGAGCTGGGATCCGGACGAACTGCAGGAGAACGTCAGCACCTCCGTAGCGAAGGTTCCCGGTGTCGATGTCCTCGTCGCCGGGCATACCCACCAGAACGAACCCAGCCAGGTCGTGTCCCGCGACGACGGCAGCCAAGTGCTCATCACCCAGCCGAACTACTGGGCCCGTTCGGTCTCCGAGGTGGGGCTGCCGATCAATCTCGATACTCACCACGTCGACTGGGGCGAGACCGAGCCGCACGCGGAGGCGCTGGCCACCCAGGGCGACATC
Organism: Brevibacterium limosum; assembly: GCF_011617705.1. NCBI lineage: Bacteria > Bacillati > Actinomycetota > Actinomycetes > Micrococcales > Brevibacteriaceae > Brevibacterium > Brevibacterium limosum. The sequence continues at coordinate 2,452,457 of NZ_CP050154.1, read as the reverse complement.
GCGGAGGACCAGGAGATCAAGGACCTCGTCGATGAGCAGCACCGGACCACGATCGACTACGTGAATACGAAGATCGGATCGGTGACCGAAACCCTGTCGGCGAAGACCTCCTATTACGAGGACACCGCGATCCTCGACTTCATCTCCCACGTTCAGACGGAGACGGTGCAAGAGGGACTGGAGGGAACAGACTATGACGATCTCCCCGTGATCTCTCAGGCCTCGCCCTTCAGCCGCACTGCAGAATTCCCGGCCGGTGACATCACGATCCGCGACGTCGCAGGCCTCTACGTCTACGACAACACGTTGTCCGGAGTCGAGATCAACGGTGCCCAACTGCGTGACTACCTCGAATACTCAGCACGCTATTTCAAACAGACTGAGGAAGGTGCTGACTTCGACCCGGTCGACGGCACCAACGCGATCGATGAGGCTTCCGACGTCCCGATCCCGGATTACAACTATGACGCTCTGGCCGGAATCGACTATGACATCAATGTCTCCAAACCAACCGGTGAGAGGATCGAGAACCTCAAACAGGCCGACGGGAGCGAAATCGGAGACGGTGACCGGTTCATTCTCGCCATCAACAACTACCGCCAGTCCGGTGGAGGCGGCTACCCGGTCGACGGACTCAAAGAGGTCTACAACGAACAGGTCGAGGTGCGCCAGGCCCTCATCGACTGGGCTGAGGAGAAACAGATCGTCGACCCCGCCGATTTCTTCGACGCGAACTGGCAGGTCGTCACGAGCAGTCGCGCACCGGGCGGAGGCGATGACGACGAGTCCGATGCCAGTGGGTCCTCGGATGCCTCGGGCTCCGGAAGCGCCGGAAGTTCGGACGGGGACGACAACGCCGGCGAAGCCACAGCCGAGGACGACGGTTCGACGAACGGCTCCTCTGACAGTGATGCATCGGATGGCAACGCTGACGGCGGTGACGCCGACGACTCGGCAACCGGCGCCAGCGGTGACGCCGACGATGCGTCAGCCGGCGCCGGCGGCAGAGCCGATCTGCCGCGGACCGGTACCGAACTCGCCACAAGCATCGGCATCGCTGCCGCGATCATCGCACTCGGTACGGCATTGGTGCTCTCCACACGTCGCCGTCGCAGCTGAGTGACTGTCGGCAACCCGCGGGACGCAGCGACTTGAAGGTCGACCAGATGACCGGTCTGCGTGCAACAGGTATCCCTCGGCGCCGACTCACGTAGAGTGAGAGAGACAGCAGTCAGCTCTGAAGAAGGAGAGAGTCAAGCATGGCCAACACAGCATTTCAGGGATCTCCGGTCAAGACCGTCGGCGAACTGCCCGCCAAGGGCGAGCAGGCTCCGGCCTTCAGCCTCGTCGGTGGCGACCTCGGTGATGTGAACTCACAGGACTACTCGGGCAAGCGCGTGGTACTCAACATCTTCCCCAGCCTCGACACGGGTGTGTGCGCCGCCTCGGTGCGCAAGTTCAACGAACTCGCCGCTGGCCTGGAGAACACCACCGTTCTCTGTGTGTCCAACGACCTTCCGTTCGCCCAGGCCCGCTTCTGCGGTGCCGAAGGCATCGAGAACGTCGTAACGGCCTCGGGATTCCGCAGCTCGTTCGGCAAGGACTTCGGTGTGACCATGGTCGATGGTCCGCTCGCCGGTCTCCTCGCACGGTCCGTCGTCGTCCTCGATGAGAAGGGCACCGTGACCTACACACAGCTCGTCGACGAGATCACCACCGAACCCGACTACGACTCTGCGATCGCAGCTGTGGGAGCCTGATCTCCTCTCCGCGGGCCGAAGCCTCAACCCGCGAAGAACGAACCGGGTGGGACGCGTGTACGTCCCACCCGGTTTTCTCTGTCGAGAATGAGTGGCGATTGCGACAGGCACAACGGCAGCCGATAAACAGCTCGTGGCGAAGCTCTCACATGTCGACGACGGTGATCGGCAGAGCATAGTCGATGCGGGCGAGTTCTCCGCCGCTTGTGGTGATGCCGGGGATCATGTCCTTCGGTGCCGGATGGTCACCGAGTGCGTCCAAATAGACCTTGTGCGCCTCGAGCGATCGCACACCACGGTCGACGTGCTCGGCGGTGAGGGCCACGGCATGTGTGGGCTGGGCACCGTTGACGAGCAGCCGATCGGCTTTCCATGCTTCGAGCCCTTCGTCCTTGAGGTCGGTGAAGACCCAGGGATTGTCGGCATCGCGGATGGCATCGACCGTGGCGACTCCAGCATGGCGATGATCGACATGATTGAGCCCCCACTGCACCTGAAGATCGAAGGCCGTCACCACAACCGCATTCGGACGGAACTCGCGGATCTTCCGCGCAATCGCCCGACGCAGCTCGATAGTGGGTTCCAGCAGACCATCCGGGAAGTCGAGGATCTCCAGATCGTCGACGCCGACGATATTGCATGCCCGACGCTGCTCCTCGGCGCGCAACGGTGCAACTTCCTCCGGGCTCAAGTCACGGATACCTGCCTCCCCCCGGGTGAGCAGGAGATACGCAACCTCCTTGCCCTCATCGGTCCACTTCGACACTGCGGCCGACCCTCCGTATTCCATATCGTCGGGATGGGCGACCACGCAGAGCACACGGTTGATATCAGAGTCATCGAAAAGCGGGATCTCAGTCATGACTCCAGGCTAGGCGGCGGTCTTCAGTTGCGCCAGAGAGCGGGGACGAATCCGGTCTTGGGTACGATATGGATGACCTACCGATCGAGTGAAGGCAGACAATGATGAAGAGATCACTCGTAGCGGTGACGCTGGCTCTGGGGCTGACCCTCAGCGGGTGTTCGGCGTTTCGGGTCAGCAGCTCCGACGAGGCCGGCTCGAAGCCCGCGAACGTGGGCATCGGTGACGGGCAGTCACCTTCGCCGACAGCAACCGGTCCGACGATTCCCCACGGCATGAGTGAGACAACCGTTGACCTGGGCGGAGAATGTCCCGTCGAGGTCAGCCTGGCACTGAGCGCGGACTTTGCCGATGGGTCCGGATACGACGGATACCGGCTCTATACCGCCGAGTCCGGGACGATCATCACTGTCAACTGCTTCGAAGACGATGACTCTTCACCTCAGGACTTGGTGGAGAAGGCGCGGGAGAGAATGTTCAGCACCTCGGGATCGTCGTTGGGCAGTGAAACCACGGGACCAGTCAGCGGGGGAGAGTACTGGGTCTTCCACGGCTCGCTGGCCCCCGACGATATGCGCGCAGTCGATCAGGAAGATTCCGTGATCTTCGGCGCCGTTGCTGGTGTGTCCGTCGACAGCCGACTGTTCAAGGTCAGCGTCGACATGCTCGCTCAAGCCGATGACACCGAGGCTCAGGTCCAGTTCCGTCAGATGCTGCCGACGGTTCGCTTCGGCGATCAGGTGCTCAAGGCCCCAGACCTGCGCTGAGGCTGTCGGTCCCCTGACATGCGTTTGAGCAGTTCCCTGGCCGCAATCCTTCCCGCCCTGGTGGCACCGACGGTGGAACTGGCCGATCCGTAGCCGACGAGGAAGAGCCGGGGGTCGTCTTTGACGGCGACCTCAGTTTCCATAGCGATCCCACCGTCCGGTGTGCGCAGGTGCAAAGGCGCAAGGTGTTTGAGCGCGGCCCGGAACCCGGTGTTCCAGAAGATCACGTCGACCTCTTCGACACGGGATTCGTCGAACGGTGCCCAGGACTCGGGCACTGCCAGGTGGTCGCTGGCTGATGGCCCCAAGCCCTCCGAGGTGGTCGGCTGTTGGGTGTCGCCGAGCCCGGGGAAGTGGACCGCGTGGGGAAGGATGCGATCGAACATGCCTCGGGAGACCAGAACTCCGGAATCGATCCCTTCGCGGAATTCTCGACGGATCGGCAGTCCCGTGGTTCGCACGACGCTGGCCGGGGCCAGCCCGGACAGAGTTCGTTCGCGGACGGCTCGCTCGACTTCGAGGCCCCATTGGCCGTCGAATTCTCTGGACGTGAAATTCGGGGGACGGCGTGTGGACCACAGCGTGTCGGTCACCTCGGCGAGTTCGAGGAGAAACTGCGTGGCGGAGATTCCGCCGCCGACGACGAGCGTGCGCAGTCCGCGGAAGTCCTCGACGTCACGGAAGTTCACGGTATGCAGCTGGTGGCCTTCGAACTCGGCGATGCCGGGGATGAAAGGGACGTAGGGCTGAGTCCAGGTGCCGGTTGCATTGATGAGGAAGTCGCTGGAGAGCGACACATGTTCACCGTCGATTGTGGCGGTGATGGTGAAGCGACCACGTCCGGGTTCTTCGGAGCGGACGGTGCTCACTTCAGCCGGGCGGATGACGCAGAGTTCGAGCTCGCGTTCGAACCGGGAGTAGTAGTCGGAGACGATCTGCGAGGCGGGCACGGTCGGGTCGGGACGGCCAAGAGGGAATCCGGGCAAGTCGGAGATATGGTTCGTGGAACCCAGGGTCAAGGAGTCCCACCGTTCTCGCCAGGCTCCACCAGGTCCGTCTCCGGCATCGAGGATAATGAAATCCTTACCCGGTGCGAGTCCGTCGCGCCACAGGTAGTGTGCTGCGGACAGTCCGGCTTGGCCTGCGCCGATGATGACGATAGGCCAGTGAGAATCGATCAGGAGCTCGTTGATTCGGCACACCATGGTGACATTGTTTCAGGTTTCTGAAGTCAAGGTCCTAGTGTCTGCGCCGAGGCGTTGTGCTGTCACGTTCTGGCAGATAGATACAGGCTGTCATCGGGCGGATTGGGCGCAGTCGGGTCCGTGGGGATTGGAGTAGCAATCGTCGTCGACGAGGTAGCGGTGATAGCGGTAGACATCTATGCCGATACTGTTGCTGGCGACGTGGGCGAAGCCGTCGATAGGAAGCCAGGGGCCGCCATCGACGGAGAATTCTCCGCTGAATGTCGCTGTCATCGATGCCGACACATTGCCTGATTCTTGGTATTCATGTCCGATCTGCGGGGTGCCGCCGGGCAGTGGTTTCGCGCCTTTCGCAGTGGTTGTCGTGCCCGAGCCGTCTCCGAAGTCCCAGTTGAAACGCTCCGGCGTGACTTTGACTTTGACTGCGTAAGTCAGCAAGGTCATGTCGATATAGCTGACGTCGGTGTCGGTCCAGAAAGCTGCCGGCTTGCCGACGACAGCCCAATCCTTAGGCCAGGCGTAGATTGTGGGAGCTGGAATGTCGAAGTTCTGGAACTGCGATTCCGGGATGCGCGTCGGGGGATCCGGTCGGGCCGGAGCCCCGCCGCCTCCACCGCCTCCACCACCCGGTCCGGGCTCGCTCACGCACAGATGGCCGACGTCCTCCGTTGGGCAGTCGGGAAGTCCGCCACCGCCCCCACCGCCGGCGCCGCCTCCGCCACCGGAACCTCCACCGTCGTTTCCGCCGCCAGAGCCGCCGCCTCCGGTGCCACCACCCCCTCCAGAGCCGCCACCGCCAGGAGGAGGCTTGGGTGCCGGAGGCTTCACTGCTTCGCACCCGCTTGTGTCGCCGATGGTGCAACCCGGTGCTGCCAATGCCGGTACCGGAGCCGCGAACAAGCAAATGGCGACAATCGCGAAAGTAAGGATGGTGTGGGAAGCCATTTTGGCTAGCAACGTCGTTCCCAGAGAGTTTGCTGGTCGACTTTCCAGCTACCGTCATCCTGTTGAATCGTGTGTTGCATAGTCACTTTTCCATCAGGGTTCAAAGTCGGCGATTGCCCCGCCGGGGTCATCGTCCACTCTGTGGTGTCAACACAGAAATTCACTAGGACCGATGCAGGTTCTGCTGAGTCCTCCTGCTTCGTGACATCAAATATTTCGACCTTTAACGGTTGGATTTGGCCTTCAAATGTCGCTTTCTCGGAAGCTATAGATTTGGCTTCTGCCTGAATTGACTTAAGTGCATCGCCAGACGCGAACTGGGGGAAATCGCTCGCTACTTTGGTTTTCCCTGAATATGCGTCATTGATATTTTGGATGAAATCATCGAATGCCACCAGCGCTCCCTCGACGGCCTCCTTTTCCTCTCGATCGAGGTCGAGGTCGGTGTCGTAATCGGGGATGGCCACCTCGGTGGATTCATCTGTGGAACCGTCGTCGGGCTGTCCTTCGGGAATGGTCGACGTCGGCGCAGCTACTGGTGAATTGTCGGCACAGCCGACGACCGAGACCAAACTCAGTGCGGCGAAAACGGCAACGAATATTTGGGCGGGTCGACGACACGGTCGGGACGATCCAGTTCTCATTCCACGCCTCTGTGGTCTGCAACTGCGGCGCGGCCCCGTCGGCCGACACCCGGATTCCCTACATTATTCGACAGGAACGCTTTTTAGAACAGGCGAAGTCGAATCTGTGGATAACTCACGCCCGAGTGCGCGGAAGCAAATGTGCCTCGGCGACAGTCTCTACTTGTTCGCTGCCTTTGCCGCCTTGGCCGCAGCCTTCTGCTGTTTCTTGAAGGCGCGCACCTCTTGCAGAGTGACGTCGTCGACGACATCGGCGATCGAACGGCGAGCCTCCGCGTCACCGTAGTCACCAGCTGCCTCCTGCCAGCCCTCGGCCTGGAGTCCGAACTGCTTGCCGAGCAGCGCCAGGAAGATCTTGGCCTTCTGATCACCGAATCCGGGCAGCTTCTTCAGCCGTTTGAGGACCTCAGCACCGCTGGGGTCACCATCAGTCCAGATCGCCTCAGCATTCCCGTCGTATTCGTCGACGATGGCCGCCGCCAGCTTCTGCACCCGTCCGGCCATCGACTTCGGGAACCGGTGAACTGCAGGAGACTGGGCGAAGGTGTCGAGGAAATCATCCGGATTCATCTCTGCGATCTCGTCGACATCGAGCTTGCCCAGTCGTTCGGCCAGCTTGGCCGGCCCCGCGAAGGCACTCTCCATGGTCACCTGCTGATCGAGCAGCATCCCGACGAGCAGAGCGAAGCGGTCTTCGGCCAACAGTGCATCGGCCTTCGGATCTCCAGACAGGAACAGTGAAGTCATGGCTCTATCTTCGCATGCCGCCTGCAGTTCATACCCCGATATCATCGGGGAATGATCTGCCCCTGCTCCGGAATGCCCCCAGGCACCGACTTCGACGACTGCTGCCGACCTGCCCTCGACGGTGAAACCTGGCCCACCACCGCCGAGGCGCTCATGCGCTCCCGCTACACCGCCTTCGTCCGCGGCGACGAAGACCACCTCTTCCGGACGTGGCATGCCAGGACCCGCCCCGACGACGTCGGAGTCGATGACGCCACCACCTGGCTCGGCCTCGAGATCCTGTCCACCACCGACGGGGGTCCAGACGATGCCACCGGAACGGTGCACTTCCGGGCGAGATTCCGGGACCACCTCGACGATCATATCCTCGAAGAGAACTCCTCCTTCGTCCGCAGAGCAGGACGGTGGATGTACCTCGAAGCTCTGGAGAACTGACTTCCAGGACCGACTTCGAGAAGCTTTGACGATGACGTCTATACTGTTGGCTGGCGCATCCAACGCCCAGCCGAGGTCGTGATCCCAGCACACCGACCGCATGGCGAAGGGGAGAGAATCCTCGGACGAAACCGGCACGGTGATTTCCTGACCAGGTTTCGTGCTGGGGGAGACTTGGTCGCTTGAGGAAGAGACACCATGACCAAGGACAAGGATTTCAAGAGGCTCGTTCGCACGCGGATGACCGAAACCGGTGAGAACTTCACCACTGCGCGCACCGCACTGCTCGCCGCGAATCAGAACGCGAGCCAGAGTGCGGAAGCCACCAGCGAATCCACCATCGACCCGCAGATCGATCGGTTTCGGGCGAAGACACTGAGAACGTTCATGCCGAATGGTCGCATCACGGCCATTCCGACGAAACGTCGCGCTCTCGTCCTCATCCTCATCGAGGTCCTCGCCTCCCTCGACCCGGACCGGGTCTACGACGAGAAGCAGCTCAACGGCATCCTCGGCGAATTCCACCCGGACTTCGCCCTGCTGCGTCGCGAGCTCATCGACTACCGACTGCTCGAACGCAATGCCCACACGGGGGAGTACTGGGTGAACCCGAACCCGCCGACCCACACCGGCTCACAGGCGCAGGAGATGGCCGGGCTCGAGGTGTTTCTGCGCTGAACCGGCGACGGCGTATCCTTGAAGCTCGAACCACAACCGGGCAGACACGAGGAGCATCCATGGCCTACCACGCCGATTCGACCGATCTCGACGACAAAGAGATTCTCAGCTGGGACAAGTTCGGCCGATCGGCGCGTGAGATGGCGCAGACCATCGCGGATTCCGACTACGACCCCGAGATCGTCATCGCCGTGGCCCGCGGTGGACTGCTGCCCGCCGGCGCACTGGCCTACGCCCTCGGGCTCAAGCTCTCCGACGCCATCAACGTCGAGTTCTACACCGACGTCCACGAGACCCTGCCCGACCCCATCCTGCTCGCCCCGATGCTCGACATCGAAGCGATCAAGGGCAAGAAGCTGCTCGTCGTCGACGACGTCGCCGACTCCGGTCGCACCCTGGCCCTCGTGCTCGAACTGCTGCGCAAGCACGGTGCCGAAGCCCAGTCTGCCGTCATCTACGCGAAGTCCGCGTCGATCATCGACCCGAACTTCGTGTGGAAGCGCACCGATCAGTGGATCGTCTTCCCCTGGTCGGCCGAACCGCCGGTCGAACCCAGCAAGTAAGCTGACCATATGGAGGAGACACGGGACATCGCCGCCCCGTGCGGACGCGTCCGCGCCTATGTCGCCGACGACGTGATCCGCGCACGCGGCATCCGCTACGCCCGCGCAGGACGTTTCCTCCCTCCCGTCGACGAACCCCCGGTCGAATTCATCGACGGTGCTCAGCCCGGCCCGGCGAGCCCGCAGCTGCGCCGCGACCCGAACGCCGGAATGACCTTCGACCAGCTCGGTGGGCTTCCCATCAGCGAAGACTGTCTACGTGTGAGCGTGACGATGCCGAAGGACACCCCCACCGAGGCGGAGCTGCCCGTCCTCGTCTGGATCCACGGCGGAGCCTATGTCGCCGGGGCCGGGGATGCGGAGATCTACGATCCGCACGCCCTGGCCGCCGAGCAGAACATCATCGTCGTCTCCGTGACCTACCGCCTCGGTGTCCTCGGCTACCTCGGAACCGGTCGAGACGACCACCTCAACCTCGGAGTGCTCGACCAGATCTCCGCCCTGCGCTGGGTGCGGACGAACATCTCTGCCTTCGGCGGCAACCCGGACAACGTCACAATCGCGGGCCAAAGCGCCGGAGCCGATGCCTGCGCCCACCTCATGATCGCCGAAGGCGCCGAAGGACTCTTCCACCGAGTGCTCATGGCCTCGGCCCCCTTGGGCCTGGCCGGTGGGACGGACACGATGAACTGGGCGATGGGGAAGGTCGCGCAGAAGATCGACCCGGCATCCAGTGTCGACGACATCCTCCGGGCCCAGGAGGAAGTGCACAGAGCCGCCCTCGTCGGGGGTCTGCATGCCGGAATGTGCTTCGGAGTCCGCTACGGCCGCTACCCGCTGCCATCACGTTCGGATGCGGCGACCGCTTGGGCCGAAGTCGCGCCGAAATACGAAGTGCTCATGACCCGCACAGAACGCGAGATCGCCTTCTTCGCCGGATTCGTGCCCACCTTCCGTCGCCTCCACGACCGGCGCCTGACCTCGCCCATGCTCGAATCGCTCATATCAGGAATCACCTCGGCGGTGTACACCCGGGCCGGACGCGAATTCTACGACCGGCACCGCATGTCGGGCGGGCAAGGGGCCCGTCTGCTCATCGTCTCCCGCGGAGACGGCAGCTTCTTCGACGCCGCACACTCCGGAGACCTGCCGCTGATCTTTCCCGGCGAGATCTGGCACAGATCCTTTCTCGACTACGGCGCGACCACCGATATCGCCGGTCCCGAACTGCGTCGGATCTGGGGCACCTTCGCCACCTCGGGCACTCTGCCGCGAGTGCGTGTGCCCGGCCTCATCGACATCATGGGCTGAACGATTCGACTGTGCGGTGCCCACTGCTGTCGGTCTTTCACAATTGCCGTGTCACCGGCGTGCACTACCGTTGGATCATGGACGCACAGCAGATCTCGGCCGCCCGTCTGATCGCTCAGGGCCTCGTCGGACCTCCGCCGTCGTCACCGACAGGCACCGACCTCTCACCTGCCGGTGCCGTCGTCGAGCACCTCGGCTGCGTCCAGGCGCAAGCGCTCGGCGGAGCATTGGTCTCGCTGGCACTGCGATCGGGCCGCGATCTCAGCGAAGGCGTGGCCGCAGTCCGCGCCGCCATCGATGCCGGAGAGATCGTACGGTCCTGGACCCAACGCGGCACAATCCATCTGACCACGGCCAAGGACCTCGGGTGGATCCTCGGCCTGACGGGGGCGCGGACGATGAAATCCACCGCCAACCGGCGCAAGCACTTCGGCATCACCGACGCGATGATCGACACCGCTGCTCGGCTGGCTGCGACCGCCATCAGAGACCGTGGACCGCTGACCCGCGAACAGCTGCTCGACGCGTTTGCACCCATCGACGCCGGTGACGAATACGGTCACGCCCGATACCTCATCACCTCCCTGGCACTGCAGAACATCATCGTCCAAGCTCCCATGATCGAGGGCAAGGACGACATGAGATATGTGCTCACCGCTGATTGGGTGCCCGCTCCCACAGAATTGGACGCCGAGGCGGCCGAACACGAATGGGTGAGACGCTTCGTCACCAGCCACGGACCGGTGACGGTCGACGACGTGACCCGGTGGACGGGACTGCCGAAGACGAGAATGAGAAAAGCCATCCAAGCCGGAATCGACGCCGGTGAGATCGTGAGCGCGGACATCGACGGCACCGACTATGTGCACGCCCCGGACCTCGAGGACCGATTGTCCGAATGGGAGACCGCGGCACAGGAGACCATGCTCCTGCCGGGATTCGACGAGATCATCCTCGGATACAAGGACCGCAGCGCCACGCTCGACCCCGCGAACGAAAGACTCGTTGTGCCCGGCGGCAACGGAATGTTCAAGAACACGGTGGTGACCGGCACCCGTGCACGCGCCACATGGAAGCGGTCACCGCGGAAGACCGGTCCGCGAGTCCTGGTCGAAGCATTCCCCGGCGAAACGGTCGACTGTGAGGCTGTCGAATCGGTGAGCGAAACCCACCCAGCCTTCATCTGAGGCCCAAGAAACGACCGACAATGGACGAACAACAGAGGACACGCACACCGGCGAGCAGGACGGTCGCCGCAGAAGACCAGTCGGCATGGTCGCAGCGAAGAACCGACGTCGGGATCATCCTCAATCCCAAACATGCGGCGACCCGGCGAGCGTATGCCGCTCTGGTGCAGGGCCTGCGTTCGGCTTCCGCACACTACCGAAGCGTGACGACCAGCGTCGAACGCTCCGGTCATCGGCAAGCCGAACAGCTCATCAGATGGGGAGCCGACATCGTCATCATCCTCGGCGGGGACGGCACCATCCGTGCGGCGGCCCCGGTGCTCGCCGAGGCGGAGATCCTCACATTCCTCGTCCCGGGCGGGACCGCGAACGTCCTCTGCCGCCACATCGGCCTCGGTTCGTCCCGGCACGCAATCGACCACTGTGTGGGCACGGTGGCGACGATCATCCGAGGCGGAACCACGAGCAGTCTGAACGTTCCGATCAATACTGCGGAGCTTCGGCAAGCAGACGGCAGTCGACATCGCAGCGGGTTCATCAGCCTCGCAGGCATCGGGGGAGACGCCCGCGCCGTCGCCCACCACCATGCCGCCCCGGGGCTGGCCGGCTACGCGTGGGGAGCCGCCCGTGCCCTCTTCGCCGCCGACTTCACATTGCGCACAGGGGAAGTCGGCCCGCGGCCGGTGTGGTCGGTGATGGCATCGAAGGCGACTCGTCCGGCAGGGCCCATCGTCGTATTCCCGGAGGCACGAATCGACGCGGAGGCCTTCTCCGTGCTCACAGTCGGACCGCTCCCGCACCAGTTCACGGCACGTTGCCGAGCGTGGGCGGGAATCGCCGCAGCATGCCTGCAGGGCAGACCGCAGGCACATCCGCTCATGGACTATCGCCGAACCACGGAAACGGCGATCGTGCTCGAATCACCTGTGCCGGCACAACTCGACGGCGACCTCATCGGGGACTGCCTGGAACTGCGGGTCAACGCTGGTGAGAGGAAGCTGCGGGTGTCTGCGCCGACGACGTGAGGTGCCGACGATCCCGCGTGCGATCTCACGTGTTGCGGTGGAGGAATTCTGCGTGGATTCGCCGGTCCGTCCCCAGCTCCGGGTGGAAGCTGGCGCCCCACACCGAACCCTGCCGGACGAGGACTGGCATGTCTCCGTGACGGGCGAGCACCTCGGTGTCGGACCCGAAATCGAGGATCTGCGGAGCCCGGATGAATGTGCCTTCGACCGGTTCGTCCAGACCGCGGACGGTCAGCGGGGCGGTGAACGACTCGCGCTGTCGACCATAGGCGTTGCGGGCCACGGTGATATCGAGCCCGCCGAGGCGGTCGTACCCGCCCAGAGAATCGTCGCTGAGCCGATCCGCCAGGAGAATGAGCCCCGCGCACGTGCCGAAGACCGGCAGACCACCGGTCATGCGTTCGCGCAGAGTCGCGAAGAGATCCGTGCCGGCGGCGATGCGCACCATGGCCGTGGACTCGCCGCCGGGCAGGATGAGCGCATCGATGTCGGTGAGGTGGTCGGGCCCGGTGACCTTGAGGGTGTCGACCCCCAGGGAGCCGAGCATGAGCAGGTGCTCACGGAAGGCTCCCTGGAGGGCGAGGACGCCGACTCTCACCAGCCGCGTTCGGCCAGACGGTGCGGTGCGGGGACATCGGCGACATTGATGCCGACCATCGCATCGCCGAGTCCGCGGGAGGCCTTGGCCACAGCCTGCGAGTCGTCGAAGTGAGTGGTCGCTTCGACGATGGCCTTCGCACGGGCCTCAGGGTTGCCGGACTTGAAGATTCCGGAGCCGACGAAGACGCCATCGGCACCGAGCTGCATCATCATCGCCGCATCCGCCGGGGTGGCGATGCCGCCGGCGACGAACGTCACGACGGGCAGGCGGCCGAGGCTGGCGACCTGCTTGACCAGGTGGTACGGGGCCGCGATCTCCTTGGCCGCGACGTAGAGCTCATCTTCGCTCTTCGCGCCCAGCGCACGGATCTCGGAGCTGATGGTGCGCAGATGGCGCATCGCCTCGGAGACGTCGCCGGTGCCGGCTTCACCCTTCGACCGGATCATCGATGCGCCTTCGGTGATGCGGCGCAGTGCCTCACCGAGGTTGGTCGCACCACAGACGAACGGCACCTTGAAGACGGACTTGTCGATGTGGTTGACGTAGTCGGCGGGGGAGAGGACCTCTGATTCGTCGATGTAGTCGACGCCGAGGGTCTCGAGGATCTGTGCTTCGACGAAATGCCCGATGCGGGCTTTGGCCATGACCGGGATGGACACGGCGCTGATGATCGAATCGATGAGATCGGGATCGCTCATCCGGGCGACGCCGCCCTGGGCGCGGATGTCTGCGGGGACCCGTTCGAGGGCCATCACGGCTGAGGCTCCTGCCGCCTCGGCGATGCGTGCCTGCTCTTCGTTGACGACGTCCATGATGACGCCGCCCTTGAGCATCTGGGCCAGTCCGGTGTTGAGCAGGGTCTGTGTTTCGGTCATAGTGGTGCCAGTCCATTCACTGTCGCGGAGTCGATCCGGGTCGACCAGGTGAACAGAACCGAGCGATCTCGGTCTGCTGCCATGGTCGGAAGGATCGTGGTTCTTCGGGGTGAACGGCCGTTCCCGACCAGCCTAAACCGAACGGTGGCTCAACCAGAGAGCCAGAAATGTGCAGGTATTTTAGGCCAGATAGTTGTGGTCGCATTATGATCGACTGATGGATTCGACGTCACAGGATCGCATGCAGGCCGAGGGCATCGCACTGCCGATGAACGTCGACAAGGGTCTGCCGACTCCCCTGCCCGATCAGCTCACTCAGGAGCTGCGCCGTCTGATCTCGGAGGGGACTCTGCGTCCCGGAGATGCGGTGCCCTCGAGTCGTCGGCTGGCCAAGCACCTCGGGATCTCCCGCGGCAGTGTGGAGACCGCCTACGCGCAGCTCGCCGTCGAGGGATTCCTCATCGCCGCCGAACGCTCGGCCACACGGATCAACCCCGACCTGCCCGGAGCGTCGCGAACACCGCATCCGCGGCGCCGGATTCCCGATTCGCCGAGGCGGCGCCTGCGCAACTACGTCGACCTGCGCCCGGGATTCGGCGGTGACGACCCTCTGCGCGAACCGGCCTTCCGCCGGGCCTGGAGGGAATCCCTCGACCTCGACCCGGGCCCGATCGATCCCTTGGGCCAACCCCGTGCCCGCTGGGCGATCGCCGACTATCTGCGACTGGCGCGTGGTATGGCGGTCGACCCCGATGAGATCATCCTCACCAGCGGATCTCGCGACGGACTGCGGCTGCTGCTGAGCACCGGCATCTCCGGCTCCATCGCCGTGGAGAATCCCGGGTTCCCGGGCCTGCGGCAGGCAATGACCGACCAGCATCTCGTTCCCCTGGACACCGCCTCCTCTTCGTCGGCTCCGACCGAAGTGGGCGCCGCCGTGGTGACCCCGAATCATCAGTTTCCACACGGAACGCCGATGCCGGTCGACCAGCGTGCCCGGCTGTTGGACTGGGCGGCTCGAGGCGATGTCCTCCTCGTCGAAGACGACTACGACAGTGAGGCCCGCTTCACCCGCACCGTGCTCCCGACACTCTTCGACCTCGCATCATCGACCGGCAGCGCAGCCCGGGTCGTCCATATCGGCACCTTCTCCACTCTGCTGACCTCGGCCGTATCGACCGGGTACGTCATCGCCCGCGGGGAGACCTCGGAGAGGCTGATGAGCATGCGCACGGCGCTCGGCCCCGCGTTCTCACCGATTCTGCAGATGGCCATCGCCTCCTACCTCGCCTCCGGTGGGCTGCGTCGTCGCATCTCCCGTGGTCGACGTCGACTGCGGGCCGCCGAGGAGGTCGTGGCCGAGATCGGTCCGATCCCCGGTCTGGTCCATGACGGACGCACTCTCGTCATCGAAACGACTCAGGAGCAGGCCGAGAGCCTGCTGCGGCAGCTGGCCGACCGCGGCATCCTCGTCGGCTCATTGGCCCGCGGCTGGACCGGCGGGAACGAGGCCAGGCACGGTCTGGTCATCGCTCATTCGAACGTCGAGGCCCCTGTGCTGCAGGACGCCTTGGGAGAAGTGAAGACCCTGTTGAGTAGGATGCGGTCATGAGGAATTCCGGATTCGCAGTCGACGGCATCATCAAGCTGCTGCTGGCCGTCGCCGGCTTCATCGTCGTCGGCGGGCTCGAGGACTTCTTCCTCGCCCCACGCTGGCTGGTCATCACCGCTCTGGTGCTGCTCTTCCTCAGCGCCGCCACTCAGATCTCCTATGGCGTGAGCAAGGGCGAGAAAGGCTATCTGAAGTACCCGATGGTCTTCGACGCGCTCATCGTCGTCGCCGTCGTCATCGGGCTCATCCTCGCCGCCGCGAGCAACCCCGCCGGTGCCTGGATACTCTTCGGCTTGGTGGGCGTGGGCTCTCTGGGCATCGCCGTGATCTTCACGACCGGCGAGAACGGCCCCTCCTTCAGCGAAGAAGACTCTCAGAACCCCTGACCGCGCCCGCACACCCTCCGAGGATCAAGCGTTCCCGCGCCACCCTTTCGGCCGATCAAGCGCCCGCGCACATTTGTGGTCGTCTACGGGCACATATCCGCTGTAGGACTTGATCGGCGCGAATTCCTGCCGGATCGGTGCGCTTCGGGCGGACAGGCGTGGCAGCGCTTGACCGGCGGGAACTCTGCAGAGGGACAGTCAGCGATTGAACGCGATCGCGGCGATATGACCGTCCGGAATGCCGGCCTCGAGATCGTGGATGTCGACATCCGGATGCGGTGAGTTCGGGAGCGGCCCGGCGCCGATGTAGTCGAGACCGGGATCGCGGGCCAGGCCGGTGCTCAATGCCTTGAGGAAGGCTTCGGTGCGTGCCCATACGCGCACGAATCCGGTTGCGAAGTCGCCGTCGGGAAGCACTTCGAGCTCGGCCCGCTCTCGTTCGTGGAGCAGCTGCATCGCCTCGAGGGCGACATCTCGTTCGGGGACCGCTTCGATGTCGAGGCCGACCGGATCATCGGCGACGGCGACGAGGACGAGGCGACGAGACCGGGACACCGAGAACTCGCACTCGTCGTGGCGTGGTTTGCCTGCCGAATCGAGGCGGATCTCGATCGCAGCGGGATCCTGGTCGAGATGCGCTCCGAGCACATGGCGAAGGACGACACGACCGGCCGACCAGGTGAGAGCCGCCTCGGCGTCGAATTCCTCAGCATAATTGTGTTCCTGCTCGGTGAGCGCGGAATCGTCGTCGCGCGCCCACGCCGCCTCAGCCGAGGTATCGGCGAGGATGAGAGTGACAGGCAGTTCGGTGGGCAGTTCGGTGAAGCTGGGGTGGTGCGCCATCGATCAGCGGCCCAGGGCCTTGTTGATCTTCTTCAGCTTGCGTCCCAGAACGAAGATCCGCACCGAACCGATGATTCCGGCGATGAGGATGCCGCCGATCGCAGCGAAGAGCATCGCCACGCCCAGGGGCAGTTCGAACTGCCAGCCGAAGTACTTGAACTCGGCCGGGACATTGTTCTGCAGAATGAAGATGAGCAGGAGGACGACGATGACGGCGCCGAGGATGAGGGAGACCCACATGCCCGCCGACATTCCGGAACCGGTCTTCGTCGACGGCAGCTCACCGGTGTGTCCTGCCGGAGGCTGAGTCTGCTCATGAGTTCCTTGGGGGGATATCTCCCGGGTCTTGTCCGCAGCGGCGGTCTCGCCCGTCGCGGGAGTATCGCTGCCGAGCACTGAATCGGTTTCGGCCAGGAGCTCTTCGGGCGTCTGCGAATCGCCACGCGGGTCTTGAGTACTCATGCGCCCCATCATAACCGCTGATGGGGCGCATGAGGGTAGAGAAAGAGTCCCGGCAGGGTCTGCCGGGACTCTTTCTCAGATGGTGTCGATCAGTCGATCAGACAGTCTTGCTCAGCGAGGAGATGATCTCGTTGAGCGTGGCCGAAGGCCGCATGGCGGCTTCGGTCTTCGCGTCGTTCGGGTAGTAGTAGCCACCCAGGTCGACCGGGCTGCCCTGGACCTCGAGGAGCTCGGCCACGATGGCGTCCTCCTTCTCGGCCAGCGCCTTCGCCACGGGAGCGATGGCCTCGGCCAGTGCCTCGTCGGAGGTCTGCTCGGCCAGCTGCTGTGCCCAGTAGGTGGTGAGGTAGAAGTGGCTGCCGCGGTTGTCGATCTCGCCGACCTTGCGCGACGGCGACTTGTTCTCTTCGAGGAATCTGCCCGTTGCGGCATCGAGGGTGTCGGCCAGCACACCGGCCCGCTCGTTTCCGTGGACGTTGAATTCGTGGCGGAAGGACTCGGCCAGGGCGAGGAACTCTCCGAGGGAGTCCCACCGCAGGTGGTTCTCTTCGATGAGCTGCTGGACGTGCTTCGGAGCCGAGCCGCCGGCACCTGTCTCGAACAGTCCGCCGCCTGCGATGAGCGGAACCACGGAGAGCATCTTCGCCGAGGTGCCGAGCTCGAGGATCGGGAACAGGTCCGTGTTGTAGTCACGGAGCACGTTGCCGGTCACCGAGATGGTGTCCTTGCCCTCACGGATGCGGTCGATGGAGAACTGAGTGGCCTCGACCGGGTTCATGATGCGGATGTCCAGGCCCTCGGTATCGTGGTTCTTGAGGTACTCCTCGACCTTCGCCTTGATGTTGCGGTCGTGGGCGCGGGTCTCATCGAGCCAGAACACGGCCGGGGTCTCCGACAGGCGGGCGCGGGTGACAGCGAGCTTGACCCAGTCGCGGACGGGGATGTCCTTGGTCTGGCAGGCACGCCAGATGTCACCGGCGGCGACGTCGTGGCTCATGAGCACATCGCCTGCGGAGTCGACGACCTCGACGGTTCCGGCTTCCGGGATCTCGAAGGTCTTGTCGTGGCTGCCGTACTCTTCGGCCTTCTGCGCCATGAGTCCGACGTTGGGCACGGTGCCCATGGTCCGCGGGTCGAAGGCGCCCTTGGCCTGGCAGTCCTCGATGACGGTCTGGTAGACGCCGGCGTAGGAGGAATCGGGGATGACGGCCAGGGTGTCCTGGGTCTGGTCGTCCTTGTTCCACATCTTGCCGCCGACGCGGATCATCGCGGGCATGGAGGCGTCGACGATGACGTCGGAGGGCACGTGGAGGTTCGTGATGCCCTTGTGTGAGTTGACCATGGCCAGGTCGGGCCCCTCGGCCAGGCCCTTCTCGATTCCGGCCTTGATCCCGGCGGCCGCATCGGCGGGCAGGGTGTCGAGTCCGGCGAGGATGGCGGCCAGCCCGTTGTCGGAGGTCAGTCCCGCCTCGGCGAGGACGTCACCGTATTCGGCGAAGACGTCGGGGAAGAAGGCCTCGATGACCTTGCCGAAGAGGATGGGGTCGGAGACCTTCATCATCGTGGCCTTGAGATGGACGGAGAAGAGGACGCCGTCGGCCTTGGCCGCGGCGATCTGATCCTTGACGAACTCGTCGAGGGCGGCGGCGTTCATCTTCGTCGAATCGACGATCTCGCCGGCGAGGACGGGCAGGGACTCCTTGAGCACGGTCGTCTCGCCGGCTGCGGTGCGCAGGCGGATGGTCAGGGTGTCATCGGCGTCGATGATCACGGACTTCTCGTTGTCGCGGAAATCGCCCGAGCCCATGGTGGCGACGCGGGTCTTCGAGTCCTGGGTCCATTCGCCCATCGAATGAGGGTGGGCCTTGGCGAAGTTCTTCACCGCCTGCGGAGCGCGACGGTCGGAGTTGCCCTCACGCAGCACCGGGTTGACGGCCGAACCCTTGACCTTGTCATAGCGGGCCCGGACGTCCTTCTCCTCATCGGTGGAGGGCTCTTCCGGGTAGTCGGGCAGATCGTAGCCCTGGGACTGGAGCTCGGCGATCGTCGCCTTCAGCTGCGGGACGGAAGCGGAGATGTTGGGCAGCTTGATGATGTTGGCATCAGGAGTCTGGGCGAGTGCGCCCAGCTCGGCCAGGGCGTCGCCGACCTGCTGGTCTTCGGGCAGGCGATCGCTGAACTGGGCCAGCACGCGTGCGGCGAGAGAGATGTCTCGAGTCTCAACCTCGACACCGGCCGACGTGGCGAAGGCTTCGATGATGGGTTTGAGCGAATACGTCGCCAGAAGCGGCGCTTCATCCGTGCGCGTGTAAATGATTTTAGCCATAGTTAAGGACCACTCCGCATCTTCTTGGGGTTTATCGCCCTCCATCCTACCTTCTGGGCCATTTCAGCAGTCGGTTCAGGCCGATGACGGTGCTCACACCTGTCGTTCGCACCCGGTAGTCTTCTGTGTCGGCACGGACAACAGAAAGAGGACGACAGTGGCCAAACTCTACTTCCGGTACGGAGCGATGAATTCCGGCAAGTCGACCGCTCTGCTGCAGGCGGCCTTCAACTATGAGGAGCGCGGTCAGCGGGTTCTGCTGGCCAAACCCCTCATCGACACCAAGGGCGCATCGCTGATCGTGTCCCGGTTGGGAGTCACCCGCGAGGTCGACTTCGTCATCCCCGCCGACGGCGACGTCGAGACGATCTACGCCGAACATGCGGACTATGTCGACCACGATGCCCTCATCGAGTCCATCGACGCCCCGAAGGTCCCGGTCGCGTGCCTGCTCATCGACGAAGCGCAGTTCCTCAGCCCCGTCCAAGTGGATTCGCTCATGCGCATCGCCACCGCAACCTCGGTGCCGGTGATGTGCTACGGAATCCGCACGGACTTCCAGACGAAGGCATTCCCCGGATCGGCCCGGCTGCTCGAGATCGCGCACACCCTCGAAGAGCTCAAGACGATCTGCCGCTGCGGTCGCAAGGCCATGTTCAACGGCCGCCTCGTCGACGGACAGTTCATCTTCGCCGGCGATCAGGTCGCCATCGACGGCAATTCCGTGACCTACGAATCACTGTGCCCGAGCTGTTATCTCGAGTTCTCCGGCGGTAGGCTTTCAACGACAGACTCCTGACCGATCCGGACACAGCTTCCCCGTCGAATCCAGCTCGTCGACTCCCGTCGCATCCAGTCGAATCTCCGTCGCACCTCAAGTTCTCAAGGAGCCTCAATGCGCATCGCCGTCCGTGCCTTCAATGACAATCCCGGTTCTCCCGTCCTCGTCTTCGGCAACGCTCTGGGCACCCGGATGCCCTTATGGACGTCCGTGGCCGCACGCTTGGCCGACGACTATCAGGTCTACCTCACCGACCTTCCCGGACACACCGTCTCCACCGGTGAATCCCTCGCCGAGGCGTCCGCACCGCTGACGATCGAACAGCTGGCCTCCGGCCTCGTCGAGTCCCTCGCCGAGCTCGGGGTGGAGTCCTTCGCGTACTGCGGAGTCTCGATCTCGGGCGCCGTCGGCCTGACCCTGGCGCTCAATCATCCCGACGTGCTGACCGGCCTCGTCGCCTGCGCGACAGCCGAGAAGTTCGGCACCCCGGAGTCCTGGGACGAACGCATCGCCGAAATCCGCGCCGACGGCACCCGGAGCGTCGTCGATGACACCGCCGATCGGTGGTTCGCCGCCGGATTCCTCGGCGAGGACATCGCCACCGGCCACCTCATCCTGACCGACCTCGCCCTGATCGAGGATGAGGCCTATATCGCGGCCGCCTCGGCGCTGAAGACCTACGACGTGAGCGGGAAGCTCGGTTCGATCAGCACCCCGACGCTGGTCATGGCCGGCGCCCAGGACCCCGGCTGCACTCCGGAGGCGATGACGGAGATGGCCCAGCAGATCGAGGGCGCGCACTTCGTCACGATCCCGGACTCCGCACACCTGCTGATGGTCGAACACCCCGAGATCGTCGTCGACCACATCCTGGAGTTCTGCGGCCAGCTGTAGCAACCGTCGGACCCACGCGCAGGGGCCGGTTCCCACCCTCGGGAGACCACTTCTGGAGTAGGCTGGGCGAAAGCACAGACAAACCTGCTCGATGAGGAGTGAGAATGTCCCCGCGCCGGAATTCCACTGAGTTCACATCCACCGAGATCGATCTGCGCTCTCCGGGGGAACGAGAACCCGGCGTCAGCCGCACCACGCTGAGAATCCGGTGGACCGGGTTCCTGCTCGGCCTAATCTTCTCCACCCTGATCTACGCGATCATGCCCGCCGACGTCGGGCATGCCGCCAAACTGACTGCCGCGGTCGCTGTGCTCATGGCGGCCTGGTGGATGACGGAAGCGCTGCCGATCGCTGCGACGTCCCTCGTCCCGCTTGTGGCATTTCCCGTGCTTGGCACCGACGTCGAGATGGAGACCGTCGGGGCCTCCTACGGGAACCCGATCATCTTCCTCTTCCTCGGCGGCTTCCTCATCGCCCTGGCGATGCAGCGGTGGAATCTGCACCGTCGCATCGCACTTGTGACTCTGAGCATCATGGGCGACCGGCCCGGACCGATGATCGCCGGCTTCATGATCGCCACCGGATTCATCTCGATGTGGGTGTCGAACACGGCGACCGCAGTGATGATGCTGCCGATCGGCATGTCGGTGCTCATGATCGTGTCGAAGGTCGTGGGCACGGCCCTCAACGAAGCTGCGGATCCGGACGGGGCCGGAACCGAAGACGCCGGCGGTGCTGCCGACAGGCCGACCGACGGCGACGGTGCTGCCGACAGCCCGAGCGACGGCGGCGATGACACCGGCATCGGCGCGGTTGTGAAATCGAATTTCGGCACCGCGCTCATGCTCGGCATCGCCTACTCCGCGTCGATCGGGTCGCTGGGCACCATCATCGGCACTCCTCCCAACCTCTTCCTCATCGGCTTCCTCAAAGACAGCTACGACATCTCCATCGGCTTCGGTCAGTGGATGATCGTCGGCGTGCCGTTGTCGGTGGTGATGATGGCCATCGCCTGGTTCCTGCTGGTCAAGGTGCTGTTCAAACCGGAGATCGACAGGATCCCCGGCGGACGTGAGCTCATCCGCGATGAACTGGCCAAACTCGGTCCTATGTCCACCGGTGAGAAGCTCGTGCTCGCGATGTTCGTCCTCGCCGCCGTCAGCTGGATCTCTCTGCCGCTGATCTTCGAGGAACCGCCGATCAGCGACGAAGGCATCGCCATGGCCGTGGGTCTCCTCCTCTTCCTCATCCCGGGTGGAGCAAACCGGGGAGTTCGGCTCCTCGACTGGGAGACGGCGGAGAAGCTGCCTTGGGGGGTCCTCCTGCTCTTCGGCGGCGGACTCGCTCTGTCCGCACAGTTCTCGGACTCGGGACTGACCGAATGGATCGGCAAGACCACCAGCGGTCTCGGGGTTCTGCCCACAGTGCTCGTCGTGGCGATCTTCGCGGCCATCATCCTCTTCCTCACAGAGCTGACCTCGAACACCGCGACAGCGGCGACGTTCGTTCCCGTCGTCGGGGGAGTGGCGATGGGCCTCGACCTCGACCCCCTGCTGCTGACGATTCCCGTCGCCTTGGCCGCGACCTGCGCGTTCATGCTGCCGGTCGCCACCCCGCCGAACGCGGTCGCCTTCGGTTCCGGTTATGTCACCGTGGCTCAGATGGTCAAGGGCGGGCTGTGGCTCAACGTCATCGGCATCGTGCTCGTCACCGCCACGGTGTATCTGCTCGCCGTTCCGGTATTCGGGATCGCTGTGTGAGGTCGAGCGGAACTGGCAGACTGATGTCATGACTGAGCTGTTCGAACCGCTGACACTGCGCGGAACCGAGATCCCCAATCGCATCTGGCTGGCACCGATGTGCCAGTATTCCTGCGAAGCCGAAGACGGAATGCCCGGCCCCTGGCATCTCGTGCACCTCGGTGCCCGGGCGCAGGGCGGATTCGGGCTCATCCTCACCGAAGCCTCCGCCGTCGTCCCCGAAGGTCGAATCTCACCACAGGACGCCGGAATCTGGAACGACGACCAGGCAGAGTCATGGTCGGCCGTCGTCGACTTCGTCCACTCCCAGGGCAGCATCATCGGCATTCAGCTCGCCCATGCCGGCCGCAAGGCCAGCACCTATCGTCCTTTCACCGGTGAACCGAAGGGCAGCGTCCCCGAGTCCGAGGGCGGATGGCCGACACTCGGCGCCAGCTCCATCGCCTATCCGCAGCTGGCCGAGCCCGTGGAGATGACGAAAGACGATATCGCCGAGGTGGTCGCCGCCTTCGCAGCTGCTGCCCGCCGTGCGATCGACGCCGGGTTCGACCTCGTCGAACTCCACTCGGCCCACGGCTATCTGCTCCATTCCTTCCTGTCACCGCTGTCGAACCAGCGCAGCGACGAATACGGCGGCGATCTCGCCGGCCGGTCCCGACTGCTCCATGAGGTCTATGCGGCCGTGCGCGCCGAGGTCAGCGAGGATTTGCCGGTGTTCGTGCGCATCTCGGCCAGCGAATGGACCGACGGCGGATTCGACATCGCCGAAGCCGCCGAGGTCGGTCGTGCGCTGTCCGAAGCCGGAGTCGACCTCATCGACGTCTCCTCGGGCGGCAACTATCCGGTGCGGATCCCCATCGGTCCCGGATACCAGGTGTCGATGGCCGCCGCGATCCGCGCCGAGGGCGTGCCGACCGGCGCCGTCGGACTCATCACCGATCCGAAGCAGGCCGAGACCATCCTCAGCACGGGGCAGGCCGATGCGATCTTCATGGCCCGAGCCGCTCTGCGCGAACCCTCATGGCCACAGCGTGCCGCCCATGTGCTCGGCGTCGAACCCGGACCCTACCCACCGCAGTACACGCGCGGCGCCTGGTGACCCGGTCTCGAACAGATTGAGCAGAGTCAGTACAGATTGAGGAGTTTGGAAATGAACACGATCGAAACCGAGCATGTCGTCATCCGCTCTATCGCGGTCTCCGAGATGGCGAACAACGTCTACCTGCTCACGGGCAGGGAGACCGGCTCTCAGGTGCTCATCGACGCCGCCGATGACGCCGAGGCGATCGCCGAGCTCATCGGCTCAGGTGCCCAGGACACCGAAGCCGAACCGACGCTGCGGGCGATCATCACCACCCACCGGCACTGGGATCATATCCGGGCGCTGCCGGCCACCTCGGCGAACTATCCGGAGGCGATGACCATCGCCGGAGCCGCAGACGCGGCCGCCATCACCGAGGCGGAAGGCGTCGAGATCGCGCATTCCGTCGATCACCTCGACGTCGGGGACTTCGGCGGATTCGTCCTCCAAGCCATCGAGCTGCGCGGACACACTCCCGGCTCGACAGCGCTGCTTCTGCGCGACGGGGGCAAGACCATCCTGTTCTCCGGCGATTCGCTGTTCCCGGGTGGGCCGGGCAAGACCTGGTCGGCCGAGGACTTCACATCTCTCATGGACGACCTCGAGGATCGGGTCTTCGGTGAGCTTCCGGACGAGACTCTCGTGCTGCCCGGGCACGGGGATTCGACGACTCTGGGTGACGAGCGCCCGAAACTGGGGGAGTGGCGCGAACGCGGCTGGTGACCGCGGCCCTGCCCCGGCGCTGGGCGAAGTCGAGCTTTCAGCGAGCTCCTCAGCTCGGCAGTGCGGCGAAGCCGATGAGCGCCCACGCGATGGCGAGGAGCCCCACGGCGATGATGCCGATGTTCCATCTCGTCTCGACGATGCGCTGCCCGCCTGGATTGGCCAGCTCTTCGTCGCTGAGAGCCGAATAGCGTTCGAGCACGGTATCGACCGCCGGGTTCGGATTCTCGACGAGCCGGCGGATGCCGTGCTCGTCCTTCTCCCACTTCTTGCCCTTGCCGGCCAGCGGCCATGAGGCGAACTTCTTCGCATGAGTGCGCACACTGAGACCGAAGTGGGTCTCGAAGCCGTCGACGAGGTTCCACGGGATCGTCACGGTCTGCAGGGGATTGACCAAGACGATCTGCCGTCGGTGCAGCTCGACACGGGGATATCGGTAGAAGACGAAGACCAAGGTGCCGACAGCCAGCGGAATGCCTGCTGCGGCGAGTCCGCGCAGCGTGAAATCGCCGAACACGATCGAGAGCACACCGAAGGCACAGAGCCCTCCGACGATGAAGAACAGAGCCGTCGAGCTCGTCGTCCGCACGACGGTGGGCTCGGTCTCATTGCGATCTATCTCACTGTCAGCCACCTGTTCATCCTATCCATTGAGACTGGGCAAAACTTGTCCGTTCCCTTGGTTTCGAAACGGTAACGATTCGGAATTTTGCTCATTATGTGGACTCGGTCACAGTCTCCGGTGAATTAACTTTGATGCATTCCATGTGAAAAACATGAACGCGGTCACATGCGCTTCGGTCTCTGCCGATCCGCTGCACGTGACCGGAATGCACTCCGGTTTCGGGGTGCAAGAACGAGGGTGACTCGCCCTAGAACAACAAGGAGAGAACGTGAACAAGCGCTTCCTCGCGGCCGGTGCCTCTGTGGCTGCCGCTGCAATGGTGCTCACCGCCTGCACACCCCCTGGCGGAGGCGACGACAGTGAATCGTCGAAGAACTCCCAGCTGAACATCGGTTGGAACGAATCGTTCCGATCGATGAACACACAGACTGCCAACGGCAACGCTGTGTCGAACGCCATTCTCACCTACATGATGAATGACAACTTCGGCTACTACGACGACAACCTCGAGGTCCAGGACGGCGCGCTTGGCAAGCTCGAGAAGGTTTCAGACGACCCGTTGAAGATCAAGTACACCTTCAACGACGATGCCAAGTGGTCGGACGGCACCCCTGTCGACGCAGCGGACCTCGCTCTGACCTGGGCGGCCACGTCGTCGAACTTCAACACCGTCGAATCGAACAACAAAGACGACGGATCGGTGAAGGAGAACGACGCGAAGACGGTCTATTTCGACTCGGCGTCTATCGGCCCTAAACTCGTCAAGGACTTCCCCGAGATCTCTGACGACGGTAAGGAAGCCACTTTCGAGTTCTCCAAGCCGTTCGCAGATTGGCAGACCGGATTCGCCGGCATCGGGCCCAACGGAGTGGGCGTTCCCTCCCATATTGTTGCGAAGAAGGCTCTCGGGATCGACGACCCGGAGAAGGGCAAGGAAGCGATCCTCAAGGCCATCAAGGACAAGGACACCGAGAAGCTCTCGAAGATCTCGAACACCTGGAACACGGGGTTCGACTTCACCTCGATGCCGGAGGACGAGGACCTGCTCGTCCATAACGGCCCGTACAAGATGACGAAGTTCGAAGAGGGCCAGTACGTCACCCTCGAACTCGATGACAAGTACACCGGCCCGACCAAGCCGAAGGTCAACACCGTGACCGTCCGTTACAACGGAGATCCGATGGCAATGGTCCAGGCGATCGAGAACGGCGAGGTCGACTTCACCCAGCCGCAGGCGACCGCGGACGTGCTCTCTGCCGCGGAAGACATCGACGGCGTCAACGTCGATTCTGCCGATGGTGCGACCTATGAGCATGTCGACTTCACTTTCGATAACAAGGGACCCTTCGACCCGGCCGCCAACGGCGGGGACGAGGACAAGGCGAAGAAGGTTCGTCAGGCCTTCCTCAAGACCGTCCCTCGTCAGGACATCGTCGACAAGATTATTAAGCCCCTCAACGACAAGGCCGTCACTCGTGACTCCTTCAATCAGGTTCCCGGCTCCCCAATGTACGACGAGATCGTCAAGGGCAACGGTATGGAAGACCTCAAGGAAGTCGATGTCGACGGTGCGAAGAAGCTGCTCAAGGAGGCCGGAGTCTCCAGCCCGACGGTTCGCGTCATGTACGACAACACGAACTCGCGTCGTCAGCAGGAGTTCCAGCTGATCAAGGAATCAGCCGAGAAAGCCGGCTTCAAAATCAAGGACGTCGGCGATGTCAACTGGGGCACCCGCCTCGGCGACGGTACCTACGACGTCTCGTTGTTCGGCTGGCAATCGGAGTCGACCGGTATCACTGATTCCGATGCGAACTACCGCACCGGAGCTCAGAACAACTACGGCGGCTACTCGAACAAGAAGACGGACAAAATTCTCGACAAGATCGTCGGAGCTCCCGAATCCGAGCACGCGAAGCTGTCCACCGAGTTGGAAAAGCAGCTGACCGAGGACGCTTTCGGCGCACCGCTGTTCCAGCATCCAGAGCTCGTCATTTACCGGGACAAGCTGAAGAATGCCAAGTCGACTACTGTTTCGCCGACAATTTTTTGGAACTACTGGGAGTGGGAAGTCAACTGATCCGCGGCTGACGCGATCGGTTCTTCTCCACCCAAGCCTTCTGTGGGGATCACTGTGTGGTCCCCACAGCGGCGTTTTCGGAAGATTGAAACGGAACCCCCATCATGATCAGATTCATCCTCCGACGATTGCTGTCGACAGCGCTCGTGCTGCTCGTCGTCACCTTCGTCCTCTACCTGCTCCTCAACGTCGCCCTGGACTTCTTCTGGGACCTGCGTGCGAGCACCTCACCGAACATCGAGGCCCTCTACGAATCGCGTCGAAGGCTCCTCGACCTCGATACCCCCGCAGTCGTCCGCTACTTCAAGTGGCTGGCAGGCGTCGGCGGCTGCGCCATCGGCCAATGTGACTTCGGCATAGCCTGGAAGTCCGGCCAAGAGGTCACCGACCAGCTGCAGGGCGCTATCGTCAACACGATCAAGCTCATCACCGCCTCGACGATCGTGGCCATCATCCTCGGCATCGCCGTCGGCATGATCTCGGCCATCCGCCAGTACTCGGGCTTCGACTACTTCATCACCTTCGTCTCGTTCCTCCTCTACTCGCTGCCCGTCTTCTGGGTTGCGGTGCTGCTCAAGCAGTACGGCGCGATCGACATCAACAACTTCATCAACGATCCGACCCTGGAATCCTGGTGGCCGATCATCATCGGCTGTGTCGCCATGGGGCTGTTCTGGATGGGTGCGCTCGGCGGCAGCGCCAAACGGCGAGCCATCACCTTCGCAGCTGCCGCACTCATCACCTTCGGCACCATCTACTACATCCTCGCCAGCGGCTGGATGCAGCACCCGACGATCGGCCTCCTCGGCGTCGTCGTCATCGGCGCCGGCGCGGCCATCGTCATGACGTATCTGTCGACGGGGCTGAAGAACCGTCGCGTGCTCTATGCCTCGCTGACCACAGTCGTCATCGGCGCGCTGCTCTACTGGCCCCTGATGAACCTCTTCTACTACGTCGGAATGAACTGGCTGTGGATGTTCGGCCTCCTCATCGTGACTATCGCGATCGCCGTCGGCGTCGGCCTGGCGTTCCGGGGCCCCGACCCCTGGGACACCGCACGGACGACGAGCTTCACCGCCATCATCGTGGCCGTGCTCATCTTCGCCGACCGCGTGCTGCAGGGCTGGCAGGAGTATTCGGACGATCCGGCGATTAACAACCGCCCGATCGCGACGATCGGCGCATCGGCACCGAACATCGACGGAGACTTCTGGATCACGAACCTCGACTCATTCACCC
Source organism: Brevibacterium limosum (assembly GCF_011617705.1). Classification (NCBI taxonomy): domain Bacteria; kingdom Bacillati; phylum Actinomycetota; class Actinomycetes; order Micrococcales; family Brevibacteriaceae; genus Brevibacterium; species Brevibacterium limosum. The sequence continues at coordinate 2,424,043 of NZ_CP050154.1, read as the reverse complement.
ACCTGCTGCTGCCGTCGATCGCGCTGGTCCTCATCTCCTTCGCCTCCTACACCCGCTACACACGCGGTTCGATGCTCGAGGTCATGGGACAGGACTACATCCGCACTGCACGAGCCAAGGGCCTCAACGAGCGCACGGTGATCATGCGCCACGCTCTGCGCAATGCGCTGCTGCCGTTGGCCTCGGTCATCCCCGTCGACATCATCACGATGATCGGCGGCGCCGTCATCACGGAGACGATCTTCGGCTGGAACGGCATGGGCAAGCTCTTCATCGACTCGATGCGACAGTCAGAGCTCGACCCGGTCATGGCCTACATCCTGATCACGGGTCTGCTCGCCATCATCGCCAACCTGGTCGCGGACTTCCTCTACGCCGTCCTCGACCCGAGAATCCGAGTGAACGCATGAGTACCAACAACGACAATCAGAACGCTCTCGCTCTCGACGAAGTCGGGGACAATGCGATCGAGTCGAAGGAAACCGAAGGCCTGTCGCAGGGCAAGATCGTCCTGCGCAAGTTCCTCCGCCACAAGGGTGCGATGATCAGCATCGTCGTCCTCGTGCTTGTGGCGATCTTCGCCTTCAGCGCACAGGGTTTCGCGGGCATTCCCGGCTGGTGGAAGTTCAGCCACACCGCTTCGGGACCCGTGGTGAACCCCGGGGGAGCACCGACCTGGTCGTTCTCGAACTTCTTCTCGCCGGGTGACCACCCCTTCGGACAGGACGAGATCGGTCGTGACAACTTCGCCCGAGTGATGAAGGGGACGCAGATCTCGCTCGTCGTCATGTTCATCATCGGCATCGTCTGCCTGATCATCGGCACGATCGTCGGCGCAGTCGCCGGATACTACCGCGGTTGGGTCGATTCGGTCCTCATGCGCATCACCGACGGTTTCGTCATCCTGCCGGTCATCGTCGTGGGTTCGATCCTCGGCGTCCTCGTCGGCGGCGCGAACGGACCGCTGCTCGGTGTGGCACTGGGCTGTATCCTCTGGGTCGGCCTCGCACGACTCGTCCGCGGTGACTTCATGTCTCTGCGCGAACGCGAATTCGTTGATTCGGCCCGCGTGGCCGGTGCGAGCGACTTCCGGATCATGTTCAAGCACATGCTGCCCAACGCCATGGGAGTCATCATCGTCAACACGACGCTGATCATGAGCCAGGCGATCGTGCTCGAAGCCTCGCTGAGCTACCTCGGCTTCGGCATCAAGCCGCCCGGCATCTCGCTGGGCCAGCTCATCAGCGAATACCAGACCTCCTTTGCCACGCGTCCGTGGCTGTTCTGGTGGCCCGGTCTGTTCATCATCGTCATCGCTCTGTGCGTGAACTTCATCGGCGACGGACTCCGCGATGCGTTCGACCCGCGGATGAAGACCATCCCGAGCTGGAGGAAGATGAAGAAGGCCGAACGCATGGCACAGAAAGGGGCGAAGTGATGGCTGAGAAGAAAACAGACACCCAGCCGAAGAAGGGTTCCCCGATCCTCGAGGTCAACGACCTCGGAGTCCAATTCTGGGTCAGCGACGAATGGTGGATGGCCGCCGAACACCTCGACTACACGGTCAACGCCGGTGAAGTCCTGGCCATCGTCGGCGAGTCCGGTTCCGGCAAGTCGCAGTCGAGCATGTCTCTGCTCGGGCTGCTGCCGAGCAACGGCCGGGCCGCCGGTTCGGCGAAGCTCAACGGCCGTGAGCTCATCGGAATGCCGCCGGAGAAGATGCAGGCCCTGCGCGGCAACGACATCTCCGTGATCTTCCAGGAGCCGATGACCGCGCTCAACCCGGTCTACACCGCCGGGTATCAGATCGTGGAGACGCTGCGCGTCCACCTCGACATCGGTCCCAGCGAGGCCAAGGAACGAGCGCTCGAGCTCATGCGCCTCGTCGAGATCCCCGATCCGGAGGACCGGTTCCATTCGTTCCCGCACCAGCTCTCCGGCGGCCAGCGTCAGCGCATCATGATCGCACAGGCTCTGGCCTGCCAGCCGAAGCTGCTCATCGCCGACGAACCGACCACGGCCCTCGACGTGACGGTGCAGGCCGAGATCCTGAAGCTCATGCGTGAGCTGAAGTCGAAGCTCGATGCCGGAATCATCCTCATCACGCACGATATGGGTGTGGTGGCTGACATGGCCGACCGGATCATCGTCATGCGCGCCGGCCAGGTGGTCGAATCGGGCACAGCGGAGGGGATCTTCTACAACCCGCAGCATCCGTACACTAAGCAGCTCCTCGAGGCTGTGCCCCACCTCGGTGCGGGAACCGAAGACGAAGTGTTCGGCGGCAGCATCGGCGACGTCGAGGCCTCCCTGAGCGATATCAGCTCCGATCAGTCCTCGCACGCTGCGGACCCGGTCGGGCAGCCCGACACCGGCACCGGCGGCGATGGTCTCTCCGAGGCCGGAGCTGCCGATATGGCCGTGGCCGAGGCGCGTGCTCAGGCGAGCGAGCAGGATCGCCGGGACATCGAGATGGATTCCACGGAGACGTACTACCATCCTGGTTCGCAGGCGGACTTCTCGAAGCCCTCGGCTCTGCAGCTGCGTGATGCCGCGATCGAATATCCCGCGATCGGACGGAAGAAGGCGTTCCGCGCCGCTCACCACATCAACCTCATGATCGCCCCCGGCGAAGTCGTGGGTCTGGTCGGCGAATCCGGGTCGGGCAAGACCACGATCGGGCGCGCCGCTCTGGGTCTGCTGCCCACGGTCGAAGGCGATATGGTCGTCAACGGCACGAGCATCAAGGGCCTGAGCAACAAGCAGATGCGACCGCTGCGCAAGGAAGTCGGAATCGTGTTCCAAGATCCCGGTTCCTCGCTCAACCCGCGACTGCCGGTCGGGGAGTCGATCGGTGAGCCGCTCTACCTCCATGAGGCGATGAAGGGGCCGGAGCTGAGCAAGCGGGTCGAGGAGCTGCTGACCGCGGTCGAACTGCCGACTTCGATGCGCAACCGCTATCCGCACGAACTCTCCGGCGGTCAGCGTCAGCGCATCGGCATCGCCCGTGCACTGACTCTGCGACCGAAGCTGCTCATCGCCGATGAGCCGACCTCGGCGCTCGACGTGTCCGTGCAGGCGAAGGTCCTCGACCTGTTCGAAGGTCTGCAGCAGGAATACGGCTTCGCGTGTCTGTTCATCAGCCACGACCTGGCTGTGGTCGAACGCATCGCTGAGCGCATCGCGGTGATGCGCCACGGCTACCTCGTCGAGATCGGAAAGTCCTCGCAGGTCGTGTCGAACCCCGTCCACCCGTACACACAGCGGCTGCTGTCGGCGGTTCCGGTTCCGGATCCGAAGGAGCAGCGCAAGCGTCGGGAGGCCAGGGACGCGGTCCTCGAGGCCACGATGAACGCCTGAGCCCGCCGCTGGGCAGGAGGCGATGGCCTCGCCTGCCGTCGAATGTGGTCACAGCACCGAGGCAGATCGGCCCCCAACGGTCGATTCTCCTCGGCGCTGTGACCACATTTCGCATTCACCGCACCGACTGACCCCACCCATCGCTGTGCGCCGTCGCGCACCCCGGCTGTCGTTGCGAATGCCTCAGTGGCCGTATAATTGTCTGTTGGGTCCGGGCTGGACCGATCTCTCTATCTCAAAAAGGTTCTTGATGACTGAAGCCATCACACGACGGGAAAACCGCCGAAACGTAGCAATCGTCGCACACGTCGACCACGGCAAGACCACTCTGGTCGATGCCATGCTCCGGCAGACCGGTGTGTTCAGCGAACACGGCGACTTCGCCGAACGCGTCATGGATTCAGGCGACCTCGAACGCGAGAAGGGCATCACCATTCTCGCGAAGAACACCTCGGTCCTCTACAACGGCCCCTCGGCCGGTGACGACCCCATCGTCATCAACGTCATCGACACTCCCGGCCACGCCGACTTCGGCGGAGAGGTCGAACGCGGACTGTCCATGGTCGACGGCGTCGTCCTCCTCGTCGACGCCTCCGAAGGTCCGCTGCCGCAGACCCGCTTCGTCCTGCGCAAGGCGCTGGCCGCGAAGCTGCCCGTCATCCTCGTGATCAACAAGACCGACCGCGCCGATGCGCGCATCGACGGAGTCGTCGAGGAAGCCCAGGACCTGCTCCTGGGACTGGCCTCCGACCTCGCCGACGAAGTGCCCGATCTCGACGTCGACTCCGTCCTGGACGTGCCCGTCGTCTTCGCCGCCGCGAAGGCAGGTGCCGCCTCCCTCGAACAGCCCGCCGATGGAGCGGTCCCGGACAACCCCGACCTCGAGCCGCTGTTCAAAACCATCCTCGAGACGATCCCGGCACCGGAGATCAACTCCGACGGCATCCTCCAGGCTCATGTCACGAACCTCGACGCCTCACCGTTCCTCGGCCGTCTGGCACTGCTGCGCATCTTCGGCGGCACGCTGAAGAAGGGCCAGCAGGTCGCCTGGGCCCGCGGTGACGAGATCAGCTCGGTGAAGATCACCGAACTGCTCGAGACCCAGGGTCTCGACCGAGTGCCCGCCACGGAGGCCTCGGCCGGTGACATCGTCGCTGTGGCCGGCATCCCGGACATCATGATCGGTGACACGCTCACCGACATCAACAACCCGAAGCCGATGCCGGCGATCATCATCGACGATCCGGCGATCTCGATGACCGTGGGCATCAACACCTCGCCGCTGGCAGGCCGTGAGAAGGGCACGAAGGTCACCGCTCGCATGGTCAAGGACCGCCTCGACCAGGAGCTCGTCGGCAACGTCTCCCTCAAGGTCGTTCCGACCGAACGTCCCGACGCCTGGGAGGTGCAGGGGCGCGGAGAGCTGGCCCTGGCCATCCTCGTCGAGCAGATGCGACGCGAAGGCTTCGAGCTCACCGTCGGCAAACCTCAGGTCGTGACCAAGCAGGTCGACGGCAAGCTCCATGAGCCCTTCGAAGAGCTCACGATCGACGTTCCGGAGGACTACCTCGGCGCCGTGACCCAGCTGCTCGCCGCACGCAAGGGCGTCATGTCGACCATGACGAACCACGGCACCGGCTGGGTGCGGATGGAGTTCAAGGTTCCGGCTCGCGGTCTCATCGGCTTCCGCACCCGGTTCCTCACCGAGACCCGCGGCACCGGAATCGCGAACACGATCTCGGCCGGATACGGTCCATGGGCCGGCAACATCGAGTTCCGCATCAACGGATCGCTCGTTGCCGACCGCCCCGGAGCCGTCACCCCGTACGCGATGATCAACCTGCAGGACCGCGGCACCTTCTTCGTCGAACCGACCTCCGAGGTCTACGAGGGCCAGATCGTCGGCGAGAACTCGCGCGCCGACGACATGGACGTCAACATCACGAAGGAGAAGAAGCTGACGAACATGCGTTCGGCATCGGCTGACAGCTTCGAGAACCTCACCCCGCCGCGCAAGCTGACCCTCGAGGAGAGCCTCGAATTCGCCCGTGAGGACGAATGCGTCGAGGTCACCCCGGGTGCCATCCGCATCCGCAAGGTCGAACTCGACCAGAAGGAACGCGCAAAGCTCTACGCGAAGATGCGCCGCCAGAACGCCTGAGCCGGATTCCCAGAGCCGGCAGCACCGAATGACCTCGAGCACCCAGGAACCAATGACTGTTACGCCACGCGTCCTCCTCGTGCACGCTCATCCCGACGATGAGACGATCACGACGGGCGGCACGATCGCCGCATTGGTCTCCGAAGGTGCCGAGGTCATGGTGCTCACCGCCACCCGCGGTGAGGGCGGCGAGGTCATCCCCGCCGAGCTGCGGCATCTCGAAGGCGACCGTGCCGGTCTCGCCCGGGTCCGGGAACAGGAGATCGCCGAGGCGATGCGTGCCCTCGGCGTGCACATGCACACCTTCCTCGGCGGGACCACCCGGACCTTCGAGGATTCGGGAATGGAGTGGGGGCCGGACGGACACGCCCGCCCCGCGTCGACGATGCCCGACAATGCGCTGTGCGCGGCCGATGTCACGACCGTGGGCCGGCATATCGCCGCCGTCATCGACGCCTTCGAACCGCATGCGGTCATCACCTATGCCGCCAACGGCGGATACGGACACCCCGATCACGTGCGGGTGCACGAGGCCACGACCCTGGCTTTCGACCTCGCCGAATGGCGGACCGGTCGGCTCCTCTGCGTCGACACCCCCACCGAGGCGGCCCGCAGGTCGTTCGACCCGAACCAAGACGGTTTCGCTGCCGCCGGATTCTCCGCGGCCGAGACGATCCCGGCCAAGCCCCCGATCGGTGACATCGTCATCGACCAGGACGTCACTTCGGTGCTGCCGGCCAAACGCGCTGCCTTGGAAGCGCACCGCACTCAGGTGAGCGTGTCCGGCGGATTCTTCGCCCTGTCGAACGGCGTCGGTCAGAAGATCGGCGACCGCGAATACTTCTCCATCGGCGCAGGGGCCCCGGTCCCAGCCGAAACCCTCAACGGGGGACCGGCTCCGCACGTCCTCACCGGGCTCGACATCGCAGCGGTGGAAACTCAGGAGAACGCGGCAGCCGCTGCGCCTCTGCGACGTCGTCGCGAACCGCGGAAACCCGGAATCTTCGCCTACCTCCACTCCGTCGTACTCGGACTGCTCATCGCATTCCTCGGCACCATGCAGCACCTCAACGTCACGGTGATCAGCCTCGGGGGGACCCCGATCATCCTGCCGTGGGGACTCGTACTGGCCCTGGCCCTGGCAGCGGCGGGACTGTGGCATCTGAAGACGATGTACCGCAGCAGCGCCCCGATGCTGGTCGCAGCCGTCATCATCGCCGTCCTGTCCTTCGCCTTCGGCCAACCGAAGTGGCTGCCCGGCTCCGATATGATCGTGACCGGCCTGCTGCGTTCCGTTGTATGGCTGCTCGGACCGATGGTCCTGGCCGCTGTCTTCTCCTTCATCAACGTGCGCGGGTACGATCGCACTCGCTAGACTCGTGCGAACCGCACCGAATCAGTCGATCTCGACACCCTCGGGAGAATGATGCCGACCACGACCTTGTCCGATGGAACCTCGAACCCCGGCGGGCCCGACCCGTCCGGCAGCGATGCCCGGAAGAAGAGGGTCTGGCCCTTCATCCTCCTGGCAGTGCTCGTGCTGGCCGCCGTCTACGTCATCATCGGCTTCTTCAGCGGACGAGTGCTGGCCCCGGGGACGACCGTGGCCGGAATCGACATCGGCGGCAAGTCCGCGACGAATGCCGAGACCACCCTGCGCAGTGAACTGCGGGACGACGCGGAGAAGGTCATCGTCCTGAAGGCAGGGGAGCCGACCGCGAAGCTCGACCCGGACAAGGCCGGAATCACCTTCGACGCCGAAGCCACGGTCGACCGCGTCACCGGCTTCAGCCTCGACCCCACCGTCATCTGGCAGCGCCTGTTCGGCGAAGACGACATCGATCCCGTCATCGACGTCGACGAGAAGAAGTTCGACAAGGAGACCTCGAAGGTCACAGAATCCCTCGCCGTCGAACCCACAGACGCAGAACTCGAGTTCGACAAGACTACGCCGAAGGTCAAGGACGGCAGGAAGGGCCAGACCGTCGACTCCGCAGATGTGCGCACGGCCGTCGACGAGCATTGGCTGCGCACCGAGGATGCTCTGCCGGTCAGCCCGACGAGCATCGATCCCGATATCACCACGGCCGAAGCCGAAGACATTGCCGACGGTTTCGCGAAAGACGCCGTGAGCAAGGACCTCACGATCACGGCGAAGCCGGCGAAGGATGCGGACTCCGAGGTCAAGGGCGGTGATCTCACCGTGTCCCCGAAGATCGTTGCGAAGACTCTGACCTTCAAGGCCGAGGACTCGAAACTCAAACCGGTCTTCGATCAGGACGAGCTGCAGAAGTCGGTGCTGGCTGCGAACAAGGACATCGGACGACCGGCCGAAGACGCCGGTTTCGAGATCAAGGACGGCAAGCCCGAGGTCGTGCCCTCCCGCGATGGAATCGGGATCAAGGCCAAAGAGCTGACCACGGCGGTCACCGACGCCATCAACGGCAAGGACGACAAGCCCAGCGTCACTCTGGCCTCCGTCAGACCCGAGTTCACGACGAAGGACGCGAAGAAAGCGGACGTGTCCGACACGGTGTCGCACTTCTCCACCGGGTACAGCTCCGAACCCAACCGCGACACTAACCTGCGGGTGGCCTCGAAGAAGGTCTCCGGCACCGTGCTCCAGCCCGGTGAGCAGTTCTCCCTCAACGAAGCATTGGGCCAGCGCACCGCCGCGAACGGCTACAAACCTGCCGGCGTGATCTCCGACGGGCAGATGAAGGAAGACTACGGCGGAGGAGTCTCGCAGGTGTCGACGACACTGTTCAATGCCGCATTCTTCGCCGGTTTCGACCTCGATGAACACCAGGCGCATTCCCGCTATATCTCCCGGTACCCCGAAGGTCGGGAGTCGACCCTCGACTGGTCTTCGATCGACATGAAGTTCACGAACAATTCGAAGACCCCGGTCGTCCTCGACATGTACCTCAAGGACGGTGAAGTCCACGCGAAGGTCTTCGGCACCAAGAAGTACGAGGTCTCGGCCGACGCTTCGGACCGGTTCAACCACACCTCACCGGGGTCGGTCACCGAAAGCGGAGCCTCGTGCACCCCGCAGTCGCCGAAGGGCGGCTGGTCGATCCGGATCACCCGGACGATGAAGGACATCGCTTCGGGCAGGACCACGGAAGACGGCTTCACCACGGTGTACCGGCCGGTGAACGAGGTTGAGTGCAAGGGCTGAGCCTGTACGAGTCTGCCTCACTCTGAGCCGTTTCGCCGCAGCCCGCGGCCGATCCCGGCCACTCAGTCTGCTTCGGCGTACCAGGACCGGTGACGCACGGTCGCCCCGAGAGAGGCGAAGAGGTTCACCGACGCTTCATTGCTCGACTCGATGTCGACGAGGTAGGACCGGACTCCGCGCTGAGCGAGCAGCGCTGCCGCGGCACCGGCCACCGACCGTCCGGCGCCTCGTCGGCGGAGATCAGGGCGAGTGATGAGGTTGGTGATGACACCCCATTTGCTGCGCTCGACCACTCGGCAGGCCGCCACCATCGACCGAGACCCATCGGGATGCTGAGCATAGGCGGTGACGAACTCACACGGCTGATCGGCTTCGATGAGCGTGCGGAACGCCCCTTCCGCTCCCGGTTCGTCACCGGGGCTGCGCTGGGACGTCCACGCGGCGAAATGCTCATCGGTCGGCGCATCGGAGACGTCGATGATCAGGCCGGGCGCGGCCGCCTCGGCGGGGGAGGACACACCGCCGGCCGCCTCAGCGGTGGCACCGGTGAGCAGGAGGACCGCCTCGGAGGGTGTGTAGCCGCGAGCCGAGAGGAGGGGAGCGAGCCCTTCGCATTCGGGCGCCAGCGCTGAGGAATCGTCGGCGGAGTAGATCTGGATGCGGCTGGGCCTGCCTCGAGCCCGATACCATGCCTCGACGGCGTCGAGTCCCTGTTCCCAGCCCAGACCGGAATCGGTCACCGGCAGACAGGAATTGGCCCGGCGGGTCGCGGATTCCGAACTGCGCAGCAGCCAGCCCTTCTGCAGCAGGCTGACCTGGGCGGCCGCCTCGGTGCCTTCGTTGCGCAGGTTCTCCACGTGCAGCCAGGACACATCGTGGGGAAGCCAGGCGGACGCGGAGATGCGTCGCAGATCCACGACGGAGACGATCTCGTGGGTGCGTCCGGCCTTCGTCGGAGCCGGCGGCACCTCGTGGACGAGGAGGATCTGGTCGCGAGCGATGCGCAAGGGCCCGCGCTTCGTATCGATCTCGAGCCCCGCCTCGTCGACGGCTGTGACGACGCCGAGGGCATCGGACGTCGAATGGGTGTCACCGGGGTTGAGCGAATACCGCACGACCACTCGTCTGCCGGGCTGCAGATCGTCCACTTCTGGCCTTCCTCCGCGAAAATGATGCCCTCCCACCCTATGACACGGCGGTCCCGCCGGGGCGCAGGCGTGAGCGGGGATGTCAGATGCAATGTGAATCACCTGACACCGGTGGTCACGGGAATCGGGCGAAGGCGTATTGTGGAGTCTATATGCGCACCATCTGTGAGTCTTTCGAGGAGTCAGTCCAGTGACGTACATCATTGCCCAGCCCTGTGTCGACCTCAAGGACAAGGCCTGCATCGACGAATGCCCCGTCGACTGCATCTACGAGGGCGAACGCAGCCTCTACATCCATCCCGACGAATGCGTCGACTGCGGTGCGTGCGAACCCGTGTGCCCCGTCGAGGCCATCTTCTATGAAGACGATGTGCCCGACGAATGGGAAGAGTACTACAAGGCCAATGTCGAATTTTTCGACGACCTCGGTTCGCCCGGAGGCGCGGCGAAGCTCGGCAACACCGGCAAGGACCATCCGATCATCGCCGCCCTGCCGCCGCAGAACCACGACGACTGAACGATGACGAACTCTTTCGGACTCAACCTGCCGGACTACCCGTGGGACCGGCTCACCGAATTCCGTCGCCGGGCCGCCGAGCATCCCGACGGAATGTGTGACCTCTCCATCGGCACTCCCGTCGACCCCACCCCCGAGGTGATCCGTCGTGCACTGGCCGAGGCCGGAGACGCCCACGGGTATCCGACGACTGCCGGGACCCTGCAGCTGCGCGAAGCAATTGCGTGGTGGTACGAGAACTGGCATTCGGTACAGCTCGACCCCGCGACCGAGGTTCTGCCGACCGTGGGCTCGAAGGAGCTCGTGGCGTGGCTGCCGACGCTGCTGGGCCTGCGTGAGCGCGGCCTGGTCGTCGCCTGTCCGTCAGCCGCCTACCCGACCTATGAGATGGGTGCGACGATCGCCGGAGTCGAATGCCGTCGCATCGACGCCGCGCAGATCGTCGACGGAGCCTCGTTGGAGGGCGTGGGGCTGCTGTGGATCAACACTCCGAGCAACCCGACGGGCGAGGTCCTCGGTGTCGACACCCTCGCCGAGGTGGTCCGCCGTGCTCGTGCCGCCGGAGTCGTCGTCGCCTCGGACGAATGCTACGGACTGCTCAACTGGAAGTCCGATGAACCGGCGCCGAGTGTGCTCTCGGCCGCGGGGGAATCCTATGCGGGCGTGCTCAGCGTGTATTCGATGTCGAAGCAGTCGAACCTCGCCGGCTATCGGGCGGCGTTCGTCACCGGTGATGCCGAGCTCATCTCCGATCTCACCCGAACTCGTAAGCACGCGGGTATGATCGTGCCCTTCCCGATCCAGGAAGCCATGGTCGCCGGCCTGCGCGACACCGAGCATGTGGTGGCACAGAAGGAGACCTACCGGTCACGGCGTGTCCGGCTGCGAGCCGGACTCGAAGACTTCGGATTCCGCATCGACCATTCGACCGCCGGTCTCTACCTGTGGTCGACCGCGGACAAGAACTGCTGGGACTCCCTGGCAGACCTCGCCGAACTCGGCATCGTCGCAGGTCCCGGCGAGTTCTACGGAGCGGCGGCTGCCGATCATGTGCGGATTGCGCTGACCGTAGCCGACGAACGCATTCAGGCCGCGGCCGAACGTCTGCGAGCCGGCGCGTAGACGGACCTTCGCCCGGGAGTCGATGGAACTTCGCACGAGGAATCCGATGGTTTCCGAGCGTCCGCTAAGCTCCCGCTAAGACTTCATGCAGGACAAAAAAGTCGGTATCTTCCCACATCAGAGGCATTACTGGCCGGTAAATGAAGGGTGCAGTGATTTTCTGATTCCCGCAGTTGTCGGTAGTCTTTGAAAGAACTGTGCAAGACACCTCAGGAAGTTCTTGAGGTCGATCAACGGTGAGGAGATCGAATGACTTCGGAGGCGAACCTCAGGATCGCTGATACGGAGCTGACACTGCCCGAGGTGTCAGCGACAGCGGGCAACAACGGATACCGTATCGGTTCTCTGCTGAAAGAGACCGGCGCGGTCACATACGATCCAGGGTTTGCCAACACCGCGACCACCTCGTCGTCCATCACCTACATCGATGGTGACGAGGGCGTTCTGCAGTACCGCGGATACCCGATCGAACAGCTCGCCGAACAGTCCAACTTCGTTGAAGTCTGCTACCTCCTCATCTACGGTGAGCTGCCGACTCAGGAGCAGTTCGACGCGTTCGACGCCCGCCTGCGCGGACACACCATCGTCCACGAGGACCTGCGACGCTTCTTCCGCGCGTTCCCGTACGACGCTCATCCGATGCCTATGGTTGCAGCTGCCGTCGCGGCTTTGTCGACGTTCTACCAAGATGACCTCGATGTCTTTGACGAAGGGCAGATCGACACTTCCTCGTTCCGCCTGCTCGCGAAGATGCCGACCATCGCCGCTCTCGCGCACCGGAAGAACATGGGGCTGCCGGTCATCCACCCGGATAACTCGCTCAGCCTCGTGGAGAACTTCCTGCGTGTGAACTTCGGCGTTCCCGCTGAGGAATACGAGCCGGATCCGCTGGCGGTCAAGGCCATGGATCAGCTGTTCATCCTCCATGCCGATCACGAGCAGAACTGCTCGACTTCGACGGTTCGTCTCGTCGGCTCCTCGCAGGCCAATGTGTTCCAGTCGATCTCGGCCGGCGTCAACGCCTTGGCCGGACCCCTGCACGGCGGCGCGAACTCCGCCGTCCTCGAGATGCTCGAGCAGATCTCGGCATCCGACGACGGACCGAAGAAGTTCATGGAGCGCGTGAAGAACAAGGAAGACGGCGTCCGTCTGATGGGCTTCGGTCACCGCGTGTACAAGAACTACGATCCGCGCGCGAAGATCATCAAGAAGACCGCCGATGAGGTCCTCGCCCGTTCCGGCGGCGACCCGCTGCTCGAACTGGCTCAGCAGCTCGAAGAGATCGCACTGGCCGACGACTACTTCGTCGAGCGCAAGCTCTACCCGAACGTCGACTTCTATACGGGGCTCATCTACAAGGCTCTCGGATTCCCGACGAACATGTTCACCGTGCTGTTCTCGGTCGGCCGTCTGCCCGGCTGGATCGCTCAGTGGCGTGAAATGATCAAGGATCCCGAGACCAAGATCGGTCGTCCGCGCCAGATCTACACCGGCGCCTACAACCGCGACTACAAGGACATCAGCGAACGCTGAGTCCCGGAACTCAGAAGTCCGCGTCACCGCAGACGGCTGAGTGCCGCCACGGCACAAGGGTTGCCGCGGCAGACGCAACGGCGTCGGAGCAGAATCGTCTGTCCGGCGCCGTTGCGCATTCACTCATCGCGTCCCACCTTCCTCTCGCAGCCTTCCTCACCGCTTCAGACGCGTCCTACCGTTCCCGGTTGTCTGCACTGCTGGCGGCTTCTCCTACAGGCACCTGCGCATCCTTCACCTTCAGCGGCAGATCCTCCTGCAGGACCAGTATGTTAAGCCTGTATGTTAAGCCTGTTGCGGGTGAGGGATGCAGGTTGGGGCCGCCGAAACGCGGCGTGCGAGCGGCTTGTCTCGTGTGCCGGCATCCCTCACCGCTGGCGGCTTTTCATACAACTGCCTGAGCACCCCTCACCTTTCGTGCCATAACCTCCGGCAGGAGCGGGGCGTTGTGGAAGTCACGAGGTGTATTGATGCTAGGAGGGTGTCGTGTCGCGAAGCATGTCGGATGTGGGTGCCTGCGCGGCGGGGAGGTGAATGCGCTGAGGGCGGGGCGGGGAGGTGAATGCGCTGTGGTGCCGGCGGGGAGGTGAATGCGCTGAGGGCGCGTCCACGTGATGTGAACGCGCCCTCAGTGATTCGGCACAGGTGTTTCCGCTCGGGCCCAGTCGTCATCGCCGATCCGCAATCGCGCAGCGCACGGCTGGCCCGCGGGTCAGTGCAGGTCGGGGTTGAGCGCGATGCCCTTGGAGTCGCGGGCGATCGCCTCGACGGTGCCGGTCACCGAATTGCGGCGGAAGAGGATGTTGTTCTTCCCGCTGAGCTCGGCGGCCTTGACCACGACATCGTCTTCGCCGGGGACCGTCACACGGGTGCCGGCAGTGATGTAGAGGCCGGCCTCGACGATGCAGTCGTCACCGATGGAGATGCCGACTCCGGCATTCGCGCCGAGCAGGCTGCCCGCGCCGATGGAGATGCGGTGCGTGCCGCCGCCGGAGAGCGTGCCCATGATCGAGGCTCCGCCGCCGATATCCGATCCGTCACCGACGACGACGCCTTGGGAGACGCGTCCTTCGACCATGGCCGAGCCGAGCGTGCCGGCGTTGAAGTTCACGAAGCCTTCGTGCATGACCGTTGTGCCCGGTGCCAGGTGAGCGCCGAGGCGGACACGGTCGGCATCGGCGATGCGCACGCCGGAGGGGATGACGAAGTCCGTCATTCGCGGGAACTTGTCGAGTCCGTAGACGGCGACGGGTCCACGACCGAGAAGCTTCGCGCGGGTGGCCTCGAAGTCCTCGGGCGAACAGGCGCCGAAGGACGTCCACACGACATTGGCGATATGACCGAAGATGCCGTCGAGGTTGACATCGTTCGGGGCCACGACGCGGTGGGACAGGGCGTGCAGACGCAGGTAGGCATCGGCCGCCGAGGCGGGGCCGGCGTCCAGATCGATCGTGGTGGTGACGACCTCGGAGTGAGTGCCGCGAGCCTCATCGGTGCCCACCAGAGCGTTGAGGCCATCGTCGACGGCGCGGGCGGTGGCGGCCTCCTCGGCGGTGTCATGGGTATCACCGGTGCTCAGCGCGGGGTACCAAACAGAGAGGACGGTGTCGGAATGAATCGTGGCGAGTCCACGTGCGGAAACAATGCGTTCTGTCATGCCTCAAGCCTAGACGGTGGCGCCGTACTAGGCTAAGAGACATGACTGTCGATCCATCTGCTGAGACTGATGCCATATTCGCACCCACCGGAGACCTCGGTGAGTACCTGTTCGCCGCACTGGGCGACCCGGGCGAACTCACCGGTCGCCTGTGCGCCGTCGAATCCGTGTCCGGGAACGAGACAACACTGGCCGATGCCGTCGTCGACGTGCTCGAGAGGATCAGCGCGGGCCCGGGACCGGACCTGGAGATCCTCCGCGACGGCGACACCATCATCGCTCGCACGCACCTGGGCCTGGCCGAACGCATCGTCGTCGCCGGCCACCTCGACACCGTCTCCGTCGAAGACAATCTCCCGCCCGTGCGCACTCACCTGACCGGGGCGGATTACCCCGACGACGAGGTCATCTGGGGCCGCGGGGCGTGCGATATGAAGGCCGGAGTGGCGATGCAGCTGTCCACGGCGGCCGCGCTGTCCGCCCCGAACCGCGATGTCAGCTGGGTCTTCTACGACCACGAGGAAGTCGATGCCTCGCTCAATGGGCTCGGCCGCGTCTCCCGCAGCCACCCGGACTGGCTGGCCGGTGACTTCGCGATCCTCGGCGAACCCTCGAACGCCTCCGTCGAAGGCGGCTGCAACGGGACCATCCGCGTCGACGTCACCACCACCGGTGTGCGCGCCCACTCGGCCCGCGCCTTCATGGGCGTCAACGCGATCCACTCAGCCGCCGAGGTGCTCACCCGGCTCGCCGAGTTCGAGACGGGCACCGTCACGGTCGACGGCCTCGACTACCGCGAATCCCTCTCCGCTGTGAACATCCGCGGGGGCGTCGCCGGCAACGTCGTGCCCGACGAATGCGTCGTGTCCGTGAACTATCGCTTCGCCCCGAGCAAGTCGGCGGCCGAGGCCGAAGGATTTCTGCGCGAGCTCTTCCACGGATTCGACCTCGTCGTCACCGATGCCGCCGAGGGCGCACGTCCCGGGCTCGACAGGGCGATCGCCCAAGACTTCATCGACACTCTCGGACTGTCCCCGGCTCCGAAGCTCGGCTGGACCGACGTGTCCCGGTTCAGCGCGCTCGGCGTTCCGGCGGTGAATTTCGGTCCCGGCGATCCGCTGTATGCCCACAAGTCGGATGAGCATGTGAGAGTCACCGAGGTGGAACAGGCCACCGCAACTCTGCGCAGCTACCTCCAGGGCCGGTGAACGAGATGGCCAGATCGACAGACGATTCGACAGGCGATTCGACAGACGATTCGACCGGCGACCCGGCGGTCGACCCTGGTTTCTACAACAAGGGGCCGCTACGACTGAGCGGTGACCAGGTGCCGGCGACGACGACGGACCAACGCCTCCTCGAATCGAAGTCGGACACCGACTGGGTGCACGAGGATCCGTGGCGAGTCATGCGGATCCAAGCCGAATTCGTCGAAGGCTTCAGCTCTCTGGCCGAGATCGGACCGGCCGTGTCGATCTTCGGCTCCGCCCGACTGAAGGCCGGCACTCAGGCCTATGCGGACACCCGGGAGATCGCCCGCCGCCTCGCAGACAACGGCAATTCGATCATCACCGGCGGGGGACCCGGAATCATGGAGGCCGGCAACCACGGTGCGTGCGAGGGCGGTGCAGTGTCCATCGGTCTGGGCATCGAGCTGCCCTTCGAAACCGGTCTCAACGAGCATGTCGAACTCGGCGTGAACTTCCGCTACTTCTTCGTCCGCAAGACCATGTTCCTCAAATACTCGCGCGGTTTCGTCGTCATGCCCGGCGGCTTCGGCACGCTGGATGAGCTGTTCGAGGCCTTCACCATGGTCCAGACCGGCAAGGTCACCTCATTCCCGATCGTGCTCTTCGGCACCGGCTATTGGCAGGGCCTCGTCGATTGGATGCGCGATACCCTCCTCGCCTCGGGAACGATCACCGAAGCAGACCTGCGCATGTTCACCCTCACCGACGACATCGACGAAGTCGTCGCCGCGATCGGACCTGGCTCGAATCCGAACGGCGAGGTCTCCACCGCGGACAAGCCTGCGAACGGCAGATCGTGAGAGGCGACACCTCAGCACAGCCGGAGGCCGAGCGGTTCGACCTGGCCCGAGCTCAGCCCGGAATCCCGGCGATCATGGCCGTGATCAACCGCACCACCGATTCGTTCTACGAATCGGCCGCCACCCTCGACCAGGCGATCACCGCAGTGGAGGGCGCCGCCTGCGCGGGTGCCCAGATCGTCGATATCGGGGGAGTGCGTGCCGGCCGCGGGCGGGAGATCTCCGTGGACGAGGAGATCGACCGCGTGTGCCCGACGATCGAAGCCGTGGCCCGGGCTCACCCGCAAGTGCTCATCAGCGTCGACACCTGGCGCCATGAGGTGGCCGAGGCCGCCTGCAGGGCCGGTGCCGGGCTGCTCAACGACACGTGGGCTGGGGTCGACCCGGAGCTCGCCGAGGTGGCCGCCCGACATGATGTCGGCATCGTCTGCTCCCATACCGGGGGCCTGAGCCCGCGCACCGACGCCCACCGCAGCCGCTATGGCCTGCGGGCCGGGGACGTCGTCGGCTCCACCCTGGCAGGCGTAATCGAACTCGCCGAGGCGGCCCGCGCAGCCGGCGTGCCCGAGGAACGGATCATCATCGATCCCACTCCTGACTTCGGGAAGAACACCTACCACTCGCTGCGGCTGCTGCGAGAACTCGACCGGTTCACCGCCACCGGCTATCCGGTGCTGCTGGCGATCTCACGCAAGGATTTCGTCGGAGAGGCCATCGGCGCCGTCGGTCCAGCGGACCGGCTGTACGGCACGATCGCCGCGACCGCACTGGCCATCGAGAAGGGGACGGCGCTGATCCGCACCCACGATGTGCGAGCCACCGCGGACGCGATCGCCGTGACCTTGGCGATCACCGGTGAGGCGGCGCCGAAACACACCGTACGCGGACTGCGCTGAGCGGTCCGGGCACGCGCCTATGCGAAAATGGTGCCATGCCTTTGTGGATTGTGATCGGTGTCGCGGCTGCGGTCTTCGTCCTCGTGTTCGTCGTCGCGGCGACCTTCAACGTCTTCTCCTCCGAAACGGTCGATGAGGCTGAGGAACGCTGGACCGGCCTGCCTGAGGAATTCACCAGCGACGACCTCGACGCCGTGCGATTCCGCCCCGCACTGCGCGGTTATCGGATGGAAGACGTCGATGAGGCCATGGCAGTGCTGCGCGCACGCCTGGGTGAACTCGAATCTGCGGTCGGGACCGGGGCGGCACCCACAACCACCCCCACCACCCCGACCGCATCTTCTGAGGGGCCGGAAGCGGCTGCCGGACCACGATGAGCCGCCCCGCAGACCTGCCCGGAATCACTCTCGCCCCCGAAGCCTTCGACTCCTCCCGCTTCAGCCGCCTCGGCGCTCTGTTCATAGCTCTGCCGGTGTGGCTTCAGGCCGTGGCCGTGTACTTCGCCTCCCGCGTCGTGAGCCTGTCGATCTTCGCCGCAGTCCTCAAACGCCAGGACCCGGCGAACTGGTCATCCTCCCCGGTGACGACGACCCTGAACGACTTCCTCAACTTCTGGGACGGAGGCTGGTACGGTCGCGTCGCCGACGAAGGCTATCCCCGCGTCCTGCCCGTCGACGAGTCGGGAGCGGTCGCGGAGAATCAGTGGGCATTCTATCCGCTGCACCCGTCGATCGTGTCCACTCTGGCCGATCTCACGGGGCTGAGCTACGAGGTCATCTCGCCGATCGTGTCCACGATTGCCGCCGGTCTGGCCTCGATCGTCATCCTCCACCTCTTCCGGAAGTACGTCGATGCCGGTCAGGCGCTGATGGGGCTGGCGCTGGTGATGTTCTTCCCACCGGCTGCGATCTTCTCCACCGGATACGCAGAATCCCTGACCCTGCTGCTCCAGGCGACGGCGCTGTTCCTCATCGTCGAACGACGCTATCTCACCGCGCTCCCGGTCGTCGTCTTCATGGATCTGTCCCGGCCGATCGGTGTGGCGTTCTCGTTCTTCATGCTCTTCCACCTCATCGACCGCTTCCTTCGCCGCCGCAGCGATCCGTATCCGATCGGCGAAGCGGCCCGATCCTGGACCCTGGGTGTGCTGTCCTGCGCAGCGGCCCTCATCCACCCCGTCCATGCGTGGTGGGCGACGGGATCGCTGACGGCCTATACCGACACCGAGGCGGCCTGGCACACCGGTGAGACCACGTTCGTCGTGCAATGGGTGGCCCAGTCGATCAACCTCATCGGTCCGCTCGGCCCGGTGCTGCTCGTCATCGTCATCGCCGGAATGTTGGCCCTGATCTTCTCGCCGGCCGGAGCGCAGATGGGACGGACCCTGCAGCTGTTCTGCCTCGGCTACGGCATCTACCTGCTCATCTTCTTCAACCCCCAGACGTCCACCCTGCGTCTGCTGCTGCCTCTGTTTCCGATGGCGCTGACCTTGGCGCTGGTGCGTTCCCGCGGCTATCGGGCCGCGATGCTGGTGGCCTATGTCTTGCTTCAGATCGTCTGGGTCGCCTACCTGTGGCACTTCACTCCGCCCGCCGATCTGCCCCCGTGACCCTCCGTCGGGTGAGAGAGTTACCGGGAACGCGCGGATCATGGAATAATCTCAAGTACAACAGTCGGTCCACCGGGTGTGAACCGTCTTTGCATGACAACGGAAGGAAGAGCCCATATGGCAGCCCAGAAACCCCGCACCGGCGACGGACCTCTGGAAGTGACCGAAGAAGGCCGAAGCATGGTGATGCGGCTTCCAGTCGAAGGCGGAGGTCGCCTGGTGATCGAGCTCAGCAGAGATGAAGCCACCGGACTCCACGACACTCTCGCCCAGACACTGGGGCTCTGAGCCGACGGCCGCAGCGCACGGCCGATCGAAACCGCACGAACAGCAGAGACTTACATGTAAGTCTCTGCTGTTGTCGCATTCACTGTGTCTTCTGCAGGAGCAGCAGGCCCTCTCCGATGGGCAGCAGCACTCTCTCGAGGTGTTCCTGCTCGGCGATGCGGTTGAGCATGCTGCGGGCCGCCTGGGTGCGCGGGCTGCGGTCGACGGGATCGGCGACGGCGCCCTTGAGCAGCGTCTTGTGGATGACGAGCAGGCCCTGAGAGTCGAGCAGTCGCAGCGAGGGCTGGATCATCCTCTCCAAGCTGCCCGGTTCCACGTCGATGAAGACCATGTCATAGGCCGACGGGGCGAGCCGTTTGAGCACCTCTTCGGCACGGCCGCTCATCAGCCGCAGCCGCCCCGGCCTGATCCCGGCCATATCGACGAGGTCTCGCGCGGCGCTCTGGGTCGTCGAATTCGTGTCGATGGACGTCAGTATCCCGGCGGTGGGCATTCCCCGCAGCAGCGACAGCGTCGATGTTCCCACTCCGGTGCCGACCTCGACTGCGGCCACGGGAGTGAGCAGTCGGGCCAGCAGCGTCAGTGTCTTCGCCGTGGTCTGGGAGACCGGTGCGATCCCGAACTCATGAGAGTGGGTGCGAGCGGCGTCGAGCAGCGGATCGGGACCGTTGTACTGTTCCGAGAAGGTGAGATCACCTGCATTTTCGCGTGCCAACCGGCCCCTCCCTTCTGCTGCTGAGTTGTCCCAAGTCTAACCGCATTCGGGTTCGATTCCGTGGGTGCGCCACAGCTGATCGAGCTCATCGACATCGAGGAACGCCGTGCGATCGACACGCTCGTGCGAGTGCGGAGTGCCCTCGTCAGCCCAATGGGCGCGGGCTCGAGCGAAGATCTCCGGCGGCAGAATCCCGGCTGCGTTGACGACTCGCCACCAGGTGACGTTCGACCCGAATTCCCGCATCACCCGACCGACGTAGCGCGGTGAACAGTCGGCGACGGCACCGATCGTCCCATAGGCGACGACGCGCGAGGCGGGGACGAGCTCGACGATGCGCAGCACCCGCTCGACGGCTACCTCGTCCACTGCGCCTCCCGGCAGGATCGGGGTGTCGAACCTGTGCTGACCATGAGTCGATGCTACCGCCGTCCACGGTAGACTTGAGACCATGTTGGGTATCAACGGCACCGAAATGGTGATCCTGGTCGTTGTGGCCTTGGTCGTGATCGGACCAAGACGCCTGCCCGAATACGCTCAGAAGCTGCGGGACCTCGTTCGACAGATGCGTCGGATGGCCGAAGGCGCGAAGGACAGCGTCCAGCGCGATTTCGGCGACGACTTCAAGGACGTGGATTGGCAGAAGCTCGACCCGCGTCAGTACGATCCGCGGCGGATCGTTCGCGAGGCACTCGTCGAAGAGGACGCAGCCATCCGCGAGTCCAAACGTCACGAACGCACCTCCCCGGAGTCGCTCCCCGCTGATTCCTCGGATGCCGCCGTCTCCACTCAGACCGGCACCGAGGCGGCCCCCGCCCGAGAGAGATCACCCATCGAACGGTTCCAGGCCCAGGTGGATCTGCGCGACCGGTCGGGTGCGGCGCCGTTCGACCCCGAAGCCACCTGAGATCGCCGCCGACAGCGTCGGCACCGCATCGGATGCACCCCGAGAGCGGTGGGGGATCCCGCTCAGTTCTTCATCACTGCCGGATGCTCGGGATTCGAGCACAGCTCATCGGCGTAGCCGCGGCAGAAGTACGATCCGCCCTTCTTCAACTCGATTCCGGAGAAGAGCTCACGCACCGTCACCGCGTAGAGCCCCTCGTCCGCCATGGCCGAGAAGACCGCCGGCGCCGCCTCTGCGGTCGTGTGATGGATGGAGTGCATGAGCACGATCGAACCGGGGCGTGCCTGCGACTGCACGCGGCTGACCGTCTTCTCGGCACTCCTGTGCTGCCAATCTCCGGTGTCGACGTCCCAGATGATCGCGGGGTCGCCCAGAGCATGTGCGGCGCGTCTGTCGAGGGCGCCGTAGGGCGGGCGGACGAGCGGATGCTCCTTCACCCCGACCGACCGCAGCGACCGTCCGGTCCGGTCGATCTCCTTTCGATTCGTCGCCGAGGAGGTCGTGTCCATGCGCACATGCGAGAAAGTGTGATTGTCGACCTCGTGTCCGGCTGCGATGATCCGCTCGGCGACCTCGGGGACAGCCTCGGTGTTGGTCCCGAGGAAGAAGTAGGTGAGCCGGATGTTCGCCTCATCGGCGGCATCGAGGATCGCCTGCTCGGTCTTCGCCTCTCCGGGGCCATCGTCATAGGTCAGGGCCACACAGGGCAGCAGCGCACAGGAGAAGTCCGGGGACCGCTGATCGCCGGGCTGCGGCAGCTCGAGGCCGCTGTGCAGCGCCGTCTGGACTCGGTGGCCGATGGAGGAGAGATCGGCGTCGGAGACTGGGGCGTCATCGATCGTCAGTGTGCCGGTGTCATCGGCGCCGACGGTTGCGGGGTCGACGGGTGCGGCGAAGAGCCGGCGGGCATCGATGGTGCGGTCGTGGGCGAGGTCGGTGAGCAGCAGTCGCGTCTGTGGGCGCGGTGAGTCAGTCTTGACGGCGGTGATGACGAAGTCCCCGCCGGCGGCCAGCATGCGGGTGCGGATGTCGACGGTGCGCGGGTCGGATCGGTATGCGCGGCCCGCCTCGGGGGTCGTCCGAGCGGGTGCGAACGCCGTCGTCGGCCACCGATGGACCGGCGCTGTCTGCACAGGGTCGAAGGCGGCGCGTGCGGCGAAGGCGCCGGACTGCTCGAGCGCGGACAGCACACTCGCTTCGATCGCCGAGTTGAGCGAGTCGGCCCCGGGCAGGCCGAAGGTGTGGATGTCCAAGCGGGGTGTGCGCTTCTCAGACACCACAGCATAGCTGCGCATCGCGGCGGACAGGGCCTCCCGGTTCTCGGCAGCGGTCACCCTCTGTGCAGCTTTTGCCGACTGCTTGGGGGCGGGGCCGTCCCGGAAGGCCGTGACGACGGCTCCGGCCAGGAGGACGAGAACGGTCAGGGTGCTGAGAGCGGCGAAGACAGAATAGACCAGGGTGTCGCGAGGGGAGAGGGGAGACACCGACTCAGACCGGGCTCAGTCCCAAGGATCTGCCCGACAGGCCCCTGCTGCGTCGCCGCAGCGACTCGGCGAGGGTCTCGAAGGCCTGAGCGGCAGGCGACTCGGAGTCGGCGAGCACGACCGGGGTGCCGGCGTCCGAACCTTCGCGCAGTCGAGTGTCCAGTGGGATCTGGGCGAGCAGCGGAACCTCGTGCTCGAGGGCGGCGGAGAGGTTCTCGGCGACACTGGCGCCGCCGCCGGACCCGAACACCTCCATTCGAGTGCCGTCGGGCATCTCCATCCAGGACATGTTCTCGATGACCCCGGCCAGCTTCTGCTTCGTCTGAGTTGCGATCGATCCGGCGCGTTCGGCGACCTGGGCGGCCGCTGACTGCGGTGTGGTGACGACGAGGAGCTCCGAACCCGGCAGCAGCTGTGCCACGGAGATCGCGATATCGCCGGTGCCGGGAGGCAGATCGAGCAGCAGCACGTCGAGGTCGCCCCAGAAGACATCCGTGAGGAACTGCTGCAGGGCGCGGTGGAGCATCGGGCCGCGCCACACGACGGCCTGGCTCGGCGGGACGAACATCCCGATGCTCATCACCTTCACGTTGTGGGCGATCTGCGGCAGGATCATCTCATCGACTCGGGTCGGCTTTCCGGAGAGACCGAGCATGCCCGGGATGGAGAAGCCGTAGATATCGGCATCGACGATTCCGACGCGCAGCCCCTTGTCTGCCAGGGACACGGCGAGGTTCGCGGTCACCGACGATTTGCCGACGCCGCCCTTTCCGGACGCGACGGCATAGACCTTGGTCAGGGACTCGGGGCGATTGAACGGGATGTCTCTGGTACCGCTGCCCTGCAGCTTCTCCTTCATCGCCTTGCGCTGGTCGGGACTCATCGTGCCCAGGACGACGGCCACCTCGGTGACTCCGTCGACACGGGCCACTGCGGCTTCCGTGTCTCTGGTGATCGTGTCCTTGAGGGGGCACCCGGCGATCGTGAGGAGAACCGTGACGGTGACCTTGCCGCCGTCGATGCTGATGGATTCGACCATATCGAGTTCGACGATGTTGCGGCGGATCTCCGGGTCGATGACGCCGGTCAGTGCCTCTCTCACGGCGTCCTCAGAGGGACCAGTCATGCCCACGTCCTTTCCTTCCCGGATCAGTGCTTCCGAGGCTTCAACCCTACCGCTTCGGCCGTTGTCTCGTCATCTGCCCCTGGGGCCGCCTCGGCGCTGTTCTGCAGGGTCGGAGTCGACCTCTTCGGTCTGGTTCCCGTCCTGTCTGTTCTCCTCCTCCAGCTCCTTGAGCAGATCCTTGAGTTCGGAGCGGATGAAGTCTCGGGTGGCGACTTCGCGCATGGCGATGCGCAGCGCCGCCACCTCCCGTGCCAGGTACTCGGTGTCGGCGAGGTTGCGTTCGGCG